>CAVXNQ010000022.1:0-430220 GCA_963763205.1 uncultured delta proteobacterium | reverse complement strand
GAAGTCGGCAGCCGGGTAGAGGCATTTCTCCTTCCCCTTGGCCAGTTCCCGGAAGAAGTGGTTGATGTCGATGCCGACCACCAGGGCGTCGAGGCCGGCGAGGCTGCGGGCCATGTCGATTACCCCCAGGTTCCAGCCGCCGTCGCCGGAGACGAACAGGACCACGTGTTTGGGCTGGGGGGTGTTGCGATAGCAAACGACCTGGCCGAAACGGCCGAAGCGGAGGGTGTCTTCGGTAGGGGCTGCCCAGGCCGGAAGGGCGACGAGCAGCAGCAACAGAACCAGCAGCCAGCGTTTCATTTGCCGACGACTCCTTTGAGGCCGCCCGAGATCAGGGTGGCGATGTTGGTGAGGATGCGCGGCAACGCCAGCCCGCCCGGACAGGCCAGGTAGCGGGGGTCCCAGATCGGGGGAGAACTTCCCCTTGTACTCGCGCAGCCCCTGGAAGTTGTAGAAGTGTTCGCCGTGACGGAAGACCAGCGCTCCGAGCCGGTTCCACAAAGGGGCAAAGGCACGGTTTTCCAGGCCCGCCAGGGGGGCCATGCCCAGGTTGAACCAGCGGTATCCTTCCTTTTGGCCCCAGAGGATGAGGCTGACGAAGAGATAGTCCATGGTGCCGCTCGGCGCGTGGGGGAGGAAGCGCATCAGGTCGACGGAGAGTTCCTCGCGGTCGCCGCCCGGCCAGAGATTGGCGAAGGCGACGATCGGCCCCGTCCCGGCGGACCAGGGCGACAGGGAAAGTGGCGGAGGTAGCCGGCATCGAAATAGCCCAGCGAGAACCCTTTTTCGCGGGTGTGCTTGGCCGCCAGCCAGGCGTCGGAGACGGCCTGCAGTTCGGGCAGCAGCGCGGGGACGGCCGCCGCCGGCACGACCTCGAAGCTGCACCCGTCCTTTTCCAGGCGGCGGAGGATGTAACGCAAACCGCTGCGCGAGCCTCCGTCCAGGGAAAACTCCGCCAGCGCAACCCGGGCCTTTTCGCCGATCTTCACCGGCGTCAGGCCGAGATCGAGGTAGAGGGGCAGGGTGTCGGGACCGACCTCGTAGAAGACCGGCCAGCCGCCATGCCGCTCGCAGAGCTCGCGGAATTGCCAGGCCAGTTCCTCGCTGCTCCGCCTTCGCGCCGACCGGATCGCCCAGTGCCACCCAGCTGCGTCCCTCGACGGCATACATGATAAAGGCGCTTTGGGCCGCGTTGAACAGCAGGGCTTTGTCGCCGAGCAGTGCCAGGTTGGCCGAGGTCTGCGGTACCCGCCGGATCACCTCCCGGGCGCGTTCCAGCTCGACCGGGCCGGGGCGGTCGGGATCCCGCGGCACCGGGCGCAGCAGCTTGACGACGGCAAAGAGCAGCAGCAGGACGCTGGCGCCCACCTCGGCGCGCAGAAAACGGGGCGCATCGCCGCGCAGGGCGAAATGCCACCAGAGTTCCCCGGAATAGGCCTGGTGCTTGTAGGAAAAGAAGCCCAGCCAGAGCGAGCAGACCAGCACCAGCAGGATGGTCGCCACCCAGCTGGCGCTGAAGGGTTCGCCGAGCAGGGGGGAGCGCCGGTAGAAGTGGCGGCGACAGGGGAGGAGGGCCGCCAGCATCATCAGGAGCAACAGGGCCTCCTCGTAGTCGGCCCCTTTGAGCAGGGAGAAGAGGCTGCCGGCTGCCAGCAGCACCGCGGCCAGCAGGTAGGCCGCGTCGAGACGGCGTTGCAGGCCCCGGGCGAGAATCAGCAGCCCGGCTCCGGCCAGGCTGCCGAAGAAGTGAGAGAGTTCCACCACCGGCAGCGGCAGAAAGTCCTGCATCCAGTGCAGGCGGGAGGGGATGGCCGGCGTCGCCCCGGAAAAGAGCAGGATGGCGCCGCCGGCCAGGGTGCTGGCCGCCAGCAGGTGCGGCACCATCACCGAACTCCAGCGGCCGGCGAACTGGGTCGCCTGGACCAGGCGCCCCTGCTTGCGTCGCAGTTCCCGCCCACCGAGCAGGAGCGCGGCCAGTCCCAGCGGCAGCAGGTAGTAGATGCCGCGGTAGACGAGCAGGGCGCCGATGAGGGTGTCGACGGGGACGTTCGGGGCAAAGGTCAGGACCAGCGACTCGAAGACCCCCAGGCCGCCCGGCACATGGCTGATCAGCGCCACCAACTGGGCGAGCATGAAGACCCCCAGCCACTGACCGAAGGAAATCGGCGCCGAGGCCGGCAGCAGGGCGTAAAGGACGCTGCCGGCCAGCACCCAGTCGAGAGCCCCGACCAGCAGCTGACCGAGGGCCAGGCGCGGGGCCGGCAGCTGAAATTCCCAGCCGCGCAGCCGAAACGGGGCCCGGCGCAGGCCGACCAGCAGCAGGTAGCCGCCGACCGCGGCCAGCGAGAGCAGGCCCAGCGCGTGGATCGAGACCAGGGGGAGGTGGCTGCCGGCCGGCAGCACCAGGGGTTCGCTCAAAAAGACCGCGCCGCCGGTCGCCAGCAGGCCGAGCCAGAAGGTCACCACCGTGAAGCCGACGACCCGGGCGATCTCCTCGGCCGACAGCCCCCACGCCGAATAGAGGCGGTAGCGGATCGACCCGGAGGTGAGCAGGGAGAGGCCGATGTTGTTACTGAAGGCGTAGCTGATAAAGGAGGCGAAAGGGACCTTGCCCCGCTCCAGGGGGTGGCCGACGTAGCGGATGGCGAGCCGGTCGTACGCGGTCATGACCAGGTAGGAGAGGGCGGTCAGGATCAGGGCCGCGACCAGGCGTGGCCCGGGGATGGCCCGCAGCTGGCGCAGGATGTCCTGATAGTGGTAGTCGGCCAGGGCGTGGTGAATCACCCAGAGCGCGGCGCCGAAGAGAACCAGCACCAGCAATGGGACCAGGGATTGGAGGCGCGGGATCTTCATTGCGGGGGAATGGTCCTGGAGAGGGGGGCGGTTCCCGCCGCCGGGAGGCGGCGGGGCGATTGGCGACGCCGGCAAGTGTAGCACGGATTTTTCTGCCGGGCAGCCGCTTAGACGCCGGGGAAGATGCCGAACGGTTGCGGGCGTTTCAGAGCCGGCCCGACAGGGCGCGCCCCGGTGGGAGGTTTCTGGCTGAATAGGTCCAGAGGCTGAAAAACTCCAGGCCGAAGAGGGTCAGGCCGGCGACTAAGACGGCCAGGAAGTGATCGCCCAGGGCGCCGGCCGTGGCGTAGAAGAAAAAGAAGGCGCAGCGGTAGGCGAGATGCTGCCATTTCAGCAAAGGCCGGGCCCCGCCGACGGCGCGGCCGAGGGTGAGGACGGTCTGCGAGAAGAGGTAGATGCCCAGCAGCAGGCTGGTCAGGACCGGCGGGGGAGGCGCGCCGAGGAGGGTCCGGACTGGGTCCGGCAGCGCTCCGAGCAGGTCGGCATGACGGAGCGCGAAGCAACCGGTCGCGATCAGCAGAAAAGCGAACAGCTCCTGGATGCAGCGCCGGGAGAGGACCTGGAACTCCCGCTGGAACGACTCAAGGTGGTTTTCGGCGGGCCGTGGCGCCGCCGGTCCGAAGCCCCTTGACCGGGATGCGCCCGGTCGAAAATTCGAATAGCCGTTCATGACAACCTCCTTGACATCCCGCCGTCCCGCTCAGGGTTTCACGGTTTTGCCGTGCTCCTCGGTATCGAGTTCCTCCCAGCCGGTCCACATCGGCTTGATGTAGGCGGTGGGGGTGCGGCCGAGGGTGGCGAGGTAGACGTGGGTGAAGAGAAAGGCGAAGAGTGCGCAGGCCAGCAGGAAATGGACTCCGACCAGGATCTTCAGCCCCCCGACCAAAAGCACTACCTCCCGCAGCGGCGCGACGTTCATCAGCAGGATGCCGCTCAGTCCCGTCAGGGGCATGAGGACGAACATGATGGCGAGATAGGCCGATTTCTGCAGCGGGTTGAACTTGTTGTCGGGGGTCGGATGGTGGGGATTGGGCCGCCCCTGGAAGTAGTAATAGAAGTAGAAGAGCCCTTGGCGCAGCAGGCCGTGGCGCAGGTCCTGGCCGCTGGGGACGTAGAGCCGGGTCATCTTGTGGGCGACGCAGGTGTAGTAGAAGAACCAGAGGGCGAAGGAGACCGAGACCAGCAGGCCGGCGGCATTGTGGAGCTCGATCGCCCCCTTGTAGCTGCCGAAGAGGTTGACGAACTCGGGAAAACGGATCTGGGCGCCGGAGAGGCCGAGGGTGACGATGCCCAGGGCGTTGAGCCAGTGCCAGATGCGCACCGGCGTCGGCTGCAGGTAGATCCGCGAGGGGTTCTGGCTGCTGTGCGAGGTCATGGCGTTGCTCCTTTCACGGGCGGTTGTTCCGGGTCAGAAAGCGCAGGAACCCGTGGCCGACCGGCATAACCAGGCCGCCGGCGAGGATCGCCAGGCCGAGCAGGTTCAGGGAGGCGTTGCGGGTGGCGCCCATCATGTAGAAATCGGGGGTGCCGTTCAGGGCGTCGAGGATCGCCCCCTTCTCCACCGGCAGCCGCCCGTAGCTGCCGTCCGCCCGCGGGACGGCGAGATAACTGGTCTGCATCGCCCCGGGGCCGGAGGCGTGGCAGAAGGTGCAGTCCCAGCGGTTGTCGAGGATCTGCAGGTTGTGGGTGACGACCTCGGGGGTCAGCATCCCCGTGAGGCGCAGGGACGAGGCCCGGGCAGGGTTGAAGCGTTTCAGCTCGGCGAGGCTGACGAAGCCGTCGCCGTCGGCGTCGACCAGGGCGGCGGGCTCCCGCCCCCCCGGACAGCGCCTTGAGTTCCGCGTAGTCGACCGGCGCGAAGAGTCCCGTGCGGGCTCCCGGGTCTGCTGCGCTGCGGGGGCGGCTCAGGTACAGGGTGATGACATAATCGCGCGAGGCGGTATGGCAGGTGACGCAGGGGAGCATCTCCAGGTGCAGCTGCGCCTGGGGGAGCCAGGCGCCATGGGCCGCCGCCATGGCCGGCGCCGCGTGGCAGGCGGCGCAGGGGCGGTTCATGTCCTGCCCGGAGACCTCCCGGGTGGCATGGGCGGCGTGGGGGTTGTGGCAGTCGCCGCAGGCGGCGTTGGCGGCATGGTCGGTGGCGGCATATTCCGCGGCGATCGCCTGATGGCAATCGCGGCAGCTCGCCCTGGACGGGGTCAGGCCGTCCTCGGGGTGGCCGGCGCCGACCGAGGCGTGGCAGGTCGGGCAGCCCAGTTCGGCGTGGGCGGTATGGTCGAAGAGGCGGGGATCGACGACCCGCTGCGGCGTCACGGTTTCGGCATCGGCGTGACAGCCGAGGCAGGTTTCGCTCGCCAGCGCCCCGGCCTCTGCGGGAGAGGGGCCGGCGAGCGCCAGCAGCGCCAGCAGCGCCAGGGCCGGGGTCAGGCGATTCGGCAGCCGTCTCATGATTGCTCCTCCCGGCTGCGGTTGTCCTGGCCGCTGCGGCAGGTCGCGCGCTGGAGTTCCCCGTTGCGCAGTGCCGCATCCCGGACCAGGGCGCGAAGCGCCATCAGGGCGGAGAAGACCTGAGCCACCAGGATGATGGCGCAATAACCGAAAAAGATGGCAGTGACCAGGCTGCCGAAGCCGCCGGTGGTCAGCCAGCCGAAATATTTCGCCGCCAGCAGGGTCGCCCCGAAGGCTGTCAGCAGTCCTATCCAGCAGAGTTCCCGTTTCATGATCGTTCCTCCTTCTCCGGGCTTTGTTTCCGGCCGGGACTAGTCCCGTGCCGGCACCTTCACCGCCTGCCGCTGGGCGAGGCGTCTGCGTTTCGCCGCCGCGGCCCGCCGTGCGCTGCGAAATGCCGGAAGCAGCTGGGCGACGACGATCAGGGCGCAGAAGCCGAGAAAGGTCCAGACCACCAACGGGCTGCTGTCCTGGCGGCCGGTGGCGGCCCAGGCGGCCGGGACCGGCCCCGTCAGCAGGGCGATAGCCGTCGATAATCCTGCCTTGCCGTTCATGGGGTTGCTCCTTTCCTCGCTAGTGAACGCTCAGCACGTTGAGCACGTTCTTGTAGGCGCACTCCACGGCCACGCGGATCTCCTCCCGGTCGGCGGCGCAAACCGGTTTCAGCGCGTGGTAGAAGATCCCTTCGCGGCGGATCTTGCGCACCGTGGCGAGGGACTTCTCGTCCGAGACCAGGATGATGGTCAGGTTGCGGTCGCATCTTTTGATCAGCGGGATCAAGTCGGCCGTGGCCACCTTTTCGTCGAAATCGCTCCCCACCAGGATGACGTGGGCATTCTTTTGCAGAATGTCGCTCAGCACGTCGGCGGCGGAGTCGGTGGTCTTCACCGAGTAGCCGGCCTGGGAAAGGACCTCGGCCAGGACCCGGCGGGTTTCGGTATCCTTGTCGGCAATGAGAATGCCTCGCTCGTTCATGACCGCCTCGCTTGGTTGGAGAAGCTTCTAGTGCCCCTCGCCGCCCGGCAGCTGGGCCTCGCGGTTCTCCTTGGGCGCGGGGTGGACGATCTCCTTGACCAGCACCCCGAACAGCATCAGGGCGGGAATCACCTGACAGGCGACGATCAGCCCCAGAAACCCGAGGAAGATGTAGCCGCCGAGGTTCCCGCCGTGGATCAGGCCGGTAAAGGTGCCGAGGAGGAGGACGCCGATCAGGACCGCCAGGCCGAACAGGAAAGTTTTGACCGCTCTTTTCATGACCGTCTCCTTTCTAACGGAAGCCAAAAGACCGGGTCTCCCGCGACTGTGCGGAATCCCTGACCAGGGTTATTGCATCGCCGGTGCCAGCCGGGAGCGGCGCCCGTCAATCCTGAAAATTTCTGTAGTTACGGGATGTTGTGAATTTCAAGAGGAAGGTGGAAACGGCTGCGGGAGCTCCTGCCGGAGAGGAAAATTCCCGGCGCGCAGGAAATTTCCTGCGCGCCGGGAACGGTTGTCAAGTGGCCGGGGCGGGTCAGGTGCAGGGGCGGGGGGAGGGCTCTTCCGGCGCGGCGCCGGTCGCGGGTTGCCGCCCCCGTGTCCGGGGTGTGTGGCTCCTCGTGGCGGTCGATGCGGTGCTTCTTGAGCAGGGCGTAGAGGCGTGACTGGGAGAGCCCGGAGAGGCGGCAGGCTTCGGCGATGTTCTCCTCGGCCAGCGCCATCAGGTCGAGCAGGTAGTGGCGTTCCGCCTGGGCACAGACCGCCTCCCGGTACTGGTGGAAGCGGGGGAGGTGGCGGGGGGCGGCGCCGGCCGGCGCGTCGGGCGCGGGGGCCGCGCCGGCCGGCGCCGCCCCCCGCCACCTCCCCCGCTTCCACCAGTACCGGGAGGCGGTCTGTGCCCAGGCGGAACGCCACTACCTGCTCGACCTGATGGCGCTGGCCGAGGAGAACATCGCCGCCGAAGCCTTCCTTTAGGGCTCTCCCGGCCGCCCTCAGCCCTGCTCAAGAAGCACCGCATCGACCGCCGCGAGGAGCCACACGCCCCGGCCGGGGGGCGGGAACCCGCGACCGGCGCCGCGCCGGAAGAGCCCTCCCCCGGCCCGTGCACCTGGGGCGCCCCGGCCACTTGACGACCCAGCACCCGGCGCGCAGGAAATTTCCTGCGCGCCGGGAATTTTCCTCTCCGGCAGGAGCTCCCGCAGCCGTTTCCACCTTCCTCTTGAAATTCACAACATCCCGTAACTACAGAAATTTTCAGGATTGACTTTCACTCCCCAGTCGCGCCGGCGATGCAATAACCCTGGTCAGGGATTCCGCACAGTCGCGGGAGACCCGGTCTTTTGGCTTCCGTTAGAAAGGAGACGGTCATGAAAAGAGCGGTCAAAACTTTCCTGTTCGGCCTGGCGGTCCTGATCGGCGTCCTCCTCCTCGGCACCTTTACCGGCCATGATCCACGGCGGTCCGCTCGGCAGGCTTCGTCTTCCTCGGGTTTCTGGGGCTGATCGTCGCCTGTCAGGTGATTCCCGCCCTGATGCTGTTCGGGGTGCTGGTCAAGGAGATGTCCACCGCGCGCCCAAGGAGAACCGCGAGGCCCAGCTGCCGGGCGGCGAGGGGCGCTAGCTCTCCAACCAAGCGAGGCGGGCATGAACGAGCGAGGCATTCTCATTGCCGACAAGGATACCGAAACCCGCCGGGTCCTGGCCGAGGTCTTTTCCCAGGCCGGCTACTCGGTGAAGACCACCGACTCCGCCGCCGACGTGCTGAGCGACATTCTGCAAAAGAATGCCCACGTCATCCTGGTGGGGAGGTTTTCGACGAAAAGGTGGCCACGGCCGACTTGATCCCGCTGATGAAAAGATGCGACCGCAACCTGACCATCATCCTGGTCTCGGACGAGAAGTCCCTCGCCACGGTGCGCAAGATCCGCCGCGAATGGATTTCTACCGCGCGCTGAAACCGGTTTGCGCCGCCGACCGGGAGGAGATCCGCGTGGCCGTGGATTGCGCCTACAAGAACGTGCTCAACGTGCTCAGCGTTCACTAGCGAGGAAAGGAGCAACCCCATGAACGGCAAGGCAGGATTATCGACGGCTATCGCCCTGCTGACGGAGCCGGTCCCGGCCGCCTGGGCCGCCACCGGCCGCCAGGACAGCAGCCCGTTGCTGGTCGGACCTTTCTCGGCTTCTGCGCCCTGATCGTCGTCGCCCCGTGTTCCGGCATTTCGCAGCGCACGGCGGGCCGCGGCGGTGAAACGCAGACGCCTCGCCCAGCGGCCGGCGGGCGAAGGTGCCGGCACGGGACTAGTCCCGGCCGGAAACAAAGCCCGGAGAAGGAGGAACGATCATGAAACGGGAACTCTGCTGGATAGGACTGCTGACAGCCTTCGGGGCGACCCTGCTGGCGGCGAAATATTTCGGCTGGCTGACCACCGGCGACTTCGGCAGCCTGGCACGCCATCTTTTTCGGTTATTGCGCCATCATCCTGGTGGCTCAGGTCTTCTCCGCCCTGATGGCGCTTGGCCCTGGTCCGGGATGGGCACCGGAACGGATAGCGCCGACCTGCGCAGCGGCCAGGACAACCGCAGCCGGGAGGAGCAATCATGAGACGGCTGCCAATCGCCTGACCCCGGCCCTGGCGCTGCTGGCGCTGCTGGCGCTCGCCGGCCCCTCTCCCGCAGAGGCCGGGGCGCTGGCGAGCCAAACCTGCCTCGGCTGTCACGCCGATGCCGAAACCGTGACGCCGCAGCGGATCGTCGATCCCCGCCTCTTCGACCATACCGCCCACGCCGAACTGGGTTGCCCGCCTGCCATGCCTCGGTCACCGCCGGCCACCCCGAGGACGGCCTGACCCCGTCCAGGGCGAGCTGCCGCGATTGCCATCAGGCGATCGCCGCGGATATTCCGCCACCGACCATGCCGCCAACGCCGCCTGCGGCGACTGCCAAACCCCCACGCCGCCCATGCCACCAGGGAGGTCTCCGGGCAGGACATGAACCGCCCCTGCGCCGCCTGCCACGCGGCGCCGGCCATGGCGGCGGCCCATGGCGCCTGGCTCCCCCAGGCGCAGCTGCACCTGGAGATGCTCCCCTGCGTCACCTGCCATACCGCCTCGCGCGATTATGTGATCACCCTGTACCTGAGCCGCCCCCGCAGCGCAGCAGACCCGGGGACCGACGGGTCTCTTCGCGCGGTCGACTACGCGGAACTCAAGGCGTTGTCGGGGGGGCGGGAGCCCGCCCCCTGGTCGACGCCGACGGCGACCGCTTCGTCAGCCTCGCCGAGCTGAAACGCTTCAACATGCCCGGCCTCGTCCCTGCACCTCAAGGGGATGATGACGCCTGAAGTCGTCACCCATAACCTGCAGATTCTCGACAATCGCTGGGACTGCACCTTCTGCCACGCCTCCGGCCCCGAGGCGATGCAGACCAGCTTCTCGCCGTCCCCCAGGCCGACGGCACTATCGAGCGTCTGCCGGTAGAGAAAGGCGCGGTTCTCGATGCACTGTACGCACCCCTGATTTCTACATGATGGGCGCCACCCGCAATGCCTCCATGAACCTGTTCGGCCTGGCGATTCTCGCCGGCGGCCTGGTCATGCCGGTCGGACACGGGCTCCTGCGATTTCTGACCCGGAAAAACCGCCAGTGAAAGGAGCAACCATGACCACCCCAAGCAACCATGAACACCACACAGATCTACCTGCATCCGACCCCGGTGCGCATCTGGCACTGGCTCAATGCCTTCGGCATCCTCACCCTCGGCATCTGCGGCGCCCGATCCGTTTTCCCGAATATCGTCAACCTCTTCGGCAGCTACAGGGCCGCCATCGAGCTCCATAATACCGCCGGCATCCTGGTCTCGATCTCCTTCGCCCTCTGGTTCTTCTACTACACTCGTCGCCCACAAGATGACCCGGCTCTACGTACCCACGACGAGGATTTGCGCCACGGGCTGGTGCGCCAGGCGATCTTCTACTTCTATCACCTACTTCCAGGGCGGCCCAATCCCCATCACCCGACCCCGGACAACAAGTTCAACCCGTTGCAAAAATCGGCCTATCTCGCCATCATGTTTGTCCTGGTGCCGCTGGTGAGCCTCACCGGCATCCTGCTGATGAATGTGGCGCCCATGCGGGAGCTGGTGCTTTTGGTCGGGGGCTGAAGATCCTGGTCGGCGTCCATTTTCTGCTGGCCTGCGCCCTCTTCGCCTTTCTCTTCACCCACGTCTACCTGGCCACCCTCGGCCGCACCCCCACCGCCTACATCAAGCCGATGTGGACCGGCTGGGAGGAACTCGATGCCGAGGAGCACGGCAAAACCGTGAAACCCTGAGCGGGACGGCGGGATGTCAAGGAGGTTGTCATGAACGGCTATACGAATTTTCGACCGGGCGCATCCCGGTCAAGGGGCTTCGGACCGGCGGCGCCACGGCCCGCCGAAAACCACCATGAGTCGTTCCAGCGGGAGTTCCAGGTCCTCTCCCGGCGCTGCATCCAGGAGCTGTTCGCTTTTCTGCTGATCGCGACCGGTTGCTTCGCGCTCCGTCATGCCGACCTGCTCGGAGCGCTGCCGGACCCGGTCCGGACCCTCCTCGGCGCGCCTCCCCCGCCGGTCCTGACCAGCCTGCTGCTGGGCATCTACCTCTTCTCGCAGACCGTCCTCACCCTCGGCCGCGCCGTCGGCGGCGCCCGGCCTTTGCTGAAATGGCAGCATCTCGCCTACCGCTGCGCCTTCTTTTTCTTCTACGCCACGGCCGGCCCCTGGGCGATCACTTCCTGGCCGTCTTAGTCGCCGGCCTGACCCTCTTCGGCCTGGAGTTTTTCAGCCTCTGGACCTATTCAGCCAGAAACCTCCCACCGGGGCGCGCCCTGTCGGGCCGGCTCTGAAACGCCCGCAACCGTTCGGCGTCTTCCCCGGCGTCGTAAGCGGCTGCCCGGCAGAAAAATCCGTGCTACACTTCCGGCGTCGCCAATCGCCCCGCCGCCTCCCGGCGGCGGGAACCGCCCCCCTCTCCAGGACCATTCCCCCGCAATGAAGATCCCGCGCCTCCAATCCCTGGTCCCCCTGCTGGTGCTGGTTCTCTTCGGCGCCGCGCTCTGGGTGATTCACCACGCCCTGGCCGACTACCACTATCAGGACATCCTGCGCCAGCTGCGGGCCATCCCCGGGCCACGCCTGGTCGCGGCCCTGATCCTGACCGCCCTGAGCTACCTGGTCATGACCGCCTACGACCGGCTCGCCATCAGCTACATCCGCCATCCCCTAGAGCGGGGCAAGGTGACCTTCGCCTCCTTTATCAGCTACGCCTTCAGCAACAACATCGGCCTCTCGCTGCTCACCTCCGGCTCGATCCGCTACCGCCTCTATTCGGCCTGGGGACTGTCGACCGAGGAGATCGCCAAGGTCGTGGCCTTCACCATGGTGACCTTCTGGCTGGGGATCGTCGGCGCCGGCGGCGTGGTCTTTCTGAGCGAACCCCTGGCGCTGCCGGCCGGCTGCACCTTCCGCCGGTCCGATACGCGCGCGCTGGGGCTGCTCTTCGCTGGCCGTGGTCGTCGGCTACCTGCTGCTCGTCGCCTGCGCCGGCGCCCCGTTTCGGCTGCGCGGCTGGGAGCTTCCGCTGCCGTCCCTGCGCCTGGCCCTGGCCAGCTGCTGGTCGGCGCTCTCGACTGGGCCCTGGCCGGCAGCGTCCTTTACGCCCTGCTTGCCGGCGTCGGCGCCGATCTCCTTCGGCCAGTGGCTGGGGGTCTTCATGCTCGCCCAGTTGGTGGCCCTGATCAGCCATGTGCCCGGGCGGCCTGGGGGTCTTCGAGTCGCTGATCCTGACCTTTGCCCCGCAGCGTCCCCGTCGACACCTCATCGGCGCCCTGCTCGATCTACCGCGGCATCTACTACCTGCTGCCGCTGGGACTGGCCGCGCTCCTGCTCGGTGGGCGGGAACTGCGACGCAAGCAGGGGCGCCTGGTCCAGGCGACCCAGCTTGCCGGCCGCTGGAGTTCGGTGATGGTGCCGCACCTGCTGGCGGCCAGCACCCTGGCCGGCGGCGCCATCCTGCTCTTTTCCGGGGCGACGCCGGCCATCCCCTCCCGCCTGCACTGGCTGCAGGACTTTCTGCCGCTGCCGGTGGTGGAACTCTCCCACTTCTTCGGCAGCCTGGCCGGAGCCGGCCTGCTGATTCTCGCCCGGGGCCTGCAACGCCGTCTCGACGCGGCCTACCTGCTGGCCGCGGTTCTGCTGGCAGCCGGCAGCCTCTTCTCCCTGCTCAAAGGGGCCGACTACGAGGAGGCGCTGCTGCTCGCTGATGATGCTGGCGGCCCTCCTCCCCTGCCGCCGCCACTTCTACCGGCGCTCCTCCCTGCTCGGCGAACCCTTCAGCGCCAGCTGGGTGGCGACCATCCTGCTGGTGCTGGTCTGCTCGCTCTGGCTGGGCTTCTTTTCCTACAAGCACCAGGCCTATTCCGGGGAACTCTGGTGGCGTTTCGCCCTGCGCGGCGATGCGCCCCGTTTCCTGCGCGCCGAGGTGGGCGCCAGCGTCCTGCTGCTGCTCTTTGCCGTCGTCAAGCTGCTGCGCCCGGCTGCCGCGGGATCCCGACCGCCCCGGCCCGGTCGAGCTGGAACGCGCCCGGGAGGTGATCCGGCGGGTCACCGCAGACCTCGGCCAACCTGGCCCTGCTCGGCGACAAGGCCCTGCTGTTCAACGCGGCCCAAAGCGCCTTTATCATGTATGCCGTCGAGGGACGCAGCTGGGTGGCCCTGGGCGATCCGGTCGGCCCGAGAAGGCGGAGCAGGAGGAACTGGCCTGGCAATTCCGCCAGCTCTGCGAGCGGCATGGCGGCTGGCCGGTCTTCTACGAGGTCGGCCCCGACACCCTGCCCCTCTACCTCGATCTCGGCCTGACGCCGGTGAAGATCGGCGAGAAGGCCCGGGTTGCGCTGGCGGAGTTTTCCCTGGACGGAGGCTCGCGCAGCGGTTTGCGTTACATCCTCCGCCGCCTGGAAAAGGACGGGTGCAGCTTCGAGGTCGTCCCGGCGGCGGCCGTCCCCGCGCTGCTGCCCGAACTGCAGGCCGTTTCCGATGCCTGGCTGGCGGCCAAGAACACCCGCGAAAAAGGCTTCTCGCTGGGCTATTTCGATGCCGGCTACCTGCGGCACTTTCCCTGCGCCCTGGTCCGCCGGGACGGGGCCATCGTCGCCTTCGCCAATCTCTGGCCGGGCGGCGACCGCGAGGAGCTCTCCGTCGACCTGATGCGCTTCCTCCCCGAGGCGCCGAGCGGGACCATGGACTATCTCTTCATCAGCCTGATCCTCTGGGGCCAAAGAGGAGGGATACCGCTGGTTCGACCTGGGCATGGCCCCCCTGGCGGGCCTGGAAAACCGCTCCTTTGCCCCTTTATGGAACCGGCTCGGCGCGCTGGTCTTCCGTCACGGCGAACACTTCTACAACTTCCAGGGGCTGCGCGAGTACAAGGAGAAGTTCGTCCCCGAGTGGACCCCCCGCTACCTGGCCTGTCCGGGCGGGCTGGCGCTGCCGCGCATCCTCACCAACATCGCCACCCTGATCTCGGGCGGCCTCAAAGGAGTCGTCGGCAAATGAAACGCTGGCTGCTGGTTCTGTTGCTGCTGCTCGTCGCCCTTCCGGCCTGGGCAGCCCCTACCGAAGACACCCTCCGCTTCGGCCGTTTCGGCCAGGTCGTTTGCTATCGCAACACCCCCCAGCCCAAACACGTGGTCCTGTTCGTCTCCGGCGACGGCGGCTGGAACCTGGGGGTAATCGACATGGCCCGCAGCCTCGCCGGCCTCGACGCCCTGGTGGTCGGCATCGACATCAACCACTTCTTCCGGGAACTGGCCAAGGGGAAGGAGAAATGCCTCTACCCGGCTGCCGACTTCGAGGCGCTCAGCCAGTATTTGCAGAAAAAGCTTGCTTTCCCCCGCTACCTCCCGCCGGTCCTGGTCGGCTATTCCTCGGGGGCAACGCTGGTCTATGCCGCCCTGGCGCAGGCGCCGCCCGGCACCTTCCGCGGCGCTATCAGCATGGGCTTCTGTCCCGACCTGCCCCTGGGCAAACCCTTCTGCAGCGGCGCGGGGCTGAAATCCACCCCCGGCCCGCACGGCAAGGGGCAATGGCTCCTCCCCGATCCGCAGCTTCCCGCCCCCTGGATCGCTTTTCAGGGAACCATCGACCAGGTCTGCAGCCCCGCGGACGTCCAGGCCTTCGTCCGCGACAGCCACGGCGCCGAAATTATCCTGTTGCCCAAGGTCGGTCACGGCTTCTCGGTGCAGCGCAATTGGCTTCCCCAGTTCCGGGCCGCCTTCAACCGGCTGGTCGCTGCCGGTCAGGCTCCGCCGCCGGCAACGGCGTCGCTGGCCGATCTGCCGCTGGTCGAAGTCGCCGCGCAGGGCGCGGGGGACGATACCCTGGCGGTGATCGTCTCCGGAGACGGCGGCTGGGCCTCCATCGATCGCGAGGTCGGCGCCGCTTTGGCGGCCCGCGGCATCCCCGTGGTCGGCCTCAACTCCTTGGACTACTTCTGGACCCCCCGCAACCCCGACGGCATGGGGCGCGACCTGGGCCGGATTCTCGACCATTATCTCGCCGCCTGGGGGAAACAGAAGGTCCGCCTCATCGGCTATTCCCTGGGTGCCGACGTCCTCCCCTTCATGGCCAGCCACCTCCCCGCCGAGCTGCTCGGGCGGGTGACCCAGCTGGTGCTGCTCAACCCGGGCCGGCGTACCGCCTTCGAGTTCCACCTGAGCGACTGGCTGGGGGGGGATGCGGCGCGCGACACCCAGCCGATCCGCCCGGCACTGGAGCAGTTGCAAGGACCGCAGATCCTCTGTGTTTACGGTGAAAAGGAAAAGGACTCCCTGTGCCGGGAACCAGGCATTGCAAGCGCCAGGATCAAGACGATTCTCTTGCCGGGAGCCCACCACTTCGACGGCGACTTCGGCGGCCTGGCCGATATCATTCTCGGCACGCCCGGCACCTGACGCCGGCGGCGCGCCCCCCCAGCCCCCAGCCCCTGGTCTCCCCCACGGACCTGAGCCTGGCGTTGTTTTTCCCAACCGGGATGGCATACTCACAAGGAACAGGCCCGGGAAAGACCGGCGGCTTGCCGGCGCCAGGGCCGCCGGCAAGCCGTTCAGAGGATCGTGTGGATTCGGAGAAATCGTTGATGGAAATGGAGCGGGAACTGGCCGAGCGCCGGCAGACCGACGAGCAGATGCAGCGAAAGGTCCTTCTGCTCCAGGCGATCAACCGCATCTTCCGGGAGATTCCGGCCTGCGAAACCGAAGAAGAGGTGGCCCGGCTCGGCCTCAAGGTCGCCGAAGAACTCTCCGGCAGCGCCATCGGCTTCCTCGGCGAATTGAATCCCCACGGCCGCTTCGACACGACGACGCTCAGCGAAGCGGGCTGGGCGGCCTGCGGGGTACCCCACGCCGAAGCCGTCGAGCTGCTGAAGAACATGCCGAACCGCGGCATCAACCGCATCGGTCTGGGCGAGGGGCGCTCCTGGATTATCAACGATCCGGCCACCCACCCCGAGAGAGTGGCGACCCCCCAGGGGCACCCGAACATCACCGCCTTCATGGGCGTGCCGCTGACCTTCCGCGGCGGCATCACCGGCATGATCGCCCTGGCCAACAAGGAAGGCGGCTATACCCCGGTCGACCAGGAGAACATCGAGGCGCTCATGGTTGCCTTTACCGAGGCCCTCAACCGGCGGCGGGCGGAGCGCCGGATCGGCGAACTGAACCAGGAACTGCAGCACAACGTGCGGCAGCTGGAAGCCGCCAACCGGGAACTGGAAGCCTTCAGCTATTCCGTCTCCCACGACCTGCGCGCGCCGCTGCGTCACATCACCGGCTTCGTCGAGCTCCTGAACAACCGCAACCCCGAGGCGCTGGATGAAAAGAGTCGCCATTATCTGCAGGTGATCTCCCGGTCGGCCGAAAAGATGGGGAACCTGATCGACGATCTGCTCTCCTTCTCCCGCATGGGCCGCGCCGAGCTGATGAAGACCAGCGTCGACCTCGGGGAACTGGTGCGGGAGGTCATTGCCGACCTGGAGGGACAGACGGCGGACCGCCGGATCAGCTGGGAAGTCGGCCCGCTGCCGGTAGTGGAGGGGGATGCGGCGATGCTGCGCCTGGTGCTGGTGAACTACCTCGGCAATGCCCTGAAGTTCACCCGCACCCGAGCCGAGGCCCGGATCGAGATCGGGGCCGTCACCGGTCAGCCCGAGGAAACCCTGGTCTTCGTCAGGGACAACGGGGTCGGCTTCGACATGCGGTATGCGGCCAAGCTCTTCGGGCTCTTCCAACGTCTCCACGACGCGGAGGAATTCGAAGGAACCGGCGTCGGGCTGGCCAACGTCCGGCGCATCATCCACCGCCACGGCGGCCGGACCTGGGCCGAGGGGACGGTCGGTGGCGGGGCCACCTTCTGGTTCTCGCTGCCGAAAACGGTAAGGGGGTAGGCGATGATGGGCAAACTGAAGCGGATTCTGCTGGTCGAGGACGATCCCAACGATGCCGAACTGACCCTCGAGGCCCTGGCCGATCACAACCTCGCCAACGGCGTGACCTGGGTCAAGGACGGCGTCGAGGCACTGGACTTCCTCTACGGCCGGGGCGCCTATGCCGACCGTGGCGTCGGCGGGGTGGCGGCGATCCTGCTCGATCTCAAGCTGCCCAAAGTGGACGGTCTGGAGGTGCTGCGCACCATCAAGTCCGACCCGGACCTGAAGTACACGCCGGTGGTGGTGCTGACCTCCTCGCGGGAGGAGCGGGACCTGATCGAAAGCTACCGGCTGGGGGTGAATGCGTACGTGGTGAAGCCGGTCAATTTCGTGGACTTCATCCAAGCGGTCAAGGAACTCGGCGCCTTCTGGGCGATCGTCAACGAACCGCCCCCGGATAAATTCCCCAAGGCGGGCTGAAATGTCCCAGCACCTGCACATACTGCATCTCGAGGATGACCCGCAGGACGCCGAGCTGGTGGAGGCCGCCCTGGCCACCGAGGGCTACGGATGCGACGTGCGCGTGGTAGCGACCCGAACGGAATTTCTTGCGGCACTCGAAGATGAATGTTGCGACCTGATCCTCGCGGACTTCGCCCTGCCCGGCTTCGACGGCATGTCCGCCCTGGCCATCGCCCGTCAACTGCGTCCCGAAGTTCCCTTCATCTTCGTTTCCGGGCAGTTGGGCGAAGAGGCGGCGATCGAATCCCTGCGCAACGGCGCCACCGACTACGTGCTGAAGAACCGGCTCACGCGCCTGGCGCCAGCCGTTAAGCGGGCCCTGAGCGAAGCGAAAGAGCGGGCCGAACTCCAAAAGGCCGAGGAGGCCCTGCGCGAGAGCGAAATCAACCGCTTGCAGCTGGAGGTGGAGCTGCGCTATGCCGCCGAAATCCAGGCGGACCTGCTGCCGCGGGTAATTCCCGCCATTCCCGGGTTCGAGGTGGCCGGCCGCTGCCTGCCGGCAAAACAGGTCGGCGGCGATTTTTTCGACTGGCAGGAAGTCTGCCCCGGGGTCTGGGGTTTCACCCTCGGCGACGTCATGGGCAAGGGGATGGCGGCGGCCATGCTCATGGCCACAGTAAGGGCGGCCCTGCGCGCGGTGGCGCACAATCGGCCGCAGGACGCGGTGGGCCGGGCCGAGGAGGCGATCCTTCCCGACCTGGAAAACTCCGAGAGCTTCGTGACCCTTTTTTACGGGCAACTTTACGCCGCGGCCCGCCGCCTCACCTTTGTCGACTGCGGCCACGGCTACGCCTTCGTGCTGCGCGCCGGCGGGGTGGTGGAAAATCTTGCCCCGCGCGGGGTTCCCCTGGGGGTACCGGACCTGGAGGGTTACCAGGAAGGAGCCATCTCCCTGAACCCGGGGGATACCCTGGTTCTCTACAGCGACGGCCTGATCGACGCCAGGCCGGAGCTGGCTCTCGATAACCAGGCTTTCGCCAGGCAGCTGAGCAGAGCAACCGGCGCCGCGGATATGGTGGATCGGCTGATCGCCCTGCCGGGGGTGGAAGGAGCCCTGCCGGACGACATGACGGTGCTGGTGGTGCACTGCACCGGCTAGAACCGCACCGGCCGCCCTTGGCGGGGCCTGTTTCATCTCCGTGGCGACGTCCTATCCAATTACGGTAGAAACAACGCCAGCCGCCGGCGACCGGTGTGGCTCCGGTGCCCAGCGGCTACCAAATTCTGTCCCCCCTCCCGAACCGAATGCCGCCCTTCCCAACCCCTCAGAAAATCGCCGTCAGCCGGTCGAAGGCCTTCTTCAGCCGGGTGCCGACACTCAGCAGCATCCCCTGCTGGAGCTTGATGCCCAGGGCGGGCCACTCGGCGAGGAGCCGCAGGTAGCATTCCCGGGTCAGCAGGATCAGGTCGACGCGGTCGACGACCATGGCCGTCTCGGCCCGCGGCGCATCGTCGAGCAGGGCAAGCTCCCCGAGCAGGGCGCCCCGACTGAAGAGCCCGACGACGATTGGTCTCCCTTCGAAGGCCGTGCGCTTGTTGAGTTGCACCTGTCCGGAGACGACGAGCACGGCGAAATTCCCAGCCTCCCCCTCCCGCCAGAGAGGCTGCCCGGGCGCAAGCTGACGGCATTCGAAGTAACCCGCTATCTCCTCCAGATCCTCGTCGGCGAGAAAACTGAAAAAGCGCAGTTCTTTTTTCATCCGCCCACAGAGGCGCTCCCGGCAGGTCCCGCCCGCACAGGGGTCGGTGGCCGTCGGGACGTGCTCGTCGGTGATCGCCCGCGTCTGTAGTTCACTCATGTTCCGGCTCCTTATTCCCAAAATGAGACTTTTTCAGCGATCGTGCCCCTTAGCAGGGTTGCAACCCCTCCCCTCCGGCGACGGTGCGCAGCCACCGGGGGCAGGACCTCCGGTTAAGGTACACCAGGCAGGGCCCGGGGGGCAAATCGCCACCGCGACCGGATCGAGGATGGCGTGTTAGGTCTCGGGAGGACGGTCCGGAGGGCCGACCGGGACCCCCTTCTCCTCCCGTTCCAACGCCGCCGCCACTTCCCGGAAATAGGCATCCAGGTCGCCGTCGACGAAGAACCGATGGGGAGCCGGCGACAGCACCACCGCGCCGCGGTTGATGATGACGGTGGTGGCGCCGGTTTCGTCCGGGAGATAGGAGGCAGGCGTGACCTGGAGGGTTGAGCCGAGGATCAGCAGCAGGTCGCAGCGGGCGACCAGCTGCTCGGCCGCGTCGAAACCGCTGACCGGTTCGCCGAAGAAGACGATATCCGGCTTGAGGACGCCGTCGCAGGCGGGGCAGCGAGCCACGGGAGGGGTCGGGCTGGCGGCCATGGCCTGCTGCCACCAGCGGTTGCTGAGGTCCGTCTGATGCAAGCCGCAGGCGGTGCAGGTCGCACTTTCGTAGGAACCGTGCAGCTCCACGAGGTTGTGGCTGCCGGCCTGGCGGTGGAGGAGATCGATATTCTGGGTGATGACCCCGGCGAGGCGCCCTTTCCGTTCCAGTTGCGCCAGGAACCTGTGGGTAAAGGTCGGACGCAGGTCCGCGACGGTGGCGACGAAGTCACGGCAGAAGGCGTAGAAATATTCCGGCGCCCGCCGGAACCAGCCGATGTCGAAAACCTTCTCGGGATCGTAGCGGCGGGTGACGTAGAGTCCCTGCGGCCCGCGAAAATCGGGAATGCCGGCGGCGGTGGAGATCCCCGCGCCGGTCAGGGCGACGGCGGACCGGCAGCGCCGCAGCAGCGCGGCGCAGCGCACCGGCGCGAGGGATGAAGACTGGCGCATCGACCCTCAGGGAGCCGGGTTGAGACTCATGACGTAAGCGATGAGATCGGCGATCTGCTGCTGGGTCAGCATCTTGTCAGCCCCCCAGGCGGGCATGGTGATGGCCGGGTGGTTCCCCTCCGGGGTGGAACCGTGCTGAAGGAACAGGTCGAGGTTGGCGGCGAAGACTTTTGGGTCCTTGCTTACCAGCGTCGGGTCGATGGGATTGAGGAGGGGGACGCTGCCGTCCGCCGAGCCGGGATTGGGGACCCCGCCCTTCCCTTCGGCCCCGTGGCAGGGCGTGCAGTTGACGGCGAAGAGCTTTGCGCCGGCCTGGGCATCGCCCTTCATCGTCGCCGCCGCCCCCGGCCCCCCCGGGTTCGAGGGACGGGCGATCTCCTCCGCGGCGGCGGGTTGGGGTTGAATCGCGGCCAGGGTCAGGGCCGCCGCAGCCGTGAGTCCGAGAACTGTCGAGACGATTTTTCGGTTAGCCATCTTTTCCTCCATGGGAATGGGTTCTGCTTGGTTTTGAGTGGCCAGTATAGCCGATGAGCGGCAAAGCAAAAGGCCACCCGGCGCGGCCCACGGCCGGTTTCCGCACCCCGGGTCAGCGCGCGAGGCGCCGGGTCAGCAGCTTGGCCAGCTCCATTACCGGCAACACCGTCGCCGCCGCCGCGACCGCCAGACCCCAGTCGGCCAGGGTCAGATCGTAGGTGCCAAACGCCTGCTGCAGCAGCGGCAGGTAGATGATCAGGCCGAGCAGCAGCAACTCCCAGAGGATCGCCAGGTTCAGCCAGCGGTTGGCGAAAGGGCGGCGCAGCAGGCTGTGACGTTCGGAGCGGAAGCTGTAGGCCTTGAAGAACTGGATCAGCACCAGGCTCAGGAAGGTCAGGACCATGGCGTGCTCGACGGGCCGTCCGGCGGCAAGCAGGCCGCCGAACAGCCCGAGGTTGACCAGGGTCGACCAGATGCCGCCGGTCAGCATCAAGCCGATCACCGGCCGGGTGAAGATCCCCCGCCGCGGATCGCGCGGCGGTTGCCGCATCAGGTCGTCCTCCGGTGGATCGACCGCCAGGGCCAGGGCCGGCAGGCCGTCGGTGGCGAGGTTGACGTAGAGAATCTGCACCGCAGTCAGCGGCAGCGGCCAGCCGAGCAGGGTGGCGCCGCCGAGCAGGCCGATCTCGCCGAGGTTGGAGGAGAGCAGGTACATCAGGTACTTCTTGATGTTGCCGAAAATCCCCCGCCCCTCGCGAACCGCGGCGACGATGGAGGCGAAGTTATCGTCGGTGAGGATCATGTCGGCGGCCTGCTTGCTGACGTCGGTGCCGGTGATCCCCATGGCGATGCCGATGTCGGCCAGTTTCAGCGCCGGCGCGTCGTTGACGCCGTCGCCGGTCATGGCGACGATCTTCCCCTTGCTCCGCCAGGCCTCGATGACCCGCAGCTTGTGCTCCGGCGAGACCCGGGCATAGACCTCCACCGTCCCCACCCGGGCGGCCAGCTCCGCTCGTGGAGAGCTTCTCCAGCTCGGGACCGGTGAGGACCTCCCCCTCCTTGAGGATGCCGAGCTCACGGGCGATGGCCCGGGCGGTCTGCGGATGGTCGCCGGTGATCATCACCGGGGTGATGCCGGCCGCCACGCAGGTGCGGATTGCCACATACGCCTCCGGCCGCGGCGGGTCGATCATCCCTGCCAGGCCGAGAAAGGTCAGTCTCCCTTCCGCCTCTGCAAGGGACACGTCGCGCCCCTCGGCAACGGCCATCACCCGCAACGCCTGCCCCGCCATCTTTTCTGCCGCGGCGAGGATCTCGCGCCGGGCGGCATCGTCCAGCGGCGCCTCGCCGGCGGCGCTGAGCAGATGGCTGCAGCGGCCGAGAATCACCTCCGGCGCCCCCTTGGCGCAGGCCAGAGTACCGTCACCGACCCGGTGCAGGGTGAGCATGAACTTGCTCTCCGAGCTGAAGGGGATCTCGCCGATCCGCGGCCGCTCATTGTTCAGGACCTGCGGATCGAGGCCGACCTTGGCCGCCGCGACCAGCAGTGCGCCTTCGGTCGGGTCGCCGCGAACCGTCCACTCCCCGTCCTCCTCCACCAGGCCGGCGTCACTGGCCAGAACCGCGGCGGACAGCAACCGGCGCAGCGCCCCTGCTGGCAGATCCCCGGCCTCGGCTGCGACGGCGCCCTCCGGGCGATAGCCCTCGCCGGCCAGCTTCACCTGACCGGCGGCGGTCCAGATCCGGCGCACGGTCATCTGGTTGCAGGTCAGGGTGCCGGTCTTGTCCGAGCAGATGATCGCGGTGCTGCCCAGGGTCTCGACGGTGGCGAGATGGTTGGCCAGGGCGTGGCATGCCAGCAGGCGCTGCATGCCGATGGCCAGGGAGATGGTGACCACCGCCGGCAGGGCCTCGGGGACCACCGCCACCGCCAAGGCGATGCCAAAGATCAGCATCTCCAAAAGCGGCGCGCCGCGCAGCCAGCCGAGCAGGGCGATGACCGCGACCACCATGCCGGCGGCGATCGCCAGGTGCCGGCCGACCCGGTCCAGGTTCTCCTGCAGCGGCGTCCGCTCGGCGGCCAGGCCCTGCAGCAGGCCGGAGATGCGGCCGAACTCGGTCGCCATGCCGGTGGCCGTCACCACTCCCCGGCCGCGACCATAGCCGACGTTGGTGCCGGCAAAGGCGAGGTTACTGCGGTCGGCCACCGCCAGCTCGGGATCGGCCAGCGCTGCCGTCTGCTTCTCCACCGGCTGCGATTCGCCGGTGAGGGACGCCTCGTCGATGCGCAGGTTGACCGCCTCGAGCAGTCGCAGGTCGGCCGCCACCCGGTCGCCGGCCTGGAGCAGGACGATATCCCCCCGCACCAGCTCCCGCGCCGGCAGGGTCGACTCGATGCCGCCGCGCAGCACCCGGGCGGTGGGCGCGGCCATCCGCCGCAGCGCCTGCAGGGCATTGCCGGCCCGGTACTCCTGGACAAAGCCGAGCAGCACGGCGAACAGCACGATGGCGATGATCGCGGCCGCCTCGATGGTGTGGCCGAGGAAGGCCGAGAGCCCCGTGGCCACCAGCAGGATGATGATCAGCAGGTTCTTGAACTGCTCGAACAGGATGCGCCAGGGGTTTACCCCCTCGGCAGCGGTCAGCTCGTTGGCGCCGTACTGGCGGCGCCGCTCTGCGACCGCCGCTGGGGCGAGCCCGGAGGCGGCGCTGTCCAGCCGCAGCAGGACCTGCTCCGGCGGCAGGGTGTGCCAGGGGGGGGAATCGCTGGGAAGAGGAACGGAAGGCATTCCGGATCTCCAAAGCGCCGGGATGGCGCAGGCAACGAGTGTCCGGAAAGTATAATCATCAGCGGCGGTTTTTCAGGCCGGAGAGAGGAGCGCCCCCGCTAGCCGCAATTTTCGCAACTGCCGGTCGCCGCCTCGATCCATTGGCGGCTGAGCTTCTGCAGGCGCTGCCGAACCCGGGGATCGTAGGCCTGCGTCCGGGCCCGGGCCGGCCGGTCCTGGTCGAAATATTCGCCGCTGACCCCTGCCAGCGCGTCGTCGATCGCCAGCCGCTCGAGATGGCGAGCCCCTTCTGCCACGCTGGTCTGCGGAGTGCCGAACCATTCGCGGACCATGCGGGTGTCCATCAGCGAGGCCGGATGCAGGGCGTTGACCGTCACCCCGCTGCCGGCGAGCTCCGCCGCGAGGTCGAGGGTCAGCATGATCAATGCCAGCTTGCTCTGGCAATAGGCGCGGCTGCCGCTGTAGCCTTTCTCCAGCATGACATCCTCCAGGTCGAGCTCCTGCTGCCCCGCCGAGGCGACATTGACGATGCGGGCGGAGCCGGCCTCGGCCACTTCCCGGCGCAGCAGGGGCAGCAGCCGGCGGGAAAGCAGATAGGGGGCGAGGTAGTTGACCGCGAAACGCAGCTCGTAACCGTCGGCGCTCAGCTCGCGGCGCTGGGGGTCGGGACCCGCCCCGAGACCGGCATTGTTGATCAACACGTCGAGGCGCGGCTGGCTGACCGTGATGGAGTCGGCCAGCCGTTCGACTTCGCGCAGGGAGGCCAGATCGGCCAGAAACGGGTAGAGATGGGGATTGCCGGTCGCCTCCCGAATCTCTTCGATGGTCTGCTGCAACCGCTGGGCATCGCGGCCGTGCAGCAGCAGCGCGGCACCGGTCGCGGCCAAATCCTGCGCCACCAGCCGTCCCAGTCCGGAGGTGGCGCCGGTGATGGCGATGGTACGTTCAGATAGGGGGCGCATGGTTGAATCCTTTCATGGCTTTACCAGCCGGACGGAGCATCCGCCGGTGACCTTCATTCTACCACGCCCCCCGCGCCACCCCCACCGGCTGCGGCGTCTCCCCGAGTCCCCGCATCATTTCGGTTGACTTCCCCGGCGAGCTGGTATTTTTAAAACTTTTCTTCATCCAGGTCGTGCCGATCAAGCGCCGACTCTGCCGCTGTCGCCCTTCCACCTTCGGCGTTGCCACTCCTGGGAATTTCCGCATGGCATCGAACCATAAACCGGCTGCCGGGGGCAAGACTGCCGCCGACCGGCATAAAGGCCCGCCGCTACCCCCCCCATCGTCGCCCTCGGTGCCTCGGCCGGAGGGCTGGAGGTCCTGAAGCGGCTCTTCGCCGCCCGGCCAGCACCGGAGTGCCCGCCGCGGGCGCCGTGGAAAAGCTCCTCATCGACCGCTTTGCCCCGCCCAGCCTGGTCGTGAACGAGAGGTACGAGGTGGTTCATTTCCCCAATTCCCGGACCAGCCGCTATCTCGAAGCGCCGATCGGCGAACCGACCCGGGACCTGCTGAAGATGGCCCGTCCGGAATTGCGGTCGGTGCTGCGCGCCGCCACCCACAAGGCCTTCAACGAATCGCAGGCGGTGGTTTTCAAGGGAGTGAAACTTGCCGGGGAGACTGCGAAAACCGACATCCAGGTCGAGCCCTTCCCGGGGCGGCTGGTGCTGGTCCAGTTCGTGCCACCGCTCCCCCCGGCCCGGCCCGTCTTGCCGCGGGAGACGGAGCCGGCCAACGAACTCTCCAGCCGACAGAGGGTCAAGCAACTCGAGGAGCAGTTGCAGATCACCCCGAAGCAATTGCAGGCCACCATCGAACAACTGGAGACCTCCAACGAGGAACTCCTCTCCATCAACGAGGAGTTCCAGTCGACCAACGAGGAACTTCACTCCACCAACGAGGAGCTGGAGACCTCGCGGGAGAAGCTGCAGGCCCTCAACGAGGAGCTGGTCACGGTCAACGCCGAGCTGCAGTTGAAGGTAGAGGAGGTGAACAGGGCCAACAGCGACCTGGACAATCTCCTCACCGCTTCCGAGATCGCTACCCTCTTTCTCGACCGGCAACTGGCCATCAAACTCTTCTCCCCCGCCATGGCCGGGATTTTCAACCTCATCCCGGCCGACATCGGCCGGCCGTTTTCGAACCTGGCCGGGGGCTTCAACCTCTCCGATCTGGCCTGCGACGCCAAACAGGTCCTGGAAACGCTTGCTGCCGTGGAGGGTGAAGTGGTGTCCCTGGACGGCGCGAAGGTCTATTTGAAGCGGGTTCTTCCCTACCGGACCACGGCGGGAACGATCGATGGCGTGGTGGTCACCTTTATCGACATTACCGAGCGCAAACGGGCCGAGGAAGCCCTCAAGGAACGAGAAGAGATCTACCGCGCGATCGTCAGCAACGCAGCAGAGGGTATCGTCCTGACCGACCCCGAGACGCTGCGCATGGTCGAATTCAACGATGCCCCTGCAGCGGTCTGGGCTATTCCCGGGAGGAGTTCGCCGCGCTTACTTTGCCGGGCCTCCATCCTGCCGCGATGGCCGAAGATGTCGCCCGGCGGGTGCGGAGCCTGGGAACGGAGGGTATCGACCTGCGCACCGAGCATCTCCACCGGCACAAAAACGGCAACCTGCGGCAGGTCCAGGTCAGCAACCAGTACGTCACGGTCCGGGGGAAGGTCTTCCTGGCTGCGGTCTGGCATGACGTCACCGACGAGAGGCGGGCCGAAGCCGAACTGGAGAAAGCCGGGCGGCTCGAAGCGCTGGGGATTCTGGACGGCGGCATCGCCCACGATTTCAATAACATCCTCACCGCGGTGGTCGGCAACATCTCCCTGGCCCGGATGAAGATCGGGGACGACCACCCCGCCACAGACCAGCTGGCCGCCAGCGAAACAGCCCTGCGGCGGGCCACCGACCTGACCCGGCAGCTGCTCACCTTTGCCCGGGGCGGCGCGCCGGTCAAGGGGACCATCGAAACGGAGCAGCTGCTCCGGGAAGTCGTTTCCTTAGCGTTTCATGGCACCCGCTGCAGAGCTGTGCTCGATCTCCCGGCCGGGTTGTGGCCCCTCTACGCCGATGCCGGCCAGGTTCACCAGGCTCTCAACAACCTGGTCATCAACAGCCTCCAGGCCATGCCCGACGGCGGCACCCTCACCCTGGCCGCGGCCAACGAGACCATCGCCGTCGGCCGGGGGCAACTCCTGCCCCCCGGGCGTTATCTGAAGATCACCGTCGCTGACGAAGGGTGCGGCATCCCGGCGGCCGACCTGGCGAAAATCTTCGACGCCTATTTTACGACCAAGCCCGCCGGAACCGGGCTCGGCCTGGCGTCGGCCTTTTCCGTTGTCAAACGCAACGGCGGCACTCTCGAGGTGCAGTCGCTGCCGGGCCGGGGGACGACCTTCACCCTGCGGCTTTCGGCTGCGAAGGCCCGCACAGCCGGTGGCGGGCGACTTCCGGCCCCGGCGTGATTCTCCCGGCCGGCGTCCCTGGCATCCGGGTTCTGGTCATGGATGATGAGGAGATGATTCGTGCCCTGGCCGCGACCATGCTCGACAAACTCGGCTACCAGGCGGTAGTCTGCGCCGACGGCGCCCAGGCCGTCGCCGCCTACCGGGAGGCCGCGGACCAGGGCAGGCCCTTCGCCGCCGCCATCCTCGACATGACCGTGCCGGGCGGCATGGGGGGCCGGGAGCCCGCCCGGGAAATCCGTGAGCTGGACCCCGCAGCCGTGCTCATCAGCTCCACCGGCTACAGCATCGATGCGACCTCCGCCAGAATGGAAGAGGACCTCTTTCGGGGCAGTATTGCCAAACCCTACAACCTGGAGAAACTGACCCGGGAGCTGGCCCGCCTGACGGGGAATGCCGCTAGGAGCCTGTCGGACTATACGGGTCGCAGCGAAAAACCGGGGGTTTGCGGCCAGATTTCGGGTCGTTTGCAGGTCCATAGCCGTAGCTATGGATCCAAAAGGAGCCGAAATCTGGACCAGACGGCCGGTTTTGCAGCCGGCTTATGGATAGTCCGACAGTCTCCTGGGGGCAGGTATTTTATTGACACTCACCGATTAAAGGGTAACTTTATTTCCGCATGTCTGGCCTGGAATGGACCGCGTAGCTCCCTGGATCTATGGCTGTCGCGGCGGATGTCGGTAAGGAGGGGCAGTTGTCCTGGTTTCATTCCTGTCTCGGCGGAAGCCTGTCCAGCCAATCCATCCGGTCCGACGTTCAGCTTTCACGCCCCTGAGAGATCCTCCACCGATCGAGGCCTGCGGTGAATTCGGCTACCCGGCTGGCCGTGGTGCTCCCGGCAAAGTCTTTTTCCCAGGGAAACGTTTTTTCTGCAACCGTGGTCTGAATCATGATGGTTGAACTATTCAAGGGTCGTCATTGCGCAAGAGCCTGGCTGACAAGGGTATTTTTATTTACCCTGGTCTTGTTATTCCCCTTCCTGCCGGTCCACGCCTACGATTTCCAAGGCTGCCCCGGCTGCCATCAACAGTCCCTGGACAGAGATTCGGTCCGTTACAACCTCCACGCCCCCTTTGCCTCCTACCGTTGTGCGGACTGTCATGCCCCCAGAACACCGGCTCCGGCCAAGCTAAAGGCCCATAACAATGGCAAGCTTCCGGCCGCCCGCGACCCGAGGCAAAAGGTCAAATGGCTGGGAGAAAGCATCATGGTGGCCACGGACCATTGGTTCGTCGTACCGGGTAATAAGGTCGGCGATACGATGATCGTTGAATCGCAGGGACTGGACGGAAGATTCTCCCGCCATGAAATCGCGGTCCCGGCCCTGGCCGATCTTTCGGCCGCGGCCGACCCAGGCCAGCCGCCCCTGCTCTCCAAGGTCCAGGTACTTCAGGTACAACGGGGGGTATTCCTCTCGGCGACCATTGGCTGGCAAACAAATTCGATAACGGACGCCTCGGTCCGCTATGGGAAAATTGACGGACAACTGGCACAAACCGCGTCACCAGGCAAGCGTTTCGGGCGCTGGCACGAGGTCGTCCTCTACCAGCTGCAACCGGACCAGACCTACAACTTCCAGGCCGTTTCCAAGGACCTGTTCGGACGCAGCCAGAGTTCCGAAATCCTGACCTTTTCGACTTCGCACCCCCTGGACCAGTCTCTGCCGGAGAATGCCTCGCCAGCTTCCGAAGAAATCGGGGTTACCAGCCAGTTCTATCGCCTCGGAAAGGACTATCTGCTCGACCTGGCGCTGGCGCAGCCGGCCGCGGTTTCCGTCGGCTGGACCGGCGAAGCCCGGAACCGGAAGGAGGTAAGCAATCCCGCCGCCCCGGGAGGCGCAGAAGATGCGCATTCCGGCCTCAGGGACGAGGAATTCATCTCTTCGGCTGTTTGTAAAAATTGCCATCCGGATCAGAACCGGGCAACCCACCCGGTGAACGTATACCCGAAACCCGGTATGACCATCCCTCCTGAATATCCTACCCTTCCGGATGGTCGGATCACCTGCAACTCCTGCCACAACCCCCATAGCTCCGACTACGAATATCTCTCCAGGAAACCGGGTAAACGCGAGCTTTGCGTCGGTTGCCACACAGACATGCTATAAAACCTGACGATCGAGGATCACACCATGGCAAACCAAGGGAAAAAGCCCTACAAAAGAAGAATTCTAAACCTGGCTGTGAAACGGGAGTTCCAGATCTGGCTGCTGATCCGGATTGCCGGAGTGGTGATTCTCAGTTCCCTGGTCGCGGTCCTGATTCTTTATATCTACTCCCGCCAGGAGATTTCCTCGACCTTCTATACGGCCCATATCCAGATCCGGCGGGTCAGCGACCTGCTCCTCCCCGTAATCGGGGCTGGCGCTGCGGTGAGCCTGGTGGGCGGCCTTGGGTTGGCCCTGTTCCTCCCCCAGAAGGTGGCCGGGCCTATTTACAGGATCCAGAAATGCCTGGATTCGATCAGGGCTGGTGACCTTACCGAGCATATCGTGCTGCGGCGCAACGACGTCCTGATGGACCTGGCCGATTCGGTCAACGAAACCACTTCCGGCCTTCGCACCCGGATCCAGGAAATCAAGGATATCCAGGGCGAACTCGAACAACTCGTCGCGGCCATCGAGAATCAGGAAGCGGTGGGCATCCTGGCCCGCCAGACCCTTGCCCTGGATCGACTGCGCACCCAAAAATAACCATGCCGGACAGCCTGCAGACAGGATCCTCGCCGAATCCAGGGCACCTTCAGGCTGGGCGAATCGCCTCCATTCCCAGGTGTAGTGGGTTCGTTCAGGGGGAATCCGTTCCCTCTCTGGGACACACTCAGACCTACGATCTAAAATCGGGAACTGGCCCGCCTGACGGGGAATGCCGCAGGTTAGGATGCCGGGGCCCGGGCAGCGGGCGCCATCGGGTAGGAGGCGGGGTCTCCCCCGCCGTCCTCCCACACCACAAAGACGGGCCGCCTTATACAAGGCGGCCCGTCATTTTTCTCTGCTCCGCACTCCCCCCCCAACCGCGACGGCCCCCCGGCAAAAAGCCAGTCGATTATTTGGCCGGCGTGGGCGGCGGCGACGGGAAGAGCGCGTAGGGGGTGGTGGGTTCCTGCCCCGGCGGCACGTAGGCCGGCGCCGGCTTCCCGGCCGGGCCGAGATAGCGGATGAACTGGTAGAGGGCCCGCAGATCCGTCTCATCCATGGTGTTAAGGGTGAACCAGGGCATCGGCGGCCGGGCCTTGAGCTGGCGGGCCGTGGCGAGCCACTGCTCCTCGGTCAGGGCATTGACGAACAGCCGCAGGTTGGCGCCGTAGGTCGTCCCCCACGGGCCGCGCCAGCCGAGGCTGGCCCCGGTGAGCCACTGCGCCTCGGGGACCTTCCCCTCGGACACGAGGTACCCCTCGGTATGGCAGTCGTTGCAGCCGGCGATCCTGGAAAGATAGCGGCCGCGCGTCACCTGTTTCATGTCGAGAGCCGGTCCCTTCTCGGCCGGTGGCTTCTGCTGGGCGATGGCCGGACTGCCGGCAGCGATCCCGAGGACCGTCAGCAACACCACCGTGAACCTGAGTTTCGATCTCATTGGCTGCCTCCTTCTGGCGGGGGAGTCACCCGGCCGGGACCCAGTGGGGGGGAACGGGGGTCCTTCAGGAAACCCGCTTTCGGGCTCGATGGAATGAAACATTAGCGCTCTTTCGGCGGGTTGCAAGAGGATGCGGGAGATGGCCCCGGCGTTTTCACTGCCGGAACGACAAGCCGGGGCGAAGCGCGGCTGCGGCTTTGCGGCCGGGAAGGGAGCTGACCAGCCCCATCCCCAGCGCCGCCAGGTAGGGGAGCGATTGCACCAGCAGCGCCACTGCCCAGAGCCGGGCGCCGGGCAGATCCCCGCCCTGCAGCCAGAAGACCCCCAGCGCCGCGCCGACCAGCAGCACCGCCAGCAGCGTCTCCTCGGCAGCGCTCAGCACCGCCTGCACCAGCCGCGGACGGTTCTCGCACTTGGGGGTGCGGAAGAACGGCTTGTGTTTGCTCAAGACTCCGGTGACCACCGCCTTGGCGATGGTGTGGGAGAGGGCCAGGCCGGCCCAGGCGGCGCCGAGGGTTTCCCGGCGACTGGCCCGGACCCGCGTGCGGTAGAGATAGATCAACTTGAGCACCTTGAAGACAAAGAGCGCCAGGGGCGGGATGGTAAAGACCGCCAGCGGCGGATCGACGTGGCGGGGATCGAGGATGATCAGGGCCGACCAGAAGAGGGCGCCGATGGTGTAGAAGAGGTTCAGGCCGTCGGCGAGCCAGGGGAGCCAGCCGGCGACGAAATGGTAGCGCTGGCCGCGGCTCAGCCGCCGGTTCCGCCAGCCCAGCAGGGGGCGCAGGTGGCGGCGCATGATCTGGATCGAGCCGTAGGCCCAGCGGAAGCGCTGCTTCTTGAAATCGACAAAGGTGTCGGGCATCAGCCCGCGGCCGTAGCTCTGCTCCACGTACCCCCCTTCGTACCCCGCCTCGAAGATCCGCAGGCCGAGTTCGGCGTCCTCGGTGATGCACCACTCCGCCCACCCGCCCACCTCGCGCAGCACCTGCGCGCGCACCATGGTCATGGTGCCGTGTTCGATGATGGCGTTGCGGTCGTTGCGGGTCACCATGCCGATATGGAAGAAGCCCTTGTACTCGGCGTAGCACATCTGCTTGAACAGGGAGTCGTCGCCGTCGCGGTAGTCCTGCGGGGCCTGGATGAAACCGATGGCGGGATTGGCGAAATAGGGGACGAGGTCGTGCAGCCAGCGCGGGGCAACCTGGTAGTCGCTGTCGATGACCGCGATCACCTCGGCGTCGGGGGCCGTCTGCCGCAGAGCGAAGTTGAGGGCGCCGGCCTTGAAACCGGCCAGCGGCGCCACGTGGAAGAAGCGGAAGCGCTCGCCGAGGGCGGCGCAGTGGGCCTCGACCGGCCGCCAGACCGCCTCGTCCTGGGTGTTGTTGTCGATGACCAGCACCTCGAAGTCGGGATAGTCGAGGGCCGCCAGGGCGTCGAGGGTTGCGATCAGCATCGCCGGCGGCTCGTTGTAGGCCGGCACGTGGATCGACACCTTGGGATGAATCCGGCCGGGCTCCAGCGCCCGCTCCGGGGTGCCGGCAAAAAAGCGCCGCCGCTGTTTCGTCCAGCTCGCCTCGGCCAGTTCGTGGGCCTCGGTGAGCAGGACGCAGCAGATGCCCAGAAAGCCGAGCAGCAGGCAGATGCCCACGGAGATGGTCAACAAGCTCTGGTACTGGTGGGTGTAATCGTAGATCACCCAGACCAGGGTCGCGGCGATACCGTTGGCGAGCAGGGCCAGGAAGCTGCGCCCGCGGCGCCGCAGGCTGTCGCTGTCGGTGAAAAGGATCAGGGCGGCCGCCAGCCCGAGGCCGACGGAGAGGCCGGCGAGCAGCTTCCACTGGGGGATGCGCCGGATCGGCTCGGTGAAGGGGAACTTCTGCTGGCGGTGGACGTCGAACACCCCCCAGTAGGCGCCCACCGCCCCCTCCGATTCGGACTTCCAGGGCTGGTCGAAGGCCTCCATCAGGTAATAATCGTAGTGCTTCTGCTCCGCGAGCTGCAGAAAGTTGCGCAGGAAGATCGCCTCGTTGGACTGGGAGGCCACGGCGGCGCGAAGAGTCCGCCCGTTGCTCGGCCAGCCGACCTCGGCCATGAGGATCCGCTTTTTCGGGAAGGCCTCCCGCAGCATGTCGTAGGTGGCCGCGACGTGACCGACGGCGCCCGGCAGCGGCATCCCTTCCCAGTAGGGGAGGAAATGCGCGGCGATGAAGTCGGCATGCCGGGCCAGTTCCGGATTCTCCAGCCAGACGTTCCAGGGCTCGCCGGTACTGACCGGGAATTTCAGCACCTGGCGCATCCGGTCGAGATAGACGCACAGCTGGTCCACGGTCAGTTCGCCGCGCAGGATCGTCTCGTTGCCGATGATCACCTGGATGACGTTGTGCCGGTGCGCCCTGGCCACCTTGACCAGCCGCTCGAGTTCCCGTTCGTTCTCCTCCAGGTTGTCGGTCAGCCAGGCCCCTAAGGTCACCTTCATGCCATGCTGGGCCGCCAGCCGCGGGATTTCGGCGAGGGTGCCGCCCAGCCCGTAGGTGCGGATGGCCTGCACCTTCCCCTCCAGCAGGCTCAGGTCGGCATCGATTTCCGCTTACGGTCGGATACTTCCCGGTCACGGGATCGTTGCCCAGGCGCAGCGGGGAGAAGGACATCCCCGCCACCCGGGCGGGCCAGGGCGGCTCCGCCTGCGGTCGGTTGCCCCAGCCCCAGAGGAGGAAGGTGGCCAGGCCGAAACCGCAAACGATCAGCAGGTTGAGCCAGAGAGCGGATTTCTTCATCATGTCCGGGGCGAGTTGTTGGCAGGGATGGCGACGGTGGAATGGATAGACACGGCGCAGACCCGCTTGCGGGAAAGAACTTTCAACGGTTCGGAGATCTTCACAGACAGATTCAGCATCCCCGATCGTTGTTCAAATTGCTGCCGGCCCTATTATAGCGCCGGTGATGCGGCTCAACACCATCTATTTTCGGCATTTGACCGCGGCCTTCCTGAACCGCCGACAATCCCTGTTTGACAGCCTTCCCGGGGCTGTTACAACGAAAGCAGGGAAGGTTTTGATTTTGCCATACGCCACCGGCGGTCCATCGCCTGAACCAAAGGCCTGGGCAGCCGGAAAGGGAGGTTGATTATGGACGACCTGACCATCCGCTGGTTCGAAACGGTCGGCAACAGCGACGTCCCGTTGGTCGGCGGCAAGAATGCCTCCTTGGGGGAGATGATCGGTGCCCTGCAGGCAGAAGGGGTCAAGGTGCCGGGCGGATTCGCCACCACTGCCGCGGCCTACCGGGAGTTTCTCGCCGCCAATGTGCTGGAGGAGAAGATCCGCACGCGGCTTCAGGAGTACCGCCAGGGGAAGACGTCCCTGCGCCAGACCGGCGAGGCGATCCGCCGCCTGATCGGGCGCGGCAGCTGGCCCGAGGCGATCGCCCTGGCCATCCGCGACGCCTACCGCGAGCTTTGCCGCCGCTGCGGCGACCAGGAGCTCGCCGTGGCGGTGCGCAGCAGCGCCACCGCCGAGGACCTGCCGGAAGCGAGCTTCGCCGGGCAGCAGGAGACCTTCCTCAACATCAGCGGCGAGGAGGAGTTGCTCGACGCCTGCCGCCGCTGTTACGCCTCGCTTTTTACCGACCGGGCGATCAGTTACCGGGAGACCAAGCACTTCGACCACCTCCAGGTCGCCCTGTCCATCGGCGTGCAGCAGATGGTGCGTTCCGACCAGGCCGGCGCCGGGGTGATGTTCTCCATCGACACCGACAGCGGCTTCCCGCAGGTGGTGGTGATCGAAGCCGCCTGGGGGCTGGGGGAGACCGTGGTGCAGGGGGCGGTGACCCCGGACAACTATACGGTCTTCAAACCGCTGCTGGAGGACTCGGAATACCGACCGATTCTCGGCAAGAGTCTCGGCAGCAAGGAGAAGAAACTGATCTACGGCCGCGGCGCCGGCCGCACCACCCGCAGCGTCGACACCTCTGCCAAAGAGCGGCGCACCTTCGTCCTGAGCGACGACGAGATCCTGCAGCTCGCCCGCTGGGCGGTGGCCATCGAGCGCCACTACGGCCATCCGATGGACATGGAGTGGGCCAAGGACGGGCAGAGCGGCGAACTCTTTTTGGTCCAGGCCCGTCCCGAGACGGTGCAGTCCCGCAAACTGGCCGGGGTGCTCAAGACCTATACCCTCGATAAGAAAAGCGAGGTGCTGCTCACCGGACTCGCCATCGGCGAGGCGATCGCCGCCGGGAAAGTCCAGGTGATCAAAAGCGCCGGCGAGATCGAGCAGTTCAAGGCCGGCAACATCCTGGTCACCGGGATGACCGACCCCGACTGGGTGCCGGTCATGAAGAAGGCGGCGGGAATCATCACCGACCACGGCGGGCGCACCTCCCATGCCGCCATCGTCAGCCGCGAACTGGGGATCGCCGCGGTCATCGGTACCGAGCACGGCACCTCCGAACTCGAGGACGGGATGGAGGTGACCCTCTCCTGCGCCGAAGGGGAAGAGGGGAAGATCTATGCCGGCATCCTCGGATTCACCGAGGCTGAAGTGAATGTCGACCAGCTCCCCACCACCGCCACCCAGATCATGATGAACATCGCCAGCCCGGCCGCGGCCTTCCGCTGGTGGCGGCTCCCGTGCCGGGGGATCGGCCTGGCGCGCATGGAGTTCATCATCAACACCCTGATCCAGGCCCACCCCCTGGCCCTGTTGCGCTACGACGAACTGGAGGACCTTGAAGCCAAACGCAAGATCCGCGAGCTGACCCGGGACTATGCCGATCGCAGCGAGTATTTCGTCGACCGCCTCGCCCGAGGCATCGCCACCATCGCCGCCAGCCAGTATCCCCACCCGGTGATCGTGCGCATGAGCGACTTCAAGACCAACGAGTACGCCGACCTGATCGGCGGCCGCCAGTTCGAGTTCGCCGAGGAAAACCCCATGCTCGGCTTCCGCGGCGCCTCGCGCTACTACAGCGAGCACTACCGGGCCGGCTTCGCCCTGGAGTGCGCGGCGATCCGCCGGGTGCGCGAGGAAATCGGTCTGGCCAACGTGGTGGTGATGATCCCCTTCTGCCGCACCCTGCGGGAGGCCGACCGGGTCCTCGCGGTGCTGGCCGAAGAAGGCCTGGTGCGGGGCGAGCGGGGGCTGGAGGTCTACATGATGGTCGAGATCCCGGCCAACGTGATTCTCGCCGAGCAGTTCGCGCGAGCGCTTCGACGGCTTTTCCATCGGCTCCAACGACCTGACCCAGCTCACCCTCGGGGTCGACCGCGATTCGGCCCTGCTCCACGAACTCTTCGACGAGCGGGACCCGGCGGTGATGGCCAGCATCAGCCAGGCGATCCGCTCCGCCAACAAGACCGGCACCAAGATCGGCATCTGCGGCCAGGCGCCGAGCGACTACCCCGATTTCGCCGCCTTTCTGGTTGAGACGGGGATCGACTCCCTCTCCCTCAACCCCGACAGCGTCATCGAGGTCATCCGCCGGGTGGCCGAGGTGGAGGCCCGGCTGGCTGAGCCCGGGGGGTAGCCTGAGCCAACCAGCACCCGAGAAAGTGGCGGCGCCGGCCAGGGTCCTTTCGGCTCTCCCGAATCCCCCTCGACGTTGTTTGACATTCGTTCCTTGGCCATTATGTTTTTAAAACAGGGTGCGGAGTTCGGATTCGACCAGCAAGCGAGTGGAGGTGGGTATGAAAACTGTGGGGCAATTGATCGAGGAGAAGGGTCAGAAGGTCTGGACCGCCAGTCCCGAGCAGTCGGTCTTCTCCGCCCTGGAGAAGATGGCGGCGAAGGACATCGGGGCGCTGGTGGTAGTGGAAAAGGAACAGGTCGTCGGCATCATGTCGGAGCGGGACTACGCCCGCAAGGTGATCCTCAGGGGCGTCTCTTCCCGGGAGACCTCGGTGGCCGAGATCATGAGCAGGAAGGTGTTCTTCGCCCGTCCCGAGCAGAGCATCGAGGAATGCCTGGCGCTGATGACCCAAAAGCGCTGCCGCCACCTGCCGGTCCTCGACGGCGACAAGCTGGCGGGACTGGTCTCCATCGGCGACGCGGTCAAGGCGATCATCGCCGAGAAGGAGTACCTGATCGGCCAACTGGAAAACTACATCATGGCCGGATGAGCATCCGGACAACCTGGCTGAAGTCACGGGGCGTACTCTGCGGAGTACGCCCCGCCGCGTTCAGGGCGGCGGGGAAAGAGGTCCGCTTCCCCCTTCCGCGACGGAAACAGGGGCATCTCCCCCCTAAAGCCGCCCCCTGCGACGGGCGGCAAAAAAACCTCCGGCGGTCACCGACGAGATGGTGTTTCGGGGTGAAGAAGGCCTGGAAAGTGGACCGATGCACGATTTTTGTTGTTTCGGGCCAGCCCGCCTGTTAAAAAATAAAATGGTATTACCATTAACTGACTTGCCCAGCCTCGACAGCCCGAGTATTTCCTAAGGAGGTGCCGCCATGAAGCGTCTGTTGCTCGCCGTTCTAGCCGTCTTGTTCACCGCCACGGCCGTCCTCGCCGCCAGACCCGGCGTGCTGGTCATCGAAAGCTACCAGTCCCAAAACCCTTGGGACAGCAGCTATCTCGAGGGATTGCGCACCGAACTGGGGGACAGGGTGCGCCTGGCAACCTTCGCGATGGACACCAAGCGGCTGCCGGCTTCGGTCCACCCCCGCCAAGCCGAAAAAGCCTGGCAGAGCTACCTGCAGACCAAGCCGGACCTGGTCATCCTCGGCGACGACAACGCGCTGAAATACCTCGGTCCCAAACTCCTCGACCAGAAGGTACCGGTAGTCTACCTGGGCATCAACGGCAACCCGGACGATTACGTCCCTGCCGGGCACAACCTCACCGGCATTCTGGAGCGGCCGCTGTTCGACTTTTCGGTACGCACCATCGAGCAGATCCTCCAGCCGGCGCCGAAAAAGGTGCTGGTTCTGTTCGACAGCGGTACCACTTCACGCGCCTCGGTCGCCGAAGCCTTCAAGGGACAGTCGAGCCAGTTGATCAGCAACACCCTGGTGGATCTGAAGCTGATAGCCACCTGGGAAGAATGGCAGCGAACCGTCCGGGAAGCGAAACAGCAGGGGTATGATGCCATCGTGGTGGGGCTCTACCATACCCTGGTCGACCGCCAGGGAAAGAACGTGCCGGCCGACCAGGTCCTGGCGTGGACCTCGGCCAACACCCCGCTCCCCCCTTTCTCCTTCTGGGATTTCAGTATCGGCCCCGAGGCGACTATCGGCGGTTTCGTCCTCAGCGGTCGGGAACAGGGGAAGGCCGCAGCCACCCTGGTGCAGAAGGTCCTTGCCGGCACCCCGCCCGCGCAGATTCCCCCGAAAGCCGGCGAGAACGGCAAGTTCGCCTTCAGCCATCACCAACTGCAGAAATGGGGGCTGCAGCTTCCGGAGCAAATCTCCACCCGGGCCGACTGGACCGATTGAAGTCTGCCGTGCCGCGCCCCGGCGGGAGGCAGGTCTCTTGCAATCCGCCGCGCCGGCCTTATGCTGACAGGTAGCGACCTTCCGACCGGCGCGTCAGAGCGGCGCCGGTCCACCTCAGGAGCCGACATGCAGGTCCGTCTCAAGTATGGCGAACAGGGGCTGGAACTGAATTTTCCCGAGACCGCGAATTTTGCCGGGGTCCTCTATCCGCAGGAGGCGACGCCCCTGGCCGATCCGGCCGCGGCCGTGCAGGCGGCGCTGGAAGAACCGCACGCTTCGCAGCCGCTCCGGGAACTCGCGCGCGGCAGGCGCGATGCGGTGATCGTCATCAGCGACATCACCCGGCCGGTCCCCAACCCTCTGCTGCTGCCGCTGATCACCGCCGAGCTGGAAGCGGCCGGGATGCCCGCCGAGCAGATCACCATCCTCATCGCCACCGGCATCCACCGCCCCAACGAGGGGGCCGAGCTGGAACGGCTGGTCGGACCGGAGGTGGCCGCACGCTACCGGGTGATCAACCATTTCTCCAAAAACCAGGCGGAGATGGAACAGGTCGGAACCATCGGCGAGGGCGTCCCCGCCTACGTCAACCTCCGCTACCTTCAGGCCGACCTGAAGATCCTCACCGGCTTCATCGAGCCGCACATGTGGGCCGGATTTTCCGGGGGACGCAAGTCGATCCTCCCCGGCATCTCCTCGGTCAAGACCCTCGAGTTCATGCACGGCCCGGAGATGGTCGCCCACCCGCAGACCCGCTACGGAGTGCTCGAGGGAAACCCCTTCCACGAGGCGGGGCTGGCGGTCATGGCGATGGCCGGCGCCGATTTCATCGTCAACGTCACCCTCGACACCGGCAAGCGGGTCACCGGGGTTTTCGCCGGCCACCCGGTCAAGGCGCACCTCCAGGGCGTCGAATTCCTTTCCAGGCACTGCGTCAGGCAGCTGGAACAGCCCCTCGACTTCGTCGTCACCACCAACGCCGGTGCGCCGCTCGACTGCAACCTCTACCAGTCGGCCAAGGGGCTCTCGGGAGTCTCCGGCGCGGTGCGCGAGGGGGGTGTGATCCTGATTGCGACGGAATGTCTGGAGGGCTTCGGCAGCGAGGAGTACCGGGCGGTCTTCGAGCACGCCACCACGCCGGCGGCGTTCATCGAGAAGCTGATGAAGAAGGAGTTCTTCCTCCCCGATCAGTGGTGCGCCCAGGAGACCTACCAGGTGATGCTGAAGAACGAGGTCTGGGTCTACACCCACGGCATCGACGCGGCGACCCTGAAGCGCTTCCACTTCCACCCGGTCGCGGCTCTCGATACGGCGATCGAACAGCTGCTGCAGCGTTTCGGCCAGGAGGCCCGCTGGGCGATCGTCCCGGACGGACCGATGCTGATCTTGCAGGTGGGATAGGCCAGGGGATCAGGGCTCGCCCTGCCCCTCCTTGAAGAAAAGGATCAGGAACTCGGCGTCTTTGGGGGAAAGATCGAATTTGAAGGTAGCTTCCTCGACCAGCCGCGGCAGCGGCTGGTCGGGGTCCTCCAGGCGGTTGGCGGAGATCCATTTGACGGCACGCCGCAGGTCTTCGCCCTCGGGTAACAGTTCGGACACGATTTTTAGTCTCCCTTCGGTTTGGGCAATTCCTCAATACTTTCGTTGATCACACCGGGAATTTCAACAAAAACCCGTGTCCGGCCCCCTTTGCGTCTGCGAAATCAGCGGGCAGCGGCGCGGGCGGCAGCGAGGGCGGCGCCGATGATCCCGGCCTCGTTGCGCAATTGCGCCGGAACGACTTCGGCCCGGACATCGAGCTGGGAGAAGAACCGCTCGTGCTTCTTGCTCGCACCGCCGCCGATAATGAAGAGATCGGGCCAGACCAGCTCTTCCATGCGCCGCAGGTAACGGTTGAAACGCTTCCCCCACCTGCTCCAGCTCAGGTGTTTCCGTTCCCGGACGGCATCCGAGGCGTAGCGCTCGGCTTCCTTGCCGCGCAGCAGGATATGGCCGAACTCGGTGTTCGGGACCAGAGCGCCGTCGCTGAACAGGGCGGAACCGAGGCCCGTTCCCACCGTGATCAGCAGCACCACTCCCGGCCGCCCCCGGCCGGCGCCGAAACGCATTTCGGCGATCCCGGCCGCGTCGGCATCGTTCAGGACCAGAAAGGGGCAGTCCGTGGCGCCGGCAAACAGGCCGGCCACGTCGGTACCGAGCCAGGCGCGATCGATGTTGGCGGCGGTCATTGCCCGGCCGTCACGAATCACCCCGGGAAATCCGCAGCCGACCGCCCCGGTCCAGGAAAATTCCCGGACCAGGCTCGCGACGACCTCCTGCATGGCTCGCGGCGTGGCCGGCTCGGGGGTTGGAATGCGCCGCCGTTCGCCGATCAGGCAGCCCTGTTCGACGTCGACCACGCCCGCCTTGATCCCGCTGCCGCCGATGTCGATGCCGAGAATGTGCATAGCCTACCTCCGGGTTCGAATTCGCTTCCACCCTCCTCGCGGAATCCAGTATACCGGATTATTACCCTGCGGTCCGACCGCATGGCCGGCGTTTCCCCTTCCCGAAACCGGCACAGGGCCGCAGCCATAATCTCCCCGGCTTCCGGGGGCGACTGAACGCCGGTCTGGGTAGGACAGGCTCACTGCGGCATTGCCGGGCGTCTCGACGATGTCCTGCCGGGAGCTTCCCCGGCGATCTGCGGCTTGCAGGGTATCGGCATTTTTCCGTCCCAGCCAGCAAAAGTCGAGTGCGCCGGACAATTGCAATCGGGAAGGAGTCTGCTACAAATTCCTCAAGGAAGAGAAAAGTAATTTGATTCTGTATATAAATTAGTCAAATAGCGGGTACTGGAGGATCATTGTGAATTTCCTGTTCCATTTCCCCGACTGCAAATAAAAAACGAACCGCTGTTGCCGGCATCGCCCCGACCAGCGGATTTTGTTTAGGACCGACGTTGGCACCTTACGCCCGGGGAGGAAGCTCTGCACGGCGACCGGCACGGCCGACGGCCCAACCTTCCCCGATATGATGACTGCCGGAGGGTCAATGATGACGGAACCAGGCAACAACGCGGTGCCGAGGGCCGAGGCCGACCCCTTGAGACCGACGGTACTGGTGGTGGACGACGAAGCCTTCATGCGCAAAACCTTCCGCGCGGCCCTCGAGGACGTTGGCTGCCGGATCGAGGAGGCCGCATGCGGCGAGGAGGCCCTCGAACTCTTCCACACGGCGCGCCCTGACGTGGTGATCCTCGACCTGGTAATGCCGCGATGGACGGCTTCAGCACTTGCGCCGCCCTGCGCGGCATGGCAGGAGGCCAGTATACCCCCATCTTGGCGGTGACGGGCCTCAAGGACACCGCCGCCATCCATCGCGCCTTCGACGCCGGGGTCACCGACTGCATTTCCAAACCGATCAGCGGCGAGCTCCTCGGCTACCGGGTCCGTTCCCTGCTGCGGGCCAGCCGGGCCCTCGAAGAGCTGACTCGCAGCGAAGGCAACCTCCGCATGCTGCGGGCGGCCGTTGAGTCTCTGCCTCTCGGCATTACCATCTGCGACGCCGACGGGAAGATCATTTACACCAATCCGGCGGACGCGGCGATGCACGGCTTCGAAGTGGGTGAGTTGCTGGATCAGCATGCCCGGGTCCTGGCGCCGCAACGAATGCACCAAGGCGGCCTCCTGGAAAAACACGAAAATTCCGGAGTCTGGCGGCGGGAAAGCGTCAATCGCCGCAAAGGGGGCAGCGAGTTCCCCGTTCAGCTCTCTTCCGTGGCGGTCCGCAATGCCAAGCAGGAATTCCTGGGCATCGTCACCATCTGCGAAGACATCACCGAGCGCAAGATGAACGAAGTCCAGATTCACCAACTCGCTTACTACGACACTCTCACCAGCCTCCCCAACCGCACGCTTTTCCTCGATCGGCTGCAGAAAGCGCTGGTCCAGGCCAACCGCAACCAGATATCGGTGGCCGTCCTGTTCCTCGATCTCGACCATTTCAAGGACATCAACGACACCCAGGGGCATGAATTCGGCGACCGGCTCCTGACCGAGGTGGCCCACCGGCTATCGACCTGCGTGCGCGGCTCGGATACCCTGGCCCGGCTGGGCGGAGACGAGTTCGTGGTCATGCTCGGCCCCACCGAGGACCAGGAGACGGCCGCCGCCACGGCCCGCCGGATTCAGGAGAGCTTCCGCGTCCCCTTCGAAGTCGAGTGCAGGAAGATCTATGCCAGCATCAGCATCGGCATCGCCTTGTACCCCAACGATGCTCCCGACATGGAAGGGCTGATGCGCTGCGCCGATTCGGCCATGTATCAGGCCAAAGCCAATGGCCGTCAGAATTTCCAGTTTTTCTCGGCCAGGATGAACAGAAAGATCGTGGAAAAGGTGGCCCTGGAATCCGCCCTCCGGCTTGCCCTGGAGGGAAGGGAACTCTCCTCGTCTATCAACCCCAATGGGATCTGCAGTCCGATTGTCCCTGCGGGGTGGAAGTGCTGGCCCGTTGGCGCCATGCCGAACTCGGGGAGATTTCGCCGGCACGATTCATTCCGCTGGCCGAGAACAGCGGCCTGATTTTCCCCCTCGGCGAGATGGTCCTGCGCTCGGCCTGCGGCCAGGCCAAGGCCTGGTTCGAGGCGGGGTATGCGGTGGGCAGGGTGGCGGTCAACATTTCGGGTCATCAACTGCGCCAGCCCGATTTTCCTGATTTCATCCGAAACATCCTGGATGAGACGCAATTCGACCCGACCTGCCTGGAACTGGAATTCACCGAAAGCGTTCTCATGGAACACGGCGAGCAAACCGTGACCATGCTGAAAGCCCTGAAGGAAATGGGCGTCCAGCTCGCCATCGACGATTTCGGTACCGGCTACTCCTCCCTGAGCTACCTCAAGCATTTCCCGGTCGACCGGCTGAAGATCGACCGGGCCTTTATCGCCGGCATCGGTCATGACCCCAGCGATGCCGCCATCGTCGAGGCGGTCGTCGCCCTGGCCCATACCCTGAAAATCAGGGTCCTGGCCGAGGGCGTGGAGACACGCGCCCAGTTGGAGTTCCTGCAGAACAGCGGCTGTGACGAAGCCCAGGGATTTCTGCTGGGAACGCCGATGGCGGCAGCACATCTGCTGCGGCAGTTGAAGCAGGCGCGAAAGCCCGTGCAAGCGGTGACGGCCAGGAATTATCGACGAAAATTCGGGGAAGGACCACGCCTGCAGAATTGGTAAACGGTTCCCCCAGCTGCAGAAAAGATGACGATTGGCCGGGGCGCTAAAGCCTCCTTCGCAGGTTCGGTGGCCGTAGCCCTCCGGGGAGCACCACTCTGAAGGTAGGGTTCGGCATTTGAACCAACTCACCATGCCCGATCGATTGGGGCTTGGGGATCTGCCATCCGCCAAATCCGATGGGAGATGCCAAGGCCCATTCTTATTTTCCGGTGCCGGGCAATTGACCGCCTCCAACAAGGCAGTATCTTTAAAACTGTCTAACTCCAAATCTCGCACCGGCACCCTGCCGGACCGGGCTCGGCAGCGGTTCCTTTCATTTCAGGGCAGATATCACGGCAAATCCCCCACCGGCGCTGCGATCACCGCCAAATCGAAAATGGTTTGGCGGTCGCCGCTCCCTTCAGGACATGGGCGGAAAAAGTTTTCCGGTTTCTCACAGGGTTCGTCGGGCAAGTCGAATTCGCCCGGATTCACGAAAACACCTCCCTTGGCGAAAAGGAGAAGAGCTCATGAAAAAACTGGCGATTTTTCTCTTGGGCCTGGTCCTCGTTCCCTGCGCTTCGGCGGCGGACCTGGCCAAGGCGAAGGCGGAAGGAAAGGCGAATTTCTACGCCAACATCACCGCCGTGGAACCGATCATGGATGCCTTCAAGGGGGCGACGGGGGTGGACGGCATCTACACCCGCATCTCCACCTCCAAGTACCTGGCCACGGTCCTGACCGAGTTCGACGCCGGAAAGCTGGAAGCCGACGTCGTCCAGGGACCGCTGCCGATCCTCGAGACGCTGAAGGACCAGGGGGTGCTCACCCCCTATGCGTCCCCCTCCGCCGCCGGCTATCCGGCCTGGGCGAAGGATGGCACCATCGTTCAGTTCGGCATCGAATACGTCGCTCCGATCTACAACAAGGAACTGGTCAAGCCGCAGGACGTCCCCAAGACCTACGAGGACCTCACCGATCCCAAGTGGCGCGACAAGATCGTCATGCCCGATCCCTCGACCCATGCCACCACCATTTCCTGGCTGGTCGGGCTGAAGGAGAACCATATCTTCCCCTCCGACGAGGCGTGGATGAAGTTCGTCAAGGGGCTCGCCGCCAACAAGCCGATGTTCGTCAAGTCCTTCGGACCTTCGCCGGCGCCGGTGGAAAGCGGTGAGAAGCTGCTGGCGATCTCCATGCCCAAGTACATCATCACCCACGCCCCGGCCCCCCTCGACTGGGCTCGGGTCGGCACCCTGCTCGGCACGCCGCGGGCCATCGCCATCGTCGCCAAGGCGCCCCATCCCGAGGCCGCCAGAGTTTTCATGGACTACTGGCTGTCGCGCGACGCCATGAAGCTGCTGGCCGACAAGGTAGGCGAATACGTGCTCGCCCCGGGGGTCTTTCCCCCCATCGACGGCATCAGCGAGGCCAAGGTCCTGCCCATCCGCGAACTTTCCGATGAAGAAATCCGCAGCTGGGGGAATAAGTTCAAGACGATCTTCTTCGCCCAGTAGGCCGGCTTTCGTCTTCAGGAGCCGGGGCCGCACCCTGCGGCCCCGGCTTCGGTTTTTCGAGGAACCATGGAAATCCGCATCGACGGGCTGACCAAGAGCTACCATTCCGAGGGCAAAGAGATCCGGGCCCTGGACCGGGTCGACCTGACCATCCCGGCCAACCGGATCTTCACCCTGCTCGGCCCGAGCGGCTGCGGCAAAACCACCCTGCTGCGCTGCATCGTCGGCCTTGAGACCCCGGATGCCGGCGAGATCGCCATCGGCGGCGAGATCGTCTGGTCGCGGGAGAAGAAGATCTTCGTGCCGCCGGAAAAACGGGGACTCGGCATGGTCTTTCAGACCTATGCCATCTGGCCCCACATGAACGTCTTCAACAACGTTGCCTATCCCCTGCAGAACCGCGGGGTGGCCAAGGCGGAAATCCGCAGCCGGGTGGCCCGGACCCTCCAATTCGTGCAGATGGAGGGGTTCGAAAACCGGCCGGCGACGAAGCTGAGCGGCGGCCAGCAGCAGCGCGTCGCCCTGGCCCGGGCCCTGGTGGCCGAGCCCAAGGTGATTCTCTTCGACGAACCGCTGAGCAACCTCGACGCCAAGCTCCGGGAAGAGACGCGCAAGGAACTGCGCCGTTTTCTCTCCGAGCTGCAGATCACCGCGGTCTATGTGACCCACGACCGCGTCGAGGCGTTGGCCCTTTCGGATGAAATAGCGGTGATGCGCGAAGGCCGCATCGTCGAGATCGGCGACCCGAAAAAGATCTATTTCAACGCCGACCACCGCTTCGTCGCCGATTTCATCGGTCGCGCCAACCTGATCCCGGGGAAGGTCACGGCGCTGGAGAACGGCCACGCGGTCATCGCTTCGGAAATCGGCCCCATCCTAGGCCGCAACAGCCACGGCCTGGTTCCGGGCGACGAAGCGATGCTGTGCGTACGCCCAGAATTCATGCGGCTGGCCGGAGAGAAGGATAAGGCGCGCAACCTCTTCCGGGGCCGGGTGGAAACCCTGGTCTTCATCGGCGAGGCCTACGAGGGCGAGATCCGGGTGGGAGACCGGCTGCTCACCACCACCATCACGCCCACCGCCGATCTCGCCGAAGGGGACGAGATTCACATCAGCTTCGACCCCGATCACTGTTTTCTGCTTTCGGCTTAGGCGCCGCATGCTGAAAAAACCGCCCCTCACCCCAACGCTGATCGTCATCGTCGGGTTTCTGACCGTCTGTCCCGTGGTCATGCTGGTCCTCGGCAGCTTCTCGCGGGGATTCGGCACCTTCGGCCGCTTTACCGTGGAGAAGTACGTCGCGGCCTACACCGACCCGGCGTTTGCCGGCATCCTCGTCAATACCGCGATCTTCACCCTCGGCTCGGCGCTGGTGGCCACCGCCCTGGCCCTCTTTCTGGCCTACGTGAATACCCGCACCAACATCCCCGGCAAGTTCCTGTTCGGCGTCATCTCCATCATCCCGATGATGATCCCGCACATCCTGTTCGCGGTGAGCTGGGTGCTGCTGCTCAACCCCAGCAACGGCATCCTGAACCGCTGGCTGATGGAAGGGTTCGGCCTCTCGAAGGCCCTGTTCAACATCTATTCGCTGCCGGGGATGATCCTGGTCGAGGGGCTCCTCGACCTGCCCATCGCCTACCTGATCATCGCACCGGCCATGCGATCCTTCGACGTCGCCCTGGAGGAATCCTCCAAGGTCTGCGGGGCGTCGAACCTGCGCACCCTGACCCGGGTGACCCTGCCGGTGCTGCGTCCCGCCATTTTGGCCGCGGCGATCCTGGTGGTGGTGCGCAGTCTGGCCTCCTTTGCCGTCCCCTCGGTGATCGGCATCCCGGGGCGGATCTACGTCCTCTCCACCCACATCTACCGGGTCATCTCCACCGGCTTCTCCGCCGACTACGGCAAGGCCTCGGCCATCGGTATGAGCGCCCTGGCCGCCTCGATCCTGCTGATTTATCTCTACCGCTACCTGACCGCGGAGAGCAGCCGCTACGTCACCATCTCGAGCCGGGGATTCAAGCCGACCCTGATCGACCTGAAACGGTCCAAATACCCCATCTTCGCCGTCGTCGGGCTGCTCTCCTGCGTGCTGATCGTCCTGCCGGTGGTCGTCCTCTTCTACACCTCCCTGGTCCCCTACGCCATGGTGCCGAGTGCCCGGGCCTTTTCGCTGATGAGTTGGAAGAACTGGAGCGAGGTGCTGAGGGACCCGATCTCCCTGCTGGCGCTGCGCAACAGCGTCACCCTCGGCCTGGTGGGGGCGACCCTCGGGATCATCCTCTCGATCTTCGTCGCCTACGTCATCGTCAAGGTGCGCACCCGGGCGGCGGGCATCCTGGAATCGCTGAGCTTTCTCTCCTTCTCCTTCCCCGGCATCGTCATCGGCGTGGGGTTCATGTGGTTCTTCGTCCGCACCCCCCTCTACGCCACGATCTGGGCGCTGCTGATCGGCTACATCGCCACCTATCTCCCCTACGGCATCCGGCCCCTGTCGAGCGCCTTCGTCCAGATTCACAGCCACCTGGAGGAATCCTCCCGGGTCTGCGGCGGCAGCCCCTTCTACACCATGCGCCGGATCATCATCCCCCTCCTGATCCCCGGCATCGTCTCCGGCTGGATCCTCATGGCCACCATGTTCGTGCGCGAGCTGACCCTCTCGGTGGTCCTTTCGCGCCCCGGCTCGGAGGTGCTGGCGGTGCAGATCCTGCGCTTTTCCGAGGACGGCCTATGGGGCAAACTCTCGGCCCTGGGGATGATCATGATCTTCATCTCCACCTCCCTGGTGGTGATCGCGTCCCTGCTCGGCAGGAAGCTGACGCAGATGGAGACGGTGCAATGAAGGGAACGGCCCGTTCCGGGGGTCAAGAGGCAAGGGAGCCGGCCGCCGCAGGCCCGGGCAGGAACGGCAGACCATAACGAACGACCCCGCAGCAAGCCGCGGGGTCGTTCGTTTCAGCCTGCAGAAAATCCTGCTGAGCCGGTTAAGGAAAGCCGGGAAGATGCCTCCCCTTTCAGAGGATCCCTTCGCGCTCCCCTTCCAGGAGCCGGCGCAGGGTGGCGAGGGTCTCCTCCGGTTCCGGACGCCGGGTGTGATCGGTGTTGGTCCGGGCATCGACGATGATCCCGTCGCGGCCGATCAGGTAGCGTGACGGCAGCGGCAGGGTCCAGCTGTCATCCCCGTTGACCCGCTCCAGGTCGATCCCCCAGCCCCGGTAGACCGCCCGCAGCGGCTCGGGGACGCTGATAGTCAGGTTGAAGGCCGAGGCGATCCGGTTGCCCGGGTCGCCCAGCAGCGGGAAGTCCAGCCCGAGCTTTTCCACCATCCGCTTCGCGAAGCGCTTTTCGATCGGCGAGATCGCCACCAGCTGTGCCCCCAATCCCGTAATCTGTTGCAGTATGCCTTGCAGAGCCTCCAGCTCCGCGTTGCAGTACGGTCACCAGCTCCCCCGGTAGAAATTGACCACCAGGGGCCCCCGTTGCAGCAGCTCGGCCGATGACCAGAGCCGGCCGGTGTGGTCCTCCAGGACGAAGGCCGGGGCCTGCGCCCCCGGCCCCAGCGCCTTGAGGTGCTGACCGGTCGCCTCGACGGCCTGCAGCGCCGCGGCCATGATCTGCCCGGGTTTCCGGGGGGAGTTTTCCGCGCGACGCCTCTTTCATGGCGCGCAGTGTTTCGTTCAGACCCATGGAGCACTCTCCTTTCCAGCGAAGGCATCACCATTGATTAAATCGCAAAAAATCGTTTTCTCACGTCAGATCACAGAGGAAACATTCTAAGATCAAAGGCTTTTCTCTGCGAACTCGGCGGCCTCTGCGGTAAATTTGTTTATTGGCGAGACCATCACCTTTAGTTGCGACCCTTTTTCTACGATAGCCCAAAAGGGGTCCCGGAACAAACCCCAGCTAAAATTCTCCGGACATTCCGCCCGCGATCGGCCGGCCGAAGTCGCCATTCACCGAGGATATCTTCACCCGGAGCGGGAGGCCAGATCCATCAGCGCTGCTCCCCGGGCTCGCCTCGAGCCCCGGGATTGGCCCTGACTTTCAACCGGTTATTGTTATCCCGGCTCTGTCGAATCAATTCGTCATTGGCCAGGGCCGGACTGGATTTGGCCAGCCGGTCATAGAGAACGACATTGACCGTGGCCGCGAGGTTCAGACACCCCCGGGTGGGCAGGTAGACGACGGCATCGGCCCGGTCGATGAGCTCCTGCCGGAGCGTGCCGTCTTCCGGGCCAAAAACGTACAAGGCCCGGTCCGGGTGCCGGAATGCGGGGAGGGGAATCGCCCCCTCGACCAGTTCGACGCAGACCAGCTTCGCCCCTTCCGGCAGGATGTCCACAAGGCTTGCGACCCCGGTCAAGGGAATCGTCCGGCTGGCGCCTTGGGTGTCGGTATGGAACCTGGCGGAGCGGGCATAGCGTTGCCCGGTGTAAAAGACGGCGTCGACGCGAAAACAGCCGGCGGCGCGCAGGACCGCCCCGACGTTGGCCGGACTTTTCGGATCGATGAGGCCGATACTGACGCTGGATTCATTCATCGACGGATCTCGACTGGAAAGAGTTGGGGGCGGCCGGCGCGGCGTGGTCTCGGGCGGCCGTTCAGCGGCCGAGGTGCGCCGCGCCCTCTCCCCGGCCCAGGTACCAGAGCTGGCGCAGGCCGAAAAGGGGGCCGAAGGCGAGCAGCGGCAGGAGCTCGGGGAGCGGCAGGCGCCCCATCAGATGGGCCAGCAGTTGGATGCTGCCGATGGTGACCGCGAAACCCACGCAATTCATCAGGGTCAGGGCCGAACCGACCTGCTCCGGCGGCGCGGTGCGGGCGGAGAGGGCCGAGTACTGGGGGGAATCGCCGACCACGGCGATCCCCCAGACCAGCAGGAAGGTGAGAAACAGGCCGGGCGGCAGGTGAAAGGCCAGCGGGACCAACAGGCAGCACAACCCGGAAATCGCCAGCTGGGCGAAGGCGACCGCCAGGCTGCCGACGTGGCGCGAGACGATGCCGCCGACGATGCAGCCGGCGGCACCGGCGCCGATGATGAAAAAGGACCAGAGGGAGACCGGAAACCCGGCCAGGCCCCGGCTCTGCGCATAGGCCGCCAAGCAGCGCCGGGACGAAGGTCCAGAGGGCGTAGAGCTCCCACTGGTGGCCGAAATAGGCGAAGCTGGCGCGGCGGAAATCGGGGCAGCGGATCACCGCCCGCAGCGCGCCGGGCTGCAGGCGCCGGCCGGGCGGCAGATGGGGGCCGTCGGGAACCAGCAGGTAGAGGAGCACCCCGCCCGCCACCGCCACCGCCGAACTGGCGGCGATCACCGCCGACCAGGGGAAGGCCTGGCCGAGGGCGCGCAGCAGGTGGGGGAAGGCGGTGCCGAGGACGAGCGCCCCGACCAGGTAGCCGATCGCCCGGCCGACCCCCTGGCGATACCAGGCGACGGTGATCTTCATCCCGACCGGATAGATGCCGGCCAGGAAAAACCCGGTAAAAAAGCGGCAGAGAAGAAGGGAGGGGAGGCCGCTGGCGGCGAGCCAGACCAGCAGGTTGGCGGCGGCCCCGAAAAGCGCCGAGACCAGGAACAGCAGCCGGGGGGAAAAGCGGTCGGCCCAGGCGAACCAGGCGAAGCAGAGGGTGCCGGCGATGAAACCGAACTGCACCGCCGAGGTCATCGTCCCGAGAGCGCTGGCCGGCAGCTGCCATTGCCGCTGCAGATCCCCCATCACCGCGTTGCTGGCGAACCACAGGGAGGTGCCGGCGAACTGGGCGAGAACGATGACCGGAAGAATCCGGCGCGGGATGCGTTCGGCGCAGGCCGCCATGGCAGAGTCCGTCGGCAAGGGGTCAGGCAGGAGGGTTAATGCTTCGATGGTAGTGGCATGTGCGCGAAACGACAAGGGGAAAACTCGCCGGGTCGATTCGCTGGCAGGCCGATCAGGGCGGGGAATCACCTCACCTTGGCGTTTCGGAAAGGCGGTGACCGCAAACGGGAATCAGCCCTCGATCGGGATACCACAGCTCTCCACCCTGCCCCCGGCTTCCCGCTGGGCCTTGATCTTCAGGCAGGTATGCTCGCCGCCACAGAGGAGGTCCTCGCAGGAGCCGCAGCAGAGGTTGGTAATCTCCTCGCGGGGGCAGAGGTTCGAAGGGCTTTCATCGACTCCGCCCTTGGCCGGGCAGACATATTGCGTCATTTGTTGACTCCTTGATGATTGAATGGCGGGGAGTTTGCCTAGGAGACTGTCGGACTATCCATGAGCCGGCTGCAAATCCGGCTGTTTGGCCCATATTTCGGCTCCTTTTTAGCCCATAGCTATGGCTATGAGCCCACAAACGAGCCAAAATCTGTTCTCAAACATCCAAATTTTCGCTTCGGCCCGCCTAGTCCGACAGCCTCCTAGCGTCCGGCGCATTGTAGGCCATCGGCCTTTCACTGTCCATGGGTTGTTTCGGAGCGACCCTTTGCACGATACGACTGGAGACCGCAGGCAGAAAGGGCCAGTCTGCTTTACCGAATAAGCAGCCTGGCCCCTTCGCTTCTATTAACCCCATTACCCCTTAAAGGGCCTTCAGTGCCTTGGCCGCATAGTCCTTCAGTTTCTGGTTTTCGGTTTTCTCCATAATCTGCTGGAGCGTCGCAACATAGGTGTGGTCGCCGGAGGCGGCCAGTGCTTTGCACAACCAGGCCATGGTGTCGATATCGAGGGCGTCGCCGGGGTTATCGCCGGCCATACCGGTCAGGGCTGCCGCGGCGGCGGCGAACACCTTGGGATCGACTCTTGGCCGGCGGACGATCATCTTGGCGGCATCCCGCTTCAGGTTGGAGTCGTTGGAAGCGAGCATATTGAACAGGCGGTTCTCCTCGACCGAGAGACTTGCATCCCAGCTTTCCGTCGCATTCAGAACTTGATTGCGTTTCGCGTAATCCTCGATCAGCGCGTTGCTCTGCTCGGCGTAATGCTTCAACTTGTCCGTTGGCGCGTGCGCAGCGACCTCTTGGAGCAGGGGACGGTAGTCGGCATCTCCCGATGCTGCCAGCGCCTTGCAATACCAAGCCATTTCATCGACGGGATCGGCGTCGACCGCGCCGGCATACCCTTCCTTGAGCAGGGCGGCCAACCTCGCGTAAAGCCGAGGATCAGTCAGGCCTGAGCGGCTGATGACTTTGGCGGCATTGATCCGCTCGACCCTACTGGTGGCGGCGAGCCCCGCCAGCAGGGAAGCGACCTCGGCGCTGCGATCCGGTTGGGCCGAAACAGTACCGGCGAAGAAGAGGCTCAGCAGGATTCCGAAAATGATCGCGTGTTTTTTCTTGGCCTGCTCCCGGCTGCGGGGTGAAGGGATTATTACCGATTGCTGGATATTCTTTAGACCATACCTGCCCTCGCTTCAACCCAAAACCAGATTTTTCCTGTAACCAGGCACTACAAAAGGAGACAGGCTACTTTTCCACAAAGTAGCCCCTTTGCCGCCTTAACCGAATCGGTTGAATCCACCAACGAAAGTTTAAATGTTGAGTCTGCCCCCAAGGTTCCCTTTTTCCGCGATGCAGATAAGGGGGACGACATTTGGTCCTTCGGCCACTCAGCGCAGCTGACGGCTCGACAGCGGCAGTCCACGGCCCGAGACCTCTTCCTCCGTCCCTTGTTTACGCAATGCAAAATACTCCTGGGGGGTGTTGATGTTGCGGAAGGAGTGTCCCTCCGGGTCGCAGTCCTTGAAAATTTCCTCTGTCACTTCGTGTACCCGAACCTGCGGGAAAAAGCTGACGATCCGTTTCTTTCCTGCGTCCAGAGTCTCCTCTATCGCCGGCAGACAGCACTTGTCGTAAAGCGCGTGTAGCGGCTCTACCCCGTGCCCGCTGCAGGGAATAACCACATCGCCCTTCTCCTTTTCGAGACAAAGCCGTCGGATTGTCTCTGTGGAGAGGAAGGGCATGTCGCAGGCAGCCACGAAGACCTTCTTCTGGCTGGCGTGGCGGAGCCCCGAATGGATGCCGGTCAGGGCTCCCTTAAATGGGTGGATGTCCGGCACTTTGCGACAGGGAATTTCCCGGTAGAACTCTGGTGAGTTGGTGACGATGATCACCTCGTCGAAGAGTGCCGCCAACTGAACGTAAACGTGGTCGATGAAGCGGGCGCCGTGGATCGGCAGCAGCGACTTGTCGCTCCCCATGCGCCGGCTTTCGCCGCCAGAGAGAATGACCCCGGTGACCCCGGGAATTTTTTCTCCAGGCGCCGCCAGCTCCAGCCCTTCATGGTGGCAGTAGACTTCGAATGATCCTCCCCGAAGATAGCCGACCAGGGTGATTCCCGCCTCTTCGCAGATACGGATCGCCTGGTCGGTGGGGGAGGTTCGAGAGGCGATCAGGCCGATGCCGAGGAGGGCTGCCTTGGCGACCATCTCGGCGGAAATTCGTCCCGAGGTCACCAGGAGTTTGCCCCTCAAGTCAATTCCACGGAACAGGGCTTCCCCGGCAATCCGGTCGAACGTGTTGTGCCGGCCGATATCCTCGGCATAGAGGAGCAAACGGCGGCCATCGCCGACAGCGGCGGAATGGATTCCTCCGTGCGCCCGATAGTTCTCCGCCCGCCGGGTCAGTTCCCTCATCAGTCCAAAGATGGCCGGGGGGGAATAGTGGGGAAGATCTGGGGCATCTTCCATGCTGGGAAGGTTTTTCTGGAGGTCGAAGGCGATTCCGGTTCCGCAACCGGAGGTCAAGGTCGGGCTGAGACGTTCAGAAACCTCCCTTTTTATCCGAACCCTGGCCACCCCGAATTCCTCACAGGAACCGAGCGCCAGAAAGTCGTCTAGGGAATCGACAAACCCGTTGCTCCGGAAAAAACCGGCCACCAGAAAGTTCAGCTGATGCGGCGAAGCGACCAGGGTCGCCAGTTCACGGCCGTTGACGAAGAGCGTAAGCGGAAACTCCCGCACCACCCCCCGCTGCATGGATCGCAACCTGCCTTTTTCCAGGCGAAATATTCGGCAACTGTCATCTCGTTCCATGCCAGCTCCAGGGATATGGGTCAGCTTCCGAATTGTTTGCGTTTCAGCCCGCCCTGCATTGGCTACCGATGCACCTTCCCGGGATTTTGCTCCTAACCGGCCAGCCCCTCTCCTGCCAACCTATTTCGCTCCGAATGGCGCTAGTTTATGGGTGGATAGCAGCAAAACTGGGACTGTCCCCGAACGGGGGCTGTCCCAGGCTTTCGCGGCGCGAACCACCCGAGTTCCATAGCCCGTAAACATCTGGGACAGCCCCCGATGAAGCCGGGGACAGTCCCGAGTTTACTCCCCGGAAGCGTCGCAAAGACCTTAAACTAGCGCCATTCATTCCTGTCCCCTTTTCCCTTTGGTGAACCCTTCTTTCTGCGCTAGAAGATCCAGGAAAAGGGTGCTGATATCTTCGATATCCATGGGATGCCCATCACCTAGTTCACGGCTATCGGCTGTTTTAAGGTAACAGGAGCATTTACGGCAGATATCGACTCGATGACCGACATCCCCTTCGGCGGTGAAATATTCGAGAGCTTCCCCCTCCGTGGTTCCGCAATAACAGCATTGCCGCCGCGGAAACCCCCAGGCGGTGCCGCAAGTCAAGCAGTGCAGCATCCTTTGTCCCTCTTCGCCGACCAGCTCTGCCATTCCCGGAAGCCCCCCGCATAACGGGCAGTAACCATGCAGCCAGCCCTCGGTCCTAGCCGAAAGGCCCTCCTCCCTGGCGCTCAGCAGCCCATAAGAGAGAGCGGTGCCAAATACATATTCGAGCAGAGCCGGCGGGACCGCGATCTGTTGCGCCTGTTCATCCAGGAGGCCGCGTTCCCGGTCGAGGCAGGCTCGGAAGATTTCCGTAACGTCAAGTTTTCCTGTTGCCAGAGCTTGTTTGAGGATATCGAGAGCCTCCGAACCCTGCTCTCCACTTTTCTTCAACACCTCGATGAGACGGCTTAGAAAAAACACCGCCTTCGCCTGGTCGATCCGGAGGTCTTTACCACTGAGCAGGGGGATGCCTTCCCGGTGCCTGTTATCTGCTTCTTTCCAACCCACATCCAAGGCAATAAAATCGTTTTTCTCTCCCTCCAGAAAGCTGTAAAGCTGGCTGCAAAAATCGAAGATTTCGGCAAACTGGGGGCGCTGTTTCTTGAGCTCATGCAGACGATTTAACCGAACTTGGGAAAAGACCACAGGTTCCTCCTTGTAGGTTTTAATACCCCGGTGGCGGGGGGGCCTTCACCTCGGGCAATGTGCCGGAAAGGCTTCGGAGAAAAGCAATCAGGTCCGCCTTTTCCTGCTCGGACAGGTTCAACGAGCGGATCAGCTTGGACTTGTTCGGATCGTCTCCCCCTCCGCGATTGTAGAAGTCGATGACCTCTTCCAAGGTCTTCAGACTGCCGTTGTGCATGTAGGGAGCGGTCTCGGCGACCTGACGCAAGGGGGGGGTGCGGAAGGCTCCCAGGTCGGCGGGATTTTTGGTGACCGCAAAGCGGCCGGGATCCCGATCCATCGGCGCCACTCCCATTTCTCCGAGGAAGAAGTTGCGGGTAGCCCGCCGCTGGGGGTCGTTGCGAAGATCAGGCGTTTCACCGACACCGATGTTGTGAAACCTCTGGTCGGAAAGCAACGGCCCGCTGTGGCAGCGCGAACACCCGCCGCGCTCGCCGAAAAAGATCCTGGCCCCCCGAAGAGCGCTGTCGCTGAGAGCCTTCTTGTCTCCAGCCAGATAGCGGTCGAAGGGAGAGTCGTTGACCACCAGGGTCCGCTCGAATTCGGCCAGGGCGGCGGCAATGTTCTCCCGGGTCGGCTCCCCACCGAAGGCCTGAATAAATAATTTTTTGTATTCCGGGATCTCCCGCAGTTTGGCTACCAAATAATCGAGGTTGAGGTTCATTTCGAAGGAGGAATGAATGACTCCCTTGACCTGGTCTTCCAGGCTGTAGCTGCGTCCGTCCCAGAAAAACGTCTGCAGGTAGGCTACGTTGATCAGGCTCTGGGTGTGCCGCCAATGCTTGTTGGTCGGGTACGCGCCCGACAGGGGCTGGCTGTCGGCAAATGATTCTTCCGGGATATGGCAGGCAGCACAACTCATGGTCCCGTCGCCGGACAGCCGCCGGTCGAAGAACAGGTCGCGCCCGAGCTCGGCCCGCTTGGCATCCGGAGGGAGCAGGGAGGGGAGTCTTCCCGGCAGTTTCATCTCGCCGGCAGTCGCCATGGCACACCAAACACCACCCAACAGAAGGCTGAACCCGAAAAGAATGCGGATCATCATGGCTTGGCCTTTTGGTCCTTGAGGGCTTGGTCGATGTATTCCCGGAATTTTTCAATGGGTCGATCACCCACCAAGACCCGCCCGTTGATGACGAAGGTCGGCGTCTGGTAAAAGTCGAGACTCTGCGCCAGGGCCACGTCCTGCTCTACCCGTTTCAGATATTTTTGGCTGTCCAGCGCTTGGGTAAAGCGTGGCACATCCAGGCCGATGGTTTTGGCATGCTCGATCAGGCTTTCCCGGTCGAGCTTTTTGGTCTGCAGCATGATATCGTGCATGGCCCAGAATTTCCCCTGGGCCTTGGCGGCTTCCGCCGCCTGGGCGGCCAGGTAAGAAAAATGCCGGTAGCGATAAGGGTAATGCTTGATAACAAACCGGATCTTCCCCTGGTATTCCCGCAGAACCTGCTGCACGACCGGACCGGCCGCTTGACAATGGGGTCATTGGAAATCGATGAATTCGATCATGGTGACCGGCGCATCGGCCGGTCCCAGGGTCGGGGAATCCCCCAGGGGAACCTGAACACGGTTCTCGGCCTGAACCACCGCCCCCCATAGGGCTGCAAGGAGAAAGGCGAACAACAACCGTTTCATGGTTCTCCCCCTTCTGTCAGCTGCGGCTCCAGGTCCTTATTTGCTCACGTCCCGGTACCACTTGTGGCGTGTTTTCTGGCCCAGATCCTTCTTCACCTGCCCCCAGAGCATCCCCTCCAGGGTGCCGGGGTTGCCGATGGAGGCGAGGTAGATATGGACGATGACTCCCATCATGAACAGGACGAAGAACAGCCCGTGGAACATCAAGGAGAACCTGGTCACCGTGCGCTCCAGGGTGGCAGCGTTCCAGATCACCAGCCCGGTGGCCCCCATCACCAGGGTCGCCACGAAGGCGAAGATGCCGAACATCTTCTGGCCGGCGTTGAATTTCCCCTGGGGAATCTCCTTCCCCTTGCGCGAGAGATAGCCACCGCAGGCGGCGAACCATTTGCGATCGTCCTCATCGAAATGGCAGGTTCTGCCGGGAAAAGGCGGATAAAGAGAAGGACCGAGGAGACCAGGAATACGATGCCGGCCCCCTTGTGGAAGAGAATCCCATGCTGCGGACCGCCGAAGAGGGCGAAATAGCTGAAGAAGGTCCGGGAGAACAGCCCCAGACCGGAGAGCAGAAGGACAAAGAAAGAGATGGCCACGATCCAATGCAACACCCGTTCGACGGTGTTGAAGCGATCGACATATTGTTGGGCCATGATCATTCACCTCCCTTTCCCTGGGGTTCTTCTTCATCAAGTCGCTTGGGGCCGACCGTCACGTAATGCAGCAGGGCGGCACCGACCGCGCCCCAGAAGCCGAAAATGCCCAGCGGCTTGATGACGTCCTTCCAAAGAAAAATCGAGGCCGGGATCGCCGGATTTTCCGGCAACCGGTAGATCGCCAGGTTTGGTACCGAGCAGGTAGAGGACACCCAGGCCGTTGAGATCATTTTCGCCGTAGAGCTTTTGCCGGTCGCCTTGGCCTTGGCGATCAAGTTGGTCACGGTCACCGAACTGCAGGGTTCCGGTCGGGCAGGCCTTGACGCAGGCCGGCAGCAGACCGTTCGGCGACCCGGTCGAAGCAGGCATGACACTTGGTGACCTTTTCCTGTTCATCATAACGGGGCACGTCGAAGGGACAGCCGTTGACGCAGTATTGGCAGTCGATGCACTTCTCCTGGTTGTAGGCGACCAGCCCTTCCTTGGTGTGGTAGAGCGCCCCGGCCGAAGGGCAGACCTTGACGCAGCCGGCATCGGCGCAGTGCATGCAACGTTTGTTGAGAAAAAGCCAGCTGCAAGTCGTCCCCTGTTCCTGTTCGATGAAATGGATCTGGTTGTACAGGTGCGGGGTCAGGTCCGGCGGGTTTTCATAGCTCCCCCGGTTGACCGTCGCTTCGGCTGGCGAGCTTGTTCCACTGTTTGCAGGCCACCTGACAGCCACGGCAGGCGGTGCAGCGGGTGGTATCGATCAAAAATGCTTTGCGTGCCATCGCTCATCACCCCCCTTATTTTCTCGACGTTGACCATGAACGCCTTGGTTTCCGGGATCATGGTATTGGCGTCCCCGATGGTCGGGGTCAGCAGATTGGCGCTGTCGCCGACGTTGGGGGTGCTCCAGCCGTAGCACCAGGGAAGACCGACCTGATGGATGGTGGTGCCCTGGACCTTGAAGGGGCGGAAACGCTCGGTGACGATGGCCACCGCCTCGACGCTGCCGCGCCCCGAGGAGACCTTGCACATGTCGCCGCTCTTGATCCCCTTGTCCTTGGCCAGCTCGGGGCTCATCTCGACGAACAGGTGCGGCTGCATCTCCAGCAGCCAGGGGGTGTTGCGGGTCATGACCCCGGTCTGCCAGTGCTCGGTGACCCGGTAGGTGGTGGCGACGAACGGGTAGCGCATGTCGCAGGAGTAGAAGACATCCTCCGGAGATTCCTGGTCCCTGTCGTAGAAGAGCTTCATCGACCGGATTGTTCCTGGTGCCGGAGAGGGGATTCTTCTCGATCGGGCATTCGAGGGGTTCGTAGTGCTCGGGGAAGGGTCCTTCCTTCATGCCGGGGCCGAAGATCGAGGCGACACCGTCGGGGAGCATGATGAACGATTTTTTGGTCCCTGGCCTGGGACAGAGGCGGCCAGCCGCCGTCGGGCACATCCCCTTTCCAGCCGCTGCCGGTCCACCAGATGACCGGTGCGCTTCGGGTCCCAGGGCCGGCCGTTGGCATCGACCGAAGCGCGGTTGTAGATGATGCGCCGGTTGACCGGCCAGCACCAGGACCACTCGGGGTAGAGGCCGATGCCGCTCGGGTCCTTGTGGCTGCGCCGGGCCATGTTGTTCCCCTTTTCCGTGTAGCTGTTGCAGTAGAGCCAGTTGCCCGAAGAGGTGGAGCCGTCGTCCTGCAGGAAGGCAAAGGAGGGGACCAGAGTCGCCCTTCTTGTAGAGGGTCCCCTTGATCTCCTTGTCCTCCAGGAAATAGCCGTTGATCTCCTTGGCCACGGCGTGGATGTCGAGCTGCGTGATCTTGCCGTCGAGCATCTTGAAGCCGTAATCCCAGGCTGAGCTTGAGGATCGGCTCGGGGAAGGCGCCCCCTTCTTTCGCGTAAAGTTCGCCGGACCCGGAAATAGAGCTCGTTCATCGATCTCCGAATCGGGCAGGCGATTCGCCCAGCGGCTTCACCGCCTTGTAGCGCCACTGGGCCCAGCGGCCGGAGTTGGTGATGCTCCCTTCCTTCTCGAAGGAGGCGGCGACCGGGCAGGAAGAAGACCTCGGTGTTGACCTTCGCCGGGTCCATGCCCCGGCCCTTTCCAGAAGGAGGCGGTTTCGTTGTCGAACAGGTTGACCGCCACCATCCAGTCGAGCTTGGCCAGGGCCTTGCGCACCTTGTTGGCGTTGCTCCCCGAACAGGCCGGGTTCTGGCCCCAGGCGAAGAAGCCCTTGAACCTGCCCTTGAACATGCGGTCGAAGAGCATCAGCCAGGAGGCATTCTGGCCGTCGTCGAGTTTCGGCAGCAGCTCGATAGCCGAACTCTTCCTCCGCGGTCAGGCGCGCTGTCGAAGTGGGCCCGCAGCAGCGAGGTGATGTACTTGCCGCGGTTGCCCCACCAGTTGGCGCTCAAGGGATCGTTGGTCGTCGGCGTGGTCTTTTCGATGTAGGTGGCCAGATCCGGCAAGCTCGCCTTCGGGGTCGGCAGGTAGCCGGGCAGGATGTGGAAGAGCAGGCAGTGGTCGGTGGATCCCTGCACGTTGGACTCGCCGCGCAGGGCGTTGACCCCGCCGCCGGCCACGCCGATGTTGCCCAGCAGCAGCTGGATGATGGCCATGGTCCGGATATTCTGGGTGCCGACGGTATGCTGGGTCCAACCCATGGCGTACATGATGGTCGCCGCCTTGCCGGGTTGGCCGGTCGCGCCGTAAGTCTTGTAGACCTCCAGCAGTTTCTCCATGGGGGTGCCGGTGATGTCGGAGACCACTTCGGGGGTGTAGCGGGAGAATTGCTTTTTCAGCAGCTGGAAGACGCAGTTCGGATCCTGCATGGCCGGGTCCGACTTGGGAACCCCGCCGGCGTCGCGCTGGAAGCTCCAGGTCGTTGTATCGTAGCTGCGCTTTTTCGGATCGTAGCCGGAGAAGAGGCCGTCCAGCTCGCCGGGCATCTTGAACGCGGGGTTGACCAGGAAGGTCGCGTTGGTGTGCAGACGCAGGTACTCTTCGTGATGCAGATTGTTCTCGAGGATGTAGTTGATCATCCCGCCAAGGAAAGCGATATCGGTACCCGACCGCAGGGGGGCATAGATATCCGCCCTGGCGCTGGTGCGGGTGAAGCGCGGGTCGACGCTGAGCACCTTGGCGCCGTGGTCCTTGGCTTCCAGGACGTATCGGAAGGAGATGGGGTGGTTTTCCGCGGCATTGGAGCCCATGATCAGGATCACGTCCGCATTGCGGATATCGATCCAGTGGTTGGTCATTGCGCCGCGGCCGAAGGTGGTCTGCCAAACTGGCAACCGTGGCGGAGTGTCATATTCGCGCCTGGTGTTCGATGTACACCAGGCCCCAGCTGCGCAGCATCTTCTGGAACAGGTAGCATTCTTCGTTGTCGAGCGCCGCGCTGCCGACCGAGGCGATGGCGTCGGTGCGGTTGACCGTCTGCCCCTTGGCGTTCTTTGCCATGAAGCTGGCGTCGCGGGTGTCCTTGACCCTGCGCGCGATCTGGTCGAGGGCCCAATCCCAAGAGACCGTCTTCCACTCCTTGGCCCCTTTGGCCCGGTACATCGGCTCGGTAAGGCGTTTTTCGTTGTGGCGCAGTTGATAGAGGGCTGCTCCTTTACTGCATAGGGTTCCCCGGTTGATGACGTGATCGGGGTCCCCCTCGGTATTGATCACCTCGCCGCCGCGGGTATGGACGATGATGCCGCAGCCGACGGCGCAGTAGGGACAGATGGTGAGGGTTTCCCTGGCATATTGGATGGCCAACGGCTGAGCGTAGGCCTGGGCGGGCTTCAGGCCCACGCCCAGGACCGAAGCAGCCACCGCGCCTCCCGACACCTTGAGGAATCCGCGTCTGGTAAGTTCCATCGTTCACTCCTCCTTTGGGTTAGTCGTTAGGGACCAGGGACTTCATGGAGTAGGCTAAAAAAACAAATAGCAGAGGCCGTCTCGTCTCTTCGAAATGCGGACGAACGGTCTCGGTGCGCCCAGAAGTATTCCCTATTCAAAAAGGGCCGGTAGTCCCTCCATTTTTTGGTGACGGGTCCAAGCCGGAGTGGTGTCGGAAACTATTCCCAAATGAGTTAGGATTTATGCCATTTAAAATGAGATATGCTATTGTTTTACATGAATAAAAACAGCCTACATCCTGCTCCCCCTTTGTCAAGCCAGGTTGGATTCCCCGGCCCGGCCGGAAAAGGGTTGGGGCGTTACCAACCATGGGACCAGACTACCGTGGCCACTTTCCGTAATGGGGGCGGGAAGTGCTGAATATTGTGAAGGGGATGGAAGTTTATCTGGGGAGTTCCCCCTATATGGCCATTGCAGCCGCTTTCGGTGGGGGAGTTTTGGTGAGTCTTTCTCCCTGTGTCTACCCCCTCTTTCCCATTGTCTCCACGTATATTGGCGCCAGAAGCCTGGGGGAAAAGAAGCGGCTCAAGGCCTTTTTCCTGTCTCTGTCCTATGTCGTGGGCATGGCCTTGGTCTATGCTGCACTGGGTGTCTTTGCAGGGCTTACCGGCAGCCTGTTCGGCCAGATCAGCACCAATCCCTGGGCCCAATTGGTCGTGGCCAATATCGTCATCCTTCTCGGCCTCAACCAGTTGGAGGTCATCTCCCTGCCGACGCTGCCCTCCCCGCACTCCAGGAAAACCAAGAAAAAGGGGCTGCTCGGAGCCTTTCTTGTCGGCGCCGTTTCAGGACTTATCGCCTCTCCCTGCGCCACTCCGGCCTTGGGAATTCTCCTCACTTATGTCGGCACGCGCCAGAGCGCATTGTTTGGCGGGATTCTTCTGTTCGCCTTCGCGCTGGGCATGGGGCTTCTCCTGCTCGTTGCCGGGACATTTTCGGGTCTGCTCACGACTCTTCCCAAGCCCGGCAAGTGGATGGTGTGGATGAAAAAAATCCTCGGGTTCCTGATGCTCGCTCTTGGCGAGTACTTCTTATTCAAAGCAGGACAATTGTGGTCATAGCTCACAGAAAAAGATACGGGAGGGTGAAGGGCTTTAAATTCCTTCTCGCGACCCTGGTTTTAGCCTGGTGCTCGGCCGGTCCGGCCTGGGGCGTGGAGGTGGGAAAAGCGGCCCCGGCTTTTTCCTTAATCTCGCTTGACGGGCAAAAACTGAATCTGGCGGACTTCAGGGGGCAAAGACCGGTGCTGCTCTATTTTTGGGCCACATGGTGTTTCCAATGTCAAAAGGAATGGCCGAAACTCCTCGAAATCGCATCGGGCTCAGGCCACCAGGAGGTCATCGTAATCGGTATCAACGTGGGAGTGAACGATTCGGCCCGCAAGACCGATGCTTATAGGAAAAAATATGGTCTGACCTTCCCCATCGTCTTCGACAAGGCGAGCCGAATTACCCATTCCTACGGGGTCATTACCGTCCCCACCAACCTGATCATCGACAGGCAGGGCATCGTCCGTTTCTATGGAGCCAGCCTTCCGGACAATCTGCAAACCTACCTCGAGACGTCCGGTCCATAGCCTGCATTCTCTGCATGTATCCTCCCAGGGACCTTCAAGAGGCACCTATAAAATCTGAATGGCTTAGACCTCCCAACTCCGCGGAAATGCGGCCGGTCGCCCACCCTTCGCCCGAACGGACCCGGAAGGAGATTTATACCAGGGACATCGACCTTGCGCCCCCCTTCGGCATCAGTCCGATTGCTGGAGCTTCGATACCTGAAACCCCTTTCCGGGAGCTATGCCCCTAGAGCCACTTTTCCTTGTCATCCGCCATGTAACAGCGCCTGTTTTCAGCCACCTCCCGGACAACAAATTCTTCCTACATTTCTGCCCCCTGATTCCGCCTAGTTCAACCTCCTATTGCACCGCCGCGTTGTCTGCCCGAAGGTGGCGACGTTAGAATGGAAGTCAACACAGCATTTACACCGGAAAAAGGGGAAGATGAATATTCAACCAATGGTCAGCCCGCAGTGGTTGCGCGGCAATCTTGACGATCCTGCTCTCGGGGTGATCGAAAACGCCTGGGACAAGCAACGCTACGCCCGTGGTCATATCCCTGGCGCCATCGCGACGCCGGGCCACCCCCACCTCAAAGACTTCAACGCCGCCGGCGCCAAATCCCCCAACCTGTTCACCGCGAAGGAGTTCCAGGGCTTCTGCCGGCGCCTTGGCCTCCAGCGCGACCGGCATTACGTGGACTACGACGACTGGCACGGGCTGTTCGCGGCACGCTTCTAGTGGGTCTGCCGCTATTACGGCCTCAACGGCATCAGCTTGCTCGACGGCGGCTGGCAGGGTTGGTGCGAGCTGGGCTGCCCGGTTTCTACGGCAGCTGCCGTACCGGCGCCCGGCAGCAACATTCGTTCGCTGCCGCACCCGGAACTCCGGATCGAGATGCCGGAACTGATGGAGTTGCGCCACCAAGACGACATTGTGCTTTGGGACACGCGGCGTCCCGCCGAGTTCTGCGGGGAAGAACGAAGCGACAACCGCCGCCAGGGGCACATCCCCGACGCTGTCAATCTCGACTGGACCTGCTTTCTCCGGGAGGCTGACGGACCGGCCGCCGCCCGGCATCTGTATCCGCCGGCGGAACTGCGTCATCGTGCTGCTGCTGCCGGCCTGGTCCGCGAGAAAACCATCATCCCCTACTGCCAGTCCGGTGTCCGCGCGGCCTTTGGTTACCTTGTGCTCCATCTCGTCGGTTATGCCAGCCTGTGCCTCTTCGACGGATCGTTGCTGGAGTGGACCAATGCGGCCCGCACCCCGATGGGGCTTGATGATCGGCAGGTGATCTGACCGAAACCGGCCGGCATGTCAAATACCGGTAGCAGCATCGGGTAGGAGGCGGGGTCACCCCCGCCGTCCTCCCACACCACCGTGCGTACGGTTCCGTACACGGCGGTTCACAAAGCGCTCTGAAAGCGGCGGTGCTGATCGGTCAAGCGGATCAGCCCCAAGTAGCGAAAGAAGGATGTCGGATACGCTTCATTCATGTGCGAGGCCCCGGCATTCCACCAGGGGCCTCGCCCGTTCGTGGCCGATTTCCACGCCCGGGCTTCCGTCAATCCCCGCTGCATCAGACCTCTTGGCCCGGGTATAAGGGCGCTTCCACTGTCGCCACAGAATGCAGCGCAGTTTCCGCCGCAGCCATCCGTCCAGGTCTTCGAAGATGCCTTTGACCTCCGCCAGGCGGAAGTAGGAGACCCACCCCCGTAGCTTCGGGGTGATTTCTTCGATGACCTTGAGCGATGACTGCGTCCCCTTCCCCGTCGGCAGACCTTCCTGAGTCTGGCCTTGAACCGCTTCACGCTCGCCGCCGCCACTTTGAGGCGGGGCTTCTTGTGAAAGGTCATGCTGTAGCCCAGAAAGACCCTTTTCCAGGGACGGTCGACGGCGCTTTTGGCGACGTTGACCTTGAGTGCCAGCCGCTCCTCCAGGAACCGGGTGAGACTGGCCATGACCCGCTCACCGCTGCGCCTGGTCTGCACGTAAATGTTGCAGTCGTCGGCGTAGCGGCAGAAGGCGTGAGCCGCGCCTCTCCAGTTCCTTGTCGAACTCGTCGAGCAGGATGTTCGACAGAAGGGGGATAAGGGGCCGCCCTGCGGCGTCCCTTCCACTCTCTGCGAAACCAGTCCGCCTTCGAGCACCCCGGCTTGCAGGTACCGCCGAATAAGCAGCAGTACCCGCTTGTCCCTGACCTTGCGGGCAACCCGCGACATGAGAATGTCGTGGTTCACCCGGTCAAAGAACTTCTCCAGATCGAGATCGACTACCCAGCGCTTGCCGTCGGCGACATGCCGACGGGCGGCTTTGACCGCCTGCCAGGCGCTCCGTCCGGGACGATACCCGTAGGAGCTGTCAGAGAAGTCCGGATCGAACAGCGGCGTCAGCACCTGATGCAGCGCCTGCTGAATGAGCCGATCACACACCGTGGGAATTCCCAGTGTGCGCACTCCCCCGCCGGGCTTCTCGATTTCCACCTTCCGCACCGGCTGGGGGTGATACGTCCCGTTCAGCAGCTCTTCCCTGATGGCCGGCCATTTCTCGCGGAGAAAACCGCGAAGCTCGCCCGTCGTCATCGCATCGATGCCGGGGGCGCCCTTGTTGGCTTCCACCCGCTCTAAGGCCGCCATCATGTTCGGGCGGCTGACGACGTCCTCCATCAGCCCCCTTTCCGCTCCCGTCCAGGAAGGTTCTCTTGTTGCCGTGACGTTTGACGCACCGCTCCCATGCTCTGGCGGCTTCCGGCCGCTGCCCTCCGGGTCGGCTCCCGGTATCTCGACCGGGACTTCTGCATCTGCTTGTCGTCATCGAAACTCAAGCCTCCTGTCCGACGCCTCGTGTTCGGCCCTTTGCCGGGCTGGTCAGGCCGGCTCCTATGGCCTCTGCTGACTTCTGCCGCCCCGTCCCGACGCCTCTCGACGCCGGTAGCACGAGGCAGACCGACAGACCTCCCAGGGTAATGCGCGTGACCTTCCTCCCATATACCCGCCGCATCTACTGCCCCACCCTCCCGGATGACTATCGGGCTTTGAAGATATTTGCCTTCTCGCCCGGATGGGACAGCCTCGTATGCGATTTCTGTTCGTCGGGCCGGGATTTTGCCTGCGGCTTCCTTCAGATTCCACCTCGCGGTGGACACCCTTGCCGTCCGGCTAGCGGTTCCCGCCATCAGGGTCCGCAGGGGACTTGCACCCCCAAGTCATCGGTTACCACCACAGACAACCAGAGCAGCGCCAGTCAAGGCGCTACGCGCCATGCCTGGCGCACAAACAAAAGCCCCCGCCCGGGCAAGCCTGGACGGGGGTTCTCATTTCACGCCTTCGGCCTTGCGGCCTCAAGCCTTTCCAGCATCAGGCCGACTTCTTGAACGCCGGCATTTCGTCGAACTGCAGGTACTTGTAGATCTGGTCGGCCTTGTGCGCGATTTTCTCATTGTAGACCGCCAGGTACTCCTCGAGGGTGGGGAGCTTGCCCATATTGCTGGTCACCGCGCCGAGTTCGGCGGGGCCAAGGTAAACCTTGGCGCCGTTGCCGACGCGGTCGTTGAAGTTGCGGGTGGAGTTGGAGAACATGTTCACCCCGTCGGGCACGCGGGCCTGGTTGCCTATGCACAGGGAGCATCCAGTGATCTCGATGCGGGTGCCCATGGCGCTGTAGATGGAAAAGAGCGCCTCGTCCTTGAACTGGGCCTGGTCCATGCGAGTCGGAGGGCAGATCCAGGTGCGGACGGTAAGGTTGAACTTCTGGCCGCGCCAGATCGGCGAATTAACCTCCTGAAGAAAAAGACGGCCAAAAGCCGCCTTTCAGTGAATACAAATGAGGGTTATTCCCTACCTCAATAGGTGACCAAGTCAGGCGCCATGATAATTACGGCCCGAAGCTTTCCTGCAGGAGTTCCTTCATGGTCCGCCCACAACAGCTGTGACCTTTTTCCTCGGCCCTCTTTTTGTTGTACTTGGTGTTGCAACTCTCACAGATAAATGCGGATTTGTCCTCCAGTTCCTTTTCAGCAGTGGAAAAACGGTCTTTATACTCCTTGGACATTGTTCCTCCTTTCTGGGGCGCAACTGCCTCGGGGTATCCCTTTATTTCCATCTTAACATAGCATATGAAACCTCCAAACCCGCCACTAAATAAAGTATTTCCAATGAGAATTTTTATTGATTTTCTGCAAATTCATCGGGGGGAAACATTGCGCACCCAGCAGCTGAAAGTACAAAGCCCACCGCCCGAAAATCCGGGCGAGGGGCTTTGTACTCCATGCAGTCAACCTAGGGGCATCGAGCCCTTCGGCCCATCAGGCCGACTTCTTGAACTCCGGCATTTCGTCGAACTGCAGGTACTTGTAGATCTGGTCGGCCTTGGGCGCGATCTTCTCCTTGTAGACCGCCAGGTACTCCTCGGGGGTGGGGAGCTTGCCCATGGTTGCTGGTCACCGCGCCGAGTTCGGCGGAGCCGAGGTAGACCTTGGCGCCGTTGCCGATGCGGTCGTCGAAGTTGCGGGTGCGAGGTGGAGAACATGTTCACCCCGTCCGGCACGCGGGCCTGGTTCCCCATGCACAGCGAGCAGCCGGCGATCTCGATGCGGGCGCCCATGGCGCTGTAGACGGAGAAGAGCGCCTCGTCCTTGAGCTGGGCCTGGTCCATGCGGGTCGGCGGGCAGATCCAGGTGCGCACGGCCGGGTTGAACTTCTGGCCGCGCCAGATCTCGGCGGCGGCGCGGAAGTGGCCGATGTTGGTCATGCAGGAGCCGAGGAAGACGTCCTGGATCGGGGTGCCGGCGACCTCGGAGAGGAGCTTGACGTCGTCCGGGTCGTTGGGGCAGGCGAGGATCGGCTCGGTGATCTCGGCGAGGTCGATCTCGATCACCGCGGCGTACTCGGCGTTCGGTGTCGGCCTTGAGCAGCTTCGGCGCCTTCAGCCACTCGTTGACGGCGTCGATGCGGTTCTGCAGGGTCTGCGGATCCTGGTAGCCCTCGTCGATCATCTTCTGCATCAGGGCGACGTTGGAGCGCAGGTAGGTGCAGACCGTCTCCTCGGAGAGCTGGATGCAGCCGGCGGCGGCGCTGCGCTCGGCGGCGGCGTCGGTCAGCTCGAAGGCCTGCTCGACGGAGAGCTCGGGCAGCCCTTCCATCTCCAGGATGCGGCCGTTGAAGATGTTCTTCTTGTTCTTCTTCGGCACGGTCAGCAGGCCCTGCTGGATGGCCCAGTAGGGGATGGCGTTGACCGCGTCGCGCAGGGTGATGCCGGGATTGAATTTCCCCTTGAAGCGCACCAGCACCGACTCGGGCATGTCGAGGGGCATGAAGCCCATGGCGCCGGCGAAGGCGACCAGGCCGGAGCCGGCCGGGAAGGAGATGCCGATCGGGAAGCGGGTGTGGGAGTCGCCGCCGGTGCCGACGGTGTCGGGGAGCGAGCAGGCGGTTCAGCCAGGAGTGGATGACGCCGTCGCCGGGGCGCAGGGCGACGCCGCCGCGCTCGGCGATGAAGGCCGGCAGGGTCTTGTGCATCTTGACGTCGGCCGGCTTCGGATAGGCGGCGGTGTGGCAGAAGGACTGCATGAACATCGGCGCCTGGAACTTCAGGCAGGCGAGCTCCTTGAGCTCGTCGGCGGTCATCGGGCCGGTGGTGTCCTGGGAGCCGACGGTGGTCATCTTCGGCTCGCAGGCGGTGCCGGGGAGGATGCCGGCGACGCCGCAGGCCTTGCCGACCATCTTCTGCGCCAGGGTGTAGCCCTGGCCCGGCTTGGCGACCGGGTTGACCGGCAGGGTGAAGATGTCGGTGGCCGGCAGGCCGAGGGCGGCCCGGGCCTTGTCGGTCAGGGCGCGGCCGATGATCAGCGGGATGCGGCCGCCGGCGCGGAACTCGTCGGGGACGGTGTTCGGCTTGATGTCGAAGGTGGTGAGCACCTCGCCGGCCTCGTTGGTCACCTCGCCCTTTTGCGGTGTTGATGACGATGACGTCGCCGGTGTTGAACTTGGCGACGTCCATCTTCAGCGGCAGGGCGCCGGAGTCCTGGGCGGTGTTGAAGAAGATCGGGGCGATGACGCCGCCGATGATGACGCCGCCGGTCTTCTTGTTCGGCACGCAGGGGATCTCGTTGCCGATGTGCCAGAGGACGCTAGTTGCAGGCGATCTTGCGGGAGGAGCCGGTGCCGACCACGTCGCCGACGAAGGCGACCTGGTGGCCCTCGGCGCGGAACTTGGCGATCTCGGCGTTGCCGGTCGGGGAAGCGGGTCTTGCCCATGGCCAGGGCGTGCAGCGGGATGTCGGGGCGGCTCCAGGCGTCGCCGGCCGGGGAGAAGTCGTCGGTGTTGATCTCGCCGTCGACCTTGTAGACCTTGACCTTGATGGTCTCGGGCATCGCCGGCTTGCTGGTGAACCACTCGGCGTTGGCCCAGGAGTCGATCACCTTCTTGGCGGCGGCGTTGGTCTTGGCCAGGGCGAGCGACCTCGTCGAAGGCATCGTAGACCAGGGTCATGCCGGACAGGGCGCAGGCGGCCTCATCGGCCAGCTCGGCGTCCTTCAGGGCGTCGATCAGCGGCTTGACGTTGTAGCCGCCGATCATGGTGCCGAGAATCTGCACCGCTTCTTTCTTGGAGATCAGCGGGGAACTCGCCTTGCCGGCGAGGATCTCGGCGAGAAAGCCGGCCTTGACTTCGGCGGCCGGGATCGACGCCGGGGGAGATGCGGTTCTTGAACAGGTCCTTGAGGAACTCTTCCTTGCCGGCCGGGGGCTTCTGCAGCAGCTTGCACAGCTCGGCGGTCTGCTCCGGGTTCAGGGGGAGCGCCGGAATGCCCTGGGCATTGCGCTCTTCCTGGTGTTTCAGATAGGCTTCGATCATCTCTCTCCTCCTCATAAGTTTGCCACCGCGGAAGAATCTCTTCCACGGTGCAGGAACGAGCTGTTCGGGTCGGTTGTCACGAAACCTTGGAAAGCCGCGTCAGGATGCCGCCGCGGACCGGCGGCGAAATACTGCATACTGTATACGATTTGCCGCGGTCTTGTCAACGCTCGAATCGGGGAATATTGCCGGCTCTTCTCAGCCCCTGTTTCTTCCCCTCCAGCTCCTCCCAGCGCTGCAGCAGACGCCTCCAGTTCGGCCTCGATCCCGGCCAGCTCGGCGGCGACCGCGGCGAGGGCCTGATGATCCTCCAAGCTGCCCGGGATCGGCGAGCAGCGTCTCCAGCTCCCGCTGGCGTTCCTCGGCGGCGGCGATCCGCCCCTCCACCGCTTCCAGTTCCTGCTTTTCCTTGAAGGAGAGCCCGGCTGCGCCGGGGGCGTTCGGGCTCCCGGCGCCGGGGCGGCGCCGGGGCCGGCGGCGGCGCGGCCGGCGCGGCTTCTCCTGCAGGCGCCTGAAAATTCATGAAGTCCTGGTAATTGCCCGGATAGGCCACGACCTGTGCGTCCCCCTCGAAATGGAGGATGGCGGTCGCCACCCGGTCGAGAAACCAGCGGTCGTGGGTCACCAGCAGCAGGCAGCCGGGAAAGCCGGCGAGCGCCTCTTCGAGGACCTGCAGGGTCGGGATGTCGAGATCGTTGGTCGGCTCGTCGAGGACCAGCAGATTGGCCCCTTCGAGGATCAGCTTGGCCAGCAGCAGCCGCGCCCGCTCGCCGCCCGGAGAGGGTGGCGATGCGCTTCTTCTGCTCCGCCGGGGAGAAGAGAAAATCCTCCAGGTAGCCGATCTTGTGGCGCTTCTGGCCGCCGGGCAGGGTCACCCACTCCCCCTCCCCCAGGGCCTCGTGGACGAACTGGGAGTCGTCGAGGCCGCTGCGCGCCTGGTCGAGATAGCCGATGCGGCTCTTCTGGCCGCGGACCACCTCGCCCGGCCGCCGGCGCCAGCTCGCCGAGGGCGGTGCGCAGCAGGCTGGTCTTGCCGCAACCGTTGGGGCCGAGGATGCCGACCCGCTCGCCGCGGCGCAGGATGAAGCTGAGGTCGCGCGACCAGGGTGCGGCCGCCGAGGGCGACGGCGAGCTGCTCGAAGTCGAGGACGGTGTTGCCCAGCCCCTGGTCGCTGGCAAAGGCGAGATCGAGGCCGCCGCGGCTCGGCGGCGCCTTCTGCTCCTGCAGATCGCGCCACCCGCTCCTTGCGCGCCTTCTGCTTGGTGGTGCGGGCCTTGGCGCCGCGCTGCAGCCAGGCTTCCTCGCGGCGCAGCAGGTTGAGCAGCCGCTCCTGGCGGTGCCCGGCCGCCTCGAGCTGGGCCTGCTTCTGCTCCAGGTAGGCGCCGTAGCCGCCGGCAAAGACCTGTAGCTGGCCCTCCTCCAGCTCGACGATGCGGCTCACCACCCGGTCGAGGAAATAACGGTCGTGGGTCACCAGTACCACCGCCCCGGGATAGGCGAGCAGCAGCTCCTCGAGGGCGGCCACGGTCTCGGCATCGAGGTGGTTGGTCGGCTCGTCGAGGAGCAGCAGTTCCGGTTCGGCGAGGAGCATGCCGGCCAGCGCCACCCGCTTGCGGTTGCCGCCGGAGAGGGTGCCGACCCGCTGCTCGAGGTCGCTGCAGACCGAGCCGGGCGCAGATCTTTTCGACCTTGTGGTCGAGGTTCCAGGCCTGGTGGCAGTCGAGCCAGGCCTGGAGCTGCTGCTGCTCGTCGAGCAGCGGCGCCGCGGCGGCGGCGTCCGCCGTGGCCAGTTTTTCGGCGATGGCGGCCAGCCGCTGCAGATGGCGGCGGGCGCTGCCGAGTCCGGCCTCGAGAGTGCTGCGGATCGTCAACTCGGGATCGAGTTCCGGCTCCTGGCTCAGGTAGCCCGCCTCCAGCCCGCGCTTGCGCAGCAGCTGGCCGTCGTCGGCCGCTTCCAGCCCGGCGAGAATGCGCAGCAGGGTCGACTTGCCACAGCCGTTGCGGCCGATCAGACCGAGCTTCTCCCCCTCCCCCACCGCGAGGTTCACGGCGTCGAGGATGGCGCGGGCGCCGTAACTCTTGTGCAGGTTCTGGAGATCGATGACATTCATGGCAGGGAATCCGGAAACGGAGAGGTTCACCCCGGCGGGGCGGCGACCTCCCTTATACACCCTTGCCTGCCGAAAGCCAAGGGGGACCCCGGCCCGGAAGAGTGACATATTCTGTCACAAGAAGGAGGGATACTGACCGGGAAGAGAGAAACCGGGAGGTCGGCCATGTTCGAAGTGTTGTTGCTGCTGGGATTTTTTGCGGCGGGGGTGTGTCAGCTGTTGCCCCCTGCCCTGGAAGCTGATGGCGAAAAGAGCGGGGCTTCCCGGCAAGGGGCGACGCCCCGGGCCGGCAGATAGCGCCGGGAACGGTTGTGGTCGTCCTGGCGTCCCCACCTCCGGCCCGGCCAGGTCGCTGCCGGCTCAGCCCGGGGAGTTCGCCGCAAAAGGCGCCTCGACAGCGCCGCCGGCAGCGGTATTCCGGGACAGAAACGCCGTGAACTCGGCAGCGGGCATGGCCTTGCCGAACAGGTACCCCTGCATGAAACGACAGCGTTTGGCGAGCAGGATCTCCTTCTGGGCGGCCGTCTCCACCCCCTCGGCCAGCAGTTCGATCCCCATCCGGTCGGTCATGTCGACAATCGAGCTGACGATCACCCGGTTCCCGGCATCGGCTTCCAGTCCGGCGATGAAGGAGCGGTCGATCTTCAGCCGGTCGATGGGAAATTTCATCAGGTAGGAGAGGGAGGAATAGCCGGTGCCGAAGTCGTCGATGGCGATCTTGATGCCGCGGGTCTTGAGATCGGTGAGATTCTCGATGGCACGGTCGAAATTCCGGATCAGCACCCCCTCGGTGATCTCGATCTCCAGTTCGTGGGGGGCGAGCCCGGTTCGCTCCAATACGTCCTCGATCATCTCCACCAGGTCCGGCTGTTCGAACTGGCGGGGGGAGAGGTTCACGGCCATCATCAGCGGCCGCTCGCCCGCCGGACGCCAGTGGACGGCCTGCCGGCAGGCCGTTTCCAGGACCCAGCTGCCGATGGCGAGAATCATCCCGCTGTCCTCGGCCATCGGGATGAAGTCGAGGGGTGAGACCATGCCCAGCTCCGGATGATGCCAGCGCAGCAACGCTTCGGCGCCGATGACCCGGCCGCTGGCGGCGTCGACCTGGGGCTGGTAGTAGACCTCCAGCTGCTCGAGCTGCAGGGCGCGCCGCAACCCCGAATCGAGGGCCACCTGCTCGACAGCACGGGCATTCATGGCCGGCGTGTAATACTGGAAGGTGCTGCGGCCCACGTCCTTGGCCCGGTTCAGGGCCGACTCGGCGTTGCGAATCAGGGACGCGCTGTCCTCCGCCGTCTTCGGGGAAGAGTGCGATCCCCGCACTCGCCGAAATGAAAATTTCCCGGCCGTTTATCTCCAGTGCCTGGTCGAGACTGCGCCTGGCCTTCTCCAGGACCATGGCGGCGTCTTCGGCGCAGCGCAGCCCGGGCAGGAGAAACAGGAAGCGGTCGTCGCCGAGACGGGCCACCGAATCGTCGGGGCGCAGGCAGGCGGTCAGCCGCTGGGAGACGTCCTGCAGCAGGCTGTCCCCGACGGAGTGGCCGAAACTGCCGTTAATCTGCTTGAAGTTGTCGAGGCCGAACTGGATGACGGCGACCTTCTGCTCCAGGCGCGCGGCATGCGCCAGGGCGAGCTGGACCCGGTCGTCGAACAACTGGCGGTTGGGCAGCTTGGTGAGGGAGTCGTGGGAGATGAGGAAATTGACCGACTCTTCGGCCACGCTGCGGCGCTCCTCGCTGTGGAACGTCAACCGCATCTGGCGATTCAGAATGACATAGCCGAGAGCGAGGGCGGCCAGCCCCTCGATCCAGAGGATCAGGAAGCGCGTGCCCACCGCCTCCTTGTGGGTGACCACGGCGGCGCGCAGCGGCGCCAAGGGGACGCTGAGGCTGAGCCCGGCCTGGAGAGCCGGCCCCCCGCCGCTTGTGGCGGGGTGGCACTTTTGACAGCTCGGCCCTAGGGTCAGGGGGCGCATCAGCCACAGGAAATCCGACCCCTGGTGCCGTACCACCGTGGTGACCTCGGCGGCACCCTGGCGCAGCGCCTCCAGGGCCTTGGCTTCCCAGGCATCGGGGGCATTTTCCGGATTGAGCGGCCGGGTGCTGGTGACGTGGCCGCCGCTGCCGTCGCGTTCGGCGGAAAGTCGATAAATCGCACGGACCAGGGCGGCGGGATTGATCAGGGTCAGCGGCGTCCCGGACGCGGTACGCGCCGCCCGGTCGGGCAGGCTGTCGAGTCCGGGGAGGGGCTGATTCTCAGCGGAAAGCGGCACGTAAACCCCGCCCTGGTGGGAACTCCACTGGAGATAGAGACTGTCGCGCTGATAGAGGGCAGCAGCCTCGATCCGGGCGGCGGCCAGGGTCTGCTGATCCTCTTCCTGAATCTGCAGGTAATAAGTACCGACCACCGCCAGGCTCCACAACAGGACGAGACTGGAAAAGTAGTACTTCATGTACCAGGTATTGCTCTTCGCTTGGCTCATCTGCTCCCCTGCGCGATCGGCAATGAGTGGCCCGGGCTCAGTCCGCCGGCCGTGCCTGATTGCGGTTGCGCCGCAGCAGCACCTCACCCGTGCCGCTGTTGAAAACGAGCTTGCGTCCCATCGCCCCGCCGACATCGGCTGCGAGGATCGGAACATGCAATTCCCCGAGTTGGGTGCGGGCCAGGGCGATGTTTCGCTCCCCCACGGCGAGCAGCCCCTCGCTCCCCTGCCACATCGAAGCCCCGCCGAAAAGCTTGGCCTGCAGCCGTTCCCGGCGGGCGCCCAATGCGGTCAGTTGTTCGACCAGCAGAGGGATCGCCACGTTGCCGTAACGCGGGGTCGGCAGGCCCTCACCGTTCCACAGCGGAAGCAGGAAATGGTTGATGCCGCCGCAGGCCAGCTGCGGCTCCCAGAGGCAGACCGCAACGCAGGAGCCAAGGACCGTGGTCACCAGGTGCGGCTCGGGATGAACGAAGAGCGCCCCGGGATAGAGATAATGGCTTTTCGGCTCCACGAGCCCCCCACTGACCCCGTCGCCAGCCCCAGGCACTCAGAAGGTTTCCGGCTCATCGAACAAGAACAGGTTGCCGGCAGTTCCCCGTTCGGCGGGCATGTTCCCGACCGCCGGGGCCGGCAGGGTCAAGGTCAGCAGGCAACCCTCGCCGCGAGCACTCTCGAGGGTCAGGCTGCCGCCGAGCAACTGAGCCAGGCTGCGGGCAATGCTCAACCCCAGGCCATGGCCGCGGTGACCCTTGGTCGTCCCCCGGTCGAGCTGACAGAAGCGGTCGAAGACCCGCTCCTGATGCGCGGTATCGAGCCCAGGTCCGGCATCGATCACCAGGATCCGCAGGTCCTCCCCATCGACTTCGGCAAGAAGATTGACGGTGGCGCCGGGCGGGCTGAATTCCACCGCGTTGGCCAGCAGGTTGCCGACGATCAACGACAGTTTCTGCTGATCGCTGATGAACTGGAGATCGCCTTCCAGCTGGCGGAGAATCGTTATCCTTTTCTCCCGGCAGCGATAGTCGATACGGTCGCAGAGGCTCCCCAGCACTCCGGCGACGTCGACCTGGGCCCATTCGGGGACAGTAGCGCCCGATTCGAGTTCCGCGGCCATGAAGATGTTCTGCAGTTGGGCATCGAGGCCGTCGGCTTCGGCATAGATCATCTCGGCGAATTCGGCGGCTCGCTCCGTGGATCGTCCTGAGGCGAGAGTCCCCGCCAGGCCGATGATCGAGGTCAGGGGGTTGGTAATCTCGTTACGGATATTGGAGAGGAAATGGCTCTTCAGCGCCTCCGACTCTTGGAGCCGGCGATTGACCTCTTCGAGCTTGCGGGTCACTACGGCCAGGTCGTTGAAGGCCCGACGGTCGGTTTCGAGGCGCTGGCGCAGGGCATTGACCAGTTCCTCGTCGGTCCATTGTTTCATGGCAGCCCCCAGTGGGATGGTGGGAGTTTTACTTGTCACGGTAAATTTTCATCAGGGCACCGGCGATCTCGGGAAGCGGCAGGACCCGCTCGGCAGCGCCGAGCTTTATCGCCTCAGCCGGCATCCCGAAGACGATGCTGGTCGCCTCGTCCTGGGCCAGGGTGCGCGCCCCGGCCAGCCTCATCTCGAGCAGACCGCTGGCACCGTCGTCGCCCATGCCGGTGAGCAATATGCCGACGGCGTTGGCGCCGGCATAGCGGGCCGCGGAACGGAACAGCACGTCGACGGAGGGGCGATGGCGGCGGACCAGCGGCCCGTCCTTGATCTCCACGTAATAGCGGGCACCGCTGCGCTTGAGCAGCAGGTGCCGGTTCCCCGGGGCGATCAGGACGCGGCCGGGGATGACGCTGTCGCCGTCGGCCGCCTCCTTGACCTCCACCCGGCAGAGCCCGTCGAGGCGGCGCGCGAAGGCGGCGGTGAAGTGCTGCGGCATGTGCTGGACGATGACCATGCCGGGCGCATCGTGGGGGAGCGCCTCGAGGATCACCCGCAACGCCTCGGTGCCGCCGGTGGAAGCGCCGATGGCGACGACCTTCTCGGTGGTCTTGAGCACAGCGCGCGGGGTGCCCCCGGAGAGGACGGCGTCGGCGGTCAGCTTCGGCTGGACCTGCCGCTGCAGGGCGGAGAGGGGGCGCAGCCGGGCCGCGGCCGCCGCCTTGACCGCATCGCAGAGCAGCACCCGCGACTCCTCCAGGAACTGGCGGGCGCCGAGCCGCGGTTTGTTGATGATCTCCACCGCGCCGTATTGCAGCGCCCGCAGGGTCGCCTCCGCTCCCTTTTCCGTCAGGCTGGAGCAGATCACCACGGGAATCGGGTGCTGACTCATGAGCTTTTGCAGGAAGGTCAGGCCGTCCATGCGCGGCATCTCGATGTCGAGGGTAATGACATCGGGAACCTCCCGGCGGATCTTTTCCGCCGCCAGATAAGGATCGGCGGCGGTCCCAAGGACCTCCAATTGCGGGTCGGAGGCGAGAATCTCGCTCAGGGTTTGCCTGACCACCGCCGAATCGTCGACGATCAGGACCTTGATCCGCGGTGTGACTGCTTTATTCGCCGTCAGCAACAGGTTATCCGGCACGAAGCCCTCTCAGACGCGGCGATAGATCGAGGGCGCCAACTGGACCAGGGGGAGGCCGAGACCGTGCAGGCTTTCGCTGTGGCCGAGGAAGAGCAGCCGTCCGGGCGGCAACTGCCGGCAGAAGCGCTGCAGCAAGGCCAGTTGAGTGGCCCGGTCGAAATAGATCAGCACGTTGCGGCAGAAAAGGAGATCGAAGGCTTCACGCAGCCCCCAATCCTCGTCCATGAAGTTCAGGCGCTGGAAACGGACCCGGGCACGCAGCGTCGGGGCGATCCGTACCTGGCCCCGTTCGCGGTCCTTGCTGCGCAGCAGGTATTTGCGACGCAAGGGCTCGGCAACCGGCTCGATCTTCTCTTCAGGATAGATGCCGAGGCGGGCGCGCTCGAGGACGCGGGTGGAGATGTCGGTGGCCAGGATCGAAAACTCGTACTCCCCGCCCACCCGTTCCCGGTGCTCGCTGAGGGTCATGGCCAGGGTGTAGGGTTCTTCACCGCTGGAACAGCCGGCGCTCCAGACCCGCAGCGGCCGGTCGGTGCCGGCTCCGTAGCGCTGGGTCAGATCCTCGATGCCGCCGCCGAGCAGGAAGTCGAAGTGGGTCTTCTCGCGGAAGAAGTCGGTCTTGTTGGTCGTCACCTCGTCGATCAGCGGCACCAGTTCGACGGCATGTCCCTCGTCGCTGAAGACGAAATCGGCATATTCGGCAAAGGTTTCGATGCCGAGCCGGCGCAGCCGTTTGCGCAGCCGCGCCTCGAGCATGTTCTTCTTGTGCGGCTTCAGGTGAATCCCGCACTTGGCGTAGATCATCCGGCTGAAGCGTTCGAAGTCGCGATCGGAAAAGGTCTTCATCCGTTTGCGCTCCGCGATCCATTCGACGACCGCCTCTCCCCCGCCCGACTTCATCGCCCTACCCAACCGCCGCTGGCTCTTCGCCGGCGGCCTGGATCAGCGCCAGCTCATCGGCGGAAAAGACCCGGTCGATGTCGAGAATCATTACGAAATGGTCGTCGAAACCGGCCATCCCCTTGAGGAACTCGGTCTTCAGCCGGGTCCCGATGCGCGGCGGCGGCTCGATCCCGTCGCTGCCGATCTCCAGCACCTCGCGCACCGAGTCGACCAGCGCGCCGACGGTGATCACCTCGCCGTCGACGACGATATCCATGACGATGATGCAGGTGTTGACCGTCCGCCCGGTGGCTTCCATGCCGAACTTCAGGCGCAGGTCGATGACCGGCACCACGCTGCTGCGCAGATTGATCACCCCGAGCATGAAGCGGGGGGTCTGCGGCACCCGCGTCACGGTGGTGAAGTCGAGCACCTCCCGGGCCTTGGTGACGTCGACGGCGAAGACCTCGTCGCCCAGGGTGAAGGTCAGGTACTGCAGGCTGCTCGTCTCGTTGGCGGACATAGCCGCTCCTTCAGCAGGCGGTTGTTGCAAAGGGGGGCGGCGGCCAGGCGCCGCATGGGCAGCGCCGGGCCGTACCGGAGATTACCAATTGTAGTTGAGCGGATCGATGTTCCCCTTGCGCATGAGCTCTAGGGAGAAATCTAGCTTCGAGCTGTCGAAGGGGACCATCTCCGAAGCACCGAAAACCTCTTTGTGGGCCATGGCCGCCTTGGAGAGCTTGGCCATCGTCGCGGGGGAAACGGCCTTGGAGGCGGTCAATACGTTGTCGGGATTTCTGGTGAGGGAAATTCCCGGGATTTCGTAGCTGTCGAGGCCAGGATAGCTCGGTTTGTTGGCCTCCCACCACCAGTTCTTGACGCAGGCGGCCTTGGCCTTGCCCGCTTCGATGGCCCGGCATGCCTCCGCATGGCTGCCGACCCTGAGCGCCGCCTTGCCGCCGGTAACTGCCTTGGCCGACGATTCACCCGAAGAGGCCGCGGCCGCATAAGCGATCTGCGCCGGGAACTGTTTCAGAATCTCCTGGGGGTTTTCCCCCTTGGGATAGACCAGGATGCCCGAATAGAACTGCTTGCCGTTGACCGCCTGCACCAGGGGGGTGCCGAGATTTCTGGCCCTGATGACCGCCTGCACGAAGGAGCCGACATAGACCAGGTTGGGCTTGGGGGAGGCAAAGGCAGCCAAGATTTCCGGATAGTCTCTGGCAATCCTGGGACGAACGATGACCCCGGACTCGCCCAGTGCCTTGGCAATGATCTTGGCATTCTCGGTCTTGGCCTGCCAGTCAGGGGGGAACCAGCAGGTCAGGATTTCCACGGAAAAAGCATTTGAAACCAGGCCGAAGACCATCGTTGCCGCTAGCAAAAAAACCACAATTTTCTTCATTTCAATCTCCTTTTTACGTTCTTGAACGGATGCCCTTGCTTGAAGAAATGGCAGGGAAGACCACCCCGCGGCTACTGCCTCGGCAAGAGCAGGGCTAGACTCTTTCGAATTCTTCCGCCAACCCGTCGCCTCGCATCCCCTCCACCCTCAAAACGGCAACGCTTGGCGAAATCTCCTTGCCAGAGCCGAGCGATCCTCTCTTCGGGGAAGGCCGCTGCGACTTTTCCTCGCCGGCTGCGGAGACGTCCGTGACTGCGGCCGGTCGTTCCTCCATTTCGAGCAGTACGGATGCCGGAGCCTTGCCCTGCTTGCCGCCCCTCATCTCGGCCACCTTGAAAAATGCGATCATCTCCTGCAATTGCTCCGACTGACCGGAAAGTTCTTCGGCCGTCGAGGCCATTTCCTCGGAGGCGGAGGCATTCTGTTGGATGACCAGGTCGAGCTGCTGGATGGCCTTGTTGATCTGCTCGGCGCCCGCATCCTGCTCCTTGCTCGCGGCGCTGATCTCTTGCACCAGTTCGGCGGTCTTTTGGATATTCGGAACGATCACGCCGAGCAGGCTACCGGCCTTTTCGGCGACATCGACGCTGGAGACGGAGAGCTTACTGATCTCGCCGGCCGCCACCTGGCTGCGTTCAGCCAGTTTGCGCACCTCGGCCGCGACCACGGCGAAGCCGCGGCCGTGCTCGCCGGCCCGGGCCGCCTCGATCGCGGCGTTGAGGGCCAGCAGGTTGGTCTGCCGGGCTATCTCCTCGATAATAGTGATCTTGCTGGCGATCTGCTTCATGGCCGCTACGGTATCGGCCACCGCCACCCCCCCCTCGCGGGCATCTGTTGCGGCCCTGATGGCGATTTTCTCGGTCCGCAGGGCATTATCGGCATTCTGCCGAATGTTGGCCGTCATTTGCTCGATGCTGGAGGAAGCCTCCTCAGCCGCCGCCGCCTGTTCCGAGGCGCCCTGCGACATCTCTTCGGAGGCGGCGCTCATCGCCTGGCTGCCCGAGGCGACATGGGTGGAGGACGTCTTGACCTGACCGAGCACGTTATTGAGAATCACGGTCATGTTCTGCAGCGCCCTGCCCAACTGGTCCTTCTCTGAAGCCAGCTTGACGTCGACCTTCAAGTTCCCCCTGGAGATCTCCTCGGTCAGATCGGCCATCCCCTGCAGACTGTCGGCCATGGTGTCCAGGGCTTTGCCCAACTGACCGATCTCATCGTGGCGGTCGAGCTTGAGTCGCGTCTTGAAATCACCCTTGGCGATCTCCTCGGCCAGCCGGACGCCGCTGCCGATCGGCAGGGAAATGCTCCTGGAGATGAAGACTCCGAAGACCAGGGCGCTGATGACCCCGATCACCACGGCGACGAGGGCCAGGAGCTTGCTTCTGGTCGCGTCAGATTGTGCCTGCGCGCTGTTGGAATCAGCCTGGGAGCGGTTCAGATCGTAGAGTTGATCGAGCACCCCGCTCAGTTCGTCGTAGGCCTTCTTTTCGCTACCGAAGGCAACCTGCGTGGCCACGTCAAGATTGCCGATTTCGTTGCTGACATAGGCCTGGGCCTCTTCGAAAACCTTGTTGACCGCCGCGGCCGCGGTTTGGACATCATTTTCATAGAGCACGCGGGCGCCGTGAAAATCCCCTTTGGCCAAAAGGGCATTGACCCTGGCGCCAAGAGCGTGGAGTTTGGCATGGGGGCCGGCGAATTCGCCGAGAACCGCCGCGAATTCGGGTTCGTTGGTCTGAAACGAATGGAGCCAATTGCCCAGTTCGCACTGCTGGGGATCGAGCTGGCCAGTGAACTGTCGGTGGGAGGTCACGGCATATTCCAGATTCTGCAGCCATTTCAGGTGATCGATCTGGCGGGCGAAAAGAATCCCCTGCAAAATCCGATGTCGTCGAGCTTGACCGAGCCGGCCAGTTCCACCAGGGTGGCGTTATCACTCTTCCAGTTTTCCAGCAGCGGCTGAGCCTGCTCCCAGAGTTCCTTTTCCTTGCCGTCCTTGGGCAGGGGGGCGTAGGCCTCTAGCCCCTGCTGCAGCTGCTTCTGGAACTCTTTCATCTCGGCAATCTGCATTTCCCGGTCGCTCACCGATATGGCCGGGTTGATGATGGTCCGTTCGCTGGAACTGACACCGTTCATCCCCTCCATGACCATGCCGAGGCCCTGGATCCCCGGTAGCCTGACATTGCCAACGTTGAAGAGGCTTTCCGCAGTGCTGGTGATGCCGTACCAGCCGACAATGCCCACCAGGGCGCAAATGGCCGCCACGACGGCAAAAGCGCTGGTGAGTTTGGCAAAAATATTCACTATCCCTACTCCTTGGAATCTTCTAGCTGGTCCGCGCACAGGCGCGGCGGGTCGTGCCGTGAGCTCCTACCATCATGGCGGCGGCGCCCCCACCCGCCGGTAAGGCGCTACGCGACGGTTTCGGGTACTTCGCTGGCGGCCTGGACAAGGGCCAACTCGTCGGCGGAAAAGACCCGGTCGATGTCGAGAATCATTACGAAATGGTCGTCGAAACCGGCCATCCCCTTGAGGAACTCGGTCTTCAGCCGGGTCCCGATGCGCGGCGGCGGCTCGATCCCGTCGCTGCCGATCTCCAGCACCTCGCGCACCGAGTCGACCAGCGCGCCGACGGTGATCACCTCGCCGTCGACGACGATATCCATGACGATGATGCAGGTGTTGACCGTCCGCGCGGCGGCTTCCATGCCGAACTTCAGGCGCAGGTCGATGACCGGCACCACGCTGCTGCGCAGGTTGATCACCCCGAGCATGAAGCGGGGGGTCTGCGGCACCCGCGTCACGGTGGTGAAGTCGAGCACCTCCCGCGCCTTGGTGACGTCGACGGCGAAGACCTCGTCGCCCAGGGTGAAGGTCAGGTACTGCAGGCTGGTCGTATCTCCAACAGACATAGCCACTCCTTTGGCATAGCGGTTTTCCGAAAGGCCATTCAAAAGCGCTCGAATTCCTCGTCGAGGCTGTCGGTGTCGGCGGCCAGGTCCAGGACGACCCCTTTGGGGCGTTTTGCCTCGAGGTGCGAATGTTCGATCTTCCGTCCCTGCTTCCTTGCCGCGGAGATGGACGATCTGCGCCGGGGCCTTCCCTTTGACGGTGGCCTTGGACTCCTTGCCGGCGCCGCATCCTACCGCGTCCGGCGACCTTGAAGAAAGCGATCATCTCCTGGAGCTGCTCCGCCTGGCTGGAGAGCTCCTCGGCGGTGGAGGCCATCTCCTCGGAGGCGGAGGCGTTCTGCTGGATGACCAGGTCGAGCTGCTGGATCGCCTTGTTGATCTGCTCGGCGCCCGAGTCCTGTTCCTTGCTCGCGGCGCTGATCTCCTGCACCAGTTCGGCGGTCTTCTGGATGTTGGGCACGATCACCTCGAGCAGGTCGGCGGCCTTCTCGGCGACATCGACGCTGGAGACCGAGAGCTTGCTGATCTCGCCGGCCGCCATCTGGCTGCGCTCGGCCAGCTTGCGCACCTCGGCGGCCACCACCGCGAAGCCCTTGCCGTGCTCGCCGGCGCGGGCCGCCTCGATCGCGGCGTTGAGGGCCAGCAGGTTGGTCTGCCGGGCGATCTCCTCGATGATCATGATCTTGCTGGCGATCTCCTTCATCGCCGCCGTCGTCTCGGACACCGCCGTCCCCCCGTCGCGAGCGTCCTGGGCGGCCTGGATGGCGATCTTTTCGGTCTGCAGGGCGTTGTCGGCGTTCTGCCGGATGTTGGCGGTCATCTGCTCGATGGAGCTGGAGGCCTCCTCGGCGGCCGCCGCCTGCTCCGACGCCCCCTGCGACATCTCTTCGGAAGCGGCGCTCATCGCCTGGCTGCCGGAGGAGACGTTGTCGGTGGCGGCGCTGACCTGGCCGATGACGTCGCTGAGGATCTGCACCATGTTCTGCAGGGCTTTGCCCAGTTGATCCTTTTCGGACGCCAGCTTCACCTTGACGGTGAGGTTCCCCCGGGCGATCTCCTCCGCCACGTCGGCCTGGCTGGCAAGGCTGTCGGCCATCTTGTCGAGGGCCTGGGACAACTGGCCGATTTCGTCGGAGCGCTCCAGGTTGAGCCGGGCGCTGAAATCGCCCTTGGCGATCTCCTCGGCCAGGGCCACCCCCTTGATCACCGGGCGGGAAATGCTGCGCGCAAAGAAGAAGGCGAAGACAAAGGCCACCAGGGTGCACAGCAGGCTGATTCCCCAGAGCAGCAGGACCGCGGTATGGGCCGAGGCGGCGATCTCCTGTTCGTGGGCCTTCGCGTCGGCGGCAGCCAGATCGGCGTTTTCATCGGTCAGGGCCATCATCTTGCCAAAGACCTGCTGCATTTCCGTTTCCAGGTGTTTGATTTCCGTATCTTTGGCCACCAGTTGATCGAACCCCTGGCGGTAGTTTTCGATCAGGGCGGTCAGCCGCTGTTTGGTGGCCGCCGGGAAAATCGCCTTTTTCCACCTGCCCCTTGAGGTCATCAGCCACGGCATGGGTCAGGTCGACATACTTGCTGTCCCCCCGCAGCATGTAGTCCTTCTCATGGCGCCGCATCTGCAGGACCAAGTTGGTCAGCTCAAGCCGGCGGGCCTGTTCGAAATCGGCCTCCAAGGCATGAACCACATCCCGGAACCGCCCCTGGACCCCTTCGTTTTCGTTAAGCCCACGGGTCTTGGAGGCGGCCACCAGTCCCTTGAATTTTTCTCCGTAGCTATCGAGAAAGGGGAGCATTTTCTTGGCATTCTCAGCGACCTTGGGATCGACTGAGCCGGCCACGCCGACCAGTACCTCGGCCGCCTCCTTGGATTTCTTGAGCGCTTCCTCCCCCAGGCTGTAATCTGTTTCCTCCTGGCTGGCGACAAAATCCCGTTCGCTGCGCAGCACCTCGAGAATGCCCGAATCGACTTCCATGGCAAGGGCGTTGGCGCGCTGCGCCTGTCCAACATCCTCCTGGAAGCCGCTGGTAACCCAGCCCAACTGCAAAATGCCGGTCCCGGCCACCACCACCAGCAGGGCAACGACCAATCCAAATCCCAATCCCAACTTACCCGCAATCTTCACCTGACAACCTCCGTTTTCCCAAATCACAAAATAGCTACACCGGGACAGGCGGCGGGACCATCCCTTAACCGCCTGTCGAGCGAAAATACCGGCACTGCCGGAGACTGTTCCGCCCGCTTCTAATACTGGACAAATTCTTCATCCAGCGGGTCTTCTTTCCCCCAAGGGCATAGGAAAATCCTTTGCTGCTCGTGTCCTGCGGCGGCGGAGCATCACCTCTCAGTTCCCTGGCGGAAAAGGCGGTCCGACCACTTTTCTTCTTCACCTCCGGGAACGGCTCACCAGCAACCTCCCGGCCCGGCTTCGGCGTCCCGGCAGCGTCCGTCACCTTGAAAAAGGCGATCATGTCCTGGAGCTGCTCCGCCTGGCTGGAAAGTTCCTCGGCGGTGGAGGCCATCTCTTCCGAAGCGGAAGCATTCTGCTGGATGACCAGGTCCAGCTGCTGAATCGCCCTGTTGATCTGCCCGGCGCCGGCATCCTGCTCCCTGCTGGCGGCGCTGATCTCCTGGACCAGTTCCGCCGTTTTGCGGATGTCGGGAACGATGATCTCCAGGATCTTGCCGGCCCTTTCGGCCACCGCAACGCTGGAGACGGAGAGTTTGCCGATCTCTCCCGCCGCCACCTGGCTCCTTTCGGCCAGCTTGCGCACCTCGGCGGCCACCACCGCAAACCCCTTGCCCTGCTCCCCCGCCCGGGCCGCCTCGATGGCAGCATTGAGGGCCAGAAGATTGGTCTGGCGGGCAATCTCCTCGATGATCAGGATCTTGTTGGCGATCTCCTTCATCGCCTGGAGCGTCTCCCCCACCGCCACGCCCCCCTCGCTGGCATCTGCGGCGGCCTTGGTGGCGATCTTCTCCGTTTGCAGCGCATTGTCGGCGTTCTGGCGGATATTGGCAGTCATCTGCTCGATGGACGATGAGGCCTCTTCGGCAGCGGCTGCCTGCTCGGAGGCCCCCTGGGACATCTCCTCCGAGCTGGAACTCATCGACCCGCTGCCCGACGCCACGTTGTCGGTGGCCGCCGTGATTTCAGCGAGCATGCTCTTCAGCTTGCCGACCATGAACCGGAGGGCCTTGCCCAGCCCGTCGTTTTCCGAGGCCAGTTCCACCTCGCGGGTCAAATCCCCGTGCGCGATGGCAGCGGCGAGCTCCTGCCGTTCGTTCATGTTGATGGCGATACCGTTGACGATGGAGCCGAGTTCCTCGAGTTCGTTGCGTACCCCATAGAGGTCGCAGTTCCGGCAGTCCTCCCCCCGGGCTGCCTTTGGGCAATGCTTGATGATGGAAAACGATCCGCTGGTGACCCAGCAATGATCGACCTTGTCGTAACTGGGACAATCCTTGACCCCGCAGTTGGTCCGATTCGAACAGGGTACGGGGCGCCCCATGGGCAGAAACTCCGCCGTCTCGCCAATGGCGATTCGCTCGGTCATCCGGATGGCGTTTTTCAGTGGAGCGACGATGCTGCGGGCCACCAGCAGCCAGACCAGGACACCGAGGGGAAGGGCGACCGCGCTCGAGAGTACCTGCACACTCTTGACATGGCGGGCCGCATCGAAAGCGGTCCGGGATGAGGCTTCGATCGCCCCGACCTGAACGTCCCCGAAGGCTCCGAGCCGTTTTTCCAACTCCGCCGACCGGGAGTCGAAGTCCTCCATGAGGCGACCATCGGCATCGCCGCCCCCCTCCAGGTAAGCCTTGGCCAGCCTCTGGCCGGAGGCATAAAAGAGGTCGAAATCGGTCTCCATATCCGTCAGGGTTTGCAGTGCGGCAACCTCGCCGCCATCGACCACCCGGCGGAACTGCAAGGCGGCATCCCGGAAGGCGCCGGCACGGGCCTCGGCTTCGGCCAACCCTTGGGTATGGCGGGTGACGGCAACATCGGTGAGCAACTGGTGCACCTGGATCGTATCGACGATCATCTGTGATGCCAGCAGAGTAGCGGGCAGGCTCTGGCGAAGGAGATGGTCCGTCCGATGCTCAACCGGGCCCATCGCCAGGTAGTTGCTCGCGGCGACTGCGACCAGCAGGCCCAGAAGTACCCCGAAACCCAGCGCCAGCCGGGAACCGATTTTGAGCGTTTTCAAAGCCATGGGATTTCTCTCCTCTCCGAAACGACAGAAAAATCGCGGAAACGACCCCCTGCCTGCTCTATTCAGTCCTTTCTACCGGCGAACGCCCCTATCAGCGCGTCTTCCGCAATCTCCTCCATCTGCACGAGTTGGGGCAAGTCGAGGATCAGCGCCACGCTGCCGTCGCCGAGAATCGTGGCGCCCGACAGGCCGCGGGCTTCCCGGTACAGCCGTCCCAGCGGCTTGATCACCGTCTGGTTTTCCCCCACCACCGAATCGACCACAAAGCCGACCCGCCGCTTCTCCAAGGTGGCAATCACGATCTGCTCGATTTCCGGCGCCTCGCCGGGAATCCCGAAGCGCTCCCGCAGGCGGATGAAGGGAATGAGTTCCTCCCGCAGGTAGACCAGGTTGCGGGATCCGCTCTTTTTGCGCTCCTCCTGTTTGAGTTCGATACACTCCTCCACCGCTGAGAGGGGGAGAACGAAATTCTCTCCGCCGATGTCGACCAGGAGACCGTCGATGATGGCGAGGGTCAGTGGGAGCTCCATGGTGAAGGTCGTTCCCTTGCCCGGCGTGCTGGCGATATCGATCGTGGCCCGCAAGCCGTCCACGGCCTGGCGAACGACATCCATCCCCACCCCGCGCCCCGAAACACTGGTAACTTCGGCAGTGGTAGTGAAACCGGGGATGAAAATCAGCTCGAAGAGCTCCTTCTCGTTGAGCTCCGCCTCGGGGGCAAGCAACCCGGACGCCACCGCCTGGGCCCGGATCCGCCGGCTGTCAAGGCCCCTGCCGTCGTCGCTGATCTGAACCTGGACGTTGGACCCCACCTGGCTGGCAAAGAGCTGGATCCTGCCGGTGCGCGACTTCCCTGCCTCCAGCCGTTCGGTGGGGGATTCGATGCCGTGGCCGATGCAGTTGCGGATCAGGTGGGCCAAAGGATCGTTCAACCGTTCGAGAACGGTCTTGTCCAGTTCGGTTTCGCCCCCCCCCGTCACCAGCTCCACCTCCTTGCCGAGTTCTGCGCCGAGATCCCTGACCATCCGGCGGAAATTGCCGAACGTGGTGCCGATGGGGAGCATGCGGATGTTCAGCACCTGGTCTCGAAGCGCCCAGGTCAGCCGTTCGACCTCTTCGGCGACGGCGGCGATGTCCGGATCGTGGCTGCGCAGGCTGGTCTGGCTGAGGCGCGCCTGGATGGTCACCAGTTCCCCGACCAGATCGACCAGCTGGTCGAGCTTCTCCGAGTTGACCCGCAGACTCTTGGCGGTGCCGCCCTCCTGCCGCTGGCGCCGCAGCTCCTGAATCCGCTGCTGCTCGGCGAGGGCCGAACCGACCCGGCTGCTGTCGACCAGGCCGGCCTCGACCAGCGATTCGCCGAGCCGCTTGCGCTCCCGCAGAACCTGCTCAAGGTCCCGGGTAGCGAGGTCGCCGCGCTCAACGAGAATCTCGCCGAGTCGTTTGTAGTCCGCAGCGTTCTCCGGCCACCCCTCTTCGTCGATCAGACTGATATTCAGCCGGCAGCCGTCTTCGATGAAGATGAAGATGTCGCGGATCGCATCGATGGTCGGCAGCGGTAGTCAGGATCAGGTCCCAGAAGAGATAGCAGCGCTGGGGGTCGAAGGCCTGCAGATCGGGGATCTCTCCGGTCTGTACCACCGCCAGGCAATCGCCGAGGGCATAGAGTTCGTGCAGGAACCCGAGGGGGTTGAGCCCCCGTTGGAAGATGTCGGCGGGGGGATGGAAACGGATTCGGTAGGTCCGCAGGAGGTCGCTGCCGATGGCCCGTGCCGCGGGAATCAGGGGCTCACCCTTGGCGCTGCGGCCGGAGAAGGCGCCGATCCTCGCCAGCAGGCCGACGACGTCGGGGTGCTCGCGAGCTTCGCCGGCGGCCAGGCCCACCAGGGTTCGCAGGTGGTCGAGGGCGAGCAGGCCAAGGTCGACGAGTTCGGCGGAAACCGCCAGACTGCCGCTGCGCACCTGCTCGAAGACCGTCTCCATCTCATGGGCAACGGTGGCGATATCGTCGAAGCCGAACATCGCGCCCGAGCCCTTGAGGGTGTGCAGGGCGCGAAACAGGGTAGCGACCAGTTCGGGATCCTCGGCATCCCGCTCCAGGGCCAGCAGCGCGCTTTCGACCTCCGCCAGCAACTCCCGGGCTTCATCGACAAAGATCTCCCCTCCGACGCCGCTCATACCAGAACCATGCGCACCAGGCCGAGGAGCTGTTCCGGCTTGAAGGGTTTGGTCAACCAGGCCGAAGCTCCGGCCGCTTTCCCCTGGCGCCGCTTTTCCTCCTGGGATTCGGTGGTCAACATCACCACCGGGATAAAGCGGTAACCGGGGATCTTACGAAAGCGTTCGATCAGGTTGATTCCATCCATGCGCGGCATGTTCAAGTCGGTGATCATCATATCGACCGATTTGCCCTGCGTCATCAGCTTCTCCAGGGCATCCGCCCCATCCTCAGCCTCGAGGACATCGTACCCTTGGCCGTTCAGGGCGCTGGCGATCAGTGCCCGGATGCTCGATGAATCGTCAACAATCATGATTCTCTTGCCCATGGTTCCCCCTTAAAGTTTCTTCAGTCCACTCGTGCGGACCTCTTCATCGTGGATTTGCAGCAAAACCCTGTAGGCGCTCCATGCGCCGAGGCCCCCTTCTGCCCCAAGATTGAGCCGAATCGCGTATCTCACGACCAGTGCTGCTGGAGCCAAAGGCATTCTCCGCTCTGGCTGCGCGGGCAAGCTACGTGCCTGGTAAAACCTGCATTCTGAAGCAGGGCAGCTACCGGCGTCGGGACCTGCCAGGCCACCGCAAACTCCTTGTCAAGAGTCTGAGCGCTGCGGTGAACGGCACAGATCAACTGGATCAGCGGCATACTGACCTCTCCAGTAGCGATGGCCAGACGGACTCCCGCGACCGACTGCTGCAGCGCCTCGACCAAGGCTTGTGCCAGGTTGGGAAGTTCCTCCAGAGACAAGGAATGATCGACCACAATTTCGGTACGGTTCTGCGGAAGGTCCACCATAAGTGCTCCACCGATCGTTCTCGTCCGTCTAACTTGTTGGGCCGCAGCCCCCTGCAAGCCGGCGACTGCCAAACGTGGCCTGCCGCTGTCAGGCCAGGGGCAACGCAACGGCTTCCACCGGGCGTTTCGACCAACTGCCGGGCATCAACAGATGGCGCAGGATATAACATAAAACATGCCGATTTTATTCTAATTTACATTTCTTAATCATCCAGACAAGACAACGGAATTCATCCCATTTTGAAAATCGGCAGAATTCTCGCGGCACTGAGTGATTGGGAGCGCTCCGGTGGAATTAAAATCATCACTACATTTGTGGCTGGATTTGCCAGAGATGGAGAAGGGGGGGATCGGAAAAGGAGGGTATAGGTGTGCCATGGCACACCTGTGTGCCATGGCACACCTGTGTCAGGAATCGTCGGAATGATCGCTTTCGGCCAGTTTCCGGTAGAAGGTGCGGCGGCTGACACCGAGCAGGCGGGCGGCCCTGGCCTTGTTCCCTCCAGCGGCCTTCAAAGCGGAGTGCAGGTCGTGGCCGGAATCCAGAGGTGGCGCCGGCGCCGGCGCCGGGCCTGAGCCGGTCCGGATTTCGGCCGGCAGATGTTCTGGGAGGAGACGTTGGCCGCGGCAGAGAATGAAGGCATGTTCGATGGCATGTTCCAGTTCACGGACGTTGCCGGGCCAGGGATGGGAGAGAAAGAGCCGCAGGACCTCGTCATCGACCCCGCCGACGGTGCGTCCGAATTTCCGGTTGAAGCGGGCAAGGAACTGCTCGACCAGCAGCGGCAGGTCCTCCCGCCGTTCACGCAGCGGCGGCAGCTGGATCCCGACCACCTTGAGCCGGTAGAAGAGGTCCATCCGAAAGGTTCCTCTGCGGACCCCAGCCGCCAGGTCCTGGTGGGTGGCGGCGATGATCCGCACGTCGACGTGAATCGGGCGGCTCTCTCCCACCCGTTCGAATTCCCGTTCCTGCAGAACGCGCAGGAGCCGCACCTGCATGCCGGGGGAAATATCACCAATCTCGTCGAGGAAAATCGTTCCGCCGTCCGCCGCCTGGAAACGTCCGACCTTGTCGCTGGTGGCGCCGGTAAAAGCGCCTTTGACATGTCCGAACAGCTCGCTTTCCAGCAGGCTCTCGGTCAGGGCCGAGCAATTGACCTTGACCAGGGGCTGTTCGCGCCGCGCCCCTGCAAAGTGCAGGGCCTCGACGACCAGCTCCTTGCCGGTACCGCTCTCACCGGTGATCAGCACCGTGGTGTCGACCTCGGCCAGCACCCCGATCAGATCGAAGACCTTCTGCATGGCGGGGCTTTTTCCGGTCAGCCGATGCAGCTGCGTCCGCTCTTCGAGATGCCGCTCCAGGGTGGCGAGACGGGTTTCGTCGCGCATCACCAGCACCGCACCGGCATGTTTGCCCTGATCGATGAGAGGCGTAGCGGTTATGGACATAACCTTGCCTCCCCCGGCGGCGGCCTGGCAGGAAAACCGATCCCTCTCGACCATGCGCCGCTCCCGCAGGCATTGCCGCAGGGCATCCAGGCAGAGGGTGCAGCGACAATCGCAGCGGGCCGCCAGATCCTGCCCGGGGACAACGTCGGGAAGACAGCAGAGGGTGGTCGAGATGCGGTTTGCCGCCAGAACGTTCATCTCGTTGTCGACGGTCACGATCCCGTCCCGGACGCTGTCGAAGATCGCCTCGAGGTTGAGCCGGTAACGCTCCTTCTCCAACTGAAGCCCCCGGACGGCGAGGGCCATCCGGGTCACCCGCAGCAGGATATCCCGAGTGATGGGTTTGGGGATGTAATCGTAGGCACCGAGGCGCACCGCTTCAGCGGCGGTATCGACGGTGGGAGAGCCGGTTATGAGTACCACCGGGCAAAAGGGGTCCTGCCGCCGTGCTTCCCTCAGCAGTTCAAGCCCGGTCCCGTCGCCGAGCAGGATATCCGCAAAGATGACGTCGAACCGTTGGATTTGGAGGAGCCTGACTCCTTCGGTGAAACTTCCCGCCGTGATGACCCGGTGACCCGCCCCTTCAAGGAACATCTCGAAAGTGTAGCGGATGCTCTCCTCATCATCGATGACCAAAATGGACGCCTTATTCATCCTTTTCCCTCCCTGACCGGCCGAATCGGCAGGTCGATCCGCACCCGGGTGAATTGCCCGGCAACGCTTTCAAGCTTCAGCGTCCCGCCATGCTCGGCGATGATTCGCTGACTGATGCTCAGCCCCAGCCCCGTCCCCTTGCCGACTGGTTTGGTGGTAAAAAAGGGGTTCATCACCCGGTCGATTACGGCTGCAGGAATCCCGCAGCCGTAATCGACAAAGGTCAGGCGCAGCCGCTCCGGCTCGCTGCCGAAGCGGCCGATCTTGATGTCGAGAATCTTTTCCGGATGGGCGCCGGCAAAACGCTCGTTTAGGGCATAACGGGCATTGTTGATGATGTTGAGGAAGACCTGCCGCAACTGCCCGGAATCGGCGCCCAGGGCCGGCAGATGCGGGTCGATTTCGACCTGGAAGTCGATAAAATCCCGGCGCAGCTGGGGTGCGATCAGAGCCAGGAAGTCCCGGAGCGCGGCCGCCACGTCGAGGAGTTGACGCTCTCCTGGACCGGGGCGGGCAAAGGAGAGGAGGTTGCGCACGATGGCCGAGATCCGCTTTCCCTCGTGGATGATCCTGCCGGCCAGGTCGGCATCCCGGTCGTTGCCGGTCAGACGATCGGCCAGGAGCTGGGCGTAGTTGATGACGCCGTTGACCGGGTTGTTGATTTCGTGGGCCACCCCGGCGGCCAGCTCCCCGAGGGAGGCCAGGTGGGCCGTGCGGAGCGTCTGCTCCTGGGCCAGGATCCGGTCCGTCACGTCCTGGGCCAATTCGATGACGTTGGTCACCTCCCCGTCTTCGCTGCAGATGGGAATGGCATGTACATCCCAGGTCCGTCCGTCGCCGGTTTCGACCTGCCCCTGCTCGGAACGTCCCGAAGCGAAACTGCGCACCGGCGGGCAATCGGCACAGATTTCGGCAAACTCGTCCCACAGCTGGTAGCAGAGCTTGCAGTCCGCCCCGGCCCGCTGCCGGTGACGCAGGTCGTAGCCTCCGCCTTCCTGGTTGGACCAGACGATCCGCAGCTTCGAATCGAGCAGGATAATCCGGTCCGGTATCCCTTCCAGCAGCGCCAGGAATTCCTTGGAAAGTCTGCGGTAACTCGTCTCGCTGCGGCGCAGCGACTGCTCGGCCCATTTGCGCTGCAATACCCGCCACATGCCGTCCATCAGCAGGGTCAGGTGGCGGACGTCCGATTCGTCGTACCCCCCGGCCTTGTTGCCAACGCCGACCAGCAGCACTATCCGGCCATTGTCGATAAGCGGCACATTCATGTGCCGGGTCAGGGGGACGTTCCCCCCGGGCAACCCCTTCTTGCAGGGGTTGGCGGCCGCGTAGTCGTTGGTGATGATCGGCCGCCGCTGGCGCAACGCCTCGCCCCAGAGCCCGGGTTCCGCCACCCGGTAAGCGCGGGGCGAATTCTCGATCCGGCAGCTCTCCATGACGTTCCCGGACCAGGCATGGAGGGTGAGCAGGGTTTCCGTCGGGTCAAGGAAATAGAGGTAACCGACCGCACTCTGGGTGATCTGCACGGCCTCTTCGAGGGCAAAGTTCTTGATCGCCTCCTCGGATTCCTGGCCCATCTGGGACATCTTGTAGAGGACCTCGAAGCGCCGCCGCTCGAGACGGATGGTATCCTCCACCTGGCGGCGGGCCGTGATGTCCTCGGCGATCATCAGCAGGTGGCCAGAAACGCCGGCGCTGTCGGCCAGGGTCATCGCCCGGGTCTGCAGAACGACCTGGCGGCCATCGCGAGGATGGCGAAGGTTACGGATCGCTTCCCAGCCCCCCCCTGGGGTGGGAATTCCCGCGTGCCGCCATGCTGCACCACCAGGGATTCCAGGGGCGAGACCTGCCCGGCGAAAACGGCCTGGCGTTCGATCCCGAAAATCTCTTCCGCGGCCCGGTTCCACAGCAGGGTCCTGCCGCCGGGGCGCAGATCGCGCACGCCGATGGAGTGGGGGATATTCTCGACGATACTGGCCAGCAGCACCTGGGACGAGTAGAGTGCGTCGGTGCGTTCGCGCACCCGTTCTTCCAGGGTTTCGCGCGCTCGGGTGAGGTTCTCCACCATGCTGTCCATGGCGCATGCCAGGGTGGCGATTTCGTCCCGGCCCCCGATCGCGAAAAACCGCGGCAGGGGGCCGCCGGCGCTGACGACGGCGGCGTCCCGGCTAATCGCCTCCAAAGGAGCGGCCAGACGCCGGCCCAGCAGCCGCGCCAGCAAAAAGGCCAGCACCAGCAGCAGCAATCCCGACACGAGGTAGAGTTCCGCGACCCGGCGCAGGGGCGAGAAAATTTCCCGGCGATCCTCCCCCAGCTCCAGGATCAGGCCGAGGTCCCGCAGCGGCCCGGCCAGGCGCAGGGATTGCTGCCGGGAGAAGGGATCCTGGGGCAGGCGGTCCCAATCGCTGGGCACGACATCCCGGCTCCCGGTTCGCAGCCGATGGAAGACCTGGGCGGGAATGGACCAGGTCACCGCCCGGAACTCCTGGTCCAAATCGAGACGCCCGACCAGCGCTCCTTCCACAGAATGGGTGGGAGCGAAGCGGACCGGCTGCACGATTTCCAGGAGGGTCCGCCCCCCCGCTGCGTGTATCGCGGCCCGCGGCTCCCCGGTCGCAAGGGCGGTCAGGATGGGAGCCGTCGGTTGCCAGCCCGTGGCGGCAGGGCTTCCCAGGGTGGACGAGACGGGCTTGCCCTGAAAGTCCACCAGGGTCAACGAAAAGAAAACGGGGGAATGGACTTCCTGGTCACGCAGGAAGGGGGCAAGGTAGATATCCCGGCCGCTCGAATCGGTGAGCCCGTTGGTTACGAAGGAATTCTTTGCAGCATGCTCCAGATTCCGGCAGACCTGGTTCAACTGGTCGGCGAGCTGGCCGCCGACATTCGCGACCTGGCCGGCCAGATCCGCAGCGATGCCTTGTTCCAGCAACCGCCTCATGGCCAGATAGCTGCTGCCGCCTACCACGGCGAGCATCACCGTGGCCCCCAGCAGCACCGAGAGAGTCAGGCGATTCGCCAGGCTGGCGTCCAGCCAGTTCTTCAGGGGCGCCCAGGGCTCCGGCAGACGCAGCCGCCTGCCCCAGCCTCGGCGGTTCGGGCGCGACTCAGGGACGGATACGGACAATGGCATGATCCTCCCGGGCATAACGGGCCATGAAGACATCGGCCCGGTCCAAGGCATCGTGGCGCACCAGGTCGGGATAGTCCCGCACCTGCTCCAGAGCGTCGCGCACCCTGGCCCGGTCGGTGCTCCCGGCCCGATCGATGGCCAGGGCGAGAATCCGCGTCAGGTCGTAGGCGTGCGCCATGCCAACCGGGGCCGGGACGTGCCGCGCCTCTTCGATGCCGAACAGCCGCCGCGCCGCCTCCAGGACCGGATGCGCCACGGCATCGCCGGCACCAATAAAGGAGTAGGTCTGGACCACCGCCAGATCGACCTTGTCCAGATTGGCTCCGACCAGCGCCGGAAAATTTCCTCCGGTGATCCCGCAATGACAGATCAGCGGGAGCCGTTCGGCCGCGCGGAGCCCCGCCATTTCGTTGACCAGGGTCGCGGCATTATCGGCGTTGGTGATCATGATGACGGCTTCGCAAGGCTTGGTAGCGGTCGATCAGCGACTGATCCTGCCAGTTGAACCAGGCCTTGGCAACGATGCGTGGGGCCTCCTTGCGCCCGCGCAGGTATACGTTCAGCGGCATTGAGGCTGTTGCGCCCCCAGCTGGTATTGAGCAGCAGGCCCACCCGCCGCACCCCCAGACGGCGGGCATGGTCGAGCATTGCCGCCAGGGCGTCACTCTCCTTGAGGGAGAGCCGGAAGACGTAGTTGGGGACATAACCGTTCTCCACCACATCGTCGGCCGCGGCCCATGGGCCGAGGAGAATCAAATGCCGCTCGTGAATCAGAGGCAGGTCGGCAATGATGGGCGGACTGAAGCGCCCGCCCAAGACCGCCACAAGGTCGGGTGTGGCGGCGAATTCCCCGAGATTGGCGAGGCTGCGGGCGGGAATCGAGTTGTTCCCGCGCTCGACGAGCGCCAGCGGCCGGCCGCCGAGCACGCCCCCCTGGCCGTTGATCTTTTCGATGGCGATCCGCCCCCCCCGGCTGATCGCCTCGGCAGAGGTGCTGTTCTGGTAGCCGAACTCGGCATCGATCCCCAGATAGACGGGGGCCGCCGCGGACCCGCCGAACGCCTTTGGGGCGACGGCCGAAAGCATCAGCAGCGCCAGGACCAGGAGCCAGCCCTGATATTTCCGAATCATCATCCCTTAACCCCCCAACCTGATCCGCGCCCGGATCGGTTGGCAACAGTCGGTGCGAAACGCCCCCGAGACGAGCCCGCAGCCCAGAAGAACGGCCCACTTCAGCCGTTCTAATCTAACCCGTTGCCGCATCTTTGCCAAGGGCTAAGAGGCCGCAGCGCCGAAAGACGGGACGGCGTTGCATTGGCCGATGACTGTGATAATTTTCAGTATCCGTCCCCTGGAGGCAATCGCCCTATGTCCCCCATCGCAGCCGTCCTTGCCCTCCCGGCCCACCAAAACACCCCGCCCATAGCCGGGTCCGGTGCTCCCCTGTCCCTCCTCCCGGCGCCGTCCGGCGGCCGCCGGTAAGGGGCGATGGGTTTGCCGACCCTATTGGCCGCCTATGCCAGCGGCCTGCTGCTGGCCCCCTGGCTCTTTGCCGCCCCCTGGTTCCCGCTCCTCCCGATCGTCGCCGGCGGCCTGTGGCTGGCCTGTTCCCGGCAGCGTCTCGCCTTTTTGCTGCTGCTCCTCTTTTTCTCCTCGCTGGGCCTGGTGCGCTATCAGCTGCAGTTGCAGCCGCCTGCCGATGCCGGGCACATCGCGGCCTGGGCCGGGAAGCAACCACTGCGGGTCGAGGGCCGGGTCGTGGCGGTACGCACCCGCCCGGAAGGACGCAGCCTGGTCGACCTCGAAACCCGCGCCCTGACCGCCGATGGGCTCCGGCGGCCGGTCCGGGGGCGGCTGCGGATCTTTCTCGACTCGTCGCCGGGGCCGATCGCCCCCGGCGACGACCTGCGCCTGCGGGCCGAGCTGCACACCCCGCGGGATTTCGGAACGCCGGGGGAGTTCGATTACCGGCGCCACCTGGCCCGGGAGAGGATCTTTGCGACCACCTACCTGGCGAGCAGCGAGGACCTTGCGCTCCTGCCCGCAACCCATACCGGCATCGCCGCGACCATCCAACACTGGCGGCTCGCCGCCGGCCGTTTCATCGACCGGCAGCTGCCCCCGGAGCGGGCCGCCCTCGCCCGGGCGCTGCTGATCGGCGACCAGGGGGAGATCTCCGCCGAGCTTCACGACCGTCTGTCCGCTGACGGCATCGCCCACCTTTTTGCTATCTCCGGCATGCACCTCGGCATAATCGCCGGCGTTCTGTACCTCGTCGCCTTGACCGGCTACCGGCGCAGCCAACGGCTGCTGCTTCGCTTACCGCCGCGCCGGGTCCTGCCCCTGGCGCTGCTGCCGCTGCTCTTCTTCTATCTGTTGTTCAGCGGCTGCGCCCTGTCGACCAGCCGCGCCTTTCTCGTCGCCGCCGGTGGCGCCGTCTACCTGGCACTTTCGCGGCAGTTGCAGCCGCTGCGCTGTCTCGCTGCGGTCGCCATGGTGCTGCTGCTGGTCGATCCCCTGGCACTGTTCGAAGCGGGCTTCCAGCTTTCCTTTGCCGGTGCGGCCAGCCTGCTCATCCTGCTGCCGCGCTGGCTGCCGCTGATCTCCGGCTGGCACCGCGCCTGGCGCTGGCCGGCAGCCCTCTTTCTGGCCAGCCTGGCCGCGAGCCTGGCCACCCTGCCGCTGATTCTGCTCCATTTCCACCGGCTGGCCCCGGCGGCGCCCCTGACCAATCTCTGGGCGGTACCGCTGGTCGCCACCGTCGCCCTCCCCTGCGGCCTGACCGGGCTCCTCCTCGCCCCGCTGGCGCCGCAAGCGGCGGGCGGGCTGCTCCAGCTCGGCGCGCTGGCCACCCACCTGGCGCTGGCAGGAGCGGATGCCCTGACCTCTTTACCGCTGCTGGCCGCTCGGGACTGGTATCCGGTGCCCCCGATCCTGGCCGGCCTCGGCCTTGCCGTCATCGCCCTGGCGCTCTACGGCGGCAGCCGCCGGCGCCGGATCGTCGCGGCGGTTCTCGCCGGTCTGGGGACGGTGCTCTGCCTCTGGCTGCCGACGCCGCCCGGCACCCTGACCCTCACTGCGCTCAGCGTCGGCCAGGGGGAAGCGCTGCTCCTCTCCCTTCCCGGGGGCAAGCAGTTGCTGATCGACGGCGGCGGCAGCCGCAATCCGCACTTCGATGTCGGCAAGCGGCTGGTGGCCCCGGCCCTGGCCCATCTCGGGGTCCGTTCGCTGGCCGCCGTCATCCTCACCCACCCCCACCCCGACCATTACGGCGGCCTTAAGGAAGTTCTGGCCACCTTTCCGGTGGCGGCACTCTGGACCGGGAGCGGCGCCGGCGCCCTGCCGCCGACGCTGGCGGCACTGGCCACCGCGCGGCAGATCCCCCGCCATTCCTTTCCCCCCGGCTGGCACCCGCTCCCTGTCGATTCCCGGGTCGCCCTGGACCTTTACACCCCGCCGACCACGGCCATCTCGACCAACGATCGCTCCCTGGTCCTCTATGCGCGCCAGGGCGAGCTCGGCCTGCTGCTCACCGGGGATCTCGAAGCAGCGGGCATTGCCAGGCTCCTCGCGACGCCGCTGCCCGGTCCGGTGCAATTGCTGAAAATCCCCCACCACGGCAGCCGGCATTCGGCTCCCCGGCTGCTGCTGCAAACGCTCCACCCCAGCTGTGCGGTGGTTTCGGTCGGGGCCGAAAACGGCTACGGCTTTCCCGCCCCGGAAGTGGTGAGCATCCTCGGCAAGCTGGGGATTCCACTGTGGCGCACCGACCTCGACGGCACCGTGCGCTTCGTTGCCGGGGGGTCCACCTGGCGCCAAAAACACTGGCAGAATGGGCTTTTCCGTTGACAGAACTAGGGGATTTTGCTAGCTATGAATCTCTTTCCTGGGAGCAGCCCCGATGCGCGAATCGACCATTTTGGTTGTCGATGATGAACTTTTTTTCTGCCGTCTGTATGCCGAAATCCTCGGCGACGACGGCTATCAGGTGGAAACCGTCGCCTCCGGGGACGAAGCCCTGGCCAGAATCCAACGGGGTGGGGTGGACCTTGTCCTCACCGACATGGTCATGCCGGGGCTCGACGGCCTCCAGTTGCTGCGCCGCACGCGCAGCCTCGACAATCCTCCCGAGGTGATCCTCGCCACCGGCCACGCGACCCTGGAGACGGCCATTCAGGCCCTGAAAGACGGAGCGCGGGACTACCTGATCAAGCCCTTCAATCCCGAGGAACTGCGCCACCTGGTCCGCACCTGCCTCGAACAGCGGCGCCTGCTGGATGAGAACTTCCTGCTCAAAAGCCAGATCCGACTCTTCCAGAAGGGACAGAGCCTCGCTTCGATGCTGGAGATCGACCGGCTGATTCCCCAGGCACTGACCACCATGCTCAACGAACTCGGCACCGGCCGCGGGTTCGGCTTTCTCCTCGGTAAGGGAACCGTCGGCCGCTTGATCGGCCTGGAGGGGATGGAGGAGGATACGGCCCAGGCCCTCGCCAGCGCGCTGCTCGAACCGCTCGCGGGGGCAACCGGCCTGTTGACCCTCGCCGGGGAAGACCTGCCCGGCGGCATCCTGCCCGACCTGAAAACCCTCCTGGTGCTGCCGCTGCGCTGTCAGGAGAGCACCCGGGGGGCCCTGGTGCTGGGCAATCCCGCCGGCCATGATTTTGCCGCAATTCCGAGGGATGGCCTGCAGTTTCTCGCCGAGCAGGCGGCCCTCGGCTTCGAGAATGCCTTCCGCTACCAGGGCGCCCGGGAGTTGATGTATACCGACGATCTCACCGGGCTCTACAACCACCGCTACCTGCATATGGCCATCGACCAGGAAATCCGCCGTGGCAATCGCTACGGGCTGGGCTTCTCCCTGGTCTTCATCGACCTGGACTATTTCAAGGCGATCAACGACAGCCATGGTCATCTCACCGGCAGCAAGACCCTGCGGGAGGTTGCCAGGCTGCTGCGCAGCACGGTGCGCGAGGTGGACAGCCTGTTCCGCTACGGCGGCGACGAATTTACCGCCCTGTTGGTGGAAACCGATGCCCACGGTGCTGCGGTCGTGGCCGAGCGCATGCGCAGCCAGATCGAAGAGCATGTTTTTCTGGTCGAGGATGGGATCTGCGCCAAGCTGACGGCGACCGTCGGTTTCGCCTGTTTTCCGGAACACGCCAGCCAGAAGAAGGACATCATCGAGCTTGCCGACCGGGCGATGTATGCCGGCAAAAAGGTGCGCAACGTCTCGCGCGGTGCGGGGGAGAGCGGTGATTCCTGAATCGCTGGGCCGGCGGGCAGTTTGGGCCGGTCTCTTGCTGCTGATTCTGCTGCTCCCGCTCCGGGCGATCGCGGTGCCTGGCGCCGGGCCGGTGGAAAGTGACCGGGCCAAGGACTACCGGGACGCGCTGCGCGTCGATCCGGACAACCTCTCCCTCCACTATCAGCTCGGTCTCGAACGACTCGCCGGCGGCGACGACCAGGGTGCCGTCGACGAGTTGCGCCTTGCCTACCCGGCCTTTACCGCCTCCGCGGACATGCATTACCGCCTCGGCCTCGCCTTCACCCACCTCGGTGATCTGGACAGCGCTCAACTCTATTTTGCCGAGGCCGAAAGCTTAGGCGCCCTTGCCCGGCCCGATCTCTTCCCGCTGGCCGACGCCTACGATGATCTGGCCACGGCCTACCTGGAAAAGGACGACTGCTCCGCGGCACGGCCCCTGCTCGAAAGAGTATTGGCCATGGACCCGCAGCGCCTCGAGGCTCGTCGGCTGCTGGGTGACTGTCTGGCGCGCAGCGGTGATGTCGACGCCGCCCTGGAACAATTCTCCCGCTACCTGGAGCATTACCCTGACGATTCGACCGCCCGCGATGAGGTTTATGCCCTCCACTTCAACCGCGGCCTGAAGCAAATCGAAGACAACGACCTGGCGGCGGCCAACGCCTCCTTCACGGCCGCCCTGCAGGCGGCGCCGGAGAGCCCGGTCGCCCTTTACTACCTCGGCGCCATTGCCTATCGGCAGGGTCATTTCGAACCGGCGGCGGGGCTCCTGGCGCCGATTTATGCCGCGGCCCCTCCGGAGCTGCGCTCCAGTATCCGTTCCATGCTCTATGCCTGCGCCCTGGCCCTTTTCGAGCACCGCCGCCCGGAACCGGCCCAAAAGGCCGCAGCACCGCTGCTGACCGGCGAGAAGGCCGCGGCCCGGGACTTCTTTCTCATGGGCAACATCGAGTTGGCCCGCAAGGATTTTGCCGCGGCCACCTCCTCCTTTCAGCGGGGGCTTGCCCTCGAACCCGGCAATGCGGGAGCCGCGACCGAGCTGAGGACGGCCCGGCGGGGTGCACTCGACGGCTGTCTCCAGGCGGGCCGGCGGCACCTGGCCGAGGGGCGCGCCAGGCAAGCCAGGGAGCAGTTCACCAAAGCCCTGGCGCTCGATCCCGGCAATGCCCGCGCCCGCGCCGGTGCCGAACAGGCGGAGACGGCGCTGGCCAAGGAGGCCTCCGCGGCCCTTGCTCGGGCCCGGGCGGCCCTGAGACAGAACAACCCCCACCAGGCGCTGGAGGAGGTCCAATCGGGACTGGCCCTGACCCCTGACGCGGCGACCGGCCGCGAGCTTCGGCAACGGGCCCTGGATCAGTTGCAGCAGGAAATCGCGACCGGCCTCGCCGCGGCCCAGCAGCGGCTTGCGGCCGGTGATCCGGGCGCCGCTGCCAGCGCCTATCAACAGGTACTGGCGCTCGCTCCGGGGGAACCGCGGGCCGCTGCCGCCCTGGTCGCCCTGGCGGACCGGACCCGCACTCAGGCGCTGGACGCCATTGCCCGGGGGGACCAGGCCCTGGAGGAGGGGCGCCTCGACGCCGCGCGCCAGGCGTTTGGCGCAGCCGGAGAGCTGGCCCCCGACCTTCCCGAGGTCCAGGCGGCGGACCAACGGCTCGCCACGATGGTCGCTTCCCTGGCCGCCGAGGAGTCGCTCTGGGGGCGCCGCGCCCGCAGTGCGGGGCGTCTCAGGGAAGCCGGAGAACACTTTGCCAAGGCCCTGGGCCTGGCCGATTCCCCCGCCATCCGCCAGGAACTGGCAGAGGTGGAGGCGGCCCGGGCAAAAAAGGCGGCCCACCTGCTGGAAGCCGCCCGCCAGGCAGCGGCAGGCCACCAATTCAACCAGGCGCGCCGACTCTATCTCCGGCTCGCGGAACTTGACCCGGCTGCCCCCACCGGGCGGGAGGAACCGGCCCCACTGGAATCACAGCTCGGGGAATTCGTAGCGGCCGAAGTCGGTCGCGCCCGGGAAGCGCTGGCCGGAGGCCAGCCGGCCGCGGCGCTGGCCAGCTTTCGGCGGGTCCTCGAGGTGGCGCCGGCCAATCCGGAGGCCCGCGCCGGGCTCGAAAAGGTGCGCGGCCAATTGGACGGTCGGCTCGCCGAGTTGGTGCGGGACGCCAACCGGGCTCTCGGCGCCGGCCGTTTTTCCACCGCCGAAGGGATTTTCCGCCAGGCCCTGGCGATCGACCCCTACCAGCCCGAAGCCAGGGCCGCCCTGGGTCGCATCGACCGGTTGCGGCTCTCCGGGGTCAATCCCGGCGACCAACAGAAGCTCTTTTCCCTGGGGCTGGCGTTTTACACTCGCGGCAAATACCCGGAGGCGATTGAGGCCTGGCGGAAAGGTACTCCTTCTCGATCCCGGAGACAAGAGAGCCCGCAGCAACATCGAAATGACCCGACATCAACTGCAGCACAGCGGGGCTTCCCGGAAAGGCTGAACGGATTCCCCGTTTTCCGGTTCGGCCGACAGGACCCGGCAGCGGCCGGAATTTTCTCAACCCCTCGAAAGGCATGACGACGTGAGCATTACAGGCATCAAAGGCATGAACGACATCCTGCCGGGAGAAGTCGCAACCTGGCAGGAACTGGAACAGACCGCCCGGCGCATTTTCCACAGCTACGGCTTCAGCGAAATCCGCGTGCCGGTGGTGGAGAAGACCGAACTCTTCTGCCGCTCGATCGGCGAGGCGACGGACATCGTCGAAAAGGAGATGTACACCTTCACCGACAAGGGGGGCACCTCCCTGACCCTGCGCCCGGAAGGGACCGCGCCGGTGATGCGCGCCTTCATCGAGCACAAGCTCCATGCCCAGGATCCGGTCGCCAAGCTCTACTACCTGGGACCGATGTTCCGCTACGAGCGGCCGCAGAAAGGGCGCTATCGCCAGTTTCACCAGATCGGCGCCGAGGTCATCGGCCTCGACGACCCGCGCTGCGACGCCCAGGTCCTGACCATGCTCGCCGACTATTTCGCCGCCGTCGGCATCACCGACGTGCAGCTGCAGATCAACTCCCTCGGCTGCCCGCGAGTGCCGGCCGGGCTACCGCCAGGCCCTGGTCGACTTTCTCGCCACCCGACTCGAGAGCCTCTGCGAGGACTGCCGCCGGCGCTGGCAGAGCAATCCGCTGCGGGTTCTCGACTGCAAGGTCCCGGGCTGCCAGGAGGCGACCGCGGATGCGCCGTCGGTCCTCGACCACCTGTGCGGCGGCTGCCGCGACCACTTCGCGGCGGTCCAGGGCTACCTGACCGACCTCGGCACCGGCTTTGCCATCAACGCCGCGCATGGTCCGCGGCCTCGACTACTACACCAAGACCACCTTCGAGATGGTCACCGGCAGCCTCGGCGCCCAGAACGCGGTGGCCGCCGGCGGCCGCTACGACGGCCTGATCCAGGACCTGGGCGGCCCGGCCCTGCCCGGCATCGGCTTCGCCATGGGCGTCGAGCGACTGGTGCTGCTCAAGGGCGGGGAGCAGGCACCCTCCCGTCTCGACTGTTTTCTCGCCACCCTCGGCGATGCCGCGGCGCGGCAGGGATTTGTGCTCACGCACCAGCTGCAGCGGGCCGGCCTGCAGGTCGACACGGACTTCGAAGGGAAGAGCCTCAAGGCCCAGATGCGCCGGGCCGGCAAACTCGGCGCCCGCTTCACGGCCATCCTGGGCGGCGACGAACTGGCTGCCGGCCGCGTCCAGCTGCGGGACATGGATGCCGGCAGCCAGGACGACATTCCCCTCGCGGAACTGTCCGCCCGCCTGCAGGAACTGCTCGCCGCCCCGAAGGGCTAAAGCATTCTCCTTGACGCTGCAACGGAGCGGTTTGTATAATCCGCTTTTCCGGGCCCGACCCGGCCCACCAAATCACCTATGGAGGCACTTCCCTTGAACGACATTCTCGGCGACTGGAAACGAAGCCATTACTGCGGCATGGTCACTGCCCAACTGATCGGCCAGGAGGTCTGCCTGACCGGCTGGGTGCAGCGCCGCCGGGACCACGGCGGGCTGATCTTCATCGACCTGCGCGACCGCGAAGGGATCGTCCAGCTGGCCCTCGATCCGGATCGCGACCCCGAGGCCCACGGCAAGGCCGACAAGGTCCGCAACGAGTACGTCGTCGCCATCAAGGGAGTGGTCTCGCCGCGCCCGGCGGGGACCGTCAACCCGAAGATGAAGACCGGCGAGGTCGAGGTCGAGGTGCGCGAACTGCGCATCCTCAACACCGCCAAGACCCCGCCCTTCATGCTCGACGAATTTACCGAGGTCGCCGAGAACATCCGCCTCAAGTACCGCTATCTCGACCTGCGCCGCCCGGCCATCCAGCAGAACCTGATGCTGCGCTACCAGGTCACCCGCACCGTCCGCCGCTACCTCGACGCCCAGGGTTTTCTCGACATCGAGACCCCGGTGCTGACCAAGAGCACCCCGGAAGGCGCCCGCGACTACCTGGTGCCGAGCCGGGTCAATCCCGGCAACTTCTACGCCCTGCCCCAGTCCCCCCAGCTCTTCAAGCAGCTGCTGATGGTCTCCGGTTTCGACCGCTACTTCCAGATCGTCAAGTGCTTCCGCGACGAGGACCTGCGTGCCGACCGCCAGCCCGAGTTCACCCAGATCGACTGCGAGATGAGCTTTGTCGACCGGGACGACGTCATCGCCATCATGGAAGGGATGATCGCCGCCGTCTTCAAGGAAGCGATCGGCGTCGAGGTGACCCTGCCGATGGCGCGGATGACCTACGCCGAGGCGATGGACCGCTTCGGGGTCGACAATCCCGACCTGCGCTTCGGTCTGGAACTGGTGGACCTCTCCGACCTGGTCAAGGGTTGCGGCTTCAAGGTCTTCGCCGATGCCGTCGCCGGCGGCGGCCTGGTCAAGGCGATCAACGTCAAGGGGGGCGCGACCCTCTCGCGCAAGGAGCTCGACGATCTGACCGAGTTCGTCAAGATCTACGGCGCCAAGGGCCTGGCCTGGGTGAAGATGACCGCGGAGGGGTGGCAGTCGCCGATCGCCAAGTTCTTCAGCGACCGAGGAACTGGCGGCCCTCAACCAGCGCCTCGGGGCCGAACTGGGCGACCTGCTGCTGTTCGGCGCCGATTCCTTCAAGGTCGTCAACGAATCCCTCGGCCGCCTGCGCGGCCACCTCGGCCAGAAGCTCGGCCTGGCGAAGAAGGACGACTACCGCTTCGTCTGGATCACCGACTTCCCGCTGCTTGAATGGGACGGCGAAACCCGCCGCCATGTCGCCGTGCATCATCCCTTTACCGCGCCGATGGACGAGGATCTGGCGCTGCTCGATTCCGACCCCGGCAAGGCGCGGGCCAAGGCCTACGACCTGGTCCTCAACGGCTCCGAGATCGGCGGCGGCTCGATCCGTATCCATGACCAGGCGATCCAGAGCAAGATGTTCCACATGATGGGGATCGGCGAAGAGGAGGCGCGGGCTAAATTCGGCTTTCTGCTCGATGCCCTGGAATTCGGCGCGCCGCCCCACGGCGGCATCGCCTTCGGCCTCGACCGGCTGACCATGATCCTCACCGGGTCGGAATCGATCCGCGACGTCATCGCCTTTCCAAAAACCCAGAAAGCGACCTGCCTGATGTCCGAGGCGCCGGGGGAGGTCGACGAAAAGCAGCTGCGCGAACTGGCCATCCGTACCGTTACCCGACCCAAATAACAACGGCGCCCTTCCCCGAAAAGGCGGGGCGCATTGCCGACCGTTTTCCCCTCGTGAAGCGTCTCGCCTGGCTCATTCTGATTCTCCTGTTCGGCGGCGGCTGTGCCCAGCCGCCGCGGGCAGAACTCGCTACGGCCCGCGGAGCGCTCGCCCAGGCCTATGCCGCGGGGGCCTGCCGTCTGGCCGCCGACGACTACCGGATTGCCGCCAGCGCACTGCGCGACAGCGAGAGGCTGGTTGACGCCGGCAACTACCGGCAAGCCCGCGAGCTGCTGCCGTTTGCCACCCTGCGGGCGCGGCGGGCACTGGTCCTGGCCCTTGGCGCCGACGAAGCATCGCGCCGTGCCGCGACGGAACGCCGCAACCGAGACTTGGCGGCGGCACGCCGGCAACAGCCTCAGCCCCCCCACGAGCCTCCCCCCCACCAACCGCCCCCCCCGGCCCCTGCCCCTGCGCCCAAGCCGCAGCCGGTTCCCCTGTCGACCTATGCCGTCGCCGCCGGCGACACCCTCTGGACGATTGCCGCCCAACCGCAGGTCTACAACGATCCCCTGTTGTGGCCCTTGCTCTACAAGGCCAACCGCGACCAGATCCGCGACCCCCGCCAGGTCTACTCCGGTCAGGTCCTGAGCATCCCCCGCGACCTTTCCCCGGCGGAGCTCGAAGAGGCCCGGCAGAAGGCCCGCAATTCCGATATCTTTCCGCTTGACCAACGGCTCCCGGCGGTTTCTCCCCACGGCCATTGAAGGGCCGGCTACTGCCGCTGCCAAAGCGGTGTGAGGGATCGTCAAAACCATATTTTTTCTTGACACGCCGCAGCCCGTTGTATACTGTATACAACGTTCGTAACTCGGTAAATTTATAACATTTTATACAACTATCCGGTTTTTGATAAATTTTTCAAACGGGCCAGTCGGCGATTCGTTTTTTGCCTTCCGGCCATCTGCTATGGTCGATTGATCCGGCGACGCGCTCGATCGAGATAATGAGCGAATCCGTAGTAAGCGTTCATTCATCATAAATTTTCCTGGATTTCCAAGGACGAATCTTCATTCGTCTTTCTTTGAGCCTCTGGCAATTTTGGCATCAAACCCAAGGAGAGAACATGGCAACGGAGAACTCAACGATTATCTGGTCCGAGATTGATGAAGCACCTGCCCTGGCAACCTACGCCCTCCTCCCGATCGTTCAAAAATTCCTCAAGGGATCCGGCGTCAAGGTCGAGACGAGAGACATCTCCCTTTCGGGCAGAATCATCGCGAACTTTCCCGAGAATCTGACGGAAGATCAAAAAATTCCCGATTATCTGGCTCAACTGGGTGAACTGACCCAGGACCCCACCGCCAATATCATCAAACTGCCGAATATCAGCGCCTCCATTCCCCAGCTGCAGGCGGCCATCAAGGAACTGCAGGAAAAGGGCTACAATATCCCGGACTATCCGGAAGAGGCCAAAACCGACGCCGAAAAAGCCCTGCAGGCACGATTCGCCAAGTGCCTGGGCAGTGCGGTCAACCCGGTGCTGCGTGAAGGCAACTCCGACCGCCGGGCGGCCGCTTCGGTCAAGAAATTTGCCCAGAAGAATCCCCATCGCATGATGAAGCCGTGGCCGGCCGGATCCAAGACCCGGGTGGCCCACATGACGGGCAATGATTTCTACGGCAGCGAAACCTCCACCACCGTCAAAGACGCAACGACGGTCAAATACGAGTTCGTCGCCGAGGACGGCAGCGTCACCGTTCTGAAGGAGAAGCTGGCCCTGCAGGCGGGAGAGGTTCTCGATTCCTCCTCCATGAACATGGCCGCCCTGCGCAAGTTCTATGCGGAGCAGATCGAGGCCGCCAAAAAGGATGGCGTGCTGCTCTCCCTGCACCTCAAAGCGACCATGATGAAAATCTCTGACCCCTACATCTTCGGTCAGTGCGTCACCGTTTTCTACAAGGATGTTTTCGACAAGTACGGCGATGTCTTCAAAGAACTGGGGGTGAATGTCAGCAACGGCCTGGGCGATGTGTATGCCAAGATCAAGCGGTTGCCCGAAGCCAAGAGGGCCGAAATCGAAGCGGCCATCATGGATGTCTACAAGACCCGCCCGGCGCTGGCCATGGTCGACTCCCGCAAGGGCATCACCAACCTGCATGTTCCCAATGACGTCATCATCGATGCGTCGATGCCGGTCGTGGTTCGCGACGGCGGCCAGATGTGGAATCTGCAGGACGAGCTGCAGGACACCCTCGCCATGATTCCCGACCGCTGCTATGCCACCATCTACCAGACCATCATTGAAGACTGCCAGAAGCACGGCCAGTTCAACCCGGCCACCATGGGCCACGTCTCCAATGTCGGCCTGATGGCGCAGAAAGCCGAAGAATACGGTTCCCACGACAAGACCTTCATCGCCCCCGGCAACGGCAAGATCCGCGTCGTCGATGCCTCCGGCGCGACCCTGCTTGAGCAGAAGGTGGAAAAAGGCGATGTCTTCCGCTCCTGCCAGACCAAGGATGCCCCGATCCGGGACTGGGTCAAGCTGGCGGTTACCCGCGCCAAGGCTTCCGGCGCCCCGGCCATCTTCTGGCTGGACGATCGACGTGGCCACGATGCCCAGATCATCAACAAGGTCAACACCTACCTGAAAGACCACGACACCGCCGGTCTCGACATCCGCATCATGCGGCCGGATGACGCGATGAAGTTCGCCTGTGAAAGAGCCCGCAAAGGGCTGGACACCATTACCGTCACCGGCAATGCCCTGCGCGATTACCTGACCGACCTCTTCCCGATCCTGGAACTGGGCACCAGCGCCAGAATGCTCTCCATCGTGCCGCTGCTGACAGGGCGGCGGCCTGTTCGAGACCGGCGCCGGCGGTTCCGCTCCCAAGCATGTCGAGCAGTTCCTCAAGGAAGGGCACCTGCGCTGGGATTCCCTGGGCGAATACTGCGCCCTGGTTCCCTCCCTCGAGCATGTCGCCAACCGCACCAAGGACGCAAAAGTACAACTGTTTGCCGATACCCTCGATCAGGGCATTACCAAGTATCTGGAAAACGCCAAGGCTCCTTCCCGCAAGGTCAACGAAATCGACAACCGCGGCAGCAGTTTCTATCTCGCCATGTACTGGGCTCAGGCCCTGGCCGCCCAGGATCAAGGATGCCGAGCTGAAGGCCCGCTTTACCAAGGTGGCGGCCGATCTCGAAGCCAATGAAGCCAAGATCAATGCCGAACTGCTGGCGGCCCAGGGCAAGCCGGTGGATATCGGTGGCTATTACCGCCCGGATCTGGCGAAAACCGACAAAGCCATGCGCCCCAGCGCAACTCTGAACGCGATCATCGACGCAATGTAATGTCTAAGCACACTGGCAGCAGCAGGGCAACCGGTTGCCTTGATCCTGCGCTTTATTTCATTTCCCAACATAAGGAGAGAAGACAATGGCAAGACCCAAAATCGCTCTTATCGGTGGTGGTCAGATTGGTGGCGTTCTGGCTCAACTCTGCGCTCTGCGCGAACTGGGCGATGTGGTGCTGTTCGACATCGTCGAAGGCCTGCCCCAGGGCAAGTGCCTCGACATCGCCGAAGCTGCCCCGGTCGACGGCTTCGACGTCAATCTGAAAGGGACCAACGACTATGCCGATATCGCCGGCGCCAACGTCGTCATCGTCACCGCCGGCCTGCCCCGCAAGCCGGGCATGAGCCGCGACGACCTGATCGAGGTCAACTCCAAGATCATGACCTGGTCGCCGAAGGAATCAAGAAGTACGCGCCGGAATCCTTTCGTCATCATCATCTCCAACCCTCTCGACGCCATGGTGACCCTCTGCCAGAAGATCACCGGCTTCCCCTACGAGCGCGTCATCGGCCAGGCCGGCGTTCTCGACTCGGCCCGCTTCAAAGCCTTCATCGCCTGGGAACTCGGCGTCTCGGTGAAGGACGTTGTCGCCATGACCCTCGGCGGCCACGGCGACGACATGGTGCCTCTGGTTCGTTATGCCAGTGTTCAGGGGATTCCGGTCATGGAGCTGCTGGAGCAGAAATACGGCAGCGCCGCCAAGGCCAAGGAAGTCATGGAAGCGATGGTCAAGCGCACCCGCGGCGCCGGCGGCGAAGTGGTCGCCCTGCTCAAGACCGGCAGCGCTTTCTACAGCCCGGCCTCCTCGGCCATCGCCATGGCCGAGTCGATCCTCAAGGACTCAGAAGCGTGTCCTGCCGACCTGCGTCTACCTGAATGGCGAATTCGGCGTCAAAGGTTACTACGTCGGCGTTCCTTCCGTGCTCGGCGCCAACGGGCGTCGAGAAGATCCTCCAGTTCAAACTCGATGCCGAAGAGCAGGCGATGATGGACAAGTCGGTCGCCGCGGTCAAAGGCCTGGTCGACAGCATGAAATAAAGCTCCGACCGACAATCGATATGCAAGAAGGGCAATGGCGACATTGCCCTTCTTTGCTATATTCCGATATTCGAATTTTTAACCACTCTGACGTCTGAGCCGCCACCTGCCACTGCACCGGAAGTCTGGTGGATCGCCTCCCGACGGCCATGGCCGGGTGCCACGTATACATAAAGTTGCTGGAAAAGGTTTTTTTTATGCGCTAAAATGCGCGGCGTTTTTCGAAACCGTTCATACCAGACGGTCAACACGTACAAAGGAGAAAAAGGGGAATGAGCAGTCCGAAAATCGAGGTTATCGAAAGGTACTGCAAGGGGTGCAGCATTTGTGTGGAATTCTGCCCCACCAAGGTCCTGGAGATGGATGCGTTTCTGGTCAAGGTGGCCAAGCCTGATGCCTGCATCGCCTGCATGCAGTGCGAATTGCGGTGCCCTGACTTTGCCATCAAGGTTCACAAAGATTAATCATATCAGAGGAGGTCGATTAACGTGGCTAAAAAAGTTGCTCTATTGCAGGGGAACGAAGCGTGCGCCCAAGGCGCCGCTTTACGCCGGCTGTAATTTCTTCGGCGGCTACCCCATTACCCCCTCCACCGAAGTTGCGGAGGTTCTTTCCAACGAACTTCCCAAGATCGGCGGCAAATTCATTCAGATGGAAGACGAGATCGGCGCCATGGCTTCGGTCATCGGCGCTTCCCTGACCGGGGCCAAGGCGCTGACCGCGACCTCCGGTCCCGGCGTCTCCCTCAAGCAGGAACTGATCGGCTATGCCTGCATTGCCGAGGTCCCCTGCGTCATCATCAACGTCATGCGCGGCGGCCCCTCCACCGGCATGCCGACCGGCCCCGGCCAGTCCGATGTGCAGCAGGCCAAATGGGGAACCCATGGCGACCACGCCACCATCGCCCTGGTTCCGGCCTCCTGCCAGGAGATCTTCACCGAGACGGTGCGCGCCTTCAATCTGGCCGAGAAATACCGCATGCCGGTACAGGTCCTCTATGATGAAATCGTCGGCCACATGCGCGAGCGCATCGTGTTCCCCGAGCCGGGTGAACTCGAAGTGATCGACCGCGCCAAGCCGACCGTCGCGCCCGAGACAATACAAGCCTTATGACACCTCCTTCGGCGATGTCCCGCCGCTGGCCGCTTTCGGCTCCGATTACCGCTTCCATGTCACCGGCCTGAATAAGGCCCAGGATGGCTTTCCCGACCACCAAAGCCGAGTATGTCGATGCCGAAGAGCGTCGCCAGGTCCGCAAGGTCGAGGGCGAAATCGCCCGTGCCGACATCGAGAAATACGAAGAGTATCTGACCGAAGACGCCGAAGTGCTGATCTTCGCCTACGGTTCGACCTCCCGCAGCGCCCGTTATGCGGTCAACGAACTGCGCAAGGAAGGGATCAAAGCCGGCCTGTTCCGCCCGATCACCCTCTGGCCCTTCCCTGAGAAGCGCATCGCCGAACTGGGCAAGCAGGTCAAGGGGATCGTCGTTCCCGAAATGAACCTCGGGCAGATGAATCTCGAAGTCGAGCGCGTGGTCAAGGGCACCTGCCCGGTTCTGCACCTCGGCCGCGTCGACGGCGAGCCGATCAATCCCGGCCAGATCATGGACAAAGTCAAGGAGGTTCAAGCTAACATGGCTTACGATTACGAAAAATACCATCCGCCCCGGCAAGCTGCCCCACATCTGGTGCCCCGGCTGCGGCCACGGCATCGTCATGAAGGGCCTGATCCGGGCCATGGACACCTGCGGGCTGGAAAAGAACAATACCGCCATCGTCTCCGGCATCGGCTGCGCCAGCCGCCTTCCCGGCTACATCGACTTCAACACCCTGCACACCGCCCATGGCCGCGCGGCCGCCTTCGCCACCGGCGTCAAGATGGCCAAGCCGGAAATGAACGTGATCGTCGTTGGCGGCGATGGCGACGGCACCGCGATCGGCGGCAACCACTTCATCCATGCCTGCCGCCGCAACATCGACATGACCTATGTCATCATGAACAACAGCATCTACGGGATGACCGGCGGTCAGTTCTCCCCCTGCACCCCGACCGGCGCCAAGGCCTCGACCACCCCCTACGGCAACCCGGACCCGACCTTCGACATCAGCAAGCTGGCGATCGGCGCCGGTGCGACCTTCGTCGCCCGCACCACCGCCTTCCACGCCACCCAGATCGACAAGCTGATCGCCGAAGGGATCAAACACAAGGGGATGGCCGTCATCGAGGTGCTCGACGACTGCCCGACCACCTACGGCCGGCGCAACAAGTTCCGCAGCGTCGTCGACATGATGAAGCGCCTCAAGGAGATCGCCGTGCCGGTCGCCGCTGCGGCCAAGATGACCGCCGAGCAGCTCGAGGGCAAAGTCCTCACCGGTGTTCTCTACAAGGAAGAGAAGCCGGAATACTGCCGAGCAGTATGCCCAGGTCATTGCCAAGGCGCAGGGCGCCTGATCACCGCAGCGCATAAGGAGAGAGTGAAATGGCAAAAAGATATGAAATTCGCTTTTCCGGTGCCGGTGGCCAGGGTCTGATCACCGCCGGCATCATCCTCGCCGAGGCGGCCTCGATTATCGAGGGGAAGCACGCCGTGCAGTCCCAGAGCTACGGTCCGGAAGCCCGCGGCGGCGCCTCCAAATCGGAGGTCATCATTTCCGATGGCCCCATCGACTACCCGAAAGCGACCATCGTCGACGCCTGTCTGGCGATGACTCAGGAAGCGGCCGACAAGTACGCCAACGGCATCAAGCCCGGCGGCCTGCTGCTGCTCGACTCGGACTTCGTCAAGAACGAGCCGAAAGGCGACTTCAAGGTGTATCAAGATGCCGATCATGCGCACCGCCAAGGAAGACCTCGGCCGGGAGATCGTCGCCAACGTCGTGGCCCTCGGCGCGATGATCGCCCTGACCGATGTCGTTTCCCGCGAATCCGGCGAAAAGGCCGTGCTGCGCCAAGGTTCCCGAGGCCTTCAAGGATCTCAACAAGAAGGCTTACAGCCTTGGCTTCGAGAAGGTCAAGGAACTGATGAAGTAACCCCCTGTTCCGCAACAACGAAAAAAGCCCGGAGCTTACGCTTCGGGCTTTTTTCGTTGCGGGGCGAAAGGGAGGGGAATCAGCCGAGGGTCGCGAATCAACTCCTCCGCCAGGGCCACATCCTCCTTGCAGCCGATGAAGACCGGCGCACGATCGTCGATGGCCTCCGGCTGCAGGTCGAGAATGCGTCCGAGGCCGGTGGAGGCCGCGCCGCCGGCCTGCTCGATCAGATAGGCCATGGGATTGAGTTCGTAGAGTACCCGCAACTTCCCCTTGGGCGCCCCGTGCAGGTGAGGGTAGAGGAAGAGGCCCTTCCCCTTCATCAGGATCTGGTTGATGTCCGGCACGAAGCCGCCGCTGTAACGCAATTTGCACCCCTTCTCCTCCAGCTGACTGACCAGCTTTTCGGTCCCGGGGGTGTACTTGTTGCGCTGCCCGCCGGGGGAATAAATGCCGCCGGCAGCCTGCATGGTGACGTTTTCCCGGGTCAGGGTGTATTCCATCAGCGAGTTCATGGCGAACTCGTGAACGCCACGCCCGGTAGAGTAGACCAGGGTCGTCCGCGGGCCATAGAGAATGTACATGGCCGCGACCTGGTTGCGCCCCGGCTGCAGCAGCTCGCAGCCTTCGTAGATGGCGACGATGGTGCCGACGGCGAGGTTGACGTCGACCAGGGACGAGCCGTCAAGGGGATCGAAGGCCACCGAGTAGCGTCCTTCGCATTCGGTGGAGATGGGAACGATGTCGTTGGTTTCTTCCGAAACGAGGTTGGCGACCACTCCTGAATGGTAAAGACGCTTGCGCAGGATCCGGTCGGAGAGGACGTCGAGGGCCAGCTGCTGCTCACCGTAGAGGTTGGAGGTACCGGCCACCCCGAGGTCACCGGTGCGAATCGAGTTGACGATATACTTGGACGCCTCGGCGATCTCGCAGATCAGCCGGGTCAGGTCGCGGTCCTCGCCATTCTCCCGCAGATGGCGCCGCAGGTCGATCTGGAATTTGGTCTTTCCGGGTTCGCTGGTCAAATCAGGCCTCCTGAAAAAGAATGAACACGACAAGTGCAGGCAGTTTAGACCAACTCGGCCGGTGCGGCAAGGCCAATGCCGCCAATGCCACCAAATTTCTCCCCCGGCTCTTGAACAACCGCTTAAAGATGTTAGAAATACAGGGAAATAGGCCCAAGGAGGATGCCATGGAGGAGCACCAGCCACCACCGGAAACCCCGCGGAAAACCGGAGAAAAGCTCTGGGACGCCACCCTTAAGACCCTTCACAGCGCCTCATTTCGCGCCGCCCAGTACAAACACATCGTCCAGAAGAAGATCGACCTCAATGCGCTCCACAAAAAGATCGCCGGGCTGCATGGCGATCTGGGCAGGCTGGTGGACGAGGCCCGCGGTTCGGCACCCGAAGAAATTCTCAACCAGGCCCTGGTACAGGACATCTTTCACCAACTGGATGGCTTGAAACATGCCGCGGCGACCTTGGAGGAGGAACTCGCAGCGATCAAGGCGGCGAACCCGCCTGATGAGGATGCCGGTTAGCCGGCGGACGCCTACCAAAGACGGCAACGGCCCTCCCGATGGAGGGCCGTTGCCGTTGGCAGATCAACGGACATGCTTGCGCGGTTTGGGGGTGCTGTGCAGGCGAGCGTCCTTGTATTCGCGGTCCCGGCGGCGCATTTCCTGTTGAACGTCGTCTTCAGCCTCGGCCAGTGCGTCGGGATGACTCTCCATGATTTCCAACGCCTCATCAATGTGTTCCAGGTTTTTTTCCAGGCTCCCCTCGCCTGCCTGCTTGTCCGTAGCAGCCTTTTTTTCGACCATGTGACCTCCTTGCAGCAAGAGTCCCGACCACCGGCGCCAGGGGGGTGCCGACCGTGGACGGAGCTGGGTTGAGAGACCTCCTGAAATCCATTCTAACTGCCGCTGCGCAACTGGCAAGGCTGGGATGCCGCAGTCTGCCGAACCGCAGCCAGCAAGGAGCGGCAATCCCGCGCAAGGAGAAAGTTCAGGAGCGCCGCCCTTGTTGTAATACCCTGAGCATTGCCGGATGCAGCCGGCCGTTGCTGGCCAGACACTCGGCGCCGAACAGGTCGAGCGGGGCGCCCAAAAAATCACTGACCCGGCCGCCCGCTTCGGTAACCAGCAGCTGACCGGCAGCCATGTCCCACGGTTTGAGCTTCATTTCCCAGTAACCGTCGAACCGCCCGGCCGCCGTGCAGGCCAGATCGAGGCTGGCAGCGCCGGGACGGCGGCAAGCCTGGGCAGCCTGCTGAAAGTTGATGAAATGGTCGTAATTGTTGACCGGACTTTGCTTGCGGTCGTAGGGAAAACCGGTGGCGAGCAGAGCCTGGTCGAGGATTGCCGTTGTCGAGACCCGCAGCGGTCGGCCGTTGAGGGTGGCCCCCTGCCCTTTTTCCGCCAGGTAGAGTTCCTCGAAAATCGGGTTGTAGACGACGCCTAGCACCACCTCGCCGGCCTGTTCCAGAGCCAGCGAGACGGCAAACCAGGGAAAACCGTGGGCGAAATTGGTGGTACCGTCGAGGGGGTCGATGATCCATCGCCATTCGCCGGACTGCCGGCCGTAAGCGGACTCCTCGGCTAGAATCGCATGGTCGGGATGGGCACTGCGCAGGACCCGGACGATCGCCGCCTCGGCCGCCCGGTCGGCATCGGTGACCAGGTCGACCTCTCCCTTGTGGGCGACCTCCAGCTGTCCGCCGAACTTCCGGCGCAGAATCCGGCCGGCTGCTGCCACAGCCTGCAGGGCCAGGGTTTTCATCGGGGGGCCCCCGTTTCCCCTGCGCTTGGGGGATCGGCGCACCACAAGCGGGTGGCCGCCACCACGCCGAGCGGGATACAGAGGAATTGCAGAAAGGGAATCGCCAGCAGGCAGAGCAGGCCGCAACCAAAGCCGCACATCTGCAGCGTGCGTCCGAGCAGATAACGCCGCTGCGCGGCAAACCCCAGGCGTTTGCGACCGGCAATATACCCGGTATATTCGACGGCCAGAAAGGCCACCGTCCAGGCAATCGACAGAACCGCATAGAGGAGGGTACCGGCCACGGGAAGGAGGTTGAGGATCACCAGGAATCCCATGCCGATGAGAAAGACCAGGATCTTCTTTGCTTCTTCAACCAGGGTGCGCCAGGCATCGTGAGCAAAGCGCCGCAGGTCGAAGGGTTCATCCGCTGCCCGAGCGGTGAGCAGCTCCTCGGTACGCTCCGAAAGCAGGTCGTTGAAGGGTGCCGCAATCAGGTTGCCAACCACGCTGAAGCCGAAGAAGACCAGGACCATGGTCAATAGGACCGCAGCCAGCCACAACAGATAGGTGAGCAGCACCCAGTACCAGCCATCGCCCTGGGGGATGTAATGAATCACGGTCGTGCTGAAAAAGCGTAATCCGGCCCACACCGCCCCCGCAAAGACCGCGGTATTGATGAAAAAGGGGATGAGGACGAATCGCAGCAACGCCGGATGGCGAAATAAAAACCGGCCGGCGCTGAAGGGGCTCAGGAAACCCGCGGCAAAAGAGCGGGCGGGGCTTGCTAAAGATTCTTCGCTCATCGGTCCCCCCGGTCCAGCGATACGGATGGCCCGGGCGTCTTCATGACCAGCGTGCCGCATCCCCCCTGGACCTGGCGGCGCCAGCGGTTGGGCCGACGGACGTGGGGGTGCCGCTCCGCCAGGTAGCGGAAGGCGGCCGCAAAACCCTCCGCGGCCGGGCTGGCAAAGGGGCTGCCCGGGACCGGATTGCAGGCGAGCAGGTGGAGCGTCGCCTCGGGCCAGCTCGCGAGCAGCCGCAGCAGGCCGTCGAACTCCCGGCGGCTGTCGTTGACGCCTTCCAGCAGCAGGTAGTTGACGCCGAAGCGCCGCCGAGCCCGCCGGGGCAGGGCGGTCAGGCAGCGGGTCACCCACTCGGCCAGAGGTCCCAGGCCGGGGGCCCGCGGGAGCAGCCGGCGACGGACCTCCTCACTGCCGGCGTGCAGCGAAAGCATCAGGCCGTTGTGGGGCAGCGCCAGGGCCGCGGCAAGATGCTCCAGCGGCCCCCCCGTGGTAGTCAGTGAGACGGGCAGCGGGCTATGCTGCAGCAGCTCGGCAACCATGGCGAAATTGTGCAGGGGCTCGCCGATTCCCGAAAGGGTCAGGCGCCGGGGCTTTAGCCCCCGGTCGCGGGCCGCCTCGAGTTGCCCCCGCATTTCGCCAAGGGTCAGGTTGCGCCGCAAGCCGCCCCGCCCCGAGGCGCAGAACCGGCAGCCCAGGGCGCAGCCCGCCTGCGTCGACAGGCAGAGGGTGCCGCTGCCGTAATAGACCGCTTCGACCCTCAGACCGTCGTTCAAGGGAACGGCAAAATGAATGTTGTCGCTGTAATCAGGCATCGCTCGGCAGGGGAAAGGGAAAAAAATTGGTCCGCCGTCCCATTCTAGGGGATGACGGACCAAAAGTCGACAGGAGGCAAAAGTCTATCGACAAAACTTGCGTTTGGCTTAGAACGAATATGAAACGTTCAGACCGGAAACCAGTTTCGAATCGAGGTCACTGGCGTCGCTGCTGAGCTGTTCGGAGTAGAGCAGCGAGGGAGTGATGGTCAGATTTTCCATGGGCGCATAGTCGATGCTGGCCGACAGCTCGTAGTTGTGAAAATTGTTGTAGTCGCCGACGCTTTCGTCGTTGTAACTGACCAGGGCACCGAGATTCAGGCCTACCTTGTCCATGACCTCGAAGGTGTGACCGATGGAGAGGGCGGCGAACAGACCATCGCGGTTGTCCGAGCGGGCCTTGTCCCAATCCCAGTAGACCTTGAGGCTCGGGGACAGCAAGGTGTCGAGGCTGAGGCCCACATAGGCCTCGTTGGTGGCGCCGGGGACATTGAAGGTGTAGAAGATGTTGCCGACGCTGAGCGCCAGCTTGTCGGTGAGGTTGGTGGTGTAGTCGAAGGTCAGGTCGGTCTCGGTCATTTCCCCGGCATCCAGCGCCGGAGCCCCGCCGGAATCGCCGATCAGCTGGAAATTGCTCCAGTAGCTGAGGGTAACCCCCTTGGCGCTGAGATCCATGCCGCCCTGCAAAACCGGCATGTTGCCACTGAAATCGAGGCCGCGCCAGAGGTACTGGCTGTAGATGCCGGCGTAGGCGTCACCGGAGACTTCCAGGGCAGCAGCCGGTCCGGCCACCGAAAGTGCCAACAGGGCCACCAGTGCAACAGCAAAGTTCTTCATCCTTCTTTCTCCTTCACATGAGGTTTTTAGGGGCCAGGCGGGGCGACGAGACCCCGCCTGGCAGTGCATTTCAGATTAACGGATATAGTATTTTTTCCTGGCTATTGCCAGAAGAAAATCACTTGGCGCCGTTTTCCTGGCCGGGAGTGAAGATGCTTCCCAGGTGAACAGTCTGGAAATCGGGGTAGGCCGAAGCCCCGTGCTCGGAGTAGTCAAGGCCGGCCAGTTCTTCTTCCCTGGAGACGCGCATCCCGATTACCAGGTCGATCAGCTTGAAGACGATCAGGCCGGAGCCGAAGGCCCAGGCGAAGCAGGCGCCGATGCCGATCAACTGAACGCCGACGGTATGCAGGGAGAATCCGGCGCTGTCAAAGAGGCCGGCAGCCAGGGTTCCCCAGGCGCCGCAGACGCCATGGACGGAAACCGCACCGACCGGGTCGTCAATACGGATCTTGTCGAAGAAGAGGACCGCGACAACCACAAGCACCCCGGCAATGAGGCCGATGATCACGGCGGAGAGGGGAGTGACATTGGCGCAGCCGGCGGTGATCGCCACCAGGCCGGCGAGCAGGCCGTTGAGGGTCATGCCGACGTCGGGTTTCTTGTAGCGCATCCAAGTGTAAAACATCGCCGAGCAGGCCCCGGCCGCGCCGGCCAGGCAGGTGGTCACTGCAATCTCGGCGATCTGCGGGATACCGGCGGTGGTGGAGCCGGGGTTGAAACCGAACCAGCCGAAGAAGAGCAGGAAGACGCCGAGGGAGGCCAGCGGGATGTTGTGGCCGGGGATCGGTTTGACGTTGCCGTTCTTGTCAAATTTGCCGATGCGGGGGCCGACGACGATGATCCCGGCCAGGGTCAGCCAGCCACCCATGGAGTGGACCACGGTGGAACCGGCGAAATCGATGAAACCGAGCTTGGCCAGCCAGCCGGCGGCGGCGTCACCGTGGAAGAGGTTGCCCCAGGCCCAGTGGCCGAAGACCGGGTAGAGGACCAGGGAGACGATGCCTGAATAGACGATGTAGGCGCTGAACTTGGTGCGCTCGGCGACCCCGCCGGAGATGATGGTGGCGGTGGTGGCGGCGAAGACCACCTGGAACATCCAGAACGCGTAGTTCCAGGCCGCGCCGTCGCCGGTCGCGCCGCTGAGGAAGAAGTCGCTGTGGCCGAAGAAACCGGTACCGACACCGAACATCAGGCCGAAACCGACCGCCCAGTAGGCGAGGGCGCCGACGCAGAAGTCCATCATGTTCTTCATCATGATGTTGCAGGCGTTCTTGGCGCGGGTGAAGCCCGATTCGACCATGGCGAAGCCGGCCTGCATGATGAAGACCAGAAAGGCCGCGACCAGGGTCCAGACGAAGTTGACGTTGGTCTGCACCGCGTCGGCGGTCAGGGGAGCGGCATCCTGGGCAAAGCCCAGGATCGGATGTGCCAGCAGAGCGCAGGCAGCGAGAACAATGAACAGCTTTTTCATGAACAGCCTCCTTGAGGGATGAGTGAGGTCCTTGGTTTACAGGGAGTCGTCGCCCGCTTCGCCGGTGCGGATCCGCACCGCCTGCTCGACCGCCAGCACGAAAATCTTGCCATCGCCGATGCGGCCGGTACAGGCTTCCTTCTGCACCGCGGCCACCACCTCGGCGACTCGCTCTTCGGGAACCACCAGCTCGATCTTCACCTTGGGGATGAAATCGATCTGGTATTCCGCCCCGCGGTAAAGTTCGGTGTGCCCCTTTTGCCGACCGAAGCCCCGGACCTCACTGACCGTCATCCCGGAGATACCCAGGTCGGTCAACGCACTCTTGACGTCGTCCAGCTTGAACGGCTTGATGATGCATTCGATCTTCTTCATTCCTTCCTGCTCCTTTCCAGAGTTCGCAAAAAAAACGGTGCGCCTTCCCCCGCATGCTTCGGGGGGAGGGGCGCCGTTGCCCAGTGCGACCGCTGGTGAACGCCGTTGTTCCCGCTGGTCGTTGTATCTAAATTGTGGTCCATCCGCCAGGGCGGGATCGTCCCGCCGTAGTCGCCCGGCATTAGAGCACGGGTCGTGCCAATTCGATTTTCCTTTTATTTCCGAATCGTTAAATACGGCCCCAGGGTGTATTTGCCCATTTTTTAAACAGTCCTTTCCAGGCCTGAGAATTTTCCGGGCACTCAGCCGATCGGCAACACCACCCGGAAGCTCGTGCCCTCCTCCCCGGTTTCGAACAGCAGCCGGCCGGCATGCTCGACGACGATGTTGCGGCAGATGTAAAGCCCGAGGCCGGTCCCCTCCCCTTCCTTCTTGGTGGTGAAGAACGGATCGAAGACCTGCCCGCGGACCGCCTCGGGAATTCCGGGACCGTTATCGGTGATCTCGGCCTCGACCTCGGCGCCGGCCACCGGCCGGGTCGCGACGACCAGTCTGCCGGCATCCCCCATCGCCTGGGCAGCGTTCATGATCAGGTTGATGAAGACCTGCTTGAGCTTGTTCGGATCGGCCATGATCCAGGGCAGGTCTCCATACTCCTCGACCAGCTCGATATGGTTGCGGCTCAGCTCGTACCGCACCAGGCGCAGGACATCGCGCAGGATCTCGTTGAGATCGGTCTGGCGGTGGACCATCTCACGAGCCCGGGAAAAGGAGAGCAGGCTGCCGGTCAGCGCCTTGAGCCGTTCGGCTTCGCTCTCGATCCGCTCGACCAGCTCCTGCTGGTAGGTAGGGAGGTTCTCCTCCCGCTGCAGCAGCTGGGCGGCATAGGAAATCACCGCCAGAGGGTTGTTGACTTCGTGGGCAATACCAGCCGAGAGGCGGCCGACTTCGGCGAGCTTCTCCGACTGGATGGTCTGTTCCAGCAGACGCTTGAACTCGGTGATGTCCTCGACGATGACCACCACGCCGGTGGTGCGCTCGCCATCCTTGAGGGGGGCAAGGCGCCGTTTCTGGATACGCATCTGCCCCTTGAAATTGCGATGGGTCAGCCGCAGTTTTTCGGCGCTGCCCCGCTCCAGGACCCGGCGGATCCGCTCGCCGAACCCCTCCCCCTCGAGCCCTGGGAAAAGCTCGAACAGGGCCCGCCCCAGCGCCCGTTTCTCGTCGACGCCGCTCATCTCGGCCATGCGCCGGTTCCAGGAGGTGATGACCAGGCGGTCGTCGACCGTGTAGATGCCGAGATTGGCACTCTGCAGGATCCGCTCGTTGAGCTGATGCAGTTCCCGGTAGCGACTCGATATGCCGTGGAGATTCTTGTAGAGGCGGGCATTTTCAATGGCGATGGCGGCCTGGGTGGCCATCGCCAGCAGCGGCGGAATATCTTCGGCGTCAAAGGCACCGGGGAGAGGGCTCTCAACGTTGAAGACGCCGATCACCTTGTCCCGGGCAATGAGCGGTACCGCCAGCTCGCTGCGGGCGCCGAGGATTCCGGCCAGGTAGTCGGGCTGGCTGGAGACATCCGAAACCAGCACCGGCTCGCCGCTCGCCGCCACGCGTCCCATTACGCCACGGCCGATGGCAATCTCGCTGCGGTTGGCATCCTCCGGATAGCCGTAGGAGGCGGCGGTGATCAGCATTTTCCGCGTCCGGGTCGACCAGACGGATGATGGCATTCTCGAATTGGAAGACTTCGCGCGAAATGCGCAGGATGCGATTCAGCAGCTCATCCAGGTCGAAGCTGCCGATCAACTCCTGGCCGATGTCGAGCAGGGCCTTGAGCAGGATTTCCGGTTGTCCCTTGGCGGTAGGCATAAGTTTCCCTTCGGTTCAACCAGCTATCCAAGGCACAAGCCGTGCCAGCCGCTCTGTCCCGGCAAGAATGCGAATTCCGAGGTACTTTTCAAATCCAGCAAATATCTGCAGCCGCCGGTTGCCCAACATTTGTCGAGCAACTGCTTAACAAATATGCAATCCACCCCTCGCTGCGGGCTGGGCCGCAGAAAAGTTTCCGCTTGTTTCACCTCAGGCTTTTCCCTATACTGACATCAACCATGCTCTCTGCCCTGCAGGTGAGACCCAGACGCCCAGGCGGAATGATAATTCTATGGGAAAGCTTCCAGAGGCGCTGTGTGCCAGCCCACCCCGAGTGGGACGCCTGATGCGCCAACAAGCGATCCCACCTGTTGGTACTCGCTCGGAGGCCAACGGGTCCACGGCAGGCGTGGAGAGCCACATGGAAAAGGCGCCGGGAAAACCCGACGCCTTTGCTTATTCAGTGTTCGGCAAGCATCTTAGCGGTACGGGAATTCATCTTTCTCCCGCCGCACTTCCTCGACTTCGTTGAAGTCCCAGCAACGCTGGGCGCCGGCACTGGTCTCCACTACCACGTGGGAGAGAGAACAACTTTTGACCCGGCCTTCCTCATCACTGATGGGATGGGCGACAAAAGCATCGCGCCCTTCTTCGGCTTCGTTGCAGACAAAGGTGAAACGCTCCTTGTTCATAACTGTCTCCTTTCTCCCCCGGCGGCGCTCCCGAATCTCCCTGATGTCAAAATTATATCACAGGATCAATAGCTTGACGCCGTTCCCCCGGTAGCGAACGGCCCCGCGGGGGAAGCTGCCCTACGGGGTATGGCGGCGCCAACATTCTGAAAGGCTTGCTCGCATGACCAGCGCCGGACCTGCCGATGTCCACCGCATTTTTATCGCCGGCAAGGAAATCGTCCTTGTCGGTACCGCCCACATCTCCCAGGAATCGGTCGTGACGGTGCGTGCCACGATCACCGCCGAAGCTCCCGACACCGTCTGTGTCGAGCTCGACAACCAGCGCTACCAGGCGCTCAGGGACCGCAACCGCTGGGAATCGCTGAATCTGATCCAGGTGATCAAAAGCGGCCAGACCCCGTTTCTGCTCGCCAACCTGGCGCTGGCCTCGTTCCAGAAGCGGATGGGCCTGCAGACCGGGGTCAAACCCGGAGCGGAACTGGCCGCGGCCGCGGAACTGGCCGAGGAGGAGGGGCGGCAGCTGGAACTGGTCGACCGCAACATCCGCACGACCCTGCTGCGGGCCTGGCGCAAGACGGGATTGTGGAAAAAACTCTCGCTGGTCTCGGCGCTGGTGGCCGGACTTTTTGAAAATCAGCAACTCGACGAGGAGGAGCTGGCCCGCCTGCGCCAGACCGATACCCTCTCGGCCATGCTCGAGGAGATGGCCGAACTGCTCCCAACGGCCAAGACCGTCCTGGTCGACGAACGGGACATCTACATGGCCCACTTCATCCGCCAGGCCCCGGGCAGCAAGATCGTCGCAGTGGTCGGGGCCGCCCACCTCCCCGGCATCCTGCGCCATATCCAGCAACCGGCCGATCCTGCCACCATCGCCGAGATCGGCACCATCCCCGCCAAATCCCGGTTTTCCAGGATCGTCCCCTGGCTTCTCCCGGCCCTGGTTGCGGCCCTGTTCCTGGCCGGGTTCTTCTTCGGCGACCGGGCTCACCTCACCGGCGCCGCACTCGGCTGGATCGTCGCCAATGGCGCCTGCGCCGCCCTCGGTGCCCTGATCGCCCTCGGTCATCCCTTGACCATCATCACCGCCTTCGTCGCCGCGCCAATCACCTCTCTCAACCCGACCATCGGCGCCGGCATGGTCACCGGCCTGGTGCAGGCCTTCATCGCCGCCCCCACCGTCGGCGACATGGAGCGGGTCGGCGATGACCTGGCCAAACTGCGCGGCTGGTGGAGCAACCGCATGACCCGGGTGCTGCTGGTTTTCTTCTTTTCCAATCTCGGTTCGGCGATCGGCACCCTGGTCGCCTTCAAATGGCTCAAAGACCTGATCTGAGCGTAAATTCACAACTGCCTGCAACGACAACGGCCGCCCCAGGGGCGGCCGTTGTCGTTGCAGAGCGCACCAAACGGCCGTTACGGCTCACCCTCCCGATAGACCGCAAGCGGTCCCCAGGACTGGAACACCGACATCACCTCCAGAGTATTGACGTTGACGTGCGGCGGCAGACCGGTCACCCAGAGGACGATCCCGGCGATATCGTCCGCGGTCAGCGGCTCGGTGTCGGCATAGACCTGGTCGGCCCGCTGCGCATCCCCCTTGAAGCGGACCCGGGAAAATTCGGTCTCGGCCATCCCCGGCGCGATGCAGCTGGCCCGCACCCGCGTTCCCAGCAGGTCGGCGCGCAGGTTGCGGGTGAACTGGGCGACAAAAGCCTTGGTGCCGCCGTAGACATTGCCCCCCGGATAGGGCCAGGCACCTGCCGTTGAGCCGATATTGACGACATGCCCCCGGTTGCGCGCCACCATCCCCGGCAGCAGCAGCCGGGTGCAGTACATCAGCCCCTTGATGTTGGTGTCGACCATGGTGTCCCAGTCGTCCAGGTTCACCTGGTGGGAGGGCTCCAGGCCGAGTGCCAGCCCTGCGTTGTTGACCAGCACGTCGACTTGGCTGAACGGCTCCGGCAGGACGGCCACCGCGGCCTCGACCGCGGTGCGGGAGCGGACATCGAGAACGACCGGGTGAACGGCGGTCTGCCCGGCCAGCTCCGCGGCCAGGGCCTGCAGCGGTTCACTGCGGCGGGCCGCCAGGATCAGGCGGTCGCCGCGAGCGGCAAAGGCCCGGGCGCAGGCAGCGCCGAAGCCGGACGACGCACCGGTGATGAAGACGGTTTTGGACATGTTGATTCCTCCCGATGGATGGCGCCCGAATGCCTCAGGACAGCGGGCGGACTACCCCGGCATCAGACCGTGGCAGTCATCAGAAACCAGGCGATTACCAGGCCGACCAGGGCCACCGACACGGCAAAAAATACGCCGACCAAAACACCGTTGCGGGGATCGGTTCCACCATGGCGCTGATAGCTTAGGGCAAAACGCAGATACCGAACGGCCGCGGTGGCAGCCATCCCCGCTCCGATCAAGACCATCACGGTCCCCGCCCAGAAGGAAAAGGCCTGAGGATGGAGCAAAGGACCCGCCTGCGGCAGGACTTGGCGCAGAACCAGGCCGAAGCGGTCAATGACAAAGCCGAGGGCCATTAGTCCCAGAGCGGTGCGGATCCAGGCCATCAGCGTCCGCTCGGCGGCAAAATAGACCAGTCGACGGCCGATGGTCTCTTGATCTGGCGACTTGGACATGACGGCCTTTCGGTGAGATTTCCCGAGCCAGCCTTGGGTTCAGCCCCCTTCGAAGCCACCTCCTGCCCGGCCCGGGAGGTTCAATCCAAGGCCCTGCTATCGATCGGCTCCCCCACGGGATCCTGCGGGCCTGCATCCTTCGTTACTTGACCCATACGGTCTGGATGTTGACGAACTCCTTGATGCCATAGTGGGAAAGTTCGCGGCCGTAGCCGGAGATCTTCACCCCGCCGAAGGGGAGGCGCGGATCACTCTTGACCAGGCCGTTGACGAAGACCGCCCCCGATTCGATGCGCGCGGCGATCCTTTCGCCCCGGGCGGTATCCCCGGTCCACACCGAGCCCCCCAGGCCGAAGGGGGAGTCGTTGGCCACCGCGATGGCCTCCTCGGCATCCTGGACCTCGATCACCGCAGCCACCGGACCGAACAACTCCTCGTCGTAGGCCGGCATCCCGGGTTGACGCCGGTGAGGATGGTCGGCGGATAGAAATAGCCGGGATGATCGAGAGGCGCGCCGCCGAGGACGACCGTTCGCCCCCTTCTCCACCGAGGCCTCGACCTGGCCGTGCAGTTCCAGCATCAGGTCCTCGCGGGCCTGGGGGCCGACCTGAGTCTCCTCGTCGAAGGGATCGCCGACCACCAGGGCGGCCATGTTGCCCCGTAACTTTTCCAGGAACTGCCGGTAAACCGGCGCTGCGACGATGAAGCGCTTGGCGGCGATGCAGCTCTGCCCGGAATTGATGCAGCGGGCCCTGGCCGCCACCCCGGCCGCCTCGTCGAGGTCGGCGTCGGCGAGGACGATGAAAGGATCGCTCCCGCCCAGTTCGAGAACGGTTTTTTTCAGCATCTGGCCGGCCTTGGCCGCCACCTTGCGGCCGGCGATGTCGCTGCCGGTCAGGGTTACCGCCTTGATGTGCTCGTTTTCGATCACCGCATCGACCCGCCCGGAGCCGATCATCAGGGTGCGGAAGACGTCGGCAGGGAAGCCGGCCGCGGTGAAAAGTCTCCTCGATGGCCAGGGCGCAGCGCGGCACGTTGGAGGAGTGCTTGAGGACCCCGCTGTTGCCGGCCATCAGCGCCGGAGCGGCAAAGCGGAAGACCTGCCAGAAGGGAAAGTTCCAGGGCATCACGGCGAGGATGGTGCCGAGCGGGCGAAAGCCGACGTAGGCCCGGCTGCCGTCGCTCTGCGCCGGTTCGTCCCGCAGGAAGCTTTCGGCATGCTCGGCGTAGTACTCACAGACCCAGGCACACTTCTCGATCTCCCCGCGCCCTTCCTTGATCGGCTTGCCCATCTCCAGGGACATGGTCCGGGCATAGTCGTCCTGGTGACTGCGCAGTTCGGCAGCGGCCCGGCGCATCAACGCGGCGCGCTCGGCGAAGCTCGTCTCCCGCCAGTTTTGCCAGGCCGCAGTCGACCTGGTCGATGACGGCGGCGGTCTCTTCTGTGGTCCATTCGGCGAATTCCTCGAGCAGTTCCCCGGTTGTCGGATTGATCGATTGGATGGCCATGCACTTACCTCCTCGTTGCGTCAAAATCCGGATTCGGCAGTGTCCGAAAATCGCAGTCTGCCGAATTTTCCCGCGCTTTCAAGGAATCTCTGGCATCTTCATTCGGCGTCTTCGGAAAAGGTCTGTCGAATGCTCAAGTATAGCGGCGCCGCCCGGCTGCACAAGCCGGCTCGGGGGTTGCCGATCCCGTTATTTTCTGCGATAGTTCAGGACACCGAAACCCCAGGAGGCCCCCTTGGCAGATCCCGTTCACTTCTTCAATAGCACCCAGTGGCGCTGGCGCCTGGCTGCGCTGGCAACGCCAGCTCGACGACCTTCTCCACGGCCGCATGCGCAGCGGCAGGCCTCAACGTCACCCAGTTGCTGATCGCCACCAACATCCTCTTCTTTCTGGCCATGGTCGTCATCGGCATGGCCGCCGGCCGCGGCTTGAGCCCGGTCTTCAATCCGGACACCGAACTGCTGGTCCATGCCGGCGCCCAGTACTGGCCGCTGGTCATCTACCATGGGGCAGTGGTGGCGCTGCATCACCTACGCCTACACCCACGGCGGCATCATTCACATCGGCTTCAACATGCTGGTCCTCTACCAGGTCGGACCGCTGATCGAGTCGGAGCTCGGCGCCGCCCGCTACCTGGTCCTTTACACGCTGACCGCGCTGACCGCCACCGGTCTCGGCTACCTGTGGCACCCGATGGTGCCGGTGGTCGGGGCCTCCGGCTCGCTTTTCGGCCTGATCGGCTTCGCCGTCGCCTGGTATCACCGGATGGGGCCGTCGGGGCACCACATCCGCAACTTCATGTTCCGCTGGGCGGCCTTCGCCTTCATCTTCGGCCTGGTGGTCGGGGCCGACAATGCCGGTCACCTCGGCGGCGGCCTCGGCGGCGCGCTGCTCGGCCTGGTACATGCCCCTCGGGGTCCGCGGCCGGCAGGCGCTGGCGCCGCTCTTCAACGTCCTGGCCCTGCTCTGCCTGGCGGCCACGCTGGGCAGCCTCGGGCTGCTGGTCGCCTCCTGGTTCACCGCGACGGGAGGCGTCTGATGGCCCGCGACAAGACCCCGGTCACCCCGGCGGTGCGCCTTTTGCGCCAGCAGGGGGTCGACTTCGTCCCTCATCAGTATGCTTACGAAGAACGCGGCGGGACCGCGGTCTCGGCCCGGGAGCTGGGGATCGACGAACATCGGGTCATCAAGACCCTGATCATGGAGGATGAGGCCGGCCGACCGCTGATCGTCCTCATGCACGGCGATCTGCAGGTTTCGGCCAAGGAGCTGGCGCGCCTACTCGGGCGTCAAGAGCGTGATCCCCTGTAGCCCGCAGGTCGCCGACCGCCACTCGGGGTACCAGGTCGGCGGCACCTCCCCCTTCGCCACCCGCAAGGCGATGCCGATCTACCTGGAGGAGACCATCCGCGAACTGCCGACGCTCTTCATCAACGGCGGCAAGCGCGGCTTCCTGGTCGAGATGACCCCGGCCGAACTGGAACGCGTGCTGCAGCCGATCCCGGTACGCGTAGGGATATAATATAAGTCCTATAGGCCCCATGAGTCCCAGGCTCCTGGGACATTTGCGACGAATCGGACCCATGGGGTTACCCTACCGGGGAGCTTGCCATGAGCCAAGACGAAACCTTCCGGAAGGCGGCAGAGGCAATCCGCGGCGCACGGGCGCTGGTCATCACCGCTGGCGCCGGCATGGGGGTCGACTCGGGGCTCCCCGACTTCCGCGGTCCCGAGGGGTTCTGGAACGCCTACCCGATGTATCGCCACCTCGGCATCGATTTCGTCGGCGCCGCCAATCCCGCCCACTTCGAGCGCGACCCGGCCTTCGGCTGGGGTTTTTACGGCCACCGTACCAACCTCTACCGCCAGACCCGTCCCCCACGCCGGCTTCCGGCTGCTGCGCGACTGGGCCGAGCGCTACGACCTTGACTGCTTCGTCGTCACCTCCAACGTCGACGGCCAGTTCCAGAAAGCCGGCTTCGCCGAGGAGCAGGTGCTCGAAGTGCACGGCTCGATCCATCACCTGCAGTGCCTGATCCCCTGCAGCGCCGCGATCTGGGAGAACCAGGAAGAGATCCCGGTCGATTTCGCCACCATGCGCGCCCGGCACATCCCCCTCTGCCCGCATTGCGGCGGCACGGCCCGACCGAACATCCTCATGTTCGGCGACTACTCGTGGCTACCGGGCCGCAGCCACGGCCAGGAGATGCGCTTCGACCTGTTTCGCGAACAGCACCGGGACGCAACCGCGGTGGTGATCGAAATGGGCGCCGGAACGGCGATCCCGACCATCCGCCACCTCAGCGAGCGGCTCGGCGCCGCGCGGGAACCACGGTGATTCGCATCAATCCCCGGGAACCATCGATCGGCGGCGGCCACCTCGCCCTCCCCTTGCGCGCCCTGGAAGGCCTCCGGAAGATTGCCGAGATCCTTGAGGCCGGCCCCTGAAATCCCGGGACCGGCAAATCCCAGCGCGCCCATCCTCCAAGGAGGTCCCATGCCCGTCCCCGCCCTGCTGACCGACCTCTACGAGTTGACCATGCTCGCCGGCTACCTCGACGAGCAGATGCACGAGACGCCGGCGACCTTCGATCTCTTTTTTCGCGACCTCCCCTTCCAGGGGGGCTACGCGGTCTTCGCCGGCCTGGAGCCGGCCCTGCACTACCTGAAGGAGCTGCGCTTTGCCGACGAGGAGCTGGCCTACCTGCAGGGCCTCGGCATCTTCAAGCCGCACTTTCTCGCTTTCCTCAAAGACTTCCGCTTCCGCGGCCGCGTCAAGGCGCCGCCGGAAGGGACGGTGGTCTTTGCCAACGAACCGCTGCTGAGCGTCGAGGGGACCCTGGCCGAGGCCCAGTTCGTCGAAACCGCGCTGCTCAACCTGGTCAATTTCCAGACCCTGGCAGCGACCAAGGCGGCGCGACTGACCGTGGCGGCCGGTTCCGGCGAGGTGATCGAATTCGGCCTGCGCCGTGCCCAGGGCCCCGACGGCGGGCTGAGCGTCGCCCGGGCCGCCTGCATCGGCGGGGTGCGCAGCACCAGCAACGTCCTGGCCGGCCTGCGCTTCGGCCTGCCGGTCAAGGGGACCCACGCCCACAGCTGGGTGATGGCCTTTCCCGATGAGCTGACCGCCTTCCGCGCCTATGCCGAATGCTTCCCCAGCGCCTCGGTGCTGCTGGTCGATACCTACGACACCTTGAAAAGCGGCATCCCCAACGCCATCACCGTTGCCCGGGAACTGCGCGCCAAAGGGCACGAACTTTTCGGCGTGCGCCTCGACTCCGGGGACCTCGCCTACCTCAGCCGTGAAGCCCGGCGGATGTTCGACGAAGCCGGCTTTCCCAAGGTAAAAATCGTCGCCTCCAACGAACTCGACGAGTGGGTGATCAACTCGATCCGCGACGAGGGGGGGCGGATCGACATCTACGGCGTCGGCACCCGCCTGGCCTCCTGCCAGGGGGAGGGCGGCGGCGCCCTCGGCGGCGTCTACAAGCTGGTGCGCTTTGCCGGAAAACCGCGCCTCAAGGTCACCTCGGACATCGCCAAGGCGACCCTCCCCGACCGCAAGCACCTGCTGCGGGCGATCGACGGCAACGGCCGCTTCGTGATGGACGTGATGACCCGGGAGGGGGAGCAGCTGCGCCCCGGCGAGCGGGTCTACGATCCGACCAACCCGGCGCGGCATAAGGAGATCCCCGCGGGGGTGCGCCTGGAGGATGTGCGCAGCCTGGTGATGGCGGGGGGGAAATCACCACCTCGTTCCCCTCTCTGGAGGCCAGCGCCGATCGCTGTTCCGCCCAGTTGCAGCGCCTGCCCGAGGGGACCTTGCGGCTAGTCAACCCTCATCGCTACAAGGTCTCGATGAGCGAGGGCCTCAAGACTTTGCGCGAGCAGTTGATGGAACAATACGAAGCCTGACCGGGGAGCAGCGGCCGGCTCCGGCAGAATTCAGGCCAGCTGCCGCAGCAGCCTTTCCGCCTCCGCTTCCGCGACGTCGTTCCAGTGCCGGTAGGCCGCGGCAACGGCAAAGGAAAAACCGCTGCGCAGGTTGGCGCAGCATAGAAGGTCGACCCGTTCAGCGACCAGCCGCGCCGCGTCCAGGTGGGCGGTCGGCACCGCCACCACCGTCCTTCCCGCCCCCGCCTGCTGCAGGGCAGCGATCGCCGCCAGCATGGTAAATCCCGAGGCCAGGCCGTCATCGACCAGGATCGCCGTGCGCGCCGCCAGCTGCCGGAAACCCGCCCGCCCCCGTCAGCCGCGCCACGCGGCCGGCGACCTTCTCCCGGGTGGCGGCAATCCCCGCCGCCACCTCCCGTTCGCTCAGACCCAGTTTCGGCAACAGTTCCCGGTTGAGCAGGAGACTGCCGTCCCAGGCCACCGCGCCGTAACCGGCCTCGCTGTTCCAGGGGAGCACGACCTTGCTGACCACCGCCGCCGCCAGCGGCCAGCCGAGGCTTTCGGCCACAGCCGCGGCCACCGGCACCCCGCCGGCGGGGATAGCCAGCAGCAGCGGGTCGTCGAGGTCCTGGGCGGCCAGCAGACCGGCGAGGATCTCTCCCGCTTCCGTGCGGTCTGCGAAAACCCCGGTTTTGCCGCGCAGCTCCGGCAGATCCCTGACGTTGTCGGGAATTTTCATCGTTGCCCCCGGCGTAGTCTGTAGGCAATGGCTATAAAGGGAAGGCCTACTATCTTGTTCAAGCAACCCATCCTAAGAACCCGACAGTTATCCATAATAGCCCCCACGCCGCCTTGGCGGCGCTTTGTCGATGAGTAACGTCAGAAACCTTTCCACCCCCAGCCCCTCCTAAAATAGGAGGGGGTTGGGGGTGGTCGATGAAGTTGAAGTTACTCAGAAGAAGGCTGAAGGAAATCGGACCTTTCAAGTCAGGCCAATCACCACAAAGCTTCGATTATCGTCTGAGCACTACATTGTCGAAAGCGCGACCCGAAAAATTGAGATCGCTGACCTCGTCGGCAAAGAAGCGCACGGTATCGAGTGCGACATTCTTGTCGAAGTGGAGTCCGGAAGCCACCGTCGCGCCATTGATGGCGACCGAGTAGGTGTGCGTATCGAGGTCGGCCTCCACCGTGATCCACGTAAGGCCGCTCACCGTGGCAAGTGCCGTGGTGCCCCCGTTCCGGCGGTAACCGAGCCGCTCGTCGGTGCCGCCGATCTTGGTCCAGATCAGGTTCACGCCGACGCCGGTATCCTGGCTCGCCGTGGTCATCAGCGCCCCGTCGCCGAGCTGCATGAAGAGCCGGTAGATCCCCTCGTTGCCACTGCGGGTCCAGTCGAAGTCGAATGCCCAGACGATCTGGCCCGAGGTGACCTTGGCGAAACTGTGTACAGCCATCGGCCGGTTGATCTGGTCCGCGGTGTGGGAAAAGGTGAGGCGATCGGCGCTCACCTCCACGCTCGCCCCGGTGGCCTCCACCTCATCCCAGCCGTTGCCGAGCGTGGCATTGTCGGTTCGGTTGAAATCGTCGCCGAACAGGTCGCTCGCCGAGGTGAGCGTCACGGTAGCGATATTGCTGTCGGCTGCACCATCGTTGGTCTTGTAGGTGAAGCTGTCGGTGCCGGTGAAGTTGCTGTCGGGCGCGTAGCTGAACGAGCCGTCGGCGTTCAGGGTCAACACGCCGTTGGCCGGCCCACTCACCAGTGTCGCCGTCAGCGGATTCCCCTCGGCGTCGATGTCGTTGGCGAGTACGCCGGGGACGGCAACGTTCAGTGCGGTATTGCCGTTCATGCTGTAGCTGTCGTTGCCGGCAACCGGCGGCGTGTTCGGGCCGTTCATGCGGTGGATGTTCAGGTTGTCAAAACTTCGACCTGAAAAGAAGACGTCGCTCACCTCGTCGGTGAAGAAACGTACCGTGTCGAGGGGAACGTTCTGGTCGAAGGGAAGCCCGGCAGCGACAGCCTCCCCGTCGATGGTGAGCGTATAGGTGTGGGCATCTAGGTCGGCCTCCACCGTGATCCGCGTGGGGCCGCTCACCGTGGCGAGCGCCGTGTTGGTGCCGCCCCGACGGTAGCCGAGCCGCTCCTCGGTGCCGCCGATCTCGGTCCAGATCAGGTTCACGCCGACGCCGACATCCTGGCTCGCCGTGGTCATCAGCGCCCCGTCGCCGAGCTGCATGAACAGCCGGTAGGCCGCTTCGTCGTCGGTTCGGGTCCAGTCGAAGTCGAACTCCCAGACGATTTTGCCCGAGGTGACCTTGGCGAAACTGTGTACAGCCATCGGCCGGTTGATCTGGTCCGCGGTGTGGGAAAAGGTGAGGCGATCTGCACTCACCTCCACGCTCGCCCCGGTGGCCTCCACCTCATCCCAGCCGTTGCCGAGCGTGGCATTGTCGGCTCGGTTGAAATCGTCGCTGAGCAGGTCGCTCGCCGAGGTGACCGTCACGGTGGCGATATTGCTGTCGGCTGCACCATCGCTGGTCTTGTAGGTGAAGCTGTCGGTGCCGGTGAAGTTGCCATCGGGCGCGTAGCTGAACGAGCCGTCGGCGTTCAGGGTCAACACGCCGTTGGCCGGTCCGCTCACCAGTGTCGACGTCAGCGGATTCCCCTCGGCGTCGATGTCGTTGGCGAGTACGCCGGGGACGGCAACGTTCAGTGCGGTATTGCCGTTCATGCTGTAGCTGTCGTTGCCGGCAAATGGAGGCGTGTTCGGGCCGTCCAAGAGATGGATGTCCAGATTGTCGAAGCTCCGTCCCGAAAAATTGTTATTGCTCACCCCATCGGCGAAGAAACGCACCGTATCGAGGGCCACATTCTGGTCGAAAGGGATTCCGGAGGCGACCGCTAGCCCGTCGATGGCGAGCGTGCAGGTGTGCGTATCCAGGTCGGCCTTCAATGTGATCCTTGTGGGGCCGCTCACGGAGGCGAGCGCCGTGTTGGTGCCGCCTCGGCGGTAGCCGAGCCGCTCCTGAGTCCCGCCGATCTGAGTCCAGATCAGGTTCACGCCGACACCGGCATCCTGGCTCGCCGTACTCATCAGCGCCCCATCGCCGAGTTGCATGAAAAGCCGATAGGTCCCTTCGTCGCCAATGCGGGCCCAGTCGAAGTCGAACTCCCAGACGACCTTGCCTGAAGAGACCTTGGCAAAACCGTGCTCAACCATCGGCCGGTTGGTCTTGTCGGAAGTCTCGGTGAAGCTGAGCCGGCCGCCGTTCACGTCCACGCTCGCCCCGGCGGTTTCCACCTCCACCCAACCGTTGCCAACCGTAGCACTGTCGGCGCGGTTGAAATCGTCGCTGAGCAGGGAGGTGCCCGTTTGGGTGAGAGGAGCGAAGGTGGCCTCGACGCTCTGATCGGATTGGACGTTGCTGAGGGTGTAGCTGGAAGGCGCGCCGATGGAGATTCCCTCAATCTTGACGTCCTCTATGCGGTAGCCGGCGTCCGGGATAAAAGTGTACTCTTGGCTGCCCCCAAATGGGACGGTAGTGACCCCGGCAGGGTTGATGGCACCGTTCCCAAGGGCGATGGCGGTGACGATAAAGGTGTCGAGATCGAAGTTGACCTCAATGGTGTGGTCGGTTGTTACGTTATCAAACGCGTAGCTGCTGCCATCGGTCGAGGTGGTGACACCGTCGATCAGCACCGACCCTACCCGGTAGCCCGGATCGGGACTAAAGGTGTAGGTTTGGCTGGCGCCGCTCGCCACCACCGTGTCGCCTGCCGGCAGCAGGGTGCCGTTGCCGGTGGAAGCAGCGTGGATGGTATAACTCCCCGGACTGCCGGTGAGAGCCACGAAATCCGCGGTCTCCGTTTGGCCAGTATTCACGATCAGGCTCCGCTCCTCCGTCGGGAGGTATCCCAGCACTTCGGTGGCCGCCCTCACATACCAGTTGCCGGAAAAAACCCCAAGGCGATAAGTTCCATCATCGGCGGTTTTAACGGAAGCCGAGATCGAATCGGCCTCGTCGCGAACGATTACCGGCACTCCGGGCAAGGGGGCGTTGGCGCCATCCCTGACCGTCCCATCGATCCAGGAATCAACTGTATGGGCGACGATGTCGTTGCCCGAAAGCGGCCCGGTGGAGGTGGAGAAATCGCGGATGACGTTGCCGATGTACCCCAGGCTCTGCGCCGCGCCGTTCTCCAGGGAAATGAACCAGTCGGTTCCCGGGCTCAGCCCCAGGCTGAAGTTGCCGTCGGAACTGGCCGTTGCAAAAGCCAGAGTCTCCGCGGCCTGGCCGGCGGAGGCCTGGACCGGGATACGCGTCACGGGGAGGCCGGCCTCGTCCAGAAGCGCCCCACCGACCTGAATCGCCGCCGTGTCCAAGGGCAAGTTGACGCCCAGAAGATCACCCGAAACATTGACGGTCGGCGCCTGGCCGGCGGCAGCCACATAGCCCTTGAAGGCGGGGCTGGCGCCGTCGGCCATCGCCACATTCAACTGGTACTCTCCTGCCGGCAGTGTCAGCTGGTAATTTCCGGCCGCATCGGTCATGGTCATGCAGAGTGTCTCGGTGCTTTCTGCGGACACCATCACTCCTCGGACGCCGCCGCCTGAGAGATTGTCGTAGATCTGGCCGGATACGGCGAAGCCGCTTTGAGAAACGCTAAGATCCATGCCGGTGGGGTGCTCGCCGGAGGATAGATCAACGAAGGGGATGAGGGACTTGGCCACCGAATACCCGAATGCCTCGGGGACGAGATAATACTCTCCGGCATTTTTGACATTGAACAGGTATTGGCCGAGGGAGTCGGTCACTGCGTAGGCCACCGGTCGCCGCCACTTGTCGGCGAGTTTGACGAAAGCTCCGGGAACCGGGGAGGTGCCGTCGGTCACGATGCCGACGATGGTCTGCGGTTGACCGACCGGGTCTATGGTGAAGCTTTCTTCCGCCACGTTGGCACCGGCGACGGCACGGAAGACATAGGCTCCGGGGGCATGATACCGGTCGAGCACATCGAAGTATTTGAGGGTGGTCGCGATAGTCCCGTTAATGGCACCATCCTCGTCGCCTTGAACGTTGGGGTTTGCCGAGGTCGTTCCGTCGGTCACCGCGAAGGAGCGGATGACCGGCTCGCCGGCATCGGCTGCGCCGTTCTGGTCGATGTCGACGACCTGCTCGACGACAACGCTCGCTTCGTTCAGATAGGAGACGGTCAGAGCGACGTCGGCGCTTTCGTCGGCAAGCAGAGAAGCCGCCGAGAGGGTCAGCGTCGGCGCCTCTGTCGGATAGGAGTCCTGACCGTCTGCCACCCCATCGCCATCGGTGTCGACGTTGGCCGGATTGGTACCCGCAAGGTATTCTTGGAGGTTTGTCAGCCCGTCCCCATCGCTGTCGAGGCCGGCATCCTCGGCGTTTAAGGGATTGAGTCCATAGGTAGTCTCCCAAACGTCGGGTATGCCGTCGTTGTCGTCATCGGGGTCTATCGCATCCGTCAACCCGTCGTCGTCAAAATCCTGTCCTCTTTCGTAAGCACCCAAGTCCGGGGCTGTTCCAATGACCCTGGGATTGCCCAAGATATCGGTAGATGGCAGGGATGGGGCCGCATTATCTCCTGCGTCCATTAGGGGAGAGGTGGCCAGCAGTCGATAATCCCCGGCTGTCGCATTCACAAACAGAGGGTCCACGTTGACATTATTCCCCTCGTTCGTAAACGTCCCATCCACCTTTTCCGGGTCAAAAGCATTATTGAAGGCATTGACAGAGGTACCGCTGTAGGTACCCAATTCAATATCACTACCGTAAGAAGAGTTGTTGCCAAGAATGATATTGTTATATAGGTTTGCCTCAGAAGCCGCCCCGTAAAGATCTATTTCAAGTCCAGCTACAAAACTAAAATTCACATCGGCAGAATTTCCGGTAATCGTATTGTTTGTAACATCTGCTTTTCCATATGAAATATTCAAAAACATACCTCCGGAAGTCCCAGATGATACGTTTTGTGCTACCAAGTTATTTAAAATTGAAATTTTTCCATTCCATAGCTGTAAAAATGCAGTGAAATCACCAGAATTGTTTTTTACAATTGTATTTTTCGTCAACAATACATACGACATACCATCTGATCCTGCGTATATATTTATTGTATTTTCGTTGTCGCCAGTATTTTCACAAAAATAATTGTTAAATACAACGATGTCACCATCATCACTCCACAACCCAAGAGTACTATCATTTGCTATATTATGAATAATTATATTATCGTTTAAATTTATAATACCATCGCTTGAACCCACATATACATTATAGCCATATTCTGAATAGTTATCTTCTATAATGTTATTTCTTAATAAGATATTTCCATAAAATGAATATATATCTACTGGAGTTCCATTTATTGAATTTGAGTTTTTAATTGTAAGACCTTCAATTTCCAGGATTACATTAGTGGACAATTTATCGTCATCACCAACATCCTTTAGACGGAGAAGTTCATCCATTCCAGAAAGCCCAATGCCCTCTCCGTCGATAATGGTATTTTCCGGATTAAGGTTTCGCGTCGAGCAACCAGGAGCATATCCTCCCTTGATAAATAGTTTGTGAGGTTCACTGGATTCGTAATAAAATCCATGGTTGTTGTTTTCAGAAATACCGTAAGTTCCCTGAACCAATTGAATCAGATCATCTTTTCCGTTTGATGCTGCATCATCCAGAGCAGCCTGCAATTCCGAACTGCTTGCAACACAATGGACCACAGAACCTTCGTCAACCGGATAATTATCAAAGACGGTAACGTAATGGGACTTTGTTACCGTTGCCGTAGCCCCGTGAATATCGGTCACCGTGAGGCTGACGGGAAAAGAACCCGTGGAGAGATACGTGTAGGAAGGATTTTGAGCGGTGGAATCCACGATTCCATCACCGTTGAAGTCCCAAGCCCAAGAGGCGATCTCATCATCAGAAGGCTGGGGCAGGTCCGAATAGGTTATATTCAGTGGAACTAATCCGCGGGTGGCAGTGGAAGTGAAAGAAGCCACAGGAAGAGCATAGGTGGTGGTAAAACTCCAGAGGGGCCCTTCGGAGGTTAAATTATGGTTATCCTTGGCGACCACTTTCCAATAGTAGGTAGTCAGTGACCGCAACTGCCCTGGCTCATAGGTAGTATCGGTGCCGGAGGAGACAAGGGGGGGCGTGGGCGTGGGCCCAAAGTAGACAGAGTAAACCACGGCATCACCCGCATCGGGATCCCCGCCTTGCCAGGTCAGGGTGGGTGTAGCCGAAATTTCGGTCGCCGAGTCGGCCGGAACAGGATTTGTGATCAGAGATGGGGGATTGTTCGCAGGCGCGCCGGGGAGGGTGGTTGTCTTGATCAGACGGTTGCCGAGGTTGTCATAGACATAGTCGACGGAGGTGCCGTCGCCGTACTCGGCCCTGACCAGGCGGAGCATGTCATCGTAGGTGTAATTGATCGTTTCGGCCAATGAGCCGATGGCCGAACTCAGCAGGAAAGCAAAAACCGCAAAACCCACCGCAACACGACGAATTGATGACATAACTGCCCCCCTTTTAAGCCATCTCAAATTTTATCCCGGTCTCTCCGGATCTTGATTGAAAACGTCTTTCTGCTCATTCCCTCGCGAGGCGACACGGCAATAAACTCCGGAATACGTAATCGCAAACGACCGCGCCGTTTGAAACCCATATGTTCCCTTTATGTCCCCGTAATTCCTTCTTTTATGGTTCCCTTCCACCACACAACTTGCCGATGAGATACGGCAACATCTTGAACCATTGGATATAGCCAAGGACAAAGTATACAATCCATTCGACAGCAAGCGATAAATACGAAGTCTCAATTGTAATTGAAAAACCCGCACCTAAAGCATAATGAATCGCAGAGACCACTAGTCCTGCCGGGAAAGAGAGAATAAGCATGAACCATGTTAAGAATATCCAAATATCGCTGAGCGGCTTCCCATCATATGAATAAAGTGTCACCAAGAGTACGAATAGTGTCGCCCCAATCCACAACACTTTGGTGATTTTCATGATCATTCGCACGTTCCCTCTCATTTGATCTTGCACTGCTTCCTGCAGCGCTTATTTACATCGTCATCATACTCTTGACAGTCTGTCCCGAAGGGAATTCCGTAGGGTGGGCGCGGCTTGGCCCATTCATCGATCAGGCATTGCTCAAAACAGTCATTATCCGGTTGTGTCTCCTCGCACTGACCATCCGGCGGATCAAGAACGTCATTGCTGGGTTTACCTGCGCCATTCTCTCCACGATCCTGACCGCCGCAGGTTACTATCCCATTTTTGTCCACCACGCAAGAATATTGGTGATAGAGCTGCGTTCCATATTTGTAGCCAATTGGCCCCCACTTCGGACCGAGAGAATGAAGCGGCTTTGTGCACCGCATGGTCTTGAGTCCAAGCGGATCAGTATTTCCGGTCGGATTATTTTGGACGAAGCCGTAAAGGTTTAAATCGCCCCCATCAAATCCAAGAGGGTCTCTGTTTATCCATCTTCCCAGTGCAGGCGAATAGAGCCGATAACCATAGTAGATAAGTCCGGTCTTCTCATCGTATCTTTTGGTCGAGAACTGAAACGGCTGATTCAGCGCTCCAGTCTTCGCCACCAGGTTACCAAACCCATCATACGTGTAGGTGGCGGCAACATTTTGGTTTTCGTCAAGAGATCCCCGCACGTTCCCCTTGCCGTCAAAGAGGTAGCTGAACTGCTGTCCTCCCTGCCCCAACTCCAGCAGCCCCCCGATTCCGCCCGGCGCGCTCGGATCCCGAATAAAGACGCGGGTGATGGCATTTGATCCGTCACGCTCCTGAAGTAACGAATATCCATTCCGAATAAACCGTGTCTCCACGCCATCCACCACCTGTTTCGCCAGGAACCCATCCGCGCCGTAATTGAAATCCGTATGGTGCGCCACGGATTGGCCATCGGTGTAGTCGATGGATTTGAGCCGGTTCTCCCCATCGTACGCCGCCGTGAACTGATATCCCTCTGGCGTGTACCCGGCAGTCATGTTCCCGTCGGCATCGTAGGCGAAGGCCTGGGCCGGGCTCGTCATCGAAAGGAGCTGATTTACGTCGTTATAGCTGTAGGTTGTCAGGTTGGCAGTGAAATTGGTGATCGGCGAACCGTTGGTGACCGTCTCGGTATCGCGCATGTCCCTCGCGTTGTAGGTGAATGCGTCGGCGAGGATGAGCTGTTGGTCGCTGGTCTTGTTGGCAATCTCGGTGAGGCGGTTGAGGGTGTCGTACTGATAGGTGGTGAAGCTGCCGTTCGGGCGCGTGAGGCTTTCCGGCAAGGGTGTGGGGCTGCCGGACGGATAGGCGTAGGCGAAGCTTCTGATTCCCGGCGTGACCGCCGTCAGTCGGTCGAGCGCGTCATAGCCGTAGCTGACGGTCTCGCCGCCCTGCGGCTGCACGCTAGTCCTTCGGCCGTTGTCGTCGTAGCCGTACGTCACGGTGTCGTTCTCCCACGGGCCGTCGACGCTCAGCAGCTGCGAGGCCGCGTCGTAGCCGAATCCCCATGTTCCGATTCCGTCGGTGCGCGAGGTCACCCGGTTGTAGTCATCGTAAACGTAACTCACGTTCGGTGTGCCGTCGCTGTAGGTGATGCCGGTGAGATTGTGGTTCTCGTCGTAACTGTAGGTGGCGGTCGTCCTCCCAGCCGCCGCATCCCGCGCGTCGGCCCTAGCAGTGAGCAGGCCCTCTCCGTCATAGGCATAGGTTTCGTACTTGCCGTCGGCGTAGATCTTTTTGACCAGCCTCTTCATGGCGTCGTATTCCAAGGAGGTGTCGTGGTTGTTGGGGTCGATGAGCTTGGAGAGATTGCCGTCGGCGTCGTACTCGTACTTGACGAGGGTCTGGTCCGGTTGTTTCGCCTCGACCAGCCACCGCATTTCATCGTAGGTATAAAAGTTCGTTCGCCCGCCCCGGTCGGTGTAGCTGTCCAAAAGGTGTGGACAGCAAGGGGAATAAGTGTACGTTTCCTGCCTCCCGTCGGGATAGAGGACGCTGGTGACCTCGTTCAGGTCATTGTAGCCATAAGTGAGCGTCAGCCCCGTAGTGTCGGTGCGGGTGAGGACTCTGCCGACCGGGTCGTAGGTAAAACTGGAAAGAACGTTTCCGTCCCGGACGACTTCCTTCAGCCGGTACTTGGATTCATGGTTGGCATCGTAATAGTTGAAGGTGGTGACATGGGTAAGGGGATCGGTAATCGAAGTAAGCTCTCCGAAGCCATTGTAGGTATAGCTGGTCGTTTTCCCCAACCGGTTGGTGACGGAGGTCAGGTTGTGGAAGGCGTCGTACTCCATGAATTGGGTACCCAGCCCGGGAATCTCGATCTCCTTGAGGTCGATGTTATTGTTCGGGTCGTAGACCATGGTGGTGGTCTTTTGCTTGGCATCGGTAGTCGTCTTCACCCGTCCCATGGCATTGTAGGTGTATAAGACAGTATGCCCGTGGGAATCCTCGACGCTTTTCTTTCTTCCCGTAACAGGATCATAGGTGAAGTGTGTGATCCCGCCATCGGGGTTGGTAATCGAGTAAAACTTCTCTTTCCCGCCAACAGTGGTAAAGAAGTATTCTATTTTAGGCACTTCTGAACCAAAATTATTCGCATTTATGTCCTGGTAGGGCTGATAATACTTTGGACTGACATACCAGCTGTGATAATCGAAACCGTCATATTGATACTCTTCCTTGCCCCCCTGAGGATTTGTCACGGAGACACGGTAGTTCTGCCACATTTCCCCCCCAGGGGGAGGATAAGGATTTGAATTATTAACAATGCCATCCGCCGGCTCGATATAAAATGCCCATGTCCCCCGCGAGTTGCCGAGCGAGGTGAGATAGACGGCCTGGTCGTAAGTGAGACCGGTCCAGTAGCCGCCCATGTCCGTGATCTTGGTCAGGTTGCCGCTCGCATCGATCTCGAACAGAGCCTGCCGGCCGAAGGGATCGGAGACGGTGACGAGGGTGTCGGTGTAATCGATGGTCGTCACCTGGCCGATCGCATCGGTGATGGTGGCCAGCTTGACGTCGCTGTTATAGCCGAAGGTCAGGCTCTGTCCGTAGGGGTCGGTAATCTTCACCAGGAACGGCTGCAGGGAGGACGTGCCGGCGGGGATGTCGTATTCGAAAACCGTATCGTCCGGGAACCGCAGGCTAAAATGGTTCTCTGCCAGTTTGGTCAGGGTATTGAAAACCCCCAACGGTCTGGTATAGCCCCCGGAGCCGTCCGGCGAGTAGATATCGTTGCGGCCGTCGGGCATGAAGATATTGACCTGCCCGCCGGTGTCCACCACCAGGGTACTGGCGTAGTTGAACTGCCACTTGTTGCCGAAGGGCTGATTGTAGGCGATGGCGGACTGGGCGTTGTAGCTCAGGGTGATCTTCACTGGCGGGCCGATGGGCGGGTCGTACCAAAGCGGGGTGTCGGTGACGAACAGGTTCAGGTTCACCATGTTCACCGACCAGGCCGGGGCGCCGTGGGAACAGCAGGAAGAACTTCCTGGGCCGGCGTTTTCACAAGGATGGCCCAAGTCATCCTCCGGCCGCGGCACCCCGCAGCAGCCGCCGTAGCGCGCCTCCGTTTCGACCCGCGACATCCGCGTGCCGACGCTGGTCGGCGTTCCGTCGGCCTGCAGTGCCAGCACGGCGCCGTCCCACTCCCGGGCGAACTCGGCCAGGGACTGGTTGAACCTGCGCCCCGCCTGCGGGTCGAACAGCTCGACCTGGCCCTCCCGCACCTTTTCCAGCACCCAGTAGTGCCCGCTGTCGCCGCCGTCGCGGGCGCTCAATTGAACGATCGCCGGCAGTCGCAACTTTGCCAACTCCTCGGCGGCGACATGCAGCCCCACGAATTCAAAACCGTAACCGACGGCGATGTCCATGAGGTCCTGCATGCTATAACCCGTGAGTCTGGCGGGCCGCATGGCCGCCACTTCCCGCGCTTCCTTTTTCAGCCCCTCCTTTTCCAGCACCCGGGCCAGGGCCAGGCTGCCGCAGTTCAACATCGCCAGCTTGTCGGCCTTGTAGCGGGAGAGGCGCTGAATCCAGTGGCTGGCGTAGGTCCGGTCCCGCCAGTTGTCGCTGGATCGATGAAGCTCGCTGAAGAGATTGCCCGCCTCGTCGAAATTGTTCTCGGCCACCTTGAGCACCGCAAGACGCAGGGTCGCCTTGTGCACCAGCTTTCTCGCGCCTTCATACTCATTTCCCTTCAGCTTCTCCAGTATCGAGAAGAAGCTGGTTTCCGCCTCGCTGTACCTTCCCGTGTACTGGGCGTCGCAGCCGATGTGCAGGACCGCTTCCGCCGCCCAGGGGCTGTCGGGATACTCTTTCATGTGCTTCCGGAGCAGTTTGACCGCTTTCTTGTATTCGTGCCGGTTCCACTCCTGCATTGCCGCGCCGAAGGAGGCGTTGACGGCCTGCTCCATTTGGGCGTCCGCCATCTCATGGGTGGGATAGAGTTGTCCGCCCAATTGGCCGGCGGCCATGATCTCTTCCGTGGTGGGGGGCTGGGAAAGGTCCAGGGGCTTTACGGAGAGTTTCACCTGCGGCAACGGCTGGCTTGCCTTGGCCGCCGGCGTAAAGACAGTCGTCAGAAGTATCGTTGCCATGGCGACAAACGGCATCGCCCTCCTTCTCAATCCAAGCCACTTCGGATTCCTCATCCCACCCTCCCGCTATTGGACGTCACAGTAGTGTCTTCCGGCAGTTCTCCACCTGCTTCAAGCAACAGAAAAACCCGCCCCGATCCGACTTATGCCGGTTCGAAAGCGGGTTGATGCCAACACGTCCCCTCCATATCACCCCTCCAACATATCCATATAATGAATCACGCTAACCCATAATGATCCGTTGTCAACAGCCGTCGGATTTTTTTGAGAGTCAAACCGACAGGCTCCTTCCCGTTTCGAAATTCGGAGTGATTTGGATACCGGGCATGCCGAAGACGCTGACCTTTTCCAACAAGCCAGCCCGCAGACCAAAACCAGCCTGCAACACGCGACAAGGCCAGGGCGTCCCCTGGCCTTGTCACCATCACTCGAACCGCGAAGCTGAAAAAAATTTAGAAATCGCAGCTCACGCAGTTGCGCCCGGCCTGCTTGCTGCGGTACATGAGCTGGTCGGCACGGCGGACCAGGCTGGCGAGGTCGTCACCGGCCCGGAACAGGGTGGCCCCCACCGACACCGTGACCTTCTCCAGCGCCCCGGGAAGGCTGATCATGGATCCTTCGACCAGACGCCGGATGCGCTCGGCCATCGCTCTGAGACCCGCGGCGTCGATGTGGCGTATGATGCCGATGAACTCTTCGCCGCCCCACCGGCCGAACAGGTCGAAGGGACGCGCGCAGGCCCTGAAGGTGGCGGCCACCACCTTCAGGGCCTGATCGCCGACATCGTGCCCGTAACGGTCGTTGAAGGCCTTGAAATGGTCGACATCGAGGAACAGCACCCCGAAGGGGATCCGGTAGCGGTGGGACTCCTCGATGCGCGCCTCCAGTTCCGCTTCGAGATGGTTGCGGCTGGAGAGGCCGGTCAGCGAATCGACCAGGGCCAGCGCCTCCAGTTCCTGCATCCGCCGGCGCAGGACATGCTGACTGCTGATGTCGGAGAAGAGCTCGACGCCGCCGATAATCTGCCCGCGGGAATCGAGCAGCGGGGAAACCCGGACCGAAACCGGCACGCGGTGCCCGGACTTGTGCTTGAGGTAGACCTCGGCGGCGCGGTGCTGGCCGTCCGTCATGGACGCCGCCATCGGGCAGCGACCGAGGCAGAGGGAGACCCCCTCCATGTCGACGTGAACCAGGATGTTGTCGGAACAGCGCGAACCGATCACCTCCGCCGCCTGGTAGCCGGTGATCTGCTCCGCGCTGCGAGTTCCAGTAGGTGATGCGGCGCTCCAGATCGGTAAAATAGACCCCGTCGTGGAGATGTTCGAGAAGCCGCTGCCAGTCGATGTCGAGGGTCATCTGCTCACCACTAGCCCGGCACCTCAGAGAATGGCCAGCTCTTCCGAAGAGAAGGTCAGGTGCTTGAGGCCGTCCTGCGCCACCCAGAAGGTGTTCTCGATCCCTACGGCGCCGAGGCCCGGATAGACCGCCTTGGGTTCGAAGGCAAAGGTCATGAATTCTTCCAGCAGCTGCTCCTTGAAGCCGCGGGCGATGAAGGGGTATTCGTCGATCTCGATGCCGATGCCGTGGCCGATGAAGGAGACCTGCGCCCCGGAACTGCCCATGAAGTGGTCCCGGTAGCCCAGCTCGCAGGCGAGATGATAGCACTGATCGTAGATTTCCCCCCAGGCGACGCCGGGGCGGGCGATCTGCTTGAGGTGCTGCTCGATCCTGAGCATGTCGTCGTATGCCTTCAGGAGGGGCTCGGGGAGCCCGCCGATGCAGAAGACCCGCGTCTGGTCGACCAGGTAGCCATCGAAGGCGCCGGTAAAATCGACGATGATCGGCTCGTTCTCCTTGATCCGCTTGTAGCTCGCCCCCTGGCCGATGGAGGGGTTGACGCCGAGCCCGCCCAGCGGCGTGTCGTTGAAGGCCGGGGCGGCGCTGTCGGCCCCGGAGAAGACGTGGCCGTAGAAGAGCTCGCTGTTGAAGCCGCGCATCCGGGTGAGCCCCTGGTGGCCGGCCTGGCGGGCGCAGTATTCGAGTTCGGCGGCCAGCTCGAAATCGGTCATGCCGGGCCGGATCACCTCCTTCGCCCGTTTGCAGACCTTTTCGACCTGCAGCGCCGCATCCTTCATGATCTCGATCTCGTACTTCGACTTGACCGCCCGCACCGCGCGGATCAGCGGCGCGGCGTCGACCATCTCGCACGCGCCGAAGGGGGTGCGAAAGCGGTTGAAGGTCGCCACCGGCAGGACGTCGAGCTCCATCCCCGCGCGCTGCGGCAGCGGCAGGCCGTAGCCGGCCAGGATGCCGGGGATATCGCGGGGACTCTTGAACGGGACGATCTCCTTGAGGCCGCATTCCATGCGCGCGCGCAGGTAGTCCTTGCGTACCATGTAGACCGGCTCACCGGCGGCGGGAACATAGAGGAGACCCTGCTGGATCGAGCCGGTGAAGTAGAAGAGATCGGCATTCTGGATGACCAGCACCGCCTCGAGGTCGGCCGCGGTCATTCGCTCCTGAAGTTTATTGCAGCGCGCCTGCAGTTCGCTGGCGGGGGTGATGCGCATGGTTTGCCTCCGATTGGAATGTAGGGGCGAATCTTGTATTCGCCAGGGCGATCCAAAGATCGCCCCTACACGTTGGTTTCAGGCCGTCTCGATCCGGGCGGCGTCCTCCAGCTGCAAGTCGCGGATCGCCATTTCCCTCAGTTTGAATTTCTGGATCTTGCCGCTGGCGGTCATCGGGTATTCGTCGACGAACTTGACGTAGGCCGGAATCTTGTAATTGGCGATCCGTCCCTGGCAGAAGTCGCGGATCTCCTCCTCGCTGCAGCTGACGCCATCCTTGAGTTTGACCGCCGCCATCACCTGCTCGCCGTACTTGCGGTCGGGCACGCCGTAAATCTGGACGTCGGAAACCTTGGGATGGGTATAGAGGAACTCCTCGATCTCCCGCGGATAGATGTTCTCGCCGCCGCGGATGATCATGTTCTTGATGCGGCCGGTGATCTTGCAGTAGCCGTTTTCGTCCATCACCGCCAGGTCGCCGGTGTGCAGCCACCCCTGCCCGTCGATGGCGCGGGCGGTCTCCGCGGGCATCTTGTAATACCCCTTCATCACATGATAACCGCGGGTGCAGAGTTCCCCCTGCTTGCCGGGCGGCAGGCTGGCGCCGGTTTCGATGTCGACGATCTTGACTTCGACGTTGGGCAGGGCGCGGCCGACCGTGGCGACCCGCAGCTCGATGGGATCGTCGGTGCGGGTCTGGGTGATCACCGGCGACGATTCGGTCTGACCGTAGGCGATGGTGATCTCGGATGCGTGCATGTCGCGGATGACCCGCTTCATGACCTCGGTCGGGCAGGGTGAGCCGGCCATGATGCCGCTGCGCAGGGTGGAGAGATCGTACTTTCTGAAGGCCGGGTGCTCAAGCTCGGCGATGAACATGGTCGGCACGCCGTGCACGGCGGTGCATTTTTCCGCCTCGATGGTCTTCAGCACCTGCCTCGGGGTTGAAGGTTTCCACCGGGACCATGGTCGAGGCGTGGGTCACGCAGGCCAAAACGCCCAGCACGCAGCCGAAGCAGTGGAAGAAGGGGACCGGGATGCAGAGCCGGTCCTTTTCGGTGAAGCGCATGCACTCGCCGATGTTGAACCCGTTGTTGACGATGTTGTGGTGGGTGAGCATGACCCCCTTGGGAAAGCCGGTGGTCCCCGAGGTGTACTGCATGTTGATCACCTCGTGCTCGTCGAGACTCGCCTTGACCGCTGCCAGTTCGGCGTCGGCCACTTCGCCGCCGAGCCGCTCCAGCTCCGCGTAGGGAATCATCCCCGTCGGTGCACCGCCGCCGAGGAAGATCACGTTGCGCAGATGGGGGAGGCTCTTGCTGCGCAGTTGCCCGGGAGGCGCCGTCTGCAGTTCCGGCACCACCTGGTAAAGGGTTTCGACATAGTCGGTGTCCTTGAACCCCTGGACCAGAAAGAGCGTAGTGGCGTCGGACTGTTTGAGGATGTACTCCAGCTCCGCCGATTTGTAGCTGGTATTGATTGTCACCAGCACCGCCCCGATCTTGGCCGTGGCGAACTGCAGCACCACCCACTCCGGAACATTGGTCGCCCAGATGGCCAGATGGTCCCCCTTCTTCACCCCGAGTTTCAACAGCCCCTTGGCAATCCCGTCGCAGCCCTGATCAAAATCCCGATAGCTGTAGCGCAACCCCCGGTCGGGGTAGACCAGGCAGTCGTTGTCGGGAAAGCGCCGGGCCATTTCCTCGATCAGTCCGCCCACCGTGAAATGCAGGGTTTCAGTCATGGACACACTCCTTTGTCGTCGCAGTGGAAACCATAATTCAGTCTCGTCAAACTATTGTTAAAAATACACAGCTAATTGTTTTTAATAGCTATTTTGCTTATCACAGGGGGTATTGGGAATCAATCCAAAAATCACTCGGGGTCGGGGCCGACCACGCGGAGCCGTCGACCTATTCACAATTCCGAATCCTTTTATAGTTCTAATAAATAGTCAACCAGAGCGCTCCTGATTTTTTTCTAGGCAAAGAGCTAAATCTCCGCTGGGATCGCTCCCTTGTCCCGCCGATGGGTGGTTTTCCACAAGGCTATCCACATCCGACTGTGGATGCCCACAGGTGCCGCTGTGCATTCCCCGCCGGGACTCACTGCAGACGCTCGGCGCGAATGACCGCCGGCGTGACCATCCCGCCCGAGACGATAATCTTCATGGCCTCCTCGACCCCGAAGGCGGTGGGAAAGACCTTGTCCTCCTCCAGAATCAGCACGTAGCCGGAGGTGGGATTGGGCGAGGTGGGGATGAACAGGGTGTGGTAGCGCTTGCCCGATACGGCCTGGACGCTGTTGGTGATGAAGGCAATGGAAAAACAGCCCTCTTTCGGAAATTCAACGTAGACGGCCCGCCGGAACGCGCCCTTGCCGCCGGAGGAAAAAACCTGCATCACCTGTTTGGTCGAGGTGTAGATCGAATTGACCAGCGGGATCCGCGACAGCAGATGGTCCCACATCCCGACCAGCCGGGAACCAAAGACGTTGCTGGCCACCAGTCCGGCAAGGTAGACGACCACGAAGCCGGCGATCATCCCCAGCCCCGGCACATACCGCCCCTCACCGAAGAAAAACGCGAAGGTCTTGCGGATATAAGGGGCGAGGACGCCGTCGGCCAGATTGAACAGAAAACTCAGGATGAAGATGGTGATGCCGAGGGGGATGACCACCAGCAGGCCGGCGCCCAACTTCTTTTTGAGATGGTTGATCAGCCACATGCCGGCGGGGGAGGCGTTGGGCTGGGGGATTTCATCGCTCACGGGAACAGGCTCCTTATCGTACGACGGGATCCTCCGGTCCACGCCGGAAGGTGTTCAGGCTAGCACATTTTCCCCTCTCCTTGGGGAAAAACTGGCGGAGGCGCCCCCGCCTGGACACCCCCGCCGGTCGGCACTGCGGTAGCCCGTCGTATCAACCTTCCTCGATGTATTGACAGCCGAGATCCTCGCCGGTCAGCAACCCCGAACAATCGGGACAAATCAGCTCGCCGGTGGTCTCGCTGACCAGCAGTTCCTCCTCGGGGAACAAATCGTGGCACTTGCTGCAGCGTTGGTCGGTCATAGGTACCTCCTCTGGTCCGTTCGCACGTTAATTCTACCCCCACAGAGAACGGGTTGCCATCGCCGACCGGCCTGGACGGCAACGGCCGGGCCGCCGACTGCCCAAAAACAAACGCCGGCCGGGAAGTCCCGGCCGGCGCTGACATGCAGGCATTCGATCCGCTACTGTACCTTCTCCTGGTAGCGCTGCTGGTAATACTGCTTAATCTCCTCGAGCCGTTGGGGGTCGAAACCCTTGACGAACCATTCGTGCTCGGGGCGTGCCTCGATGTAGGTCTTGACGATCTTCTGGTAGAGCTCGGGCTTGCCGGCCTGGTCGCAGGCCTCCTTCACTTCGGGCAGGTACTCGCTGTAGAAGGCCTTGGCGAGGTCGTAGAAGCCGTGCCACCAGGCGTAGTCCGGCCCTGACATGGCGGCCCCGTGACGAGCCCGGCGCCCCTCGTGGTGCCAGAGTTCGAAATAGGTCCAGTCGAGCTTGTCGTTGAAGTTCTGGCTGTCGATGACCTTTTCCTGGATCAGCAGATCCCGGATTTCTTTGGCCGGTTTGGCGAACTTGTCGTTATAGAGGGCCACCGCGTCGTCGAACTGCCGATAAAAGCCGTTGACGAAGGGGGCCGCGTGGCAGGACGAACAGACGTCCTTCATGTCGACCAGCTTCTTGGCCGAGTCCTTGGTCCGGATGGAAACCGGCGCCCGCAGGTTCCAGGAAAGGCGCGAGCCGACGTCGTGGGTGACGCTCTGGTCAGGGGTAGCACCCATGTGGCAGGTGGAACAGGTCGGTGCATCGGTGTAATCCTGGCCGGCCACCCATTTTTTGCGGCCCAGGTTCAGCTTGTCCTTGAACGCCTTGTAGAGGATGCCGTGCTTGGACTCCTCATAGACCTCCTTCTGCGGATGGTCGGGTCCCAGGTGGCACTTGCCGCAGGCTTCGGGTTGGCGCGCCTGCTCGATGCTGAAGCGGTGCCGGGTATGGCAGCCGGTGCAGGAGCCCTTGGAGCCGTCCGGGTTGACCCGGCCGATGCCGGTGTTGGGCCAGGTCGTCGGGTCGAGGGTGCCATCGGTGTTGACCTTGACCAGCGATCCGTGGCACTGGCGACAGCCGACCACCACCGCCGGGGCGCCGCCGACGGTCTGGCCGAGAAGGCCGTCCTGGGAGTTGAGAATATCGCCGGCCTCGGCATGGTGGCTGTGGGTGAACTCGTCCACCTCCTTGGGATGGCAGCGGCTGCAATCTTTGGGCGAGACGATAATCGAGACGGTGAAGCCGTAATGACTCAGTGCATCCGGTTCGCCCTTGCTGGCCTGGTGGCACTCGTAGCAGCCGACCCCGGCGCCATAGTGGGCGCTGTCCTGCCACTGGCTGACGATCCCCGGCGTGGAGCTGTGGCACTCCACGCAGGCCTGGGTTTCCTTGGAAATTTGCGGTTCCTTGGCCATCGTTACCGACGCCAGGGCCAGGCAGAAAATGCCGGCCATGAGGGACGACCACCGGTGCGTTCTCATCTTTGCCTCCTCGACTGTTTAGGGGCCGCGCCACCGCGGCCGACAGGGATCCTTGCGCCAGTGCAGAAACCAGGCACCGACGAAAATTAGGAAATTCTTTCCGTCGGACTTTACCCTTACCGTTTAAACAGAAATTTGATGCAGGTCAAATTTTGGAAAAAGATCGGAAGCTGGGGCCTGGGGCGGGAATGGGTCCAATAGAAAATCGCGGATCGAGGATCGAAGGGGGAAACGTTGAACGGTGCAAGGAGAAAGGAGCAAAAAAGGACAGGCGTTGGCCGGATCAGAAGGGAGCCTGAGTACGGATAAACTCGCGGATCAGCTGCATGTCGACCAATGACAGGTCGACGAATTGAATGCCCATGCCGCTCGGCAGGGAGGGCGTCTTGGCGACGGCCGCGGTGTTGATCCAGGCCACGCGCCCGTGACAGCAGATGGGCTCGGTTCGCTCCGGCAGATAAAACTCCAGGTACAAAGGAGCGTTCTCCGGGAGCGGTTCGGCGGTCTCGAGGAACAGACCGCCGGTACTGACGTTGATGCTGTAATTCTCGAGGAGGTTTTCCCGGCCGGCACCGAAGCGAACCTGGAGCCGGGCCTCGAAACGGGGCGTCCGGCGTGGCGCGACGTCCAGAAAGCGGTGGGCGGTCTCCAGGAACTGGTGCCGGTTGATCGGCTTGAGGACGATCTCGTCGCAACCGGCAAGCCGGCAGCGTTCGAGGTCCTCCGGCCGGCCGCCCAGCGTCACCATGACCACCGGGGTGGAACGCAACTCCGGATCCGCCTTGATCTGGCGGCAGGCTTCCTCGCCGTCAAAATCCGGCATGTACAGATCCATGAACACCAGCTGCGGGCGTTCCGCCCGGACCAGGTTGACCGCCTCCCGGCCGTTGCGCGCGACCAGGATAGTCACTCCCTGGCGACGGAAAAAGGTCTTTTCGAGCTCCAGAAAGAGTTCGACGTCGTCGGCCAGTAGAATTTTCAGGGGAGTCATGACGGGTGTTCCTTCCTCAGCCGCAGGGCCTTTGTCCGTTCAGCTGCCAGCCATTCTACCACCGTGGCCAGACAGGAGCGATCGTTGGATGAAATCCGACCGGTCCGCGGTGCGTCAACGCTTCTTATTCTTGGCGAGCAGCATGCGCCGGGCGTTGTTGACCAGCACCTGGGAAACTCCGCGACTCTTGGCCAGATGCTTGATGTCCTTCTCCGTCAGGACGGTCATGTAGCGCAGGGCTTTCGGCAGAGGCGTTTTCGGATGCATGATCAGGGCCTTCTTGATCTCGTAATTCTTCACCCATTCCTTGTTCAGGGTAATCAGGCGGATCAGCTCATCGTTGGAGCTCTTGTTCTTGGCCACGGCCAAGACCTCCCCGTCGGTAATGCGGGGATTCTTCATGGCTGCGGTCGAAACCAGCTTGTTGGAGTCCTTGAGAAAGATGCTGCGCCACTCCTTGTCGCCGGACATGGCGATCTTGATCTTTTCCGCCACCCCCAATTCCAGCGCCTGCTGATACTTGGAGAGGTTGAGTTCCTCTTCCTCGGCCGCCCCCTCTTCGCCCTCTTCGCCCTCTTCGCCCTCTTCGCCCTCTTCGCCCTCTTCGCCCTTCTTCGCCCTCTTCGCCCTCTTCGCCCTTTCAGCCTCGCCTTCGGCACCTTCGGCGAGCTCCGTGGCGACTCCGTCCCGGGATCCGCCCGCCGCCGGCGGTTCCTGCCACCCAAGGTTACGTTTGAGTTCCAGTCCCGCCAGGGAATTGGCCAGCAGGGCATCGGCAATCTGCGGCGCCGCCGCCAGCCGCCGGTCGTTTCGCGCGAGCAGGGACAACACCTCCCCTGGGGCGTGTCCGGCGACATAGGTCAGAGTGGCGTCCGTCACCGCCGGGTTGGTCAGCAGCGGCTCCATGACAGCCACCTCGGCCAGTCGCTGCCGGGCGATGAAATCGAGCAGTTGGGGATGAACCCCAGGATCGTGAAGAACCGGCGCGAGGAGGGAGGCCGGCAGCGTCCGGCCGGTTGCAAGGGCTTGGGAGCGGAGTTCGGCGTCGCCACGGTGACAGAGAAAGAAGAGGACGGTGACCAGGTCCCTTCCGGAAAGCGGCAGCGCACCCCGGGCAGCCGTCAACTGCAGTTCCCGGGGTGCACCTTTGCCGACGATGCGGGCGACGTCCGGGGAGACCTTGATCCGGACGGTTTTGCTGTCATTCTCCATGTCCGTCCTGGTTAACGACGTTTGACCACCGTGGCATCCAGGCCCGCCGCCTTTGCCTTGGCGGCGGCGGTCTGCGCCGCCTGGCGATCGGCGAAATCGCCGAAGGAGACCGACTGCAGGGTCTCCTCGACCTGGACCGGTTCTTCCTCCACCCGGATCCCCTGGCTGTATAACCGGTCGGCATAGCTCCGCGCCTGGTCCAGAAACAGGTAGGAACCCGCATAGACCGTCGCCTGGCCGTCATGGGTCAGCATAAAGGCATCGGGGGCCACCTTGGCCAAAGCGGCGAGTTCGGCTTTCGCCCCGGCGGGGGGATAGCTACCGACTTTCAGTCGGGTCATCGCCACCTTGTGTCGCACCGGGGTGACGTTACCGGCTCGTAACCCAGCTTGCGCACGGCCTTTTCGACGCTGGCCAGGCTGGAAGGAAGCAGATAGGCCCCGGTGCGTAGAGTAAATGCCCCGCGGGCCACCGCGGCGGCCGGCGGCACGACCGGCGGTTTCACGGCAGGTTGCGCAGCGGGTTTGGCGGACGGCGCGGTCGACTTCCCGGCGGCGGGAGTCGCCGGGGCCTGAGGTTCGGCAGGCGCAACCGCGACGGCCGGCTTGGGGGCTTCAGTCTTTTCCGGGACCGGGGCGGCGGCAGGCTTCTGCGCTGGGGCGGGAGGGGCGGGCGGCGGCACGCTGATCGGCTTTTTCTGTACGGCAACCGGCGCCGCGGGTTCCGGCTCGGGAACGCCCATGAAATAGTAGAAGGCGGCGCCGCCGAGAACGACCAGCAGCAGCACCAGCAGCAGGATTCGCAGCGGCGAGGTCTTCTTCAGCGGGGGCGGTTCGACCTCGTGGTCCTCCTGCGGAAGCGGCTCCTGGTCCGGAACCTGGTCGGCCGGGACATCGGAAACCAGGAACGATTCCTCATCTTGGAAAGTAAAATCCTCTTTGTCCGCCATCAGTCGGACCCTCCTTGTATTTTAATGGGCGAATGAACAACCCCGCCGCACGCAGCGGAGTATCAAAACCAGTGTCGAATCAGCTCATCGCTGCAAACTGCGGGGAATGTGACCCATGGAGATTAAGCGTCCTTGTTCCGCTCGGCCAGAAGCTTCGCCGTCAGGTGCGGCGGAACTTCCTCGTAGTGGGAAAATTCCATGGTGAACAGCCCGCGGTCGGAGGTCATCGAACGCAGTTCCGGAGCGTAGGAGAGAACCTCGGCCATCGGCACCTGGACGTTGATGACCTGGCTGTTGGCCTTGGGTTCGACGCCGAGGACCTTGCCGCGCCGGGAGTTCATGTCACCGATGACGTCCCCGATGCAGTCGTCGGGCACGGTGATCTCCATGTTCATCACCGGTTCGAGCAGCACCGGGTTGGCCTGTTCCATGGCCCGCTTGAAGCCCATCGAACCGGCGATCTTGAAGGCCATCTCCGAGGAGTCGACGCTGTGGTGGGAGCCGTCGAAGAGGGTCGCACGCACGTCGACCACCGGGAACCCGCCGAGATGGCCATGGTGCATCGCCTCCTGGATCCCCTTGTCGACCGCGGGTATGTACTGGCGCGGCACCACCCCGCCGACGACCTTGTCGACGAACTCGTAGCCGTCGCCGCGCGGCAGCGGCTCGATCTTGATGGTGACGTCGGCGAACTGGCCGCGGCCGCCCGACTGCTTCTTGTGCCGGTAGGCCTGCTCGACCCCTTTCTTGATCGTCTCGCGGTAGGGGACCTTCGGCTCCTTGAGTTCGACCTCGGCGCCGAACTTGCGCTTGATCTTCTCCACCACCACTTCCAGATGGACCTGCCCCATCCCGGAGAGGATCAGCTCCTTGGTCTCCTCGTCGCGCTGCACCTGGATGGTCGGATCTTCCTCGGTCATCCGCTGCAGCGCGTTGTGGATCTTGTCCTCGTCGTTCTTGCTCTTGGCCTGCAGGGCGAAGGAAATCACCGGCTTGAGCGGCAGGGGGCTCTCGAAGAGGATCGGCCGGGCGCCGTCGCAGAGAGTGTCGCCGGTGGCGGTTACCTTGAGCTTGGGAACGGCGACGATGTCGCCGGCCGCCGCCTCGGCAACCGGCTTCTGTTTCTTCCCTTCCAGCTCGAAGATCTGGCCGATACGCTCCATCGCCTCCTTGTTGGGATTGTAGACCGAGCTGTCGGACTTCAGGGTGCCGGAATAGACCCGGAACAGGGTCAGCTTGCCGGTATAGGGGTCGCTGATGGTCTTGAAGACCATGGCCGAAAAGGGCGCCGTCTCGTCGGGACGGCGCTCCTCCATCTCGCCGGTCTTGGGATGGGTGCCGAGTTGCACCCCCTTGTCCAGTGGAGACGGCAGGCAGACGGTGATGTATTCGAGGAGCGAGCGGACGCCGATGTTGGCGGTGGCGCTGCCGCACAAGACCGGGGTGAAGGTCCCGGTCAGCGTTCCCTCGCGCAGCCCGCGCAGCAGCTCCGCGTCGGTCAGGGTTTCGGTCTCCAGGTACTTCTCCATCAGCTCGTCGTCGGCCTCGGCCGCGGCTTCGACCAGCAGGGCGCGCAGGCGCTGCGCCTCGTCGACCAGCTCGGCGGGAATCTCCTCCTCGCGGAAGGTCCCCTTTTCGTCGAACTCGAAGAAGCGGGCCTTCATCGCCACCAGATCGACGATGCCGCGGAACTCTTCGGCGGAGCCGATCGGCATGTTGACCAGCACTGCCCGGGTTCCCAGGCTCTTGCTCATGTCGTCGACGGCCTTGAGGAAATCGGCGCGCTCGCGGTCCATCTTGTTGACGAAGGCGATGCGCGGCACCTCGAACTCCTCGCACCATTCCCAGATCTTCTGGGTCTGGGCCTTGACGCCGGAGATGGCCGAAACGATCAGCACCGCGCCGCCGAGGACGCGCAGACAGTTGCGGGTATCGTGCAGGAAGTTGGTGTAGCCGGGCGTGTCGACGATGTGCAGGCTGTGCCCCTTCCACTCGCAGTGGTGAAGGCTGGAGCTGATGGTGATGTGGCGTTTGATCTCTTCGGGCTCGAAATCCATGGTCGAGGTGCCGTCGTCGACCCGGCCGAGGCGATCGGTCATGCCGGTATTGAAGAGTATGGCCTCGACCAGGGAGGTTTTGCCGGCCCCGCCGTGGGCGACAATGCCAAGGTTCCGCAGCTTGCTGGTGTCGTACTTGCCCATGGTCACTCCTTTCATTCCATCGGAAGAGGAACTTCAGTGGTGCTGGACTTCCCGTTAACCATGCCGATCGGATCCGCTCCGCCCGAACTCCCGGCCACAACCGCGGGCGGCGCCGGCCGCGCCGGGCGATGCCAGTTATTTCCGTAAATTGGCGATGATCTTAGCATCCGCAGCCAGGCCTGTCAAAGCCCGGGGCGGTTGCGCTGGTAGAGGATCAGCAAACCCTCGAGGGTCAGGTTCGGGTCGACCTCGTCGATGGTCTGCGAGGCCGGCGCCAAGAGTCCGGCCAGCCCGCCGGTGGCGATCACCAGCGGCTGTTCGCGGGCCTCCTGGCACATCCGGGTGACTATGCCGTCGACCAGACCGACGTAGCCGTAGAAGATCCCCGCCTGCATGCTGTTCACCGTGTTCTTGGCGATGATCTGCGGCGGCTGCGTCATCTCGACCCGCGGCAGCTTGCTGGCCCGCTGAAAGAGCGCCTCGGCGGAGATCGCCAGGCCAGGGGCGATCGCCCCCCCTGGTATTCGCCGCGGGCGGAGATGTAGTCGAAGGTGGTAGCGGTGCCGAAATCGACGACGATCAGGGCGCCCTTCTTCTTCTCGAAAGCGGCCACCGCGTTGACGATGCGGTCGGCGCCGACCTCGCGGGGGTTGTCGTAGTTGATCGGCATGCCGGTCTTGATCCCCGGTCCGACGATATAGGGCTTGCGTTTGAAATAACCCCGGCAGAGCCCCTCCAGGGTGTTCAGCATCGGCGGCACGACACAGGAGATAATGACGTCTCCGATGTCGGTGAAATGCAGCTCCGAAAGCCGGAACAGTTCGTGGATGAGAATGGCGTACTCATCGACGGTCCGCGACTTGTCGGTGGTCACCCGCCAGTCGCGGACCAGGTGGTCGTCGCGGTAGAGGCCGAGAACGGTATTGGTATTGCCGACATCGATAACGAGGAGCATGGCGGAAAATCCGTGATGGGTTAGTTGTAAATGGTCAGCAGTAACGGGCCAGCGGTCCAGGTCAGTGCCCCTGGGAAAGTCTCGATTCCCGGTTTCCAACCTGCAGCCGTCAGTCCCCGAACCAGCCTATCAATTCAAAATTCAAAATTCGAAATTCAAAACTTATTCCCCTCCCTTGACCGGCCGGACATCGCCGGCCAGGATGCGTTCGCAGTGACCGGCGGCATCGCGCAGCAGCAGGGCGCCGTCCTCGGCGATGCCGGTCACCGTACCGCGCAGGAGTCGCTGCTGGCAATCGACCTCGACCTCGCGGCCGGCGAGGTGGAAAAACCCCTCCCAGGCCCGCCGCACCGGCTCGAAACCGGTCTCCAGGTACTCGGCATAGAGGCGATCGAGGTGGCGCAGCAGACGGCGGGCAAAGTCGCGGCGCGACACCGGGTGCCCGGTCTCCAGCCGCAGCGAGGTAGCCGGGTAGCGCAACTCGGCAGGGAACTGCCCGGCGGTCATGTTCAGATTGACGCCGATGCCGAGCACGACATGGTGAATCCCTTCGGTTTCGGAGCGCATTTCGTTGAGTAGGCCGGCCACCTTGCGGCCCCCGAGCAAAAGGTCGTTGGGCCACTTGACTTCCGGCTGCAGACCGGGCTCCGCGGCGATAGCGCGGGCCACCGCCACCGCCGAAAGGAAGGTCAGCTGCGGGGCGTCCCAGGGGAGGATCGGCGGCCGCAGCAGCACTGAAAGGTAGAGGTTGACTCCGGGAGGCGAGGCCCAGCGCCGGCCGAGCCGCCCCTTGCCCTGGGTCTGTTCCTCGGCGATCACCACCGTCCCGTCCGCGGCCCCCTGTTCGGCCAACTCCACGGCGCGCAGGTTGGTCGAGTCGGTGCTCGTCAGAAAGACGATCTCGCGGCCGATCACCCGGGTTTCCAGGCCGGCCTGCAGTTCGGCGGCGATCAGCGTATCGGGGGTGGTCAACAGCCGGTAGCCGCGGGAGGGGACGGCCTCGATGGCATAGCCGAGCTCCCGCAGGGCGCCGATCTGCTTCCAGACAGCGGTGCGGGAGACGCCGAGAAGGGCGCTCAATTCGGCGCCGGAGACGAACTCACGGCCACGGCTGTGGAAGAGCTGGAGGATGGCTTCACGGGGGGCGGGTCGGTCCAAGCAGGGCTCCGCTCAGCGAAACAGCATCGAGATGTCGACGGCCCGGCTGGAATGGGTCAGGGCACCGACGGAGATCAGGTTGACGCCGGTTTCGGCGATAGCCCGCACGGTCTCCAGGTTGACCCCGCCGGAGGCCTCGGTCACCGCCCGGCCGGCGACGAGTTCCACCGCCTGGCGCAGCTGCTCCGGGTTCATGTTGTCGAGCAGGATAATGTCGGCGCCGGCCGCCACCGCCTCGGCGACCTCTTCCCGGTTGCGGGTCTCGACCTCGATCTTCAGGGTGTGGGGGACCCGCTGGCGGGCCCGCTCGACGGCAACGGTGATGCCGCCGGCGGCGGCGATGTGGTTCTCCTTGATCAGCACCCCGTCGTAGAGCGAGGTGCGATGGTTCTGGCCACCCCCCATGCGCACCGAGTACTTGTCGAGAGCGCGCAGGCCGGGAGTGGTCTTGCGGGTATCGACGATCACCGCCGTGGTTCCGGCCACCGCCTGGACGAAGCGTGCGGTCTGGGTGGCCACGCCGCTCATGCGCTGCAGCAGGTTGAGGGCGACCCGCTCCCCCTGCAGCAGGACGGCGGCTTCCCCCTTGATCCAGGCCAGGACCTCGCCGCTTTTGATGTGCTGGCCATCGACCATGAGGTTCTCGAAAGCGACCGCGGGGTCGAGGAGCTGAAAGACCCGGCGCACGACCTCGATGCCGGAGAGGACGAAGTCCTCTTTGGCGACCAGTTCGGCCCGGCCGGGGGTGCCGGGATCGACGGTAGCCCGGGTGGTCACGTCCCCCAGGCCGATGTCCTCCTGCAGCGCGGTACGGATGATCCGTTCGATTTCAAACATCGCTCTCTCCGTGTAACATAGTGAAAACGCCTTTTTAATAGCACGGTTGACGGCGCATCCGCAACACAAAAGCCGGCCGTTGCGGCAGCGCGCAGCCGGCTCTTTACAATTCCTGTGGATATGCTACAAAAGCGGATGATTTCCCCCGTCCCCCCTGCAACAAGGAGACCGTCCGTGCGCCCGATCATCCTGTGTATCGTCTGCTGCCTGCTCCTCCCGGCCGCCGGCTGCGTCAGCAAGAGCAAATTCGAGGAGAAGGCGGCCGAAGCCGCCCGGCTCGACCAGTCCCTGCAGCAGCTCACCAAGGAGCACCAGAATCTGAGCGAGGAGGCGGCCAGCCTGCGCGACGCCAACGCCGACCAGCAGCAGAAACTGGCCGCCTGCGACAACAAGACGGCGGCACTCGATGCCGATCTGCAGCGCTCCCGCGAAGACGCCACCCGGCTCGAACGGGTGCTCTCCGATCGCAGTGCCCAGACCGGGGCGGCGATGGCCGAAATGAGGCAGACCATCGACCGCCTGGAGGCGGAGAACCGCGAGCTGAACGACCAGGTGGAAAAGGAACGGATCGCCCGGGAGGCGCGCATCGCCCACCTCAAGAGCACCTATGACGAGCTGGTGGGCAAGATGCAGAGTGAAATCAGCAGCGGCGAGGTGACGATTTCCGAGCTGCAGGGAAAACTCACCGTCAACATGGTCGAACGGATCCTCTTCGACTCCGGCAAGGCCGACATCAAGACCGGCGGCCGGGAAGTCCTCAAGCGGGTCGGCGACATCATCAAGGGGGCGGCCGACAAGGAGGTGCGGGTCGAAGGGTATACCGACAACATACCGATCAGCCCGCGGCTCCGTGAAACGTTCCCCAGCAACTGGGAACTTTCCACCGCCCGCGCCACCAATGTCCTCCACTTCCTGCAGGACCAGGTCGGCATCCCCGGCGAGCACCTTTCGGCCTGCGGTTTCGGGCCCTATCGGCCGATCGCCGACAATGACAGCGCCGCCGGCCGCGCCCAGAACCGCCGCATCCAGATCGTCCTGGTACCGATGGAACATCAGGTGGTCAAACCGCTGCAGTAAAGCGGCCGGCCCGCAGGCAGTTCTGCGGGGTTGCATCGGCCGCTCCACCCTGCCGGCACTCCGCCAGCCCCCCGCCCCCGTTTCGGGGGCAAGATCCGAACAAAGGAGAGAGCCAATGCCTCAGACCAACCCCCAGGTCCGCCTGGAAACCTCCAAGGGGGAGATCCTCCTCGAACTCGACGCCGCCAAGGCCCCGGCGACCGTCGCCAATTTCCTCGACTACGTGCGCGATGGGCATTACGACGGCACGGTCTTTCACCGGGTCATCCCCGGCTTCATGATCCAGGGGGGCGGCATGACCGCCGACCTGAAACCGAAGCAGACCCGCGCGCCGGTCAAGAACGAGGCGGGCAACGGCCTGCAGAACCTGGCCGGAACGATCGCCATGGCCCGCACCCAGGTGGTCGACTCGGCCACCAGCCAGTTCTTCATCAATACCGCCGACAACGCCTTTCTCAACCACTCCGGCAGCAGCCCGGCGGCCTTCGGCTATGCAGTCTTCGGCAAAGTGGTGGCCGGCATGGAAACGGTCCGGGACATCGAGCAGGTCGCAACCGGCAGCCGGGGGATGCACCAGGACGTGCCGAAGGAACCGGTGACCATCGACCGGGCTACCGTGGTCGCCGCCTGAGCTCCACCTTAAAAACCAGACGGCGGCGGAGCTCTCCGGGAGGAGGGGCCGCCGCCAACCGTTGCCACCCGCCCCGGACATTCCGCATTCCTCCCGGTTTCATGGTATAGTTGCCAAAAATTTCAGGGGGTTGTGGTGTTCTGGAGGGATCTTGCGGGCCGCCTGTTCCGCGGCTACTACGACATCAAGTTCTTCCCGTTTCGACCGGAACGGCTGGAGCATCGCCGCTCCGGAGCGAAACGGGGATTCGTCGGCCTGCAGATCGACGGGCTGTCGGGGCCCCACCTGCGCCAGGCTCTGGAGCGGGGCTACCTCCCCAACCTGGCCCGGCTGCTGCGCCGCGGCCACCAGCTGCGTGACTACCGTGCTGGCCTGCCCAGCACCACCCCGGCGGCCCAGGCGGCCATCTTTCACGGCGTCGAACGGGGGATCCCGGCCTTTCGCTGGTTCGAAAAAGCGAGCGGGCAGCTGATTTCCTGCAACGACCCGGACCAGGTCCAGCACTTTCGCGAACGGCTCCTGGCTGGTCATCCGGGACTCCTGGCCGGTGGGTCTTCCTATTCCAACCTCCTCGACGGCGATGCCGCACGCAGCATCTTCACCGTCTCCTCCCCCCACCCCCAGACCCTGTTCGGACGCTTCGGCGGGCTGCGCTTCCTGCTATTGACCCTGCTCCACCCCCTGCGCGTCTGCCGCATGGGCGCCGCGACGATCCTCGAGTATTTCACCAATCTCTACGACCGCTGGCAGTTCCGCCGACACCGCCCCTGGCGCCTCAACGAGGGGCTTTTTCCTTTCATCCGCATTTTCTGCAACGTCATCCTGCGCGAACTGCAGACCTTCGGCGTCATCGCCGACATCTACAGCGGGGTCCCCTATATCTACACCACCTACAGCGGCTACGACGAACTGGCCCACCACTTCGGCCCGGCTTCTTCCCAGGCCCTGAAAAACCTCAAATACACCGACAAACGCATTGGCGAGATCCTGCGCATGCTGCATTACGCCCCTGGCGCCCGCTACGAGTTGATTGTTCTTTCCGACCACGGCCAGACGCCGGGCTACCCCTTTCGCGACCGTTTCGGCGCCACCCTCGGTGAGGCGGTCAGCGCCTTTCTGCGGGAAAAGGAGCAGGCGGCGGTCTCGGCCGGCCCCCTCGACTTCATGCGCGTGCAGCTCGATTACCTGCAGGATGAACTCGAGGCGCACCCGGCCGGCTGGCGGCAACAGCTCTTCCGACTCACCAAGAACGCCCTGCAGCGGCGCATCCGTCAACTGGTCCCGGAGACGCTCAAGATCGATGCCGAGGGGGGAGTGGTCATTACCTATTCGAGCTCCCTCGCCCACCTCTACATCACCGGGGAGCCACGGCGCTTGCCCCTGGAAGAGATCGAGACGCTGCAGCCCCTGCTGCTGCGGTTTCTGACTCACCACCGGGGAATCGGCTTCGTCATGGCCCGCGGCCGGGACGGCCGCGCCTGGCTCCTGTACCGGGGTGGCCGCGCCGGCAGCCATTGCGACCAGCCGCCACCGGACGCCGCCATCAAATGTCTGCGTCCCTATGGAGAGCCGGAAGAGCTGTGGCCAGCGTTGTGCCGGTTTGCCGCCGATGACGCCTGCGGCGACCTGGTGATCTTCGGCGCCTACGACGGCGAGCGCATCGCCTGCTTCGACGACCAGGTCGGCGGCCACGGTTCGGTCGGCGGCGAACAACTCCAGCCGTTCCTGATCCTGCCCGCCGGACACCCCCTGCTCAAACGGGAAAAGCTTGCCGGCTACCGGTTCCTCCACGACGAGCTCTTCGCGCCGCTGCGCGAGCAACCGACCGGTGCCTGATTGCGGCCTGGCGTCTATTTCTTGACCCCCAGCACATACTTGAGGTAACGCCCCTCCGGAAAGCTCACCGGGTAGGGAAAGTCGCCGGGCTGTCCGCGCAGGCCGATCACCCGCAGCTCGCAGCCCGCATCCAGGGCGCCGCGCCGCAGTTCCTTGAGATAATCGGCGACATCGACCTTCTGATGGTTGGAAGAGGCGATCAGCAGCCCCCCCGGCGGCAGCAGGCGCAGGGCCTGGGCAACCAGCGCCGCGGTACCGCCGCGGGTGGTGAAGGTGGTCTTGGCGGTGGTGGAGAAGGAAGGAGGGTCCATGAGGACGACATCGAAGCGCCGCCCCGCGGCCAGCAGCTGCTCCAGGACGGCGAAGCAGTCGCCGACGATGAATTCGTGGCGGCGCGGATTGAGGCGGTTGGCGCCGAAGTTCTCCCCAGCCCAGTCGAGGTAGGCCGCCGAGGCGTCGACACTGGTCACCTTGCTCGCCCCCGCCGCGGCCGCGGCGACGGAAAAGGCCCCGGTGTAGGCAAAAAGGTTGAGGACGCTGCGCCCGGCGACCCGGCCCACGAGGTCGCGGCGGTTCTCCCGCTGGTCGAGAAACAGGCCGGTGTTGAGTCCCTCCTCCAGCTCGACCAGGAAGGTCAGGCCGTTCTCCTGCACCGGCATGCGCCCGGGCGCCCCCTTTCCGGCCAGCAGTCTGGCGTAGCGCTTGTCCGGGCCGGCGGCGGCCAGTTCGCGGGTCTGCTGGGGACGCAGTTTCTCGTAGATGCCGGCCGGGGCGAGAAGCTTCTGCAGGGCGGCCACCAGCAGCGGCAGATGCGGCCGCCAGGAACCGGCAAAGAGCTGGATCATCAGGTGGTCACGGTAGCGATCGACGCTCAAGCCGGGAAAACCATCCCCCTCACCGTTGACCAGGCGATAGGCGTCGGTCCCGTCCAGATCGAGGTGGTGCTCGCGCAGCGCCAGTGCGCCACGCAGTTGCTCCTCCACCCAGGCGGCGTCGAGGCGCAGCCGGCCGGGGCCGAGCACCCGGGCGACGACCCGCTCCCCCGGTTCGTAAAGAGCCGTTGCCAGCCGCTTTCCCTGCGCGTCGCAGAGTTCGATCAGATCGCCGGCGCGCCCCTGGGGCCAGCCCCGGGTGTAACGATCGGCAATCACCCAGGGGTGGCCGAGTTCCAGCATGCGCACCGTCTCCGGCCCGACCACGAATCGTTTTTCCATCACGTTGCACCTCCGGCGGTTTGGCCGGGATTGTAGCGAAGTTCTCCTTGCCCACCAAGGCAAAAGTCCTTGGGCCGGTCGTTGCGCCGTGCTAGACTTGCCCCCTTTTGACGCAGGGAGGAAGGACGATGGAGCAGGAGATCAAGAGCAAGGGGGAGCAGGCCCTCGAACAGCTGATGGCGCAGCTCGACCCGGAATCGGAGCGCTATCGGGTGCTGGCCACCGCCCGGCGCTTCAAATCGACCTGGGTGGAACTGGGTGAACAGCTCCTCAAGGTCAGCCGCGATGCCCTTTTCAACCAGTGGGGCTACGCCTCTTTCGAAGAATATTGCAGTCGCGAAGTACGTATCCGCCGGCAGACCGCCGAGAAGCTGACCCTCGCCTACCGCTTCCTGGAGAAGGAAGAACCGCAGCTGCTGGCTCGGCGCACCGAACTCAAGCCTCTGCCCGACTACCGCTCCGTCGACCTGCTGCGCCAGGCCAGGGAAGAACAGCAGCTCCCCCCCGAGCAGTTCGCCGAGTTGCGCAAGGCGGTGATCGACGACGAGCGCAGTCATCCCACCATCCTCAAGCGCTTCCGCGAAGCGACCGCCCCCACCCGCCCCGCCGCCGAGGAGGAGCGCCTGGCGTTGCAGTCGGCCCTCGCCGCGGCGCGGCGTTTAGCTATCGCCCTCAAGGCCCTACCCGAGTTTTCCGCGGGGCATGCCGACCCGGTCGTGCAACTGGTTGCGCTGCTCGAAGAACGGCTTCAGGCTGGCGAGGAATAATACCGGGTCCTGCCCGCCGGACGTGGAAGTCGCTAAACACCTCGCCGTGCTACAATAATCTCAGGCCTGAAGGTTAAAAATGTACCTCGCATCACCCGCAAGGCCAGGGATGCGGAAAGGAGGCCGTCCATGGACGAACTCTATGAATGCAGTCGCTGCGGAGTCGTAGCGGAAACCAACGAACAGCTTTGCAGCCCCGAGCCGCTGAGCAGCAAACAGGACTATTGTGGTACGGCCCCTGAACGCGGGGCCATGTGCGATACCATGCAGGAGCAGCTGCCCTTCGTCTGCGGGACCTGCGGACGCCCGGCCGAGCAGGCCGAGTTGGTCTGCGACCCGCAGATTCTCGGCTGAATCCGGCGGTTGGCGGAGGAAGCAGCCCCCGGCGCTTGGCCGGGGGCTTGTTGACAGGGTTGCAGGCCACTTAGGCAATTACCGACAGAGAGGCGTCAACCCATGCTTAGCCCTTGGGACACCAGCTTCCCTCTCGTTGGAAAGTTCGACCATTCCGTCCGATAATTTCTAAGGACATGCAGGAAATAGATTTATGGATGACCTACAGGAAAAGGCCCGGCCTGGATCAAGGGCGGGCCTTTTCCTGTTCTGTATGTTGTGATTCATGAGACATTTTACAGCATCAACGCGCCCATAGAGACGCGCAGATGCGAAGTTATTGCCGCCCCCCTGCGGCGCTGAGTTTGAACTCATATTGTCATGAGGCCGTGCGCAGAAGGAAATCGAGTGATCGGTCTCTCTGGGGCACCCCGGGGATGCTGCGGAGCAGATTGTCGATGGGATTGTCTGGGTGTGAATAAGCGAGGTGCTTCCTGAATCCGTGAAATCACAATCGGAAAACAAGGGGACATTCTTGCCTCCACAGCCGCGCCAATCAGGGCCTCCGCCTCAGAGCGGGCACTTGCCGGTACAGACATTGAGTACCTGGTTTTTCCGGCTGCGGTCGCGGTAAACGGTCAGTCCCTTGCATCCCATATCGTCGGCGAGCAGGAAGGCCTGTTGCACCAGCTCCACCGTTGCTGATTCGGGGAAGTTGATGGTCTTGGAGACGGCGTTGTCGACGTACTTCTGAAAGGCGGCCTGCATCCGCACATGCCACTCGGGGGGAATTTCCCCGGCGGTGACGAAGACTTCCGGGTCGATCGCCGCTCCCGCTTCGAGCCGCTGCCGGTAGAGGGGATGGACCTCTCGCAGCACGGTGCCGAGCACATGCCGTTCGTACTCGAAGGCGAAGATCGGCTCGATGCCGCTGGAGACTCCGGCGATCAGGCTCAGGGTGCCGGTCGGGGCAATGGTGTTGACCGCGATGTTGCGCAGCGGGGCGCCGCCGGCAAGCTGGCGGGGACTGCCGGCGAAGGCGGGGCAGGCGCCGCGTTCGCGGGCCAGTTCCTCGGAGGCCGCGAGCGCTTCCTGACGGACGAAGGACATCAGCTCCTCAGCCAGGGAAAGAGCGCCTTCACTGGCGTAGGGGAGCCCTTGGAGAATCAGCAGGTCGGCGAACCCCATCACCCCGAGGCCGATCTTGCGGGTGGCCCGGGTCATCCGGGCGATGGCCGGCAGCGGGTAGCGGTTGACCTCGATGACGTCGTCGAGAAAGCGCACCGCCCAGCGCACCCCATCGGCGAGCCGAGGGTACTCGATGCGCCCCCTGGCATCGGCGAAGCGCAGCAGGTTGAGGGAGCCGAGATTGCAGGCTTCAAAAGGGAGCAGCGGCTGCTCGCCGCAGGGATTGGTGGCCTCGATGGTGCCGAGATGGGCGGCGGGATGTTCGGCATTGACCCGATCGATGAAGACCAATCCGGGCTCGCCGTTCTTCCAGGCCTGGTCGGCGATCCGCTGGAAAACCTCCCCGGCTGGCAGCCGGCCGGTCTCGCGGCCGTCGCGGGGGTTGCGCAGGGAATAGGCGCGACCCGCCCGCAACGCCTCCAGAAAACCGCTGGTGACGGTCACCGAGAGATTGAAATTGGCCAGCTCCCCCTCCCGGTCCTTGGCGGCGACGAACTCGAGGATGTCGGGATGATCGATTCGCAGTATTCCCATGTTGGCGCCGCGCCGCGTCCCTCCCTGCTTGATCGCCTCGGTGGCGGCATTATAGACCCGCAGAAAAGAGAGCGGTCCCGAGGAGAGCCCCATGGTGCTCTTGACCCGGTCGCCCGCGGGCCGCAGCCGGGAAAAGGAGAAACCGGTACCGCCGCCGCTCTGGTGGATCAGGGCGGCATCGCGCAAGGTGGTGAAGATCGAGCGCAGGGAGTCCGCGACCGGCAAAACGAAACAGGCGGCAAGCTGGCCGAGCGGGGTGCCGGCGTTCATCAATGTCGGTGAGTTGGGCAGAAACGCCAAACGGGTGAGCAGCTCCTCGAACCGTTCTGCCGCAGCGCCCACCGCCCGGAAACCGCCATGGTTTTCTTCACCAGCGGCTACCGCCCGGGCGACTCGCCGGAAAAGCTCCTGGGGCGTTTCGTTCACCTGGCCGTCGCGATCCCGCAGCAGATAGCGCGCTTGGAGAGTCGCCATCGCGTTGCTGGTCAGTTCCGGTTTCATGGCACGCCTCCATCTGGAATTTTACCTCCGGTTCTGCAAGCATAACAAAGTCACAGCCGACAACCGGCTCCATCTGTATTACGACTGGAGCCCCTTTGATGGCAACCAGGGTAGAAGAGGATGGACCTGCCTGGTTGTGGTCGGCGCCCCAATGGTGGCCACCCTTGCGGTGCGGCAGGGATATCCGGGCAATTTCCCGTGGCAGAAAAAGCTTCCCGGTCCTTCCCAAAGGCTCCTGTTCATGTTATTGTCCTGCCGCTTCAGCGATATCAAAACATGTGATTTCGGTAAGTTGTGTCGTGCCGGTCGGATTCCGGGCGAGAAATCCTTCGGCCTCTGCGGTACGCCGGGCATTTTCTCCCGCCAATGTTATAATTCGACAGGCACAAGGAGACAACGATGAAGGATTCGTTCAAAAACAAAGTCCGGGAGCAGTTCGGCCGAGCGGCGGACGGTTATGTCAGGAACCGCGGCTTTGCCAAGGGGGATGACCTCGTCGAGGCCGCACGCCTGCTGCAGCCGACCCCGGACGATTCCCTGCTCGACGTGGCCTGCGGCGGCGGTCATACCGCGCTCTTCTTCGCCCCCCTGGTGCGCAGCGTGGTCGCCTCCGACCTGACCATGCAGATGCTGAAAAAGGCCCAGGAGTACATCGCCGAAGAGGGGAAGGTCGAGAACGTGACCTTCCGCGAAGCCGACGCCGAGGACCTCCCCTTTCCCGCCGGGTCCTTCACCCTGCTGACCTGCCGCATCGCTGCGCATCATTTTCCCGACGTTCCGCGAGCCCTCGAGGAATTCCACCGGGTGCTGCGTCGCCGGGGGGGAGGATGGTGATCATCGACACCCAGCTCCCCGACGATCCGGAAATCGCCGAGTTCTACCAGGCGATGGAGAAGATGCGCGACCCTACGCACGTTCGGGCCTACACGCGGGAAGAATGGACCCGGATGATCGAGGCCGCCGGGTTCGAGGTCGGAGCCACCCGGGTTTTCCCCAAGACCCACGAGTTCCAGGAATGGGCGCGGCGGGCCGGCCTTACCCGCGAAGGAATTCAAGGCCTCAACCGCTTTTTCATCGAGGCCTCGGCCAAGATCCAGGACTTTTTCCAGATCGAAACCTTTGCCGGCGAGGTGGAGAGCTATACTGACCAGAAACTGCTGGTCTTTGCCGACCGCATCGAGAAGAAATAACCCGCACACGGTCGGTCCCTGCCTGGCCGTCCTGCCCTGTTATCTCTTCGTTGAAAAAAATCGGGGATACCGCAAGGTATCCCCGATTCCATTTGATCGATTTTCCCCTCCGCAGTGCGGAAGCGAAATCTTACTTGATGCCGGCAGCGTCTTCGAGCATCGCGGTGGTCACCGACTTGGGACGCTCGATGCCGTAACCCAGAGCGCGGTCCCAAGTGATGTTGGCAAGGCAGCCCAGAGCGCGGCCGATGCCGAACAGCACGGTGTAGAACTCGTACTGGGTCACACCGTAGTACCACTGGATGACGCCGGACTGAGCATCGACGTTCGGCCAGGGATTCTTGGCCTTGCCGTGCTCGGTAGTACGCCCGGAGCGACTTCGAAGATCATCTTGACCAACTGGAACAGCGGGTAGTCTTTGAGACCCGGAGTCTTCATGCAGAACTCGCGCTGCGAGGTGTAGCGCGGGTCGGTCTTGCGCAGCACGGCGTGACCGTAACCCGGGATAACCTGGCCGCTGTTGAGGGTCGCCCAGAGGGCTTCCTTGAGCTTCTCTTCGGTCGGAACCTGACCGCCCAGTTGCTGCATGAAGTTCTGGGTCCAGCGCAGCACTTCTTCGTTGGCCAGGCCATGCAGCGGACCGGCGAGACCGTTGAGACCGGCGCTGTAGGCATAGTAGGCATCGGACAGGGCCGAGGCGACCAGGTGGGTCGTATGGGCCGAGACGTTGCCGGACTCATGGTCGGAGTGGAGGATGAAGTACATGCGGGCAACATCGTCATAAGGAGCCGGGATGCCCATCATGCGGGCGAAGTTGCCGCCCATGTCGAGGTTCGGATCGGCTTCGATGTGGGTGTCGCCCATGTACTTCATGCGGTAGATGTAGGCGCCGATCGGACCGAGTTTCGCCATCATGTTGTTGGCGTCCTCGAACATGTCTTCCCAGCAGGTCATCTTGTTGAACTTGCCGGAAGCGTAAGTGTGGGCAGAAGACCGAGTCACGCTGCATGGCGAGCACGGCGGTGGAGAACATGGTCATCGGGTGGGTGTCACGCGGCAGGGCGCGCAGGACATCGATGACGTACTGGGGAACCTGGGAACGCTTCTTCCAGTCAGCGACGACTTCCAGGGTCTGCTCCATGGTCGGCACGTCGCCGGTCAGCAGCATCCACCAGAAGCCCTCGACGTAGGGATAGTCGCTGCCGGGGACCTTGGGCAGGGCGGCAAAGGTTTCGGGAATGGTCTTGCCGCGGAAACGGATCCCTTCCATCGGATCGAGGTAAGAAATGTCCGTCACCAGACACTTGATGCCGCGGGCACCGCCGATAGCCTGGGAGATGGTCACGTCACCAAGTTTGACGTCACCAAATTCCTTGACCAGCTTGGTGGTGCGGGGGCGGTGCTCCTCGATCTTTTTGCGCAATACTTCCTTCAGTTTCGACATGCTCTCTCTCCTTTGGAAATAAAATTGATGGGCAACAGGCCCATCCGGCCAACGACCTGAACTTCCATACCGACCGGTTTCACCTGAGCGCCAGGCGATCCCGGAATAGTGCAGTCCAAAGTTGACAAATGAAAAACGGAAAACCGGGGTTCCCCCCAAACAGCCCGCCCGCAAGGCCTGACAAACCTTGGCGTGGCCTCATTTTCCAAATATTGTTCTAGCAACTCGGGGGGGGAATGTCAAGTCGAATTTTGTATACAGTATCCCTTGCAATGGCCCGGTTTGCAACTCTGATTTTACTCCGATTTTACCCTTGCTTTATCATCGCCCCATGGTAAAATGCGTAAAAATTGTGCAATCATGGGATGAAATGCAGATCGGCCGGCTTCACCTCTCCAACAACATAGTCCTGGCCCCGATGGCCGGGATCACCGACCTCCCCTACCGCCTGATCATGAAGCGCTTCGGCGCCGGGTTGGTCTTCACCGAAATGGTGAGCGCCAACGGGTTGATCCGGGCCGGTCGCCGGACGCGTGAACTGTTGCGCTCCGACCCTGCCGAGCGCCCGCTGGGGATACAGCTGTTCGGGGCCGACCCGGCAGTCCTGGCCGAAGCGGCGCGCCTGGTCGGAGACGCTGGCGACCTGCTCGATCTCAACCTCGGCTGTCCGGTCAACAAGGTGGTGCGCTCCGGAGCCGGCAGCGCCCTGCTCCGCGACCCGCTGAAGATCGGGCGGATAGTCGCCGCAGTGGTCCGCGCCAGCGAACTGCCGGTCACGGTTAAGATTCGCTCGGGGTGGGACGCGGAATCGGTCACGTTCCTCGAAGTCGGGCGCATCGCCGAAGCCGAAGGGGCGGCCGCCGTCACCCTCCACCCCCGCACCCGGGCCCAGGGGTTCGGCGGCCACGCCGACTGGCGACAGATCGCCGAGCTCAAGGCCGCCCTGCATATACCTGTCCTCGGCAGCGGCGACATCTTCCGCGCCGAGGATGCCCTGGCCATGCTGGCCACGACCGGCTGCGACGGAATCATGATCGGGCGCGGCGGCTACGGCAATCCCTGGCTGATAAGGGACATCCGGCAACTGCAGGCCGGCGGCCTCCCGCTGCCGCCGACGCCGCGGGAACGGCTGGAGGTGGCCAGGGACCACCTGGAGCAGTTTGTAAACCGGTTCGGCGCCGCCAAAGCCGCGCAGGTGATGCGCAAACATCTCTGCTGGTACTCCCGGGGGCTCGACGGAGCCGCCGGCTTTCGCACCCGGGTCAACCACGCCGGATCCCTGGATGAACTCAGAACCGCACTCACCGCGTTTTTCACCTCCGCCGAGGGAGCGGACCAGCCGGAAAAGCCATGACGGCAACCGAGGATACGCAGATCTATGCGCGCGTGGTCGACAATATCGACCGCGCCGTGGTAGCCATCGACCGCCTGGGGAGCATCGCGCTGTTCAATCCGGCGGCTCAGGACTGCACCGGCCTCTCCGAGCGGCAGGCCGTCGGTCGTCACTTCGAGAAGCTGTTTGCCGGCCAGGAAAAAATCCTCGCCCTGATCCGCTCGACAATGGAGATCGGACGTTCGATCTCCGATGATGAAAATGTCCAGCTGCTGCGCCCTTCGGCGCCGCCCCTGCCGGTGAGCATCTCGGCTTCACCGATCTACACCGACAGCGGCGAACGGGAAGGGGTGGTCCTGATCATCCGCGACCTGTCGCGGCTGCGGGAACTGGAGGAGGCGGTGCGCCGGGCCGATCGCCTCTCGATGCTCGGCACCCTGGCCGCCGGGCTCGCCCATGAAATCAAGAACCCCCTCGGCGGCATCAAGGGGGCGGCCCAGCTGCTGGCCATGGAATTGGGCGCGGAGAGCCCGCTGCACGAATATACCGGGGTCATGGTCAAGGAGGTGGAACGGGTCAACGGCATCATCGAGGAACTGATGGACCTCGCCCGGCCCCGGCCTCCCCAGCTCCAGGAGGTCAATATCGCCAAAGTCCTCGGTGACATCGTGCTCTTCCAGAAGGAGGCGCACCGCGGCAAGAAGCTCGAGTTCGTGCTGTCGCTCGATCCGAGCATTCCACCGATTCTCGGCGACGAGAACCTGCTCACCCGGCTTTTCCTGAACCTGATCAAGAACGCTGCGGAGGCGATCGACAAGGAGGGACGGGTGGAGGTCGGCAGCAAGGTGGCTTCGGACTATCATCTGCAGAATCCCGGTCGGCGGCCGGTGCCGCTTATCGTCATCGAAATCCACGACAACGGCCGTGGGATCCCCGCCGAAGACCTGGAGAAGATTTTCACCCCCTTCTATACCACCAAGAATCGGGGCAGCGGGCTCGGCCTGGCCACCTGCCAGAAGATCGTCGCCAGTCACCAGGGATTTCTGCGGGTCGACAGCACCATGGGGAAAGGGACGACGGTGAGCGTTTCGCTCCCCTTTATCCGCTGACATTCCCGGCACCAAGGATCAACCCTGCCGGGAAGCCGGCAGCCACCCTCAACAACGGGACGTCTTTGCCATGTCGATTCGCCATATCCTGGTTGCCGATGATGAAGAAAGTATCCGCTGGGTCCTTTCCAAGTCCCTGACCAAACAGGGGTTCTCCGTCGATCTGGCCGCCAGCGGCACCGAGGCGCTGGCGCTGTTGCGGCAGAACCGCTACGACCTCGCGGTCCTCGACATCAAGATGCCCGGCACCTCGGGCCTCGACCTCCTTTCCCGGATCCACAGCGATTTTCCCGAAATCCTGGTGGTTATCATGACCGCCGAATCGTCGATGAAGAACGCGGTGGAGGCGATGAAGCGCGGCGCGTACGATTACATCACCAAGCCCTTCGACCTGGATGCTCTGGACGCCATCATTCTCAAAGCTCGCAAGGCCTCGGCGGTCACCGAGGAGGTGACCCGCCTCAAGGAGGAGATTCGCGAACACTACCAGCTCGACCGGAACATCATCGGCAAGAGCCGCGCGATGCAGGAGGTCTACAAGGTCCTCGGCAAGGTTGCTCCGGCCGACGTCACCGTCCTGGTCACCGGCGAATCGGGGACCGGCAAGGAGCTGGTAGCGCGGGCGATCCACTTCAACAGCCCGCGGCTGGGCAAGCCGTTTCTGGCCCTGAACTGTGCGGCCATTCCCCGGGAGCTGCTCGAGAGCGAGCTGTTCGGATTCGAGAAAGGGGCTTTCACCGGGGCCGTGGAGCGCAAGATCGGCAAGTTCGAGCAGGCCAACGGCGGCACCCTGTTCCTCGACGAGATCGGCGACATGCCCCTGGAGCTGCAGGCCAAGCTGCTGCGGGTGCTGCAGGAAAAGGAGATCACCCGCACCGGCGGAACGTCGACGATTCCAGTCGACGTGCGCATCGTCGCCGCGACCAACCAGGACCTCAAGGAGAAGGTCCGCAACCGCGAATTCCGCGAAGACCTCTTCTACCGCCTCAACGTCGTGCCGATCGAACTGCCGGCGCTGCGCGAACGTCGTGAAGACATTCCCCTGCTGGTCGAATTTTTCATCCAGCGCGCCGCCGAGGAACTCGGCGTGCCGGCCCGCGGCTGCACCGAAGAAGCCCTGCGGCTGCTCAAGGGCTACAGCTGGCCGGGAAATGTTCGCGAACTGGAGAATTCCATCCAGCGGGCCGCGCTGCTCTCCCCGGACCAGATCCTGACCCCGGAGGACTTCCCGGGACTGATCAGCGGCACCCCGCGCCACGACAACGAAGGCTCCCTGGAGTCGCTGATCGCCCACAAGCTGAACGCGTCGTTGGCGCAAATGGATGTCCAGGAACTGGATGACCTCTACGATATGGTGCTGCAGCAGATGGAACGGCCGCTGATCCGGATCGTCCTCGACAAGACCCGCGGCAACCAGGTCCGCGCCGCGGAGATCCTCGGCATCAACCGCAACACCCTGCGCAAGAAGATCCAACTATTGGGGATTGACCTGAAAAAGGACTAGGAGACTGCCGGACTATCCATGAGCCGGCTGCAAACCCGGCTGTTTGGCCCATATTTCGGCTCCTTTTTGACCCATAGCTACGGCTATGAGCCTGCAAACGAGCCAAAATCTGTTCTCAAACATCCGAATTTTCGCTTCGGCCCGCATAGTCCGATAGCCTCCTAGCGTCCCGAAGCAGTCCCCACCCTGCTCTTCGCTGCGGGACCGTACCGATGGCACGACTGTTCACAGAAACCTCCCTCAAGACCAAGCTGACGGCGATCATGCTTGCCACCAGCAGCCTGGTCCTGCTCCTCGCCTCCGGCGCCTATGTCCTGTCCGAAATCGTCTCCTTCCGCCAGAGCCTGATCAACAAGACGACAGCCCTGGCTAAGGTCATCGGCGCCAACAGCCGACAGGCACTGCTCTTCCATGACCTGCCAAATGCCGAAGCGACCCTCGCCTCTCTCGCCGACGAGCCGGGCATCCGCCTCGCCTATATCTTCAAGACGGATCTCAGACCCTTCGCCCAGTACCAGCCCGAAGATTCCCATGGAGCGAGGACGTCACCGGTCCCGGTCAACCGCCAACTGCTCCTGAGCGCCGCCGAGCAGAACCGCGAAGTGCATCTGTTCACCAGCCGCTCCCTAGAGGTGGCCCTGCCCATCCTGATTAACGGGCAGCGGGAGGGTCTGGTCTACCTGCAGTCCGATTTGAGCGCCCTGCGCACCTGGTTGCTGCGCTTTCTGCTCGACTCGCTGCTGGTCATGGGGGTGGTGCTGCTGGTCGCCTACCTGGTCTCGGAACGCCTCCAGGAGATTATTTCCAGGCCGATCCTGCAATTGGCCGCGACCATGAAGGAGGTTTCCGAGACCCAGAACTTCTCCCTGCGGGCCGTCTCCACCACCGGCGATGAGGTCGGCACCCTCGTCGCCGGCTTCAATGAGATGCTGGACCATATCGCCCGGCGGGACCAGGCTCTGGACACCTACCGGCAGGGGCTGGAAGCCGAGGTCGTCCAACGCACCGGGGAACTCCGCCGGGCCAATGACCGGCTGCAACAGACCGTCGCCGATCTCGACCAGGCCCGCCGGCAGGCCGAAGACGCCAATCAGGCCAAGTCGCGTTTTCTGGCCAACATGAGCCATGAAATCCGCACGCCGATGATCGGTGTTTTGGGAATGACCGAACAGCTGCTGCGCACTCCACTGTCGGAAAACCAGCGCACCATGGCCCGTACCGTGCACAATTCGGGGGAAGCCCTCTTGGCGGTGCTGAACGACATCCTGGATTTTTCCAAGATCGAAGCCGGCAAACTCGAGTTGGAGAAAGTCCCTTTCCAACTGCGGGAAATCGTCGAGGATGTCCTCGACCTGTTCGGCGAGAATGCCTATGGCAAGGGGGTGGAACTGATCGGCAGGGTCGATCCGGGCTGCCCGGCGGTCCTGATCGGTGATCCGGGGCGCTTCCGCCAGATTCTGCTCAACCTGGTCGGCAATGCGGTCAAGTTCACCAACCAGGGGGAGGTCAGTGTCACCGTCACGGCAAGGGGGTATGGCGAGGGACAGGTCGAGTTGCAGTGCAGCGTCAGCGATACCGGGATCGGCATCGACCCAGCTGGGCAGAAACGGATATTCGAATCCTTCTCCCAGGGCGACAACTCGACTAGCCGGCTTTACGGAGGCACCGGCCTCGGCCTCGCCATCGTCCGCCAGTTGGTGGTCCTGATGGGCGGAAAGACGGCAGTCGCCAGCACGCGTGGGCAGGGCTCCCGCTTCAGCTTCAGTGTCTGCTTCGATCCTGCCGGCCAGCCCCCGCCGTCACCCGGCGCCCCCTTTCCGGGAGGCGGCAGGGTTCTGATCTGGGACGACCATACCGGCACCCGGGAGCTGTTGGCCGCAGAGCTTGCCGGCCTCGGTCTGCAGCCGGTGCTGGCCGCCAGCGGCAGCGAAGTCTCCCGCCTGCTCGCCGATAACGGCGCCGGAACCGGGTTCCGGTTTGCCCTGCTCGACCTGACCCTTCCGGCCCCCGAGGCCAGCATCCTTGACGAAATGCGTCGTTCCCCGCGCCTGGCTGGCTGCCGGCAGATCCTGCTGCTACCCCATTCCCACCCGGCGGACCCTGGCCGGGGCGCAGCGGCGCATAGCGATGGCTTTCTGTTCAAGCCCCTGCGCATGTCGTTGCTTCGACAAGTCCTGCTCGGTGCGGAGCAGAACCCGGATGCAGCCGGCTTGGCGGGTGCAACGCCGGCTGCGATCTTCCTTCCCGGGGGGGAGGACGGCGCCCGGGCGCTGGGCCGAATCCTCGTTGCCGAGGACAACCCGACCACCCAGCGCCTGATCGGTCTGATCCTGGAACCCAGCTACCTGCTGACCATGGTCGGCAGCGGCCAGGACGTTCTGGTCCGCGCCGGGGAAGAATCTTTCGACCTGATCCTGATGGATTGCCAGATGCCGGGGATGGATGGCTTCACGGCCACCCGCGAACTGCGACAACGCAACGACCGGACGCCGATCATCGCCCTCACCGCCCATGCCCAGCCGGAGGACGCGGAGCGCTGCCTGGCCCAAGGCATGAACGATTACCTGAGCAAGCCGTTCAAACAGCAGCAGTTGCTGGACCTGGTGGCCAAATGGCTCCCAAGCTGACCGGCCGGCCGACTCCCGGGTCCCCGCCAGGCCGGCTCGCGGGCAGGAAGAAACTCCGCGTCCTTTTCTGGAGCGGGATAAGCCTCTACCTGCTACTGGTGGCGGCGGTGCTGGGGACGCTGGCCTTCCCCTCCCATCCCGACCCAGCTCCCATGCTCAGCAGCATACGCCGGCTGCCTTCCGGTCCATCCGGCAGGTTGCGGGTGGCCATCAGCGGCACCGGCCTTAATGCCGGCACCCGGGTTTCGCTGGCACTGGACAGTGGCGGGCGGGGGGCCATTATTGCCAGTCTGCCCACCTACGGCCGCGCCGGAGACCTGATCATGGCCGGTGACTACGCCCTGGTCGCCAACGGCTACCGGGGGCTCCAGTGCGTGGATCTGGCTGACCCCCGCCACCCCCGGATCGTCGGCTCTCTGAGCCTGCCCGGCAAGGCCTGGGGCCTGAGCCGCGCCGGTCAAACCCTGCTGGTCGCCGGAATGAAGGGGGGGGTTCACCTGATCGATATCCATTCCCCCACCCAGCCGACCCTGCTGAGCACCATTGCCACCTCCAGCCCGGCGCTGAACGTGACCGCCGGCAACGGCCGCTGCTACGTTCTCACCACGGACCACCGGCTGACCCTGTACGATATCCGCGACCCCGCCCACCCTCTGCCCCTGGGCCAGCTGAGCCTCCCCTGGCTTCCCTGGCACGGCGCTCTGGACGGCTCCCTGCTCCTGGTCAGTTGCGGCAAGGGTGGCCTGCAGGTGGTCGATGTCCGGGACCCTCTCCATCCCCGCCTCGGCGGCCGGCTGCGGCTCCCCGGTGTCGCCGCCAGCATAACGATTGCCGCGGGCATCGGCTATGTCGCAACCCGGGACGCCGGGCTGCAGATCGTCGATCTTTCCGATCCGGCCCAACCGCGCCGCCTGGCCAGCCTGCCCACGCCGGGATGGGTCAACCAGGTCACCATCCAAAACCACCGGGCCTACCTCGCCGACGGCAGCAGCGGCCTGCAGGTCATCGATATTTCCGACCCACGGCAGCCCCGGTTGCGCCACTCGGTCGACATCCCGGGGAGTTGCACCGCCGTTGTCATCCACAGCGGGAAGGCATTGCTCGCCGACGAAGTCAACGGCTTGCAGGTGGTCGACCTCACCAGGCTCCCGCCGCCGCTCGGCCTTCCTCGCTTCGTCTCGCCGTCACACCTGAAGAAAATCATGATATCCGGCACCCGTGCCCTGATCCTGGCCGAACAGGAGGGACTGCTGGTGATGAAGGTCGAACCGAACGGCGACCTGCAGGTCCGCGGCCAGTTTTCCGCGGCGGGTTCCGGTCAGGATTTCGCCCTCCGCGGCGATCGGGTTTACCTGGCCACCGGTCATGCGGGGGTGCAGATCGTTGACATTGGCGACCCCCGCCATCCGCAGCTGGCCGGTCAGATCGACACCAATGCCCCGGCCTCGGCCATCGCGATCCAGGATCAGCTACTGCTGGTCGCCGGGGGACACGGCAGCCTGTCGCTCTTTTCGCTGGACGGCCCGGCGCCGCCGCGGCATCTCGGCGACCTCGTTCTGCCCGCCGTGGTCCGCGGGATGGCCGCGGCGGGGACCAAGGTTTATCTCGCCTGCGGCCGGGAAGGCCTGCTGGTGGTCGACCTGAAGGACCCCAGCCAGCCCAGAATCGTGGGACAGTTGCAGTCGGACTGGCCCCAACGCGACCTTTCCACCAGCGAGGCCGAACAGGTTCTGTTGCAGGGGAAAATCGCCTATCTCGCCCACAGCCGGGAGGGTCTCAAGGTCGTGGATGTTTCCAATCCGGAAAAACCCAGGCTGCTGGTCCAACGAAGGGGAATGAGCGACGCCACCGATCTGGCTATCGGCAGCGGCCTGCTTTACGTTGCGGACTTGGCGGAGGGGGATATCCACGTCTTCGACATCAGCAACCCTCAACGACCACTGGAGGTAGCGATCCTGGAGACTCCCGACAGGGTACAGGAAGTGGCCGTCGCCAAGGACAGGATTTTTGCGGTCAGCGGGCGGGACAACCTGGTCGTTTTGCCGAAACCGGAACTCGGCAGGATCCTGCAGCGGGCGGCGGACCAGTCCCTGGTGGTGGAGTGGCCACAGCCGACCACCTCCGGGAACTACACGGTCCGAATATCCAACGAGGCGGGTTATGACGAACTGCTGGGGGGGCTCCCCGTCGCCGGGGAAGGGCCGGTGGCCCCTTCGGACTGACGATCAGAAGGCGTACTCCGCCCCGGCCCAGAACTGGCGGCCGAGCGCATATTCTTCCGCCGTCGGGTTGTTGGCATCCACAACATGGTTCGACCGGTCGAAGACGTTGTAGATTTCCAGAGTCAGGCGCAGGGTCTGACCGGAGACCGGAGGGCTGAGCCAGTCCAAGCGCCAGTCGAAAGTGGTGGCCGAGGAGGATTTGAATTCGGCGTAAACCGGATAATCGACGCCGTCGACCGTGGCTTCGCCAGTGGTCTTCCGCAGGCTGCGGTAACCGCTGCGGTAACGGGTGATGTTGCTGAAGCGCAGGTGCCAGGGGAGTTCCACGATGTAGGTCAGGTTGGCCGACCACTGCCGGTTGAAGTCGGTGCGCGGCAGCTCATCCGGGGCCAGCAGCCGGCCATCGTACCAGACAAGCTGGGAGAGATCCTCCAACTCCAGGGTGTCGTCGTAGCTGTTGTTGGTCGTTGTGGTTTTTTGGAAGGTAACGTTCAGGTCGAGCGCCTGGCGGGCCCACAGCCGCCGCCAGTCAAAGCGGAATTCGTGGTGATGGCTGCGGCCATGGTTATTGAGGCGAGCATACCGAATTTGCTCTCGCTGAGTCAGGTCGACGGGATCGATCTCGCGGGCGAATTCGTCGTGGCCGTCGCGGCGGATGTAGCGCAGCTTCCCCGTGCCGCCGAAGAGAGCCTGATCGAGTCCGGCTACAATCTCATCGTTATAAGGAGTATCGAGACTGGAATACTGGGACTGGCTGGGGAAGACCGGAGCCTTGGTCGTCCAGGCACCGGGGTCGGCGGTGGTCCGGCTCTCGGTTTCCGTCGGGCTGATCGCTTCACGCAGTTTGTAGGTGAGCAGCGTCTGGCCGTAATAGCGGTTCCAGCCCCCCACCAGAACGGTCTTCCCGTTCCCGGCCAGATCGTAGCTGGCTGCAAAACGCGGCGCAAGGTTGGTGTTATTCATGAAGTCGTCGTAGGAGAGTCGCACCCCTGGGCGTAGTTCTAATCGGCCGAGTTGTTGACGGTCCTCCAGGTATAGATAAGCCTGGGTGAGGCTCACGGTGACCTTAGCCGCCCGGTAGACCACCCGCGAAGTCAACCACTGTTCGCCATCGACGCAGGCGGGGTCCCCAACCTGGCAGACTACCGCCGCATCAAGTTGAGCCCCCTTAAAAGCGTAACTGGTCTGCGGCCGATCATACCAGGCGGTCGCTCGTTCTCCGCCAACCCCGGCACTGAACTGGTGATGCCAGTCACCGATGGGCATCCATGCAGAATGCCAATCACCTGAAGTTTCAAGGGTCCGCTGTTTCTTGGACAGATCGCCAAAACCGCCTTCCAGACTGCTTGTGCTGCCGACAACCGCGCCCCAGGGTTTGCCAGGAGTGACTTTCCAGGTGAAACTGTCGGTTGGCGCCTGCCGGGAATTTTCGCTGAGCCGCACCCCCCCATGGAGTTCCAGTTCGCCTCCGGCAGGATCGGTTCGTAGGTAGCCGAGGCCAAGGCGACCGCTGCTGCCGTCAAGAGAAAAGCCGCTCCCCTGCGAATTCTTGATGAAGCGGTATTCGCGATAGGGGCTGTACAAGCCCTCGAGGGTAACCTTTTCGGAGGCCGAAGGATAATGCACCAGCTTCAAGAGGTAATTGTCGCTGCGCCGGCTTTCGTCCCGTTCGCTCTCGAGAAGGGAAAGGGGGATCTTGGCATAGTTGACTGCAATGGCCGCCAGCAGGCCGGTCGTGGGTCCGAAGGGGAGGTCGAATTCAGCCCCCCCTTCCTGTTTATGGAAATGGGGCTGCTTGGTGTCGCTGGTTGGATGGGCGAAGTCGGCCTGGTCAGCAGGGGCGAGATGGAAACTGGTCCATTCATCGCGGGTCGTTCGGTAGCGCAAGCTGCCGCCGGGAACCGACCGCGGATCGCGAGTGGTGGCATCCACCACCCCACCGGTGAAACCACCGAAGCGCGCCGGAACATTGTGGTCGTAGACCGTCACCGACTCGACGAGGTGAGCATTGAGAAAAATCTCCTGGGGGTTGCCGGGAACGTCGGTCGGGTTGTTGGGACTGTCGAAGAGGGGGTCGAGCAGGCTGTTGTTGCCCAGGCCGTCGATGCGGAAGTTGTTCTGCTCGAGCTTGCCGCCGGCGATGGAAATTAAGGGGGGAAGAATTTCTCCGCCAGTCAGGGAGGAGTGGGCCGTCTCGCCAGCCTGGATGCCGGGGAGGATGGTGAGCAAGTCGTTGATGGTGGCGTCTTGTAGGGGAAGGGCCGTGGTCGTTTTGGCGTCCAGGACGGACTTGCCGGTTGCATGGTCTTCCGGAGCGACGGTCTCTTCCGCTGCCGGGGCAGCCACGACTTCGACCACCGGCAGGCGCGGCACCTCAGCAGCGGCGGGCTCACCGCCTGCCGCTGTCACGCCCCCCGGAAGCAGCAACAACAGGGCGAGGAGCAGGCCAGCCAGACGGATGTTCCCGAAGGCCAAGAAACGGCGGGGTGAAATTCGCCAGGGATTGGTCATCTCTATTCTCGTTAGGACGGGCAAGGGGCCGCGGGGGAAAAGTTTGCTGCCGAGGGCCAAAATACCGAGACCTGACAATTTAATAAAAGTGGCACAATCCACCCGATAAGACACCCGATAAGACACCAGACAATTTTGCCCGCCCCAGAAAACCAACTTAATGGCTTGCTAACTCACTGTTTTAACAGGTACCATTGGAACCCTCGGTGCTGTTGGCGCCAATGATTTAAGGAGTGACTCATCAGGAGTCGAGGCTTAATGGAATGGTTTCCGAACCTCACAACAAAACTGGATTGCAATCAGTTTAAGAAAAGCGTAAATATTTCTATAGGATTTTTTCTTAAAAATTATTTCTTGGGAATTTTGTATATCATTTCAGAACAGGTGTCAATGGGAAAGTCCTCTCGTTGCGGGATGAAACCTTAACGCAAACAAACCTTTAGGGCGAGAATAAGTGAAGGGCGTACCCGCCCGTCTTTTCAAGAGCCAGGCAGGAAAAAGGAGACACATGGACAGGGCAGATATCCCAGTTGGCGAGTACATTCGTCAAATACGCCAGAATCAAGGCTTGACCCAGAAGGCCTTCGCCGATTCGCTCGGAATTACTCAGGGGATGCTGAGTAATATTGAACGCGGGAGAAAACAACCATCAGATACGCTCCTCATCGCCCTGAGACATCTTTACCGGGTCGATGCACCACGGGGGTTAAGGAGCGAAGGGGAAATGAGGGCTCGAGATAAGAACCATTCTGCGCTTTCAACGCAGGCTTTCGGTGGTGAAACTCCACTCCTAAGCCGGATTCCAGCGGATTTTCCGAATGGGGTCCGTGCGGAGGATATTGCGGGCCAGGTCGTCTTGCCCGGGAATTCCCCCGACACCTATGCCATGTTTGCCTACGGCGACTTTATGGCACCAACTATCCAGGACAAGGATTTGGTTATCTTCAGGGTGGGGGAGGATTGCAAGAACGGGGATATTGTCTTAATGAACAGCAAGTGGGGTGAACTTATCCTTCGCCGTTACAGAATTAAGACCGACGGAGTTTGGTTTTCTTCGGACAACAGCGACTACACGCCTTTCCAGCCAGAACCCAATCTGCGAATTGTGGGAGTGGTAACCGACGTTTGGAGAAAGTTGAAAATCTAAATGTCTCAACAAAGGACAAGGGACATCCAGGAATGATCTTTTTGCATGAAAATAAGAGGCTCTGTTCCGTTTTGTGTGGGTAAATCCGGGGGCTGTTTACTCGGCCCCCTGCCACAAGATATAGTGCCCTCAAAAACTTGAGGGAGGCTGCTCTTTGAATTCGGAATCGCTCTTTACCGTTGCTCTTGGCCTGACGCCGCCGTGGCAGGTCCTTGATATCCAGTTCGACCCCGAGAAGGGGCGCATCGACTTCAAGGTCGGTTTCACGACGGGGGCGAAGTTCTCCTGCCCAAGTTGTGCTGAGGCGGGACAGGGGGTTCACGATACCCGCCACCGGACATGGCGGCATCTGAACTTCTTTCAGTACCAGGCCTTTCTCCACGCCGATCTCCCGCGGGTCCGGTGCTCCAAATGCGGCAAGACCACACAGGTGACGCCGCCCTGGTCGCGACCCGGCAGCGGGTTCAGCCTGTTGATGGAGGCCTTGCTGGTCGTCCTTGCCAGACAAATGCCCGTCCGTGCTGTGGCTCAACTCCTTGGCCTGAACGATGGCCAGATCTGGCGCGTTCTTGACCACTACGTGGAGGCGGCTCGTTCGAAGGAGGATTTTGCCAGCGTTCAACGAATCGGCCTAGACGAAACCGCCTCCCGCCGGGGGCACAACTACATCAGCCTCTTTCACGACTTGGTGACGCGCCGTCTCCTGTTCGCCTGCGAAGGTCGGGAAAAGACTGTGGTCAAGGCCTTCGTCGAGGATCTCGAAGCCCACGGCGGCCAGGCCGAAAACATCGATGCCGTCTGTATAGATATGTCGAAGAGCTACATTGCCGGCGTCGGCGAGTTTTTGCCGGATGCGGAGGTCACCTTTGACCCGTTCCACGTCGTCGCCATTGTCAATAAGGCCGTGGATCTCGTGCGCCGCCAGGAAGTCAAGGATGAGCCGCTCCTGAAGAAAACCCGCTATCTGTGGCTGCGCAACGAAAAGACCCGGACGGCCAAGCAGCAGGAAAAGTTCGACAGCTTGCCAAAGAGCCGCCTGAAGACGGCCCGCGCCTGGCAGATCAAGGTCTCCCTGCAGGAGATTTACCAGGAGTGCAAAACTATCGTCGAAGCCGAGCAGGCCTTGGCAAAGTGGTACAACTGGGCGATCCGCAGCCGGCTGGAACCGATCAAGGAGGCCGCCCGCGCCATCCGACGTCACTGGAACGGCATCTTGACGTGGTTTGATGGCCACCTCAACAACGGTGGTGTCGAAAGCACGAACTCCTTAATTCAGGCCGCGAAGGCCAGGGCGAAAGGCTACGGCACAGCCCGGCACCTGATCACCATGGCGTACCTGGTGGCGGGGAAGCTGGCGCATCTGCCAGCATCGCCCTACACAAGATGTTGGGGTTGAGAACGAGGAAAAATCCGGCAAAACGAAGTAGCGTTACCCACACGATCTGAAACTGTCCCAAATAAGAAGGGTTTTATACCAGAACCTGCTTCAACCACCGTTTCGCCTGCCCCTGCAAAGAGACGCCACGGGTTTTATGGGTCGGTCGCTATGAATGCATGCATTTGACCGAGACCCCATTTCTGCCTTATAAAGGGACCGGGTCGACAACCGTTCCCCGCACCGTGCCTGGAAGCCCTTGAAACTGCGCCCCTTGATTATATGTTCCGGACTCTCGATCCTCGCCCACCTCGGCCTGCTGGTGGTGGAGTTGCATCCGCCGCAGCCCCTGCGCGTGGTCCCCAGGCGGATCGAAATCGGCCTGGTTGCGAGGACCTGGCGGCCCGAGTTCAGCCGCGCCCGGTCCCCAGCCGCCACGCCGATCGCCGTCCCGTCGCCCCCCCCTGCGGTGCAGCGACCGACACCCATCACGGAACCCGGTCCCCAGCGGCTCCCGCTGCCAGCACTCGTCGCCGCCAAGGCGGCGGATCCTGCTCCGGAATCTTCACAGCCGACGCAGCCGATGCAGCTGCCCATTCCCGCCAGAGAACTGGCGGCAACGGCCCACAGCCAGGCCATCCCGGCGGCCAGGCAGCCCCTGCTGGCCGCGGCGCCGCTCTACGCCGACAATCCCCCGCCGGCCTATCCGGAACGGGCTCGGCGCAACGGCTGGAGCGGGGAAGTGCTGGTGAAGGTCGCCGTCGACGCCAGCGGTGAGGTCACGGCAACGGACCTGGAAAACTCCTCAGGCCATCCGATCCTCGACGAGGCGGCCTTGGCCGCAGTCCGGAACTGGCACTTCGTTCCCGCTCGCCAGGGATCCCGGCCCCTCCCCTGGGAAGTCCTGGTCCCGATCCGCTTTCGTCTTTCCGGGCCGGGCCATTGAAGCCAACCCTGGAGTCACCTCGTTCCGACGAGAATTTTCCCCGGACCGGGAAGGTCCAGTTGCAGGCGGTGGACCTCCCGCACCCCGGTCGCCGTCAGCAGATCACGCAGCTCGGCCTCCCGGTAGGCCTGCCCCTGTTCGGTACCGAGGAGCATGTTCAGGGAGAAGAGCGCGGGGAAGAGGGGCCCCGGCCGATCATCGTCGAGAATGAACTCCTGCACCAGGATCATCCCACCCGGTTCGAGTGCGGCCACGGCATTGGCCAGGATTCGCGCGCAATTTTTGGGTCCCTCACCGTGCAGGATGTGAGAGAGCCAGGCGACGTCGTAGCGGCCGGGAACAGAATCGGTCAGAAAGTCCCCGGCAACGAAGTCGACCCGTCCTTCCAGGCCGAAACTGGCACGGGTCCTCTCGGCGAATTCCCGAGTGGTCGGCAGGTCGAAGACGGTCCCCCGGAGCCCGGGGTTGGCCAGGCAAAAGTGGCAGGCATAGGTCCCCGGCCCCCCGCCGAGGTCAAGGAGGTGGTGACGGGCGGAGAGGTCCACCCGCGCCGCGACTTCCGGCGCCCGAGCCGAGGCGAGGTTGAACATCCCCATCAGGAACGCCTCCCGCCACGCCTCTTCGCCGCCGGCGACACGTTCCCGGACCGGCCGGCCGCTGCGCACCGCGGCCGGCAGCCTGGCCCAGGACGCCATCAGGTGATGATGGTGACGGATGATGTAGCCCTGGTAATCCGGTGACTTGCGGTTCAGCCAGCGGGCTGCGGCGGGGGTCGCGGCAAACCCCTGCGGGCGCTGGTCCAGCAGCTCCATAGCTGCCAAGCGCTTCGAGGAGCATGCCGAGGGCGCGGGGCTCGCAGCCGAGCAGGCGCGCCAGATCGGGGGGCTGCAGGGTGGCTTCTGCCAGGGGGGTAAAGAGGTCGAGTTCCACTCCGGCATGCAGGGCACAGGTTTGCCAGTAGCTGCCGGAGAGCTCCAGAAGCTGTTGCGCACTCCAGTCACGGTCGGCCATCGATACCTCCTCAGGGGGATCGGGGCAAGCCGGGCGCAGAGCCTTCAGGCCCGCCGGTTCAGTTCGGAGATCTGGGTATTGAGGGTGAAAAAATCGTACAGGTAGCCGGCCCCGCAGAGGCCTGCGGTCAGCAGGTACAACAGGGCGGTGAACCATTTGCCGAGGTACATGCGATGCACGCCGAACAGGCCGAGGAAGGTCAGCAGCAGCCAGGCGAGGCTGTAATCGATGGGACCGGTGACGTAGCGCAGGTCGGCCTCACGGTCCATCGCCGGGATCAGAAAGAGGTCGATCAGCCAACCGATGCCGAGCAGTCCCAGGGTAAAAAACCAAAGGGCGCCGCTGAACGGTTTGCCGTAATAGAAGCGGTGGGAGCCGGTGAAACCGAACAGCCAGAGAAGATAGCCGACGGTCTTGCTGTGGGTATCGCGGGGGAAGGATTCCAAGGTCAGCCTCCGGTCAGGGGAAGGCGCTGTCCATGAATGGCAAAAGAGTCGAAAAAATTCTCTGTGCGGCCATGACCCGGCGCTTGGTGATCGGCAACCAGGGACGCCTCCCCTGGCATCTGCCGGCGGAGCTGCAGCTGTTCCGGGCCCTGACCTGGGGGCACAGCCTGATCATGGGGCGCGCAACCTTCGCCGCCATCGGCCGGCCGCTGCCCGGCCGGCGCAACGTGGTGCTCAGCCGCAGCCTCCCGGCCCAGCCGGGAATCGTCGTCTGCCGCAGCCTGGAGGAGGCGGTAGCCGCCGCGGCGACCGGCATGACTAAGCTCTTCTTTATTGGCGGCGCGCAGATCTACCGCCAGGCCCTGCCGCAGGTGGAGACGATGCACATCTCCTGGATCCGCGGCGATTTCTCCGGCGACACCCGCTTTCCCCCCTTCGACCCACGCCTCTGGCGGGTGGCCGCGGCGACCGAGCACCCCGGTTTCCGCCACGTCGTCTATCAGCGCCGGAATCGGCCTTGAGATGCCCTTCCCCAACCCGGTTCAGAAGTTGTCGTTGCGCCGGGTCTGGTTCTCGAAGCGGGTGTAGGTTCCAAGGAAGGTCAGGTTGACGGTGCCGATCGGACCGTTACGCTGCTTGCCGATGACGATCTCGGCATTCTTCTCGTGCCCTTTGTCGCAGGTCTTCTCCTTGCTCTTGCAGGCCTCGCAGTAGACGGCCTCCCGATAGACGAACATGATGACGTCGGCATCCTGTTCGATGGCGCCCGATTCGCGCAGATCAGCCATGATCGGACGCTTGTCGGTGCGGTTCTCCAGCGAGCGGTTGAGCTGGGAGAGGGCGACGACCGGGACCGAGAGCTCCTTGGCCAACGCCTTGAGGGAGCGGGAGATCTCGGAGATTTCCTGCTGGCGGCTCTCGGGGTTGTGCCCCTGCATCAGCTGCAGGTAGTCGACGACGATCAGCCCGAGGTTGCGTTCCGCCTTGAGCCGCCGCGCCTTGGCACGCAGTTCCAGGACGGAGATCGCCGGGGTATCGTCGATGAAGATCGGCGCTTCCGTGAGCAGGCCGGCGCCGCTGGTCAGCTTCGGCCAGTCCGAATCGCCCAGGTGCCCGGTACGCAGCCGCGAGGCATCGACCTTGGAGACCGAGCAGAGCAGGCGCTGCACCAGCTGCTCCTTGCTCATCTCCAGCGAAAAGATGATGGTCGCCACCGGCTCCTCGGCATGCACCGCGGCATGCTCGACCATGTTCAGGGCAAAGGCGGTCTTGCCCATCGACGGTCGGCCGGCGACGATGACCAGGTCGCCCCCCTGCAGGCCGGCGGTCATCGTGTCGAGGTCGGTGAAGCCGGTCGGCACGCCGGTGACCAGCTCCTTGCGGTCGTAGAGCTTCTCGATCGCCTTGAAGGTGTCCTTCATGATCTCGCGGGTGGAGAAGTAGGAAGGCCGGGTTTTCATCCCGGTGATCTCGAAAATCGACTTCTCCGCCCAGTCGAGAGTCTGCTCCACCTCGCCGCCGTCGTAACCGCGAGTGGCGATCTCGGTGGCGACGTTGATCAGGTGGCGGCCGATGGCCTTCTCCTTGACCAGGCGCGAATAGTAGGCGATGTTGGCGGCGGTGGGAACGTAGTCGACCAGCGTGGCGAGGTAGGCGTTGCCACCAATCTCCTCAAGGGCGCCGCGCTGCTGCAAGGCGGCGGTCAGGGTCACCAGGTCGGCCGGCTCCCCTTTCTCGGTGAGATCGATGATGGCGTTGAAGATCTTGCGGTGGGCTTCGCGGTAGAAATCTTCGGGGCGCAGCAATTCCAGGGCCTTGTTGAGGGCCTCGTTTTCCAGCAGGACGCCACCGAGAACGGACATCTCAGCTTCCAGGCTCTGCGGAGGGAGACGATGGGCACTCTCGGCCATGAAAAAATCCCAGACAAAGGGGCGCGACCGGGGCTCAAGCCCCGGTCGCAGTTTGAACAAAAGGAGGGATACGGAGCCGCGGCGCCGGTCTTACTCGCCTGAGATGACCGAAACCTTGACTTCGGCCACCACTCCGGCCGGCAGCTTGACCGGAACCCGGTAGTCGCCGAGCGCCTTGATCGGCTCGTCGAGCTGGATCTTCTTGCGGTCGATCTCGATCCCGGCTGCGGCCAGTTTGGCGCCGATCTCCATGCTGGTTACCGAGCCGAAGAGCTTGCCCTCTTCGCCGGCGCGGTGGGCGAGGACGCAAGAGACTTTTTCGATCCGGGCCTTGAGCAACTCGGCTTCCTTGGTCAATTTCTCCAGCTTGCGGGCCATCTGCCGCTTCTGGTGTTCAAGCTCGGTCAGATTGCGGGTGCTCGCCTCGACGGCCAGGCTGCGCGGCACCAGGTAGTTGCGGGCATAGCCGGGCTTGACCTTGACCATGTCCCCGATCTTGCCGAGGCCGTCCACGTTTTCTGTCAGGATAACCTTCATCAATGTCCTCCAAAATAAAGAGCTAGGTCTTTTTGATTCGCGGTTTGCGGAAATCTGCCCACAGGTCGAATACGCCGATGCCGGTCACGATCAGCGGCAGCGGGTTGAATATCGTCAGCAGCAGGTAGCCGATCGCCCGAAAGAGAGGGGAGATCCCCTTGCGTGCGAAATAGTAACTGACCACCGCCAAGCCTTGCAGAAAGTAGATCGGCAACAGGACGGTCACCACATTCAGTGCCACCGTCTGCACCAGCCCCGTCCCGAAGGTAAGGCCGAAGCCTCCGGCAATCAGCGGCCAGATAAACCATTCATTGGCCCGCCAGAGGCGAAATTCTGGGCCGGGGATCTGGTAGCTTCCCCGGGAAAGAGCCGAAAGGAGCAGCAGGGTCAGCAACTGCAATACGCCGGTGACCACCACGACCAAGGCCGGATAGGCGCGCAGCAGAAAGGCGCCGGTCCCCTCGGCAAGGCTGCGGAATTCCTTCAACTGCTCGGCCGGCAGGTTGGCCGACCGGTAAATCTCCATTGCCTGGTCGAGTTGGGACTTGACGTAACCATCGACCAGTCCGTGCAACGAGGTGCCTTGCCAGAAAGCATATCCGGCAGATCGCGGCAGCGGAAACCGCCACCACCGTCAGCACACTCAGCGCCACGGCCCGGTTCCAGCCCACCCCCCGCCGCAGCAAACCCGGCAGGAGCAGAGAACCGATACCGAACTGCAGCAGGTAGCTGCCCACCGCCGCAGCGTCCCCGCCGCCCCAGAGCCCGAGGCTGACCAGCACCACCGCACCGCAGCCGGTGGCCAGGTCGCAGCGCATCACCAGGTAGGCGAGCGGGCAGCGGCAGAAGCAGGTTGAGAAAGAGGCCGAGCGGGCCGGCAACGCCAGCCACAAACATCAGCAGCAAGGTTGCGCCTGCTGTTCCGATCAGGAACAGCAGGCGTTGACCAGGTTTCATCTCCAAGTCAATTCGCCGCAACCGTTAGTCGACGGAATGGCTGGCGGTAAAGGGAAGCAGGGCGATGTTGCGCGCCCGCTTGATGGCTTCGGTCACCTTGCGCTGGTGCTCGGCACAGTTGCCGGAAATCCGCCGCGGCACGATCTTGCCGCGCTCGGAAACGAAATAGCGCAGGGTGCGAGTTTCCTTGTAATCGATTTTCAGCGTCTTGTCGCCGCAGAAACGGCAGCCTTTGCGGCGGGAAAAACGCCGCCGCGGGGCGGCGCCGGAACGGGCGGGACGAGTCGGTGCAGCCATATGTCAATCCTCCGTAATCTGGTTATGGTTCGGGGTTACTCGGCGGCCTCTTCGCTGGCCTCTTCCGCTGCTTCCTGCTCTTCGCCGGCAGTCTCGGCCGCCGGAGCGGCTTCGGCCTGCAGGCCGTTTTCCAGGTAGACAGTCTGGAACTTGATGATCGCATCGTCGATGCGCATGCGCCGTTCGAACTCGGCGATCACCGTGGGGCCGGCCTCGTAGGCGACCAGCACGTAACTCCCCCGGGTCTGTTTCTTCACCGGGTAGGCCAGCTTGCGGGTGCCCCATTCGTCGACCTTGAGGATCTCCGCGCCCTGTTCGGCGAGAATCCCCTTGAATTTTTCGACGGCGGCCGTGTAGGCCTCGCCGGCGACGTCCGGATGGACAATGAAAATCGTTTCGTAGGTACGCATCAATAAACCTCCTCACGGGTTGGGAGCCCCGGCACCAGCCGGAGCAAGGAGAGCGGGCGACCGATTCGCCCGGTCAAAAGTAAATCTCGTTATTAGCACACTATGGTCGGCAATTCAACGACTTTTCCGGCTCAGACATTGAAGCGGAAGTGCATGATGTCGCCATCCTTGACCACGTAATCCTTCCCCTCCAGGCGCATCAGCCCCTTTTCCTTGGCCCCGGCCTCGCCGCCGGCGCGTAGAAAATCCTCGTAGGCGATGACCTCGGCACGGATGAAGCCCTTTTCGAAATCGGTATGAATCACGCCGGCCGCCTGCGGCGCCCGCGCCCCGTTGGGGATGGTCCAGGCGCGCACCTCCTTGACCCCGGCGGTGAAGTAGGTGATCAAACCGAGGAGCTTGTAGCCGGCATGGATCATCCGGTCGAGTCCGGCCTCCGCCAGCCCCAATTCCTGCAGGAACTCGGCCTTCTCGGCCTCGGGAAGTTCGGCGATTTCAGCTTCGATCTTGCCGCAGATGACGACCAATTCCGCCCCTTCGGCGGCGGCGTGCTCCCGCAACCTGGCGACGAAGGGATGCTCGCCGGCGAGATCGTCTTCGGCGACATTGGCGACATAAAGGACCGGGCGCGACGTGATCAGCTGCAGATCGCGCAGCACCAGCCGCTCCTCGCTGTCGAGCTCCGTGGCGCGCGCAGGCTGCCGGCGTTGAGTACTTCGCGGACCTTGATCAGTACCGCCAATTCCGCCTGCAGTTTCTTATCGCCGCTCTTGGCCTGTTTCTCGGTGCGGGCGATGCGCTTCTCCACCGTTTCCAGGTCGGAGAGGTTCAGTTCGGTCTGGATCACCTCGACGTCGCGCAGCGGATCGACGCTGCCGTCGACATGGACGACGTTCTCGTCCTCGAAGCAGCGCACAATATGGGCGATCGCCTCGACTTGGCGGATGTGGCCGAGAAACTGGTTACCAAGTCCTTCCCCCTGGCTCGCCCCCTTGACCAGCCCGGCGATGTCGACGAACTCCATGCTCGTCGGCAGCACCCGCTGCGGCTTGACGATCGCCGCCAGGGCGTCGAGGCGGCGGTCGGGAACCGCCACCACGCCGATGTTCGGTTCGATGGTGCAGAAGGGGTAATTGGCCGACTCGGCACCGGCGCTGGTGATGGCGTTGAAAATGGTCGATTTGCCGACATTGGGCAAACCGACGATACCGCATTTGAAGCCCATGGGAAATCCAGTTGTTTACGGAGTGAATCGAGTCCCGGGTCACGGGACTTCGGACTTCGCGACTTCGCGACCCGTGAATCGGGACCGCGTCTTTAAAAAAAGCGATAGCCGGGGACGAACCCCGGCTATCGCAGTCCATAGCAGATGGCTTGCTGACGACTCAGACCAGCAGCGGCGCGATGACCAGGGAGACGACGCTCATCAGCTTGATGAGGATGTTCATCGCCGGGCCCGAGGTGTCCTTGAAGGGGTCGCCGACGGTATCGCCGACCACCGCCGCCTTGTGGGCGTCGCCCCCCTTCTTCTCGCCGTCGAGTTCACCCTTCTCGATGTATTTCTTGGCGTTGTCCCAGGCGCCGCCGGCATTGGCCATCATCAGCGCCAGGAGCACGCCGGCCAGGGTGGCGCCGGCGAGCATGCCGCCGAGGGCCTCCTTGCCGATCAGCAGACCGACCGCCACCGGGGCGATGACCGCCACCACGCCGGGCAGCACCATCTCCCGCAGCGCGGCGCGGGCCGAGATGTCGACGCACTTCTCCGGCTCGGGCTTGACGCCGGGCTTGCCTTCGAGCAGGCCGGGGATCTCGCGGAACTGGCGGCGGATTTCGTCGACCATCTTGCCGGCGGCGCGACCCACGGAGGTCATGGTCAGGGCGCCGATGAAGAACGGCAGGGCGCCGCCGATGAGCAGGCCGATGACGACCCGCGGATTGATCAGGTTGATGGTGTCGAGTTTGACCGCGGTGGCGTAGGCGGAGAAGAGCGCCAGGGCGGTCAGCGCCGCGGAGCCGATGGCGAAGCCCTTGCCGACGGCGGCGGTGGTGTTGCCGATGGCGTCGAGGCCGTCGGTGATCTTGCGCACCTCGGGACCGAGGCCGGCCATCTCGGAGATGCCGCCGGCGTTGTCGGCGATCGGGCCGTAGGCGTCGACGGTCATGGTCACGCCGACGGTGGCGAGCATGCCGACGGCGGCGATGCCGATGCCGTAGAGGCCGGCGAAGTGGTTGGCGACGAAGATGCCGACGCAGATGATCAGAACCGGCAAGACGCAGCTCTCGAGGCCGACGGCGAGGCCATGGATGATGTTGGTCGCCGGGCCGGTCTTGCTGGCTTCGGCGATACGCGAGACCGGCGCCGAAGAGGTGTAATACTCGGTCACCAGGCCGATGGCGATGCCGGCCAGGGTCCCGGCGAGGACCGCCCAGAAGACGCCGTTGCTGATGTCCATGGCGCGGGTGATGAAGAAGGTCGCGACCAGAAAGCCGCCGGCGGCGACGAAGGTGGTGTAGCGCAGCGCAGCGGCCGGATCGATGTGCTTCAGAAACTTCATCGAGCCGACGCCGATCAGCGAGAAGATCAGGCCGGCCATGGCCAGCACCAGCGGCAGCAGCATGGCGTTGGCGCGGACCATCTCGCCGCCCAGGGTCAAGCAGCTGCGCGTGGCTGGCGGTCGCGCCGATGGCGATGGTGGCGACGATGGAGCCGACGTAGGATTCGAAGATGTCCGCGCCCATGCCGGCGGTGTCGCCGACGCAGTCACCGACGTTGTCGGCGATGACCCCGGGGTTGCGCGGATCGTCCTCGGGAATGCCCGCCTCGACCTTGCCGACCAGGTCGGCGCCGACGTCGGCCGCCTTGGTGTAGATGCCGCCGCCGACGCGGGCGAAGAGCGCGATGGAGGAGGCGCCCATGGCGAAGCCGTTGATGTACTGGGCCGTGGTCGGGTCACCGCCGAAGACGATGTAGGCGATGCCGAGGCCGATCAGGCCGACGGAGGCGACCGACAGGCCCATGACGGCGCCGCCGTTGAAGGAGACCATCAGCGCCTTGCCCTGGCCGCCGCTGCGCGCCGCCTCGGCGGTGCGGACGTTGGCGTGGGTGGCGGCCTTCATGCCGATGAAGCCGCAGAGCATCGAGCAGAGCGCGCCGCCGACGAAGGCCAGGGCGGTCTGAAAGCCGAGGCCGGGCGCCAGGATGATGAGGAAGAAGACCAGCACGATGAAGATCCGGCCAGCACGGTGTACTCGCGCTTGAGAAACGCCATGGCGCCGGCCCGGATCGCCTCGGCGATCTCCTTCATGGTGTCGTTGCCTTCCGGCTGGGCTTTGATGACGTTGTAGATCACGATGGCGATCACAAAGCCGATCACCCCCAGGATGGGTGCGTACATCTGCAGTTCCATGATGATTTCCTTCCCTCTCTTTCCCGACTCTGGTTGGAATTAGTCCGGACTGGCAAACATCCGGTTATTAAATTCGTTCATGGCCGCGGCGCCCCCCTGGGAGAGCAGGGTCTGAAGAGCCTCCGTGGCCGCGGCAAGAACCTGATCAAGGTCACTGCGCTCTCGCGCCGAAAAGGGGTTGAGCACGTAACCGGCAACATCGCTCCCCTGCGGGGGTCGCCCGACCCCGACCCGCAGCCGCATGAAGTCGGCGCTGCCGAGCACGCTGCAGATCGAACGCAGGCCGTTGTGGCCGCCGTGGCCACCGCCGACCTTGAATCGCAGCGCCCCGAAGGGAAGATCGATCTCATCGTGGACCACAATCAAATCCCCCGGTCCGATGCCGAGGGATTTGCAGGCCGAGCCCACGCTGGTACCACTGAGATTCATGAAGGTCTGGGGCAGCAGCAGGGTCGCTTCGACGCCGGCCACCCGGCCGACCCCGCACAGCCCCTGGTAAATCTTCTTCTTCAGAGCGACACCGTGGGCTGCGGCCAGCCGCTGGACGACCATGAAACCGACGTTGTGGCGGGTCGCCGCGTAACGCTCACCCGGATTGCCGAGGCCGGCGACCAGCTTCATCTTCCGTGGCTCACTCCGCCTCGGCTTCGGACGGGGCGGCCTCCTCTTCCTCGGTCTTGTGGCCGGTCACCGTAATCACGGTAAAGTTGACCTCATGGGGCACTTCGACCCCGGCCGGCAGCTGCAGGTCCGAGAGGTGCAGAACGTCCCCGATGGCGAGAGGGGTCACGTCGACCTCGATGGCCGCAGGAATCGCCGTCGGCAGACAGGCGACCTCGATTTCATGGCGGATCACCTGCAGGTTGCCGCCGAGCTTTTCGCCGGCCGATTTGCCGACCGGGTGCACCGGGACCATGACGTGGACCTTCTTGGTCAGGTCGATGACCTGGAAGTCGGCGTGCTGCGGCTCCCGGCGAATGGCATCGACCTGGAGATCCTTGAGGATCACCACGCGACCGTCAACGGGGCCTTCCCCGGAGAGGGTGATCAGGGTATTCCACCCGGCTTCGGTGGCGATCGCCTGCTTCAGGGCTTTCGGTTCGACGTTGATGGCGCAGGGTTCAACCCCCTTGCCGTAGACCACCGCGGGGACCAGCCCCTGGCGCCGGGCGGCACGCGCCCCGCCCTTGCCGAGGTCGGCGCGCACCGAAACGTTGAGATTTGTTTGGGCCATATCTGTCCTCCATTCCACTTGCGGCCGGCAAACCGGCCAGCGTCGGTGTTTGCAATCCTTAGTTGGCTTAAATACCTCTTAGACGAAGAGGGAACTGACCGACTCATCGCTGTTGATGCGCTTGATCGCCTCGGCCAGGAGCCCGGCGACCGACAGGCTGCGCAGCTTAGCACAGGCGGCAAGCTTTTCCGTCGTCGGGATGGTGTTGGTGATCACCACTTCCCGCAGGCAACTGTCATTGATCCGCTCCAGGGCCGGCCCGGAAAGAACTGCATGGGTGGCGCAAGCGAAGACCTCGCGGGCCCCCTGCTCCTTCAGGGCCTTGGCAGCCTGGCAGAGGGTCCCGGCCGTGTCGATCATGTCATCGACGATCAGGCAGATCTGCCCTTCCACGTCACCGATGATATGCATGACCTCGGAGACGTTGGGACCGCTACGGCGCTTGTCGATGATCGCCAGCCCGGCATCGAGGCGCTTGGCGAAGGCGCGCGCCCGTTCGGTGCCGCCGGCATCGGGAGAAACGACCACCAGCCGCTCCTTGATGTGCTCCTTGACGTCGGCAAGCATCACCGGGGCGGCATAGAGGTGGTCGACCGGGATGTTGAAAAAGCCCTGGATCTGGCCGGCATGCAGGTCCATGGTCAAAACCCGGTCGGTCCCGGCGGTGGTGATCAGGTCGGCGACCAGCTTGCTGGTGATGGGCGTACGCGGCGCCACCTTGCGATCCTGGCGGGCATAGCCGAAATAGGGAATGACCGCGGTGATGCGAGCAGCCGAGGCACGCTTCAGGGCGTCGACCATGACCAGCAGTTCCATCAGATTGTTGTTCGAGGGGGCGCAGGTCGACTGGATCACAAAGACGTCGAGGCCCCGGACGTTCTCGCCGATCTCCACCATAATTTCGCCGTCGGAGAAATTACGGACCTTGGCCTTGCCGAGGGGGACTCCAAGGCAGCTGCAAATTTCGCTGGCCAGCGGAACGTTCGAATTGCCCGAAAAAATCCTGATCTTGTCCACTGCGACTCCTGGCTGATGCATGCGAAAAACATTTGTAGGCCATGGTGCACCCATGACCTAACCTGGAGGGGGAGGCTCTGGAGTTTACTGGCCCTACGGCCTCTCCCGGGAAATCGAGCCCGGCGAGAGCGATTCCTTCCTGTAAATGGCTGGGGCGCCAGGATTCGAACCTGGGAATGCCGGAATCAAAATCCGGTGCCTTGCCGCTTGGCGACGCCCCAAGAATTCCTGTCTAGCCGCCCTTCGCTGGCCCGTCGCCCAAGGGCTCCACCAGAAAGACCCGCCAGCCGGGAACGGCTTGCAGAACCTGCCTGGCCCGCCGGGCCGCTACGGGGTCGTCAAAGACGCCGAAGAGGGTCGGACCGCTGCCGCTCATCAGCGCACCGGCAGCCCCGAGACCGAGCAGTTGTGCCTTGATTCCGGCCAGTTCCGGGTAACGGCCGACGGTCACCCGTTCCAGGTCGTTATGAAGCAGGCGTACGAGACCCTCAGGCGTCTTGGGAAACTCGCGCAGTTTAGCCACATCCCCGGGAGGTGTCAACCCCAAATTTCCGTAAACCCAGGCCGTCGAGACGGCCACTCCGGGATTGACCAGCAGGTAGGAGACGCGCGGCAGTTCGGGGACCGGATCGAGGATGTCGCCGATGCCGGCAGCCCAGGCCTGCCGTTCGAGGACAAAAAAGGGGACATCGGCGCCGAGTTCCCGGCCCAAATCCCGCAACGTTTCCCTGGAGAGCCCCCAGATCGAGCATCCGGTTGAGCCCGAGCAGGACCGTCGCCGCGTCGGAAGAGCCGCCACCAAGCCCGGCGGCGACCGGGATCTGTTTGTCGATGGTAATCGCCACCCGCCGCGCCACGCCCGCTCGCCCGAGCAGCAGCCGCGCCGCCCGGGCCGCTATATTCTCCTCCCCCGGAGCCAGCGGGACTCCCGCACAACTGACGGCCAGTTTAGAGGCAGGAGTCAGTTCGATCACCACCCGGTCGAACAGGGTAACCCGCTGCATGAGCATCAGCAGCTCATGATAGCCATCCGGACGCTTGCCGAGGACGTGCAGACAAAGGTTGATTTTGGCCGGAGCCAGGAAGGCATCCCGCATCGAAAACTCCCATGATATCTCTAGTTCCGGCCATTGCGAACAGCCCGGGGAGCTATCATCAAAAACCCGGCGGTGATTGTCAAGGACTTCCGCGACTGGCGGCCTCCCCCTCCCCCTCCCCTCGCCGGCGCCGGCGCCACCGGCGTGCCTGCGGCTGATTTTGGCCAGAAAGGGCCAAAATCTACCCTGCCCAAACAACCTTCCGCCCTCGCCGAAAAACGACCATTAGTCAAATTTATTCATCATTTTAATCATTTGGAGAAAAAAAGAACGGCTTTTTACCCATGGCATTCTCCTTGCGTATATACCGTCCCATGGCTGGTATAAAACAAACGTTCCATTGTTTCCGGAGATGCCGCCAGGCGACCATGGGCACCCTGTCCGGGGTCGCTCGAAGCAGCCTCAAGACCTCAACTTTACGAATACTTTCAATTTACTACCGACATACCCGGAGAAATCGTAGTGGCTGCAGTTCGGCAGAAGACCATAGCGCGAGCAGCCAACACTCTAATTCCAGGATGGAAAGCAAATCATGTTTGAAAAACTCGACCGCTATCTGGAAATGTTCAGCACCGCGGTGATGACCATCACCATGTCGCTGGCAACCCTGGTGGCCTTCGTCAACGTGGTGCTGCGCTACTGCTTCAACATGTCCCTGACCTGGGCCGGTGAAGCGACCTCCTACCTCTTCATCTGGTCAGCGCTTTTCGGCGCGGCCTACGGCTTCAAGATCGGCATGCACCTGGGGGTCACCATCCTCATTCAGAAGCTCAAACCGCGAGTCGCCAAGTGGGTCCTGTCGGTGAGCCTCGCCATCATCCTCGGCTATCTGATCTGCCTGATCTTCTGGGGCTACGACTTCGTGGTCTTCAACCACATGATGGGGATGGTCTCCGTCGATCTCGATATTTCTTACTGGATCATCTATCTCTGCGTGCCGATCGCGATGTCGATCGCCTCTTACCAGGTCCTGCTCAAGTTGATCAAGACCCTCAGCGTCCCCGGCGATGAATTCAGCTACGACATGGTCATGAAGGAGCATTGATACCGATGGCAACCCTACTTCTCTTCGTCTTCCTCTTCGGCCTGCTCCTCATCGGCGTACCGATTGCTGTCGCCCTGGGTCTGTCGACCACGGCCATTATGCTGCTCTTCACCGACCAGCCGACCCTGGTCATCGCCCAGCAGATGTTCACCTCGCTGGACAAGTTCGCCCTGATGGCGATCCCGCTCTTCGTCCTCGCCGGCAACTTCCTCTCCCAGGGCGGGGCGGCAAAACGCATCATCCGCTTCGCCCGCTCCCTGGTCGGCCACCTTCCCGGCGGCCTGCCGATGTCGGCGATCTTCGCCTGCATCATCTTCGCCGCGGTCAGCGGCTCCTCGCCGGCAACCGTGGCGGCCATCGGCTCGATCATGATGGGCGCCATCAAGGACGACGGCTACAGCAGCTCCTTCTCCGTCGGCTCCATCGTCTGTTCCGGCTCGCTGGGCATCCTGATTCCGCCTTCCATCGTGCTGATCGTCTACGGCGTCACCGTCGATCAATCGATCGGCCGGCTCTTCATGGCCGGCGTGATCCCGGGGGTCTTCCTCGGCGGCGGACTGATGCTGGTCACCTACCTCGCCGCCCGGCGCGCCGGCTTTAAAAAAACCCAGCGCGCCTCCGGCAAAGAGATCTGGGACTCCTTCAAAGAGGCCTCCTGGGGCCTGGCCGTGGTGGTGATCATCATCGGCGGCATCTACGGCGGGCTCTTCACCCCGACCGAGGCCGCCGCGGTCTCCGCCGTCTACGGCTTCTTCGTCGTCAAGTTCATCTACAAGGACCTGGCCTGGAAACAGATCCCCGAGGTCATCAAGGCCTCCGCCTCCACCGCGGCGATGATCATGTTCATCATCGCCAATGCCATGGTCTTCGCCTACCTGCTGACCATCCAGCAGATCCCCCAGGACCTGGCCGCCTTGATCATCGGCATGCACCTCAACAAGTACATGTTCCTGGTCTTCGTCAACCTGCTGCTGCTTCTGGCCGGCAACTTCATGGAGCCGTCGAGCCTGATCATGATCATCGCCCCGCTGATCTTTCCGGTGGCGATGCAGCTCGGCATCGATCCGATCCACCTCGGCGTCATCGTCACGGTGAACATGGAGATCGGCATGCTCACCCCGCCGGTCGGCCTCAACCTGTTCGTCGCCAGCGGCATCTCCGGGTTGAGCCTCGGGCGAGGTGGTCAAGGCCTCGCTTCCCTGGTTCTTCGTCCTGCTGGTCGGACTGCTCATCCTGACCTATATCCCGGCCATCTCCCTGTGGCTGCCGAACCTGATGTACGGCAGCTAGAAATACACCCCTTACCGAGTCTCAACACACGGGCGTTCATCCAGCCGACCGGTCCAAGGTAGCACCGGATGGCAACGCCCCCCAACCGTTAGGAGGACATAGATATGCGCAAGTTCGGTTTTCTCGCAGGTCTGTTGATCGCAGCGCTGGTCGCGGCCCCCGCCTTCGCCAGCCCCATCGTCATCAAGTTCAGCCACGTCGTTGCCGTCGACACCCCCAAAGGCCAGGCTGCCGAGTATTTCAAGAAACTGGTCGAGGAACGCTCCAACGGCGAAATCAAGGTCGAGGTCTATCCCAACTCGTCCCTCTTCGACGACAAGGACGTCATGACCCCGCTGATGACCAACGCCGTGCAGATGGCGGCACCGAGCTTCTCCAAGTTCACTTCCTTCGCTCCCAGCCTGCAGCTGGTCGACCTGCCGTTCCTGTTCAACGATGCGGATCACCTGCACAGGGTGCTCGATGGCAAAGTTGGCCAGAAGATCCTTTCCGATGTCGGCAGCAAGGGTCTGGTCGGGCTGGCCTTCTGGGATAATGGCTTCAAACAGCTTTCGGCCAACAAGCCGCTGCTCACCCCGGCCGACGCCGCCGGCCTGAAATTCCGCATCATGTCGTCCAAGGTCCTCGAAGCCCAGTTCAAGGCGGTCGACGCCAATCCCCAGGTGCTTCCCTTCTCCGAAGTTTACAGCGCCCTGCAGCAGGGGGTCGTCGACGCCTGCGAAAATCCCCTCTCCAACTTCTACACCAAGAAGTTCTACGAAGTGCAGTCGGACCTGACCCTCTCCAACCACGGCTACCTCGGCTACCTCGTGGTCACCAACAAGATCTTCTGGAACAAGCTCAACGACCAGCAGAAGAACCCTTATCAGCCAGGCGATGAAGGAAGCCACCGAATACGGCAACAAGCTGGCCTTGCAGATGGACCAGGACTATCTCGCCAAGATCAAGGCCTCGGGCAAGACCACCGTCCACGAGCTGACCCCGGCACAGCGCAAGGCCTGGAAAGACGCCATGCTCCCCATCTATCCCAAATTCTACGATGTCATCGGCAAGGACCTGATCGACGAGGCTCTTGCTGCCGGCAAATAATCGCCTCGGTACGCCAAGAGAAAAGGGAGGCGTAACGCCTCCCTTTTCTCTTGCTGCCCGACACTGCCTGCCGACGTTGTGGAGCCTGCTAAACTTACAACCCGAGAGAGCCAACACTTCAGGCCTGCGAGGAGCTTGCCATGCTGCCGAATTACAAGGATATCCTGGTCGCCACCGACCTCACGCCCAATGCCGTACAGGCCTTCAAGCATGCGGTGATGATGGCCCGGCGCAACAGAGCCAATCTCCACCTCCTTCATGTCGTTCCCGAGGTCGATCCGGCCATGCGCAGCTACATTTCGGCGCTGATGATCAAGGGGAGCCTGGAAAGATTCGACACCCAGCATGAAGCGGAGGCCCGCGAAGAGATCCGGGAGCGGCTGAAAAAGTTCGCAGCCGAGGAACTGGCTGATCACCCGGAGGACCTGGACCGGATCGTCTCGGTCGACGTCCTGCATGGTGACCCCGTGGCCAGGATCCTGGAAACCGCGGACCGTCTGCAGATCGACGTCATCGTCATGGGGACCCATGGCAAAGGCGCCATGGAGTACACCTTCCTCGGCAGCGTCGCCGAGAAGGTCCTGCGCAAAACCCGACGCCCGGTCTTCATCATCCCCCTGCCCTGACCGGTTCCCGCCTCTTCGCTTCTCTTCGGGCCAGACCGGGACCCCACCTTACCCTTCGATTGCAAAAAGGGGCCTGCCGGAAATCAATTCTCCCAGCCGGCCCCTTGCAATGCCACATTACGACCTTACAACCATCTCGATTGACCAGGAACCGTTGTCTCCTTGCCAGCTACGCCCTCCCGCACATACCCCTTTCAGCCTCCGGAGAAAAACGGTATGGTAAAATTCTGGAACGCTGGCCCTCAGCCACCACCGCCGAAAAAGCGGCTCGCCAGATAAGCGACGGCGGGCCACGCCACGAGAATAGCCGTTACCACCGCCACAAATCCTGCCACCAACAGCAACACCAGAACCCAAGACCCCGCTGCCAGGTCATGGAACCGCTCCCGCATCGTTTCAGCCTGAAATTTCCCCATCACGGCCGCCTCCTTGTCCCCTGAGTCGATCCTCTTGTTACCAACAGTATATCACATCATTATCGTTTTTTAATCACCCGGCAAAAGGGCACCGGGAAAAACGCCCTGGGGAGCCGGAGTGCCATCGGCTCAACCGACGTCACGGCCGAAGTTGTGGAATTCGTCAAGGTTGCTGAATTCTCCCCAAGCCAGAAATTCATTGGGCGCATTGATGAAGTCATGGGTTTTGCGCAGATCTTCGGCCTCGCGACACTCCCAGGCACCGACTTGGCTCAGCAGCGAACCGATCTGCGAATTCCCCTCCGCGACTGCAGCCTTGCGGAAGAGTTGACAGACCTGTTCTTCATAGTCGGCGGCGAGTTCAAATGCCTCGACGTCACTCGTGGCGTGTGCGTTTGCCAACCCTTGGGTCAGTGCAGATGCCTCGCTGTTCAAAGCTTCCAGCATTTCCGACTCCCGGCGGCCCGCCGCTCCGACCCGGGAACTCAGTTCAGCGATTTTTTCGGCCAGTTCCTTCTCGTCGGCGGCAACGGCATTGAATATCCGCTGCACCCCGGGGTTGTCGGTCTGACCGGCCAGGCGGCGAAAAATTTCCTCACCACGCACTTCCACCGAGCGTGCCAGTTCGAAAACGGTCATATTCCTGCTCCTTTCCCGCCCTCGCCGCCGCGGCGAAGGCAAAATTCCGGAAATTTTTGTCTCCACACAATTTTAATCTAGGCCCGGAGATTTGCCCCTGTCAAGCGGCGGTCCCGGCAGGCGGAACCGATCAGGATAAGCTAAAATGGAGCAAAGCAGGATCGTCGCCCGAAGGACTCGCGTTTGGCTGGAAATGCATGGACACGGCCGGGGCCATCCGCGTTGCCACCGCCTCGTCAATGACCTGACAAAGCCCGCCTGCGGCAGCGGGGGAGAGAAAACATTCCGTCGACCCCATGCATAGCCAAACGGGCTCGGGAGCCCATCATTGCGGTGGAACTCGCCAGCAGTAAGGAACCTGCGGTTCCCGAAAAAGGAGAGTCATGGGCAAGTGTCTGAAGGGAAAAGCGGAGAACGAAGCCAAGCCAGGGAACTACCGCTGCGAGAAATGCGGTGCGGTTACTGCCAAGAAGGACCACGCCTGCAAACCGAAAAAGATCAAGCCGAAGGGAAAGCCAGCGAAGCGTTGAGAAGTCGTCAGCGCCCCTGCCACTGACGCGGGAATCGGACGAAAAATCTCGTTCCCTGGTCCGCCGTGGAGGTGAAACCGATCCGCCCGCCGAGGTAGTCCTCGCAGAGCAGGCGCATGCTGTAGGTCCCCAGGCCTCGACCGGCGCCCCGGGTGGAAAAGGAGCGCTGGAAGATCTGCAGGCGGACCGGCTCGGCAATCGTCCCCGGGTTGTGAACCCAGAACTCGATCTCGTCCTCGACCCTTCGACTGCCGACGGTGACGACTCTCCCCCGCGGCGTGGCCTCGAGGGCGTTCTTCACCATGTTCCCCAAAACGCGGCCGAGAAGCGTGGCGTCGCTGGAGAGGATGCCCCCCTCCTCCTGCGTGTCGAGACGCAGTTCGCGGTCCCGGCAGACCTCATGGAAACGATAGATCGTACAAACCTGTTCCAGCAGGGCGGCGGCCGCCACCACCTCGGGGCGGGGTTGCAGATCCTGGTTCTCGGCTGCCATCAGGGTTCTCTGGGCCTGGATTTCGTCGATGATTCGCTCCGCTGCCTGCCGGACATGGCCGAGAAGGGGAGCCGTGTCCTCCACCCCGGATGGGTCGAGGAGAAGTTCGGAAAACCCGCGGATGCCGCCGGCGAGGTTGAGGATGTCGTGGAAAAAGAGCCGCTCAAGGGCCTGGCGGCGTTTTTCATGGCTGATATCGGCGATGGAGAAGATGGTGAAGGATTCCGCCGCGTATTCCAGCGGCGTGGCCCAGATCCGCAGGTCGAGGGCCTCGACTTGCCCCTCCCGGTGGCGGGTAATGCGGCACTCCCGCTCGGCCGGGGAACCCTCGAAGCTGGCCAGGGTGGCGCCGAGGACACCGCAGGTCTGGCAGGGCTCGGCGCTGCCGCAGCCCCCGGACTTCCGGGAATGTATGCAGTGCAGCGCCTCACCGGGACGCCGGCCGCTCAGGGCGGAGGCGTCGCTGACGCCGGTCAATTCGATCAGGGGACGGTTGGCGTAAACGATCTGGCGCTGGCGGTTGAGGATCAGCAGGACGGTCGGAATCGCATCAAGGAGATGGCGGGTGATGAAGCCGTCGGCAAAATAATCGGCATGGCGCTGCAGCTCGGCAGCGGTGGGCCGATCGGCGCCGGCTGTTGACCCAGGCGACATGACAAAAACCTCCCCCGATAGAAAATCCGGCGCTGGGTGCGCCGGAGATATTTGACCACAATCGCTGGGGGAAGGCAAGAAGGTCAGCGGCCGCTCGACTCGACGACAGCTATTTGCCGTTTTCCCTGGTTGGTGCAAAGTTTTTCACCGCTTCGGCCAGCTGCTGCAACCGGGCATCAACCAGGAAGTTGACCGAATCTTCGGGCCAGGTACCGTCTTCTGTGCGTTTCCCGGCCGGGACGCCGGTCAGGATTTCGATCCCCTCGTCGATCGTCCCGACCGCCCAGACATGGAACTGGCCGGCGGCGACCGCCTCACGCACCTCGGCCTTGAGCATCAGGTTGCGCACGTTCTGGATCGGGATCACCACCCCCTGCTCGCCGTTCAGCCCCCGCACCTTACAGAGGGTGAAGAAGCCCTCGATCTTCTCGTTGACCCCGCCGATCGGCTGGACCTGGCCGCGCTGGTTGACCGAACCGGTAACGGCGATCCCCTGGCGCAGCGGCACTCCGGAGAGGGACGAGAGGAGGGCATAGAGCTCGGCCGAGGAGGCACTGTCCCCTTCGACGCCGCCGTAGGATTGCTCGAAGCAGATCGAGGCCGCCAGCGCCAGCGGTTTGTCCTGGGCGAAGCGGTCGCCGAGGAAGCCGGTGAGGATCAGCACCCCCTTGTCGTGAATCGGGCCGGAGAGCTTGGCCTCCCGCTCGATATTGACCACCCCGCCCTTGCCGAGGTAGGTACGCACCGTCACCCGCGACGGTTTGCCGAAAGAGTAGTCGCCCATCAGGTAGACCGACAGGCCGTTGACCTGGCCGACCACCGCACCCTCGGTATCGACCAGCAGTGTCCCCTCCTCGAGCAGTTCCTGGATCCGTTCCTCGACCTTGTTGGAGCGGTAGACCCTGGCCTCGATGGCCAGCTCGACGTGCTCGGCACAGACTCGGTCGCGCGCTTCCCGGCTGGCATAGAACGCCGCCTCCCGCAGCAGATCGGCGATATCCAGAAAGCGCGAGGAGAGCTTCTGCTTGTCCTCGATCAGGCGCACCGAATATTCCACCACCCTTGCCACCCCCGCACGGTCGAAGGGGAGGATTTTCTCCTCCTGGCACTTGGAGGCGATAAAGCGGGCATATTCCTGCACGTTCTCCCAAGTGTTCTTCATCATCCGGTCGAAATCGGCCTTGACCTTGAAGTATTTGCGGAAATCCTGGTCGTACTGGTAGAGGAGGTAGTAAAGAAGCGGGGTGCCGATGAGGACGATCTTGCAGTCCAGGGGGATCGGCTCGGGTTTCAGGGAGACGGTCGCCAGCAGCCGGAACTGCTCAGCCATGTCCTCGATCTTGATCTCGTGGTTGCGGATGCAGCGTTTGAGGGCCTCGTAGGAGAAGAGATTGATCAGCACCTCGCGGCAGTCGAGGATCAGGTAGCCGCCGATCGCCCGGTGCAGGGCGCCGGGTTTGATCATGGTGAAGTTGGTGGAAGCGTTCCCCATCTGGATGATGTGTTCGATGCGTCCGAAGAGGTTGAAGTAGGTCGGGTTGGCCTCGTAGATGACCGGGGCGCCCTTGAGATCGCTGTTGTCGACGAAGAGATTGACCAGGTAGCGCTCGAAGGAGGGTTCCTGGCTGGCGCTGCGCAGCCCCGGGATGGCAATCTGCGGTCCCTGGTTGGGGCGAAACTCCTCGATGCGTTCCACCAGGTCCTTCTTGCAGGCGGCGAAATGCTCAAGCACGGGGCTGAAGTCGGCGTATTTTTCCTCGAGGTCGTCAAAGAGATGGCCGATGGCGAAGAGCATCACCTCCTTCTCCATCTTGGCGATCGCCTCGCGCATCTCCTTTTCCCGGTCGCGAGCCTTGCGCAGCACCTCGTTGAGCCGCTCCTGGAGAGCTTCCCCCTTCTGGTCGAGGGATTTGCGTTCCTCCTCGGGGAGTTCCTCGTACTCCTGCTGCGACACCGGCTCGCCGTTGCGGGTCGGGACCAGCACCAGGCCACTGACGCTGCGCTGGAGCAGAAAGCCTTCGCTGTTCGCATGCTGTTCCAGGCGCTGGAACAGCTCCCGGTTTTTCTCCTGGTATTCGCCGGTGATGCGCCCCTTCTGCTGCTCGTAGTCCTTACTTTCGAAGATCTTGGGTATCTCCTCCGCCAACCGGCTGACAAGATGCTCGACGTCCTTCTGCAGCTCACGACCGCGGCCGGGAGGAAGCCGCAGCGAGCGCGGCCGGCTGGCATCGTCGAAGGAATGGAGGTAACACCAGTCATCCGGGATCGGCTCAGCCCCGGCCCGTCCCCGCACCAGTTTCCGAATCGTCGAACTGCGACCGGTGCCTGGCTCGCCGAGGACGAAGATGTTGAAATTGTCGTTCTTGAAGGAGAGGCCGAACTCGATGGCGGTCACCGCCCGGTCCTGGCCGATGGTCCCCTCCAGGCATTGCAGGCTGGCGGTGGTCTCGAACTCGAACTGGGCCGGGTCGCAGTGCCAGGTCAACTCTTCGGGGGGAATGCGGCAGTTGTCATTCATGCGTTATTTCGACTCCCTTGGATTGTCGCCGGCGATGAGTACCACTGGCGCTTCGAGGTAGCTTTTCAGGGTCGCCAGGAACTCGGCGGCATCGGCGCCGTCGAGGGCCCGGTGGTCGGCCGAGAGGGTCAGGCGCAGGATCGGAGCAATGGTCGACTCGCCATGCTCGTCGACCACCAGTTCGCCCCGGGCGGTGCCGACCGCCAGCACCGCCACCTGCGGCGGGGTGATGATGGCGCTGAACGATTCGACCCCGAGCATCCCCATGTTGGAGATGGTGAAGGTGCCGTCCTGCATGTCCTTTTGGGAAAGCTTCCCCTGGTGGGCCCGTTCGGCCAGTTCCAGACTGCTGCGGCTGATGTCGCGCAGGTCCCGCTCCGCACAATCCTTCAGCACCGGATTGTAGAGGCCGCGGTCGGTCGCCACGGCCATGGCGATGTTGATCGCCGCCTGCTCCACCGCTTCGCCGTCGATGAAATGGCTGTTGACCCAGGGGTGCTCCCGCAGCGAGCGGGCCGTGGCGGCCACGATGAAATCGTTGATGCTGACTTTCAGATCCTTGCGGAACCGGATCACGTCGGTCATATCGACAGCGACGGTGACGTAGAAATGGGGGATCGTCTCCCAGGCCTCGATCATCTTGCGCGCAACGATGCGGCGGATCTTGACCGACTTGCCGCCCTTTTCCCCGTCCTCTTCCGCCCGGACCGCGCCCGCCGAAACGCCCCCCTTTTCGGCCCGTGCCTGTTCGACATCGGCGACCACCACCCGCCCGCCGGGGCCGGTTCCCCGCACCCGGCTCAGGTCGATCCCGGCGGCTTCAGCCAGACGCCGCGCCGCCGGAGAGGCCGGGGAGACGAGGCCGCCGGGGGGGACCCCGCGCCCGGCCTGGTCCGCAGAACGCGACCGTTCCGGGGCCTCCGCTTCAGGCGTTTTTCTTTCCTGGCCTTCCGGCGGCTCCTGTGCCTCGGCCATTTCCCCGGCTTCTTGCTCCGCTTGCTGCGCCGGGCCTGCTGCGGCGCCTCCCGTTTCCTTTTCCGCGGCAGAAGCGGCAACTTCTTCAGGCTCCTGCCGGGCAGTTTCCTTCTCTTTCGCCCCGGCCGCCGGCATCTCTTTGCGTTCCTTTCCCCCCTTGGCCGGCGCCGCGCCATCGAGGATGGCGATCACCGTGCCGACCGCCACCGTCTCGCCATCGGGAACCTTGATGGCGGTCACCACGCCGTCGTCGAAGGCCTCCATCTCCATGGCCGCCTTGTCCGTCTCGACCTCGGCAATGATGTCGCCCCTGGAGACCCTGTCCCCTTCGGCCACGTGCCACTTGAGGATGGTCCCTTCCTCCATGGTGTCGCTCAGTTTCGGCATGGTGATTTCAGTCGCCATCGCGTTCTTGTCTCCTCATTCTCAGACGGTGTAAAGAATTCGTTGTTGCGGGAGCGGGCGGGTCAGAAGAGTTCCCTCACCCTGGCCACCACTTGCGCGGCAGCGGGGATCGCCGCCTGTTCCAGATGCTTGTTGTAGGGCATCGGCACGTCGGCGCCGCCGACGCGAAGCACCGGTCCGTCGAGGTCGTCGAAGGCGGATTCCATGATCCGGGCGGCAATTTCCCCGCCCCAGCCAAAGGAGAGCCAGGACTCCTCGACGGTCACCGCCCGCCGGGTTTTGCGGACCGAATCGAGGACCGTCTGCAGGTCGAGGGGATTGAGCCCGCGCAGGTCGATGACCTCCGCCGCGATCCCCTGGCCGGCGAGCTGCTCGGCCGCTTCCAGGCAGATGTAGACCATCCGCGACAGGGTCACCAGGGTGACGTCAGCCCCTTCGCGCCGGATGGCTGCCCGACCGAGAGGAACCAGGTGTTCCCCATCGGGCACTTCCCCCTTGACCGCATAGAGCCCCTCGTGCTCGATGAACAGCACCGGGTCGTCGCTGCGGATGGCGCTCTTGAGCAGGCCCTTGGCATCGGCCGGAACCGACGGCAGCACCACCCGCAGCCCGGGACAGTGGGCGAAAAGAGCCTCCAGGGAATGGGAATGCTGGGCACCGAGTTGGTTGCCGCCGCCGCCCGGCGCACGGATCACCAGCGGCACCCTGACCTGGCCGCCGAACATGTACCGGGCGACCGCCACATGGTTCATGATCTGGTCCATGGCCACGATCCCGAAATTGATGGTCATCAGCTCGGCGATCGGCCGCAGCCCGGCCATCGCCGCTCCGCAGGCGAAACCGACGATGCCGGCTTCGGAGATCGGCGTATCGACCACCCGCTTCTCGCCGAATTTGGCCAGCAGGCCGCGGGTGACCTTGAAGGAGCCTTCGTAAAGTCCGACATCCTCGCCGAGGATGAAGATCGACGGATCGCGCTCCATTTCCTCGTGCAGCGCCTGGTTGATGGCCTCGCGGCAGGTGATTTCCGCCATGGAAAACTCCGGGCAAGCGGTGCTTGCAGATAAAAGGATTCAGGTAAAGGTGAAGGGTAAGGGAAGGTCCTGACGCCTGCACCCTGTGGAGGGGCGGCTAGGCGTCGGCGTAGACGTCTGTCCACAACTTATCGGGGTCGGGTTCCGGGCTCTGTTCGGCGAACTCGATGGCCGCCTGGATACCTGCCCTCTCCTCGGCATCAATGGTCTCGATCTCCTCCCGGGTCGCATGTCCTTCGCGAACCAGCCAGGCGGCGAAGTTGGGAATCGGGTCGCGCTCCTTCCAGATCTTCTTCTCCTGCTCGCTGCGATAGGTCCCCGGATCGGAAATGGAGTGGCCGCGGAAGCGGTAGGTCCGCGCCTCGATGTAGGTGGGGCCGCCACCCTCGCGGGCCTTCTGCACGGCCAGGCGGACGGCTTCATAAACCGCCAGGACGTCCATGCCGTCGACCTGCTGGCCGGGAACCTCGTAGGCGCAGCTTTTCTTGTACAGCTGTTCGACGGCGCTGGCGCGTTCGACGCTGGTGCCGATACCATAGCCGTTGTTCTCGCAGATGAAGACCACCGGCACATGGTAGAGAGCCGCCATGTTCATCGCCTCGTGGAACACCCCCTGGTTGGTGGCGCCGTCGCCAAAGAGGCAGACGACCACTTCATCGGACTCCCGGTAGAGAATCGCGTAGCCGACGCCGACCGCCAGCGGCAGGTGACCGCCGACGATGCCATAGCCGCCCATGAAACGCAGCGATTCGTTGAACATGTGCATCGAGCCGCCCTTCCCCTTGCTCACTCCGGTCGCCTTGCCGAAAAGTTCCGCCATGACATGTTTTGGCGCGGCCCCCTTGGCGATGATCAGGCCGTGCTCGCGGTAGGCGCTGACCATGTAATCCTCCCGATGAATGGCGTGGGCCACACCGACGCCGACCGCTTCCTGGCCGCTGTAGAGATGGAGAAACCCTCCCATCTTCCCCTGACTGTAGAGTTTCGGGCAGGACTCCTCGAACTCGCGAATTCGCACCATGTCGTGGTACATGGCAAGCAGTTCGCTGGGTTCGAGCAGCTCACGGGCTTTCTTCGTTTTCATCGGCAACTCCCTGTTGGCCACTCGCAGTGCAATTCTGTAGAAGCTTAACAACCCCATCTGCGTTGGCAAGGGCAAGGCATGGGCGGCGCTTGCCCCTGAGCGGCAATCCGCTTTGAGTGGGAGGCAACCCCAGCTGATGGCGCCCCCATCGCGATCTTCTGCGCAGGGGGGGCTACATTTATTGATTGGCAATCGCGCCTCGCTTCGATAAACTCTTTCTCATTGGTTTGCCCAAGGGAGGTCATCAGGGATGTCGAGTCTTTTTTCGTACCAGGGGCGCTTGTGGATTCTTTTCGTGCTGGCGCTCCTCGTCCCTGCCATTCAGTTCATCCCCTATGGCCACGACCATGAAAACCCGCCGATCGTCCAGGAACCATCCTGGGACGGCAACCAAACCCGCGAACTGGCCAAACGCGCCTGTTTCGACTGCCACAGCAACGAAACCCAGTGGCTCTGGTACGCCAACGTCGCTCCCGTCTCCTGGCTGATTGCCGTGGACGTCAGCCACGGGCGCCGGCATCTCAATTTTTCCGACTGGCGGCAGGGGCAACGGGAGGGGGAGGATGTCAAGAAGCTGCGCAAGACGATTGCCGAGGGGGAAATGCCGCCGCTCCATTACCGCCTGATCCATCCCGAAGCGCGGCTGACCAAGAGCCAGAAACGGGAACTGATCGACGGCCTGGTGGCCACGGCCGAGAACAGCGACGGCAATCCCACCAGCCCGCCCCAATGATAACTGCGCGACAAGCACCAACGGAAAGAGCCGAAGGCCCCCGGGCCTTCGGCTCTTTCCGTCTGGGGATTTCCTGGCGGCTTAAGGAGTAACGACCCGGATGCTGCTGCCGGCCCGGCCGGCCAGGACGTCGATGCGCCGGGCGAGTTGTTCCTTCAGCTCGGCGACGTGAGAGATGATGCCGACCATCCGGCCGGCGGACTGCAGGTCGATGAGAGTGCGGATCGCCAGGTCGAGGGATTCGGCGTCGAGGCTGCCGAACCCTTCGTCGATGAAGAGGGTATCGAGGCGGATGCCGCCGGCGTAGGCCTGCACCACGTCGGAAAGCCCCAGCGCCAGGGAGAGCGCGGCCATGAAGCTCTCGCCGCCGGAGAGGGTCGCCACCGGGCGCAGCTTGCCGGTGTAGGCGTCCTCCACCTCCAGCTCCAACCCCGAGGCCTTGTTCCCCTTGGCGCGGTCCTCCTTGCGCAGCAGCTGGTAGCGCCCCTTGCTCATCAGGGAGAGGCGCCGGCTCGCTTCGATCAGCACGTCGTCGAGCAGCACGCTGAGAACGAAACGCTGCAGGCTGATTTTGTTGCCGGTCTGGCCGTTGGCGACGTCGCTCAGGGTGCCGATCACCGCGTACTTGCGGTCGAGCCCTTCGCGCTCGGCGACGGCTTTCCGCAGCTTCCCGCGGGTCGCCAGCAGCAGGCTCAGGCGCTTGTCGAGCTGCCGCCAGGTCTCATTCGCCTGGTGCTTTTCGGCCTCGGCGCAGCGCCGCTGCTCCGCAAGCTGTTGCAGGTCGGGACGCTCTTTTTCGCGCAGTTGTCCTTGCAGCTGTTGCAGGGCGCCGGTGAGTCGCTGGCCGGCGGCATCGTATTCGGAGATTTGCTTTTTGAGGGCCTCGAATTGCTTTTCGTGCAGCAGTGCCGTACTAAAATCTTCCTCGTCGCCAAAGGGGCTGTTCTCCAGCGCCGCCTGCCAGGTATCCCCAGCATGTTTCAAAGCCGTTTCGGTCTTCTGCTGCTGGTTCTCGGCAGACGCTAATGCCGTCGTGGCCGCGGTCATCTCGTTTTGCGCCCGCTGCCGGGCCGCGGCGAGTTCTTCGATCTGACGCCCCAGCTGTTCGCTCTGCTTGAGCGCCTGCGCAACGGCCTGCTCCAGGGTTCCGGGTTCCCGATAGTTCGCAGGCAGCTCCTGCTCTGCGGCATCCACCTGGGCCTTGGTTTCCGTCAAAGCATCCTTCCTGCTCTGGAGCTGTTTTCGTAACGACTCGGTGTCGAGTTCGGCCACCTGGTGCCGGTCGGGAAGAGCGGACTTCAGGTCGGCCGCCCGGTTTTGCAGGGCACTGATCTGCATCTTCAGCTCGGGAAGGGATGTCGCAGCATCGACCGCATCCCGGCGTGCTGCCAAGTCCCGTTCCAGATCGCGAAGGTTTCCCAGCTCTTCAGCGGTCTGTTTCTGAGCCTCCTCGATGGCCGTGAAAGCGTCCCGGGCTTGCTGGCGGGCCCGCTCGACTTCCTGCTGGGTCGGAAGCCTCCGGCCCGAGGTTGCGGGGGCCGGATGCGCGCGACTTCCGCAGACCGGACAGGGCTCGCCGGCTTTCAACTCGGCGGCGAGAATCGCTGCCTGCCCCCGGTGCCAGGCAAGCTCCAATGCCTTGGCCTGCCGCTCGAGCTTTTCGAAAGACTGCCGTAGTGTCGCTTCCTGTGCCTGTTTTTCTTTGACCAGCGCTTCCTGCCGTTGCCGATCCCTGACGAGTTGTTCCAGCTCATGGAGCAAGAGATATTGGTCGGCTAGGCGTTTGAAATTCAGGAGCAGCTCGGCCTGCTCGGCCTCGCGAGTGGCTTTTTGAAAAGCCTGGCGGGTCGCAGCCAGCGTGTCGGCCCTGATCCGATAGCCCTCAAGCTGCGCCGCCTGCTGCCTGGCCTGGTCGCGTACCTGCTGCAATTTTTCCGACTCGGCCTGTTTCTCGATCGCCGCCGCCAACATCCTGCCGGCTGCCTGCTGCCGGGCGGTGGCCTGCGCCAGGATTTTCCGTGTCTCGGTCAACTCTGCCCGGCAACGAGCACGCTCGTTGAGCAACGGCTGCAGCCTGCCTGCCCGCTCCGCTCGTTGCAGCCGTTCCCGCGCACTGCCGATCCGCGCTCTTTTTCCTGCTCATGACTCTTCAGTTTGGCGGCTGTCGTTTCCAGTCCGGGCAAACTCTTCCTGCAGTCGCCTTGGCTTGTTCATACGTCTTGTCGGCGGCAACAAAAACCTCTTCTTTTCGGGCCATGGCGTCCCGGGCCGATTTTTCTGCCGGTTCCAGCTCCGCCAACTCCCCCTCCAGCGCCTCGACGCTCGCCAGGTTCGCCCCCTCGAGCATCCCCTGCTGCAGCTGCAGCTGGCGCTCGCGTTCGCGGCGGATCTCGGCCGCTTTCGCCTTGAGGCTCTCTTCCAGGCGGCGGTAGATGCGGGTCTGGAACAGCTGGCCGAAGATCTTCTCGCGCTCCCCCGAGTCGGCCATCAGCAGCTGGCGGAACTGCCCCTGCGGCAGCACCATCACCTGGCGGAACTGGTCGACGGAGAGCCCGGTCAGCTCCTCGATCTCGCGGGTCGCCTCGCTGACCTTGCTGGCGACGATGAGCTTCTCGGCGCCACCTGCCAAGAGCTCCTTGATCTCCGCCTCCGGCGCCTGGGTGGTGAAGCCTTCGCCGCGCGCCTTGGGACGCTGCTGTTCGGGGCTGCGGCGGATGGCAAAGCGCCGCCCGGCCAGTTCGAAGGCGAAGGACACCTCGGTGAGGGTGTCGGTCGCGGCGAGGTCGCTGCGCATCTGCGCCCCCTCGCGCTCGTCGCCGGTGGTCTTGCCGTAGAGGGCGAAGCAGATCGCATCGAGGATGGTGGTCTTGCCCGAGCCGGTGGGGCCGTTGATGAGAAACAGCGGGTTTTCACCCAGCTGAGTGAAGTCGATGGTCTCGCGGCCGGGGAAGGGGCCGAAGGCGGTCATGGTCAGGGAGAGGGGGCGCATCAGCTCTCCTCCCGGTGCAGGGCATCGAGGGCCGCGGTGACGATCGCCCGCTGCTCGTCGGAGAGCTTTTGGCCGGCGACCTGGTCGAAGAAGTCCTCGAACATCGCCAGCTCCCCCTGTTTCAGCCGCTCACGGCCGACCTGCAACGCCTCGCCCCGCGCCATCAGCCCGGGACGCTCCAGGTGCAGCACGTTGGGGTAGACCTCGCGCAGCTTGCTCATCACGTCGAGGATGGCGTGGCTGTCGGTCAGCCGCACCAGCAGGTAGTCGTCGCGCTGCGGGTCGCGCGTCCCTGCCGCCAGCAGCTCGGCCAGCGAGCCTTCCAGTGTGCGCATATCGTGCAGGGGGACGAGAGGGATCTGCTCGATGCTCGCCTTCCCCTCGGCATCCAGCTCGACCAGGGTCACCGCCTTGCGCTGGCGCTCTTCGGAGAAGGAGTATTTGAGCAGCGAGCCGGAGTAGCGCACGTGTTCGGCGCCGCGCTTTTGGGGGCCGTGCAGGTGGCCGAGGGCGGCGTAGGCGAAGTCGCGAAAATGCTCCGGCGCGACCTGGTCGGCGCCGCCGATGGAGAGCGGCCGTTCCGACTCACTGGCCTCGCCGCCGGCCAGAAAACAGTGGCCGATCACCACGCAGGGGCGATCCGGGCCGTTATGCCGCCGCACCTGGTCGAGCAGGAAACTCTGGGCCTCCTCATGGCTTTGGACCTCGACCTCGAAGACCTGGCGCACCGTGGCCGGTTCGGCGTAGGGGAGCGGGTAGAAGGCGACCTCAGTCCCCTCGTTCTGCAGGATGACCGGATGCAAATCGCGGCGCAGTGGGCCGGCAACAAACAGCCCGGCTTCGGCCAACTGGCGCGAGGCGAAGGCGAGCCGCTGCGGGCCGTCGTGGTTGCCGGCGATCATGATCAGCGGCACCTTGAGCTCGTGGCAGATGGCGTGGACGGCCCAGTCGAGCAGCTCCACCGCCGCCGCCGGCGGCACCGAGCGGTCGTAGATGTCGCCGGCCACCAGCACCACGTCGACCTGCCGGTCGCGGATGATGGCGATCACCTGCTCCAGGGCGTGGCGCTGGTCGTCGAGGAGGGAGACATTGTGGAACTGGCGGCCGAGGTGCCAGTCGGAGGTGTGGAGGATGCGCATGGGTGTCATCTCGGGGTCAAGGCAATTGAGCAGCCATGAAAATACCAGCCCCGCGCCGCCAGGCAAAGCACAAACCGCCGAGCCGGGCTCCACGCGGGCGGCTGGCGAAGTAGCGGTCGGCTTCGCCGGGCGTCACCAGCTCCACCCTCCCTTCGACCCGGACCTGGCGTGCCAGCGGCAGCCAGCAAAAGACCAGGGCCGCGAACGGGTTCTCCTCCAGCTCCCGCCCCTTGCGGCTCTCATGGTTGGTGTAAAAGACGAATCCCCGCGCATCGACCTCCTTGAGCAGGACCAGGCGCGCCGAGGGCTTGCCCTCCCGGGTCGCTGTCGCCAGCGTCATCGCGTTGGGCTGCGGGGACCCGGCCTGCTCGGCTTCCCGGATCCAGCGGGCGAACTGCCGGAGGGGATCGGGGTCCATGCTGCTGCGACGCAGTGGCCTTCCTGGTTCAGCGTTCATGGGGTCAAGAGCCCACTACTTCGGTTAGGTCCCCGGCACTTTCGCTCAAGCAGCCGGGCGACCTGTCTCCGCTGCCGGATCAGTGCTTCGCTTCCTCCAGCTGCCGGAGACGCTCCTCTCCCTGCCGGGCCAGCATCCAGGTCGGGTATTCGAGCGGCAGGGCGCTGATTACTTCGAGGACCTCCAGCTCTTGGGCAGAGAGCTCGATATCCACCGCCGCCAGGTTGTCTTCCAGCTGCTCGGGGCGTTTGGCGCCGACGATGACACTGGTCACCCGGGGTTGATGCAGCAGCCAGGCCAGGGCGATCCGCGCCACCGAGCAGCCGCGCTTATCGGCCAGCTCGCGCATGCTGTCGATCACCGCCCAGGCCCGCTCCAGGTCGACCGGCGGAAAGTCGAAGATCACCCGCCGGCTCCCCGCTTCGCCGCTGCGGTCCCGCCCGTACTTGCCGCTGAGCAGGCCGCCGGCCAGCGGGCTCCAGACCATCAGTCCGAGCCCTTCGCTCTCCAGCATCGGAATGATCTCCCGCTCCAGGTCGCGACCGGCGATGGTGTAGTAGGCCTGCAAGGACGCAAACCGGGAGAAGCCGAGCCGGTCGGCGATCCCCAGCCCTTTCATGATCTGCCAGGCCATCCAGTTGGAGACCCCGACATAGCGCACCAGCCCCTGCGAAACGAGGGTTTCCAGCGCGCGCACGGTCTCTTCCATGGGCGTCGCGGGATCGAAGCCGTGAATCTGGTAGAGATCGACATAGTCGAGTTGCAGCCGCTTGAGGCTGGCCTTGATCCCCTCGAGGATATGGACCCGGGACGCGCCGCGGCCGTTGGGCCCCTCCCCGGTCTGGCCGAAGACCTTGGTCGCGATCACCACCTCGTCGCGTTTGACCCCGAGGTTTTTCAGGGCCTGGCCGGTGATCTGTTCGGAGACGCCGCCGGCGTAGACATCGGCGGTGTCGATGAAGTTGATTCCGGCTTCCAGGGCCATGGCGATCAGCCGTTCGGCCTCCTGCTGCTGCAGGGACCCGATTTTCCCCCAGATCCCTTCCCCGCCGCCGAAGGTCATGGTGCCGAAGCAGAGTTCCGAGACGAACAGTCCGGTGTTGCCAAGTCTGTTGTAGCGCATAAAGACCTCCTTGATTTGAGAGTTTCCAGCGAACCTGGGTTAAATCTACCATCAAAGAAAAGTGACATGTTTTTGTGCAATGGAAAGGAAGGGAACGGGGAAGGATTGTTGGCTGATGATTGGCGGCAGATGCTTACGGCATCAGTTGACGGGCAGGTCGGAAAGGCGATGGGTGCCGGCAGGATATTTCGCACTGCAGTGTGGCGCGAGAGGCAAAGTCGGATGAAGCAGGTTTTCCCCGGAGCTCCGCGGAAAACCGCTGCCCCAGGCTTTATTTCCCGCCGAGTTGGAGCATAATAACTCTGTTCCCTTGCAGCTGTTTCCGCGTTCGATTGATGCCCTGCGCGCTATCATCAGGAGAAACACATGGAACTGAAGATTAAATCGATCCTGCTCGCGGCCGGTCTCGGACGCCAACACTAGCTACGTACTCGACCACGCCCTGAGCCTGGCCCAGAAGTACCGGGCCAAAATCCATGTCATCTACGGCTTGGACATCATGAAATTAAGCGCCCAGAGTACGGCTGAACTTTACCTGTCCGAAGGTAAGCTGGAGGATTCTATCGAGAATTCTTTGATGGAACAAGAAAACCATGTCCGCGGACAGTTGCAGAACCTTTGTCATGAGCGGCTGGTGGCGCTGAAAGCCGACGAATCCCTGATCGCAGGAATCGACATCGAGCGCAAGCCGGCCAAGGAGGCGGTTCTGGATGCCGCCGCCCTGTACCACGCCGACCTGATCGTGATGGGCGCCAAACGTCTACCGGGATTGAGCGACGCCCGGCTCGGCCCGACCACCATGAAGGTTCTGAACCGAGCGACGGTGCCGGTTTTCGTGGTCAAAAAATGATCGGAAAAAGGGAAGTAGGAGCGGGCCAGGCCTGAATGTTCCCTCCAATGGTTTCCACTCAAGGTTTTTTCAGTCCCCGACCTTCTCCACGGTGAGGACGAAGTACCCCTGCCGCTCCTCCCTGGCCAGCAGCCGGTGCCCCTCCCCCTGGAGACTGGCCGAGACGTTCGCCACCGGCTCCCCCGCATCGAGGAAGAAACAGAGGATGTCGCCGGCATCGGCCATCTCCAGGGCCAGCTTGGCCTTGACGAAGTTGGTCGGGCAGGCGACGCCGCGCAGATCGACGGTTTGCATGGGCACCTCGCAACTTGGCATGCTCATCCCTCGCGCTCGCAGACGGTACGCGCCCCCGCCTCGTCGCGCAGCTCAGTGATGGTCGGGGACTCGCCGCATACCGGGCAGGCGGGGTTCTTCGCCAAGGGGGTGCTGTGAAACTCCAGCGCTTCGGCGTCATAGATCAGCAGCCGGCCGGCGAGCAGCTCTCCCACCCCGAGGAGATACTTCACCGCCTCGGTGGCCTGGATGGCCCCCATGACCCCGGGGAGCACGCCGATCACCCCCGCCTCGGCGCAGCTGGGGATGGCGCCGGCCGCGGGCGGTACCGGGAAGACGCAGCGGAAGCAGGGGGAACGGCCGGGGAGAACGGTCATCGTCTGACCGACGAAGTGCAGGATGCCGGCGTGGGAGAAGGGGATCCCCGCCAGGACGCAGGCGTCGTTGATCAGGTACTTGGCGGCGAAGCCGTCGGTGCCGTCGATGACGAAGTCGTAGCCGGCGACGATGCCGGCAATATTTTCGGCACAGACCCAGCACGGGTGGGTGACCACCTCCACCCCCGGGTTGATGGCCCGCATCTTCTCCCGCGCCGAATCCACCTTGGGCCGGCCGAGATCGGCGGTGTGGTGGATGACCTGGCGCTGCAGGTTGGAGAGTTCCACCACGTCGGCGTCGGCAATGCCGATCCGCCCCACGCCGGCCGCCGCCAGGTAGAGGGCGGCCGGGGAGCCGAGGCCGCCGGCGCCGATGATCAGGACCTTCCCTTCACGCAGCCGCGCCTGCCCCTTGCCCCCCACTTCCTTGAGGATGATGTGGCGCGAGTAGCGCTCGATCTCTTCTTCGGAAAATCCCATCCTTCACTCCCGGTTGCGTTGCCGGTTGTCCTCCTTCCTGCATACCGTAACCTGACAAAAGATGTCAAGAAGAAGGGCGCCTGCCTCCGAGGCCCCGGCCGAGCGCCAGGGCGCCCGGGCCAAGGAAAAATTAGGCAACGGAAACCCTTGGTTAGAGCCCGAAGATGGGGAATGGGCGTGGCGTTTAATCGACCGTGGCGCTGTGGTATAGTGGGCGGACGGTACACGGGTGCTCCGGCACTCGATCCTCCGGCAACAAGGAGCAGGCATGCGCCAGGTCTACCTGGACCATAACGGCACCACCCCCCTGCACCCGGCGGTGCGAGAGGAGATGGAGCCCTATCTGGGCGAGCGCTTCGGCAACCCCTCCAGCGGCCACTGGGCCGGCAGGCAGGTGCTCCCGGCCCTCGAGCTGGCCCGGGAGCGGTTGGCCAATCTGGTGAACTGCGACCCGGCCGAGGTGATCTTCACCTCCGGCGCCACCGAGGCCAATAACACGGCCATCAAGGGGGTAGCGGCGGCGCGCCGGGCCAAGGGGGACCACCTGGTCACCACCAGCGTCGAGCACCCGGCGGTCCTCACCCCCTGCCTCTACCTGGAGTTCTTCGGCTTCCGGGTGAGCTGCCTGCCGGTGGACGCCGCCGGGCACCTCGAGCTGGCGGCCCTCGAGGAGGCGATGAGCGAAAAGACCCTGCTCGTCTCTGCCATGTACGCCAACAACGAGACGGGCGTGATCTTTCCCGTGGCCGAGATCGGCGCCCTCTGCCGCCGCCGTGGGGTCGCCTTCCACTGCGACGCCGCCCAGGCGGTGGGGAAGATCCCTGTCGATTTCGGCGCCGCGCAGATCGACCTGATGTCCCTCTCCGGGCACAAGCTCTACGCCCCCAAGGGGGTCGGCGCCCTCATCGTGCGCCGCGGGGTCAAGCTCCACCCCCTGCTCCACGGCGGCTCCCAGGAGGGGAACCGCCGCGCCGGCACGGAGAACGTCGCCGGCATCGTCGGCCTGGGCAAGGCCTGCGCGATCGCCGGCGAGAGCCTGGCCGCCGAAGGGGCGCGGCTGGCCGCGCTGCGCGACCGACTGGAGACGGGGATCCTGGAAACCATCCCCGAGGTGCGGCGCAACGGCGACCCCGAGCAGCGCCTGCCCAACACGGCCAGCCTCTCCATCCTCGGCGTCGAGTCCGCAGCGCTCATCGCCGCCCTCGACGCCGCCGGGATTGCCGCCTCCTCCAGTTCTGCCTGCAAGTCGGGGACGGTACAGACTTCCCACGTCCTGCAGGCCATGGGCGCCGCGGCCGGAACGACGGTGGGAACGGTGCGCTTCTCCCTCGGCCGGCTGAGCGGCGAGGCGGAGATCGACTGCCTGCTGGAGGTCCTCCCCGGGATCGTGCGCCGCCTGCGCCGGGCGGGAGGCGGCCGCGGAGATTAGCAAGGGGCTGATTAAGGTTCTGAACCGGGCGGCGGTGCCGGTTTTCGTGGTCAAATAATGATCGGGAAAATGAAAGGGAGAGCCTGTGGAGGAGTCTTGCAGTCCGTCAATTGCAGTGTCCCGAGCACAACGAAGGGCGGCCGATGGGCCGTCCTTCCTATTTTTGGATTCGGTGTGGTGGTCCAGGAATTCCCGATATTTCCGATTGACTAGGGAAATGTAAAGGACGTACCTATCCCCCACTAGCGATAGACCTCGTCGTGACTGCCGATATCAACGAGGATGATCTGTTGCTCATCCAGAATCAGCTCCAGAGTAACCCGATAACTGATGTTGATCGATACCGAATAGAGATCGTTCAAGGGACCTTGCAGTCGATGCAGGCGGAGGGAAGGGTGAAAAGGATTGATCTCCAGAAGTTTGAGAGCTTTTTCGTACTGGGGAAAAAGTTCGGGATGTTTTTTAAGAAAACGCGCGGCGCGCCGGTTGTACCCCGGCGTATAAATGATCCTGAAACTCATGGCTCAAGGTTCCGGAGCCGAGCCAGATGCTCTTCCACGCTCTCTTCGACCCCTTTGCCTTCCTCGATTTCCCGCTTGGCCTGGTACAAGGCGGCCTCCAGTTCGCAGACCCGCAAGCGGTTGTAGGTCTCCACATTCATGACCACATAGCGATCCTTCCCCCGCACCGAAATAATCGCCTCCTCCTGGTCCTCCAGTGCCGCACCGATGGACGCAACACCTTTGGTTTTAAGGTCGTTCGCAGTAATCGCCTTCATAACCGCACTCCTTCCCCTGGATAAACAATACTTTCAATAGTGCGATTGGAGGATACCATGAAGAACCCGGGAAGCCAAGCGGGCATCGAACCTGCACAATTCGGGCGCAAAGGGAAATCTTGGCAACTTGGAGGCCTGACCCTGAGCCCCCTGGACAGGTGAGCAAGGACAGCATCGACTTCCTAACCCGGCAGATTCGAGCCATTGAGACCTTCATCGAAAAGAAGCTCGAACTCAATGGTGCGTACCGGCAATTCGAAACGATCCCTGGCGTCGGCAAGATTCTGGGGCTGACCATCATGCTGGAAACCGGGCCGATCGAGCGTTTTGCAAAAGTTGGCAACTTCGCCTCGTACTGCCGGCTGGTCTCTTCGCAATGGACCAGCAACGGCCAGGCCAAGGGAAAAGGGAACAAGAAAAGTGGCAACAAGTACCTTTCCTGGGCCTTCTCCGAGGCGGCCGAACTGGCCAGGCGCTTTGACGACAAAGCCCGAGCCTACTACAACCGCAAGTTGAGAAAGAGCAACTTCATGGTCGCACATACTGCGCTGGCCCACAAACTGGCGCGGGCCGCGTACTACGTCATCAGGGACCAGGTTCCCTTTATGCCGGAAAAGACCTTCACTTAGGAACTGGCCGGAGCGGTGAACCCGTATTGGGGTTGGCAAAACCACGAGGTCTGATTGGCAGCCGCTCCGCCCAGCATAGATACCGGTTACCACCGTCTTTACTGCCCACGCCGTGAGCCACCATGGGGCTGGCTAACAACCACAAGTCCTGAAACAATCACTTGGACACGGCCTGGAACCGAAGGTTTTCTGGTCCGCGAAAAGCGGAAAGGGCTGTTGAACTTCAATAACCTCTACAACCGCCTTGATCCTGATGGGTGACTGGTGCAGCAAAGGCTGACATCGAAGCAGAGAGAAATATCGGCAATGGTAAGGATGTCGGTGACGGAACGCAGCAAAGCATGAAAACCACAATCTTCATGCTCCAGGAATGTTTTTGCCCTTGACGGACAGCCTTTTAATGCGTGACCCTCAAGGGGGGCCCTCGATGAAATTTTCAACGAGTTGTAATGTAGGCAGCATTGTTCTGGTCAAGAGTAAAGGAGTTGTCACCAGGCGATAAATTGACCTCAACATTCCATATTATTGAATTTTGGCCGATTTTTGTAAGGCCCATCAAATAATATTGTCCTGGCGGTATTTCTTTAAATATCGCTTTCCCATCAAAATTAGTTGTAACTGATTGGATAACATGTGGCCTTAATATTGACCATATCAAGTCAAATCTCTCCCTAGAATCGTCTGTTGAATTATAATATTCTGCAGAAGAAAGAAATTGAATGTATATTAAATAAGGATCAGTAACTTTTTTATTGTTATAACTATAACCCTTTTCAAGAAGAGCATCAACAAGACCTTTGTCCAAAAGATAAAATTCCGTGCGTGCTACTGGCTTTATGTCTCCCGACCTAAAAATTATCCCTGTATCCAATGAAAGTGTGCTTTCTCCTTTTTTTTCAAACAAGTTTTTGTTTGCATATTCCCAAGTTCCATCACTTTTCAATATTACCTTCCGTCCATCCTCAGTAGTAACTGTTTGCGTTCCAACTTCTACCGTTTTGTTCTCTGTTTTTGCTTGAACATTTAGTGATAGACTGAATAATAAAAAAATAACAGTGAATATAGTTTTAATAGAAAACATCATTGTTTCCTCCTTATGAAAATAAAATATATGGAATAGAACGCTTTCCATCAAGAGAACAGGTCAAAACTGGAGGTGAAAACAAAAAACCGATGGCCGTCTTTGAGCCGGAAGCAGCGGTTAATTTTTCCCTCGCACTCGAATTCCGGTCCTGAGAATCATCCACTCCTCCTTCAAAACAATTAAAATATGACAAAATCGATGTAGCTCCGCCCACAACATCAGTCAGCGCTTTGGTCGTCCTTTCACGGATTGAGGGAGGTGACGTAAGTGTTCGCTGCTGCCCCCGTCTCATATTCCCTCAGTTTTTAGACAAAAGAATCTTAGCCAAAAACATGATAGACGGCTTGTCTTATTTTTTTCTCACATCTTGTTCCGGGTCGTGCTTCCCTTTCCACTCCTACCCGTGTCAGCGAATCTCACAATCCCTGATTTATAAGACGCGCCAGAGGGATTCCATGATGTCTACGAAACCAATAACGACTCACATTTTAAAAAAATGGTAACTTTCGAAATGGCGTTCGCCCAAGTCTAAGCGGCCCTTAAAATCTCATCAGATATCAACACGAAGCACTCCTCAACGCCTGACTCTTTCGGAAGGCTTTCAAAGTATTGTTGAACAGTAGATGGCCGCTGTTTGATATCGGAAAAATATTTGTACTGAGTCACATAGCCTTCAATAATTTTCTCGCGCGCAACCACCTTCCTCATTAACTCAATCTGTATCTGCTCATCCAAGTCAATTTTTTTTGTAAACGTCGACATCTTTGGCTTCCAGGTTATCTTCCGTCTGAGGTCATCAACCCATCCAATGCCGTTATTTGAGGAACTTGCAAAATCCATCCAATCGACTAATTCATCTGTTTTTACATGATCCACGTAGCGATCATACATGAAACGCTCAGGCTCGCCTTTCAAAACTAAGTCTTCAGAGATGCGTCTGAGAGACGCATTCCAAACATCATGGGCATCCTTCAAGTCTTCATAGGCATGCTCATACATATCAAGTTCGGCCGCACATAACGCATGCCCGAGTGCTGTTACAGTGTAATATTCCTCAACAGGAAGTGCCTCTTGAACGTTATTAGCTTCTATCAGTAGCTCACGATATTTTTCATGAATCTCACTGAGCGTTTGTTTTGCGTTGACAAGCAGTTTTTCACGGACACCAATGTCAACGCCCTCATCAATGCTGCGCAGTGTTTTCAAAGCTGTGCTTAACCTTGCTCTTTCTTGGAGTTCAAGGAACTCACGAATTTTTTTCACGTCCTTGCTGATCTCCTTTAAACGTGCGTCAACCTTTTTCAATTTATGGTTTAGGAACAGGAAACCGGCGGCACTGACTCCAAGAGTTAAGCCGGAAAGAACCATGGTTCCTTTTGCCAGGGTAAGCAATTGGCTTACATTTGCCCCGATCCGGCTTAATTGAACGGTGTTTAATCCACTTATAACCGAATTTACAATGGGAAGTGAGGTTGCTAGGTTGATTGGAATGGCCGTATTGGCCAAATGGGCAATAATTTGTCCAGAGTTGTTCCTGACCACACCTCCATAAACCCTATACGCTCCGGACATGATACCCATAAGCACATTATCTGGTATCGTTCGTGTGAGAGTAAATCCAGCTAGTTCAGACAACATGGAATCCTCCTCGTAGGGCCAATAAACGGAGCACATCTGGGGTCGGACCAAACTTAATTGGAAAAGGTGACAGATTTATTTTCGGCTCTGAGCTGAAAAAGGCCAGTCACCAAATTGGAGACATCTGGGGTTGGACCAAACTAACTCACCGAAAGTACAGACGAAAGTTAAGAAATAAGCCCCAGAAAATACCTTATAGGCCTGTTTTCGATGCCAAAAACAGCCTTTTAACCGGCAGGGGATTGTTCATGTGTCGCATCTACACATTGAAGCGACGTCCCATCCCTCTCCTAAGGGCACCCAACTCAAACCCTGAAGAAAACAACCGCCTGCCGGGACAGCCCGGTCAGGCGGTTACTGAGAAAGTCTATGGAAGAATCCGTGCATGGCACAACCCTCCGGAAAACGGACTCCCCTTTTTAGCGTGCGAATGAGAAAAGGTCAATCCCCTTCGCCGCCTGGCTCCCGCAAGGCATGGCACCGGGATCAAGTTTTTCATTGCCACATTTGCCCGGGGTTTGGCGACAGAGTGGAGGATTTCACATCCGGACCCCACCCACCCCAGTTCAAGCACAAACTACATTCAAATGGGCATGCTTCCGCGACCTCGGTTTCTTGCGTATCCGAATCTCCACATCGCGGTCCAGGGCGGTGATGGCCATGATCAGGCGTTCCAGGGAAAACCCTCCCAACCGCCCGTTCATGATCATCGACACCTTCGGCTGGGTCAGGCCCAGAACCTCGGCGGCTTCCTTCTGGGTCATATGGCTCTTGGAGATGATCTGCACGATCAGGTGGGCGATTCTGGCTTTGGCCTGCAGTTCTTCCGGCATAGCCAGATCCAGGTCGGCAAATACATTCCCGCTCGATGTTTCAAACTTCTCATTGCGTTGACTCATGGGTTCACCTCGACCTGTTCCCTGACCGCCTTGAGGCGGGCGTTGATCAAATCCATGTCCGGTTTCGGGGTGGCGGAGCCCTTTTTCGATTTCTTCTGGAACGCGTGCAGTACGTAGGTCTTGTCCCCGAACTTGACGGTGTAGATGCAGCGGTACGTGTCTGTAGCAAAGTCTTCGACGATTTCGACCACCCCGGCTCCCTTGAAACCTTTTAGCGGTTTGGCTTGCGGATGCTTGCTGCCGAGTTGCGCCCAATAGAGGGCTACGCCGAAGACCGCCCGAACTTCCGGCGGAAAGCCCTGGAGATCCTTCCGGGCACTTCCCACCCAGACCAACTCCTTTTCATCCATCCCCCCTCCTTAATATACTAAAACGGGTATAGCTGTCGAGCCAATTTTTCGGTCGATGCGCTCCGCGACTTCAAACTCCCCGGAACTACCAGAGGACCGATTTTTCCCCTTTCACCCCTCCCACGGATTGCAAAGAGCGGCGCCGCAGCGTTCGAAGTCGGCCACGTTGCGCGTCGCGAGGGTGAGCCGGTGAACCTGGGGGCGATCAGGTGTCGCGTCTACACCTTGACAGCCCATAGGATCTGACAGGCCCAATGTTGCTGGATCCCACCCACGATTTTACCGCCCCATCTTCAAAAAATGCTTACCCGCCTAAAGCCGCCCCAACCCCAACTTCGCCCGCCACTGTGCCGGCGAATGGGAAAACCTCCGGTTCACCCACCCGGAGGAGGGGGAGACATCTGGGGTCGGACCAAACTAACTCACCGAAAGTACAGACGAAAGTTAAGAAATAAGCCCCAGAAAATACCTTATAGGCCTGTTTTCGATGCCAAAAACAGCCTTTTAACCGGCAGGGGATTGTTCATGTGTCGCATCTACACATTGGAAGCGACGTCCCATCCCTCTCCTAAGGGCACCCAACTCAAACCCTGAAAAAACAACCGCCTGCCGGGACAGCCCGGTCAGGCGGTTACTGAGAAAATCTATGGAAGAATCCGTGCACGGCCCCACCCTCCGGAAAAACGGACTCCCCTTTTTATCGTGCCAATGAGAAAAGGTCAATCCCCTTCACCGCCTGGCTCCCGCAGGGCATGGCACCGGGATCAAGTTTTTCATTGCCACATTAACCTGCCGTTCGGCCACAGAGCAGATGGTTTCACTTCCCTGCCCACCCACCCCAGTTCAAGCACAAACCACATTCAAATGGGCATGCTTCCGCGACCTCGGTTTCTTGCGTATCCGAATCTCCACATCGCGGTCCAGGGCGGTGATGGCCATGATCAGGCGTTCCAGGGAAAACCCTCCCAACCGCCCGTTCATGATCATCGACACCTTCGGCTGGGTCAGGCCCAGAGGGACCTAAGGGGACGTTCTAGGACCTAAGGGGACGTTCTTGACGAAACGACAAACCCTGCTATCTTCCCCCTATGCCCCGTCAAGCCCGCATCGATTTCCCCGGTCTGCTTCAGCACGTCATTGTCCGAGGTGTCGCGCAGTCCGACATCTTCGCCACTGACAAAGACCGAGACGACTTTGTCAGCCGTCTCGGTTCGCTACTGAACGAAACAAAGACCCTGTGCTATGCCTGGGCCTTGCTCGACAATCACGTCCACCTCCTGCTCCTGCCCACCGAACAACCTCTGGCGCGGCTAATGCGCCGGCTGTTGACCGGCTATGCCGTCACCTACAATCTGCGCCACAAAAGAGCCGGGCACCTTTTCCAGAACCGTTACAAATCGATTGTCTGCGATGACGAGAACTACCGGCTGGAACTATTGCGTTACATCCACCTGAATCCGCTTCGCGCCGGGATCGTGGCCGATCTCGATGAACTGGCCCGCTACCCCTGGTGCGGCCATCAACAATTGATCGGGGCTGCTCCCTTACCAACTCCTGACGACGACGGAACTGTTGCCGCTCTTCGCAAAGCGCAAGAAAGCGGCCATTGAGCGATACCTGAGCTTTCTGGCCGACGGCCTGCAAACGGGCCAGACGGCAAAACTTTCCCAGGGGACCTAAGGGGACGTTCTTGACGAAACGACAAACCCTGCTATCTTCCCCCTATGCCCCGTCAAGCCCGCATCGATTTCCCCGGTCTGCTTCAGCACGTCATTGTCCGAGGTGTCGCGCAGTCCGACATCTTCGCCACTGACAAAGACCGAGATGACTTTGTCAGCCGTCTCGGTTCGCTACTGAACGAAACAAAGACCCTGTGCTATGCCTGGGCCCTGCTCGACAATCACGTCCACCTCCTGCTCCTGCCCACCGAACAACCTCTGGCGCGGCTAATGCGCCGGCTGTTGACCGGCTATGCCGTCACCTACAATCTGCGCCACAAAAGAGCCGGGCACCTTTTCCAGAACCGTTACAAATCGATTGTCTGCGATGACGAGAACTACCGGCTGGAACTATTGCGTTACATCCACCTGAATCCGCTTCGCGCCGGGATCGTGGCCGATCTCGATGAACTGGCCCGCTACCCCTGGTGCGGCCATCAACAATTGATCGGGGCTGCTCCCTACCAACTCCTGACGACGACGGAACTGTTGCCGCTCTTCGCAAAGCGCAAGAAAGCGGCCATTGAGCGATACCTGAGCTTTCTGGCCGACGGCCTGCAAACGGGCCAGACGGCAAAACTTTCCCAGGGGGGACGGTTATCCAGCCGGGCGTACAACGCCCGACTTTCGGACGATGATCTCTATGATGAGCGGATTCTCGGCGGCGGCGATTTTGTCGAACAGGTTCTGGGAGCAGAAGAGGAGTGCGCCGCGCCGGGAGTGACTTTTGCGGAACTGATCGCCAAGATTGCCGCCCATTACGGCCTGTCCGCCGACGAATTATCCTACCCATGTCGTCGCCCGCAGACGGTAAGGGCCAAGGCCGTCATCTGCTATGTTGCCATGCGTCGCATGCAACTTCCCGCGTCCGCCATCGCGGCACCTCTTGGCTACGGCGCTTCTGCGGTGAGCAAGGCGACTCACCGGGGGGAAACGCTGTATCGGGAAGATAGGGGTTTGCAGTCGGTTATAGGATAATCGTTTCGGCAGGAACGTCCCCTCGATACGGCCCTCGGGGCCGCCCCGAAGGCACAGCGGGAGCGGCTTAACGAAGGCCGCAATGAGAGCCGCCAGGAATTTTACGAAACGATCAAGACGGCCAGGAAGCAAATGCCAGCCAAAGACCAAATGTCACCGGCGGAGAAAGAGGCGGTTGGCTATCTGGACGAGTGGCAGGCAAAAAAGCAGGAGCTCGAGGAGCAGTATCAAAAGGACACCAGCACCAGCCGGCATGTCAACTACTGGCGCCGGATGGACATGAACGACGGCCGGCTAATGTCGCAGCTCGAGCGCCCTGATCAGGACCAGGTGCCTGACCACCGGGCTGCCCAGCTGCAGGGGGAAATTCAGGAAATTGAGGGGAGGAGATTGTTCGATCGGGAGCAGGCCCAGGAAGAAACAAAATCGCTCCAGGATGTCGAGGGGGACACGAAACGAGAGATCAACCCGGATCGGGAGGATTTCCGGCGGATCAAGGATCGAGCCGCGCCGGCGAAGGAGGATGCAGATCAAGAGCGAGAGGAGGAATGGGAACGGGGGCCGAGATAAGAGTGCTCATCCAATCAGAAATAATTTCTTGTTCTGGCGAGCAGTGAGAAAAATATAAGAAACCTATAATAAGATGTCTCAAAATTAGTGCCCTCGTCGGTCAATTATTTTCTGTTAGGCATTTTTCAAGTTGGAGGCAATGAGAGGAGGGGGGATGGCTAATGCTGAACCAAAAAGAGTTCTGAAGATATGTATGTTCAATGCCTCTGATAATCGATTTAATCGAATTAAGGTGTTCTTTTTGAAACCCGAAAGAGGCCCGCCATTTATTGGGCGTGACTCGAATAAATTGTGATTAAAATCACCGTTTTTTATATTTATAAAAGGAGAAAATATGATTATCAAGTTTTCAGTAGTATTTATGGTGTTGTTTTTGTGTGTTTGTGTCGATAAATCATATTCATCAGACATTATTGAAAATAATGAAAGTTATCCGCAGATATCAAGCATTGGCAATAATGGAGCACCTAATACAGTAGTAATGTCTGAATATGACAATGTTGAGTTATTTAAGAAAAAAAACGGATCATATTTTGAAAATAAAAAAGGTGACAAGTCTGGTACTTTAACAAATGACAGTTTTGAAAGTGGCATAAACAAAAATAATACTAGAATTAATAATAAAAAATCAAATTAACTATAATGAATGGAGGATTAGCTAATGAAATATTTATATTCTTCTGTTATTTTACTTTTTATTTTTGTTTTTGGTGTTGGAGTTGGTAGGGCCAGTACTTATTATTCCGATACTGATGGCGATGGGTATACGGAAACTATAACTACAACTACTGCACAAATTAGTATTTACCATCCAAGAACAGGTCAAAATTATATTTATAGTTACAGCAATAAAAGTATAGCCATAAATAGTATTATAGATTTGGATAATGTTGCTGGGAATGAAATAATAGTAATATGGACATCAGGCAGTCAGAGTGCAATTGATGTTATTCACGACAATACGAAGACGACCAATTCATATCAGCAAAACCGTAGTTTTTCAATTAATACGGTTGTCGATTGTGACGGAAATGGTGGAAAAGAGATCGTAGTTACTTGGGTGAATTCATACGGACAAACGGGGATTGATGTAGTTCATGACCTATCTAAGGTTTCAAATGTATACCAACTCAATAATGATTTTTCTATAAATTGTGTGGCGGATACTGATGGTGTGGCAGGCGATGAGATTGTTGTTGTTTGGGTTAATTCATATGGGCAAAATGGTATATATACAATTCACGATAAGTCAAAAACGAAATACACATACGAGTTAGATCAAAACTTTTCTATTAATGGATTAGGGGAAACAGATAATATTAGCGGAAAAGAAATAGTGTTGATCTGGACCACAGTTCAGGGCCAATCTGGAATTTATGTTATACATGATAGCTCAAAAACTAAAAACACATACGAACTAGATGTTGACTTTTCTATTAATGGATTAAGTAACACTGACAATCTCGTTGGGGATGAAATTGTTGTAGTGTGGGCTAATACATATAACCAAAATGGAATATATGTTATTCATGATAGCACAAAAGTGAAAAACATATATGAGCTTGACAAAGATTTTACGATAAACAGCTTGGTTGATACAGATGGGAATGATGGAAATGATGTAATATTGGTCTGGGTAAATGCATATGGCCAAAATGGCATCGATATTATCCATGATAGATATAGAACGAGAAAAACATATGAAATAGACGCAGATTTTACAATAATTAATATTTATAATTACGATGGATATCCTGGTCTGGAAATCTGCTATAACTGGGTTAGTGGAAATTCATCAGGATATTCAAAAATAATCGACCGAACACAGCAGGTAATTTCAACACCAGGATGCTGACAATTATTTATATTGCCACCAATTTTGAGTGTTGCTAATATTTATTCAGAGATAAAAGCGAGATGAATAGTATTAATAAGCATAGGATGTTCTGAGGGGCGCCCCAGCAGGACTGGGGGCGCCCTTAAGAATAATGATTTAATTTAGTAAAAAAGTTTTTGTGTTTTCGAATTGTCATTTTAGTAATTTATCGATGTTAACAACGTTTTAATTGATAATTTGGAGAAAATTATGAAAAATATTTTTAACTATAGTTGGATATTAAACCTAATTGCCATTTCTTTTTTTTATTCAAATTTATATGCAATGAGGTGCGATGATAAGTTGGTTTCAATTGGTGATACAAAAGCAGAAGTTTTGTTGAAATGCGGAAAACCATTTTTTGAAAATTTAATTTCTGTTGACAATGTTCGTGAAAACACCAAGAAGAAAAATATTTCAAGCACAAGTGTGGAGGAGCAGTGGACTTACAACCAAGGGAATAATCAATTGTTGAAAATATTGACATTTAAAGAAGGAAAACTCATTAGTATTGAAGATGGAGAGAGGGTTAACCCATCCGAGGAATATAAAAAAGACTTTCATTTCTCAATTGGGGATACTCAAGCAAATATATTGAGAATTTATGGTGAGCCGATAACAAAAGAGATAGTTTCTTTGGAAAAAGAACCAATATCAGACGAAAACGGGAAACACACAGCAAGGGAAGTCAAGGTTGAACAATGGACATATAGTCCTGGACCAGGGAAGTTTTTATTGATTTTGACATTTAAAAATGGGCGACTTGTTCAAATCGATGAAGGTGACCGACAATAATATGCTTAGACATGCTTCATTCCCCAACCCCGGCCTCCAACTGCTCCCCCTCCCGCCCCGCATCCCCGGGCCCCCGCGCCAGTGCCTCAAAATCCTCCCTACCGGAGGCCTCCACAGGATCCTCCTCCCTCCCTCGAGTCACCATGCCCGCGACCCGCGCCGCCTCCGAGTGCCCCCCTGAAAGCCCCGGCGGCCCGATCTCCGGATCAGGCCGCCGGCGCCGCCAGCGGGGATGACCGTCACCGCTGCCGCTGCTCATCCTCTTCCTCTTCCGGAGCCCGCTGCCCGGCCTGAGCCGCCATCGCCGCGAAGTCGCCCCGATCATCCTCCTCCCGCTCCGGGCCCTGCTTCTCGGCCATCGCCCGGAAATCGCCCCGCTCCTGCTTGTTACGTCCCGCGCTAAATCAGGAATGTTTTCCCGCGGTATTTTAGGTGAAACGGGCGGGGTTGTCCCAGGCTGCTAAAGGAGAATGACACCCCTGAAACAGCCCGGGACGCTTAAGTCAGAACGGCTCCTCGCCGTCCCGCGTTTCATTAGGATGCCCGGTGTACACCCGGTCCCGCGCATCCCTCTCCAGCACGTTGCCGTGCCGGGCGATCCGCCTGTGGTAGTGCTGCTCGAAGGCCCGACAGATCTCGTGCAGGAACTCCGACAGGGCGCAGATGGTTTCGTCGGAAAGGTCGTCGGGCGGATAAACGATCATTACTGGGGAGTCCCCTTTTTTCATTTCAGCTCCTCCATGGCGTCCTTCAGTAGCTCGTCCGGCAGGTGGTTGAGTCCCTTGGGGACGGCCAGCCGCATGGCGGTCCTCAGGATCAGTCCGGCCGTGCGCGGTATCCCTTGGGAGCCCTGGAGCAGCAGTTCGAGACCTGAGTCGGAGAGGATGGTCTGGGTGCAGCCGGCGCTTTGCAGCCCGTGCCGGATCAGGCTGGCGAAGCGCTCGCGCCCCTTGACCGCCTCGAACTGCATGCGCAGGTGCACGCGACTGGCCAGCGCCGCGAAGGGTGCCTTGGTCAACAGCTGACCAAGGCTCGGATGGCCGACGAACCAGACGGTCATGAGGTCCCTGGAGTCGAAGGCGAAATTAAGGAAGGCCGGGAAGTCCCTGAAGAAGTCCGGCGGCAGATTTTGCGCCTCGTCGATGATCCACACCGGAAGGACGTGCTTGCCGTCGGCAAGCTCCAATATCTTCGCCTTGATGTCGCGCCACAGCTGCGAGCGCCGGAAGGCGGCGTCCAGTCCCAGCGAGAGGGCCAACTGGCGGTAGATGTCCATGCGGCCGAAGTCGGTCTCGGACATGTAGATGACCTTGTAGCGGTGCGGGTTGAGGCCGTCGGCGATCAGGCGTAGCGCCGAGGTCTTGCCGACGCCGGGCTCGCCGGTGAGAACCGCCACTCCCGGGTTCTCCAGAAGCCACTGGAAGCGCTCCCTGAGCGCCGCGATCGGTCCGTCGTCCCACAACTCCCGCGCGTCCTTGGCAAGCGGCTGCGAGGTAAGTCCGAAGTGCTGGCGGTACATATCAGGCCTCCTCTTGCGGCAGGCAGCCCAGGAGGTTGCGTCTCTGGTGCTCCAGCGCCAACTCCACCGCGTTGGCTCCGGTGACGTTGCGAGCGGCGACGACTTCGGCGGGGGCTTTCCTTCTCTTGCGGCGGCAGTTGGCGATGGCGTCCAGGGGCGTGGCCTGACCCAGCGGCTCTCCCTTCAGGGATTCCAGGCCGACCACCTTCTGCCGGTGCGGATCGACCACGAGCTTGACGCTCTGGCCGACCAGCTCGAAAGGGACCTCGAAGCGCTCGCCTTCATAGGACACGGTGCCGTCCTTCCTGACCAGCCGGTCGTAGCGGTGCAGGAAGGGTTCGTCGATTCGGGAGGCAAACGGCCCCAGGGGGCGGATCCTGACAAGGTCTTGCCGGTAGCGCTCCAGGGGGGTGACCCCGTCAAGGCCGCCGTGCGGAACCTTGTGGTAGCACTCCTCGATCCAGGCCCAAAGCCGGGCGTTGAGGTCGAAGATGTCGCGGACCCTGTCCATGTCCAGCTCGCCCAGAAAGCCTTGGCGCAGGGTCCGGTGCCAGCGCTCGAGCTTCCCCTTCGATTCAGGCGTATATGGCCGGCAGTAGACGAGTCTGATCTCCAGTCGGGCGCAGACCGCCTGCATCGTGGCCGCCCGGTAGGCGGCGCCGTTATCGATGATCAGGCGGGTCGGAAGCCCTCGCTTCAGAAGGGCCTGCTTCAGTACCCCCTCCACCTCCAGGGCGGTCTCCGCCGGGCAGAAGGCGCTGTGGGTGATGAGCCGGGAGGCGTCGTCCATGAAGGAGACGAGATAGACCTTGCGCAGCCGGCCGTTCACCAGCACCTTGGGGCCGTGCATGACGTCGCCGTACCAGATATCCCCGGCGTGGGCGGCCACGAACGATCGGTGCTCCACCGGCTGAGCCTGGCTGCCCGGAAGGTTGGAGAGCCCTCTTTGCTGCAATAGGCGATGAATGCTGGAGCGGGAGAGCCTGGTGGCGCCGGGGAGCCCGGAGGCGGCCACCAACTGCCGGATCGTGCGCAAGGAACGTCCGGGATTCTCCTTCTTCGCCGCACAGACGGCTGCCTGGAGAGCCGCCGTCATCTTGGAAGTCCCCCGATCCGACCGGGGCTTGGGTGTGAGCGCGTCGATGCCTCCCCGCTTCCAGGCGTAGTACCACCCCTCGATGGTCTTCTCGGCGATGAAAGACCTGCGGGAGTCGGGGATGGCGTAGCTCCTGGCGGCGAGCTCGCGCACGAGCGCCTTGAGATCGCCCTTCTCCAGGCGGTCCCGGCTTGCCAGCGGTCCCAGCACCGAGAGTCGGAACAGGGCATGTGGGTGAATCTGCTGCATGATGGCCTCCTTTAAGGGAAATAACCCCGATTAAAGACCATAACGCAACGGAATATAAGGGGACAAAGCCTGTGGGGTGGCCAAGGGCGAGCTTTAGCCGCGTCTCTCAACATTCCAGGAAGAGCGGATCATGGGACGGCGCCCCCCTCCGCGTGCAACACGGCCATCGCCGACGACAGGGGACGCAGCGCCAGCAAAGCCTGCCAAAATTCGGCGAACCCTGCATGTCGCCCCAGGCAGGGGAAGTGGGGCAGCAGGTTGAGCGAGAGGCTCGGATGGTGATCGTGCAAGCGCCGCCACCAGCGCTTGATGCTCTTGCGGCTGACCCGGCTGCCGTTCGACGCGGCTGTGCGGCCCAACGAGTTGCCGGCCAGGAGCAGCAGGAAGACGGCCTGTCTCACTTTCCAGAGGTACCAGCTTCGGGGCGGGATGCACTCCGGCAGCCTCGAACAGGTGCAGCCGCACTCCGGGCAGTAGAAGCGGGGGATCGGCACCGGGTTCAGGCCCTGCTCGCCCAGGTCTTTGCGGTCTGCCTTCCTCGTGTAGCAACCGTGACGCCAGACCCTGGTGTGGCCGCAGGGACATCTGTCGGGGCGGTAGGACTCCGGCTCCCTTCGCAAGGTGCTGAGGTGTTGAACGAGGGAGAAGATCCCCGGCAGGATGAGCGTCATACGTATCTCCTTGACATCGTGATCGGCGTGGCCGTCCCGCGATACTAAAGGAGAATGACGAAGTTTACAGCAGATTCGTACCGAGCTGTTCAAGGGAAAGTTTCAATCCGCACCCTGGACGTACGCGGAACAAGCGGCCTTCATCTTCATGACAGAGGGGGGGACGTTACAACCCCGTCCACCACCCCGACGGTATGGATATCCGGCTCCTTCTGCAATACCTCCTGTATCGCCAGCATTTTGGCAAACGGTTCCTTATTCAGGAGGGATGGAACCAGCAGCGCGGCGGCGCCCCCCAGGCCGACCAGAATGAGGGCGAGAATGACGAAATGCCCGCGCCATACCGGTAGCAACTGCGGCACGGCCTCGGGCTCGGCCCTGACGACCACGGTGCCGGCGGCAAAGTCGTGGATCGTGCGCCGGTTGTTGCGGTTGCAGATGAAGAAGTAGAGGATGCCGCCGCCCAGGCCGAAAACAATCGCGGCCAGCAGGATGCCGAGCCACAGGCTGCTCTGGTTCACCTGCAGGCCGTTGCAGAAGTACGGCAGCCCCAGCAGGAGGTAACGGAGCGCCGAGCGGTGCAGGGGGATGGTGGCGCCCTGCAGATCGACGACCCGGATCTTCAGCAGCCGCTTGCCGAGGGTCTGGCCGTTGCCGATGGAACTGTTGAGAAGGGCAAAATAGCCCAGGGCGATAGCAAACCCGAGCAGCCGGCCGGCCTGGCCGATCCGCACCAGTTGCTCGTAGAAGGCCCAGCCGATGACCCAGCCGGGAATCGCCAGGACCAGGACATCGACCAGGAAGGCTGCGACCCGTCTCCAGAATCCGCTCGGCACGGCGACGGCTTGCGGCCGGCCCGGCGGTGCGGCGGGAGGCGCGAGGGGCGCCTGCGCCGAGGGTTCGGGCGCCGGTTCGGCCGGAGCTTCCGGCCGGATTTCGGCGATGGCTCCGGCGGCCGAAAACAACCGCTGGAACCTTTCGGCGCCCTCCCGGTTCAGACCTCTCTTGACCACCACCGGCCGGCCGGTGAATATCCGTCCAACCTTTTCGTGAGGCATACCGAAGCTCTCCGCCAGCTTCGCCTTGACCTCGTCTTCGCTGCACCCTTCTGCGACTTTTCCGCTGAACACGATCGCATAAAGCAGGGACATGGCTCCTCCTCCACCGGGTTTCCGGGCACCCCATCTTCGGGTTCCGGGGATACCATATTCAATTCATTCCCGCACCAACCGAATCTCCACCTTGCTCCCCACCGCCGATGCATACCGCCTCAGACTCCGGAGGCTCGGAAGCGGATGGCCCGATTCGAGCCGCGCAACGACCGACTGCGTCGTGCCCATGCGCCGGGCAACCTGTTCCTGGGTGAGGTTCGCCTTGGTCCGGGCTTCGATCAGTTGCGCTGCAATGGAAAACTCCTCTTCCAGCGAGTCGTATTCCCGCCGAAATTCTTCATCGGCCAGAAGTTCCTCTTTGACCTGTGCGATTTTTTCACCCATCTTGCAACCCCTTCATCCGGTCCAATGCCAGGCAAATTTCCGCCCTCGGCGTTTTCTGAGTTCTCTTTACGAAGATTCGCAGAATCACCACCCGCCTGCCGCTGATCGCGACGTAGATCCCGCGGGAAATCCCGGCCTTGCCCTTCGCCCGCATTTCCCAGAGTTTTCCTTCGAGGTGGCGCACATGGGGCATCCCCACGTGTTCAATTCCATAAGCCTCGATCAACTCGGATATACGGACAAAACGCGCCTGCATATCCCCGGGGAGGGCATGGAATTCCTCCTCAACCACGTCGTCCAGAAACTCAACCGACCACCGCATTCACCCCTCCATATTATCGCAAATTTGCTATAAAACAAACCTCAAACGGGTGCTCCCCATGCGCCACCGTTGCGGCGCTTTCAGGGCAGTATTTGCTAAGTTTCTCTCCCCATCACCATCCCCAAAAAAACAACCGCCTGCCGGGACACCCCGGTCAGGCGGTTGCTGAAAAGTCTATGAAAGAATCCGTGCATGGCCCCACCCTCCGGAAAAACGGACTCTTCTTTTTAGCGCGCAAATGAGAAAAGGTCAATCCCCGTCGCTGCTTGTCGCCCGCGGCGGCGTCCGCTCCAGCAGCGGCTGCAGAAACCGCTCGAAGGTGACCTGCTGCTTGGCCGTCAGCAGATCGACGTTGCCGTCGTGATCGAGTAGAAAAGTGCCGACGCCGATCACGGTGCGCGCCAGGTAGCCGGTGCCGGCGACAATCTCGTCGATTTCGTCGGTGCGTTTTTTTAGCAGGTGGCTCAGTACATCCAGATCGATTTCCATGGTTCCGTTCTCCTCGGCGGGAAATGGGTGCGGCCGCATCAGGATAGAGGACTTGGGGACGCCGTGCAAGGCCGTTGGACGCTTCCTGCGGGGCGGTCCCGGGGGCCCGCCTGGTTCCGGGAGTGGCACAGTCCCTCCCCTCTTACTCCGTTTCGGCATGCTCCTCCCGCCCCGTCCAGGTCCTTCTACCCGCCGGCCGGGTGCCAAACCCGCAATATGCGCTATCCTGACATAAACAGCAGAAATTATTGCCCGTCGCGAGGTTCTTCATGGCCAACCTGAACTCCGACCGCAATCGGGGAATCTGGCTGTTCTTCTCCATTCTCTTCGGGACGCTGTTCACCTTTCCCCTGCTGCAGGTCTTCAACCGCACAACCCTGATTTTCGGCATCCCGCTGCTGGTCCTTTACTTGCTGCTGGGCTGGCTCCTGTTCATCGGCGTCATCTACCGGTTCACCCGCCGTCTCAGCAACTGCGCCCCCACCCAGGCCGCGGAGCAGGACCCGGGGCGGGATCGGCCATGATCCCCGGCGGCACGGTCTTCCTCCTCACCTTTGGCTATATCGCGCTGCTCTTTGCCGCGGCCTTTTACGCCGACTACCGGCGCAAGCTGGGCCGCAGCGTCACCGCCAACGCCTGGATCTATGCCCTTTCCTTCGGCATCTTCCACACCTCCTGGACCTTTTACGGCAACGTCGGGCGGGTCGCCACGGTCGGCATCGACTTTCTCGGCATCTACCTCGGCGTGACCCTGATCATCTTCAGCTGGTGGTATCTGCTGCGCAAAATGGTCCGCATCAGCAAGGAGCAGAACATCGTCAGCGTCGCTGACTTCATCGCCAGCCGCTACGGCAAGTCGCTGCCGCTGGGGGCGCTGGTGACCGTCTTCGCAGTCTTCTGCACCATACCCTACATCGCCCTGCAGCTTCAGGGGGTCGCGGACAGCTTCGAACTGATCTCCGCCTCCCACCCGGCGCTCCCCCTCTTCTTCGACACCCCCTTTATCGTGGCGCTGGTTTTCGGCCTCTTCGGCATCCTCTTCGGCGCCCGTTTTCTCGACCCCTCGGCCCGCCACGAAGGGCTGGTGGCGGCCGTCGCCCTGGAGTCGGTCTTCAAGCTGGCCGCCATGGTCGCCGTCGGCCTCTTCGTCACCTACGGTCTCTTCGACGGCTTCGGCGACATCTTCGGCCAATTTCTCGCCCGCTTCCCCGAACGCGCCGACCTGCTGCTGCTGGGGACCAGGCAGCTCCCCGCCAGTTCCTGGCTGACGCTCGGGGTGATCTGCATGATGGCCTTCATGTTCCTGCCGCACATGTTTCACATCATGGTGGTCGAAAACGCCGCCGAGGAGCACATCCGCAGCGCCATGTGGCGCTACCCCCTCTACATGTTCCTGATCGAACTCTTCATCATCCCCATCGCCCTGGCCGGACTGCTCCTCAATGGCGGCGCGAGCGCCGGGGCCGAATATTTCACCATCTCCATTCCGATGGCGGCCGGCCACCGCTGGCTGGCCCTGTTCGCCTTTCTCGGCGGCTTTTCCGGTTCGGCCGGGATGGTCATGGTCGCCGCGGTGGCGCTGGCCACGCTGATCCTCAACCACCTGGTGATGCCGGTGGTGCTGCGCTTCCCCACCCGGGCCCGGGACATTTCCGGCCTGCTGCTGGCGATCAAGCGCCTGGCCATTCTTGCGGTGGTCTTTTTCGCCTACCTCTTCTACAAGGTCATCGGCCACAGTTACGCCCTGGTCACCATCGGCACCATCTCCTTCGCCGGCGCCACCCAGTTCGCCCCGGCCATCCTGGGCGGCCTGTTCTGGAAGCGGGCCAACCGGCGCGGCGCTCTCTGCGGGATGCTGGTCGGCTTCGCGGTCTGGTTCTACACGCTGATCCTGCCCACCCTGGTCCGCTCGGGGTGGATGCCGGCGCCGCTGTTGGAGAATGGGCTGTTCGGCCTTGCCTGGCTGCGCCCCGAGGCCCTCTTCGGCCTCACCGGGCTGCCGACGCTCCCCCATGCCCTGTTCTGGACGCTCTTTTTCAACATCGGCGCCTTTTTCGCCCTTTCCCTGTTCAGCGAACCGCAGCCCGATGAGAGCGATCAGGCGGTGGCGTTCGTCGAGGTCTTCGCGCCGCCGCAGGAAATCGAGCCGCCGGAGCGCATCAGCCGGGCGCCGACCATCGTCGAATTCGCCGAGCTGATGGCCAAGTTCGTAGGGGAAATGAAGGCCAACTCCGCCATCACCGAGTATCTCGGCGACCGGGAAATCGACGAGCAGGGGCGGCTCTCCGAGTTCGAGCTGGCCGATCTGCGCCGTTTTACGGAAAAGACCCTCGCCGGCTCGGTCGGCGCCGCCCCCGCCCGCATCATCCTCGCCAACTACCTGGAGAGCCGGGGGAGCCGGATGGAAGAGGTTTTCGACATCTTCGGCTCGGTCACCCTCAGCCGCAAGGCGGGGCGCGAGCAGCTCGGCATCCTGCACGAGGCCACCCGACTGGTGGCCGGCGGCGCCGGCGTCCAGAGCATCCTCGACAATATCCTCGGCCTGCTGCAGCAGCAGTTCCGGTTCGAGCTCTGCACCATCCGCCTGCTCGACCCCGAGCGGCAGATCTTCACCCTCGCCAGCCGGAGGGGAAAGAGCCTCGAGTCTCCGGAGGAACTGGAGCGCCCGGTGAGCATGGAGAGCGCCATCGGCCGGGCCTTTCTCAACAATGCCGTCGTCGTGGTCAACGACACCGACCTTCTCGGCCTCCCCGCCTCCGCCCAGACCGCGCACCGGGAGGGGATCCTCTCCTTCGCCCACGCGCCCGTCACCATCGACGGCGAGCCGGTGGGGGTCCTCTCGGTCTTCTCCAAAACGGCCAAGGGGATCTTCACCGAAGAATTCGTCGACCTCTTCACCAACCTCGCCGGCCAGGTCGGCGTGGCCCTGCGCAACGCCCACCAGACCGAACGCCTGATCGCCGCGCGGGAGCGGGAACGGGAGATGGAGATCGCCCGGACCATCCAGCTCGGCCTGCTGCCGACCGCGGTGCCCGCACTGCCGGGGATCGCCCTGGCGGGCACCTGCGTTCCGGCCAGTGAGGTGGGAGGAGATTATTACGACTTTCTCCCCCGCGCGCCGACCACCCTCGACCTGGTGATCGCCGACGTCGCCGGGCATGGCGTCGGTGCGGCCCTCATCATGACCGAAACCCGCACCTTCATCCGCTCCCAGGCCCGGCGCTTTGCCACGACCGATCAAACCCTGCGTGCCATCAACGAGTTTCTCTACGAGGACCTCGACCGCGCCGAGCTCTTCATCACCATGTGCTACCTCCGCTACGACACCGCCAGCGGCCGGCTCGCCTTCGCCAGTGCCGGGCACCCTCCGCCGCTGGTCTGGCGGGCGGCGTCAGGCAACTGCGAACGGCTCGATGCCGAAGGGCTCATCCTCGGGGTGAGAAAGAAGGTGCGCTTCGAGGAACGCCGGATCGAGCTCCACCCCGGCGACGTCCTGCTGCTCTTCACCGACGGCATCACCGAGGCGGAAAGCCCGGAGGGAAGCTTCTTCGGCGAAGAGCGGCTCGCCGCCCTGCTCCAGGACCTCCATGCCCTGCCGCCGGAGCAGTTGATCGAACAGCTGCTGCAACAGGTGCGCCGGTTCACCGCCAGCGGCGGTTTCAACGACGACGTGACCCTGGTGGCGATGAAGATGGTGCGGGGAGGACAGCAGGGCGACAGCCCGGCCCGTTAGGCGGCCGCAGGGAATGGACCGAGAGCCCAGGGGTTCAGCAACGGAGCAATGGGCGGGGGAGTGGGCGGAGAGACCGGTCCAGCAGGAAAGTGCCCCACCGGAAACCGGAAAAAGATCATTTCAGGGGCGCCCCGTGCCGAGGCGCTCCAGCGGGGTGGTGACCGCCACTTGGCCGTTCCGGTCGAAGCAGCTGCAGGTCGGTGCCCCGGCGTCGCGCGGCGACGTGCCGCTGGCCGCATAGCCCTGTTCGCGGCAAAAGTCGCTGCACGCCAGGCTGACGGACTTCGGCCCCAGGTTCCCCACGCTGAGCTGATGCAGCACCATCAGCAGCAGCACCGCAGCCGTTGCCCCGACCGCGAGCAGGAGATGTTTCAGGTTCGGGGCCGGATCGACCTCCAGCCTTTTGCCGACTCGGAAACCCCAGGCGATGAAACCGCTCCACAGACCCAGGAAAACCAGGCCGAAGAGGACCGGCAGGACGGTGCCGACGGTGGCGGGCCAGGGGGAATCGCCGAAGACGAAGAGCCAGAGGGCCCCCGCGGCCGCCCCGAAAAGGAAAAGGGCGCCGAGCAGGGTGACCCCGAGCCCGGGGATGCCGAACAGCAGCGCGTAGAGGTAGCGTTTCTTCATGGCCCTGCTCCGGGACGGATTGGGATCGGGATCAGCGGCGCGCCTTGCCGGAGATAGCCTCGATGGTGACCTTGAACACCCGCGTGCGCGGCCCCTGGGCGGCGATATAGCGCCGGCCCGCCTCCTCCAGGCCGGGGGAGTATTTGGCCGCCAGCTCTTCCAGGGCGCGTTGCTTCTCCTCCCCCGCGACCTCCTGCGCCCGGCCGGCGACGATGACGCTTTCGTAGCGGGTGGCAAACTGCTCCGGCAGTACCTCGGTCCGCCCCACCACGCAGAAGGAGACGCGGTTGTCGGCGGCAAGATTCTCCAGTTTGTGCCCGGCAACGGCGCAGTGGATGTAGATTGCGCCGTCCAGGACGCAATAGCTGAGCGGCACCCCGTAGGGAGTCCCGTCGGCGGAAACCGTCGACAGGATTCCGTACTCGCCCCGGGCGAGCAGCTCCCGGGCCTCCCGGGAGTCGATCCCCCGGTCCTTGCGGCGCAGTTCTCTTGGCATGGGCGGTTCCTTTCCGGAGGGTTCTGCCATCTTTAAGTTTCCGGGGCTCAAAAGGGGTTCCTTGCGGATCGGCTGGACGGCGGTTTCTTACAGGCACAGGTCACAGCTTCGCCACCTCGGCGGCCTGGAGGATCTGCTCCAGGCGGTTGGCGTAGCCTGCCGTCAGCACTTCCGCCGGGATGAAGAAGAAGGCGTTGCGGTCGTGGTAGAGGAGAAAACCGGCGGCGAGGCGGCGGTAGCCGACGAAATTTCCCCAGGGCTGGGTATAGCCGGCGGTGCCGCTGCGCACCGAGATTTCGGCCGGCGCCACCGTCACCGTCAGCTCCTTGCCGAAAAACGGGTGCCGGCCGGCCTTGCGCAGCGACTTGACGACTAGCAGCTGTTTCGACAGGACGCCGAAGAAGCCGGTGGCCAGCAGCAGCGTGGCGATCGTTTTCGAAGCATAGAAGCCGCCGAAGCCCAGGCAGGCGATAATAATGCAGATCGCTCCCCACAGGGTGCGCAGCTTCAGGGAACGGTTGCACCCGTAGTGGGCTTCGAAGAAGCGGCGCCAGAGGTCCCGGGTAAGCCGGTATTGCAGGATGATGGTGTCCGGCATAGGCCAAAGGTATCGCAAAAGAGAAAAATCAACGTCGGAAGCCAGTCCCGTTTTACACCAGGGGAAGCAATTTGTCTTGGGAATTTGGCCGTGCAGCCACCGCATTCCGCCTGTCCAGGTACCCGGCCTGGAGGTTTGGCGCGGCAACCGGGCAGACCCGGAACCGCGCCCGGCGATTTTTCAAGCCATTCTCAATACATTCCTGAGAATCCTGTCAATTTCGGCGGCGGCCCTGTTATAGTTTTTCGACACGGTCCAACCCAGGCCATATGACACACCTGCCCCTGACCCGGGAGCCTGCCATGGTGAGTCCTCCCCTGCTGCCGAGACGCGCCGACCAAGCCGCCCTGGCGGCGTGTCACGCCCGTTATGAGTCGGATGCCGCCGTCGCCCAGTACTGCGACGCCCACTACGGCCCGGACAAGTTCGGGGTGCCCAACTTCCCCGCACAGCTGGCGCAGCGTTGCATTGCGGCCCTGGCGGGAGGACCGCGGCGCCGGGCCCTCGACCTCGGCTGCGCTGTCGGCCGTGCCAGCTTCGAGCTGGCGACCCGCTTCGACCAGGTTGCCGGCATCGACTTCTCCACCCGCTTCATCGCCATCGCCAACCGCCTCAAGGAGCGCGGCAGGTTCCGCTACCAGCTCGCCGAGGAGGGCGAGTTGATTTCCGAGCAGGAGGTTTTTCTCGCCGATCTCGGCCTGACGACCACGGCGCCGCGGGTCGCCTTTTACCAGGGAGATGTGCAGCAACTCGAACCGCACGTTCGCGATTTTGATCTGGTCCTGGCCGCCAACCTCATCGACCGTCTCGCCGATCCCAAGCGTTTTCTGGCCGGAATTCACCGCCGGCTGGTCATCGGCGGCCTGCTGGCGATCGCCTCTCCCTACAACTGGCTGGAAGAGTACACCCCCAAGCCGCAGTGGCTCGGCGGCCGCTTCCGTGCCGGCACCCCACTGACCAACCTGGAGGGACTCAGGGAAAAACTCGCCGGACATTTTGTCGCGGTCGGCGAGCCGCAGGAAGTGGAGTTGGTGCTGCGCGAGACGGCGCGCAAGTTCCAGTTCCACATTTCCCAGCTGACCTTCTGGCGCCGGGTCCGCTGAGCCGGCCCCTCCCCCTTCCCGGTGGAACATCCTTTCTTCCCCTGTCCCCTGTCCATTCTTCCTGCGCTGCCAGACAGCTTCCGGGAGGCGTTCCCGACCAAAGTCGAGGGGGTGGGATTGCCCGCTTCCGCCGGCTTCAGCGGTACCCCTGCGCCTGCAGCGAGAAGAGGTGGGCATACTGGCCGCCATGCTCCATCAACTGCTCGTGGCTCCCCTGTTCGACGATGCGCCCCTGGTCGATGACGACGATCTGGTCGGCCATGCGCACGGTGGAGAAGCGGTGCGAGATCAGGATGGTCATCTTGCCGCGGCTCAGTTCGCGGAAGTGCTCGAAGATCGTCGCCTCGGCGGCGGCGTCCATGGTGGCGGTCGGCTCGTCGAGGACCAGGATGTCGGCCTCGGTGCGCATGAAGGCGCGCGCCAGGGCGATCTTCTGCCACTGGCCGCCGGAGAGCTCGCGCCCCCCCTTGAACCATTTGCCGAGCTGGGTGTCGTACTGCTGCGGCAGCTTGGCGATGAACTCCTTCGCCATCCCCTTCTCGGCCGCCTCCTCCCAGCGCTGCCGGTCCTCGAAGTGGCGCATGTCGCCGGCGCCGATATTCTCGCCGACCAGGAACTGGTAGCGGCCGAAATCCTGGAAGATGACGCCGATGCGCGAGCGCAGGGCGTCGCCGTCCCACTGCTGCAGGTCGAGACCGTCGAGCAGGATGCGCCCGCGCATCGGGCCGGTAGAGGCGGGTCAGCAGCTTGATCAGGGTGGTCTTGCCCGAGCCGTTCTCGCCGACCAGCGCCAGGCTGTCGCCCGGCTTCAGGTGCAGGCTCACGTCCTGCAGCGCCGGCTCCTCGCTGCCGGGATAGGCAGAAGCTGACCGCTTCGAAGCGCACCCCGTCCCCCGGCTGCGGCCCCTGCTGCAACTCGCCCAGCGGCGGCCGGCACCGGCTGCTCCAGGTACTCGTAGAGGTTCGACAGGTAGAGGTTGTCCTCGTACATGCCGCTGATCGCCGAGAGGCTGGCCGAAACCGCCGACTGCCCCTGCTTGAAGAGCAGCAGGTACATGGTCATCTGGCCGAGGCTGATGGCGCCCTTGATGGCCGAGACGGCGATCCAGGCGTAGGCGCCGTAGAAGGCGGCGGTGCCGATCAGGCCGAGCACGAAACCCCCAGCTGTCGCGGCGCAGGGTCAGCGCGCGGTCCTCGGCGAAAAGTTTGGCAAAGATCTCCCGGTAGCGCTGCAGCAGCTTCGGGCCCGAGGCGGAAGAGCTTGACCTCCTTGGCGTAGTCCTCGCGCGCCAGCACCGTCTCCAGGTACATCTGCATGCGCGTCTCCGGCGAGCGCCAGCGGAAGAGCCGGAACTTGTCGCCGGAGAACTTGGCCTCGGCGAGGAACTCGGGGATGCCGCCGCCGACCAGGATCAGCACCGTCCAGGGGGAGAACTGCACCAGCAGCACGCCGTAGCTGACCAGGGAGATGCCATTCTGCACCAGGCCGAAGGTGCGGGTGACCAGGCTAGAGGGGACGGGTCGAGGCCTCGCGCCGGGCGCGGGTCAGCTTGTCGTAGAATTCCGAATCCTCGAAGTGGGCGAGTTTCAGGGTCAGCGCCTTTTCGAGGATCATCAGGTTGATGCGCTGCCCCATCAGCGCCCGCAACAGCGCCTGGCAGGTGGCGATGCCGCGCTGGCTGCCGGCGATCAGTCGCCACCACCCCTGCCTCGGCGGCGACGAACAGCAGCACGTAGCTGGTGTCGGCGCTGCCGGTCTGCTTGTGCTGCCCCATCGCCGCGACCACGCCGTCGACGATCAGCTTGCCGATCCAGGCCACCGCGGCCGGCAGCACCCCGGCGACCAGGGTCAGCAGCGGCGAAGACCAGCGCCAGCCGCCAGCTGGTCGACCAGACCAGCTCCAGGGCGCGGCGGCTGTAGCGGAAGACGTCGAGAAAGTGCTTGGGAGGCGGGTTGCTGTCGCTGGTCAGGGGCGGGTGCTTCACGGGCGGTCCTGTCGGAAAATGGTGTGGTCGGAGGGTGGTAATCATAGCATTTCGGGCGGCAAAAGGAAGGGGGCAGGCGTCGGTGCCCGCTGCGGGACGCCCCCCGGAAACGCTTGCCGCAGCGATCAGAAGGTCCAGACCAAAGGGATGACGAAGACCGTGACCGCCATGAAGAGGAGATTGAGGGGGATGCCGACCTTGAGGAAATCCTGGAAGCGGTAGCCGCCGGGACCGTAGACCATCAGGTTGGTCTGGTAGCCGATGGGGGTGGCGAAGCTGGCCGAGGCGCCGATGGCGATGGCGATGACGAAGGGTTTCGGGTCGAGGCCGGCCTGGGCGGCGGTGGCGACGGCAATCGGAAAGAGGAGCGCCGCGGCGGCGTTGTTGGTGATCACCTCGGTGGCGACGGACGTGAGCAGGTAGATGACCGCCAGCAGCCCGAGGGGCCCGGCGCCGTCGGCCAGGCCAATCAGGCTGTGGGCCAGAAAAGCCGCCGCCCCGGTCTGTTCCAGGGCCTTGCTGATCCCCAATGCCGAGGCGATCACGATCAGCACGTTGAGCTCGATGGAACGGCGGGCCTCCACCACCGTCACGCAGCGGGTGATGAGCAGAATCATGGCGGCCAAAACCGCGGCCTTGAAGATGGGGAGGACGCCGAAGGCCGACAGGAGGATCATTCCGCCCAGGGCCAGCAGGGAGATGACGGTCTTGCGGCGATTGACCGCGGGGAGGTCGGTCAGTTTGCTGATCATGTAGAAATCGCGGGCCTGGTTCCAGCGCTTGAGGAAATCGTCCCCGGCCAACAGGAGCAGGGTGTCCCCCGGCTTGAGCACCATCCGCCCCAGGGAACCGGCGAGCTTCTCGCCGTGCCGGTGCACCGCCAGCACCACCGCATCGTAACGCGCCCGGAAATCCCCCTCCTTGAGGGTCTTGCCGAGCATCGGCGAGGAGCGCGACACCACCGCCTCGATGATCCGCCCCTTGCCGCTGCTCTGCATGGAATGGCAGAAGTCGCGATCGTGGGAGGGGACCAGTCCCGCGATGGCCTGGACCCGCATGATCCCTTCGGCGACGCCGGTGAAAAAGAGGCGGTCGCCGGCCTCAAGAAGGTCGCTCGACTTGACCGGCGCCAGCAGTCGCCCCCGCCGTTCGATTTCGGCCAGGAATATCTGGTCGAGGTTGCGCAGGCCCGCCTCGGCCACGGTTTTGCCGACCAGGGCCGAGCCGCCGGGCAGTTTCATCTCCAGCAGGTATTCCCGCCCGCTCTTCGCCAGCTCCTCCGAGAGATCGGGGTTGTCCGGCAACAGCCGGTAGCCGAAAACCAGCAGGTAGAGGATCCCGGCCAGGGCGCAGGGGATCCCCACCCAGGCCAGTTCGAACATGCCGAGGGAGCGGTGCAGCGACTGCTGCATCAGGCCGTTGACCACCAGGTTGGTCGAGGTCCCGATCAGGGTGCAGATGCCGCCGAAGATGGCGGAATAGGAGAGGGGAATCAGGAATTTGGAGGGGGAGAGACGGTGCTTGAGGGCCCAGTCCCGGATGGTCGGGGTGAACATGGCGACGATCGGCGTGTTGTTGAGAAAGGCCGACATGGCCACGACCGGCGCCATGACCTTCAGCAGGGTTCGCCGCCCGCCGCCGGAGTTGCCCATGACCCGGCCGGCGAAAAATTCCAGCAGTCCCGAGGACTGGGCCGCATAGGCGACGATGAAGAGAATACCGACCGTCAGCATGCTGCTGTTGGCGAAACCGGCCAGCGCATCCTTGACGGAAATCACGTCGGCGAGCAGCAGCAGGCCCAGGGCGGAAAAGACGATCACGTCCGGAGCCAGGAGCTCCAGGATGAGACCGACCAGCATCAATACCACCACGACCAGGGTAAGAACGGCGGGGAAACCCATAGTGCACTCCTCCCAATAAAAAACTAACAGTCTATCGATTAACTAGTTTTTTGGCCAAAAAAATTTAGATCTGGTAATCGAGGGTCTGGTCGAGCTCCTGCGCCGCCGCCGAGGAACGCCGCACCACCTCCTGCAAGGTGGTGTGGTCGAGGATGTCGGCGATGGCGTTGCGCACCTCCTTCATGACCAGGCGGATGCCGCAACTGGTCTCGTCCTCGCACTCCTCGCACTTCTGGTAGGCGGTCTCGCTGGCGCAGGGGACCGGCGCCAGCGGCCCCTCAAGCAGGCGGATGGCTCGGCCCATGGTGATCTCGGAGGGCGCCTTGGCCAGGAAATAGCCCCCCCCCTTCCCTTTGCGGCTCCCCAGAAGGCCGGCATGTTTGAGCTGGAGGAGAATCAGCTCCAGAAACTTCTTGGGAATCCGCCCCTGCTCGGCCAGCTCGGCGATCAGGATCGGTCCCCGGCCGTGCGCCCGGGCCAGGGCCAGAAGGGCCTGCAAGCCGTACTTGGTCTTTTTGGAAATCATGATCTACCTTCCCTATTGTTTTTATAGACTAATATCTCTTTTCACCGCCTGTCAACCCTTCAAGTCAGGCCGGAGCGGATTTCAGCGAGGCCCTTCCCCCGGCCGGCCGGGGGCGTCCGCCGCAGCCGCCAGCGCCGAGAGCTTTTCCAGAATCCGCACCATCGCCAGGGTATCGAGCCGGCAGTACTCCAGAAGCGCCTTCCGCAGCCGCTCCAGTTCCGCCCCTTCCTCCAGAAGCGACATGGCGTGATAGGCCTGCATCGCCGCCTGGCCGTCGGCGATCTCCAGCCCGGCATAGGTGAGTTCCGGGACCAGCGCCGGCAGCACCCGCTTGATGGAGTAGGAGCCGGCCATCCGCCAAAAGTAGACGTCCCTTTTGCGGAAGGGGAGCATCAGGTCGCGGACCTTTTCGAGGCGCTCCCCGATGGCCGCGGCGAGGTCGGGATACAGCCCGGCGAGCTGCCGCAGCACCCCCTTTTCGAAGGCCTGGTTGTAGGTCAGCACGCAGGCCTCTTCCGGGACGACGGCGAGGAGCCGCTCGGTCAATTCGCGGCGGGGGTCGACGCCGGGGCGGGCGAGAAAGGCGCTGTGCCGCGGCGCGGCGCCCGGCGCATCCTGGCGGTGGACGGAGAACTGGAAGGGGACCTGCTGGTAGGGGCGGGTGGCGTCGAAGAGGGGAACGGCGCTGTTGAAGGTTTCGAAGTCAAGGTGGCAGAGGGGGTACCAGAGGGTGTCGAGGAAGGCGCGTGACCTTTCCGGCAGCGACGACGTCTTTCCGCTCCAGGGTGGTCTCGACCTGCTGGCGCTGGGCGGGATTGAGTTCGTCCAGCGGGAGCTCCTCGAAGCGGACCATGCCGCGCCGGTAGAGACCGAACTTTTCGACGCCGTTGCCGCGCAGGTCGAAGACCGAAGGCGCGGAGATGTGCCGCCAGCAGTAAGGGATGAAATCGCAGTCGTAGGGGTCGTGGCACCAGGGGCCGATGTCGATGGCGGGCTCCCCGCCGTTCAGGGTCCCGCGCAGCGCGGCGACCGCCTCCGGGAGCTTCGCCTGGCGCTCCAGGACGGCGGCGCTGACCTCCTCGGCGGCGAAGAGGCTCTGCACCTCGAGCGCCCCGCGGCGCAGGTAGCTGTTGTCGATGTGGACGAGGAAGGATCGGGAGACGGGGAGCCCGCTGCGGGTGAGGACGTAGTACTGGATGGCGACGTCGTCGAGGTTGACCTCCTTGACGGTGGTCGCCATCTTCACTTCAAAGATCTCCCAGGCGGCGCCGTCGCGTACCAGGATGTCGACCTTGACGAAGATGCCGTCGAAGAGGAAAGACGCTTCGTAGATCACGGCGGCGCCGCCGGCGATCATCACCTCGGTGCGGGTGACCTGTTCGGCGACGCTCAAACCTGCGAAGGGGACCTCGACGCCGCCGGGAAAGAGCTGCTGGGCGAGCAGGCCGACCTCGGTGCCGGCCCGGTAGCGGGCTTCGCGCTCCGGCTGCGGGGGAAATTCGAAAGCGGGGGGATTCTTGGCGAGCCACAGCGCCTTGGGGCACTGCAGGCCTTTTAACAGCAGGGATTTGCTGAGACCGCTGCGGTTTGATCGTTCCATGCCCCCTCCGTAGCCGCCGGGGAAAAGTCCCTATGAATACCTGCCAGGGGGACAGAGCCTGGCAAATGGTTTCCGGTCCCTCCCGGCCCCGGGAGCGCGGCCGGAACCCGCTAGGGTGCCGAGCCCTCCCCAAGGCACTTCACCACCACCAGGGTCATGTCGTCGGGCGGCAGCTCGGCGGAGGGGGTCACCCGGACCAGGCGTTCGACCATCTCCCGGGCGCTGCGCGCCCAGAGCTGCCTGGCCAGCGACTGGTTGTCGAGCTCGGTCTGCTGCATCGCCTCCATCAAGCCGTCGCTGAACAGGACCAGGGCATCTCCCGGTGCGAAAAGAATCTGGCCTTCCTTGAAGGGCGGGTCGGCCATCACCCCCAGCGGCAGCCCCCGCGGCAGGAGCTCTTCGACCCCGCCGTCGGCGCGCAGCATAAAGACCAGACCGTGCCCGCAGTCGACATAGGTCAGCCTCCGCGCCGCGACGTCGAGCTGGCCGTGGAACAGGGTGACGAAGCTCTCCGCGTTGTTCAGGTCCTGGCGCAGCGCCCGCTCGGCCAGGAGCAGCGCGGCGGCCGGCGGCGCGGTCTGGACGACCGCACGCAACGAGGCGCGTACCGTGGCCATGAGCATGGCGGCCGCCAGCCCCTTGCCCATCACGTCGCCCAGGGTCAGGGCGAAGTGTCCCAGGCTGGTCTCCTGCCAGTCGTAGAAATCCCCGCCGACCTGGTAGGCGGGGAGGCAGCGGGCGGCGACCTCGAAACCGGGAAGCTGCGGGAAGACCGTCGGCAGAAGCTTTTCCTGGACCTGGGCCGCGAACTCCAGCTGCGCCTGCAGGCGCAAACGGCGCGTCTCGCTCTCGCCGAGTGCGGTCTCGACCGCCTTGCGCCTGCTGATGTCGCGGGCGACGACGATGACGTAGGCGGACTCCTGAAAAAACATGCGGGCCAGGGTGAGTTCGGCGGGAAGCGGTTCGGCCTCGCGCCGGAAGAGAAGGGTCTCGATCCACGCCCGGCGGCGGCCGGTCCCGGCGCCGGTGCCGATCAACTCCCGGGCCAGCGCGTTGTCGGCCAGCTCGAAAATGTTGAAGATCGACAGCTCCCGCAGCTCTTCATCCCCGCGTCCGGTCTGCCGGCAGGCCGATTCGTTGAAATCGACGATCCGGCCGCCGGGGACCTCGACCAGGAAAATGGCGTCATGGCTGTAGTCGAGAAAAGCCTTGAAGCGCTCCAGCTCTTCGAGGCGCTTCTGGAGCTCGGGATAGTGGCTCTTGCGGTGGGAATATTCCCCGAGACCGATGAGTTTCTCCCGCAGCAGCGCCTCGTCTTTGCCGGAGTCAGAGGGACTCCTCATAAATCACCTCGAGGTCCCGCAAGTTCGCCTTGCGCGGGTTGGTGACCAGGCACGGGTCGTTGAGGGCTTTCTGACTGAGGACCGGTACGTCGCCGCGATGGATGCCGATCTCGGAGAGGACCTTGTCCACTCCGGCCGCCCGCTTGAGCGCCCGGACCTTCTCCAGCAGCGCCCGGCGCCGGGTTATGGAATCCATCCCTCGCAGGTCCACCCCCATGGCCTGGGCGATCCGCTCGAAGCGCTCGGGGGAGGCGGGAAGATTGAACTCGATGACGTGATCAAGGAGGATGGCGTTGCACTCGCCGTGGGGGGCGTCCCGCTCCCCGCCGAGGCTGTGGGCCATGGCATGGGCGGCACCGAGGATGGCGTTGGAGAAGGCCAGCCCGGCCTGCAGGCTCCCCTGCATGATTCGGGTGCGCAACTCCACGTCCTGGGGATTTTTGATCGAGTCGACGAGGTTTTCGGTAATCAGGCGGATCCCCTCCAGGGCGTGGAGGTCGGTCATCGACGAACTGGCGTTGGAGACGAAGGCCTCGATGCCGTGGGTCAGGGCGTCAAGACCGGTGCAGGCGCTCAAAAAGGGGTCCATGGTGGTCAGGGTGAGGGGATCGATGAGGGCCAGATCGGGGACGACGGACTTGCTGATGATGGCGAATTTGATGCGCTCGGCGGGGTTGGAGATGATGGCGAACTGGGAGACGTCGGCCGAGGTCCCGCCGGTGGTAGGGATGCAGATCAAGGGCGGGATCGCTTCCTGGACCTGGTCCACCCCCTCGAAGTCGAGGATGTGGCGGTGGTTGGAGCTGACGATGCCGATCCCCTTGGCGCAGTCCATGGGGCTGCCGCCGCCGACGGCGACCAGGATGTTGCAGTGCTCGCTCTGGTAGAGCTCGGCCCCGGCCATCACCTCCTCGGCCCGGGGATTGGATGAGACCCCGGTGTAGAGGGTGGATGCGAGCCCCGCCTCCGCGATGCTGGCGACGACGTCGGCCGTCCAGCCGGCGGCCACCACCCCCGGATCGGAGACGACCAAGGCCTTGTGGCCGCCGAGGTTGCGGGCATAGCGCCCGGCCAGGTTCCGGGCGCCGATGCCGAAGATGTATTCGGGTGCGACGAATTTTCGCAGTTCGAAGGTGCTGCCCATGGAGTTGCCTCTCCGGGGCGGAGTGAGTCGGTCTGTTTCGCCCCTGGTTTTTAGTATAGCCCTCCCCGTCCCGATCGACAAACTGCGCGGCCCCGGTGTGCAAAGCCTGGCACAGGCGTTCTCCCGTCACCGTTCCAGATCGGCACGCATTGTTCCGTCCCGACACGTCCGCCACCACGCAGGGGCTTGGCAGGCAATCGTCACCAATCCACAAGCAACCGTTTTAATTGAAGTTTTAATTTTACCTTGAAAATTGGAAGAATCCGGCAACCCCCTTGCAAAATGTAAACGGCAGGGACGCCGGTGGCCCATGCGTTCCCGGCCGGACTTGCGGCCGCATCACATTCAACAAAGGAGTCGGATATGGCCAGAACCAGCCAGAGCCCCAAGAAATTCATCATTTCCTGCCGGGTCAGCGACCGCGAGATGCGCGTCCTGCACCAGCGCGCCCAGGAGTCGGGCCTCAGCATCACCATGCTGCTGCGCCAGAGCCTCGACCTGGCGGCCCAGAAGGCACGCCCGGCCGGCGCCTGATCCCCCCGAACCACGGTCCGGCCGGCAGCTGCCGGCCGGACCGCCCCCCTCCCGGTCCTCCTTTCTCAGCTCCCCCTCCGGCCGCCGGCCGGAACCCGCCCCTGCGCAGCCCGGCGATTGTCCCCCGACGCTACAAAAAAAATTCCCGGTGCACCCCAAAAAGGGGCGCACCGGGCAGGAGAGAACGGTGGTGAACGAGTTCGCTTAGAAGTTCCAGAACGCGTCGATTTCGGCGTCGGTGAAGTCCCACACCGCGTTGTGCGGCGGCACCGGCTCGCTGAAGAACTCGGGGAGCCGATCGTGGGCGCTGGTGAAGCCGGCGGCCAGGTTGAAGGCGTGCTCGGTCTTGAGGATGGTTTTGCCCAGCTCGACCACGTCGCCGGCCTCCAGGGCGATGCCGAAGCGGGCGTTGAGCATGTCGACGATGGCGGTCAGGGCGCCGGGGTTGTCGAGGACCGGGAAGGCGACGAAGAGGCAGAGGCCGGTGGAATCGACGGCGGCGGTGGCGATCTGCAGGTTGCGGGAGAGCTCGACCTGCCCTTCCTTCTTCAGTGGATCGACGTCGCCGCCGACCTTGAGGATGTTGGTCGCCACCGAGTAGCCGGCGGTGTGGTCGGCGCCCATGGTGCTGGTGGCGTAGGTGATGCCGATCCCCTTGACCGAGCGCGGGTCGTAGGCGGGAATCCCCTGCCCCTTGACCACCGGCACCCGGGTGACGCCGTAGGTCCGGCCGACCGAGGCGGCGCCGCCACCGAGGATGCGCCCCAGCGGCGTCGCCTTGCCGATCTCGTCGCGCAGCAGGCGCAGCACGCCGGGGCCGTCGCCGAAGGAGAGCAGGCCCGCCTCCATGGCGACCCCCATCAGCACCGCCGACTCGATGGAGTCGATGCCGATGTCGTCCATGATGTTGTCGGCCAGGGCGATCTGGTCGAGGTTGTCGATGCAGCAGTTGGCGCCGAAGCCCCAGATCGTCTCGTACTCGAAGCCGGAGGTGACGTAGGCGCCCTTTTCATCGACGTACTGCTGGGAGCACTGGATGATGCACCCGGCGTGGCAGCCGTGCTTGGTCTTGCCGCCGCGGGCGGCGATGGTGTCGTGCATCGTCTCGCCGGAGATCTTGTCGTGGGCCGCGAACTCACCGAAGCGGAAGTTCTTCGTCGGCAGGCCGCCGGCCTCGTTGAGGACGTTGACCAGGACGTTGGTGCCGTAGGTCGGCAGCCCCTCGCCGCTGACCGGGTGATCGAGCAGCGCCTTGGCGAAGGCCCGCGCCGCAGTCTTGAACTTCTCCGGATCGGCCAGGGCCACCCCGGTTGCCCCCTCGCCGTCGATGGTGATGCACTTGATGCGCTTCGAGCCCATCACCGCGCCGAGGCCGCCGCGGCCGTGGCTGCGGATCTTCTGGTCGGGGTCCTTGACCGAGATGTTGGCGGCGGCCATCAGCGCCTCGCCGACCGGGCCGATGCTGAGCACGCCGATCTTAGGGCTGTACTCGGCATTCATCGCCTCGATCACGGCAAAATTCCCCAGCCCGGCCAGCTCCGGGACCTCGTGGAAGGTGACGCCGTCCTTGTCGACGTGCAGGCGGTAGAGGGTCTGTTTCGCCGGCTGCCCTTCGATGATCAGGGCCTTGATCCCCAGGCGGGCGAAGAGCTGGGCGGCGGTGCCGCCGGCGTTGCTCTCCTTGATGGTGCCGGTCAGCGGGCTCTTGGCGCCGGCGGAGAGGCGCCCGGACTGGGCCGCCGGGGTGCCGGTCAGGAGCCCGGGGGCGAAGATCAGCTTGTTGTTGGGACCTAAGGGGTGGCAGGTCGGCGGCACTTCGGCGGCGACGATGGTCGAGGTCAGGCCGCGGCCGCCGTGCCCGGCCCAGGCGGCCGGAACCGCTTCGATTTTGGTCGTCAGGGTCGACATGTCGACGCGGATGATTTTGTCCATGGTGGCAAACTCCCTTTCCAAGGATGAAAATGGCGGGTTCTCCTTTCCGAAAGGGAGGCTTCACCGTTTCCAATGAAACCCGTTGGCCCGCCACCGTTGGAGTGTTTCCGGCAGGCGATCGGGCTCGGAGACCTTTAATTGCTCGTAAGGGGTGAGGAGTGAGGTGTGAGGGGCGAAGGCGAACGTTCTCCTTACCCCTTACTCCTCACCCCTCATGGCTATTTACATCGCGGCCTTATAGACCCCGACCACGCAGTCGAGGGTCGCGGTGCGCGGGTTGGTCAGCATGCAGGCGTCCTTCATGGCGTTTTCGGCCATGACGCGAAGGTCGGTCTCTTTCACGTTGAGGGCCGTGAGGCCGGCGGGGATGCCGATGTCGGCCGAGAGCTTGCGGATCGCCGCGATCCCCTTGGCGGCGGCGTCGACGTCGGAGAGGCCGTCGATGTTCTCGCCCATGGCCACGGCGATGTCGGCGAAGCGCTTGGGATTGGCGATCATGTTGAACTCGCACACCGCCGGCAGCAGGATGGCGTTGCAGACGCCGTGGGGCAGGTTGTAGAAGCCGCCGAGCTGGTGGGCCATGGCGTGGACGTAGCCGAGGCTGGCGTTGTTGAAGGCCATGCCGGCCAGGTACTCGGCATAGGCCATCTTGTCGCGAGCTTCGAGGTTCTGGCCGTTGGCCACCACCGGGCGCAGGTAGTCGGCGATCAGCTCGATCGCCTTGATGGCGCAGGCGTCGGTGATCGGGGTGGCGATGGTGGAGACGTAGGCCTCGACGGCGTGGGTCAGCGCGTCCATGCCGGTGGCGGCGGTCAGGGCGGCGGGCTTGCCGACCATCAGCACCGGGTCGTTGATGGCGATGTTGGGGGTGCAGCGCCAGTCGACGATGGCCATCTTCACGTGGGTGTCGGTGTTGGTGATGATGCAGAAGCGGGTCATCTCGCTGGCGGTGCCGGCGGTGGTGTTGATGGCGACGAAAGGCGGCATCGGCTTGCTGGTCTTGTTGACCCCTTCGAGGTCGCGCACGTGGCCGCCGTTGGTGGCGACCATGCCGATCCCCTTGGCGCAGTCGTGGGAGGAGCCGCCGCCCAGGGAGATGATGGCGTCGCACTTCTCGTCCTGGTAGATCTTCAGGCCGTCGTGAACGTTGATGTCGGTGGGGTTGGGTTCGGCGCCGTCGAAGATCACGACGGAGACGCCGGCCGCTTCGACCTGCTGCTTGATCTGGTCGGCCATGCCGATCCCGGCGATCCCCTTGTCGGTGACGAGCAGGGCCTTCTTGGCGCCGAGGGCCTTGACCTGCGCGCCGGTTTCTTTGGAGGAGCCTACGCCCATGAGGGAGACGGTGGGGATGAAGAAGCCGAAAGTCTGATCTGCCATTGCCATGATGTTTATCTCTCCTTTGCTGATGGGTGGCTGGCATGCCGCCAGCCGGCCGATTCTGTGGGTTCGGCCGCTGCGACTGCCGCCCGGCCGGAATAAAACGATATTTGGGGCTACAGCAACATGGATGCCAGCTTTAATTTCCGGCTTTATCTTCCTGGAATCACTACTTTTTTTACCGGCCACCAGGCAAATGCCGGCTCCCCAGCGGCGCCCCCCTCCCCGTCGCGCCCCAGTTCGGTGCGCTTCGTTCCACTTTGGACCAGACTGTCACCCCCTCCCCGGGACCCGCCGGTTCCGCCCCGGCTTTCCTTTGGCCTGAAAGGGGCGCCAACCGTTCCAATCTGGAACATTTTGCCCCGATCTGGCCCAGCGGTGCGCCGGGGCCGGCCGGCAGCGAAAACTACCGCAGGGCGCTCTCCACGCCCCTGCCCAGAGAGGATCTTTTTATGATTTCGGGATCTTGTCTTGGCTGGTGCGGGGATGAGGAGGGGAAGGAGGAGACCGGATCGGCGCTCCGGGGGGGGCTGTCACGATCCTTGCATCGTATACGACACATCGCCGGAGCGGATTTACCGGCAGTGGGGCGTGATAGGGTTTAAACTTGGGGAAAGGGCACAGCGCCCGGGGCCGCACGAAGGCGGCGGGAGATGACATGAACATCAGCAAATTCGTGACGCCGGAGATCATCTTCGGCCGCGGCGCCCTGAGCCAGCTCGGGGAAAGCGCGGCGCGCCTCGGCGCCTCCAAGGTCTTCGTGGTCAGCGACGCCGGGGTGATCAAGGCCGGCTGGATCGAACCGGCCCTCGGTTACCTGCACGCCGCCGGGCTCGCCACCGAGGTCTTCTCGGCGCTCACCTCCAATCCCAAGGATTTCGAGGTGGAGGCCGGCGCCGCCCAGTACCTGGCCGCCGGCTGCGACGGCATCGTCGCCGTCGGCGGCGGCAGCCCCACCGACGTCGCCAAGGCGGTGGCGATCCTCGCCACCAACGGCGGCCGGCTGGAAGACTACGAGGGAATCAACCGCATCGAGCGACCGCTGCCGCCGATGGTGATCGCCCCGTCGACCGCCGGGGCCGGCTCGGAGGTCAGCCAGTTCGCCATCATCGTCGACCCCGTCCGGCGGCTGAAGATGTCGATCATCTCCAAGTCGCTGGTCCCCGACATCGCCATCGTCGACCCGGAACTACTGCGCACCAAGGACTCGCTGCTGGCCGCGGCGACGGGAATGGACGCGCTGACCCACGCCATCGAATCCTACGTCTCGCTGGCCGCCACCCCGCTGACCGACATGCACGCCATCAAGGCGATCGAGCTGATCGCCCCCAACCTGCGGCGGGCGGTGGCCGACCGCGGCGACATGGAGGCCAACACCAACATGGCGATGGCCAGCATGATCGCCGGGCTCGCCTTTTCCAACGCCATCCTCGGCGCCACCCACGCCATGACCCACCAGGTCGACGGCCTGATCGACCAGCACCACGGCGAGACCAACGCGGCGATCCTTCCCCACGTCATGGCCTTCAACCTGCCGGCCTGCCCGGAGAAGTTCCGGCGCATCGCCCAGGCCATGGGCGAACCGGTCGGCCGGCTCTCCGACGAGGAGGCGGCGCGCCGCTCCATCGCCGCCGTCCGTTCGCTGATCGAGGATATCGGCCTGGCCAAGGGGCTGGCGCAGATCGGTGTGCAGGCAGAGGACATCCCACTCCTTTCCCGCAACGCGGTGAAGGACGCCTGCCTGGTGACCAATCCGCGCAGCGCCTCGGTGGCCGAGATCGAAGAGATCTTCCGCCAGGCGCTGTAAAAACCCGTGAAACGTGAAAGGTAAAAGGTGAGAAGAGCCAATACGAATCCTTTCACTTTTCACTTTTCACTTTTCACTTTTCACTTTTCACTTTTCACCCTCACTCTCATGCAGGTGGGAAATTGGACAACAGAGACAAACTGCTCGAACAGCTGACCGGCGTCGACTCCTCCAAGCTCAACTACTACGTCGAGCTGAAGAAGCGCAACGAGGAGGTCCTCCAGCAGAACAGCCGCCTGGAGATCCTCCACCAGCTGATCCGGGACATCAACATCGACATGTCCCACCAAGAGATCCTGGAACGGGCCTTTCGCAAGCTCCCCGCCGTGCTCCCCTGCGACTTTCTAGGCATGGCAACCCTGCGCGGCGACGCCCTGAGCCTGCGGGCCACGGCCCCGCAGGATTTCTGCACCGCCGGCGCGATTCCCCGCGCCTCGCGCCTCTGGCAGGTCCTGGAGAGCAAGGCGGCGACCAGCTACGATCCCCGGGAAGATGATCCCTTCGCGGCCCTGCTCGACCCCGGCAAGTCGCCGCGCCTGGCCTCGCTGGCCGCCGTCCCGCTCTTCGAACGGACGGCGGTCACCAGCCTGCTGCTGGTCGGCAGCAGCACGGCAGGGGCCTACGCCCGTGCCGAGCTCAGCTTCCTCCAGCACCTCGCCGACCAACTGGCGATCAGCATGCAGAATGCCCAGCTCTACAAGCGGGTCAGCCGGGCGAAGATGGAATGGGAGGCGACCTTCCGAGCGGTCACCGACGCGATCTTCCTGGTCGACACCGACTACAACATCCTTCAGCACAACAGCCACCTCCCCGCCGAGCTGGCCAGCTACTGGGAAGGAGTGGAGAGCAACAAGTGCTTCGCCCGCCTCAAGCGCCGCGATACGCCCTGCCCCGATTGCCCGATCCAGGAAATCCGCGCCACCGGCGCGCCGGTCTTCCGCCGGGTGCAGACCGAGTCCGGCCTGGTCCTCGACCTCTCCTACTATCCGGTCTTCAACGACGAGAACCAGCTGGTGGCGGTCACCCACATCATCAAGGACGTCACCAAGAAGACCAAGCTGGAGGCGCAGCTGGTTCAGTCGGCCAAGCTCGCCGCCCTGGGGGAGATGGCTGCCGGCGTCGCCCACGAGCTGAACAGCCCGATGACCGTGATCATCGGCACCGCCCAGCTGCTGCTGCGCGGCGCCGACCTCCCGCCCGAGGACGGCGAGCTGCTCGGCGACATCGTCAACTGCGGGCTGCGCTGCAAGCGGATCGTGCAGAACCTGTTGACCTTCTCGCGCCAGGACCAGTTCCCGGTCAGCGACGTCGACCTCAACGCCGAGGTGGAGGGAGCCATCGGCCTGATGAAGTTCCAGATCGACCAGAGCCACATTGAGCTGGTCAAGCACCTCGCCGCCGACCTGCCGCGGGTCGCCGCCAACGGCCAGCAGCTGCAGCAGGTGCTGGCCAATTTTCTGGTCAACGCCCGCGATGCCCTGGCCGAGGTGGAACGGCGCCGCAAGCTGATCGAGATCACCACGACGCTGCGTAGCGAGGGGGAGCGGCGCTGGGCGGTGGTGAGCGTGCACGACAACGGCATCGGCATTCCGGCCGCCGACCTGCAAAAAATCTTCACCCCCTTCTTCACCAGCAAGGAGGGATCCAAAGGGACGGGCCTGGGGCTTTCGGTCAGCCTCGGCATCGCCCAGTCGCACCACGGCACCATCGAAGTGGAAAGCCAGCCGGGGCGGGGAAGCACCTTCAGCCTGGTACTGCCGGCCGATTGACCCGGTCCACCCGACCGCCAACGAAACGAGAGCATCGTGTCCCAGACCCAGACCCAGATCCTGATCATCGACGACGAAGCCGATGTCTGCACCTTCTTCAGCCGCCTCTTAGGCCGCAGCGGCTACCAGGTGACGACCGCCCGCAACCAGGCGGAAGCGAGCCAGGCTCTGAGTGGAGGTCTCTACAGCGTGGCGCTGGTCGACCTCAAGCTGCCGGACACCGACGGCCTCAGCCTCTTGCAGCAGATCAAGGCCCGGCAGCCGGCCTGCGAGGTGATCATCATGACCGGCTTCAGCACCATCAAGACCGCGGTCACGGCGATCCAGCTCGGCGCCTACGAGTACGTCGAAAAACCTTTCGAGGAGATCGCCGAGATCGAACGGTTGGTGGCGCGGGCCGTCGCCCACGGCCGGGAGAGCGAGCAGGGGGAAGCCCGCGAGGAGTGGGACGAGACCGCCAGGGCGGTCGGCTTCCAGGTCGGCAGCTCGCCGGTCATGCGCAAGCTGGTGTCGCTGGCCTACAAGATCGCCACCAAGAACATCAACGTCCTGATCCAGGGCAAGACCGGGACCGGCAAGGAGGTGCTGGCGCGCTTCATCCACGCCGCCTCGAACCGGGAGAATCAGCCCTTCATCCCGGTCAACTGCGGGGCGCTGCCGGAGACGCTGCTGGAGAGCGAGCTTTTCGGCCATGAGCGGGGCGCCTTCACCGGCGCCAGCAGCGCCCGCCGCGGGATCTTCGAACTGGCCAACCGCGGCACCCTGTTTCTCGACGAGATCGGCGACGCCAGCGCGCAGATCCAGGTCAAGCTGCTGCGGGTGCTGGAGACCGGTGAGATCGTGCGCGTCGGCAGCGAGGCGACCCGGCGCACCGACGTGCGGCTGATCGCCGCCACCAACGTCGACCTCGAGCAGGCGATCCGCGCCAAGACCTTCCGCGAGGATCTCTTCTACCGCCTCAACGTCGTCCGCCTGGAGATCCCGCCGCTGCACGCCCACCGCGAGGATATCCCCCAGTTGGCCGAGCATTTCATCCGCCAGATCAATCCGGAGCTGACCCTCGCCCCTGCCACCCTGCGGCTTCTCACCGACTACCCCTGGCCCGGGAACATCCGCCAGCTGGCCAACGCCATGCGCCGGGCGGTGGTGCTCTGTACCGGGGGCACCATTCTTCCCCGGCACCTCGGCGAAATCCTCACTCCCATCTCGCGGGACGTTGCCGCGGCGACCCCTGCCCCGCCCTCGCAGCCGGCAGCGGCGCCGGCTGCGGTGGCAGGAGCCTCGCTGGACGATTTCGCCTCCTGGGAGCGCCTCGAACAGCTCGACGCCGCCGGGCTGAACCAGACCTGGCAAACCCTGCAGGCCCTGCAGAAACGGGTGACGACGGCGATGTCCCGCAAAGGCCTCGCCCCGCCCTCCCCCCAGGAACTCAAGGCCACGGAACTGGAGACCATCCGCCGCGCCCTGGAGCAGCACCGCTGGAACATCACCGAGGCGGCCCGCGCGCTGGGGATCGCCCGCAACACCCTGCACCGCAAGATCAACAAGTACGGCCTGCGCGACGGGTGAACAGACCTCCGCCTGAAAGGGCACGAGCTTCTGCTGGAGGGTCGTTTCGACCCGCTGCTGGCGGGTAGGATTGAATCGGTCGAGAGGAGCGTTGGTCGAAGCGGAGGTGCCGCGCCGCCTGGGATCGAACGTTCGGCAGCCCCTGCCGGAGACCAGCGCAGGGGGGTTCTAAAACTTGTCGACGGCCTTTTCCAGGGATTTTCCCAGCTTTGAGTAACTTCGGGCGAATCCCTTTTTGAGCTCATCCCAGGTTTGGGCGGAGCTGTGCTTCAGGCCGCCGTACCACTCGGCAAGATCGGTCCGCTGCCGGCGCAGGGCGTTGAGGGTTTCCCGGGCTTCTTTCCGGGCCGACGCATCCATCCTGTCCCAATCGCGGTCGATCCGCTCCTGCACCTGGTCGATGGTGGCATCGGTTTTGTGCAGGGCCTTCCGGGCGACGGCGACCGCTTCATCCCGCTTTTCGGCGCCATATTGGCCGATCGTCGTCAGGGCTTCACTGACCTCCCTGCGCACCTCATCGGAGGGGGTCACCTGCTGTGCCGCATTGGCCGTCCAAGCCGAGGCGCCTACCAGCAACAGCGCCATCAGCAAGGCGCCCGGCGCCATCCGTCCCATCTGCCCTTCGCGCATGGAAATCTCCTTTCGCTGCCGCAGGAACCCGCCGCCGGTCGCTTGATCCGGCCCGCTCACCGCGTTCATTTTAGCATGCCGCCGCGATGGCTACACCCGGCTGTGGGGGGGCCAGCAAAAAATTCCGGCCCTCAGTGGCCACCGCCGCCCAGCTCCCGCCAGCGGAAGCAGTTGACCAGGTGATCGTTGACCATTCCGACCGCCTGCATGTGCGCGTAGCAGATGGTGGTGCCGACGAAGCGGAAGCCGCGCTGCTTCAGGTCGCGGCTGAAGGCGGCGGACTCGGGGGTACTGGCCGGGATTTCAGCCAGGGTGCGCCAGGCGTTCTGCCGCGGCCGGCCGTCGACGAAGCGCCACATGTAGGCGGCGAAGGAGCCGAACTCCTCCCGGACCCGGAGGAAGGCCCGGGCGTTGCCGACGGTCGACTCGACCTTGAGGCGGTTGCGCACGATGCCGGGATCGGCCAGCAGCGCTGCCACCTTTGCGGCATCGAAGCGTGCCACCGCCTCCGGGTCGAAGCCGGCAAAGGCCCGGCGGTACCCTTCGCGTTTGCGCAAGATGGTGATCCAGGCGAGTCCCGCCTGCGCCCCTTCCAGGGTCAGAAACTCGAACAGCCGCTGGTCGTCGTGGACGGGCACCCCCCATTCCCGGTCGTGATAGTCGCGGTAGAGGGGATCGCTGGTAGGCCAGGGACAGCGCTTCAAGCCGGTTGCGTCATCCATCAGCACCTCCGGGAGCCAGGCAGTAATCGAGAAAGGCACGCAGTACCACGGTGCGGTACTTGTCGCGGTGGATCAGGATGTTAAGGGTCCGGGAGAAATCGAGAAAGGGGGTCGGCAGGAGTTTCAGGACACCGACCGCCAGCGCCCGTTCCAGAGTCAGCAGCGACAGACAGCCGATGCCGAGGCCGGCCTCGACGGCCTGCTTGATCGCCTCGCTGTGGCCGAGTTCGAGAAAGACGTGGAGGGGGGCAAGGCGTCCGGCGACGGCCGTCTCGAAGACCTCGCGGGTCCCGGAGCCGGGCTCGCGCAGGATCCAGCGCGCCGCGGCCAGGTCGACGGGGGTGAGCACGGCCTTGGCGGCGAGGGGATGGCCGGCGGCGGCGAAGACCGCCAGCGTATCGTCCCGCCAGGGGATGGTTTCCAGCTCCGGCCGCCGACAGGGGCCCTCGACGAAGCCGATGTCGTAGGCGAAGGCAGCCATGCCGGCGATCACCTGCTCGGTGTTGACCACGTCGAGGTGCAGTTTCAACTCCGGGTGGCCGCCGGCCAATTGCCCGAGCAGGTGCGGGATCAGGTAGTTGCCGATCGTCGAGCTGGCGCCGATGCGCAGCTCGCCGGCCAGCCGCCCCGCTTCGCTGCCGAACAGGTCGCCGATCTCCCGCACCCGCGCCAGCACCTCCTGGGCGCGCGGCAAGAGCGCGCGCCCCCGCTCGTTGAGGACCAGGCGCTTGCCGACCCGGTCGAAGAGGGGCTCGGAGAACTGCCGTTCGAGTTCGGCCAGGGCCATGCTTGCCGCCGACTGGGAGAGGCCGATGCGGCCGGCCGCCCGGGTCAGGTTGCCGCTGGCGGCGGTGGCGGCGAAGATGTCGAGCTGACGCAGGGTGATGGCCATGGGTTCAATCAATTTTTCCGAACGATAATATGGTTATTGCCCATTTGATAAATAACAGCACCTGCCGCATAATGCAAGCCGAGCGCCGCGAAGAGTCAGCCCCAACGGGCCATTACCCATGGAAAGGAGCCCCCAATGATCTACGACCTGGCCGAGCGCAAGGTAGAGCTGCGCGGTGAAGCCTACCTCGCCCCCAACGCCACCCTGATCGGCTCGGTGGTCGTCGAGGCGGAAGCGAGCCTCTGGTTCAACGTCGTGGTGCGCGCCGACAACGACCTGATCACCATCGGCGCCGGCAGCAACATCCAGGACGGCTCGATCCTCCACGTCGATCCCGGCTTCCCCCTGACCGTCGGCCGCCACGTCACCGTCGGCCACAAGGTGATCCTCCACGGCTGCACCATCGGCGACGGCAGCCTGATCGGCATGAACGCAGTGATCCTCAACGGGGCGAAGATCGGCAGCGGCTGCCTGATCGGCGCCAATACCCTGGTGACGGAGGGAATGGAGGTGCCGGACGGCTCCGTAGTGCTCGGTTCGCCGGGGAAGATCGTCCGCACGCTGGATGCGGCGGGGCGCGAAAAACTGCGGCAGAGTGCGCTGCGTTACATCGAGAACGGCAAGCGGTATCGGGAGGGTCTGAAGGCGGCGGGGAAATAGTTCAGGCGGGATTTTCCTCGACAACCCGCAGCAGGTGCAGCATCAAGCGGTTGGCCGGCGTCGGCACCCCGTACTGGCGGCCGAGTGCCACCACCTTGCCGGCGAAGATCTCCACCTCGGTCTTGCGTCCGGCCTCGACGTCCTGCAGCATCGAGGTCTTGGCCTCCGGCGCCAGCCGGCCCAGGACCCGCTCCCACTCGGCCAGATCGGCCGCGGTCAGGTCCACCCCCGCCGGCCCGGCCAGGGCGATCACCTCCGCCATCAGCTCCGTCAGCACTTCCCGCGCCTCGGCCGAACGCTGGAAGATTCCGTAGGAAGCGCGCAGCACCGCCGAGGCCTGGTTAATGCCGACGTTGACCATGAACTTCCACCACAGGATGCGCAGCATATCCGCCGGGGTTTTCCAGGCCAGCCCGGCCCGGTCGAGGGCCGCCTGCACCCGCCGCACCCGGGCGCTGGCCGGGGCGTTGCGCGCCTCGCCGAAGAAGAGTTTCCCCTGGTTGGCAACCGTCACCGCACTCCCTTCCCGCACCGCGTCGATCCCCACCGCCACGCAGTAAAGCACCTTTTCCACCCCATAAACCGCGCCGATCAGCGCCTCGCTGTCGAGACCGTTCAGCACCGACAGGACCAGGGTCTCGGGACCGACCAGGGGCCGCAGCTCGGGAAGCGCTTCGGAAAGCTGATGGTGCTTGAGGGCAACCAGGACGAGGTCGGCCGGCACATGCGGCCCTGCCCCATCCACGACCGGCAGATCGAACCGCTCCCCGTTGACGCTGAGTCCATTTCGGCGCAGCCGCTCGCCCCGCTCGCCGCCGGCGACGAGGAAAGTCTCGAAGCCCCCCGCATGGAACCGAGAGGCGTAATAGGCGCCGAGGGCGCCGGCACCGAGGAGGGCGACTTTTTTGAATACTTTATTATCCATTGATCGTTCCCACCCGATCCGGCCGCACCACCCAGAAGAGCGCCACCGTGGTCAGCGCACCCAGGGTATCGGCGAGCATGTCCTTCTGCGCATCCCAGATATCCCCCTGCGAGCCGAGAAATTCGATCCCCGCCTTGCCGCCCTCAGCCGCCGCATACCACCACTCGATGATCTCGTAGCCGGCAGCGACGCTCATGATGAAGAAGAGGCCGAGAAAGGAGGCGAGGACCGGGCCGCACCAGCGCTTGCGGGTCACCCATTCGGCGAGGGGATAGGCGTAGAAGCCGATCGAGTAGTGGCCGATGCGGTCGAAGTGGTTGCGGTGGAAGCCGAAGAGGTCGGTGACCCAGCCGAAAGGGACGTTGGCGAAGGTGTAGTGGCCGCCGACGGTGTGCCAGAAGAGCCAGACGGCCATCAGGGAGTAGGCGAGGTTGCTGAAGCGGAAGAGGGGAAAGGTGACGACCAGCAGCAGGAAGACCCCGGCCACCGGGATCACCTCGGCGATCCAGACCTGCCGGGAGACCGGAGCGATGCCGAGAAGGGCGAAGAAGACCACGAAGATGGCGGCCAGGGCGTGCGGGTAGTAGCGCTTCAACATGGTTCCCCTCCTTCAATCATGGTGGAAAGCTGCCGCTTGATGGGGCGATCCTGACGCAGCAACTCGGGCGATACGTGGCATTTTCCCCTCCCGAAAAATGGTGTCTCAGTTAAGTGAGGTGTCCCCGGAACTCCCCGGAACTCCCCTAAAGTGAGGTGTCCCCGGAACTCCCCTCCTCGGGGTCGTACCCGAACTCGCGGAGTTCCTGCGAGCAGCGGCAGGCTTTGGCGATCTTCGCGGCCCATTGGACGGCGGCTTCGCGCGACGGGAGTTCCAGGACACAGAAGCCGCCGTCGAACTCCTTGGTCTGCGGGTAGGTCTCGTTCGTGACGGTGCCGTCGGCGGCGACCATCAGCGGCGCGACGTCCCCGTTGATACCACCGCCGAACACATAGACGCCGGCATCCTTCGCCTCGCGCATGACCGCGTGTGCCGCTTCGCCGACGGCAGCCATGTCTTCGTCGGAGATGTCCATCGCCGATCCGGGGAAGGAGATAAGGTACGTCGTCATCGTTCAGTCCTCCGGGTGTGAGTTTCGTAAAACAATTGGGGACGGTTTTAAAGCCATTGGGGACGGTTCTCAAATTCCCTATTAATTCCGGTTTGTTACAAACTATTTTTTCCTTGGCCGCCCGCGCCCAGGCCGACAGGCATTTCTCCAATCCGTCTCCAGGGTCGTCAGAAAAGCTTTCGAACCGACCACGCCTCCCTTCATCCGCTCCCGCAACTCCTCTTCTTCGCGGTCACGCGGACCGCATACATAAGTGGAGTAGGCGTCGCCTCCCCCCTTCGCAAACATTTCCTCCAGAAGGGGATGCCGGTCGGTGAGACCATCCTCGCGGCCGGACCGGTGTCTTGCGTAGCTGCTCCACGGATACTCTTCCGGGGCTCCGACCAAACCGACGCGCAGGGGATTTCTTTCGATATAGCGCCCGCATTCCAAAAGGTAGGCATCACGCTCGACCGGAAAACTTTTGAAACGGTCCTGCCACAGATGGCCCACCTGCCGGTATTTCCGGTGGAACCAGAGGGTGTAGGAGAGGTTGACCCCTTGCATAATCTTGCCAAGGCGCCCCATTGCCGACGGCTCCAGAAGCAGATGGACATGATTGTTCATCAGGACCCAATGGTAAAGGCGAAACCCATACCTGTCCTTGTACCGCTTGAGGATGTCCAGATACCGCCGAAAATCACTCTCGTCTTTGAAGACCCAATTCCGGTTGTTCCCCCGCGAGATCACATGATGAACCAAGTCCGGAAATCCGATTCGAGCCTGTCTTGGCATTTCCCCCTCCCTGCCAATACCTATTCGGAAAAAAATATGTCTATAAGGGTCCGATTTTATTCGATAATTCCAGAACCGTCCCCTAGCCCTCCAGCCGTCCCCTAGCTCCTCCCAGAACCGTCCCCTAGCTCCTCCATTCCATCCTCCGCAGCCCCCGGAAAAATCATACCGCCCCTACTCTCCCCCCTCCTGCGCCCGCCCCGCACCATCCCCCGCGGCCGGCGCCGCCGCCACCTCCCCCAGGTACTTGGGCAGCTCGATCCCGGCCATCCCCGCCACCTCGTGCAGCGGCGGCAGGCTCTTGACCAGCCCGGAGAGGAAGTTGGCGGTGGAGGTGGTGCCGTCCTTGCCGCCGCTGTCCCAGACCGTGACCTTGTCGATCTTGATGTTCTTGATCGCCTCGACCTGGAGCTGGACGATCTGCTCGATCTTCTCCGTCATCAGCAGCGTCGCGACCGCTTTGGCGTCGCCGTTGCAGCCCTTGACCAGCTCCAGGTAGCCGGCGGCCTTGCTGTCCAGAACCTTGCGAATCCCCTCGGCCTCGGCCTGGTACTTGAGCAGGATGGCGTCGGCCTGCCCCTTGGCCTCGCGGCGGATCTTCTCCGCCTCGGCCTCGGCGGCGATCTCGACCTTGCGTCTTTTCGATCTCCTGGCGCACCACCTCGGCGGCGTTCAGCCGCTCGGCTTCCGCCTTGGCCTGGGCTTTTTGGATCTCCACCTCGGCCTCGCGCTTGGCCACCTCGCCGCGCTGCAACGCCTCGGCCTGCTTGCACGGCGAGTTGGGCGTTGTAGGCGGCGATGTCGGCCTTGGCCTTGTTCTCCCCTTCGATGGCCTGGGCCTCCTGCCCCTGGACGAAGATGCGCTGGTCGGCCTCGGCCTTCTTCTTCCCCTTCTCCGATTCGGCGACGTTCTCGGCGACGCGGATGGTCTTCTCCCGGGTCGCTTCGGCCTCGCCGATGGTCGCGGTGGTCTCCTGCTGCTGCACGAAGACCCGCTGGTCGGCCTCGGCGCGCTTCTTCCCCTTCTCCGACTCGGCGACGTTCTCGGCGACGCGGATGGTCTTCTCCCGCGTCGCCTCGGCCTCGCCGATGGCCCCCTTCTTGTCCTGCTCGGCGACGTCGACCTTGGCCTGGTTGATCGCCTCGGAGGCGGCCTTCTTGCCGATGGAGTCGATGTAGCCCGACTCGTCGGTGATGTCGGTGATGTTGACGTTGATCAGGTAGAGGCCGATCTTGTTCAGTTCGGGCGCGACGTTCTTGCGGATCGACTCGAGGAACGACTCGCGGTCCTGGTTGATCTGCTCGATGGTCAGCGAGGCGACGGTGAGACGCAGCTGGCCGAAGATGATCTCCCGCGCCATCTCCTCGATCTGGTTCTGGGTCTGGTTGAGCAGGCGCTCGGCGGCGGCGCTCATGATCGCCTCTTCGGTGCTGACGCCGACGGTGAAGGTGGAGGGGACGTTGATGCGGATGTTCTGCAGCGAGAGCGCCTTTTGCAGGGGGATGGGGATGGTCATCGGCGTCAGGCTCATGTAGGCGTAGTCCTGGATCAGCGGCCAGACCAGGGCGCCGCCGCCGTGGATGCAGTTGGCCGACTGGCCGGCGCCGACCTTGCCGTAGATCACCAGGATCTTGTCGGAGGGGCAGCGCTTGTAGCGCGAGGCGAGGAAAATCAGGGTCGAGACGACCAGAATCAGGAAGGCGACGACGGGGAGAATCCAGTAATCGAAGATGAACATCGGTTCCACTCCTTGGCTATTGAAGGATTTCAACCACGAGAATATTGGCATGGACCTGCACCACCTTGATGGCGGTGCCGGTGGGAATCTTGCGGCCGTCCTTGGCCACGGCGTCGAACTCGCGCAGGCGGCCCTGCAGGTTGACGCTGACCCGTCCGGTCCCCTGCTCGGGGATGGTCAGGTAGACGGTACCGGTACTCCCCAGCGCCGCCGCCGTCGGCAGGGTGCCGCTTGACTGCAGTTTGGCGGCCCCCTGGAAGAGCTTGCCGATCAGCCAGACCGCGGCCAAACCGGCCAGGACGGCGCCGACCAGGGCGACGGGGAAGCCCGCCCGACTCTGGCGATAGAGAGCCAGGCCGACCAGGCCAAACATCATCAGGAAGGTCGACAGACCGTGCAGCGAGAGGATCTTGAAGCCGGCGTCCGAATCGGTATGGTGGCCGCCAGCGTCGATATCCAGATCGGTGTCGAGATCGGTGTGCACATCCCCACCGGCGAACTGCAGGCCCAGCCTGATCAGGACGAAGACGCCGCCGATCAGGGCGCAGACCAGAAAAAAGATTTCGATGCCGTTGAAATTTCCCACGTCGTGCACCTCCCGATTGGCAAAGCGGACCCTGGCAGAGAACGGGCGGGGGGCCAGCCCCCTGGCAAAACGACCGCCCGGTCCGAATGATTCCGGACCGGGCGGTCGTTGGTGGTCAGCAGGCGTCCAGCATTGGCGTAGCCCCCTCCAGGGCAGTGAGATGACAATGGTCCAAAATTACAAAATTTTCGCCGGCTTGTAAACCCTGAAGAGGACGGCGACAGGAAAGGGAGGGACCGCTACCGGAGCCGGTTCAGGCCTTCGGTTCCGGGGCCGGGCCGCCGCCACGCTCCTTTTCGGCAAACATGCCGCCGGTGACCGCGAAGCCCATGGCCCGCTGCATGGAGATGTTCACCGGCTTCACCGCCGAGCGCGGGACCATGATGGTGTAGCCGCCGATCTGGTAAGAGAGCGGGAGGTAGACGGCGACCTCCCCTTCGTGGCCGATCCCCTCGGGCAGGTCGCGGAATTGGGTGCGGGTGACGAAGCCGAGAAACCGTATCGGCACTCCGCCGAATGCGAACTCGACCGTCACCACCTGGTTGAACTCCCGCTCCCGCTGGTGGGAGAAGAAGCCGATGAAGTCCTTGACCGAGCCGTAGAGGGTCTTGACCAGGGGGATGCGGTTGAGGAGGTTCTCGCCGAACTGGAACAGGCGCCGTACCAGGAAAGCATTGAGGGCCAGGCCGAGCAGGAAGACGGCGAAGAGTCCCGCCAACAGGCCCATTCCCGGCAGGTACCAGCCCTCCGGCAGGAGGACCTTGATGACCGCACCGAGAAACTGTTCGGCGTTGGCCGCCAACCAGTAGAGGATGAAGAGCGTCAGGCCCGCGGGCAGAATCGCCCCCAGCCCCTGGAGCATGGTCCGTCCCAGTCGCTTCATGAACGGTCCTTTCGGTGGGGGGAAAACCGGATATGATAAATGCCGCCACCAACCCTTTCCCCTGCGGCAATTTCATCTGGGAGGAATTTTACCACATCCCCCGCCGAATCCCGTATGAGCGATCAGCTCGGCGATCACACCCCGCCGGTCGATAATCCCTTGCCAGCGCCAGCCGGCTTGGCTTAAATTGTGGTCATGGACAGCACCTGGCTTAACATCACGGCCGTCCTGGCGGTCTTCACCCTGGCCATCGTCAGCCCCGGGCCGAATTTCCTGCTGGTGGTGGAGACCGCCCTCGGCAGCTCGCGCCGCGCCGGCCTCTACGCGGCACTGGGGGTGGCGACGGGCAGCGGCCTGTTTGCCGCTGCCGGGCTGCTCGGGTTACTGCTGCTGGTCACCGCCCTCCCCCACTTTGCCGCGGCCCTCTCCCTGCTCGGCGGCGGCTACCTCGTCTGGCTCGGCTTTGGCATGATCCGTAAATTTGCCCGGCCGCACACCGCTCCGGACCCCGACGGCCACGCGGGCCGGAAGCTGCTGGCACCACTGGCGACCTATCGCAAAGGGCTGTTCACCAACCTCACCAACCCCAAGGCCTGGGCCTTCTATTTCAGCCTCTTCACCCTGGTGATGGCCCCCGGGGCGCCACTCTGGGAGAAGGTCTTCCTCAACCTGGCGATGTTCCTGATCTCCTTTGGCTGGTATGCCGGCGTCGCCCTGTTGATCTCCGACCGGCGCATGCAGCCGCTCTTCCTCCGCGTCCAGCCGGGGGTGCAGGCCCTGCTGGGCGGACTGCTGATCCTGCTCGGCGGCCGGCTGGCGCTGAGCGTCTTTTCGTTTTAAAATTTCCTATTACAGAAACAGCAGCGGCCCGGCGGGAAACCGGGCCGTTGAGAACCGGGAGTTCAGGATGGACGACCAGACCAAAAGTCCGTGGATCTGCCACATCTGCGACGGCAAGTTCCAAGGGAGCGAGAGCATCGCCTGCAGCCGCTGTTTTAAAACCACCTGCGCTGCCCACCTGCGCCATCTGCCGACTCTCGATCGCGCCAGCAGTCTCTACGTGCTGCAGCCGGTCTGCGTCGCCTGCGCGACATTGGGCGAAGGCTGAGGCTTTTCCACGCGGCCGAGCCACCCCGCCAGCACCAGCCCCGCAGCCAGCAGCACCCCGACCATTCCGGCCACCCCGGGCCATCCCGCCCCACTCCAGAAATATCCCCCCACCGTCCCGCAGACACTCGCCCCGAGGTAATAGGAAAAGAGGTAGAGCGCCGAGGCCTGAGCGCGGGCGGTACGGGCGCGGCGGCCGACCCAGCTGGAGGCGACGCTGTGCGCAGCGAAGAAGCCGACGGTGCACAGGGCGACCCCGACGATCAGCCACGGCAGCGGCTGCAGCAGGGTCAGCAGCATGCCGCCGGCAATCAGCGCCAGGCCGCCGCGGAGCACCGCGGCCCGGCCATGGCGGTTGGCAAGACGCCCGGCCAGCGAAGAGCTCAGCGAGCCGGGGAGATAGACCAGAAAAATCAGGCTCACCGCGCTCTGGCTGAGGTGATAGGGAGCCGCGAGGAGACGGAAGGTCAGGTAGTTGAAGAGGGTGACGAAACTCCCCATGCCGAGAAAGGCGATGCCAAACAGGCCGAGCAGACCCGGGTCGCGCAGGTTGCCGGCCAGCGAGGTGAAGAGATAGCGGGAGGAAAAGGGACGCCGCTGCATCTGGCGGGCGGCAGGGAGGCTGTACAGGAAATAGCCGCTGAGCAGCAGACAGACCACCCCGACCACCGCCAGCGCCAGCCGCCAGGAGGTGGCGTCGGCCAGCGCCGCGGTGAAGATCCGCCCACTCATGCCGCCGATGGCGTTGCCGCTGATATAGAGCCCCATGGCCGGGGCGATGGAGCCCGGCTCCAGCTCTTCGGCAAGGTAGGCCATGGCGACCGCCGGCAGCCCGGCAAGGACCGCCCCCTGCAGCAGGCGCAGCGCCAGCAGCGCGGCAAATCCCTCACTGACGGCGGTGAGCAGGGCGAGGAGTGAGCTGGCGACCAGGGCCGTCACCATCACCGGCTTGCGGCCGATAGTCTCGGAGAGGGTGCCGGCAAAAAGCATGGTCACCGCCAGGGCGGCGGTAGCCACCGACAGCGGCAGGCTGGCCAGGGCCGGGGCTACGGCGTATTCCCGAGCAAAGGCCGGCAGCAGCGGCTGCAGGTCGTAGAGAGTGACGAAGGTAACAAAGCCGGCGGCAAAGAAAGCCCAGTTGATGCGGCGGTAGCTGCGGGTGCCGCTGCGGACCAGCGCGGGAGCATCGGCGACGGCGGGGTTCATACCCCCTCCCCGACCCGGCCGACGCGCATGAAAAGGGGCCAGCGCACCCGGCGCAGCTGCCGGGGATGCCCCCAGCGGCCGACCAGCGCCTGGCGCAGCGCCGGCAGCGGGTCGCCGGCACCGGAGCGGCGGTATTCTTTGACCGCCGACCAGGTGCCGAAATAGCCGAGCAGGTGTTCCAGATCCCAGGCCGCGGAGAGTTCCAGAGCAGGGGCCGCGACTTCCGGGAAGGGGAAGGGGATGGTCCGGTACGACTCATCAACGAAGCGCCGTTCCGGTGGCCAGTAGGGACCGACCGTCATACGGTAAAAGTGGTCGACGACCTGGTCGAGGGCCCCGCCGAGCTGCAGTTCGCCGTAACCGACGGCGGCCAGCACCCCTCCCGGCCGGACCACCCGCCGCACCTCGGCGTAAAAGCGGTCGAAATCGAACCAGTGCAAGGCCTGGGCGACGATGGCCAGATCGACGGAGTGGGCCGCCAGCCCCGAGTCCTCGGCGGTGGCGACGAGGTAGCGGATGTTCGGGTGCGGCTTGGCCCGGGCGATCTGATCGGCGCTCGGGTCGGAGGCAAAGATCCTGCCGAAGTAGGGAACCAGGCCGTGGGCCGCCTGACCGTTGCCGCAGCCGCAGTCCCAGGCCACGGCATGACCGCTGACCCGTGCGGCGAGCCAGGCGAAAAGCTCCGGGGGGTAATCGGGGCGGAAGCGCTGATAGGCGCCGGCCTGGGTGGAGAAATGGTCCTTGAAAGTAGTCTGCTCGGTCATGGCGGCCTTCCGGTCCAAGGGGATAACTTTCCTCTTGCCCTAACCGTAGCACCGCGCTTACGATAAGAAAAATATATAATTTTTATTGTGACGATAACTATTTATTCTTACTCTTCGGCGCAACTTGTAGGGCAAGATCTTTTCAGACAAACCGTTTCGCGCCCGTTCGCCACGCTCACTCGAGTCCGCAAAGAGGAAAAAACCGGGCAGGCGGTTCACTCGGATAACTTCGGATTAGGTCCGATCAGGTTCGGATTTACCTCCAGGGCCCAAGGCCTGATTCGATTTTTAGCCGAAATGATCAGACTTGATCCGCGCGAGACGCCTGGTTTCGACTCGAATATCCCAGGAGAAGTCATGGACATCCGCCAGCTCAGGGCCTTCGCGACGATCGCCCGGCTCAACAACTTCACCCGCGCCGCAGAGGAACTGCATATCGCTCAGCCGGCAGTGAGCATGGCGATCCGCAAGCTGGAGGAGGAACTGGAGCTGACCCTCTTCTCCCGCCAGGACCGCAAGGTCACCCTTACCGCCGAGGGGGAGATCCTGCTCGAACACGCCCGGCGCATCCTCGCCGACCTTGAGGCCGCCCGCCAGGAGATGGCCGACCTGCGCGGGCTGGAGAAGGGAGAGGTGCGCGTCGGCATCCCGCCGATGATGAGCTCCTACTTCTTCCCGCTGATCATCCGCGACTTCGCCCGCCGCTACCCCGGCCTGCAGCTCTCGGTCCTCGGCGAGGGGGCCTGGCGCATCCAGCGGCTGCTCAGCCAGGGGGAGCTGGACATGGGGGTGATCGCCGGCGGCCAGCTCCCCGAGACCCTCGAAACCCGCCACTTCCTGCGCGAGGAGGTGGTGGTCTGCCTGCCGACCGGACATCCCCTCGCCGAGCGACAAGCGATTCCCCTGGCGGAGTTCACCCGCCAGCCACTGGTCTTCTTCAAAGAGGGGTACTTTCTGCGCGAGATGATCTTCGACAGGCTGCGGAAAGGGGCGCTGCAGCCGCAGATCGTCTTCGAGACCAACCTCTTCACCCTGGTCAAGTCCCTGGTCAAGGGGGGGATGGGGATCTCGACCGTTCTGCGCATGGTGGTCACAGGCGACCCGGAGCTGGTCGCCGTCCCCTTCGACCCGCCGCTGCATCTCGACCTGGTGATCGCCTGGAAGAAGGGCGCCTACCTGTCACGGGCCAACCGCGCCTTCGTCGACTTCCTTCTCGAACGGACCCGCGACTACAGCCGGTCGGCGGAGGCGGATTGAGGGTGGAGCGGCGCGGCGCAGGCGATTAAACCGAGAAAAAGGATTTGCACCGCAAAGACGCAAAGTTCGCCAGGCAAACCCGGCTCTGATCCGGAAAGATCCCTTAGCTCCTTACTTTGGGGCGTCAGTCATCAACCAGAATCAGAATTTACTTTGCGAGCTTTGCGCCTTTGCGGTAAAAACTAGCGGTTTAAATTCAATCCCGAGCCTCGCCGGCAAGGAGCCGCCATGCACCCCGACCGCCTGCACTGCATCGACCTCGACCAGCCGAGCCTGGAAGGCTTCCGGCGCTTCGTCAGTTCCTGGCTCTACCGCGGCGAGAACTTCACCCTGGTGGTCGACCCCGGACCGCTCTCGACCATCCCGCTGCTGCTTTCCTCCCTGCGCCGCTACGGCGTCGAGCACCTCGATCTGGTCCTGTTGACCCACATCCACATCGACCATGCCGGCGGTACCGGCGAGCTGCTGAAGGCCTATCCGGAAGCCCGGGTGATCTGCCACCCCGACGGGGTGCGCCACCTGGTGGCGCCGGAGAAGCTCTGGCAGGGTTCGCGCCAGGTGCTGGGCGCCCTGGCCGACAGTTACGGTCCGATCCTGCCGGTGCCGGCCCGGCAGATCGGCTTCGACGCGGCACCGGCGAGCGGGCTGCGCGCCTTTCTCACCCCCGGCCACGCCGCCCACCACTGCTGCTATCTGCTGGACGATCTGCTCTTCGCCGGAGAGGTCGCCGGGGTGCGCAGCGAGGTGCCGGAGGGGATCTACATGCGCCCGGCCACCCCGCCGCGCTTTCTGCCGGCGGTGGCCGACGACTCCCTGGCGCGGATGCTCGAATTGGCGCCGCGGCGCATGGTCTTCGCCCATTACGGCCTGGTGAACGATGCCATGCGCCACCTGCGGATCGGCCGCGACCAGCTTCTCCTGTGGCTGCAAGGCACGGCCGCCGTGGCCAGGATTCCGGCCTCTGAGCGGGAGGCAGCCTTTTTCGCCTGGCTGCTGGAGCACGACCCGATCTTCGCCAACTTCCGGCAGCTGCCGGCCGACATCCAGGTCCGCGAGCGGACCTTCATCGGCAACACCCTGAAGGGAATGAGCGACTACCTGGCGGAACAGGCGGCGGGCGAACGCTGATCGAGGTGATTTTCCGACTTGTCAACAGGGGTGGTTTCGGTTAGAGTCGGCAACCGTCGCCGACGGCGCCAACACCCCGGCGGGACTATCTTCCCGTCATGGTTGACTGCCCCGTGAAGCGCCCCCTCCGCCAATTCTGCCACATCGACGACCCGGCCACCTGGATCAAGTACCAGCAAAAGCTCTGCCGGAATTGCCGTGCCAGCTGTTGCAGCCTGGCCGTCGAGGTACGCATCGACGACCTCATCGACATGGGCCTGGCCGATTCCTTCGAGGCCGACGAACCGGCCAGGCTGGTCGCCCGGCGGTTGCAGAAGGCCGGAATCATCGACCACTTCAACGCCCGCAGCCAAATCTTCACCCTCGCCCGCCGCGCCGGCGACGACTGCATCTTCCTCGACCCGGAGAGCCGCCGCTGCACCATCTATCCCCGACGCCCGGCCACCTGCCGTAACCATCCGCAGGTCGGTCCGCGGCCGGGATACTGCGCCTACCAGAGCCGGACCGGCTGAAGCGGGGGGCCGCCCCTGTCCCGCCACGAACGAAGAAAATGTCCACTAAACCGGGGGGATGTGCTACAAAGGTCGGGCTGCGCCGCGACGGCGCCTAGCCCGCAAAGGAATAAAGACCACCTATGGCCATCGAATGGTACCCGGGACACATGAGCAAGGCGCGGCGCGAGATCGCCGAAGCCGTCAAGTCCTGCGACGTGATCATCGAGATCCTCGACGCGCGCCTCCCCGCCGCCAGCGCCAATCCGTTGCTGGGCGCCCTGCGTGGCACCAAGCCGTGCATCAAGGTCCTCAACAAGCAGGACCTGGCCGACCCGGAAGTCACCAAGGAGTGGGTGCGTCATTTCGAAACCGAAGCCGGGACCCGAGCCCTCCCCCTGGAAGCGAAACAGCGCCTCAGTGCCGGGCTCATCCCCAAGCTCTGCCGGCGCCTGGTCCCGCATCGCGGCAAGCCCGGGAAATCGCTGCGCGCTCTGATCATCGGCATCCCCAACGTCGGCAAATCGACCCTGATCAACACCCTCGCCGGGCGGGCCATCGCCAGGGTCGGCGACAAGCCGGCGATCACCACCTGCCAGCAGCAGATCGACCTGCGCAACGGCATCCTGCTCTTCGACACCCCGGGGCTGCTCTGGCCGGACATGCGCAACCAGGTCGCCGCCTACCGCCTGGCGACCAGCGGCGCCATCGGGGTCAACGCCTACGACGCCCTCGACGTCGCCCTCTTCGCTGCCGCCTTCCTCGCCCGGCGTTACCCGCAAGGCCTGATCACCCGCTACCGGCTGGAGGCCATCCCGCCGACCCCCCTGGAACTGGTGACCGAGATCGGCCGTCGGCGCGGTTGCCTGGCCGGCGGCGGCGAGGTCGACCTGCAGCGGGCCGCCGAGTTGCTGCTGCGGGAGTTGCGCGCCGGATCGCTGGGACGGATCAGCCTGGAACGGCCAGGAGAAGAGGATTCTCAGGATAGGATCGAGAGCCATGTCGCGGACGAAATTTAACTGCCGGCGCTGCGGCCACTGCTGCCGCAACCTGGTCGACGCCTACCGCGGCAGTGTCAGCGATGCCGACCTCGCCCGCTGGCGCCTGGAGGGGCGCAGCGACCTGCTGGCCCGGGTGGAGACCCTCGACCTCGGCCACGGCAACCTGCTGCATCTGGCCTGGCTCGATCCCGCCACCGGCGAGGAGGTCGATGCCTGCCCGTGGCTGCAAATTGCCCCGGACGGCAACCAGGTCCTGTGCTCTATCAACACGATCAAACCGGATCATTGCCGCAGTTTCCCGGAGAACCGCCGCCATGCCGCCGCTACCGGCTGTCCGGGCTACGCCACGAATCCGCAGCGGAGCTAACGCTCCGCCGGGTCCTCCCCGCCCCCCTTCTGCCGACCCGCCCCGCTCTGACAACCCAAGAGGTTTTTGCTAAGCTTTTTCAGGTAGGGGAACCGCCGCCATTTCGCCCTGATGCCGGAAAGGATACCGCCATGGACCCTCTCGACTGGTCCATCTGCTACCGGGAAATCGTCGAGCAGGCGGCCGAGGCCATCATCCTCGCCGATTGCGATGGCATCATCCGCCTCTGGAACCGCGGTGCCCAGCTCATCTTCGGCTTCACGGCGGCGGAGGCCCTCGGCCAGTCCCTCGACCTGATTATCCCCGAACGACTCCAAGCCCGCCACTGGGAAGGCTACCGGCGGGTCATGAACGGAGGAGGCACCCGCTACGCGGACGAGCTGCTCAATGTCCCCGCCCGCTGTCGCGGCGGCCGTCAGATCTCCTGTGCATTTTCCATCGTCATGGTCCATGACCAGGAAGGCACCGTAGTCGGCATCGCGGCGATCATGCGCGATGTCACCGCCCAGTGGCAGCGCGAGCGGGAATTGCAACAGCGCCTCACCACGGTCGAAGCCCAAGGGCCACCCCGGAGCTGAGCATCCGCTTTGCCCCGCAGCGCCGGTGGCCACACGCAAAAAAAGACCGGAACAAACTCGTTCCGGTCTTTGGTCATCTATGGGAATGTCGCGCCGCGGGGTTCAGCCGAGGAAGAGGTTGTGGTTGCGGGCGCGATTGGCAAGGATCGTGGCGTCGAGGACTTCTCCACAGGCGCAGCACTTCCATGCTTCAAAGGAGCGAACGAAGTCATAATACTTTTCAGCGTACATCCGACCTCTACACTTGGGACATTTCATGGTTGTTACCCCCTTATCATGTGATGACCGATAAATCGCGAAAGGTAACCTCTACCAATTACACAAGATGTGCCAGCTCCCGAAAAATTCTCACCAGCCGACTCTTTAATACCGCGAAGGAGACAACTTTCTTTTGTTTTTCAATAAGTTTCTCCCGGAAAATTATTTTTCAAAAAACTCCTTCCAGGCCGCAATTCGCTTCTTACCCACGCCCCGGACGCGCAACACCCCCTCAAACGAGCCGAAGTCGCCATTTTCTTGACGGTCTAAGTCGATGCGCTGTGCCAATGCCGGCCCGATTCCGGGGAGCAACTCCCAGTCGCGCCGGTCCATTCGGTCGGGACGCAGCGACATGCCGAGTGCCAGACGCTGGCCGGCAGGCATCCAAGATATAACAACATCTTGAATTTCAGCGTTTTTTATCAGGAGATCGAGGGCCGAGCCGGAAACCAGGGGGATATCGAGACAGGGGTCGGCGCGCAATGCCGGGACCATTTTGAGATTCGTCATTTCAATGACGCTTCGCGGCGATTGAGCGTCAGAAAATTGATGCACGCCGGGAACAGGGAAACCAGGACCGAACTGCAGGACATAGGGCACCGAAACGGCGGGAGCCGGCGGCGTCTCGCGGGGGCGAAGCAACGGCCGGCTCCATTCCAGGACCGTCCAGGCCAAAAGCACGATGACCAGCAGGGTCGTCCCCGACCGGTATCGCAAACCTATTCCGCCTCCTGGTCCTTGACCAGCTTGAATTGCAGGGCATCGACCAGAGCATGATACGAGGCGTCAATGATATTGTCGGAAACCCCGACCGTTCCCCAGCGGCCGGTCTTGTCTCCCGATTCGATCAGCACCCGGGTAACGGAGGCGGTCCCCTTCCCGGCCGGCAAAACCCTGACCTTGTAGTCGAGAAGTTTCATTTCCTTCAGTTGCGGGTAGAAGTTCTCTAGGGCCTTGCGCAAGGCATGATCCAGGGCATTGACCGGGCCGTTTCCTTCAGCGGCGGTATGCTCGATCTTGCCGCCGACCTTGACCTGGACCGTCGCCTCGGAGGAGGGCTTGTCGTCTTCGTGGCGTTTGGTGTCGATGACCCTAAAGCCGATCACCGAGAAATAGTGGCGCAGGGTCCCAAGAGCGCGGCGCATCAGCAACTCGAAGGAGGCTTCGGCCCCCTCGAACTGGTACCCCTTGTTCTCCATCTCCTTGATCTCTTCGAGGATCTCGAGGGTCACGGGATCTTTGGAGTCGAGGTTGATATTGAACTGTTCCGCCTTGACGAGGATATTGGAACGACCGGACAGATCGGAAACGAGAACCCGGGTGGTATTGCCGACCCGTTCGGGGCGAATGTGCTCGTAGGTCTCCGGATGGCGCTGGATGGCGGAGACGTGAACGCCCCCTTTGTGAGCGAAAGCCGAGTTTCCCACATAGGCCTGGTGCTTGTTGGGAACGATATTGGCAAGCTCGAAGACATAGCGGGAGACCTCGCGCAGGCGCTGCAGTTGGGCATCGCTGACGCACTCTTTGCCAAGCTTCAGCTTCAGACCGGGGATGATCGAACAAAGGTTGGCATTGCCGCAACGTTCGCCGAAACCGTTGATCGTTCCCTGGACGTGGACGATGCCGTGGTGCACTGCCATGAGGGTGTTGGCCACCGCGCATTCGCTGTCGTTGTGGGTGTGGATACCCAGCGGCGTGCCGATTCGGGCCTTGACCGCTTCGACGATAGCACCGACCTCATACGGCATGGTGCCGCCGTTGGTGTCGCACAGCACGATACAGTCGACGCCGGCCGCCTGGGCGGCTTCCAGCGTCTGCAGGGCGTAATCGGGGTTGGCCTTATAACCGTCGAAAAAGTGCTCGGCATCATAGATGACTTCGGGGATGTGCTGCTTGAGGTAGACCAGCGAGTCGTTGATCAGCTCCAGGTTCTCCTCAAGGGAAATGCGCAGGGCTTCGTGAACATGGAAATCCCAGGTCTTGCCGAAGATGGTGACGACATCGGCTTCCGATTGCACCAGCGTGCGGATGTTGCTGTCCTTGTCCGGCGTGATCTTGGCCCGCCGGGTGGAGCCGAAGGCGGCAATCTTCGCCTGCTGCAGGGTGACCTTGCGGATATCCTTGAAAAAAGCGATGTCCTTGGGATTGGACCCCGGCCATCCCCCCTCGATGTAATGAATACCCAATTCGTCCAGCTTCTGGGCGATGCGCACCTTGTCCTGGACCAGAAACGAGATATCTTCCCCTTGGGTGCCATCCCGCAGCGTCGTATCGTAAAGCTTGATCAGGCTCATCGCAATTCCCCTTAAGCGCAGGGGCGACGTCGTTGTCGCCCCTGCGTCTTCCTTGTCCCTCGTTACCCGTCACCCGTCGCCGTCTTATTCCGGCTTGATGTCCTTTTTGGCCAGTCCGAAGGCATCGTGCAGCACGCGCACCGCCAGTTCACAGTACTTGGCGGCGATGACGCAGCTGACCTTGATCTCGCTGGTGGAGATCATCTGGATGTTGATCCCTTCCTGCGAGAGGGTCTGAAACATCTTGCTGGCGATCCCGGAGTGGGAGCGCATGCCGACGCCGACGATGGAAACCTTGGCGATCGCCTCGTCGGTACGCACCGAGGAGGCGCCGATCTCCTTGGCTGTCTCCTCAATGATCTTCAGCGCCTTTTTGAAATCGGTCTTGGGAACGGTGAAGGTCAGATCGGTGAAACCATCGTGAGAGACGTTCTGGATGATCATGTCGACGGTGATATTGGCGTGCGACAGCGGCGTGAACAGCTGAGATGCGATCCCCGGCTTGTCGGGCACGCGCAGCACGGAAATCTTCGCTTCGTCTTTATTGTAGCTGATTCCCGAAACCAGAACGGTTTCCATATCGGCATCCTCCTTCGTCACCAGGGTCCCTGGATTGTCGTTGAAACTGGAACGGACATGGACCACCACGCCGTATTTCTTGGCAAATTCGACGCTACGGATCTGCAACACCTTGGAGCCGAGAGAAGCCAGCTCGAGCATCTCGTCGTAGCTGATCTTCTCGAGCTTGGAGGCCTCGGCGACGATTCGCGGATCGGTGGTATAGATGCCGTCGACGTCGGTGAAGATCTCGCAGACGTCGGCATTGAGGCCCGCCGCCACCGCCACCGCCGAGGTATCGGAGCCGCCGCGGCCGAGGGTGGCAATATTTCCCTCCCGGTCCACCCCCTGGAACCCGGCGACAACCACGATGTTGCCATTCTTCAGGTCCTCGCGGATCTTCTTGTCTTCGATCCGCTCGATCCGGGCCTTGGAGAAAGTGCTGTCGGTGATCATCGGGATCTGCCAGCCGCAGTAGCTCTTGGCCTTGTAGCCCATGGCCTGCAGGGCCATCGCCAGCAGCCCGATGGTCACCTGTTCCCCGGTGGAGACGACCACGTCGTATTCACGCTCGCTGGGAAACTCGCAGACCTCGTTGACCAGGGCGACCAGCTTGTTGGTCTCCCCGGCCATGGCCGAGACGATCACCACGACGTCGTTGCCGTCATCGTAGGTCTTGGCCACGCGCCGGGCTACGTTCCGGATCCGGTCGATGGTGCCGACCGACGTCCCACCATACTTTTGGACAACCAGGGCCATAGGTACCCTATCCTCCTTCGTTGTGGAAAAGCGGCCGAAGCCGCGCGATGTCATTCGCTATTTGGGCGGTCCCGACGCCGCCCGACCTTGTGGACGGCGAGTCCCTCGCAGTCCTCCGCGGCTTCCTTGACCAACTCGGGAAGGGTCGGATGGGCGTGGATGACTTCGGCCAGTTGGGCCGGCGTAAGCCGCTGTTGCATCGCCAGGGCGACCTCGGCGATGAGGGTCGAGGCCTCCTCGCCGACCGCTGCGGCCCCCAGGATCTCGCCGCCGCCGGCGGCGGCGACGACCTTGAACAGCCCCCCCGGCTCGCCGTCGCAAAGCGCCTTGCTGGAGGCCTGGTAGGCGAAACGGCCGACCTCCACCGCGGTCCCCTGCTCCTTGCACTCGGCCTCGGTGAGACCGACCTGGCCGACCTCGGGCAGGGTGAAGATGGCGCTCGGCACCACCCGGTAGTCGGCCTTGGCGGCACCGCCGAGCGCATTGGTTACCGCGATTTCCCCCTGGTAGGATGCGACGTGGGCCAGCTGGATCAGGTTGGTCACGTCGCCGATGGCGTAGATCCCTTCCACCGAGGTGGCCATCCGCTCGTCGACCACCACCGCCCCCCTGTCAAGCTCGACTCCGGCCTCTTCGAGACCGATATCGGCACTGTTCGGCACCCGGCCGACCGCCACCAGCACCTTATCAACAGTCAGCTCCTCGCCACCGGCAAGGGTCGCGACGACGGTCTCGCCACGCACCTCCAAACTCTCCACTGAGGTCTCGGTGCGGACCTCGATACCGAGGTTCTTGAACGACTTCTCGACTTCACGAACAATCTGCCGATCGCTGCGGGCAAGGAGTTCCGGGAGCTGCTCGACCAGGGTGACGCGACTGCCGAGACTGGCGAAAATCGAGGCGAATTCACAGCCGATATAGCCACCACCGATGATCAGCAGGCGGCCGGGAAGCTCCTTAATAGCAAGAATTTCCCGGCTGGTCAAAATATTTTTCCCGTCGATCGCGAGGGTTTTGGGGCGCGCCGGCAGGGAGCCGCTGGCGACGATGATCTGCTTGGCACGGATGTGCCCGACCACGCCTTTGCTGCGAATGCGCAGCCGCCCCGGACCTTCGATAGCGGCACTGCCGCGAAAGACGTCAACCTTGTTCGCCTTGAGCAACTGCTCAACGCCGCCGACGAGTTTCGCGACCACCGCGTCCTTGCGGCCGGCGGCGGTCGCGTAATCGAAGCGCACCTCGCCGCAGTCCAGGCCGTGGCTGGCCGCATCGGCCAGCCGCCGCCGCAGCAGAGCGGTAGCGTAAAGGGTCTTGGTGGGGATGCAGCCGTGGTTGAGGCAGGTGCCGCCGACCCGCTCCTGCTCGACGAGGCAGACCCCGGCTCCCTGCTGGGCGGCGCGGATGGCCGCAACATAGCCACCGGGACCGCCGCCGATAATGGCGATGTCGAATTCGGTCATCGTGCCTCTCCTCTCTCTTCCCAGGCCGCCGCCAGCGCCGCCAGCAATTTGTGGGCGCCCGCACCGCGGGCGCTAAAGGTCAGAGTACGGCGATCGCCACCGCCATGGGCCAAGTGGACGTAAAGCCCGGGACGGTCGCCGAGGATGCCCCGCTGGGCCCATTCGACCACCGTGACTCCCGGAGCGGCGGCGAGTTCCTCGAAGCCGATATCTTCGAGTTCAGCGGAACCGGATAGACGATAGAGATCGAAGTGGAAGAGGACCCGGCGCCCCTGATATTGGTTCATCAGGGTGTAGGTCGGGCTGGTCACCGGTTCGTCGCCCGGGACGCCAAGGCCGGCGGCAATCCCCTGAGTCAGGCAGGTCTTGCCACTGCCCAGCTCGCCGTCGAGAAAGATGTCCAGATCGCCATCAGCCAGGGCGCCCAGGCATCGGCCGAGAGCCCGGGTGGTTTCCGGCCCGTCACTATGGACTTGCCAGTCCGGCAAGATCTCAGCGCCCCATGCTGCGCACGATGTCGAGCCGGCCGACCACGCCGACCACCTTGCCGTCCTCAACCACCGGTATCAGGTGGGCCTGCTTTTCGCTCATCAGCTCGGCAATCTCCGCCACCGACGTCTCCGGGGCGCAAGTCACGACCTCGCGGGTACAGATCTCGGCCACCTTGCGGGCGGTAATCCGCTCCACCTCGTCGCGGAATTTTTTCTCGCTCTCCAGGTAGAGAACCCAGTCGAAGATGGCGATCACCGTCGGGATGTGCAGCGGCCGATCGAGCTCCACCAGGTCGCTCTGGCTGACGAGTCCGAACAGCCGGCCGGCGCTGTCGATGACCGGCATGGCGTTAACGTTGGTGGCGACGAACTGGCGGGCGAGCTCCTCGATCCCGGTCTCCGGCGCAATCGAATGGACCTGGGTGGTCATGATATCTCGGGCAGTCAGCATTTCAAATCTCCTGGTTGGTGAGAGCCTGGCGGGCGGCGGGCAGCTCCCGCAACAGGTCGGAGGCCAGCAGGCCGGCATCGCCCATCCGCGCGGCGAGCCGATCCCCGGCGAGGCCATGCAGATAAACACCGAGCACTGCGGCATCGGTCGCCTTCAGTCCTTGTGCGAGCAGGCCGCCGAGCAGTCCGGTCAGCACATCCCCCATGCCCCCGCTGGCCATGCCCGGGTTGCCGGTGGAGTTGATGCGCAGCTGGCCGTCGGGAAAAGCGACAATGGTCCGCGCTCCCTTGAGCACCAGCACCACCCGGTGGTCCTGGGCAAAGCGCCGGGCAACCTCCACCCGGTCGTTCTCGACGTCCCGTACCGTGGAACCGACCAGGCGGGCCATTTCCCCCGGATGGGGGGTGAGGATGGTCGCGGCCTCCCGCTGATTCAAGAGCCCGGCCTGTCCGGCCAGGGCGTTGAGGCCGTCGGCGTCGACGACCAGCGGCAGGGGGCAATCACTGACCAGCTTGCGGACCAGGGCCGCGGTTTCCGCCAGTTGGCCGAGTCCGGGACCGATGGCCAGGGCCTCCTTGCCGGCCCAGAGTTCCCGCAGTTGGTCATAGGCCCGCAGGCAAACCCCGCCGGCAGTCTCGTGGAGCGCGGCGGTCATCGCTTCGGTGAGCTTGCCGGCGAGCACCGGCTGTTCGCTGGCCGCAGTCGCCAGGGTCACCAGTCCGGCGCCGGCGCGCAGCCCGCCCTCGGCTGCCAGCGCCGCGGCGCCGGTTTTCCCGGCGGATCCCGCCAGCAGCAGCAGGTGGCCGAAGGTTCCCTTGTGACCGTCCGCAGGGCGGGCCGGCACCAGGGCGGCGGCCGTCTCCCGGTCGACGAAACCGAGCGCATCGGGGAATTGGTCGAGGAGGGCACCGGGCATGCCGATGTCGGCGACCAGCAGCTCGCCGACCCGTCCAGCGCCTGGATGGAGTACCTGGCCAAGCTTGGCGCAGCCAAAGGTCACGGTCAAATCGGCGCGGACCGCGGCGCCGAGGATGCGCCCGTTGTCGGCATCGACCCCGGAGGGAATGTCGACGGCAAGGACCGGCAGCCCGCTGGCGTTCATCCAGTCGATGGCCTGCCGGTAAAGACCCCGCACTTCGCTGTTCAGACCGGTGCCGAACAGGGCGTCGACCACCAGTTGCGGGGTGCGGCCTTCGAGCGCCGCCGCCAGTTCGTTGTCCGCGGCGGGAAATTCGACGGCGGCACCGCTGCGCAGCAGGATCTCCAGGTTGACCGCGGCATCGCCGGCAATCGCCGCGCGAGGGGCGAGAACCAGGGTGCGGACCACGCCAGCCGCGGTTGGCCAGGTGGCGGGCGATCACGTAGCCGTCGCCGCCGTTGTTTCCCTTGCCGCAGAGCACCAGCACCGGTCCCGGAAAGCGGCTGGCAAAGCGGGTCGCGCAGAGTTCCGCTGCCGCGCGCCCGGCATTTTCCATCAGCACCACCCCGGGAACCGCGAATTCCTCGATGGCCCGCCGATCGAGCTCCTGCATCTGCCGGGCGGTGAGCAGTTTCATGGCGTCTCCAGAATGACGGTGGCAACCGCGTAGTCACCGTCGTGACTGTAGGAGAGATGCACCGCAACAACCTTCCGCTGGGCGATCAGCTCCGCGGCGCGCCCGGTAAACTGCAGCGAGGGCTGGCCGAGGGCATTGCGCACGACCTCCATATCCTGCCAGCTCAGACCGTCGCGCAAGCCGAGGCCGAGAGCCTTGAGAAAGGCTTCCTTGGCGGCGAAGCGCGCCGCCAGATGCGGAGCGGAATCCTTCTGGCGCAGGCAATAAGCGCGTTCGTCCGGGGTGAAGATACGCTCGACGACCCCGGTCTTGCCCGTCTCGAGCAGGCGCCGGAAACGGCTGCTGCGCGCCAGGTCGGTCCCCAGCCCGACGACCGCCATCGGCTACCCGCCGCGGACCAGCGCGGCCATTTCCCGCACCGCCCGCTCCATGCCGACCAGCACCGCCCGAGAGACGATGCTGTGGCCGATATTGAACTCCTCGATGCCCCCCAAGGATACCACATCGCGGATGTTCTGATAGTTGAGGCCGTGCCCGGCATTGACGCCCAGGCCCAGCTTGCGGGCGGCACGAATCGCAGTCTCGATCTTATCCAGTTCCGCCCTGCGCAGCTCGGCGGAACGGGCCTCGCAGTAGCTGCCGGTGTGGATCTCGATGCCGTCGGCGCCGACCCGGTGGCTCATCCGGATCTGCTCCAGGTCGGGATCGACGAAGAGGCTGACCAGGATCCCCCCCTGGCGCAGCAGGTCGGTCTGTTTCTTGATCAGATTGCGGTGCAGGGAGACATCGAGCCCCCCCTCGGTGGTCAGCTCCTCACGTTTCTCCGGTACCAGGGTCACCGCATCGGGCTGGATCTTCAGGGCGATGCCGACCATCTCGTCGGTGGCGGCCATCTCCAGATTGAGACGGGTTTTGATCGTTCGGCGCAGAATCTCCACGTCGCGGTCCTGGATATGCCGCCGGTCCTCGCGCAGGTGCACGGTGATGCTGTCGGCACCGGCCAGTTCGGCCAGCGCCGCGGCGGTCACCGGGTCGGGTTCGCTAATCCCCCGGGCCTGGCGCACGGTCGCAACATGATCGACGTTGACGCCCAGCTTGGCCACGCTCACTTCTCCTCCTTTTTGCCACCCAGGTGACGTTCGATGGCGGCGGCGATGTCATGGGCGAGCCCGGTAATCTGCAGTTTGTCCTGCCCCTCGAGCATGATCCGCAACAGCGGCTCAGTCCCCGAATAACGGATCAACACCCGTCCGCTGTCGCCGAGGAGCTTTTCGGCGGCGGCGATCGCCTTCTGCACTTCGGGCACCTCGGTCAGCTCGCGGCGCTCGGCGACCCGGACGTTGACCAGGACCTGGGGCAGAGCGACCATCACCTCGGCGAGTTCGGCGAGGCTCCGCCCGCTGCGTTGAATGATCGCCAGTACCTGCAGGGCGCTGATCATGCCGTCCCCGGTGGTGTTGTGATCGAGAAAAACCATGTGCCCCGACTGCTCGCCGCCGAGGTTGTAACCGCCGCGCCGCATTTCCTCGACCACATAACGGTCGCCGACCGCGGTCTTGACCACCCGACCGCCGGCCTGGCGCAGGGCGATGTCCAGCCCCATGTTGCTCATGACCGTGGCGACCAGGGTCTTTTTGGCGAGCTGGTTCCGCTCCAGCAGGTCCCGGGCGCAGATCGCCATGATATGGTCGCCGTCGACCTCGTTGCCGAACTCGTCGACAAAGATCACCCGGTCGGCGTCCCCATCGAGGGCGATGCCGAGCTGGGCGCGGTGCTCGCGCACGGCATCGGCCAGCACCTGGGGATGGAGGGAACCGCAACCAGCGTTGATGTTGGTGCCGTTGGGGGAAACTCCCACGGCCACCACCTCGGCGCCGAGTTCCTCGAGGACCGCCGGAGCGACCTTGTAGGCAGCACCATGGGCGCAATCGAGAACGATCTTCAGCCCGGTCAGGTCGAGATCGCGGGGAAAGGCATTTTTCAGGAAGACGATGTAGCGGCCGCGGGCATCGTCGATGCGAAAAGCCTTGCCGACCTCGGCGGCGATCGGCCGCAGCGAATCGATCTTCTTGCTGAAGATCAGATCCTCGATCTTCAGTTCGAGTTCGTCGGGAAGCTTGAAACCGTCGCGGGAGAAAAACTTGATGCCGTTGTCCTGGTAAGGATTGTGCGAGGCGCTGATCACCACCCCGGCGTCGGCGCGCATCGAGGCGGTGATAAAGGCGATGCCGGGCGTCGGCAACGGGCCGACGAGGAGCACGTCAACCCCCATGGAGCAGATGCCGGCCGCGAGAGCGTTCTCGATCATGTAGCCGGAGAGGCGGGTATCCTTGCCGATGACGATACGGTGGCGGCGCTGGCCGTCCTTGAAGATATAGGCCGCGGCGCGGCCGAGCTGCATCGCCATTTCAGTCGTCATGGGATGGATGTTGGCCACCCCGCGCACCCCATCGGTGCCGAAAAGCTTCTTCCTCTTCATTTGTGCTACGTTATCCTTTTTGGCTGCCGGAAGGCGACCCTCCGGAGCGACCTGCACCTCGACTTCCACGGCGCGGTCGTTCTTCAACGAAGTGAACTTCCCCCGATAATCGAGGGGGACCATAAGCGTAAAATTTTCCCGCACGTCGCTGACGTCGATCGGCTCGGTGGTGACCTCGTTGACATCCTTGAGTTCACTCTCCGCCCCTTCGACGACCACCTTTTCCGGGTCGGTGGTCAGCTTTTCCACCTGGTAGCCCTTGGGCAGGGTCCCGGAAAAGACCACCTTCACCGGAACGGCCTTGTCCTTGCGGCGGTCGAGCTTGACGTCGACGAAGGAAGGGGAAAGCCGGGTCACCTTGAGCGCGCTGGGGAGGTTGAGCCGTTCCTCCAGCCGCTTGAAAGTCGTCACCCCGGGCTGCAGATCACGCAGGTCGATGGAAAGGCTGATATCGCTCGGCTTGACGTTCATCAGCACCGTGCGCGGGCCGCTGATGCGCACATCGACCAGGCTCGGGACATCGTTGGCGATCATCAGCCCCTGCGGGACGTTCTTCAGTTCGAGGGGAACGGCATAACCGACCTCCAGCTTCTGCTCGCCCATGACGAAAAACCACAGGATCAGCGCGAAGACCAGAGAGAGGAGTTTGAGTACCCAGTTCTGGGTCAGTCCTTCGAGCATGGCTCACCGTTTCTTCCGCGGCGTGGTGCGCGGTTCGAGAAGGCGCTTGACCACCCGCTTGAGGGCCGTCGAATCGAGATCCCGGGTGATCCGGCCACCGACCACCACGGAAATCTTGCCGGTCTCCTCGGAAACGACGATGGCGACCGCGTCGACCAGCTCGGTGAGACCGATGGCGGCTCGGTGCCGGGTGCCGAGGGACTTGGCGATGTCCGGATTCTGGGACAGGGGGAGGAAGCAGCCGGCGCGCTTGAGGCGCCCCTGCTGGATGACCAGGGCGCCGTCGTGGATCGGCGAATAGGGGAGGAAAATCGAGGCGATCAGGTCGCTGGAGACCTTGGCGTCGATTTCCACCCCGATCTCGAGGAAATCGTTGATCCCGGTTTCCCGCTCGATGACGATCAGCGCCCCGATCTTCTTGTTGGCCATGTTGACGCAGGCCTTGACCAGCTCATCGATAACCTCGTCCTCTTCCCTGAAAGAGAGATCGGCGAAAAAGGGGTTCTTGCCGACGTGAATCAGGGCGCGGCGGATGTCGTTCTGGAAAATGACGACGATGACCAGGATGATCGAGGAGAGGAAGTTGTCGAGGAGCCAGTGCAGGGTGTAGAGCCCACCGAGCTGGGAGGCGACGTAAACGATCAGCACCACCGCCAGCCCGAGGAGCATTTGCACCGCCCGGGTCCCCTTGATGAGCAGGATGATCCGGTAGATGATGAAGGCGACCAGGAAGATATCGAGCAGGTCGAGCAGCCAGCGGAAGTTTTTCAGTTGATCGAGCATGCCGGCCATGGTTGCGTCACCCGTCGAGAGAACCCAGGTTTCAGATATCAGGTTTCAGGCACCAGGCCCGCTCCCCGTTCTTCCTTTACTTGTTTAATTTTTTCCTTAAACCTGCCCCGTCACCACAGCCCAGGCGGTCAAGGCCGTTTCCCGCGCCGGGCCGACATCGTGAACCCGGAAGATCCGTGCGCCGCCGGCAACGCCCAAGGCCACCGTCGCCAGGGTCCCGTGAAGACGCCGCCCGGGATCGGGCTGGTCGAGAATCCTGCCGATGAACCCCTTGCGCGAGGTGCCGAGCAGGACCGGCCGGCCCAGCGAAAGGAGTTCCGGCAGTCGGCGCAAAAGCTCCAGATTGCCGGCGGCGTCCTTGCCGAAACCGATGCCGGGATCGACGGCCAGCTTCTCCTCGGGAATGCCCGCGGCCCGAGCCTGCTGCAGGGAGGCTTCGAGACCGGCGAGTACCGCGCCGGGAAGATCCGCGTAGGCGGTATCCTGCTGCATCGTCTCCGGACACCCGCGGGTATGCATCAGAAACGCCCCGCCCGCCGCCGCCGCGACCGTCGCCGCCATTTCGCAATCGAAGGTGAAGCCGCTGATATCGTTGATAAACTCGGCGCCTGCGGCCAGCACTGCGCGGGCCACGGCGCTCTTGTTGGTATCGACCGACAGCGGCAGGGGGGATTCCCGGGACAGCGCCTCGACAACCGGCATGACCCGATCCAGCTCCTGTTCGGCGCTGACCGGGGGCGCGCCGGGGCGGGTGCTTTCGCCGCCGATATCGAGCAGATCGGCCCCTTCGTCCGCCATCCGCCGCGCCTGCCGCAGAGCCGCATCGAGGCTGGCATAGCGGCCGCCGTCGGAAAAGGAGTCGGGGGTGACGTTGAGAATCCCCATGATCAGCGGCCGCCGACAGTCGAGTCGGCAGCTGCGGCCCGCCAGAATGCCCGCCGGAGCGGCCAGCGCCGCCAGCAACGCGGCCAGCTGTCGGCCAAGCCCGGCAAGGCCGAAGGGCTGCGCGGCCAGTTTCCGGACGAGTTCATCCAGCTGTCGTTGGGAACCGATCAGAAGGACATCCGTAGAAGGATGAGCGCAGGCCACCGTCCCGCGGGCTACGGCCGCGTCCCCCCCCAGGGCGAGCATCTCCTGTTTGAGGATATTGGCGGCACGACAGGGAACGGCGGGGATCTTGACCAGGCGGCCGAGCATCTTGGCCGCCATCCGCTCGATTCCGCCCGGGTCGCAGCCGATCAGCTGCAGTTCGCGCCGGGCATCGGCCTCGTCGCAGACCGTCAGCAGCCGCGGCGCCGTCATGGTCAGGCTCCGGCGGTCTGGCCGTCCTCGAGGCAGGGGCCATCCGCCGGGGCTACGGTTCCACCTTCGGCTGCCAGCGGCTCGGCATCAGGGCCAAAGATCATGGCGCGAATTTCCTTGCCGTCGAGGTTTTCCCGTTCGAGCAGGGCCTCGGCCACGGCGACCAGCCCCTCCTGGTGGGCGCTGAGGATCTCCCGGGTCCGCGCGTAATTCCCCTGAACGATGCTGCGGATCTCTTCGTCGATCTGCTGCGCCGTGTTCTCGCTGTAGTTCTTCATATGGCCCATGTCACGGCCGAGGAAGATTTCCCCTTCCTTTTCCCCATAGGCCAGGGGCCCGAGCTTGTCGCTCATCCCCCATTCGCAGACCATCTTGCGGGCGATGGCCGTGGCCCGCTCCAGGTCGTTGGAAGCGCCGGTGGTGATACTGTTGAAGGAAAGCTCCTCGGCAATCCGGCCGCCGAGCAGGGTGCAGATCCGGGTATGCAGGCCCTCGCGGGTTTCGTTGTATTTCTCCTCGGTGGGAAGGTACATGGTGACCCCCATCGCCCGGCCGCGGGGAATGATCGAGACCTTGTGCACCGGGTCGGCGCCGGGGATGAAGAGCGCCACCAGGGCGTGCCCGGCCTCATGATAGGCGGTGACCTTCTTCTCATCCTCGGTGATCACCATCGAGCGCCGTTCGGCGCCCATCATCACCTTGTCCTTGGCCGCCTCCAAGTCGTCCATGTTGACCTGGTCTTTATTGGCCCGTGCGGCGAGCAGGGCCGCCTCGTTGATCAGGTTGGCGAGGTCGGCCCCGGAGAACCCTGGAGTCCCTTTGGCCAACACTTCCATCTCGACATCCTTGCCCAGCGGGATCTTGCGGGCATGAACGGTGAGGATCTTCAGCCGCCCCTTGACATCGGGACGCGGCACCACCACCTGGCGATCGAAGCGACCGGGACGCAAGAGCGCCGGGTCGAGAACATCCGGGCGGTTGGTGGCCGCGATCAGGATGACCCCTTCGTTGGACTCGAAGCCGTCCATCTCCACCAACAGCTGGTTGAGAGTCTGCTCCCGTTCGTCATGACCGCCGCCGAGGCCGGCGCCGCGATGGCGGCCGACGGCGTCGATCTCGTCGATGAAAATGATGCAGGGGGCATTTTTCTTCCCCTGGACGAAGAGGTCGCGAACCCGGCTGGCGCCGACACCGACGAACATCTCGACGAAATCCGAGCCGGAAATGGAAAAGAACGGCACCCCCGCTTCGCCGGCGATCGCCCGGGCGAGCAGCGTCTTGCCGGTCCCCGGCGAGCCGACCAGCAGCACCCCCTTGGGAATGCGGCCGCCAAGCCGGGAAAACTTTTTGGGATCCTTGAGGAAGGCGACGATCTCCTCGAGTTCGTCCTTTGCCTCGTCGATGCCGGCGACATCGTTGAAGGTCACCCGCTGCGACGATTCGTTGAGAAGTTTGGCCTTACTCTTGCCGAAACTCATCGCCTTGCCGCCGCCCGACTGCATCTGGCGCATGAAGAAAATCCAGACGGCGATCAAGAGCAGGATCGGCCCCCAGGAGACCAGCAGGGTAAACCAGAAGGAGCGGTCCTCGTCCGGCTTGGCCTGGATGGTGACCCCCTTGTCGCGCAGGTCCTTGATCAGACTCGGATCGTCTGGAGCATAGGTCTTGAAGGCGGTATCGTCCTTGTACTTTCCTTCGATGTTCGACCCTTGGACGGTGACCTCGGCGACCTTACCGTTGTCGACCGCGGTCAGAAAGGTGGTGTAGCTGATCGGCTTCTGCTCGTGCTCCTTCTGCGTCATCATGTTGAAGAGCAGGATCATGACCAGGGAAATGACGAGCCAAAGAGCAAGATTTTTATAGAATTGGTTCACCGGACCCCCTAGAGGAGAAGAATTCTCTTCCCGGCCGGATTTTGCATCCGGGCCGGAAAAGTAACCGGAAATCTACCATAACCCTTGCGGAATCACAAGTTATTAGTCGCCCAGCCGGCCCCGGAGAGAACCAGCCGCAGAACCTCGTCTCCGGCCTGCGGAAGCCGCCCGGGAGAGCGGCGCAGACCGGGCACCCAGAGGACCTCATCGGCGACCACCAGGGGCAGGACCTCCCGCACCTCGCGGGGCAATCGGGCGGCGCGCAGCAGTTCCTTGATGCGGTGCCGCCCGCCGCCGGCCAAGCGGATGCGGTCGCCGGGAAGGAAACTGCGCACGGTCAGCGGCCAGGCGACCTGGCCGGCGGCGAATTCCGCCACCCAGGGTCCCTCCCCTTCCGCCACCGGTTGCAGGCTGACATCGAGAAACATCCCACCCGGCAGCGGAAAGCGCCCGGGGGTTGCGACGCTCAGGGCATAATTCCCGCCTTCGGTCGGTGGCTGCCGGCGGATTTCGAGCCGATCATAGCGGCGCAGCACCCACACCCCCGGCAGGTGCAGCTCACGCTGCGGCCGTCCGTCATCGAGCAGCCGGCCGACCGCATTGACGTGCACCGCCAGCAGCCGCTGCCGGTCGCGCCGGACCCGCGCCAGCAAACGATGCAGCAGACGATCGCGTAGCGCCGGATGAAGCTCGGAAAGGGCGGCGACGGAAAGCTGCAGACCATCCTCGACGGGCGACGCCAGGTCCGCTTCGCGGGCGGCGAGCAGCTCCTCCCAGAAGTCTTCTTCGATCCTCAGCCGGGCGCTGAGCCCGGCCAGCCGCTCTTCGATGCGGGGATTGAAGGTCCCCAGCAGCGGCAGCAGTCGATGGCGGATGCGGTTGCGGGTAAAGGTCGGATCGGCATTGCTCGCGTCCTCCCGCCAGGCCAGGCCGCGCGCCACCAGGTAGTCGCGCAGCTGCTGGCGGGAACAATCCAGCAGCGGTCGCACGAAGGGTCCGCTTTGCGGCCGCATCGCGGCCAGGCCGGTCGCGGCGCTACCGCGCAGCAGGCGCTCCAGAACCGTTTCCGCCTGGTCGTCCCGCTGATGGCCGAGGGCGATGACCCGGCAGTCGCGTCGGGCCGCAACCTCCTGAAGAAAGGTCCGCCGTGCAGCCCGCGCCGCCGCTTCCAGCCCCCCGCGCCGCTCCCGGGCCAGAGCCCGAACGTCAACCCGCGCCGTCTCCAGCGGAAGCCCCAGCCGGGCACAGCAGCCGGCGACAAAAGCGGCCTCGGCGGCACTGGCCGCGCGCAGGCCGTGGTCGAGATGGGCGACCTCCAGTTCAAAAGGCCAGGTCGCCGCCAACTGCCGGAGAAGCTCCAGCAGGGCGAGGGAATCACTCCCACCGGAAACCGCCACCAGCACCCGGTCGCCGGGGACGATCAGGTCATGGCGGCGAATGAAGCAGGAGACGGAGGCGAGCATGGCCACACCGGCAAGTGAAAGGGGCAGAAAAGACGAAACCCTCCCCGGGGGCCGGAGAGGGTTTCGCAGAAATGGTGGCGGTGCAGAGATTCGAACTCCGGACACTGCGGATATGAGCCGCATGCTCTAACCAACTGAGCTACACCGCCTGAATTATCGGACCTGGGTATATCGCTTTTCTCCCTTAAAAATCAACGGGTTGCCCAAATTTTTTGCGGCTCCCGGGAGGCAGCAGGCGTACTTTATAACCCATGCCCGAAAGCTTGTCAAGGGGAAACCGCGGGCTCGAAATTTCCCCACCCCGGGCGCCGGCTGAACAAAGCAGGGGCCCGCCACTGGCGGGCCCCTGAGGGATATTGGTTGCGGGGGAAGGATTTGAACCTCCGACCTTCGGGTTATGAGCCCGACGAGCTACCAGACTGCTCCACCCCGCGTCATGAGTTTTTCAGATTAAGGCAAGTTCCACAGGCTGTCAAGGGATATTTGCGGCGGCTCCGAAGATTGACGACCCCCTCCCGGCGTGCGATACTTGCAGCCATTGGAGGGAACATGTTGATACTTTTCGCCCTGTTAGGCGCCTTCGTCGGCGCCGTTTTCCTGATCGTCCTGCTCAGCCACGCCATCGCCTGGTACGAAAGCGCCAGCGACCGGCCGGAACTGGTCCCCGGTCGTTTCGCCGCCGAACGGCTGTGGCTGGCCACCCGCCTCATCGTCCAGGAGACGCTGCTGCTTTTGGTGACCGTCCTCCTCCATCCCTGGGGCTGGGTGCCGCCCCGCCAAACCCCCTTTGCCCCGACCGGCGGCCCGCCGGTCATCCTTCTCCACGGCCTCTTTCACAACCGTGCCTGCTGGTGGTGGGTCAAGTTCCGACTGCGCCGCAAGGGTCTGCGCAACCTCTATTCCATCAACCTGCCGCCCTGGAAAGACATCGAAGCCCTGACCGAGCGCCTCACCTTGAAGGTCGACGAACTGCGCCTGGCCGGGGCCGGGGACAAGGTGCACCTGGTCGGCCACTCGATGGGCGGCATAATCGCCCGCAACTACCTGCAACTGCGCGGCGGCGCTGAACGGGTTGACCGCTGCGTGCTGCTGGCCGCGCCCAATCACGGCTCCAAGCTCGCCCCCTTTGCGATCTCCCGGCTCGGCGAGGCGCTGGTCCCCGGCTCAACCTTTCTGAACCGCCTCAACGCCGCCCCCCTCCCCCATCCGGAAAGGATCACGGCCATCTGCAGCCGCCACGACAACATCGTCCTCCCCTGGCAAAGCGCCCGCCTGCCGGGAGTCCGCAACATCGAACTAAGCGGCATGGGGCACGTCGGGATGCTCTACTGCCCGAGCGCCCTGGCCGCGCTGATCGACGGACTGTGCGAGACACTCCCCGCCCAGCCGCCGCCGGAAGCCGAACATGCACTCCCTTGAGGTGGTCAGCCACCGGCAGGTGGAGATGATCGACGTCACTTCCGCCGTGCGCCGGGTGCTGCGGGAGAGCGGCGTGCGCGACGGGCTTGCGGTGCTGTTCGTCCCCCACACTACCGCGGCCGTCACCATCAACGAGAATGCCGATCCCGACGTCGTCGCCGATCTGGTCATGGAACTGAACAAGATCGTTCCCTTTGCCGACGGCTACCGCCACGCCGAGGGGAACAGCGCCGCCCACCTCAAATCGACCCTGGTCGGCGCCAGCGAAACCCTGCTGGTGAAAGGCGGCGAACCGGTCCTCGGCACCTGGCAGGGGATCTACTTCTGCGAATTCGACGGTCCGCGCCGCCGCACCCTGCATCTCAAAGTCATTTCCGGATGAAACCGGCCGTCAGCCTCCAGGCCCTGGCCGACTACTGCCCCGCAGCGGTCGCCCCGGCCCTCGACGCGCTCCTTGCCCCGCTCGGCGGCATGGCCGCCTTCGTCCATCCCGGCCAGAAGGTCCTGCTCAAGCCCAACATGCTCGCCGGCAAGGCGCCGGAGAAGGCGGTCACCACCCACCCCGAGATCCTGCGCGCCGTGATCCGCGCCGCGCGCGCCGCGGGCGGCATCGTCAGCGTCGGCGACTCCCCCGGCGTCGGCTCTCCGGAACAGGTCGCCCGCCGCTGCGGCCTGCTGTCGGTCATCGAGGAGGAAGGGGCGCGCTTTGCCCCCTTTGCCGAGTCGGTGCGGGTGCGGGTCGGCAGCGGCACCTTCCACGAACTGGAGCTGGCCCGCGACATCCTCGACGCCGACGTGGTCATCAACCTCCCCAAGCTCAAGACCCACCAGATGATGGGCCTGACCTGCGGCGTCAAGAACCTCTTCGGCGCCGTGGTCGGCATGCGCAAGGTGCGGCTGCACCTGCAGGCCGGCACCGACAAGGCGTTCTTCGCCCTGATGCTGCTGGAGCTCGCCGAGCACATCGCGCCGGCCCTGACCATCGTCGACGCCGTCGTCGCGCATGGAGGGGGACGGCCCCGGCAGCGGCGAACCGGTGCCAGGTCGGGGCGCTTCTCGCCGGCGCCAGCCCCCTCGCCGTCGACACGGCGGCCGCCGCCCTGCTCGGCCTGTCCCCCACCGCCAACTGGACGCAAAAGGTCGCCGCCGAAGGCGGCCGTCCAGGCACCGCCCTGGAAGAGCTGGAACTGCACGGCACGCCGCTGCAAAACCTGCGCGTCCCGCACTTCCGCCCCGCCAAGACCACCGACGTCAACTTCGGCCTGCCGGCCTTCATCAAGCGCCCCCTGAAGAACGCCCTCACCGCCCGCCCGGCCCCGGACCAGCTCAAATGCGTGCGCTGCGGCCTCTGCGTCGAGCACTGTCCGCCGCAGGCGATGCGCATCGCCGGAGACCGTCTGGAGATCGATTACGCCCGCTGCATCCGCTGCTTCTGCTGTCAGGAGCTCTGCCCCCATGGGGCGCTGTTGACCGAGCAGGGGCTTCTGTTGCGATTGAACCGCTTTCTGGGGGCAAAGACCTGACGATCAAAATGATCAATCCGCCATCGGCCTAACACAATCCTAACAATCCACTGATAAAAGCCTGACGCGATGCTCCACCAGTGCAACCGAATCGGCTGGATCCGCGCAAGCCTGGACCATCCCCAACCGAACAGACATGGGCGTCTGGCCGGTTTTTTTGTGGCAAAAAGTTCCCAGCATCCGGGCAAAAGCTGGTATTTCTATAGCCTCGAATCCTGATTCGTTGCTGCAAAATTTTGCAATGGCGCAAAGGAGATAAGCGAACATGAGCATTGAACTCCTCACCATCGGCGTCGGCATCCTCGGCCTGTTCGCCATCTTCGCCATCTTCGTCGGCGTCAGCAACGACGCCGTCAACTTCCTCAATTCCTCCATCGGCTCCCGAGTCGCGCCCCGGGCCGTCATTCTCACCGTCGCCGGCCTCGGCATCCTCGCCGGGGTCACCTTCTCCAGCGGCATGATGGAGGTCGCCCGCAAGGGGATCTTCAACCCGCAGTTCTTCACCATGCCGGAGCTCCTGACCATCTTCCTCGCGGTGATGCTGGCCAACGTCATCCTCCTCGACCTCTTCAACACCTACGGCCTGCCGACCTCGACCACCGTCTCGGTGGTCTTCGAGCTGCTCGGCGCCGCGGTCGCCGTCTCACTGCTGAAGATCCTCCAGGCCGGCGACTCCCTCGCCAACCTCATCGACTACATCAACTCGGCCAAGGCGATCACCATCATCATGGGGATTCTGCTGTCGGTGGCGGTCGCCTTCGTCTGCGGCGCCGTGGTGCAGTTCTTCACCCGGCTCCTTTTCACCTTCGACTACCACCAGCGGATCAAGCGTTACGGCGCGCTCTGGGGCGGCATGGCGCTGGCCTCGATCACCTACTTCATCGTCGTCAAGGGGGCCAAGGGCGCCTCCTTCATCCCCCGGCCGGCGGTGGCCTGGATCGACAGCCACGTGTTGACCCTGCTGCTTTTGATCTTCGCCGCCTCCGTCGTGGTGCTGCTGATCCTGCAACTGCTCCAGGTCAATATCCTCAAGCCGATCGTCCTGATCGGCACCTTTGCCCTGGCGATGGCTTTCGCCGCCAACGACCTGGTCAACTTCATCGGCGTCCCACTGGCCGGCCTGCAGGCCTACAAGGCGGCCCTGGCCAGCGCCCATCCCCTCACCGCCACCATGGGCGCGCTGGCGCAGAAGGTCCACTCGGAGACGCCGCTGCTCCTCTTCGCCGGGCTGGTCATGGTCCTGACCCTGTGCCTGTCGAAGAAGGCGCGCACCGTCACCGAGACCGAGATCAACCTCGCCCAGCAGGAAGAAGGGCAGGAGCGCTTCGAGTCGATCTTCCTCTCCCGCTCCATCGTGCGGCTGGTACTGGGCCTCTACGAGATGGTCCGCACCGTCGTGCCGCGGCCGCTGCGGGCGCTACTCAGCCGGCGCCTCGACCCGGCGGCGGCGCCCCTGGTGGTGGCTGCGGGCGAGCGTCCCTCCTTCGACCTGCTGCGCGCCGCGGTCAACCTGACGGTCGCCAGCGCCGTGGTCTCCTACGCCACCGCCAACAAGCTGCCGCTCTCCACCACCTACGTCACCTTCATGGTCGCCATGGGCAGCTCCTTCGCCGACCGCGCCTGGGGCCGGGAGAGCGCCGTCTACCGCGTCACCGGGGTGCTGGCGGTCATCGGCGGCTGGTTTCTGACCGCCGTCGTCGCCTTTATCTTCGCCAGCCTCTTCGCCATGGTCATCTTCTACGGCGAGGCCTTCGGCGTCGTCGTCCTCATCGCCCTGACGGCGGTCATGGTCCGCAACGCCCACCACAAACACCGCGCCCTGCGCGAGGACGCACAAAAGGAGCGGATCTTCAACCTGGAGACCGCCGAAGAGCAGGCCGCGGCGGTGGAGACCACCTTCGAGCACATGAGCGTGCTGTTGATGGAAATCCAGGGTTCGCTCGACGCCAGCCTCGACGCCCTCTTCCGCCAGCAGTTCGACCGCATCGGCGCCGAGCGCAAGAAGCTGAACAAGATGCAGGCCTGGTCCAACATCATCAGCGCCAACATCTTCAAGGCGATGCGGCTGCTCGACCAGCAGGGACAGACCCTCTCCTACCGCTACGCCCAGACCGTGCGCCGGCTGCAGAAGGTCATCGACGGCTACCGCGACATCGTGCTGCGCGCCTACACCCACGTCGGCAACCACCACAAGGGGCTGCTGCCAGTTCAGGTCGAGGAGCTGGAGCAGGTGCGGCGGATGCTGCACGACATCCTGCAGGAGGTGGCGGATACCTTCAGCCGCCGCCAGCCGGCCGACATCGCCGGCCTCACCGAGAAGGACGCGCGACTGCGGGCTTTCGCCGAAGAGCTCAACGCCCTGCAGGCGACACGCATCCGGGACAACTCCTCCAAGACCCGCCTGAGCATTCTCTACTACGGCATCGTCGGCAACGCGATGATGCTTTCCAAGCAGGGACTGCAACTGCTGGAGATTTTCGACACCTCCTTCGGCGAGGTGGAATAAACTTCTTCCCGAAGTGGTTGCTGGGGACAGCGGCGAATGGCGCAAGTTTAAGGTCTTTGCGACGCTGCCGGGGAGTAAACTCGGGACAGTCCCCGGCTTCATCGGGGGCTGTCCCAGATGTTTACGGGCTATGAAACTCGGGTGGTTCGCGCCGCAAAAGCTTGGGACAGCCCCCGTTCGGGGACAGTCCCGGTTTTGCTGCTATCCACCCTTAAACTAGCGCCATTCGTGACAGCGGCCTTTCCTTCCTGCTGTCAGAAGAGCCGGCCCCCTCGGGAGCCGGCTCTTCTGGTTGTTACGGACAATTAGCCGAATCGAAGTCCCGACCGGGCTCAGCGAAAGACCTCGCCGACCCGTCGCACCACGGATTCAAGCAGGCCATTCAGGACGTCCCCCGGCCAAACCACCTCCTTTTCATTCGCTCCCAGGGACAGCGCCTGGCCCACCCCGACGGCAATCTTCCAGCGGAGGATCTGCACTGTCTGCTGGGCGCGCGGCTCAGCGGCCGCGACCGTTGTAGATCGGTCCGCCGGCCGCTCGGTAACCCTGCAGCAGGGCGACGGCCGCAGGGCGCAGCACGTCCCGCACCACCTCGATACTGCGGCGCGCCAGTCCCGCGCTCCACTCGGCCGGCTTGTCCCCCTCGTCGAAGCCGATCGCCCGGGCATCCTCGTCGCGGGCGCCGCAAACCAGCCGCCGCACCCCCGACCAGGGTATGGCGCCGAGGCACATGGCACAGGGTTCGCAGCTGGCGACCAGCTCGCAGTCCGGCTGGCCCGCTGCGCTGAGATCGAAGCTGCCGGTCGCCTGCTGAGCGAGCAGGATGGCGACAATCTCGGCGTGCAGCACCGAGGAGCCGGCAGCCAGCACCATGTTCACTCCGGGAGCGATCAGTCGTCCCTCGGGGTGGGTGAAGACCGCCGCGGCGAAGGGGCCGCCACCGGACTCGACGTTCTGCCGTGCCAGCTCCAGCACCAGGCGCATCCGCTCTTCAGGGGTCGCCAGGGTTGCGGGAAACTCAGCCAGAGAGATATCGACCCAGGCCGGCAGGGTCAGAGTCAAGTGGGGTACGGTCACAGGGTTCCCTTTCCTTGCAAAAGATAGATTCGCCTCTCACAGAGATCAAGGAGAAAGCACGAACCGAATCCCGCGTTTACCTGTTTTCAAAGCTTTTCTCTGTGCCCTCTGGGTTTTCTAGTGAGCGCAGCGAACGAGTGTGAAGCGCCGTTGGCACCGGTTTCACCCGGCCACGATCTCCGCCCCGGCCGCGCGCATCTTTTCCAGTGCCTCTCCCCCACCCGCTTCGGTCACCGGTCGGGTCCCGGCCGCGATCAGACGCACCGCGAACCCCTCGCGGCGGGCGTCGAGGACGGTGGCGAGGACACAGACATCCTCGGCCAGGCCACCGACAAAGAGACGTTTGACGCCGTCGCGGCGTAGTTGGTGAGCGAAGCCGGTCTGGTCGAAAGCCGAGTTCTGGTCCTGGTCGAAGCGGGTCCCCTTGGTGACCACGACCGTTTCCGCAGGCAGGCGCAGGTCGGGATGGAAATCCGCCCCCGGGGAATCCTGGAGGCAATGCACCGGCCAGGGGCCGCCCTGGGTATCGAAGCTCGGGTGGACTGTCGGGTGGAAATCCCGCGAAGCGTAGACCGGAACGCCGGCCTTGGCCGCGGCGGCGAGCCAGCGATTGAGCACCGGCACCACCGCATCCCCCTGTTCGATCGGCAGGGCGCCGCCCGGACAGAAATCGTTCTGCACGTCGACCAGCAGCAGGCCGTCGCCAACGCGCAGTTCTTCCGACAGCGTGTTCATGGGGGCTCCTCCTTCCCGGGGGCAGGCCGCCAGACGGTGCGCAGGCGGGTCAATTCGCGGCCGTCCCGGTCGCTGCAAAGCTGATGGATAAATACCGCGCGTTCGCCGGACTCCCGGATCTGGGTGCGAACCAGCACCCGGTCGCCGTAAAAGGCCTCGGCACGAAAACCGATCTCCAGGGATTCGACCAGCCAGTTCCGGGCAACCTCCGCGGGAACGGTCTCCAGTGCCCAATCGGCATAGACGGTGTTGTTGACGTGGCCGTTGATGTCGAGATCACCGTAGCGGACTCGGAAGGGGAGTTCCTGGTCGACCCGGGCGGGCACCGGCAGCTTGGGGAAATCGTCCTCGAGAGCGCGGCGGTCGATGAGGGGGTAATGGCTCAGATGATCGGCGAGGCGAAGCGGCCGGCGTCGTTCCAGGTCGATCAGCGCCCAAGAGCTGGTGGCGGCGATGGCCGGCACGCCGAGCAGGTCGCAGACCTCGAAGTCGCGCAGCGCGAAGAGGGGCTGGCGGGCCGAAGGCCAGGTGCGCACCTCCAGCTCCTCCCCCCGCCGGGGATAGCGGAAAAAACGGACGTGATAGCGGGAGATGACCCAGGTCACCTGCCGTCGGCGCAGCTGGGAGACGGAGAACCCCAACTCCGCGGCATGGTTGCCGGCGCTGTCCTGCAGGTAGTTGAGCAGGGTGACGGGACGCAGCCGACCTCCGCCGTCGACTTCGTAGGAGCGGACCCGGTAGCGGTTACGAAAGAGGCTCGGAGCGGCGGGATGCTGCATCGGCTGGGGGCTCCAAGGAAGATTTCGTCCCGGCGGCAACGACCGGCCAGGCGTCGTTCGCGGCGACCTGCTGCACGGCCGCCAGCAGCGCCAACATAGCACCTCACCTTCCGACCGGCAAGCATTGCCACTTCCATTTCGTGGCGGCTTAATGCAACACCCGGCGCAGGTAGGTCTTGGCCTGCTCGCCGAAACCGGAGGGATCATCCTCGAATTCCACCGCTGGACGACTTTCGTCGCCGTCGAGGAACCCCAGGCGGCTGATGCAGTGCCAGCCCTGGCCGTAGAGGAGTTGGTGAGCGGGCATCTCCCGCCAGCCGGGCGGGCGTCTGCCGTTGCGGATCATGTCCGTCGAATCGCGGATGAAATCGCCGCTCCCGCCCCCTTCGACCGCCCGGTAGACCTTCTCCCCGGGAAAACGCAGGGCCAGGTCGCCATGGATATCTTCATAGAGCTCGACATTGATGTTGAATGACAAGCGGTTAGCCATATTACCCCCTTTCCACCGGTTGCCCCGGCGCCCTCCGCATTCCTGCTCTTATCCACTACGTATCATAACAAAAATGCGCAGGAAAACGACACTGGCAACTCTCCTTCAGGAGGTCGCTGGGGGCTCGATCCACGCCACCCGGTTTCGCCCTGCCGCCTTGGCCTTGTAGAGTCCGGCATCGGCCCGGTGCAGAACTTCGTCGAGATTTTCCTCTCCCGGTCGAGAGGTCGCCACCCCGAGGCTGACCGTCATCCGAATTTCCGGGGCACCCGAAGCAAAGGGGCGGGCGTCGACGGCCTGGCGCACCCGCTCGGCGGCCGCCACCGCCCCTGCGAAGCTGGCATCAGGAAGAACCAGCAGAAACTCCTCACCGCCGAAACGACCGAGGAGATCGTAGTCGCGCGCCGCCTCCCGCACCCGCTGCACGACCTCTTCCAGCACCTTATCCCCCACCAGGTGGCCGTAGGTATCGTTGATCTGCTTAAAATTGTCGATGTCGAGGAGGATAAAGCTCAGGGAATAGCCGGTCTTCTGCTGACGACGGCGTTCGCGCAGCGAGATTTCTTCACGGGCATGCGCGAGGATGGTGCCGCGGTTCAAGGTACCGGTCAGGGCGTCGGTGGTGGCCATAATGTGCAGTTTCTGCTGGACCTCCTTCACGTGCCGGGCAGCGCTCTTCACGAAAAAGAAGGAAACGCCAAAGACGGCAAGCAGGATGCCACCCAGAATCAGGACCGAGTTGGCGACGGTGGTGACGATCTGGTGACGATAGCGGGTGACGTCGACATAAACCTCAAAGGCGCCGACAACGACCGGGCCGACACGGATCGGCACATAGGATTCGACCACGTCGACATTGAGCTGTTCTTCGTTGGCCAGGTCGCGCAGGGAGCCCTTGTTCTCCAGGTGGGAATCGGCGTCCCCCTGCAGGGCATGCAGCAGCCTGCGGTTGGCACCATCGACCTGCCCGATCAGGGCCGGCTCGGTGCTGAAGATGATCTTCCTGCCGGCATTGTAGATCTTGATCTTGACGATCTGGAAGGAATGCAGAAAAGGGCGCAGGCGACGATCGAGAGTCTCCAGGTTCCGCGGATCGACAAACAGGCGAGGACGACCGGCCGGGTCGCGGGAGAAGAGGAGGTCGCGCTGTTCGAGGACCAGGGCCTGGCCGAGCTGCACGGCATTATCCTCGGCGGCGTGGATGATGTGATTGGAATAGATCCGGTAGATGCCGTAACCACTGCCGACAATGATGACCACCATCGAGATGCCGGAGGCGAGGATCAACCGGCTCAGCAACAGCTGGATGCTCCCCCGGGCGATACTCTTTTTCACTTCGACCGCCATGGTTTCCTTCCCGGACAGCAGCCCACCGACCATCGGCAAGTTACTCAAAGAATAGCAAAAATCCAGGAATCAGGGTCCTTGGGCGGGAGGGCTCAACTCCGGACGATTTTCCAGCACCGGTGAATGCGCTGGTTGCGGGCGAAATCGGGGGGGATGGTCTGACGGGTGATGTCCGTTATGACCAGCCCGCTCAGGGCCGCCTGGTCGAGGCGGAACTGGCGGTGGTTGGTGGAAAAGATCAGGATGCCGTCGTCAGTGAGCAGGGCCGCTGCGGCCGACAGCAGCTCGACCTGGTCGCGCTGGACGTCGAAGGTGCCGTCCATGCGCTTGGAGTTGGAAAAAGTCGGCGGGTCGAGGAAGATCAGCCCGTAGCGACGGGTCTCCCGCTTCAGCCACTCGCGGCAGTCGTCCTGCAGCAGGCGGTGGCGGGGACCGGAGAGACCGTTGAGCTCCAGGTTGCGCCGCGCCCAGTCGAGATAGGTGCGGGAGAGGTCGACGCTGGTGGTCGAGGCCGCCCCCCCCAGGGCGGCGTGCACGGTAGCGGTGCCGGTGTAGGCGAAGAGGTTGAGAAAATCGCGGCCGGCGGCCAGCTCACCGAGAAGCTGCCGGGTCGGGCGGTGGTCGAGGAAGAGGCCGGTGTCGAGGTAGTCGCGCAGGTTGACCAGCAGCCGGCACTCTCCCTCGCGCACCTCGTGGAACTCGCCGGAGGCGGCGAGCTTGCGGTACTGTTCCTTCCCCTTTTGCTGCTGGCGGACCTTGAGGAAGACCTTTTCGCGGGGAACCTCAAGTACCGCGCGCACCGCGGCCAGGGCCTCGCGCAGGCGGACCTTGGCCTGGTGGGGATCGATGCTCTTGGGCGGTGCGTACTCCTGGACGTGCACCAGGTCGCCGTAGCGGTCGACGGCCACCGCGTACTCGGGGAGGTCGGCGTCGTAGAGACGGTAACAGCTCACCCCCTCCCGCCGCGCCCAGCGCCCCAGGTTCCTGAGGTTCTTGCGCAGCCGGTTGGCGACCATCTGCGCGCCTTCGCTGAGCGGCCGCGCCGCCGCACCGGCCTGCGGACCCGCTGCGGCGTAGAGGTCGAAATGGAGCAGCTGGCACTTGAGCGGACCGTTGAAGAAGGCGTGGCTGCGCCGGGCGCGCAGGCCGATGGCCCGGCCGAGTTCGGGGTTGCCGGTGAAGATCGCCGCCTTCCAGCCGGGGAAGCCCTCGCGCAGCCGCTCGCCGAGGGTCGCGTAGAGCCCCTCCAACTGCGCCACCTCGCCAAGCCGCTCGCCGTAGGGTGGATTGGCGATGACCAGCCCCGCCGGCCCGTCCGGCGCCGGGTTGGTGAGCTGCGCCAGTTCGCTGCGGCGCAGGCTGATCCGCCCGGCGAGGCCGAGGCGCTCGGCGTTTCCCTGCGCCGCTCGCAGCGCCGCCGGGTCGGCATCGCAGCCGAACAGGGGGGGGAGTTGCTCCAGCCCCGCCGCCCGCCGCTCCCGCGCTTCACCGAGCAGCTCCGCCCAGAGCACCGGGTCGTGCCCCGGCCATCGCAGGAAGCCGAAGGACTCGCGCGAAAGGCCCGGCGCGATGTCGGCGGCGAGCAGCGCCCCTTCCAGCAGCAGCGTTCCCGAGCCGCACAGCGGGTCGACCAGTGCCCCTCCGGCAGCGGCGATCTCCGGCCACCCGGCGCGCAGCAAGAGCGCCGCGGCGAGGTTCTCCTTGAGCGGCGCGGCCGCCCCCTCGATGCGGTAGCCGCGGCGGTGCAGGCTCTCCCCGGAAAGATCGATGGCGAGGGTCGCCTGGTCGCGGAACAGGTAGAGGTTGAGGCGCAGGTCGGGGCGTTCGGTGTCGATGGACGGGCGCGTGCCGGACAACTCGCGGAAGCGGTCGACCACCGCATCCTTGACCTTGAGGGCGGCGTAGCGGGAATGGGAGATGGCCGAGGCGGCGACCACCGCGTCAACCGCAAGGGTCCCCTCAGCCGTCAGGTGTTCCTCCCAGGGAATCGCCACGGCCGCAGCGTAGAGAGCCTCCGGATCGGGGGCGGGAAAGGTCGCCAGGGGGAAGCAGGATGCGGCTCGCAAGCCGCGACCAGAGGCAGGCGCGGTAGCCGGCGGCGAGGGGGCCGGAAAAAGCGACCCCGCCGTGGCTGGCGCGAACCTCGGCGGCGCCCAGGGAGCTAAGCTCGGCGGCGAGGAGTTCCTCGAGTCCGGCCGGGGCGGTGGCGAAGAAGTTCAGACTCATCGGGCGGCTTTCTGGCGGCGCGCGGCGAGGGCGGTTTGCAGTTCCTCGACACAGGCATAGGGGATGCGCAGCTGGCCGCGGCCGCTGCCCATTTTCACCGCCCCCTGTTCGCTGCCATGGAAGTCGGAGCCGCCAGTGACCAGCAGGCCGCGGCGCCGGGCGAGGGTGATGTACCACTCGATGTCGTGGCGGCTGGCGCCGCTGTTCCAGGCTTCGACGCCGTCGAGGCCGAGGGTGACGAAGGCGTCGAGAAGGTCGCCGAGCACCTTGCGGTCGGTGGTGATGAAGGGGGGATGGGCGAGCACCGCCACCCCGCCGGCGCGGTGGACCAGCTCGATCGCCGCGTCGAAGGGGAAGAAGCGCTTTTCGACGTTGCAGGGGACGAGAAAGCGGGTGAAGGCCTCCTCGGTGTTCTTCACGTAGCCGTGGGCGATCAGCTCGTGGGCGATGTGCGGCCGGCCGACCGTGCCGCCAGCGCGGGCCAGGACCTGTTCGAAGGCGATCGGTCCCCGCCCCTCCCCGGCCAGCTTCTCGTTGACCCGGGCGACGATCCGCTCGTTGCGATGCTCGCGAAAGTCGCGGAATTCGGCCAGGCTGGCGGTCAGCTCCGGATCATGGTGGTCGAAACCGTAGCCGAGCAGGTGGAGGTCGGCAAACTCTCCCCAGACCGTGGAGAGCTCGACCCCGGACAGAACCTCGACGCCGCACGCGTCCCCGGCGGCCAGGGCCGCGTCGATGCCGTCGACGTTGTCGTGGTCGCACAGAGCAATGGCGGCCAGGCCCGCCGCGGCGGCCAGGCGCACGACCTCCGCCGGCGAATGGAGGCCGTCGGAGCAGGTGGAATGGAGATGAAGATCGACGAGTTTTTTCATGAAATCAAGTTCGTTCATCAGCGCTTCTTGACCCGGAACCCCGCCTTCTCGAAGGCCGCCGCGGTGTCGAGCGGCTTGGCCGCCTGCTTCTCCTTCGCTTTCGGCTGCGACGGCTGCGGTTTGCTCCCTCCGCCGGGCTGCGCCTCCTTGATGGAGAGGGCGATGCGCTTGCGCGGCAGGTCGACGGCGAGGACTTTGACCTTGACCGGATCGCCGACCTTGACCACCTGGTGGGGATCCTTGACGTAGCGCTGGGCGAGGTGGCTGATGTGCACCAGCCCGTCCTGGTGGACGCCGACATCGACGAAGGCGCCGAAGGCGGTGACATTGGTGACCGTGCCGGGGAGGATCATCCCTTCCTGAAGGTCGGCGATCTCGCGCACGTCCTCGCGGAAGGCGACCACCTCGAACTGTTGGCGCGGGTCGCGCCCCGGCTTTTTCAGTTCTTCCACTATATCACGCAGGGTCGGCAGGCCGACAGTGTCGCTGACATAGCGTTTGAGGTCGATGCTGGCGGCCAGTTCCGGGCGCGCCGCCAGTTCGGCCAGGGTGACGCCGAGATCGGCGGCCATCCGCTCCACCAGCGGGTAGTTCTCGGGATGGACGGCGCTGTTGTCGAGGGGCTGGACGCCGCCGCGGATGCGCAGGAAGCCGGCGGCCTGCTCGAAGGCCTTGGCGCCGAAGCGCGGCACCTTCGAGCAGCCCCTGGCGCTCGGCGAAGGGGCCGTCTGCGTCGCGGTGGCGGACGATGCTCTTCGCCAGCGACTCGCCGATGCCGGCGACGTAGGCAAGCAGCGCCCAGGAGGCGGTGTTGAGGTCGACGCCGACGAAGTTGACGCACGACTCGACCACCGCGTCGAGGGACTTCTTCAGCAGGGTCTGGCTGACGTCGTGCTGGTACTGGCCGACGCCGATGCTCTTCGGATCGAGCTTCACCAGCTCGGCCAGGGGATCCTGCAGGCGGCGGGCGATGGAGATGGCGCCGCGCACCGTCAGGTCGAGTTCGGGGAACTCCTCGCGGGCGATCTCCGAGGCCGAGTAGACGCTCGCCCCGGCCTCGCTGACCATCACCACCGGCAGGTTGCGGCCGGCCTCGCGCAGGGTGTCGCGAACGAACTGTTCCATCTCGCGGCCGGCGGTGCCGTTGCCGATCGCCACCATCTCCGGGGTATGGGCGTCGACCAGCCGCAGCAGTTCCCGCTTCGCCTCGGGGATCTTGCCGACGCCGGTATGGGGGTAGATGGTGACGTGCTCGAGAAAACGCCCGGTGGCATCCACCGCTGCCAGCTTGGAGCCGGTGCGCAGCCCGGGATCGACGCCGAGGACCCGGCGGCTGCCGGCCGGCGGGGCGAGCAGCAGGTTGCGCAGGTTGCCGGCAAAGACCTCGATGGCGGCGATATCGGCGCGGTTTTTCGCCTCCAGGCGCAGCTCGACCTCGATGGAGGGAAAGATCAGCCGCCGCCAGGCGTCCTCGGCCACCGTCTCCAGAAAGGCGGACGGAAGATGCTCGCCCCCTTCAGCAGCCGCCCCTTCAGGCCCAGCAAAATCGCCGCTTCCGGGGCTTCGAAGGCGAGGCGCAGCACCTCTTCCTTCTCGCCGCGGCGCATGGCGAGCATGCGGTGGGAGGGGACGCTCTTCAGCGGCTCGCGGTAGTCGTAGTACATCTCGAACTTGCTGACCGTCCCGGCCTTGTCCGGGGCGACCCGGGAGACGAAAATCCCCTCCTCCCAGGTCAGGGACCGCACCGCGGCGCGGGCATCGGCGTCCTCGGCCAAACGCTCGGCCAGGATGTGTCCGGCCCCAGCCAGCGCCGCCGCGGCGTCGGGCACTTCCTTGTCCGCGTCGACGAAGGGGGCGGCGGCCTCCTCCGGGGTACCGGCGGTCAGCTCCTGGGCGGCAATCAGCTCGGCCAGCGGCTCCAGCCCCCGCTCGCGGGCGATGGTCGCCTTGGTGCGGCGCTTGGGCTTGTAGGGGAGGTAGAGGTCTTCGAGTTCGGTCTTCTGCCGGCAGAGCTCGACGCGCGATGCCAGCTCCGGGGTGAGCTTGCCCTGCTCGGCGATGGAGGCGGTGACCGTCGCCTTGCGCTCCTCCAGCTCGGTATAGTAGTCGCGGCGCTCCTCGATGAGGCGGATCGCCACCTCGTCGAGCTCGCCGGTCTTCTCCTTGCGGTAGCGGGCGATGAAGGGAACGGTGGCCCCCTCAGCGAAGAGGGCGACGGTATTTTCCACCTGCCAGGGGGCGCAGTTGGTCTCCTCGACCAGCCAGGTGAGGATGCGGGCGTGCTGCTGCGGGGTCAATGCGGTCTTGCTCATGGTCGGCGATCACCTCGTGGGGGGTTGCGAAGAGGGCGGATGATAGCATGCCGGGCGGGGAATGAGAAGCCTCGAGCGCCTTGACCGGCAGCGGATTTCCGGGTAGATTGGGGCACCCATGCAAAGGCAGCCCTCACCTGTTCGCTGCGCTCCCTGGAGAGCCGCACTTTAGACTTCTCGACAGTCCCACCGGACGGACCTCATCTTGGCGCTGCTCGACGTTCGCAACCTGAAAACCTACTTCTTCACCCGCGGCGGCCTGGTCAAGGCGGTGGGCGGGATCGACTTCTCCATCGCCGCCGGGCAAACCCTTGCCCTGGTCGGCGAATCGGGATGCGGCAAGTCGATGACCGCCCTGTCGCTGCTGCGCCTGGTCCCCGAGCCGGGGCGGGTGGTGGAGGGGGAGATCATCTTCGCCGGGGAGGATCTGCTGCGCCTGCCCGAGCCGGAGATGCGCCGCGTCCGCGGCAACCAGATCGCCATGGTCTTCCAGGAGCCGATGACCGCCCTCAACCCGGTCTTCCGGGTCGGCGACCAGATCGCCGAGGTGCTGAGCCTGCACAAGGGGTTACCGCGCCAGGAGGCGCTGACCGCGGCCGCCGAGCTGCTGCACCAGGTCGGCATCCCCGAGGCCGGACGCCGTGTGCGGGAATATCCCCACCAGCTCTCCGGCGGCATGCGCCAGCGGGTGGTGATCGCCATGGCGCTGGCCTGCGACCCGCGCCTGTTGATCGCCGACGAACCGACCACCGCTCTCGATGTCACCATCCAGGCGCAGATCCTGGAACTTCTCGACCGCCTGCGCCGCGAACGACAGATGGCGATGCTGCTGATCAGCCACGATCTCGGCGTGGTGGCCGAAACCGCCGACCAGGTGGCGATCATGTACGCCGGGCTGATCCTCGAATACGCCCCGGTCCAGGAGCTCTTCGCCAACCCGCTCCACCCCTACACCCGCGGTCTGCTCGCCTGCATCCCGCGGCTCGGCGAGAAGCGCCGGCGGCTGACGCCGATCGAGGGGCAGGTCCCGGCGGCGGGCGAGCTCCCTCCCGGCTGCTCCTTTCTGGATCGCTGTCCGGCCCCCTTCGCCCCCTGTGACTCTCGGATGCCGCCGCTGCTCGAACGCAGCCCGGGGCACTTCGTACGCTGCTGGCAGGAGGGCTAGAGGCGATGGAACCGCTCCTTTCGGTACGCAACCTGCGCAAGACCTTCACGGTCAGCGGGCAGACCCCCGGCGCCCGGGCGCAGCGGCTGGTGGCGGTGGACGGCGTCTCCTTCGATCTTTTCCCCGGGGAGACCCTCGGCCTGGTCGGCGAATCGGGGTGCGGCAAGTCGACCACCGGCAAGCTGCTGCTGCGCCTGCTGGAGGCCGACGCCGGTGAGATCCGCTTTGCCGGGGAGGATCTGCTCGCCCTCTCCCCGCGCCGGCTGCGGCCGCTGCGCCGCCAGCTGCAGATGATCTTCCAGGATCCCTACTCCTCCCTCAACCCGCGCATGCGCGTCGGCCAGATCGTCGGCGAACCGCTGCTGGTCCACGGTCTTGCCAAGGGCCGGGCGCTGCGCGACGAGGTCATCCGCCTGCTGGGCACCGTCGGCCTCGGCGCCGAGCATCTCGATCGCTACCCCCATGAGTTCTCCGGCGGGCAGCGCCAGCGTATCGGCATCGCCCGGGCGCTGGCCGTAAAGCCGCAGCTGATCGTCGCCGACGAACCGGTTTCGGCCCTCGACCTGTCGATCCAGGCGCAGGTCGTCAACCTGCTGCAGGACATCCAACAGCAGTTCGGCCTCACTTACCTCTTCATCGCCCACGACTTGTCGGTGATCGAACACCTCAGCGACCGGGTGGCGGTGATGTACCTCGGCCGCATCGTCGAACTGGCGCCGGCCGCGGCCCTCTATCGCCGGCCGCGCCACCCCTACAGCGAAGCCCTGCTGGGCGCCGTGCCGATCCCCGATCCTGCCGCCCGCCGTGCCTTCCGCCCGCTGCAGGGTGAGATCCCCTCCCCCATCAACCCGCCCTCCGGCTGTCCGTTCCACCCCCGCTGCCCCTACGCCCGCCCCCTTTGTTCCGAACAGACCCCGCCGCTGGAGGAAAAGGCCAGCGGCCAGTCCGCCGCCTGCTTCTTCAGCGAGGAGGTTGGGAAGTTTCGACAAGTTTGAGTCACGAGTCCCGGGTCCAAAGTCACGAGCCCAAGGTCTCGGGTCCAAGGTCCAACGTCCATCAAGGTCCAGAGTCCCGGATCCGTGCCCCTCGCCCCTCGCTACTCGCTACTCCCCCCTGCCCCCTCGCCACTCGCCCCGCACCTTCCCCATTGACACCCCGTGTCACGACTGGCACAATCGGCGGCGACGTTCAGCAGCAATCCGCGGTTTATCCGCATGATTCCGTAACCAGCACGAGACAATCGCGGCACAACCAGCCGTCGGCGCTTGGCGCCACGGCTCTTGGCGAAGGCCGATAACCGCAGGCATAACTGCAGGAAAAACCGCAGGAGGTAAACGATGGGGCCGATAACGACGGTGCGGGAGAATTGCCGCAAGTGCTACTCGTGCGTCCGCAACTGCCCGGTCAAGGCGATCAAGGTCAAGCAGCACTACGCCGAAGTCATCCACGATCGCTGCATCGGCTGCGGCAAGTGCATTCGCGTCTGTTCCCAGAAAGCCAAGGTGATCGCCGACTGCATCGAGGAGACGGAACGGCTGCTCGCCGGCAAGGACCCGGTGGTGGCGGTACTCGGCTGCTCCTATCCCGCCTTCTTCAACGACGTGCGCCCCGGCCAGCTGGCCAGCGGCATCAAACGCATCGGCTTCGACGAGGTCCACGAAGGAGCGAGCGGCGTGGAACTGATTCGCAACGAGTATGGCCGCCTCAAGGAGCAGGGCGAGGGTCTGCCGCTGATCTCCACCCATTGCCCGACCATCGTCGATCTCATCGAGCGCCATTATCCGCAGCTGCTCAAACACCTCATGGACAGCGTCTCGCCGATGGTCGCCATCGGCCGCTTCATCAAGTCCCGCCGCGGGCCGAAGACCCGGGTGATCTACATCAGCTCCTGCATTGCCGGCAAGTTCGAGATCGAGGCCGAGGAGGTCGCCGGCGCCATCGACGTCGTCCTCACTTACCGCGAGCTCAATCACATGCTGCGGGCCCGCGGCATCGACCTGACCCGCCTCGCCGAGACCCATTTCGACGGGGTACCGGCCGATCGGGGCCGACTCTTTCCGATCTCCGGCGGCCCCTTCGAGGCCTTCGACATCCATACCGAATTCCTCGATCCCGACTTCGTCACCACCGAGGGAGAAGAAAACGTCCTGGAGATCATCAAGGACCTGGCTGCCGGCCGCATCAGCCCCAAGGTCGTCGACCTGCGTTTCTGCGCTGGCGGCTGCATCGGCGGCCCCGGCCGCAACAACCGGCTGACTACCTTCTCCAAGCGCAGCCTGGTCATCGACTTCTTCCAGCACGGCCAGGTCCCCTACCAGACCGCGCCCCACTATCTGACGGAAAAGCCGCTGCCCGACCTGCGCCGGCGCTTCAAGAACAAACACCAGCGCCTCGACCTGCCGAGCGGCGACAGCGTCCGCAAGATCCTCCAGACAACCAACAAATTCGTCGAACAGGACGAGCTCAACTGCGGCTGCTGCGGCTACCAATCCTGCCGGGAACATGCCGTGGCCGTTTACCAGGGGCTTGCCGAAGAAAACATGTGCCTCCCCTTCTCCCTCAAGCGGCTCGAGGAGGACCGGTTCAACCTCGCCCAGAAATACGAGCTCGCCCGTCGCGCCCTCGACCAGGAGTTCGGCGATGTGGCGATCATCGGCCAGGACACCGGCACCTCCGACGTGCTCAAGCTGATCCGCCAGGTCGGCCCGACCCAGACCACCGTGCTGATCCGCGGTGAGAGCGGCACCGGCAAGGAGCTGACCGCCCGCGCCATCCACCAGCAGAGCCACCGCAGCGACAAACCGCTGGTCAGCCTCAACTGCACGACCCTCACCGACAGCCTGCTGGAAAGTGAACTCTTCGGCCACAAGAAGGGCTCTTTTACCGGCGCCATCGCCGACAAGAAGGGGCTCTTCGAGGCCGCCAACGGCGGCACCATCTTCCTCGACGAAATCGGCGACATCACGCCCAAACTCCAGGCGGAACTACTGCGGGTCCTCGATTCCGGAGAAATCCGCCCGGTGGGCGCCCACACCTCCATCAAGGTCGACGTGCGGCTGATCGCCGCTACCAACAAGAACCTGGAGACCGGGGTCCGCGAAGGCTGGTTCCGTGAGGATCTCTTCTACCGGCTCAACGTCTTCACCATCACCATGCCGCCGCTGCGCAGCCGTCTCGACTCGCTGCGCAGCCTGACCGACCACTTCATAGCCCGGGCCAGCCAGCGGGTCAACAAGACCATCCTCGGCATCGAGGAGCGGGCCGTCCAGGCGATGCAGCGCTACCCCTGGCCGGGCAACATCCGCGAGCTGCAGAACATCATCGAGCGCGCCGCGGTCCTCACCCAGGATCAGATCATCCGCCTCGACAATCTGCCGGTCGTCTTCGCCGAGCTCAGCCTCGAGACCGAACAGAGCGGTTCCGGCCAAGCCCCCGGCGGCTTCCGCGGCCAACGGGAAAAACATCTCAGCCAGGTGGAAAAAGGCCTGATCAGGCGCTACCTCCAGGAGACCGGCGGCAATGTCTCCGAGGCGGCGCGCCGGGCCGGGATTCCGCGGCGCACGTTCTACCGCCTGCTCGACCGCTACAACATCCGGGGGAGCGAGTTCAGCGGCAAAAGCCGTTAACCTTCCGCCATTGCGCCACATCCTGCACAGGCTAACCGCGACCGTGTGTCATCTTTGACACAACGGCAACAAGGGTGCGTTTTTGTTGGCAAATTTAATATTTTTTTAGCCTCAATAGAAAACATGTGCCACTCCAGACACACACCGGGAGCCCTTCAGTCGCCAGAGAGAAATCCTTTCCCATGGAGAAATCCCCGGTTTTCCGGCCCTGAAGGCCACCGAGCGCGCCTTGGCACAGCTGTTGCTTAGGGCAATACTCAACTTTCACGGGGATTTACCACGTTTTAAACCGACCGAAACCAGTCCCCTTTGCGCCGCCCGGGATCTCTCTCCCCCGTGCGGCGTTTTTTTATTCGCCAAGGAAGCTGCATTCCGCTAAAATTTAGTTTGATTTAACTTCCGGGCGCCACTCTCCTTTTCGGCCGGCCGGGGGGAACGGCTCTTGAAACGACATCAGCCGGCTTGGGTGTTGTCTGCCGCGGCCAAGAATCCGGACCCTGCCAATTTTGCCTCGATACCATTGTCCAGGATGGAGGGACGTCTCCGCATGCCAGCGAAAAATCCCCGGGAAAAAATCGGCATCACCACCCTGGAGGACATCAGTGCGCTGATCCTTCAGTCCCATGATCTGGTCGAAACCCTGCAAAACATCGTCAACCTGGTCGCCCGTCGCATGGGGACCGAAGTCTGTTCGATCTATCTTCTCGACGAGAATCTGCAGACCCTGCGCCTGCGCGCCAGCAAGGGCCTCTCCCGGCGTGCCGTGGGCAAGGTCACGATGCAGATCGGCGAGGGGCTCACCGGCATGGCCGCCCAGGAACGCCACCCGGTGGCCATCCTCGAGCCCCAGTCCCATCCGCGCTATCGCTACTTCAAGGAGACCGGCGAGGAACGCTACCATTCTTTTCTCGGCATCCCCCTGTTCGACCGCCACCATCCCCTCGGCGTCATCGTCCTGCAGACCAAGGAAGCCCGCCAGTTCAGCGCCGAAGAGATCAGCGCCCTGTCGACCATCGCCTTCCAGGTCAGCTCCATCGTCATCAACGCCCGCCTGCTCGACTCGATCCGCCAGAAGGAGGAGGAATCCAACCGCTTTGCCCGCGAGCTGGAAAAGACCCGCCAGTCCCTGCTGACCCGCGAGACTCCGCCGGAAGGGGGCGGGGAAACGGCGCTGCGCGGCACGGTCGCCTATCCCGGGGTGGTTTCCGGGCCGGCCCACGTCCTCGACCAGAAGCTCGGCTTCGCCGACATCCTCGATGAGGAGCAGATCGATCCCGCCAGGGAGTCGGCCCGGCTCGATGCCGCCCTGGAAAAGACCCGGATCCAGACCCTTTTCCTGGAAAAGCGGGTCGCCGAACGGCTTTCGGAAAGCGACGCCGCCATCTTCCACACCCACCTGATGATTCTCGAGGATCGCAGTTTTCTCGACCGGCTGCGCGGCGAAATCGACGGCGGGCACAGCGCCCCCTATGCCCTGAAAAAGGTGGTGGGCGGCTACCTCGAGGCGTTTTGCAAAGATGGAGGACCCTTACCTGCGGGAGCGCGCCGCCGACATGGAGGACATCGGCCGGCGCCTGCTCGGCAACCTGGTCGGCGAGGAGCACCAGGTCCTGCAGTTGCGCTTTCCCGGCATCCTCGTCGCCCGCGAGATCCTCCCCTCGGACATGGCCGCCCTTGATCATGAACAGTTGCGCGGCATCGTCACCGAAGCCGGAGGAAAAAACTCCCACGCGGTGATCATGGCCAAATCCCTCGGCATTCCGGCCCTGGTCGGGGTGCGCGGCGCGGTCAACGCGGTGCGCCCGGAACAGCCGCTGATTCTCGACGCCAACTCCGGCTGCCTGTACGTCGACCCGCCGGCCAAGATCGTCAAGGAATACCGGCGCCTCGAGGAGGATTGCAGCCGGGAACTGCACCGCCTCGAGGAATTCCGCGACCTGCCGGCGCAGACCCGAGACGGCGAGCGGGTGGTGCTGCGCGCCAACATCGGCCTGGTCTCCGACGTCGAGGTGGCCCGGCGCAATGGCGCCGAGGGGGTCGGCCTCTATCGCACCGAGTTCCCCTACATGGCGCGCGGCAGCTTTCCCGACCGGGACGACCAGTACCAGCTCTACCGCAAGGTCCTCGAGGGCTTCGCCGGTTACCCGGTGACCATCCGCACCCTCGATATCGGCGGCGACAAGGCCCTCCCCTACTTCAACCCGCCCAAGGAGGAAAATCCGTTCATGGGCTGGCGTTCGGTCCGGGTCTCCCTGGACAATCGCGACATCTTCCGTACCCAGCTCGAGGCGATTTTGATGGCCGGGGTCCATGGGCCGGTCAAGCTCCTCCTGCCGATGATCTCCAGCCTCGAGGAGGTTCGCGCCTGCAAGGCGGTCCTCGCCGAAGCGCGGGATAACCTGCGCCGCGACGGCGTCGCCTTTGCCGAAGAGGTTCCCCTGGGGGTGATGATCGAGGTCCCGGCGGCGGTGCAGCTGGCGCCCCAGCTGGCCCGGGAGGTCGATTTCTTCGCCCTGGGCACCAACGACCTGATCCAGTACATGCTCGCCGCGGATCGCAACAATCCCCTGGTCAGCAAATATTACGACCCGCTCCACCCGGCGATCCTGCAGGTCCTGCACGGCGTTACCGAGGTGGCACGCAGCCGCGACAAGGGGCTGTGCCTGTGCGGGGAGATGGCCTCCGACCCCCTGAGCTTCCTGCTCCTGATCGGCCTCGGCATCCGCGAATTCTCGATGCCCGCGCCGTTTATTCCCCGCACCAAGGCCCTGCTCGGGAAGATCTCCGCCCGCGCCGCCCGCAAGGCGGCGCGGGAAGTCCTGGAGATGGGGGAAAGCGCCCAGATCCGCAAGGCGCTGGCCAGGGTCCTGCGGGAGCTGCAGCTGGCCGTTTAGCCGTCCCATCCCCCCTCTTCAGACGGCAAAAAGCCGGAGCCTCAGGGCTCCGGCTTTTTGCCGTTTTCTGCGGATCGCCGGGGGACCGCGCTCAGGAACCATCCCGATCCAGATCGTGGCGCCGCTCCAGCTCCTCCAAAAGGGTTTCCTCTTGGCGCACCTGGTTGCCGCAATAGGTCCAGCCGTGGTAGGCCGCCAGACCCAGCACGGTGGCACCGGCCACCAGCACCGCCCAGAAATTGGCGGCCAGGGCGCCGGCAAAATGGAAGAAGCCGAAGAAGGCCGTCAGGTAGAGAACATGGGTAAAACTTCTGCGCGGCGCCTCCTCTTTGGCCATCCGCGCCAGGATCAGCACCGACGCGCTGAAGGCGTAGACAACCAGCGCCAGCTGGATCAGGCGCACCGGCGGCGCGGCCCCGAGCCATTGCCGGGTCCCGGCCGAAAGCGCGGGGAGCAGGTCGAAGCCCCGGGAAGCGGCGATACTGACCGCCAGGAAAGCGGCAAGGACCCAGATCCCCCGGTTGGCCCGGGCCTGGAGGCTACGGATTCTGGCCCGGATCTCCTGCCGCAGCCGGCTGGCATCGTGGCTCGATTTCCCCTGGGGTGGATTCTGCATCCTGTTCCTTGCCCGGCTCCGTGGCGCAGCCCGGGTCCGGTCCTGTAGCGTCGTTGCGGCCCATCACCAGCCGCCGCAGATGGCCGGCGAGGCGTTCCAGTTCCCCACAGGCCCGGGGGAATTCGCTGTCAAAAATACCATTGGAAAGGTTTTCGGTAAAGTCCGTCAAGCGCCTGACCGGCAGAAAGACCTGGTGATGCAAAAGGGCCGCAACCCCGCCGACGGTGAGCACCAGGACCATCAGGCTGAACAGGATCATCCGCAGCCGGAGGGTGGCCAGGGCCGCCCGCTGGGGTGCCTGGTCGAGGCCGATATCGAGCATGCCCAGAACCTTGCGCTGGCTCGGGTCGACGTGACAGGCAATGCCGGCGCACTCCGGCTCGTTGTAGACCGGTGCGGTCACCGCCAGGGTTTCCACCCCCCTGGAATCGATAAAGAGCCGGGTCATGCGCGACAGTTCGGGGTTGGCGATAGGCACCGGCCCGGAATGGCAACCGGCGCACCCCTCGGCAGTCTTGTCGAGGGTCCGGGTCACTTCCTCGCTGTGGCCGGAAAACATCACCCGTCCCTCCTTGTTGAAGATCCGGGCATGCTCGACCCCCTTTTGACTGGCGACGTTCTGCAGGATGTTGCGCAGCATTTCCCGATCGTCGCGCAGCATGGCGTAACGGGTCGACTTCAGCACCATACCCGCCAGGGTCGCCGATTGTTCCGCGGCGTGTTCGGTCAAATCCGCCTGGATGATGGTGTAGAAGAGAAGACAACACAGAACGACGAAGCCGGTGACGGCCAGGGCGACAGGAACAATGGCGCGTGGTACACAGTTTCTGCAACATGATCGACCCCTCTTGGCGGAATCCCCCGCATTCCGTCCTTGCCGGGCCGGCGCCGGTCCACCACCACGGTGGCCGGCCGTGCGCCGGCAGCGCCCAGGCGGCTGCCGGCGCACCGGCCCCGGTCATTCGACATCAGCAACCCGATAGGCAGCCGCGGGTGCGGGCACCCCTTGCCGGCTCCCCTCGGGATCTTCGGCCGGTTCGGTCGCGGCCTCCAGGGTTTCGAGCCCCTTGAGGCGATAGAGGATCGGCAACCGGTAGAGAATGAACCGGTAGGTGGTAACGTAGATCGCGAAGATGGTGACGCTGATCGCGACCTCCTTCCAGTGGGGAATCTCCTGGTAAAGATTCCAGTTGAAGGCGATCAGCGCCGTGTTCAGCCGGTTCAGAACCACCCCGACGATGGTCAGAAAAGCGGCAAAGCGCACCAGCCCCACCCGCTGATAGCGGATGCCCCGGGCGAAGAGGAACAAGGGCAGAATCACGCCGATGGCGAGCTCCAGCAGGAACCACTCGCCCCAACCGGTCGTCAGGTAGGCCCACTCGTTGTCGTGGGCGAGGCCGATCAGCTTGATCACCAGGTAGGTCACCAGCCCCATGCTCGCCCCCTTGGCGAGGGCGATGGTCAGCCGATCGAGGTTTTCCGTAAACGCCTGGCCGCAGCGCCAGGCCATGGTCTTGCGGGCGATGGTGCTGACCGCGATCACCATGCACAGGCCGGCGGGAATCGCCGAGCAGAGGAAGAAGATCCACTCGAAGGGCGCCGAGTACCAGAGGGGATGGACCTTGCCCGGCGCATAGGTGAAGAGCGCCCCGAGGGCTCCCTGGTGGAGGGTGGAAAGGATGATGCCGGACACCGTCAGGCCCAGGGTGATGCGCCGGATGAAGCGTTTGCCGGCCAGCCACCCCATCCATTCGAAGAAGGAGGCGGAAACCTCCGCGACCTGCACCGTCAGGTAGGTGGCCACGTGCCAGCCGACCAGGAACAGGACCGCCGCGGGACCGAAGGCGACCGCCATCGGGTAGGGCAGGCGCCAGGGCTGGCCGAGGTCGACCATCAGGTAGATGACGGCGAAGAAGTAACCGAGCAGGCCGTTGAGCAGGGCCAGGCGCTCGATCGGCTCGAAGTCGTGGCGGCCGAAGACCTCCACCGTGGTGCCGAGCATGAAGCCCGAGGCCGACAGCGGCACCATGGTGAAGAGGCCGAAGCCGAGAAACAGCCCCCAGGGATAATCGTTGGAGGCGTGAGTGACGGAGCCGAGGCCGAAGATGAAGCGGCTGGCGATGAGCGGCAGCCCGACGGCGAAAATCAGACCCAGCACCCAGTTCAGGGGATTGCGCACGGCCTGGGCGAAGTAGTCCCGCGGTGAGAGGCCGAGCAGCAGCTTGTCGAGCAGTCCTTTGCGGCTGGGCTCAAGTTTCTTGGCGGACTCGTCCGGCGACCAGCCGTTGGCGACCAGTTTTTTCATGGTTTGTTCTCCTCCTGTTGCGGTTGCGCGTGGTCTTCACCGTGGCCCCCCTTGCGCTTGGCCAGCAGATGGAAGCCGCTGAACAGGGCCGGCCAGATGGCCAGAACCATCGGCACGGTGGCCAAAAAATCCTTGACGTTGTTAATGATCGGCTCCTTCTGCAGGGCGGTGTTGAAGCCCACCTGGTCGAAGGGAACGGCGGAAAGATACATCCAGGCGGTGCCGCCGACCTCCGTCTCCCCGTAGATGTGGTCGACGTAGCGGTCGGGGTGCAACTTGATCCGCTCCCGGGCGATCTTCAGCAGATTCTTGCGATGCCCGAAGGTCAGCGCTTCCTGCGGACAGATCTCCACGCAGGCCGGCGGCTTGCCGTTTTTCAGGCGGGTGTCGTAACAGAAGATGCATTTGCGGATCCGCGGATTGAGCACACTCGAGTAGGCATAGGCCGGGATATTGAAGGGGCAGGCGACCATGCAGTTGCGGCAGCCGACGCAGACGTCGGGGTTGTAGATCACCGCGCCCTCGCGGGTCTTGGTGTAGGCGTTGACGAAACAGGAGGTCAGGCAGGCCGGCTCATTGCAGTGGTTGCACTGGATCTTGCGGTAGACCGAGGCCTGCTCCGTTGTGGGCTGGTAACGATTGACCACCGTGTAGTGGCTCTCGTCGGTACGCCGCTTCTGGGTGCCGCCGTGAAACGTCTGGTCGAACACCGAAGGATCGTCAAAGGGCTCCGCCGGTGCCGGAAGCTGCTGTTCCTTGTTGCAGGCCGCTTCGCAGCTGCGGCAGCCGATACAGCGGGTCAAGTCGACCAGGACCCCCATCCCCTCGGGATAGCCCTCAAAGCTTCCCGCCGCCAGGGCCTTGCGCGCCGGGGCCAGGGTCACGGCCGCACCGCCGGCCAGGCTGGCCGCCAGAAAACGTCTGCGGGTAATCTTCATCATGGTCTCTTCTCCTTCCATCCGAAATGGGCAGCAAGCGGCCCGCGCTGCAAAGATTCATTCGCCGCTGCCACCGGCCGGAGCCGGCGGCGGCGCATAGGCCCCCGCATGGTAAAAAGCGTCCCCGGCATCGGTCCGCGCGTGGCAGTCCTGGCAGCCGACCGGCCCGCCCAGCTGCTGGTGGCAACCCATGCAAGCCAGATGGTAGGCCGCCTTGAGGCCGACCTTGTCGGTGTGATAGAGGTGGATGTTCTGGTCCTTGGTGCGCAGCGCCTCGGCCGAAAACGGCTCGGCCTGATGGCACCCCTGGCAGGCGACGGTCGAGGCTTGCTGGCCGGCGGCATGGCACCCCTGGCAGGCCGCGGACAGCGGCGCGCTGCCGGTGGTGTGGTGATGGCAGGTGGCGCAGCCTTCGGCCAGCGCTTCATGGGCGGCATGGTCGAAGCTCACCCCCTGGTAAAGCGAGGCCATCGAGTCGAGGATGACCAGGTCGGGTCCTGCTCCGGCCCTGGCCGGGCCGCAGGGCAGCCAGGCCAGGGCCAGGGCGACGGCGGCAACCAGCAGGCGGTTCCTGATAGCGAGCATTTCGATTTCCTCCTTGGTGGTCCGCATCCCGCTCATTGGTCGTCCCGATCGGAAGCGTCACGATGATGGATGTAGCGGTAAAACATCGGAAAAGCGATGAAGAAGGCAACGCAGATCAGGTATTCCACCCCCTTGATGTACTGGTAGTAGTCGACCAGGGTAAAGACCGACTTCACCTCCCCGATGGACTGGAAAAAGTTCTGCAGCAGCTCGATCATGGCTCATCTCCTCTGGTCTGACAGGTGTTGCGGCCGGATCGGCCGGTCAATGACTCTTGACGGATTTTTTCTCCTCCGCTTCGCCGGCTCGGCGGAACAGCCCCCTGATCCAGCCGAACAGAAGCATCAGGGAAGGGAAGAGCTGGATCATGAGGATCAGGGCGCAAAACCCCAAAAATGCCACCACCAGGATGCCGCTCCGGTAGGTCTGGGTGGTATCGACCGCATAAGCCGGGAGTGCGGTCAACAGGACCGCCAGTGCCGGTAGCCATTTCCTTGTCTCTTTCATGATCGCCTCCATTGGGGTTGAATGATCGTCCTTCGGCCCGCCGGTCAGGCGGGTCCGCTCGAATTGTGCTCGATCAGACTGGCGAAGGCACAGCTGACCGCCTGGCGAATCTCTTCGCTGTCTTCGGGCTGCAGCGGCTTGAGAGCATGGTAGAAGATGCCTTCACGGCGCAGCCGACGAACCAGCGGCAGCGGCAGTTCCCCCGTCACCAGGATGACGTTCAGGTTGCGGTTGCAGCGCTTGAGTAGCGGGATCAGGTCCGCGGCCCGGACCTCGTCGAACTCGCTGCTCAGGATCACCACCTGGGCCGTGTTCTTGAGCACGTCATACAGGGCACTGGCCGCCGAATCGGTCACCGTCACGTGGTAGCCAGCCTCGATGAAGAGATTCGCCATCCGTTTCCTGGATTCCAGGTCTTGTTCGGCAATGAGTAGTCCGCGCGTCACGTGCGCCTCCCTGGCTGCCGTTACCGGATTATTTGGCTTCGTCCTGCTTCACCACCTGGGTCGCCTTGGGCTGCCGGGGCGCAAAGATCTCCTTGATCAGTGAGAAGAAGACCACCAGGCTGGGGACGAGCTGAAAAAGGACAACGACGCCGACAAACCCGAAAAAGAGCGCGACCAACATTCCGCCGCCTCCGGATTCGGCCGCCTCCGACGCCAGGGCCGTGCCGGCGATGCCGAACAACAACAGTCCCTGCATGACGAGCTTTTTCATGGCAATCTCCTTTCCAGAAAGGGTTGTGAGCCGTTGCCCTGAGAATCTGCACCAGCCATGCCGAAATTAGTAAATTTTTATTAATAAGTATAACTATTTAATTTTGTTACGTTTTCAGTTGAGGGATTGACGGAAGGAAGGGCTGGGGAGGGACCGGGGTGTATACTCCCAGCATGCAGTGCGGAACCTCCAGTAACCGGTCAAACCCCGGTCCAGAACCGCAAGCCATGGAATAGGTGGGGATTTTTACGCAGAGGTACCGATGTATGGAAATTTCATACGTTTGACTATTTCAGAAAAAACTTTAGGCGCTGCACCTTGACTCGCAGGCCGCTTTGCTGAAAACTATAAGTGATTTTTAATTTCAGGGAGCGAAGCCATGGACAAGGCGAAGATTCTGGTGATCGACGACGACGAGGTGATCCGCGAAGGGCTGCGCCGGGTTCTGGAATCGCGCGGCTTCCCCGTGACCACTGCGCCGAGCGGGGCGCAGGGGCTGGTTCACCTGAGTCAGCAGGACTTTTCACTGGTCATCACCGATCTGAAAATGCCCGGGATGAGCGGCCTGGAGGTTCTGCGGCAGATCGGCATCCTCCACCCGGGTCTGCCGATCATCATGATCACCGGCTATTCGACGGTGGAAACCGCCGTCGAGGCGATGAAAAACGGCGCCGCAGACTACCTCGCCAAGCCGTTTACCCCGGACACGATTTTCGCCAAGGTCAGCAGCACCCTGGAACGGCAGCCGATCCTGGTGGACGAAATGCACCTCCAGCATGAATTGCAGGAGAACCACGGGTTCGACGCCTTTATCGGCGCCAGCCGCGAAATGCATCGGGTCTACCGGCGCATCATGCAGGTGGCACCGGCCGACAGCACCGTGCTGGTGACGGGGGAGAGCGGCACCGGCAAGGAGCTGGTGGCCCATGCCATCCATCGCAACAGCCCGCGGCGCAATGCCCCCTTTGTCGCCGTCGACTGCACCTCCCTCGTGGAGAATCTGCTGGAAAGCGAACTCTTCGGCCACACCCGGGGATCGTTCACCGGCGCCGTCCAGACCAAGACCGGCCTGTTCAAGGTCGCCGATTCGGGAACCCTGTTTCTCGACGAAATCGCCAACATCAGCCTCACCACCCAGGCCAAACTGCTGCGGGTCCTTCAGGAGCGGGCGGTGCTGCCGATCGGCAGCACCCAGCCGGTCCCCATCGATATCCGGCTGGTGGCGGCGACCAACGCCAACCTGCGGGAGATGGTCGCCGCCGGAACTTTTCGGGAAGACCTCTATTTCCGGCTCAACATCATCCCCATCGATCTCCCCCCCTGCGGGAACGCAAGGGCGATTTGCGGCTTTTGGTCGGGCATTTTCTCACCCGCTTCTCGGAAGAGCTCGGCAAAGAGCTGCGCGGCCTGGCGCCCGATGCCATGAGCCTGCTCGAAAATTACCGGTTTCCCGGCAACGTGCGGGAGCTGGAGAACCTGATCGAACGGGCGGCGGTGCTGGCCGAAGGGGACCTCATTCACCGGGTCGACCTGGAACTCCAGGTTCCGGGGGGGGCCGAGGCGCCGGAGGCGGTACCGCAGACGGTCGAGGAATTGAAGGAGCGCAAGCGCCTGCTGCGAGAACAGGCGGTTGAAACCATCGAACGGGCTTTCGTTGTCGACGCCATGCGCCGCAACGACTGGAACGTCACCCGAGCGGCGGAGGAAGTCGGCATGCTCCGCCCCAATTTCCAGGCTCTCCTCAAAAAGCAGGGTTTATCGGCGCGCAACCGCCCTCCCGCCTAGCCGCAGTTATCCGAAAGACCACCCCGGACACCGCGTGGGCCGATCTCATTGCCGCTACCGTTACCGACCGGCACGCAGTGAAAGTTCGGGAACCAGACCTTCCTTTCAAGGAAAAACAGGATCTTGCGGCGTTTTGCCCTCACCCCTCCCCCCTCACCCGACGATTTCAATGGGCCGGCAAAGGATGCGGGAACGACCGGTGCAGATCTGTGCGTCTGCCGCTTGCCGCTCCGGGGATCCTTGTGGTATGGTTCGCCGGAAATAATTGTTGACCGAGCGGAGGCCCGGAAACCGGTCTCCGATTTTTCTTTTTCGGAGGTTGCCCGTGAAGTTTCTCAAGCGTTTAATCCTGTTGGTCATCCTTGGCGGCCTGTTCGGCTTCGGTATTTTCCTGCTGCGGGACCTCACCCCGCCGACAGTCGAGGTGGCGCCCGCAGCGGGCCCCCTCTCCCCGCAGCGACCACTGAAATTGACGCTCACGGATAAAGGCCTGGGACTGCGGACGCTGCAGGTGACCCTGCTGCAGGGTGACAAGAGCGTCGAGGTGCTGACCCGCAGCTATCCCGCAGGAAGCACCCATGTTGAGGAGACCCTGGACCTGTCCTCGGCCCACCCCGCCGAGGGACCGGCCCGGTTGACGATCAGGGCCGTCGACTGGGGGCATTTTCACTTCGGCCGGGGGAATGCCGCCGAGCGAACCCTCGCCTTCGACATCGACAGCAAGCCGCCCGAGGTCGAAATCCTCACCCCCCACCACAATCTCAACCAGGGCGGTGCCGGCATGGTGGCCTACACCGTCTCCGAAGAAGTCGAATCTTCCGGCGTGCAGGTCGGCGATCTGTTCTTCCCCGGCTACCGCCAGCCGTCCGGGAAATACCTCTGCCTTTTCGCCTTCCCCTGGGATATGAAGGCCGCGGACTTCGTCCCCAAGGTGATCGCCACGGACCTGGCTGGCAACCAGCGGATGACCGGCATCTACTACCACACCAACCCCCGGAACTTCCCCAGCGACCGGATCAAGGTCACCGACAGTTTCCTCGAGAACAAGATCGTGCCGACCTTCCAAAGCGATTTTCCCGGCACCACTGCCCCCCTGGACCTGTACCTCAAGGTCAACCGCGACCTGCGCCGGCAGAACCTCGCCACTCTGCGCCAGATCGGAGCCCGCAGCGCCGCCACCCGCCTCTGGCAGGGCGCCCTGCTGCGCCAGCCCAAGGCCGCGGCCCCCGGGTCCTTTGCCCAGCCGCGCACCTACTACTACCAGGGCAGGGTGATCGACCACGAGACCCATCTCGGGATCGATTTCGCCTCGGTCGCCCAGGCTCCGGTGCTGGCAGCCGCAACCGGCAAGGTCGTCCACGCCGACCGGCTCGGTATCTACGGCAATTGCATCATCATCGACCACGGCCTGGGCATGCAGACCCTCTACGGCCACCTCAGCCGGATCGAGGTCAAGGTCGGCGACAGTGTCAGCAGGGGACAGGAAATCGGCCGCACCGGCTCCACCGGCCTGGCCGGCGGGGATCATCTCCATTTCGACGTGCTGGCCTCGGGCATCCAGGTCAATCCCATCGAGTGGTTCGACGATCACTGGCTCAAGGACAACATCCAACCCAAGCTGCAGCAGGCCGAACACTGACGCGGGCCCGGGATCCCTCCGGAGCCATTCTGCAACGAACGCAAAAAGCCGGGGGCCCGCCCCCGGCTTTTTGCGTTCGTGTCCTTGCACAATCGGTCCTCAACCGTCCTCCGCCGCCGCGGTCTCGATCGGCAGCCGAATGATGAAGCGGGACCCCGAGCCGACCTGGCTCGTCACGTCGATCTTGCCGCCGTGGTTCTGGACGATACCGTAGGAGACCGACAGCCCAAGGCCGGTGCCGGAATGGTCCTTGGTGGTAAAAAACGGGTCGAAAATCTTCTTCAGGTTCTCAGCCGGGATGCCGCAGCCGGTATCGCGGATACTGATCTGCAGCCAGCGGCCCCGCCGGTCAGTGGCGAGTTCGAGTTCCCCCTGGCCGGCCATCGCCTGCCCCGCGTTGAGCACGACGTTCATCAGAACCTGTTCGATCTGGTCGGGATCGACCAGGATCTCCGGCAGGTCTTCCCGGTAGCGGCGCAGAATGCGCACATCCTGAAAGAGGCTCTGGTGCTCGAGCAGGGCCAGGGTCTGGTCGAGAAGCCGGTTCACCTGGCTCAATGCTTTGTGCGGCGGGCTCTCCCGGGAAAATTCCAGGAGCCGCCGGACGATATCCCCGCAGCGCCGCGTTTCGGCCAGGATGGTCTGGAGGTCGGCACGCAGCTCCGGCGTCAGGGCCGGCTGTTCGCTGGCCAGGGAGGCGAACATGTCGATACCGGTGAGGGGATTGTTGATCTCGTGGGCGATGCCGGCGACCAGCTGGCCGAGGGCCGCCAGCCTCTCCGAGTGGCTGAGCCGTGACTGGATCTCCTCGATCTCCCGGGTCCGCTCCTCGACCTTGGCTTCCAGACCCTGCATCAGCTCCCGGAGCTCACCCTGGGTCTTCTGCAGGTGTGAGGTCATGCGGTTGAAGGAGCGCCCGAGCTGGTTGAGTTCGTCGCTGCCCAGAACCTCGATGCGCCCCTCGAGATCCCCTTCCACCACCCGCTCGGTATGCCGCAGCAGGCGGCGCAGCGGGGCATGGATCAGAGTCTGGGTCAAAAAGGTCAGGACCAGGGCCACCAGCAACAGCAGGCCGAAGGTCAGCAGGGCCACGCTGTTCCGGTACTCCGCCATGTTCCTCTTCACCCGGTCCAGCGAGACGTTTACGTCGAGAACCCCCAGCAGCTTGTTGCCGGCCGCGTGCATGTGGCATTGGGCGTTGATGCAGCCCGGCTCGTTGTAGATCCCCTTGGCCAGGCCCAGCACCTCGCTCCCCTTGGGGTCCCGGAAGAGACGGCTGCGGTTCATCGAAGAGGCTTCGACCAGCGGGGTGTTGGCGGCATGGCAGACGTTGCAGCCGGCGGCACGCTTGTCGACCACGGTGCCGATCTCTTTCGGGTTGGTGGAATAGGCGATGAGGCCATCCTTGTTGATCAGGCGGATATGCTCGACACCCTCTTGGGAACCGACCTCGCTGATCATCTGGTAGACGCGTTTGCGATCGTCCTCCAGCATCTGGTAATGGGTCGCCTGGATCAGGGTTTCACTGAGAAATTCCCCGTCCCGCACCGCCTCTTCCATCAGGTGCGCACGCAGAGTGCGGCCATTGAGAAGGGCGAACAGCCCCATGGCCGCCAGCACCACGGCGCCAATCGCCAGGGTGTATTTTTCGATCAGACGGAAGTGCACCAATTCCTCCCCGCACGCCGGAACAGCGGTAAAACATTAACTTATTTTAAACTTTTTTCAAGGGTCGGGGAGAAGGCAGGAGTCGCCTCGGGGCTTGTCCTGGGAGCTGCCGGGCTTATTATCCGGTCCCGGACCACGACGCCCGGAGGCACGATTTTAGCGACCGATCAACGTCATCATCGCTTCGGGGAAGCGGCTGCCGGCGGCAGCGCCCGGCGGGGCGATACCGGCGGTCATTCGCGAAAAACACCCACAGGTTGCAACCCGATGGGTTAGGCCAGGCTCTCCCCGGCCGCGACCAGTTGCTCGAATTCATCGGCCGGCAGCGGTCGTGAATAGAAGTATCCCTGAGCGTAGTCGCAGCCGAAGCCCTTCAGCAGATCGCGCTGCGGTGCGGTCTCAACCCCCTCGGCAATGGCTTTCAAGCCGAGCTTGTGGGCCATGACGATGATGGCTTCGATCAGCGCGGTGTCGGCGGCGTTCTCGGTCAGCCTGGAAACCAGGGAGCGATCGATCTTCAGGTAGTCGATCTCGGACTTGTGCAGGGAGGAAAGCGCCGAGAAGCCGGTGCCGAAGTCATCAATGGAGACCTCGATCCCGGCCTGGCGAAATTCGATGAGGCGCTGCCTTATCTGCTGCGACTTGCTGAGCAGCAGGCTTTCGGTGATCTCGACCGTGATGCTTTTGCTCGGCAGACCGAGCGCTGCCAGCTTGTTCATCCAGTTCGTGGTGGTCGATTTCTGCAGCTGGACCGCCGACTTGTTGACGCTCACCTGGATAATGCGGCCGCACCTCTGCTGCCAGCGCCGGATCCGGTCGATGGTGAAAATGAACACCCACTCGCCGAGGTCGTAGATCAGCCCGGTTTCCTCGGCAATGGGAATGAAGACTTCCGGACTCACCAGCCCCAGGTGCGGGTGGTCCCAGCGCAGCAAGGCCTCCGCTTTGACGATTCCGCCGCCGTTGAGATCCACGATCGGCTGGTAATGGATCTGCATCTGCCCTTGGGCCAGGGCCAGGCGCAGATCGTTGCTGAGCGCCAGTTTCTTTTGCGCCGCCTGCTGCATCGAAGCGGTGAAGTAGCCGAAGCGGTTGCGACCCTCGGCCTTGGCCACGTACATCGCCTGGTCGGCCTGCTTGAGAAGCCCGTCCGGATCGCCGGCGTCCGCAGGGTAGAGGGTGATGCCGATACTGGCCGAGACATAGGCCACATCGTCGTCCCCCAGATTGAACGGCTCGGCCAGGTCGTGAATGAGCGCCTGGGCAATCCGCTCCACGCTGGCCTGGGTGCTGAAATCGGGGAGCAGTACGGTGAACTCGTCTCCCCCCAGGCGCGCCACGGTGTCGGTATCCCGGACGTCGGACTGGATCCGCCTGCCGGCCTGCACCAGCAGCAGATCCCCCTTGGCATGGCCCAGGTTGTCGTTGACTTCCTTGAAGCGGTCCAGGTCGATGAACAAAAGCGCCAGCGGATGGCCGGAGCGCTGCGCCTTCTTGATCTCCTGTTCCAGCCGTTCGAGCATGAGTTGGCGGTTGGGCAGGCCGGTCAGGGCGTCGAAGTTGGCCTGCTTCCAGATCAGCTCTTCGGTCTTTTTGCGCTCGGTGATGTCGGTGAAAACTGAAAAATACTGCTTCAGGGTACCGTGGGCATCGCGGATGGTGTTGATCGTCAGCCATTTGGCATAGACCTCGCCATTCTTGCGCCGGTCCCAGATCTCTCCCTCCCAGTGTCCCAGGGTATTCAGGGATTCCCACATGGCGGCGTAAAAGGCGTTGTCATGCCGTCCGGAGGCGAAGATCTTGGGATCCTTCCCCTGCACCTCCTCCAGGGTGTAGCCCCCGATCCGCGCCGCCGCCGGATTGATGGAGACGATCCGGTTGGCGGCGTCGGTGATGACTACGGCCTGCTCCATGGTCTCGAACACCCGGGCCGCCAGCGCGAGACGCTCTTCCTGGGCGACCTTCTCGGTGAGGTCCTCGATGTAGACGAACAATCGTCCCCCCCGGAGCTTCGAGTAGGTGGCGACCACCTCTACCGGCCAGGTCGACCCGTCCTTGCGGCGGTGTTCGGTACGGAAACGTCCGAACCCCTCCGCGACCACGCAGCGGATATGAGCCGCGGTCTCCTCCGGCGTTTCCAGGGCCTCGACATCGGCAATCGCCAACTCCAGCAGTTCGGCGCGGCCGTACCCGGATTGCTTCAGGTAGGCGTCATTCACCTCCAGAAACCGCCCCTGGCTGTCGGTGACCCAGAACCCGAGCGGGGGCGTGTTGATGGCCGTCTTGCAGACCTTGAAGCCTTCCCGGAACCGGGCCTGCCAGTTCTGGCGCTCAGAGATCTGGCGCGCAACGCTGAACATGGCCTCTTTGCCGCCGATTTCCACCCGGCGCACGCTCAGTTCCACCGGCATGATCGAACCGTCCTTCCGGCAGTGCGCCGATTCGAAGGTCGACTGCCCCTGGCGCAGCACCAGGGCAATGCGCTCGGGCACCTCGACGGCGAATTCCCGCGGATTCAGCTCGGCGATGTTGTGCCCGATCACTTCGCTCTTCCGGTAGCCGAGGCGCTGATGGAAGGCCGGATTGCAATCGAGGATGGTCCCCTCCCGGTCAATGACCAGCACGCCGTCGGCCATGATATCGAACAGCGCCTGCTGCAGTTCGCGGGTCGATTGGAAGATCAGCGAGGGCATGGGTTCCGGCATGGGAGAACTCCGATCAGGAAGCCCGAAAGGGCTGGGCTTCAGTCAGGCAATTGCGAACGCTACGTCACCTCGTCCAGGGGATATGGAGGACCGCGAGAAGGAGCCGCAAAGCGCACCCCAAGGAAAACGTCTCTATATCCCCCAAAGCCCCCGGCTAACGGCAGTGAGACCGGGGAGTTGCGTAAATTGTAGCAAAATCGCAGCACATCGGTGAGAATTGCTTACCGGAAAGGTCATTTGGAATGAGCGGCGGGGGGAAGGAACACCGGATTTTTGCGCGCCCCGTCGCTATAAGGGCCCACCCGGATCAGGCCGGCTTCTCGGCGACGAAGACCAGAAACGGCCACAAGGGAACACCGATCCGCTGCGAGAAGACCACCCGCGCCCCCGCCCTCTCCAGCACCGGCAGCACCCGCACCGCCCGGCAGCCCATGGTGAGCCCCGGGAAATGCCAGGCCCAGTCCTCGACCAGGCGGCCCAGCCGCCGGACCAGGGGGTGGCCCGGTTCCGTGGAGTGGGCGACGGCGATGCGGCCGCCGGGCCGGGTCACCCGGTACATCTCCAGAGCTCCCGCTGCCGGGTCGTAGAGGGGGCAGAGGCTGTAGGTGGAACAAACGACGTCGAATTGCCCATCGGCGAAAGGGAGGTGGACCATGTCCCCGGCCTGGAAAGCGACCCGGTCCTCCAGGCCCGCGCGGTTGACCTTGTCGCGGGCGACCGCCAGCATCGCCGCGCTCAGGTCGAAGAGCGTCACCCGCCCGCTGGGGCCGGCGCGCCTTGCCGCCAGGATGCCGGTGGAGCCGGTACCCGCACCGCAGTCGAGGACCCTGTCGCCGGAACGAACGGCCTGCTCCACCAGCAGCTCCCGGCCGCGCTGGTCGGAGCGCGCGGTCAGCAGGGCATGCTGCAGATCATAGCGGGCGGCAATCCGGCCGTAGACCCGCTTCAAGGTTTCCGGGCTCAAGGCACTGCGCACAACAACCGCCTCCGAAGGTCTGGCCCCGGCGGGCCGGCAGGCTTATTTGATGAAATAACCGGAAACCCGCCACTTGCCATCCTGGTCAAGGGCAGGCGTGACGGTTTCGATCGCATGCTGCTTCTTGACAAAAGTTGTCTGAAAGAGGATCAGGACATACTCGCCGTCCGGCGCGCCTGGTGGACTGGTCAGGTATTGACTGCTTTTGACGGCGCGCTGGGTCACGGCTCCGAAGAGCGGACGGAGGCCGGAAATCTTCGCCACCCATTCCTGTTGGCTGACCTGGCTCTTGAACAGGCTGGAGGTTTCGGCCCAGCTCTCCGCATATTTCCCCGCGTCGACCAGGGCCAGAAATTTCTCCGCAGCGGCGATGGCCGCCTGTTCTTTCGGGCCCGTACTTTCCTGGGCGATGGCCGGCAATGCCCAAGCCAGGGAAAGGGCGAGTGCTACCCAGACCGTCCGTTTCGCCATCCTGTTCATGTGACCTCCGCTGGAATCAGAAAGAAAATTTCATCACCGATGGGCTGATGATCGGTCCGCCACCTTCCAGGCCCTCAGCAGGTGACGTGGAACATGCCGATCACGGCGCCTGCGGCGGCGTTCCAGGCCAGCAGTGCCCGGGGGGTGGGCAGCAGCTGGACTTCGCAGCCGTTTTCCCGGAAATAGTCGGCGGCTTGCTCCGAGAGGTCGAGGTTGCCGCCCTGCCCGGTGCCGATGATCAGCAGCGTCGCCCCCGCGTCGAAGATGTGTTCCGCCTCCTCACGGGAAACCTTGTGCGACGTTCCGTACTTCGCCTTGGAAAGTTTCTTCTTGCGCTTTTTCACCTTGCCGCTCAGGCGGATCACGACGTCGTGCTCGTACTGCTCACCCGCTATGGTGATGCTGCCGAATTCCGTGCCGTAGATGACTGGTTTCACGGCCTGTCCTTTCCAGCCTGGAACGGCCCATGGGAACGGGCCGGGACAACTCCGGGTTTGGGTGGGGAATTGGCGCGACCTGGCGGCTGTTTCGATCGGTCGTCCTGCCCATAGTCCCCATTATACTGCCGCATGGATCCTTGAAGAGGTGCAGAATCAATCCGCTTTCGGTGCCCGGCCGAGCCACACGACAAGGCCTTTTTTTACCCGGCACCTGGCGTACAACTTCCTACCCTTCCGGTGGTAGGAAACCCCATAGTGATTCGGCCACGGCGTTACTGAAACAGTGGCGAGTCCGAGCGTCTCACAATGGGCGCGAATGATTTTTTCATTTCGCGGGTCCAGCACTTTCGCCAGGATATTCGGCAGGAACACCACAGCAAAAAACATCCCGACGACACCGAGAAGGACGAGAAGGGCGGCCATCACTGCCCCAACGAGGGGGAGCAGAATTTGAAGATGGGAAGGTTCACGCACCTACCATTTTATGGGCCAGCCTGGCGCACTTCGCTTTTATCCTGGTCGGGAGCCGGATCTCTTTGTTGATCACCCCGCCAACCCAGATATCCCCAACCGGCCGGGCGCCGAGTTGCGCCGCGAGCAGTTTCAGCGCCTTCAGGGTGCCGTTGAAATACCTGCCGATCAGCAGCGGGGCCCCGCTCGCGGAGACCAGAATCGCCTTCCTGGGTTTGGCCGGGTTGCGCAGCACCGGGTTGCGACTTCCCCAGGGCCAATAGGCGAAACAGACGCAGCGTTCGAGGAATTTCCGAGTCAGGGCGTTGGCGTTGCCGGCGTTGGTGGGAGCGCCGAGGATCAGGTAGTCGGCGGCCTCGACCAGATCCAGAATCCGGTTCATGTCGTCCCGAAACGGGCAATTGCCCCGGTCGGTTCCAGGAACCTGCAGGCAGTTGCGGCAGTTGGTACAAAACTCGATATGGCAGTCCCGGAGGTAGACGGTCTGACAGTCCACCCCTTGCGCCCTGAGACCCTCGAGGATTTCCGAAACGACGGAATCGACCGTCCCGCCCTTGCGGTAACTCCCCGAGATTGCGACGGCTTGAGGATTTTCGGCCATGATTATTCCCATCCCCTTTGAGCTTTGCGTGACTTCGTTCATCTCAACTCAATATGCCGTGAAGTTCGAGGGACACCTTTCTTAATTGATTGTCTTGTCTAGAAGGAAATTAAGTAAGGTGTCTTCGGAACTCGCCTCCACAAGAACCTAGGGGGTCAACTCTGCTCCGCCAATCTCACGATGGCGAAAGCAGTTACGACCCGCCGTCTTCGCTTCGTAGAGTACCATATCGGCGTTCTTGACCAGAAGGTCCGGCGTCAGGGAATGGGACACCGCAGCCAGCACGGCAATCCCCTGGCTGATAGAGACCACCGCGCCGGTGCTGGCCCCTTCGTGGACGATACCAAGATCCAGCACAGCCCGGCGGAACTTTTCGGCGAGCTGTTGGGCCCCCGCCAGGCCGGTGTTCGGCAGCAGGCAGCAGAACTCCTCGCCACCATATCGGGCCAACAGGTCAACCCTGCGCCTGACCAGGATATTGAGAGTCGAGGCTACTTGTTTGATGCAATCGTCGCCGGCCTGATGGCCATAAAGGTCGTTGTATTTCTTGAAGTCGTCGATATCGATCATGATGCAGGCCATGGGAGTACGCTCCCTGCAGGCAAAGTTCCACATCATGAGGAGCTTTTCCTCGTAATGGCGACGGTTGGCAATGCCGGTCAGGCTGTCGCAGTAAGACTGGCGTTCGAGGAAGTCCCGGTACCGTTTCAACTCGGCATGGGTTTGTACACGAGCCTGGACAATGATCGGCCTGAACGGCTTGGTGACATAGTCGACGGCACCGGCCTGGAAACCGAGAATCTCGTCCTGTTCGCCCGTATTGCTGGTGATGAAGATGACTGGTATCCGGGCGGTGCGGCTGTCGGCCTTGAGGCGCCTGCACACCTCAAAGCCATCGATGCCGGGCATGATGACATCCAGCAGGATCAGGTCCGGCGGCTCGTCGGAACAAGCAATGGCCAAGGCCTTTTCACCGTTGGTAGCGGTGCGGAGCTGGTACGCGTTCTTGAGAAGCTCCACGAGTACCCAGATATTGCCCGGTTCGTCGTCCACGATCAGGATCGTGGACTTATCCGCCAGATCAGCCATGGTCGTCTACTTCCCCGCTTCCCCGAGCAGCCCGGCTAGACCATCCACGATCAGCGCCGCCTGCTCGAATTCAAAAACCGACAGTTGCGCTTCCAGGGCTGCGAATTGAGGGCCGGCAGTATTGTCAAGGCCGGCATTTCCCTTCAACCGTTTCGCCACGTCAAGCGCCAGGGGATCGCTGCGGGCAACAAGGCGGCGCAACTCACTGACCAATGTAACCGGAGACGAGGCGATGCCGGAGATCTCCGGCATCGCCTCAGGTTCCTCGGATCCCAAGTGCGCGACGGTATGGGCGACAACGTCACAGGCTCGTTCCAGTGCGGCAATCAGGGGCGCCTCGGCCGTTGAGGGGGGGCCGCCCAGAAGTTCTTCCAGTTCGCAGGCAAGCCGGTACACGTCGGTGGCGTACAGATTGCCCGCTATCCCCATCAGCGAGTGCATGCATCTGCGGGCCTCGTCACGCTGTCCTTCCCGGAGCAACAGCGGCAGTTGCCGGGCCTTCAGGATGTCCCGAGTGGCAAAGTCGACGATCAATTCCCGATAGGCGGCACGGTTATTGTTGAGCAGTGCCAGACCTTCATCCAGATCGAAACCTTCGAGGGTTTCCGGGAGATGGGCCGGGGATTCTCCGGCCCCGGACCCTGTTTTCCCGTTGGGAACGGCGCGGTCGCCCGGCATGATCCATCGGGCCAGCAGGCCATGGAGCTGAGCGGGATCGACCGGTTTGCTCAGGTAGTCGCTCATGCCGGCGGCCAGACATTCTTCCCGTACGCCGCTCATGGCGTGGGCGGTCATGGCGATAATCGGCAGTTCGGCGTAACGGTCGTTGCCGCGGATTAGGGCTGTGGCTTCATAGCCTCCCATGACCGGCATCTGAATATCCATGAACACGAGATCATAGTCCGTGCTGGACACTGCGGCCACCGCCTCCTGGCCATTGGCAGCAAAGTCGGTAATCAGCCCTGCTTCCCTGAGGAGTTCGGCTGCGACCTGCTGGTTTACCGAATTGTCGTCCACCAGCAGCACACGTGCGCCACGGATACGATCGAGCCGCGTCCGCACCTCCTCAGGCGCCTTCTCCGTGCTGAAGGCACGGGGATCGCGGCAGAATGTCTGCATGATGGTGTCGAGTAATAGCGAGGCGTTCACCGGTTTGATGAGGAGCGAATTGATGCCGACTTTTTCCGCCTGGTTCATCACTTCCTCCCGGCCGAAGGCGGTCACCATGATGGTGACGGGAAGCCGGTCGAGCTTCAGGTCGCTACGCATCCGTTTCACCGTTTCTATCCCGTCCATTTTGGGCATCTGCCAGTCCATCAGCACCAGGTCGAAGGGATCGTCCCTTGCCGCCCGTTGCAGCGTGTCCAGGGCCACCTGACCGGAATCAACCGCCTCAGCCGTGATCCGGAAACCGGCCAACTGCGCGAGCAACACCTGACGAGACAATTCGTTATCGTCCACCACCAGCACCTTGAGACTGGAGAGGCTCGAGGGAATGCTTTTCGGCGAGGAAACGAGCCGCTCGTTGAGGCGAAACCGGCAGGTGAAACTGAAACGGCTCCCCTGACCCGGACTGCTTTCCACATCGATCCGCCCCTCCATCATTTCCACGAGGTTCTTCGATATGACCAGGCCCAGGCCGGTACCGCCGAAGTTGCGAGTCACCGACGTGTCGGCCTGGCTGAAGGCGACAAACAGGCGCGACAGTTCCTCGTCGCTCATGCCGATGCCGGTGTCCTTGACGGTGAAGCGAACCAGGCAGCAGGAGGCATCCCGTTCCACCAGCTCGGTCCCGATCAGGACGCTGCCGGACTCGGTGAACTTCACGGCGTTTCCCGTCAGATTGAGCAGGGCCTGGCCGAGACGCAGGGGGTCCCCCATCAGATTGAGGGGGACGGCCGGATCGATGGAGATCACCAGCTCAAGCCCCTTCTCGGCGGCATTGATACCAACCATGCCGGCGATGTTGTTGACGACCTCCTCCAACCTGAAGTCGATCTGCTCCAGACGCAACTTGCCCGCCTCGATTTTCGAGAAATCAAGGATGTCGTTGATCACGCCCAGTAGGGAAATCGACGCCGATTCGATGTGGGACAGATAGCCTCGCTGTTTGTCGTCCAGCGCGGTCTTCTGGCAGAGTGCGGCAAAACCACTGATGGCATTCATCGGGGTTCTGATTTCATGGCTCATGTTGGCGAGAAATTCGTTTTTTGATCTGGCAGCAGCCTCGGCCTGGCACCGCGCCTGCTCAAGCTCGTCGTTCTGCTCCAGGATTTTGCGCAGGGCGGCGGACCAGTTGTGGTGAAAGGTGAGGGCGATGAAGAACAGGATCATCACCAGGCCGGTTACGCAGACGGTGTAGAAAAATTGGAGATATTCGAGCCGGTACAGTTCAGGAAATGAGATTCCGAGGGCAGCGGCGACGCCATAGGCGATGGAGACGCCGCTGCAGAACAGGAACCAGAACAGCGTCGACAGGCAGTAGCCAAGCAGCAAAACGCCGGCAACGGGAATAAGCGCAAACCAGGGAAACACCATGGAATGCAGCCCCCCGGAGAACATGCTGCAGCCGAGCACCGCCACGATACAGCAGCAGGCAAGATAGAGGTTGGCGCACAGACGGTAGCGGCCTGTGGTTCTGAACAGAAAGAGTATGGCGTAGAGCAGAACGAAACAGCTGAGCATCAGCCAGACGCCGACCTGAAAGCCGATGACCAGGGACACGCCGACGTAGAGAAAGGAAAACATCGACGTGATCAGGCAGATGGAGATCAGCAGCCGATCCGACGACAGCCGCCGTTGGTCCGGTTCGACATGGCTCGGGATGAACGGCTTGACAACCCTGTCGAAGAAACGGGAAACCTCGTCAATAATGACGCTACTCATGAAACACTCCTGATTTCGTAGCGATTCGGTCTGGCCAGTGGAGTTCAGAAAGCTGGCTTTACCAGATTAAAATTTTGTCGAGAACCCAATTGATAGTCTCCCTGAATCCCTTGTGGCAACTACGGGGCCGGGTTAAGGGCCTAGTCCTCGAACGCAAAGCCCCCCGCCGTGTCGGGATGGGCCTCGAACAGGTGCTGGAGGGTGCCGACGATGCCGTCCTCGGCAAAGTAGCACACCTCCATGAGCAGGTTCGTCAGCCCCTCTGCCGGGAGCAGCCGGCAGAGTTCCGGAATGCTGAACTCCTCCCGTACCGCCTTGAGCATGGAGAGCAACTCCAGCTTGGTAATCTTGAGGGTAAAGACCTTCTCGCAGAGCAGCGGATCGACGTCGTTCATGAACAGGCGGATGAAGCGATCCAGGGTGAGCATTCGGGGTGAGCATTCGGGGTCGGACCAAGTCAACCACTCAATATCACAGGAAATTCATTCAAAAATAGCCGTTATTTGGTGCTATGGCTCGATTTTCGGGGCTAAAATCCCGTCCATTATTTTCCTGTGCGTTTTTGGGAACATTGTTCATTTAGCCGAGGGCATAGGAGCCAGCCGACTCCGGGGAAAAATATATTCAGCCTTTTCCCTTGCCACCGAACAACCTTTCGAACAACTCCTCCGACTTGGCTAGTCCCTTCTCCGTAAGAACAACCGACTTGGTCTTGTTGCGTGGATCGAGAATATATCCTTGCTGGAAAAGCCGGTCCATGACCGCAAAATCGAACCCCTTCCAGGCCCTCGCCCCGTCGTGCAGCGTCAACTGCAAGAGAGCGAGCACTGCCTCGTCGATTTCATCCTGATCCACTTCCGCCGCCAGAACCCGAGATGCGTACGGCTCCGGCCTCTCATGGACCTGACTGACCAGCGGATAGCGCTCGGGGTGCAAAACGCTTTCCACCTCCAGGTCCACATCCAGATCGGGCCAGTAAAGATGCTGGGCCGAAGGGAGTTCGACATGCACGAGTTTGCCGATCGGCGCGTCGCGAAACCAGGGGAAGGTCTCGAACGGTAGAAAGACTTCCCGATCGTGGATCAGCAGCCAGAAACCATGGCTCGAGACATTGGTGACTTCAACCGCCGAAGTGGCGGTGCCATGCGTTGCGAATGTCATCCTCGTGTTTCCTTATCAGATTTCGGACGCGATTCAGCTCGGGCCCGGACAACCCGTAATTCTCCGCCAAAGTGATCTGCGGCTCGATCCAGAACTTTGCCTCTCCTGCCTGGCCGTGAACATGAATATGCATCCGAGTTTCTTCGCGGGAGAAGAAATAAAATCGAAAACCTTCTTGCCTGAAAACGGTCGGCGTCAAAACCCCCTCCTGCAAATTCAGGTTACTGAAATACGTTTTCCCGGACAAGTCGCAATGCGACTCATCAATCTCCACGGATAGCCGGGTCCCAACTTCCCGAGAAGCGCAAGGGCAGTATGCCCCAATTACAAGACAGCCCGCCCGGCATCTCTGCCGGTGCGGGCTGTTTTTTAGTTTCGTCGCTGTACGCCATGGTCCCCTCAATGCTCCAAAACGCCTTTAATTCAAACTGTCTGGGCGGTTCCTGTCAAGGCGTTTACGCCTCGCCGCCGGCAGACCGCAGAAAAACCACCAGCGCCCCGTCCCCGCCGTGGCGCGGCGGCGCGATCCCCCATTCGAGGATCAGATGGTCGGGGTCCTCGCGCAGCAGCCGGGCGACCGCCTCGCGCAGCACCGGGCCCTCGGCGGAATGCTGGCCGCGGCCGGTGACGATCAGGACCGTGCGGCTGCCGTGGTGGACGGCGTCCTGCAGGAACCAGCGCGCCTTCTCCAGCGCCTGGTCGCGGTGCAGGCCGTGGAGGTCGAGCTGCTCCTCGGGGACGAGCTGGCCGCGGCGCAGCTGGCGCATGCGGCGCGGCGCGGGCCGGGGGAGCTCCGCCTCGAGTTCGGGTTCGGGGTATTCGTCGGCGAAGGTGACGTCGAGGCGGCCGACGGCAGCGAGGAATTCGTCCTCGGGGGCAGCGGGCTTCGCCGGGGTCTGGGGCTTGGCCGGGGGGTGTTCGGTGGGCTCGGGGAGCGGATTTTCCGACAGGTCGTCGCGGTCCTGCCTGGCGACGCCGAGCAGCTGCATCTCGGCGGCGAAGAGCTCGCCGTCGTCGGCCGGGGCCGCCGGTTTGGGCGCGGGGGGGGGCGGGGGTTCCGTCTTGGCAGGCTTCTTCTCAAGCTTGGGCGCGTCGGAAACGGGCAACCCCTTCAGATCCCTGAAGGGGTTGTGGGCGAAGTCTTTGGGTTTCGGCGGGGCGGGCTTTTTGGCCATCAGCGTCGCACGATTTTGCGGCGCCCCTGGATCGCCTTGGTCTGCTGCTTGATCAGGGCGCCGGGGCTCTCCAGGTGGAACTGGTACCACATGTCGCCGAAGTCCTTCATCCGCATCTTCTTGCCGGCCTTGAGCAGCTCAATGTTCTCCTGAAGGTTCTCGTCATCCTTGCAGCGGCGCAGGCCGCGCTCGAGGGTGTCGATGGCCTTGCTGCGCTCGCCGATCTTCTCCAGGCAGAAGGCGTAGATCGCCCAGAGCAGCGGCTCCTTCTTGGTGGCGGTGACCGCCTTCTCGAAGGTATCGATCATCTGCTTGCTCTTATTGCGCTTCATGTAGCAGATGGCGAGCATGGCCATCGCCACCCAGTGGCGGACGAAGGCCTTCTGCAGGTACTCGAAGGCTTCGGTGAAGTCGCGCTTGAGATAGAGAACGGAGCCGATCTGGGCGTTGATCTGCCCTTTGACGTAGAGCTGCCAGGGGGCGTATTTCATGCCGCTCTGCAGGGCACGGATCGCCTTCTCCCAGCGCTGCGCCTGGAGGTCGCGTTGGGCGCCTTCCATCAGCGCTGCGATGCGCTTCATGACCAGGCGGGTGGCAAGAAAATAGATGCCGGCGAATAGCGCCAGGGCGATGAGGGAAGAAATCCAGAGATTGACCCCGAGCAGGGTGTACAGGCCCAGATTGACAAGCAGGCTGACAAGCAGGGCGATGGCCAGGTTGAGCATGGGGAGAATGGGTCCTTTCGGGGTGAGATCGAAGCGGGGACGAGTGTAGCAATCCACCCGGCAAAAGTCAAAGCATTAGCGGCGCCGCGCCGCCCGCCCGGGGGCGCCGGCGAGGCGGATAAAAAAGGGCGTCCGGCGGCGCTCAGCCTTGGTTGTCGGTGGCGGGAACAAGCAGGGTGAGGGTCTGTCCCGGATGCAGCACCTGGTCGGTGGCCAGGTTGTTCCAGTTCTGGATTTGCGAGGTGGCGACGTCGAACTGCTTGCCGATCCCCCACAGGGTATCGCCGGGGCGGACCTTGTAGACGATCTTCTGGGTCGGGGCGGCTTTGGTCCTGGCGGCGGTGTGCACCGTCCGGGAGTTCTTCGCCGCCTTGGAGGAGACCACCAGGGTCTGCCCGGGGCGGATGACGTTGCTCCAGCCGAGGCGGTTCCAGACCCGCAATTCCTTCTCGCTGACGTCGAAACGCTGGGCGATCTTCCACAGGCTGTCGCCGTTTTTCACCGTGTAGGTCCGGCGCCGGGTACGGACATAGTCGTCCTTGAGTTCGTCGACCGGCAGGCGGGTAAAGCCCTTGTGCAGCGGCAACACCAGGTCGGTGCCGATGGAGAGGCTGCGCGGATTATGGATACGGTTGAGGGAGATGATGTCGTCGACGCGGATGCCGTACTGCTTGGCCAGCGCCAGCAGGGTGTCGCCGCGTTCGATCCGGTGGTGCTTGTAGTTGGCGCGCTGGTCGGCGGGGATCGCGGCGTAGCCGGCGAGGAACCGGGCGCGGCTGCCGGCGGGGATGCGCAGTTGGTAGTTCTTCTCTCCCGGGGGCGTGCACCAGCGCTTGAGCTCGGGGTTGAGCAGCTTGATCTGCTCGTAATCGACGCCGCAGAGGCGGGCGACGATCTCCAGATCGGTGGCGCTCGGCACGGTCACCGTATCGAAGTCGAGCGGCGCGGCGTAAGCGATGTCGCTGAACCCGTACTTTTCCGGCTCCTTGGCGATGAGCATCGCGGCCAGCAGCTTCGGCACGTAGTTCTTGGTCTCGGGTTGCAGGTACTTGCCGCGGGAGATTTCCCAGAAATCGCGGCTGTCGTATTTGCGCACCGCCGTCATGAGCTTGCCCGGGCCGGCGTTGTAGGAGGCGACCGCCAGGTACCAGTCGCCGTCCATGCGGTCGTGGAGGTCCTTGAGGAAGCGGGCGGCGGCCTCGGTCGACTTCTCGAAGTCGCGGCGCTCGTCGCGCCACCAGTCACTCTTGAGCCCCATCAACCGGCCGGTGCTGTCGATAAACTGCCAGGGGCCGACGGCATGGGCCCAGCTGTAGGCGCGGTCGTTGAACCCCGACTCGATCATCGCCAGGTAGGCGAGATCCTGGGGCAGCCCCTCATCGGCGAAGATCTGGCGCATCCGCGGCAGGTAGCGGGAGGAGCGGGCCAGCCAGCGGCCGAAGGCGCTGCGCGCCGGACCGGTATAGTAGTCGAGAAAATAGCGGACCTTGGCGTTTTCGACCAGCGGGAAGTCGAAGGTCACCTCGTCGGCCGGGACCGTCACCCCGGGGTCGTCCGGCGCCGCCTGGTCGGCCCCGGTGAGCACGGCATTGTCCTCCTGGGTTTCAGCATCGACCGGCTCGTCGGTGCTCGCCGCAACGGCATCCGCGCCGTCCGCCGGAACGGCCGCGCTCAGGGCGCCGGCATTATCGGCAGCCGTCGCGTCCCGGCCCGTCGTCACCGCAGCCGCCGGGGCCGCCCCGTCCTGTACCGCGGGAGCGGCGGCCGGAAGCGGCTGGGCGGCGGGCGCAGGGGAAACCTCCAGGGCCGGCAGGCAGCCGGCCAGCAGCGCCGCCAGAACGGCAGCGAACAACCATCGCATCATCACAATTCCCTCCTTGGAAACCGCCACAGGCTATAGGAATTCTCTTTATGTGTCAAGGAGTTCCCCTTCCTCCGGCCAGAACCTGCGCTGCAGCTCGGCGAGCAGCGGCGCGAAACTGGCCCGATCCCGGGCGGAAACCGCCAGGGCTCCGAAGCGGCGGGCCAGGGCCCGCGCTTCGTCGGCGGCGACGAGGTCGATCTTGTTGAAGACCAGGACGCGCGGAATGCGCTCCAGGTCGAGGTCGGCGAGAATCTTTTCCACCGCAGCGATCTGTTCCTCGAAGCGCGGGTTGGCGATGTCGACCACGTGCAGCAACAGATCGGCATCCTCCAGCTCCTCAAGGGTTGCCTTGAAAGCGCCGACCAGGTTCTTCGGCAACTCGCGGATAAAGCCGACGGTATCGGTGATGATCACCTCCCGCTCCAGGGGAAAGCGCAGCCGCCGGGTGGCGGTGTCGAGGGTGGCGAAGAGCAGGTCCTCGGTAAAGACCGCACTCTGGGTCAGCGCGTTTAAAAGGGTCGATTTGCCGGCGTTGGTGTAGCCGACGATGGAGACGATCGGCACCTGCGCGCGCACCCGTTTCTGGCGCCGCTGGCGCCGCCCCCTGGCGAGGGTTTCCAGCTGCTTCTCGAGCCGGGTGATGCGCTCGCGTATGCGCCGCAGGTCGATCTCCAGCTTGGTCTCACCGGGACCGCGGCCGCCGATGCCGCCCATCAGCCGCGACATCGCCGTCCCCTTGCCCCGCAGCCGCGGCAGGATGTACTTGAGCTGGGCGAGCTCGACCTGGACCTTGCCGTCGCGGGTGTGGGCGCGCCGGGCGAAGATGTCGAGGATCAGCTGGGTGCGGTCGAGGACCTTGAGCTCGGTGATGGCGGCGAGGGAGCGGGCCTGCACCGGCGTCAGCTCCTGGTCGAAGATCAGCAGCGTCGCCGCCTGACTGCAGCGCCTGGATGATCACCTCCTTGACCTTCCCCTCCCCCATCAGGTAGTTGGGGTTGAGCTGCCGCGGGCGCTGCACGATGCGGTCGAGAACGACCACGTCGGCGGTGCGTGCCAGCTCGGTCAGTTCGTCGAGGGCGTCGTCGATGGCGTGGCGCGGCGCCTGGCTGACCGAAATCAAGAGCGCCTTCTCGCGGGTGTCGGAGAGGTCGACGGTCTCCGCCATCTTGCGTTCGAGCTCGGCGTCGAGCCCCTGCAAAAAGGCGTCGAGATCGAGGTCGAGTTCATGGAGGTGCGGTGCGGAGAGGACCTGGGTGCGCCTGCCGCCGGGGCGGGGCGGCAGCAGGTGGGCGTAGTCGATCCGTCCCGGCAGGCCGTCGCCGCCGACGGCAAGCGCCGCCATCAGATCGAGGCGCAGCAGGGCGAGGTCGGTGAGGTCGTCCTGGGAGAGGGGCTCTCCCTTGAGGTGGGTATGGATGCAGCGCAGGCCGCGCAGGCCGCTGCGGCCGAGGCCGAAGGCGGTGAGGTCGGGGATGACGATCTCGCGGTCGTCGCCGACGATGACGTGGACGATGGTCCCCTGGCGGTCGACGATCACCCCGAGCTGGCGGCGCAGCTCGAAGGAGCGCTCGCTCAGGTAGCGGGCCAATTCCGCAGTGATCAGCTGATCGGGGGGGATGCGCCGGCGGTAGATCCGCTCCAGGGCCTGGAGCTGGCTCGGCTTGAGGCCGGCGAGATTGCCGTGCAGGGTAGTGGCGGCCATGATTCAAACGAAAAGGGACCCGCAAGGGGCCCCTTTTTTCAAGCGCGGAGATGGGGACGGCATATCAGGCCGAAACCACGACGTTGAAGCCGGCGTCGACGAAGTGGACCTCGCCGGTGACGCCGCTGCCGAGATCGGAGAGGAAGTAGACGGCCGACTTGCCGACCTCCTCCTGGGTGACGGTGCGCCGCAGCGGCGCGAAGTCGTCCATCAGGGCGATCTTCGACTTGAAGTTGGCGATCCCCGAGGCGGCCAGGGTACGGATCGGCCCGGCGGAGATGGCATTGACGCGGATCCCCTTCTCCCCCAGCTCCGCGGCCAGGTAACGGGTGGACGCTTCGAGGGCGGCCTTGGCCACGCCCATGACGTTGTAGTTGGGAACGGCGCGGGTGGCGCCGAGATAGGTGAGGGTGAGGATGCTGCCGCCTGCGGCCATCAGCGGCACCGCGTAGCGGGTCACCGCCACCAGCGAGTAGGCGCTGATGTCCATGGCCAGCTTGAAGCCGTCACGGCTGGTCTGGCTGAAGGGGTGTTTGAGATCCTCGCGGTTGGCGAAGGCGACCGCGTGGACGACGAAGTCGATCGTCCCCCAGGCCTTCTTGAGTTCGCCAAAGGTGCGCTCGATGTCGGCATCGGTGGCCACGTCGCAGGGGAGGATCAGCTCGGCCCCCAGGCTCTCGGCGAGCGGCCGCACGCGCTTCTCCAGCGCCTCGTTGAGATAGGTGAAGGCCAGGGTTGCGCCCTGGGCGTGCAGTTGCTGGGCGATCCCCCAGGCGATGCTCATATCGTTGGCGACACCGAAAATGATGCCGCGTTTCCCCGTCATCAGACCCATCGTTTCATCCTCCATGCAAAAGATGGCCGCATCTCCGGCCGGCTTGCAGACCCGGAATCCCGGCCGGCAAAGTAGCAAAACTTAGCAGACTATGGTCGGCAAATCAAGGTTTTTGACCGGAGGCAGGCGTTTCCGGCGCCGGGGCCGCCTTGTCGCTGCCGAGCAGCTCGAGCAGGTCCTCGGCAGAACGGTAGCCGGGCATGACGATGCCGTTGGGGAGGATCAGCGTCGGGGTGGAGTGGATGCCGAGCTGGGCAGCGAGCGCCAGGTTGTCGTCCACCTCGTGGCTGGTGCAGACCGGCGGCGGCACCGGCTTTCCGGCGTAGCTGGATTCCAGCATCTCCAGGGAATGGTTGCAGGCGATGCTCTTGGCGACGGTGTAGGCGGTGGGATGCATCTTCAGCGGGAAGAGCTTGATGAAAAAGACGATCTGCGGGTCGGCGGCGACCACTTTTTTCAGCTCGGCGTGCAGCCTGCGGCAGAAGGGGCACTCGGGATCGGTGAAGACGATGACCCGGGTCTTCGCCTGCGGGTCGCCGAGGACCAGGGCGTCCTGCAAGGGAATGCGGGCGACGTCGACGCGGTTGTCCTGCGCCACCTGCTCCCGGGTGAGGTTCTTCTTGTCGGCCAGGCGGATGATGTTGCCGGTGACCACGTAGGCCTTGGAGTAGTCGATATAGACGGGGAATTTCTGGTTCTGCTTTTCGACCTCGACCGCCCAGAGTCCGGGCACGTCGGCCTGATCGACCTTGAGGACGTGATCGACGCCGGCACCGAGCAGCTTGCCCGCTTCGTCGACCGAGAGGCTGTGGCAGTCGGAGCACTTGCCGGCGCCGCACCCCCCTTCCATGAACGCCGCCGCCGGAGCGGCCAGCAGCAGCACGAACATCAATCCGATTAGTGCCTTCATCGCGCCATCCTTGTTGCGGCCCCAAGTCCGGCCGGCGCCGCGCCGACCGGACCTGCCGGTCCGGTGATAAAGGGCCATTCTACTTGCTTGTGTTCCCGGACGCAAGGCCCGCGCGATGCGCCGCCGGCCGTCGCCCCCTTGCCGCCGCTGCGCGAAAAAGCCGGGGGCACCACCGCCCCCAGCCCGATTTTCCCGGCGCCTGTCGCTCCCCTATCCGGCCAGGCAGCGCCGGGCGTGCCCTTTGAGCATCTCGACGAAGTTGGCCTCGGAGTCGCCGCGGTAAACCAGCGAGGAGGCGAGTTCGCTGGCAATGATCGCGTAGCGGTACTTGGCCGGCAGGTTTTTCAGCCGCCGCCGGAAGCGCTGGGTCTCCACCAGCAGCCGCGGCAGGTGCGCCTCGAGCACCCGGACAAAGAGGGGGTCGTCGCACAGTTCGGGGTGCTGCAGGAAGTAGTCGTAGAGGCGGGCGTAGTGGGCGTTGATCTCGCTGCTGATCGCCGCGGAGATCTCGGTGGTGAGCAGGGTGTTGCCCGGCTCGGCGGCGCGGCGCAGGATCAGCCGCGCCTCGTCTTCGGCGCGGCGCACCAGGATTTCCAGCACGTCGCCGACGTAGCGCGCCTTGTGGGCCAGAAACTCCTTCTCGGTCAGCACCAGGTTGGCGATGATCTCGTAGGAGGAGGAGATCACCCCGCACTTGTTGGCCGAGGCGTCGCGCAGGATCACCACCCCCTGCTTCTGCAGCTCGACCCGCGCCGCCGGGGTGATGAAGGAGTTGGCGCCCTCGACGATCACCCGCGCGCTCGGCGTCCCGTCCGCGCCCAGAAAGCGGCGCCAGTTGTCCGCGTCGATGGTTTCCGGGCGCCCGCCGGCCGGAATGAAGAGGTCGGCCTGGACGGAAAAGAGCAGGCGGTTGTAGTCGCGGAAAAACTCGTCGGTGGTGATCCAGCTCTCCACCAGGCCGCCTTCGGTCTGCTCCATCTTGCGATAGAGCTGGCGCAGCCCCTCGCTCTTGCGCTGGTTGCGGTAGAGGAGGAAGCCGCCCGGATGGAGCGCGGCGGGGTCGAAGGCTTCGACGTCGGCGGCCAGCACGATGCGTTGCAGCGCACCGTGCTCCGCTCCCGGCCGGATCGAAGAGCGCCCCGCTGCCGTCGACGATGAGGCGGATCTCGACCTGCGGCGAACGCTCGAGCAGCAGGCGCATGGCATTGCCGGCGACGTCGCCGCCCGGGCCGCCGGTGAACTTGATGCTGTAGGGGTCCTTGCGGATGTCGATACCGAGATGCCCCATGGCGATCTCGGCGAAGGTGACCACCCCGGTGGAGGTGACGCCGAACTCCTTGTGGTTGATGCCGACCTCCTTGCTGGAGATCACGCCGATCCCCAGCAGGTAGCCGCGCCGCACCGACTGGCGGGCCACCAGCTCGACCATCGCGTCGTGCATGTTCTCGTCGGGGCCGAGCTCGATCGGTTCGTCCTCGCCGTAGTAGTCGACCACCCGCGGGTCCTTGGCGCGGCCGTTCTCGGTCACGAAGATGTCGAAGAAGGCGTTGATGAAGCCGAACTGCAGCTTGTAGAGGCGGCGGGTGACCAGCTCGCGGTCGGCGAGGTCGGCGGCGTCGAGGACCACCACCATCTTCGAGCCCCCCTCGTAGATGTCCTTGTTCTTCAGGTGCTGGGTGTGGGCCAGCACGTAGTTCTCGCGGAACAGGGTGTTGGTGATGGTGATGTAGTCCTCCCACCCCTGGCTGAGGATGGTGCGCCAGCCGCCGCGGGCGATGTCGGAGAAGCCGATATGGTAGCCGCAGCCGTGGCGACCGAAGAAGAAGGTGACGCGAAACGGCCGCTCGGGAGGCAGGTCGGCGGTGAAGGTCGGGACCGAGCGCTTCGAGGTAGGCCGGGTCGAGGCGGAAGGCCAGCGCCTGCTTTTCCGCCACGTAGTAATTGGTCTTGAGGGTGTGGCGGATGAACGCCAGGGCGCAGGTGAAGACCAGGCGGCAGATTTCGTCGAGGTAGCGGTGGCCGGTGTTGTAGTTGGCGATCGCCCCCTCCACCCCGGCCAGCTGCGCTGCATAGCCGGCCTCGCGCGCCTGCCGGGCGGGGTCGAAGCGCGCCTGGAAGAGCCGAACCAATTGGAGGGTCAGCTCGGGATGGCCGGTGAGGGCGTGGAGCACGTCGCCGTAGCCGAAGCGGTCCGGCTGGTTGTGGGCGAGCTGGGTGTGGCAGAAACCGGCCAGGGCGTTGACCAGCGCCGCTTCCGGGCCGGTCATCAACCCCTGGCCGAGCAGGAGGCGGTAGGGTTCGGAGGCGGTGGAAAGGATCTGGGTGTTGTAGAGCTCCTGCTGCAGCTGGCTGTAGCGCTCCGAGCCCTTCTTGACCAGCGCCGCGCTGCGGCTGCGCACGTAGAAGGTGCCGAGGAAGTAAGGGTGCACGCCGTTGCTGATGGTCAGGCAGTAGGCGCGGCGCACGCCGAGATCGAGACGGTTGAAGACCTCCATGGTCTGGGTCAGAAAGTCGATCTGCGGCGGGTTGGCGGCGGCGAACATCACCCGGTACTCCATCGAATCGCGGGTCTCGGTGGCCGGTTCGACGTCGAAATGGATCCCCCCCTGCAGCTCGCTCTGCTGGTACATCCAGAGGACCTGGGCGATGCGCTTGGCCGGCGAAATGCGCACGTACGGCTCGTTGTTGAGCCAGAGCAGCCGCAGCAGCTTCGGCAGCCGGCGCTGGTCGAAGCCGGGGTAGAACTCCCGCAGCGCCACCCGCACCGCGGCGACGATCTTTGCCGGCACCGGCGGGCCCTGGTCGGCGGCGATGGCGGCGTGGTCCCGGCGGTCGAACTCGAAACGCTGCAGTTCCAGCCCTTCGGACAGGCCGGGAAGCGCGGTATACGACTGGGAGAACTGGGCGTAGGAGATATCCCGCTCGGCGAGCCCCTGCAGGGTCCGGTAGAGGGAGCCGGGGCGATTGAGGCAGGCGACCACCAGCCGCTGTTCGCGTTCGGCGAGGACCAGGCGCTCTTCGCGCCCCAGGGCCTGCAGGCGGATCGCCAGCGCGGCGATCGCCTCCGGCTCGTCCTGCATGGTGATGGCGAAATAGGGGTGCATCTGCTCCAGGAGCCAGGTCAGGTTGGCGACGGCCCGGCCGCAGCTGCCGCCGATTTCCCGCAGGACGGTATCGGCAAAACGTTCGCTGGTCATCTCGTTCATGGTCACGCCCTCGCTTCGGGACTGCCGTCCAAAGGAACGATCAGGATTGGCCGCTGCGACTTGCGCAGCACCTTTTCGGCGACGCTGCCGAGAAAGGCGTAATTGAGCGCCCCCTTGCCGTGGCTGCCGAGGACGATCAGGTCGGCGCCATGGCGGTCGGCCAGCTGCAGGATATTCGCTACCGGATGGCCGTGATGGATCTCGATGGCGGCGAGCCGCTCGAGGTCCCCGGGACTGTCGCCGAGTTCGGCCTTGGCAAAGGCGTGCAGCCGGCGGCGGATCTCGTCCTTGACCTCTTCCTTGTGGGCCAGCTCGAGATCGGCCAGCTTCTCCGCACCCATCACCGTCGAAACGTAGTTTACCATGGCCGAGTCGATCTCCGGCAGGACATGGAGGAGAACGATCCGTCCCCGGTAGTGGCGGGCCAGGCTGATGGCGTGGCGAAAGGCATGGGCCGAATTGACCGTCAGGTCGGTGGCGTACAGGATCGTGCGGTAATCGGGAATCATCTTGGCCTCCTCAGATGGCGACCGGATCGGCCAGCGGCGTGTCGCGCCGGGGGCGCTGCAGCAGGTAGAGCAGCCCCCACAGGCCGACACCGATCAGATAGAGCCAGTGCTTGCCCTCCCCCAGCCCGAGCAGCTGGGCGAAGTAGCCGGGGCGGAACATGAGGGCGCAGATGGCGAGCAGGATCGGCACCTCGTACCAGCGGTTGCGGGCGATGAAGTACCCCTGGGTGAGGGAGGCAAAGGCGAAGGTCCCCAGGCAGGTCATGACGAAGATGATCAGCGCCAGCCCCCAGCTGTCGATGTGGTAGAGGAGGATGTCGGTGTTGAAGATGAACATGAAGGGGAGGATCGCCGCGCGGATGTCGTAGAAAAAGGACTGGAAGCCGGTCTTGATCGGATCGGACTTGGCGATGGCTGATGCGGCGTAGGCCGCCAGCCCCACCGGCGGGGTATCGTCGGCGAGGATGCCGAAGTAGAAGCAGAAGAGGTGGGCGGCGATCAGCGGCACGAAGAAGCCCTGGGCGCCGGCGATGTGGACGATGACTGGCGCGGTCAAAGCCGCCATGACGATGTAGGTGGCGGTGGTCGGCAGGCCCATGCCGAGCAGCAGGCTGGCGATGGCGGTGATCACCAGCATGACGAAGATGTTGCCGCCGCTCAAGTTGGCGATGATCTCGGTGATCATGCCGCCGACGCCGAGGGTGACGCCGCCGACGATGATCCCGGCGGCGGCGCAGGCGACCGCGACGCTCACCATGTTGCGCGCCCCGCCGATCAGCCCGCTCAAGATCTCGCCGCTGCCGCGCCGCAGGGCCGGCAGCAGGGATTCCCCGCCGCGCCGGGCCGGCACGCAGGCGCTGAGCGAGCATCACCGCCATCAGCACCAGGGTGGCGCGAAAGGCGGCCAAATCGGGCGAGTGGCGCGGCACGATCAGCTCGTAGAGGAGCACCCCCAGCGGCAGCAGGAAATGCAGCCCGCCGAGCAGGGTGGAAAGGAAGCGCGGCAGGTCGGCCTTGGGCAGCCCCTTGAGGCCGAGCTTGCCGGCCTCGATGTGGGTCAGGTAGAAGAGGGTGGCGTAGGAGGCGAAGGCCGGGATCGCCGCCGCCTTGCAGACCTCCAGGTAGGGAACGTTGACGTACTCGGCGATGATGAACGCCGCCGCGCCCATGATCGGCGGCATGATCTGGCCGTCGACAGCGGCCGCCACCTCGATCGCGGCGGCCTTCTCCGCCGGGTAGCCGATCTTCTTCATCAGCGGAATGGTGAAGGTGCCGCAGGTCACCACGTTGGCGATGGAAGACCCCGACACCATGCCGGTCAGGCCGCTCGACAGGACCGCCGCCTTGGCCGGCCCCCCCTTGTAGCGCCCGAGCAGGCTCATCGCCAGGTCGATGAAGAAACGTCCGGCGCCGGCCCGCTCCAGCAGGGTGCCGAAGAGGACGAAGAGAAAGACGATGCGCGCCGAGACGTCGAGCGGGATGCCGAAGATCCCCTCGGTGGTCAGCGCGATCTGGCCGATGTAGCGCTCCACGCTCGCCCCGCGAAAAGCGATAAAATCGGGCATGTGCGGGCCGAAGAAGATGTACAGGGAAAAGACCACGGCGATCGCCGGCAGCGCCGGGCCCATGACCCGCCGCGTCCCCTCCAGCAAAATGAGGATGAGCGCCCCGCCGATCAGCAGGTCGCGGCTGTTCGGCATCCCGACCCGCGCGGCGATCCCCTCGTAGTCGAGGACGATGTAGAGGGCGGCGAGGGCGGCGACCAGCGCCAGCAGCAGGTCCATCACCGGCACCGCGTGCTTCTCCCCCAGCCAGCGCAGTCCGGGAATCTGCACATCCCGCTTGAGGGTCGGATAGGAGAGGAAGATCAGCGCCAGGGCGAAGGCCAGGTGGATGGCGCGGATGTAGGTCGAATCGAGGAGCAGCCAGCTCGACAGGGAGAGCTGGAACAGGGACCAGCACAGCGCCACCGCCGGCACCAGGTGGCGGTCCCAGCCCTGGGGGCGGCGCAGGCCGAGTTCCTCCTCTTCCTGAAGGCGGCGCGCCGCCAGTTCGCCGTCGTCCGGCATCGTGTTTGCCTCTTGCATCTTGCTTCCTCCCTTTTCCCGATAACGCCGGGGCTCGCGAACCGAGCCCCGGCGCGCGCTGCTTGCCGCTTTACTTGATCAGACCGACTTCCTTGAAGTACTTGAGCGCCCCCGGGTGGAGCGGCGCGGAGAGGCCCTGCAGCATGTTCTCCCTGGTCAGCACCGCCAGGGCCGGGTGCAGGGTCTTCAGCTGGTCGATATTCTCGAAGACCTCTTTGGTGATCTCGTAGACCACGTCCTCGGGGACGTCGGCAGAGGTGCAGATGGTCGCCTTGACGCCGAAGGTCGGCACGTCCTCTTTGTTGGCGACACCGGGATAGTCAGCCACCGGAATCATCGCCGGGGCGTAATAGGGCATCGCCTTGGTCAGCTTGGCCACCACATCGGCCGGGACGGGGACGAAGTCCACCTTGCGGTTGCCCGCGACCGCCTCCTTGATCGAGCCGTTGGGATGACCGACGGTGTAGAAGTAGGCGTCGATGCGGCCGTCCTGGAGCATGCTCGCCGCCTCCGAGGGTTTGATCCCCTCGGCGGTCAGGTCGGTGTCCGGGTTGATGCCCATGGCGCCAAACAGGTCGAGCGCGTTGACCCGCTGGCCGGTCCCCGGGGCGCCGATGTTGACGATCTTCCCTTTCAGGTCCGCCGCCGTAGTGATGTGCTTGTCGGCCGCGGCAAGGATCGTCACCGCCTCGGGATGGATGGCGAACATCGCCCGCAGCTTGGTCACCGGTTTGCCGGTCCAGTCCCCCAGGCCGTTGTAGGCCTGATACTGGATGTCCGACTGGACCACGCCCAGCTCCAGGTCGCCGTTGGCGATGGCGTTGACGTTGAAGACCGAGCCACCGGTCGACTCGACGGTCATGCGCAGGTTGTATTCCTTGCGCTTGGCGTTGACCAGCTTGCTGATGGCGCCGCCGGTGGGGTAGTAGACCCCGGTGACACCGCCGGTGCCGATGGTGACGTAACGGGTGGCGGCGGTAGCCTCGACGGCCAGGCCGGACACGGTCAGGGCCGCGATGGCCACTGCTGCAAAGATCTTCTTCATGCGCTCTCCTCCTTGGGGAATGGACCCTGTCGCCAGGGTTGATGGGCGATTTTGAAAACAGTGTTATAGCAAGGTCGGTGCCAGCCGGTAAAAAAAGGACTCAACGGACTGAATTTGAAGGGGAAAGTCGGGCATAAGGAGAACGTGGCCGAGGAGCCAACCGGTATAACCTGGGTTATGGCCGCGGCGGGGGATTTCGAAGGAGGCGGGAAATTCGGAGGAAAGGAGTCTCCATAACCTCGGCCATAACCATAACCTGGATTATGGGGGTTCGGGCGGGATCGAAGCAGCAGTGCGGTGCGGAGAGTTTTTGGAGATTCGCGGAAAGCCGGGCACAGGAGGAGCGGCTCGCTGATTTTCCCGACGCACGAGTTCTTACAGGAAAGAGCTCAGAAAAAGTCCAACGACCGAAAAAATAACCCCGAACAGGATGATATGCAGGTCCCTTATGGCGCTATTTTTCGGAAAAGGGGACAGATCTGAATGGCGCTAGTTTAAGTTCTTTGCGACGCTGCTGGGGAGTAAACTCGGGACTGTCCCCGGCTTCATCGGGGGCTGTCCCAGATCTTTACGGGCTATGAAACTCGGGTGGTTCGCGCCGCAAAAGCCTGGGACAGCCCCCGTTCGGGGACAGTCCCGGTTTTGCTGCTATCCACCCTTTAACTAGCGCCATTCGGGACAGATCAATTTAGAGGCTATGAAAGGGAGGAATACCTCCAACCGGTGGGGCGGAAGGAGAGAAGTCAAAAATAAATCCGGCCCCCTTTCCCTTGAATAGTGGTTGCGGGGGCAAGCCACTCTCAAGCAGCTGAAGTCGGGCGGAATTGCGTGGCGATATGCAAGCGGGATGGTTCGGCGGCAGGGGTTGCGCTTGAGGTGCCGGCGGGAACGAACTGGTTGTCCTCGACCATGATTTTGGCCACATAGCCGGATACATGCGGAGAAATGACGGTCACGTTGCCACCGACATAGGCATCGTCCGTCGTCTCGATGAACCGGTCGACCCGCCACCAGTGGATGCCATACCAAAGCCCGGCAGTCACTGCGAGGAGGAAGACCAGCGCCAGGACGACCTTTTTCGAGACGTGCATTTTCAGGCGTTTTGAGGGGTTTTCCAAAGTCCTCTCCAGCAATCTGTGCTTACCGAACCGGCAAACCGCGTCGGCACCGCTTCTGGGCAGCCCTTGACGCGGGAGCGGTACGCGCTCAGGGCTGCCCCCTTCTGACGCTGCCAAGGTGCCCTCTCGATTTCCGCGGTTCTCTCCTCAAGGGGCATTGGCCTCGGCCGGGCAGTTGACCTGGGCCAGCTCGCAGACGAACCGGTCCTGACTCCAACTTCCCCTGTTGACCGCTGTGGCCCTCGGCTCAGGGCGTTTTGCTTCGGCCGGGCAGTTGACCTGGGCCAGGGCGCAGACGAATCGGTCCTTGCTCCAGCTTGCACCCTGGTTCGGCGTGGCGATCGGCTCAAGGTTGCTGGCCGCAACCGGACAATTGACCTGGGCCACCTCGCAGGCGAATTGGTCCTGATTCGTCCAGGCAAGGACCGGACCCGCTGCAGCCAGCAGAAGCGCCGACATGACGACCAATGCACTTGTTTTCATGATCTTCTCCTTTTTGCCGGTTGATATTCGGGGAGTTAATCCCCCCGAATCTATTCACTCCCGCCGCCCAGCACCTTGTAGAGCGTGACCCGATTACCGAGAAGCGCGAGGTTGAGGCCGATCAGCCCCTGCTGGGCACCGTAGAAGGCGCGCTGGGAATCGAGGACGTTGAGAAAGCTGGTGACCCCGCCCTGGTAACGGGCCTGGGCCAGCCGGTAGCTCGCGGCGGTCGCCTCGGTGAGGGATTGCTGCGCCTGCAACTGCGCCCCCAGCGTGCCGCTCTGGGCCAGGGCGTCGGCCACCTCGCGAAAGGCGCTCTGAATCGCTTTTTCGTAGCGGGCCAGATAGATGTCGCGGTCGCGTTCGGCGACGGTCAGGCCAGCCCGGTTGCGGCCGTAATCGAAGATCGGCAGGCTGAGCTGCGGCACGAAGCCCCAGGCCAGGGAACCGGGCGAGAAGAGCCCGCTCAGTTGCGCGCTGGCCGTGCCGATGCTGGAGGTCAGGGTGATCCGCGGAAAGAAGGCGGCCCGGGCCGCGCCGATATTGGCGTTGGCCGCCATCAGCTGCAGTTCGGCCGCCAGCACATCCGGGCGGCGATGGAGTACCGCGGACGGCACGCCGGCCGGCAGCTCGCGCAGGGTTCCGACCGCGCCGAGATCGCTCGGCAACAGCTCCTTGGGCGGCGCGGCGCCGACCACCAGGGTCAGCAGGTTTTCGTCCTGGGCCACCAGGCTGGTGAAGCGGGCCACATCCACCCGCGCCGCATCGACGCTGGTCTGGGCCTGGCGCAGGTCGAGTTCGGAGGAGACGCCGGCAGCAAAGCGGCGCTCGACGAGCCCGTAGGAGGTCTGCTGACTTTTCAGGGTGTCTTGGGCCAGTTGCAGCCGTTCCCGGTCGGCGGCCAGGTTCAGATAGTTGTTGGCCACTTCGGCGACCAGGCTGATCTGCACGCTCCGCCGTGCCTGCGCGGTGGCAAGGTACTGGTCCAGAGCCTGATCCTTCAGGCTCCGAATGCGACCGAACAGATCGACCTCGAAGCTGCTCAGCCCCAGGCCCAGATTGTCGTTGCGGGCAACCATGGCTTGCCCGCTGGGGGAAACGTCCGCCGGCAGGCGCTGGACCGCTCCGCTACCTGCGGCCGCAACCGTCGGCAACAGATCGGCTCGCTGGATCCGGAACCGGGCGCGCGATTTTTCCACGTTCAGCGCCGCCACGCGCAGATCGCGGTTATTGGCCAGGGCCAGCTCGATCAGCTGTTGCAGTTGCGGACTCACAAAAAACTGGCGCCATTTCAGGTCCGCCGCCGGGGTGTCGGTCGGGGCGGTGCTTTGCTTGTAGGCCGGGCCGCTGGGCCAGGTGGCGGAGACCGGTGTTTCAGGCCGGCTGTAGGGCGGCGCCATGCTGCAGCCCACCAGGCCAATGCTGACGATGCTCAGGATTGCAAGGCTGCGGAACATGTCGGTACTCCTTCTTCCGTGGAGGCATGAGGTTGCTTCACCTTGAACCAGATCGCGTAGAGGGCCGGCAAAAAGAGCAGGGTCAGAAGCGTGCCGACCCCGACGCCGCCGATCAGCACATAGGCCAGCGAGCCCCAGAAGCTGGAAAAGGTCAGCGGGATAAAGGCCAGCATCGCCGCCACGGCGGTGAGGACGACCGGGCGCGCCCGCCGCACGGTCGATTCGACGATCGCCTCGTAATCGCTGAGTCCCGCGGCCTGATCGTGGCGAATCTGGTCGACCAGAATCAGGGTGTTGCGCATGATGATCCCCGCCAGGCCGATCAGCCCCAGAATGGCGTTGAAGCCGAACGGCTGGTGGAAGATGAGCAGGGTCGGCACCGCCCCGACCAGACCGAGGGGGGCGGTGGCAAAGACCATGAACATGGTGGCGAAGGAACGGACCTGCAGCATGATGAAGATCAGCATCAGCAGTATCATCGGCGGAAAAAGCTTCCCCAACGCCGTATTGGCCTTCTGGCTCTCTTCCACGGAGCCACCCGTCTCGATGCGATAGCCGGCGGGCAAAGATGCTTGCAGTTTTGCCAGGTTGGGGAGAACCTGAGCCGTGACATCCGGCGGCTGGACCCCGTCGACGACATCCCCCTGCACCGCAATATACGGCTCGCGGTTGTAGCGCTTGAGCAGCGGATCTTCCATGCGGGCTTCGAAATGCGCCACCTGCGAGAGGGGGATCGCGCGTCCGTCGCTGGTGGTCAGGGAGATATTGGCGAGGTTTTCCAAACTGTGGCGCTCGGTACCGGGAGCACGAACCACCACGTCGACCGAACGGATGCCGTCCCGCATTTGGGTGGTGGGCACCCCGTTCAGAATTGCCTGCAACTGCAGTCCGGCGGCCTGTGGGGTGAGGCCGAGCAGGCGCAGTCGTTCCTGATCGAGGACCAGGCGCTGGCTCGGGGTCCGTTCGCCCCAATCGAAATGCACATCGCGCAGGTTCGGGTTTTTTTCCATGATGGCGCGGGTATCGCGGGCGATCCGGCGCAGCTCGTTCACATCCGGACCCATGACGCGGAAGAGCACCGGAAACGGGACGGGTGGGCCGAATACGTACTGCTTCACCCGCACGCGGGCTTGCGGAAAGGCGCCTTGGGCAATGACTTGGCGAAGTTTTTTCTTGAGCGCATCGCGGGCCTTGGGGCCTGAGGTCAGGACGACAATCTGGGCAAAGGCCGGGTCGGGCAAGGGGGAATCGAGCGGCAGGATAAAGCGCGGCACGCCCTGGCCGATATAGCTGGTGATGCCTTGCGCTTCCGGCTCGGCCAGCAGCGTGGCTTCGATCTGTTTGACCGTGCGGTCGGTCGCGGCAAAAGCGCTGCCGGGAGGGAGGTTGACCTCGACCGTCAGTTCAGGGCGGTCCGAGTTGGGGAAAAACTGTTTCTCAACCCTTCCCATGCCGACCACGGCCAACCCGAACAGTGCCAGGGTCACGCCGGCGGCCAGCCATTTATGATCGACAACCCGCCGCACCATGGCGCGGAAACGATGATAGTTCGGCGTCGCATAAATCGCCGCGTGCCCGCCGGCGACCGGTTGGATCGCCGGCAGGAGCTTGACGCCGAGGTAGGGGGTGAAGAGCACGGCGACGAACCAGGAGGTGAGCAAAGAGAAGGCCACCACCCAGAAGATGTTGCCCGCGTATTCCCCGGCCGTCGATCTGGCGAAACCGACCGGCAGGAACCCGGCAATGGTCACCAGCGTACCGAACAGCATCGGCCCGGCGGTGGAACTCCAGGCGAAGGTCGCGGCCTCGATCCGATCCAGCCCCTCTTCCATTTTGACCACCATCATCTCGATGGCGATGATCGCGTCATCCACCAGCAGCCCCAGGGAAAGAATCAGCGCCCCCAGGGTGATGCGGTCGAAATCCCTGCCGGTCAGCAGCATGATCACGAACACCGCGGCGAGGGTCAGCGGCACGGCAGCCGCCACGACGATCCCGACCCGGAACCCTAGCGTGGCCAGACTCACCAGGATGACCACGGCCAGCGCCGCCACGAATTTGATCATGAATTCGTCGATCGCCTCGGCGATGACATGGGACTGATCAGAGACCTTGGACAGCACCAGACCGAGCGGTAATTCCTCGCGAATCGCCTTCTCTTCGGCTTTCAAGGACGCGCCTAGTGTCAGGCCGTTGAAGCGTTTTTTCATGACCAGGGCGAGGATGATCGATGGCTCCCCCTGGTGCCGGATCTCTTTGGTTGCCGGATCTTCATAGCCGCGGGTGACCTCGGCCAGATCGCCGATTTTCAGCAGTTTTCCGCCACTGGCCACCGGAATCGCCTTGACGGCTTCGACGCCGTCGATGCCGCCATCGAGCCGCAGATAGACCCGCGGCCCGGCCGTCTCCACAAAACCGGAAGGGGTCACATCGTTCTGGCTTTCCAGGGCGCGAAACAGTTCGGGCGCGGTGACGCCCAGGGTCGCCAGGCGTTTGTAGGAGATCTCGACGTAGATCTTGGACTCCTGCTCACCGAGAAGCGTGACCTTCTCGACGCCGGCGACCCGGGAAAAGCGCTGCCGCAGCGCTTCGGCCTCCAGCACCAGCTGACGCTGGGGCAGCCCCTTGGCTGACAGGGCATACATGGCAAAATAGACATCGGCATACTCGTCGTTCACAATCGGCCCGATCACCCCGTGCGGCAGATGGATCTTCTCGTCCCCCAGCTTTTTTCGGGCCTGGTAGAATTCGTCCGGCACCTCTTTCGGCGGCGTGGAGTCTTTCAAATAGAGCTTCATCAGCAGCATGCCGGGGTGGGCGACGGTCTCCACCCGGTCGTAAAATTCCAGCTCCTGCAGGCGTTTTTCCAGCCGGTCGCCGACCTGGTCCTGCATCTCCCTGGCGGTCGCCCCCGGCCAGATGGCCGATACGGTCAAGACCTTGACGGTGAATGCAGGGTCCTCCCCCCGGCCCAGATGCAGAAAGGCAAAGCCCCCGGCCAGCAAAATCGCCAGAATCATAAACAGGGTGATCGCGCGTTCGCGGACCGCCCAGGCGGAGAGATTGAAGCGGATCATGGTTTGTCCTCCTGCGCCGGACCGGCGAGGACCTTGACGCGTTCCCCTTCCTGGACGAGGTGAGCGCCCAGGGCGAGAATCCGTTCCCCCGGTTTGAGGCCTTGGTCGATCAGCGCGGTCTCGCTGCCGAGTTTCGCAACCTCGACCGCTCGACGCGACAAGAACGATGTGGCGGGATCGATCACCCACACGCTGGTCCCCGCGCCACCGTCATACAGCGCGCCGATGGGAACTGCGTACTGAGGCCGGCCATCCGCCTGCTCCCCGGCCAGACGAACCGTCACGGTCGCGCCGAGCGGAGCGCTCTCCCCGCCCCCCCCAGGGTGTAACGCGCCTGGTAGGTGCGGGTGAGCGGGTCGGCCATGGCGGACAGTTCCCGCAACTTGGCCGGGAAGGTCCGGCCCGGATCGGCATAAAGGCTGGCGACGGCTTTGGACCTGGCCAGCTGCGCATCCCCCTCGGGCAGGTCGACCACCGCTTCGCGCGCGCCGTCATGGGCAAGGCGAACGACCACGCTCCCCGCTCCCACCACCTGGCCGACGTCGGCCGGAACCGCCATGATGACGCCGTCCGCTTCCGCCCTGAGCACGGCATAGCCCACCTGATTTTCCCGTTGCCCGGCGTCGTCGAGGGCGGAATTGAGCTGGGCGGTGGTGGCGTCTGCCGCTGCTTTGGCTTGGTCGTATTCCTGGACGGATACGGCGTTGATGGCGACCAGCTTGCGCAGGCGTAGTTCATCCGCGAGGGCGCGTTGGTTCTGGGCCCGGGCCGCTTCGACTGCCGCCCGGGCGGCCTTGGCGACCAGGCGCAGGTCGGTCGGATCGAGCCGCATCAATGCCTGTCCGCGCTTGACGTGAGCCCCGGCATTGACCAGTTTTTCGATGATCTTGCCGGGGACGCGAAAACCGAGGTCGCTCTCCGTTCGGGCGTGAATCACACCAGTAAATTCCGCGGCACTCTCTTGAGCGGGCGTCACCGTAAAAGCCCGCACCAGGTGCGGAGCGACTGCCGCGACCGGCGGCTGTTCCTCGCGGACCAAAACCGCCCCGGCAACCCCGGCGGCGATGACCACCAGGGTGCCGACGAGGAGCGCGATGCGATAGCGCCGCGACAGCCCGGCCAATATCCTAAAAGACTGGGTATTCATATCGATCCTCACTCGCAGGGTTAAGCCTGCCGCTCAGGCGTTCATGACGCGCGACAAAAAAGCCTGGTGCAGCCGGCGGGGCGTTGCCCAGGTCAAGAGCACGGCGGCCTTGTTGGCCCAGCCCGGCACCACGCTGATGCGTCCGGCCTGCAACGCGCGGATTCCTGCGCGCACCACCGGGGCCGGCTGCATCATCATGCGCTTCAAGGCGGGGGTGAGCGTCTGGTGCGCCGCGCTCGCGAAGCCGGTGTCCGACATTCCTGGGCACAGCGCCGTCACTCTGACGCCGTGGGGTTTTAGTTCGCGGTGCAGGGCTTCCGCCAGGCGCAGGACGTAGGCCTTGGCTGCGGCATAGACGGCGAAATTTTCCACGCCCTGGTAGGCGAGCAGACTGGCGACCAGCAGGATCTCGCCGCGTTTACGCGTCTGCATCTCCTGGGCAAAGACGTGAGTGACGGCGGTCAGGCTGGCGACATCCAGCTGCACCATCGCCAGCGCCGCGTCGAGCGGGCTATCCAGGAACGCGCCCTGCAAACCATGACCGGCGTTGTTGATCAGGATATCGATGGCAATGCCCCGTTCGCGCAGCCGTTCGCGCAGTCCTGTGACGGCCGCAAGTTCCGCAAGATCGACCTGCTCCACCAAGACTTCGATGCCGTACTGCTGACGCAGGGCCTCGGCAAGTGACTGCAGCCGTTCCAGCCGGCGCGCCACCAGCACCAGAGCATGGCCTTGCGCGGCATACTGGCGGGCGAACTCCGTGCCGAAGCCACTCGATGCGCCGGTGATGAGAACCCATGTTTTGTTTGTAGTCGTCATTTGTTTGCCTCTGTTGTTTTGCCGTTTCCTGAGGTCGTAGCTTGTAATATTTAGACCGGTCTACGTAATAAATAGCCAAAAAAAAATCAGGTAATTATTCCTCTTCACTTTGAACAAGGAACCTGTCGAAATACAAATGAATGAAATCCCTTAACGGCTCCGCGGACTTTTTGACCTTGGAGCGCAGCAATGCGCCCTCGAATGAGGAGATCAGGTTTTCCGCCAGCATCCCGGCGTCCAAATCCGCGGGAATAGCTTTCTCCAGCTGCGCTTGAAGAAGCAACCCGGACACCCGCCCGGACCACTCCAGCAAAGAGTCCTCAAGGCGTCGTCGGACGTTCTCGGATTGATCGGCCATCTCCTGGCCCAGGTTGCCGAGCAGGCACCCCTTGGAACAGTCATCCGCTTCAAATGTCGCAATCAAGGTTTCGAAGCTTCTTTTGACGCGCTCCAACGGCGGAATCGATTTATCGCTGAAAATAGGGTAGAAAACTTCCCGCCGTGCGTTGACAAACTTGTCGATGATCGCCAGGCTGAATTCCTCTTTACTGGAGAAGAAATTGTAAAAAGACCCCTTGGGTACCTTGGCCTGCTTCAGGATCGCCTCGACGCCGGTAGCGTTGAAACCTCTGCTCAACACGAGGTCGAGACCGGCCTGCAGGATATCGTCTTTGCTGTGAATGCGTTTCATGATTTCAATTTAGACCGATCGGTCTAATTGCGTCAAGTGTTTTTTCCCTTGTTCAAAAAATTTGGGGAGAGGTTGCTTGTCGCGTTCTGGTGATGGGGTAGACCTGGGGTCTTTCCATCAATCAGCAAGGCTCAATGTAGTATCGGTTAGGTCATCCGTCGGTCCAGCCCCCGGTACTGCACCGCCTCCGCCAAGTGCTCTTGCCTGATCTGCTCACATCCAGCCAGATCGGCGATGGTCCGGGCCCCCCTGAGGATGCGGCTGTAGGAGCGAGCCGAGAGCCCGAGACGGTCGGTGACTAACTCCAGCAGTTTATGCCCCTGTTCATCGGCCGGACAGAACTTTCGTATGTGGCGGGCGGCCATGTGGGCATTCCAGTGCAGGCCGTAGGGGGCGAGGCGCTCGCGCTGAAGTTGCCGGGCCGCTTCGACCCGGCCGCGAATGACCGCGGAGGGCTCGCCGTCGCGCGGGTCGGAAAGGTCTCGGTGGGGAACCCGTGGGACTTAGATGTGCAGGTCGATGCGGTCGCGCAACGGCCCGGAAAGGCGTTGCCGGTAGTGCTGAATATCGTGTGGTGCGCAAGTATATAAGTTGCCGGATTCATGGGGAAATCCGCACTTGAAGCGGTGCGGAGGTTTTTTGGGGTTCGCAGAAACCCGGGTACAAGAGAGTCGGTTCGTTGATGGTCCCGACGCACGAGTTCTTACAGGAAAGAGCTCAGAAAAAGTCCAACGACCGAAAAAATAACCCCGAACAGGATGATATGAAGGTCCCCTATGGCCCTATTTTTAAACAGTTCGTAAATTTCAAGATCACTGGAGCGGCGCGCCTTCTCTTCTTCCGCATAAGTTGCCCTTAGTTTCCTGAACTCTTCTCTTATATGGGCGAGAATCTGCAAATTCTCATATTTAATATATTTTTCAAGAGCTTCGAATTTGGAATCGATATCTTGATTTTCCTCAGAAAAATCCGGCTTATAGTCTTCCCAATGAATTCTGCTTAGAAATTCATCCGGTTCTGGTATTGAATATTCTGGGCGCGAAGACCTGAAGGCCGATAAAATCCACTCCCAAAAAGATTTTGAGGTGAAGGCAATAAGAGCTTTGCCGACTCCGATAACGATGGTGCCGATACCGAGCATCTGGAAGAATATTCCGTAATTATAAATAGTTTTAGCCGAAGCGTTTAAAGTAGAGAGGCCTAACGGGATGCCTATGGCCAGGCCAAATGCCAGGGTAACCAAGAATTCCTTATTGTTCATGGCGGCGGTCCTCGTTTCAGGTTCAAGTTTTTAGAACCATACCACATCCTCCTGATTCTCAACCGCGAGGCTGTAGCAGGGGGGAGGGACAGCCTCAATGCTAGGCCTGGTGGTTCTTCAGGGGCGAAGGCCACATCAGGTAGGTCGAGGTCCTTAAAAAACGCCGTAACGCCGTAGGGCGGATTTTTTGCGACGCCATCAACCCTTAGACAGACGAAAATCCCCTCAGCGCCGCTGTTTGAGGCGCTTGGAGAGCGCCGGTTGGGAAATGCCGAGCAGGCGGGCGGCGAGGGTCTGGTTCCCTTCGGCGCGTTCCAGGGTGGCGTCGATCAATAGCTCCAGCGCCTCGCCCATGGTCGGCAGGGTGGCAAGATCGCTGAAGGGGTTGCCGGAGACGGCAGGACCGCCGGCCGTGGTGGGGCCCGCGCCGGCAATGGCCTTCGCGAACGACTCCATGGAGAGCATCCGCGCCTGGTGGGCGGCGACGGCGTCGAAGACCATTGACCGCAGCTCGCGGACGTTCCCCGGGAAGGGATAGGTGCGCAGCAGCGGCACCAGCTCCGGCGGGGCGGTCGGCTTCTTCTTGCCAAAAACCTCGGCCGCCTCCTGGAGAAAAGCGTCGAGCAGCAGCGGGATATCCTCGGGACGCTCGCGCAGCGGCGGCAGCTGCACCTGGTGGGCGCAGAGGCGGTAGTAGAGGTCGCGGCGAAAGCTTCCAGCCTGCTGGCGCGCGGCGAGGTCCTGGTGGGTGGCGACGACGATGCGCGCCTGCGACTGGCGGGGCTGGTCGGCGCCCAGCGGCAGGTACTCCCCCTCCTGCAGCAGGCGCAGCAGCTTGACCTGGGAAGCGCCCGAGAGGTCGCCGATCTCGTCGAGAAAGAGGGTGCCGCCGGCGGCGCGGGCGATCATCCCCTCGCGGGCGCCCTCGGCGCCGGTGAAGGCGCCGCGCAAATGACCGAAGAGGGTGTCGGCGAAGACGCCGTCGTCGAGGCCGGCGACGTTGACCGCCACCAGCTCCCCCCGGCGGCCGCTGGCCTGGTGGATGGCGCGGGCCACCAGCTCCTTGCCGGTGCCCGACTCGCCGCTGATCAGGATCGGCTGCGGGCTGCCCGCGATCGATTCGACGTAGCGGAAGATCCGCCGCAGCGCCGGGCTGACCGTCTGCAGGGCGGCGAAGGCCGCGGGGTGCTCCAGTTCGGTGCGGAAGAAGCGGTTGGCCAGCTCGCGGTTATCCCGCTCCAGCTGCTGGGTGCGGATCGCCCGCTGCACCCCCTCGATAAGCCGCTCCTCCTCGACGGTCTTGACGAAGTAGTCGTAGGCCCCCTGTTGCACACAGCGCACCGCCGTCTCCACCTGGTTGAGGCCGCTCAGGACGATGACCGCGATGGCGGGGAACTCCTCGCCGATGCGCCGCAAGAGCTCCTCGCCGGAGAGGTGCGGCATGTTCAGGTCGAGGATCACCAGGCCGACCGGCTCGCTGGCCAGGATTTCGGGGACCTTCTGGCTGTCGCTGCACTGCAGCAGGTGGGTGATGCCGCCGCGCCCTTCCAGGGTCAGGCTCAGGCTGCGCAGCCAGGCCGGCTCGTCGTCGACCAGCAGCACGGCGAAGGAGGGATAAAGTTCGGTGCTCATGACGCTGTCTCCTGGAGGGCCGGCAGGCGCAGGGTGGCGGTGGTCCCCGCGCCGGGGACGGAAGCGAACTGCAGGGTGCCGCCGTGCTCGCGGACGATGCCGGCCGAGATCGACAGGCCCAGGCCGGTCCCCCCCTGGTCGCGTTTGGTGGTGAAGAAGGGGTCGGTGAGGTGCGGCAGGTGCTCGGGAGCGATGCCGCTCCCCGCGTCGCGCAGGGTCAACACCACTTCTCCACTCTCGGCCGCCCAGGCGGTGGCCAGAACGATCTCCCGCTCCAGATCGGGGAGGGCCTGGCAGGCGTTGAGGACCAGGTTGACGATTACCTGTTCGATGCGCTGGGCATTCCCCTTGACCTGCGGCAGGTCGGGGGCGAGCTCGGCGCTGAAATGCCGGGTCGCCTTGCGCAGCTGGTTGTCGGCCAGGCGCAGTGCGGCGGCCACCACCTGGTTGAAGTCGACCGGTTCGAGCAGATCCTCGTCCTGCTGGCGGGCAAAATCCTTGAGGTCCTCGACGATTCCCTTGATGCGCCGCCCCGCCTCGCGCATCTCGGCGCACATCTGCGGGATCTCCTTGCGCATCCGGCTGTATTGCAGCCAACCGAGACGGAAATCGCCGTGGCGGCGGAAATGCTCTTCGAGAATCGGCTCGGCGTCGGCGAAGGCCTTTTCCAGGTGGGGAAGATCGAGGAGCATCAGGCCGGTCGGGTTGTTGATCTCGTGGGCGACGCCGGAGACCAGGATCCCCAGGGAGGTCATCTTGTCGGCCTGGATCAGCTGGCGCTGGCGCACCTTCAGCTCCGCCATGGTGCCGCGGTGCTGGGCTACCTCCCGCTCCAGCTCGGCGGTGCGCAGCGCCACCTCCTTCTTCAGGGTCCGCGACCAGAGGGCGATGGCGCCGATCACCAGCAACAGCGGCGCCACCGCCAGCGCCACGTAGCCGGCGATGCGCCGCCAGGAGAGGGGGCGCGGCTCCAGCACCCCCAGCCACTTGCGGTAAATCTTCTCATATTCGCCGGTCTGTCGCAGGATTGCCAGGCCGTCGTTGAAGCGCGCCAATAGCGCCCGGTTCCCCTTGTGCACGGCATAGCCGTAGTCCTGGGCCATCAGCGGTTTGGCGACCGGCTCCAGGTTGGAGAGGTGATACTTGTTGACCAGATATTGCCCGGGGAGCTTGGCGACCAGGGCGCAGTCGCCGCGGCCGGCGGCGAGCTGGCGCAGGGCGTCGGCCAGGGAGTCGACCAGGATCAGCTCGGCCTGCGGCTGCTGGCGCAGCATGAAGTCGTGCATGATGCTGCCGCGCATGACGATCACCTGGCGGCCGGCCAGATCGGTGACATTCTCCAGCTGCGGTGCGCCCCGGCGGTTCCAGATGGTCTGGTGGATGACCGCGTGGGGCACCGAGAAGTCGACCTCGGCGGTCCGCTCCCGGGAATAGGCCATCCCCTGCAGGATGTCGACCTGCCCCGCGGCCAGCGCCCGGCGCATCGCCCCCCAGGCGCCGAGGCGGATCTCCACCTCGAACCCCATGACCCGCGCCACCGCCTCGGTCAGCTCGACGTTGAACCCCGTGGGCTGGTCGTCCGCGTCGAGGAACTCGTAGGGGGGGTAGCTGCGGTCGCCGCCGACCACCACCAGGGACGGAGGCGGCGCGATTTCCTCCCCCCACCCCACTGCGGCGGCGAGCAGGAAGAAAAGCAAGGCGAGCAGGCCAACCCGCAAGAGACAGCGCCGCGCTAGCATTTTCCCACCGTTGCTGCCAGAATACGGAGAAGGGTTGACAATCCCGCCGCGGGCGGCGAGAATCCGGCCTGCGTCGCCACCACCCTGGCCACTACCGGAACGCCACGCATGGATTTCCTCAGTCTCTTCGCCATTGCCCTCGCCCTGGCCATGGATGCCTTCGCCGTCGCCCTCGGCGCCGGGCTCACCCTGGAACGGCTCGGCGGCCGCCACCTGTTTCGCCTCGGCTTCCACTTCGGCCTGTTTCAGGCGCTGATGCCGATCATCGGCTGGCTCGCCGGGCTGACGGTGCAACGCTGGATCGCCGACTACGACCACTGGCTCGCCTTCGGCCTGCTCGCCCTGGTCGGCGGCAAGATGATCCACGAGGCCTTCGCCGAGCGGGAGGCCGCCAAAGAGCGCGATCCGACCCGCGGCCTCACCCTGATCCTGCTCTCAGTAGCCACCAGCATCGACGCCCTCGCCGTCGGGCTGTCGCTGGCCATGCTGCAGGTCTCGATCTGGCTGCCGGCGCTGGTCATCGGGCTGGTCGCCGGCGCGCTGACCGTCGCCGGCATGCTCCTCGGCCGCCGCATCGGCCTGCGCCTCGGCGCCTTGTGGGGACCGCGGGTGGAGATCGCCGGCGGCCTGATCCTGATCGCCATCGGCCTGAAAATCCTCCTCGACCACACCTGAGCCATCCTCGGCTGCCACCCACTCCCGCCACCGTAACTCCCCCCTGCCCCCTCTTGACCCAAGAGGGGGTGAAGGACCTGCTCCTCCCCTTTGCCAAGAAAACCGAGAGCGTTATTGTCCGCCCGCCAGCAGCAGGCTCAACGCCGGCCAGTAGGTGATAATCAGGACGCAGAGCAGCAGGATCAGAAAAAAGGGAATAGTCGCCCAGTAGATACGGGTGATCGGCTGTTTGAAACGGTAGCCGGCGATGAATAGGTTGAGTCCCACCGGCGGCGTCAGGTAGCCGATCTGCATGTTGGCGAGGAAGATGATGCCGAGGTGAAGGGGATTGATGCCGAAGCCGGTCGCCACCGGCAGGATCAGCGGCACCACCAGCACCGTGGCGGAGAAGATGTCGAGGAGCGCGCCCAGCACCAGCAGGAAGAGGTTGAGCAGAATCAGGAAGGTGAGGGGGCTGCTGACGTGGGCGCGCACCAGGGTGAAGAGCCTGCCCGGCACCCCGGCATCGATCAGGTAGTTGGTCGAGGCCAGCGAGACGCCGAGGATCAGCAGGATCCCGCCGACCAGCACCATCGACTGGCGCATGATATCCGGCAGGTTGCGCAGGGGAATTTCGCGCAGGATCAGGACCTCGACGATCAGGACGTAGACGGCGGTGACTGCGGCGGCCTCGGAGACGGCGAATATGCCGCCGTAGATGCCGCCGAGGACAACCAGCGGCAGCGGCAGTTCCCACTTCGCCGCCCACAGCGCCGTGCCCACCTCGCGCCAGGAGAAGGCGGACAGCGGCAGGCGATGTCGGCGGTTGCACCAGAAGCTGTAGCCACCCAGCAGGACCACCATCAGGATCCCGGGCAGCAGCCCGGCCAGGAACAGCCGGTCGATGGAGACCCCGGCGCCGGCGCTGCTCTGCTGGGCGACGACACCGTAAAGGATCAGCGGCAGCGAGGGCGCGAAGAGCAGGCCGAGACTGCCGGAGGTGGTGACCAGGCCGAGACTGAACGACTCGTCGTAGCCGTCCTCGAGCATCGCCGGGTAGAGCAGCGCGCCGAGGGCGATGATCGTCACCCCTGAGGCGCCGGTGAAGGCGGTAAACAGGGCGCAGACCGCCAGGGCGACGATCGCCAGGCCGCCGGGGACCCAGCCGATCAGCGCCCGCGTGAGCCGCACCAGGCGCTGGGGCGCGTGACTCTCGCTGAGCAGGTAGCCGGCGAAGGTGAAGAGGGGGATGGCCAGCAGCACCGGCATCTCGGCGATGCGGTAGAACTCGATGGCCGCCGCCGAGAGATCGACCCCGGAGCGGGAAAAGCCCCACAGGGCGCTGGCGGCGATGACCGCGAAGAGGGGCGCGCCGAGCAGGGCGAGCAGGATCAGGGCGAGACCGCCGAGAATCATGCGGCCACCTCGCCGCGCGCCAGCCGGATCAGGTCGCGGGCGGTAAAGACCGCGTAGCGCCAGGCGATCAGCCCGAAGCCGACGGGGATGATGGCCTCGAAAGGCCAGGCGGGAAGCCCGCCGAGGACGGTGGAGGCGAACTCCCGCTCGCCGGCGACGAAGCGTCCGCCATGCCAGGCGAGCAGTCCGCACAGCCCGCAGGTAAAGAGGTCGACGATCACCCGGGCGGCCAGGCGTAGGCGCACCGGCAGCCAGCGCGAGAGGACGTCGATGTTGATGTGATTGTCGTCGCGGCTGGCGGCCACCGCCCCGACCAGCGCCAGCCACAGCACCAGCAGGCGCAGCAGCTCGTCGCTCCAGACGAAGCCCCCGGAAAAGAGGTCGCGCTGCACGATCTGCAACGCGGCGAGGACAATCAGCCCACCGAGCAGCAGCACCAGCAGGGCGTCCTCGAGGCGGCGCCCGAGGTTGTCGAGGGTGGTCAGAAACTGCGGCAGGGGCCGATTCATGGTGGAGGCACCGTCCTCTTTCAGGGAGCTATTTTCCGCCGCCGCGGCGGTAGTCGGCGAGCAGCTGCTGGAAGCGGTCGAAGAGGGCCGGCGTGAAGGCGCCCTCGCGGCGCAGATCGTCGGCGACCTTGGCGGCGATCCCCCGCCAGCGTTCGATCTCGGCCGGCTCCGGCGTAACGAAGGTGACGCCCTGCTGGCGCATGGCTGCCTTGGCGGCGCTGTCGTCGGCGCGGTTCTGGTGGTCGATCTCCTGGTAAATGCGCCCCATCACCTCGCGCACCACCTGCTGATCGGCGGCTGAGAGCCTGGAGAAGGCCCGGCGATCGATGGCCAGGGTGGCATACAGGTAGGAGAGCGGGGTGTCGGTCACGTAGCTGATCCTCGTGTACCACTGGAAAGCGACCGCGGCGATGGCCGAGGCGGGAATGACGTTGATCAGGCCGGCCTGCAATCCGGTCATGACGTCGGTGAGGGGCAGAGTGACCGGGGCCAGACCGAGGGACTCCATCACCCGGTAGCTGATCGTGTCCCCTTCCGGGACCCAGACCTTCTTGCCGCGCATGTCGTCGATGCTGCGCACCGGCACGTCGGCCATGAGCAGCGCGAATCCCCCTTCGGCGAGGCCGAAACTGACGAACCCGGCCGCCTCCAGCCCCTGCTGCAGGACCGGGTCGAGCCGCGCGCGGACGTAGTCGACCTCGGCCGGGGAACGGAACTGCAGCGGCAGGTTGTAGAGGCCGAGGTCCGGATAGACCTCGGCCAGCCCCCCGGAGGTGAAGGCCCCGCCCTGCAGCTGGCCGATGCGGATCTTGCGCAGCACGCTCTTGTCGTTGCCCATCACCCCGCCGGCGTAGAACTTGAAGTTCACCCGGCCGTCGGTGCGCTGGCGGATCGTGTCGCCGCCGGCACGCATCGCCTTCATCCAGGCCGACCCTTCCGGGGCGACGGTGGCGATCTTCAGGTCGAGCGCCCGCGCCGGGGCGGCGCAGAGCAGAACTGCCGCGAGCAGGAGCAGTATTCTGTTGGTCATAGCCAAACGTCCTCTCGTTCCGCGATATCGAACCATCTCACGTCTCACGTCCTACCGCCCTTCAAAAATACTGATCCGCCGACTCCAGCAGCTGCTTGGCCTGACGCTGGGCCAGCACGTTGGTCAGGGTCAGGCCCGGCGCCTGCGGATCGGCGGCCAGCACTTCCTTGAGCAGCCGATCGTGCAGTTCGCGGTCGTAGATCAGCCGCGCGTAGCTGCGGGCCATCTCCACCTTGACGCTCAGGTCGCGTCCGCCGGAAAGCTGCAGGGCCCGTTCGAAGTGCTTGCGGGCCTCCTCCGGCTTGCCGCCCAGCGCCGGTGGCCGCAGGGTGAGCAGAATGCCGAGCAGGGTGTGCGCCGAGCCGTCGCGGTACCCTTCGTCAAGAGCCAGGCAGCGGCGCAGGGCCGCCTCGACCTTGGGCAGATCGGCGATCGCCCCCCAGTCCTCGCTGTTGGCCTTGATCCAGGCCAGCCAGCCGACGGTCATGGCGTAGAGGGGCGGCACCTCGTCAGCGTCGTCGATGCGCTTCAAACCGGCCAGGAACTTGGGATAGGTACGGCCAGCGAGGTCGCAGAGATGGCCATCCTCGGCGCACAGCGCGCGGTTGCCGTAATCCCGAGCCCGCCCGGCCAGGCGTCGCCGGCGTCCGGGGTCATCGGCAAAGGAGGTCGCGTAGAGGGCGTAAAGCTGGGCGCCGGCCTGCAGCCGCCCTTCGTTTTCGGGGTCGGACTCGATCAGGGTATCGATCAGCACCAGGTAGGCCGGGGCCCCGTCGCGCACCGTCTCCGGATCGGGCTGATCGAGCATCGCCTGGGAGAGATTCCGGGGAAAGTTGTAGAGGGTGCAGCCGCCGAGCAGGGCCAGCAGCAGCGCCCCCAAGCCGAGGGTCCGCGGCCACCGCGAAGACGTCAGGTTCGGTTGCACCACACTTGCCCCCGTTTCAGAAGGTGAAAACCATTCCCAGAACCCCGAAGCTCTTGATCTCGCCTTCGGCACGGGTCAGGGAACAGAGAAGATAATTGCGGTACTCGAAGGACCGCGCGTAGACCTCCCCGAGGCCGATCTTGCCCAACACCCGGTTCTCGGCCCGGAAGGCTTCCTTGATCTTCTCCTGGTGGCGGGCCTGCGAAGGGTTGGTGGCGAGGCACAGCAGCGCCACCCCGAGCACGATCGCCACTTGGCCAAGACGTTTCATTGCAAAGACTCTCCTGTCGTTAAATGGTCGGCCCCGGCAGGGCGCGTCAAACATCGCACAAAATCCCCCGGGTGGCAACTGTCCGCTGTCGAAGCCACGCAGCCGGCGCCACCGGCGGCACCAGATGCCGGCGCCGGCAGAAGACTCCAGTGAGGCGGCAGCCGCGGGAGGACGCCGAACCGGGCTGCGAGCAGGCGATGCCGGAAGAACGTCCGGTTGTCGAAGATCAGCTGCAGCCGTCGGCCGCGGTCGAGAGCCATGGGGATGGTCCGGTGGCTGGTATTGAGGGGGGGTGATATGGCGTCGGCCGCGGCCGACGCCATGGTCAGCGTGCCCAAGGGCAAGGCGCGGGCGCTGTGGTGGGCCATGGTCGCCGGGTCGGGGAAATGGGTCAGGTCCAGATCCCGGCCAGGAGCGCGCCGCAGTGGCGGCAGGCGCCGTCGGTCAGGGCGACATCCAGAACCCGGAAGCCGCGGCGGGCAATGACCGTTTCGCCGCAGGCCGGACAGCGGGTGTTCTCGCCGCCGGCGCCGGGGACGTTGCCGGCGTAGACGAACTGCAACCCCGCCTCGAGGCCGTGGCGGCGGGCGCGCTGCAGGGCCGCCACCGGGGTCGGCGGGGCATCGGTGAGCTTGTAGGTCGGATAGAAGCCGGTGACGTGCCAGGGAACCTCGACGCCCAGCTCGCCGGCGATGAAGCGGGCGATGTCGCGCAGTTCGCCGTCGCTGTCGTTGTGGCCGGGGATCACCAGGGTCGTCACCTCCAGCCAGATGCCGAGCCGCCGGTAGTCCCGCAGGGTCTCCAAAACCCCCTGCAGGGTGGCGCCGGCGATCTCCCGATAGAACTTTTCCGAAAACCCCTTGAGGTCGATGTTCGCACCATCGAGATAAGGAGCAACGGCGGCCAGCGCCTCGGGGGTGGTGTAGCCGTTGCTGACGAAGACGTTTTTCAGCCCCGCCTCCTTGGCCAGCACCGCGGTGTCGTAGGCGTATTCCATAAAGATGGTCGGCTCGGTGTAGGTGTAGGCGATGCTGCGGCAGCCGGCGGCCAGGGCCTGGCGGACAATCTGCTTCGGTGGCAGTTCGCGACCGGGGATCTCGCGATGGTTGCGGGGCCACTGGGAGATCTCGTAATTCTGGCAGTGCAGGCAGCGGAAGTTGCAGCCGACCGTGGCCACCGAAAAACTGGTGCTCCCCGGCAGCAGATGGTAGAGCGGCTTTTTCTCGATCGGGTCGATGTTCTCGGCGATGCTTTTGCCGTAGACCAGCGTGTAGAGAACCCCGTCGCGGTTCTCCCGCACCCCGCAGACGCCGCGCTGGCCGTTGCCGATCAGGCAGCGGAAGCGGCACAGCCCGCAGCGGACCTTGCCCTCTTCGGCCTTTTCCCAGAAACGCGCTTCACGCATAGCCACCTCCCCGGCCCCCGGTTGGGACAGGACCAGTATAGCAAAAAGTCCGGTCCCGGGACTCGGGTCCAAGGTCCAAGGACTCGGGACTTTGGACTTTGGACCCAGGACTTTGGACCCGGGACCTTGCCCTCGTGACCTTGGACCCAATCAGAACATGAACCTTCGCATGCTCACGGACAGCAGGATACCGACGCCGATCATCGTCGTGACCATGCTGGTCCCGCCGTAGGAGAAGAGCGGCAGGGGGACGCCGACTACCGGCAACAGGCCGATGACCATGCCGAGGTTGACGACGATGTGCCAGAAGAGCATCGCCACCACCCCGACCGCGAGGAACATGCCGAAGCGATCGCCGGCGCGGCGGGCGATGTAGATCCCCCAGATGATGATGAACAGGTAGAGCAAAAGCAGCACCATGCAGCCGGTAAAGCCCCACTCCTCGGCGAAGACCGAGAAGGCGAAGTCGGTGTGGCGCTCGGGCAAAAAGGCGAGCTGCGACTGGGTCCCCTGCATGAACCCCTTGCCGAAGAAACCGCCGCTGCCGACGGCGATCTTCGACTGGATGATGTGGTAGCCCGAGCCGAGCGGGTCGCGCTCCGGGTTGAGGAAGGTGCGGATGCGTTCCTTCTGGTAGTCGTGGAGCAGAAACCATCCGCCGAACACCCCCAGGCTGCCGAGCAGGCCGAGGACGAAGAGGGCCGAGCGGCGGATGCCGGCGAACAGCGCCATGGTCGCACCGATGAAGATGATCAGCATCGCCGTCCCCAGGTCGGGCTGTTTGACGATCAGCAGCACCGGGACCCCGAGCAGGAGGAAGGGGATCACCAGCTCACGCAGGGAATAACCGAGGAAATGCCCCTTTTCGGCGAAAAACCGGGCGAGGGTGACGATGATCACCAGCTTCATGATCTCGGACGGCTGCAGGTTGAAAAAGCCGAGGTGGATCCAGCGCGTCGCGCCCATCGAGGTCCTGCCGATCAGCAGCGTCAGCACCAGCAGGGCCAGGTTGATGCCGTAGAAGAGAAAACCGTAATGTTCGAAGTGGCGGTAGTCGATGGAACTGACGCCGATGGCGATCGCCAGGCCGATGAGGAGCCAGTAGATCTGTTTGAGGTAGACCGGGGTGGTGCCGCCGCCCAGGGAGGAGGCGGTGCTGTAGAGGTTGACGATGCCGATGCTGGTCACCAGGCAGATCACCAGCAGCAGCATCCAGTCGAAATGGGTCAACAGGCGCCGATCGAACATGACTTCAGTCTCCGGCGAAGGGGGCCGGCGCCGCCGGCGCCGCGGTTTCGATGCCGAAATAACTCTGGAGAATCGCCCGCGCCACCGGCGCGGCGGCGCTGCCGCCGTGGCTGCCGTGCTCGACCACCACGGCGACCGCGATCTGCGGGTCGTCGGCGGGGGCATAGGCGACAAAGAGGGCGTGGTCGCGGAAACGGTAGGCGACCTCCGCGCGGTTCGCCTCGCGGTCTTCCTTCATCCGCACCACCTGCGAGGTCCCGGTCTTGCCGGCGACCCGGATCGTATCGAGACGGCACGCCTGGCCGGTGCCGTGCGGCTCGTTGACCACCGCCTCCATCCCGCTGCGCACCGCCCGCAGATCGGCCGCGGGGATATCCGCCGTGCCGAGCACCTCCGGCTCGGTGGTGCGCACGACCTGGCCGTCGAGGTCGTCGATCTCCTTGACCACGTGGGGACGCAGCAATTTGCCGCCGTTGGCGATGGTTGCCGTCATCACCGCCAGCTGCAGCGGGGTGGCGGTGACGTAGCCCTGGCCGATGGCGGCGATGACCGTCTCCCCGTCGTACCACCGTGCGCCGTAACGGCGCCGCTTCCACTGCCGGTCAGGGATCAGTCCGGGCTTTTCGCCGCCGGGGGGAAGCCGAGAGTCTGGCCGAGGCCGAGCTTGTGGGCCATCGCGGCGATGGGATCGATGCCGACCGCCAGTGCCGCCTGGTAGAAATAGACGTCGCAGCTCTCGCGGATCGCCTTCTTCAGGTCGGTGGCGCCGTGCCCCACCTTTTTCCAGCAGCGGAAATCACGGTTGCCGAGGGTCAGGCTGCCGGTACAGTCGACGGTCGTCGCCGGCGTGATCGCACCGGCCTTGAGCGCCGCCAGGGCGGTGACCAGCTTGAAGGTCGATCCGGGCGGGTACTGCCCCTTGAGCGCCTTGTTCTGCAGCGGATGGCGGGGATTCTGCAGCAGCGCCGCCCAGTCCTTCCCGGAGATGCCGCGAGCGAACTGGGCGGGGTTGAAGGCGGGCCGGCTGACCATGGCGAGGATCTCCCCGGTGCGCGGGTCGATGGCCACCGCGGCTCCGGACTGGTCGCCGAAGGCCTGCTCCGCAGCCTGCTGCACCTTGCGCTCCAGGGTCAGGTAGACCTTGTGCCCGGGGTGCGGCTCCCGGGTTTTGAGGATGCGCAGCTCCTTCCCCTTGACGTCGACCTCAATCAGTCGTTCCCCCTCCGTGCCGTGCAGGTCGGTTTCGAGGTACTGTTCCAAACCGTTTTTGCCGACGTAGTCCCCGGGGCGATAGTCGGCAAAGCGCTCCTCATCCAGTTCCCGATCGGTGATCTCGCCAAGATAGCCGAAGAGGTGGGCGGCCAGCTCCTGGTAGGGGTAGGACCGCAAGGGACGGACCTCGACGATCACCCCCGGCAGATCCACGGAATTTTCCTGCACCCGTTCGACGATGTCCCGGCCGACGTCCTCGGCCAGCGGGAACGGCCGGTAGGGAGGGAAACGGCGCCCTTCATCCCAACGCGTCGCGAGGTCCTCCCGCGGAACCTTCAGATAGGTCGCCAGGCGGTCGAGGAGCTGCTCCTTGTCCTCCACCTCCTGGCGCAGCACGGAGACGGTGAAGGACGGCCGGTTGTCGATCAGCAGTTCGCCGTCACGATCGTAGATCGGTCCGCGCGGCGCGGCGATCGGCAGGTAGCGGATCCGGTTGCGCTCGGAGAGGTTCCGGTAGCGATCGACGCTGATCACCTGCAGGTACCAGAGGCGCAGCGCCAGCAGCAGGAAGATCGTCGCCGCCAGCAGGGAGACGAGGAGAAAGCGGCGGCGCAGACCGGGTCGTTCCCGCCAGTCCGAGTCAAGGCTCATAGCGGTGATCCAGGCGCTGCAGCCCGGGGATGCGACGGCGCGGTGCGAGCCGCCGCTGCAGTCTGGTGACCAGGCGCAGCAGCAGCCAGGCAAAGGCCAGGTTGAGCAGAACCTGGGGAGCGAGGCGCGGCAGAATGATCTGCCACAGCTGGTCGAGGTCGGCCAGAAAACCGAGGCCGATCAGCACCGCCCCTTCCAGGAGGGTGCCGCAGACGACCATGAACAGCAGCAGCAGGGAGCTCTCGGCGTTGAACCGGCCGACCACCCCGCGCACGGCAAGAAAGGTAGCCAACAGGGCCATGCCGTAGAGACCGAGGCTGGTGCCGGCAAAGACATCCTGGCAACAGCCGAGCAGGTAGGCCAGGAAACAGCCGCGCAGGTAATCCTCATTGAGCCCGATGTAGACGATAAGGATCAGCACCAGGTCGGGGGTGAAGCCGAATGGGACGCAGCGCGCCAGCGGGCCGGCCTGGAGGAGGATAAAGAAGTAGCCGAGGAGGAAGTAGCCGCTGACCCGGGTCATGGCCGAACCTCGGGAAGGAGTACCAGGACCTCCTCGAGACGGCTGAAGTCGACCGCCGGGGCGATGCTCACCCCCTGGAACAGGCCGTATTCTACGTGGGTCACCGCGGCGACGCGGCCGAGCACCAGTCCCTTGGGGAAAACCCCGCCGGTACCGGAGGTGACGATCCGGTCGCCGACCGCGATCTCCGCGCCGCTCAGGGCGAAGTCGAGCACCAGCTGGTCGCCCTGGCCGCGGCAGACTCCGCGGGTCCGGCTCTTCTCGACCAGGGCGGCGACGGCCGAGGAGGCGTCGGTGATCAGCAGCACCCGCGCCTGGTGGGGGGTGACGCGGATGATCCGCCCCACGGCGCCTTCCGCGACCACCACCGGCAGCCCTTCGCGCAGGCCGTCGGCGCTCCCCTTGTCGATAGCCGACGGTACGGAACCAGCTCGAGGCGTCCTCGGAAATCACCTGGGCGGGAAGGGTCTTCTGGACCAGCGTCTCCTTGAATTCGAGGAGGCGGCGCAGCCGTTCATTGGCCAGGCGGGCCTCCTGCAGACGGTCGAGTTCGCCGTGCAGCTGGCGGTTCTCGGCGAGCAGCCGCTGGTTCTCCTGCCGCGTCCCGACCAGCCAGACATAGTCCTCCCACCAGCCCGAAACGCCGCCGGTGAGGGTCGCCAGCACGCGGTGCAGAGGGAGGGTCAACTGCAGGACCGAGCGCTCGAAGAGGGTGGTGTGTTCGCGGTGGCGCAGATTGGCCGAATAAAGCAGCAGGGCGACCAGCAGCAGAAAGGCTGCCATCAGCGGAATTCGGTATTTTCTCAGCAGTTCCAGCATGGAGTTCGTTTCCGCCGGCGGCGGCACGAAAAAGAGAGGGCCGCAGGCCCTCTTTGGTTACGGTCCGCGGCGGCTCTTCCGGCGCCTGCGGCGAGAGGCGGCGGCGAGGGAGTCAGGAGGTCACGGTCACCCGTTTGAGCAGGTCAAGTTCGTCGAGGACCTTGCCCGAACCGATGGCCACGCAGGAGAGCGGATCCTCCGCGATCACCACCGGCAGCCCGGTCTCTTCGCGCAGCAACAGGTCGAGATTGCGCAGCAGGGCACCGCCACCGGCGAGGACAATCCCCTTGTCGACGATATCGGCGGCCAGTTCCGGCGGGGTCCGCTCCAGGGCGATACGCACCGCCTCGACAATGGCGTTGACCGGCTCGGAAAGAGCTTCGCGGATCTCGCCGCTATCGATGGTCAGGGTCTTGGGGATGCCGCTGACCAGATCGCGCCCCTTGACCTCCATGGTGCGCTCCTCGCCGTCGGCGTCGGGGTAGGCGCTGCCGATCTCGATCTTGATCTGTTCGGCGGTGCGCTCGCCGATCAGCAGGTTGTATTTGCGCTTCAGGTACTGTACCAGCGCCTCGTCGAGCTTGTCGCCGCCGACCCGCACGCTCTTGGCGTAGACGATGCCGGCCAGGGAGATGACCGCCACCTCGGTGGTGCCGCCGCCGATATCGACGATCATGTTCCCCGAGGGTTCGGTGATCGGCAGGCCGGCACCGATCGCCGCCGCCATCGGCTCCTCGATCAGGTAGACTTCGCGGGCCCCGGCCGATTCCGCCGACTCCTTGACCGCCCGTTTTTCGACCTGGGTGATGCCGGAGGGGACGCAGATGACGATGCGCGGCCGCACCATACTCTTGCGGTTATGCACCTTCCGGATGAAGTAGCGCAACATCTCCTCGGTGATGTCGAAGTCGGCGATGACGCCGTCCTTCATCGGCCGGATGGCGACGATGCTCCCCGGCGTGCGGCCGAGCATCTTCTTGGCCTCCTTGCCGACGGCGAGGACCTTCTTCTGGCCGAGGGCATCCTTCTGCACCGCCACCACCGACGGCTCGCTGACGACGATCCCCTTCCCCTGCAGATAGACCAGGGTATTGGCCGTCCCCAGGTCGATGGCCAGGTCGTTGCTGAACATCCCCAAGATCGCATTAAACAGGTTGAGCATCGGCGGAGGTCTCCTTTTCGCCTGACGGGGCCATCCCGGCTCCGCTCAGAGGCCGCTCACAGTATCAAAAAGCCCGCCGGTTTTCAAGGGATAAAAGGAAAAACCAGTTGCATTTCCGCCCCTGATTGTCTAACATGCGGCACTGTTTTTCCGCAATACCCAACTCTCCCCGCAAAGGAGTTCCAATCCCGATGCTCGACCTGATCCGCAAGAAGCAGAAAACAACCATCATCAAGTTCGTCTTCTGGGCCATCATCGCCACCTTCGTCGGCACCATCTTCCTGGTCTGGGGAAAGGGCTCCAACCGCGGCGGCGAGGCTCCCAATCAGGCCGTCACGGTCAACGGCGATGCGATCTCCTTCGCCCAGTACCAGACGGTCTATCGCAACCTCCAGCAGCTCTACCAGAACATCTATCGCGAAAAGTTCAACCCGGCGCTGGAAAAACAGCTCCACCTCCCCCAGCAGGCCGTCGACCAGCTGGTCGACCAGGCCCTGCTGTTGCAGGAGGCCGACCACCTCGGCATCAAGGTCAGCAAGGATGAGCTGGTCAAGTCCATCGCCGAGATTCCGGCTTTCCAGGAGAACGGCAGCTTCAGCAAATCCCGCTACCTGCAGGTCCTCAACTACCAGCGCCTCACCCCCGACGAGTTCGAGGCCATGCAGCGCAGCCAGTTGCTGAGCCAGAAGGTCCGCGAGCAGATGCAGGCCGGGATCACGGTCAGCGACCAGGAGGTCACCGACGACTACCGCAAGCAGAACGAGAAGGTCAACCTCGCCTTTGTGCGGCTGGCGCCGGCTCTTTTCGAGAGCCGGGTCAAGGTCGCCGACAAGGAGCTGCAGGCCTACTTCGCCGACCACCGCGAAGAATTCCGCATCCCCGAAACCGTCGCCTTGCGCTATCTCCTGTTCGTGCCGTCGCGCTACGCCAAGGACGTCGTCTTCCAGGACGGCGATCTCGAAAAATACTATCGCCGCCACCTCGACCAGTTCGAGATCCAGGAGCAGGTCAAGGCCGCGCACATCCTGATCCGGGTCGACCAGAAGGCCAGTGCCGAACAGCGCGCCGCCAAGCGCAAGCTGGCCGAGAAAATCCTCGCCGAAGCCAAGGCCGGAAAGGACTTCGCCGAGCTCGCCCGCAAGTACTCCGACGATCCCGGCAGCGCCGCCAAGGGCGGGGATCTCGGCTACTTCCCGCGCGGCGCCATGGTCAAGCCCTTCGAGCAGGCGGCCTTCAGCCTCAAACCCGGGGAAATCAGCGGCATCGTCGAGACCCCCTTCGGCTACCACATCATCAAGAGCGAAGGCTACATCGAGGCCGGCCTCAAGCCCCTCACCGCGGTGACCGACCAGGTCAAGGAGGGGCTGCGCACCGAACTGGCCGCCCAACTGGCCCTGGAAAAAGCGATGGATGCCTACAACATGAACCGCAAGGGGGGAAGCCTCGACGCGGCCGCCAAGGCCAACGATCTCAGCGTCAAGGAGACCGGGTTCTTCGCCCGGGGTGAACCGGTCGACGATCTCGGCGACGCTCCGGAGATCGCCGCCCAGGCCTTCTCCCTCGCCCCCGGCGAACTGGCCCGGCCGGCCACCACCCCGAAGGGAGTCGTCCTCTACACCGTCAAGGAACGGCGCGAGAGCCGCCTGCCGGAGCTCAAGGAAGTCCGCGACCGGGTCGTCGCCGCCTACCGCCAGACCCGCGCCGTCGAACTGGCTAAGAAGACCGCCGACACCCTGCTCAGCGAACTCAAAGCCGGCAAGAAGCTCGCCGACCTCGCCAGGCAGGAGAAGGTCGGGGTCGAGGAGACCGGGTTCTTCGCCCGTTCTTACGGCGACTTCGTACCGAAGCTGGGCAATGCCCCCGAGCTCGCCGCCGCCGCCTTCAAGCTGACCGCCGCCGCGCCGGTCGCCCCCGTCGTCTACAACCTCGACGACCGCTTCGTGGTGGCCCAGCTCAAAGACCGCGAGGAGGCCGACATGCAGGCCCTTGACGCGACCAAACGCGAGGAGATCCGCACCGCACTGCTTGGCAAGAAGCGCAACGACGCCGTGAGCGCGCGCCTCAAGGAACTGCGCGGCAAGGCCCAGATCGTGATCAGCCCCACCCTCCAGAACGAACTCGAAGGGAAATGACGGCCATGCCCAAGATCGTGATGCAGACCGATTTTACCGATCTCCACCTGGTCAACCGCGGCAAAGTCCGGGATATCTATGATCTCGGCGAACACCTGCTGATCGTCACCACCGACCGGATCAGTGCCTTCGACGTGATCATGGACCAGGGTATCCCCAACAAGGGGAAGGTCCTCACCCAGATCTCGCGCTTCTGGTTCGAGCAGATGACCGACATCATTCCCAACCACATCGTGGCGGTGGAGGTCGGTGAATTCCCGGCGAACACCCACAAATACCGGGAGCAGCTCGAGGGGCGCAGCATGCTGGTGAAGAAGGCCAAGCCGCTGCCGGTGGAGTGCATCGTGCGCGGCTACGTCGCCGGCTCCGGCTGGAAGGATTACCAGAAGACCGGGGCGATCTGCGGCATCGAGCTCCCCGCCGGCCTGCGGGAGAGCGATGCGCTCCCCGCGCCGATCTTCACCCCGTCGACCAAGGCCGAACTCGGCGAACACGACGAGAACATCTCCTTCGCCAAGACCGTGGAGCTGTGCGGCGAGGAGCTCGCCACCCAGATCCGCGACACCACCATCGCCATCTACAACCGGGCTCGGCAGCTGGCCGACGCCAAGGGGATCATCATCGCCGACACCAAGTTCGAATTCGGCCTCTACCAGGATCGACTGCTGTGGATCGACGAGGCGCTGACCCCCGACTCCTCGCGTTTCTGGCCCAAGGACCAGTACCAGCCCGGCGGGCCGCAGCCGTCCTTCGACAAGCAGTTCCTGCGCGACTACCTGGAGACCCTCGACTGGGGCAAGAAGGCGCCGCCGCCGCCGCTGCCGGAAGAGATCGTGCGCAAGACCGGCGAGAAGTACCAGGAGGCGCTGACCCGGCTGACCGGCATCACCCTCTAGTCCACAACCTCCTCCTCGGGGCCGGCGCCGCAAGCGCCGGCCCCGAGTCTTTGGACCGTCCGCGGCCTTTCCCCCTGCCCCATCTTCCCTTGCCGAGGAAGTCATGCTCGAACGTCTCTTTCACCTCCGCCAGAACGACACCACCATCCGCACCGAGCTGATGGCCGGCCTCACCACCTTCCTGACCGCCGCTTACATCATCTTCGTCAACCCGGCCATCCTCGCCCAGGCCGGCATGGACAAGGGCGCCCTGACCACGGTGACCTGCGTCGTTGCCGGCCTCTCCACCCTGCTGGTCGCCCTCTGGGCCAACGCCCCGCTGATGATGGCGCCGGGGATGGGCCTCAACGCCTTCTTCACCTACAGCCTGGTCCTCGGCCACGGGGTCCCCTGGCAGACGGCGCTGGGCGTGGTCTTCCTCTCCGGAACCTTCTTTTTGGCCCTGACCTGGGTCGGCGTTCGCGAACGCATCGTCCGGGCGATCCCGATCTCCCTGCGCCTCGCCGCCTCGGTCGGCATCGGCCTCTTCATCGCCTTCATCGGCCTGCAGAATCTCGGCCTGATTGTCCACAGCGATGCCGTCTTGGTCCAGCTCGGCACGTTCACCCCGCAGGCCCTGCTGGGGATCACCGGACTGCTCATCGCCCTGTGGCTGGAGATCAAGCGGGTGCGCGGCGCGATCCTGCTGGCGATCCTGGCGACGACGCTCCTCGGCATGCTCGCCGGCCTCGCCCCCCTCCCCCGGGGCCTGCTCGCCGTACCGCCGTCGATGGCCCCGGTCGCCTTCCAGCTCGATATCGCCGGGGCACTGAAGATCTCCCTCTGGGCGAGCATCTTCTCCTTCATGTTCGTCGACCTCTTCGACAGCCTCGGCACCCTGCTCGCGGTCTGCCGCGAGGCCGGCATGACCGACGCGGGGGGGAACATCCCCGGCCTGCCACGGATGCTGTCCGCCGACGCCATCGCCACCATCGGCGGCGCGCTGCTCGGCACCAGCACCACCACCACCTTCATCGAGTCGGCGAGCGGCGTCGCCGACGGTGGCCGCACCGGCCTGACCGGCACCGTCACCGCCCTGCTCTTCCTCCTCTCCGCCCTCTTCACCCCGCTGATCGCCACCGTGCCGGCCTTCGCCACCGCGCCGGCGCTGGTCGTGGTCGGCATCTTCATGATGCGCGGCATCGGCCAGATCGACTTCTACGACTTCGAGGAGGGGGCCCCGGCCTTCTTCACCCTGATTCTCATGCCGCTGACCTATTCCATCGCCACCGGCCTCGCCTTCGGCTTCATCTCCTTCGTGCTGCTCAAGCTCTGTCTCGGCAAGATCCGGCAGTGCGATCCGGTCCTGATCGGCTGCGCCGTCTTCTCCCTGGCGAGTCTGGTTTTCTGAGGAAGCGGCGACCATCCAAACCCGCCATGAACGGCCGGAAAATTTTCACAAAAAGCTGTTGACACCGGTCCCGCCGGTTTGTTATAAAGTGGCTCCTGCAACGGGGCTATAGCTCAGCTGGGAGAGCGCTTGAATGGCATTCAAGAGGCCGGCGGTTCGATCCCGCCTAGCTCCACCATAAAATCAAGGGGTTACGCTTAGGCGTAACCCCTTTGTTTCGTTGGTCAAAGTCCTGAATCGCCGTGATCAATACCGTCCTGTCAATTTTTTCTCCCGCATCCTCGAGCTTGGGGATGGATGAAGTCGACGGCGGCCTTCAGTTTCTCGTGCCAGCCGGCGTCCACCAGGGAGGGATCGGTGGCCACGGCATGTACTGCCTGCACGGCGATCTGTTCCACGATAGGAACCACCTGTTTGAGGTAGGCGATCAGCAGCGGCTTGAGGATGCCGAACATTTTGACGGCCAAGACTTGCAAATAGCCGATGGAACGCTTCCAGACGGTCATGATTTTCTCCTTGGAAAAAGGTTTTTATTCCTGACATCCGTGGCCAGTAGACACCGATAGACTGCCCATGCGGGACCTCCGGTAAAGTAACTTCCTCCGTGTGGTGGGGGGACGCCCATAAAAATATAAAATTCCCTTTCTCCTTTCACGTGTGTGGTGGGGGGACGCCCATGTGTGGTGGGGGACGCCCATAAAAATATAAAATTCCCTTTCTCCTTTCACGTGATAAAATTCCCGGCATGCCCCGCCAATCCCGCATAGACGCTCCCGGCGCCCTTCATCACATCATCTGCCGTGGCATTGAGCGCCGGAAGATCTTTGTCGACGACTCTGACCGGGATGATTTTGTTTCCAGGCTCGGCACCATCCTGGTCGAGACCTCGACCCGGTGCTTTGCCTGGGCCTTGATTCCCAACCATTTTCACCTGCTGCTGCAGACCGGCTCCACTCCCATCGCGACCATCATGCGGCGGCTGCTCACCGGCTATGCCGTCGCCTTCAACCGTCGTCATGAGCGCCACGGCCACCTGTTCCAGAACCGCTACAAATCCATTCTCTGCCAGGACGAGCCTTACCTGCTGGAACTGGTCCGCTATATCCATCTCAATCCCCTTCGCGCCGGCATGGTCACCGCAGTTGAGGCGTTGGATGGCTACCCTTACTGCGGACACGGCCAGATATTGGGACGTAACCCGGCCCCCTGGTTGGCCGGGGATGAGATTCTGCACCGCTTCGGGAAATCCTTGCCTGCAGGCCGGCGGGCTTACGCCGCCTTCGCCCGGGAGGGGGTGGCGCAGGGGAAAAGACCTGAACTTACCGGCGGTGGCCTGGTGCGCAGTGCCGGTGGATGGCAGAAGCTGGTCTCTGCAAAGCAGGCCGGTGTATTTCTCAAAAGCGATGAGCGCATTCTCGGCGACAGTCATTTCGTCGAGACCGTACTTGGTGCGGCCGAGGAGCAGCTGACGCGCAAAAGCAGCTATGCCGAGCAGGGAATTGATCTGGATGGGATCGTCCGCCTCGTTGCGGAGTTGGAGGGGCTGGAGCAAAACGAGATCCTGCAGGCCGGCAAGCAACCGAACCGGGTGCGGGCGCGCAGCCTGCTCTGTTTTTGGGCCGTCCGGGAGTTGGGCTGGTCTGCCACCGCTCTCGCCGCCACCCTGAATCTGACCCAGCCGGCAGTCACTGTCGCGGTTCGGCGCGGTGAAGTGTTGGCCCGCGAAAACGGCTGGCAATTCGGTTCCCTGATTGAAAGAATTTTATAATTTTATGGGCGTCCCTCTTAAGCTGGACACGATCTTGTGGCACAGATACTCAGCCAAAGTTCGGGGTGTTCTTTTTCTTGTGCCTATAATTTTTTTTGATAGGGTTTCATACAGGAAGAATGGTTACGTTCGCGAACATATGGCCTTTTCAATCAGCCATGGCAATCAAGCAGGGGAGTTCGGTATAGTCTCATGAAAAAACTATTCTTTTTCGTCCTCTTGATAATCCTTCTACCGGCCTTGGGTGGCTGTGGCGGCGGCAGCGATGCCGCGCAGCCGGTAACAAGAGTGGCCAGTATTTTAAGCGACCAGCCAACGGACGGGGATATCGCCTTTGACCCTGTCAATAATTCCTTTACGGTCACCCGGGGGCCGTCCGCCTTGTTTTTCGGCATCGATGACTCAGCCCAGAACTCTCCGGAATACCGCGCCTTTCTCGACTTCCCCCTTGACGGTTCGACCGGAGAGGAAGTCGTGCCGGCATCCGCATTTATTGTTTCCGCCAGCTTAGAGGTATTTGTCAACGAGGTGAATTTCGCAGTCACAGTTCCAACCTTAGTCGATCTTGTTACCTATCCCCTCTCAGGGATAGAAGTAGCCGATTATGATTCTCCTCCCCTGTTGACCCAGAGCGTGGAATTCTTCCCCTCGGATCAAGGGGCATACGTATCGATCGATGTCACATCGCTGATGCGGGAGGCACAAAGGCACGCGCTCTCGGATCTGCAGCTGCGTTTCATCCTGGATCTGGCAGTTTCCAATGGTTTTGTCAGTATTGACGATTCCCCCACTGTTACCTTAACAGCCCCGCAACTCACAGTGGCATACAGGTATTGAAAAAGGGAAGAGCTCCTTGAATGCGCTTGCAAATTGAATCCGCCGGGTGGTCCAAATGTTCTTCAGGAATAATGGCCGATCAGATGATTGATTGGGCAACCTCCTGTATAATGCGAAAGTCAGGAGGGGGCGGGAGGATAATCCTCATGGAGGAACCCATGACCGATTACGACCACACCGGAAATGCGGACGACCTGCAGGCCATCGCGAGGGTTCGCGAGGCGCACGTTGCCGCGCTCTGCACCGGCGACGCCGCCGCCTGGGCGGCGCAGTTCACCGACGACGGGGTGCAGATGCCGCCCAATACGCCGGCCAACTTCGGCCGGGACGCGATCCAGGGGTGGTGCGGGGGCTTCATGGACCTGTTCCAACTGGAATTCGCCCTCGGCGTGGAGGAGGTGCACGCCTTGGGCGAGTGGGCCTTCGAAAGGGGCACCTACACCATCGGCCTCAAGCCCAAGGGGGGAGGCCCCTCCATGCAGGATGCGGGCAAGTACATCACGGTCTACCAGCGCAAACCCGGCACCGGCTGGCGGATGGCCCGCGACATCTGGAACAGCAGCGCACCGCCGCCAGGGCCGTAGCGTAGGAGGGGGACGGAACAGCAGCGCACCGCTGCCGGGGCCGTAGCGTATAAAATTCCCGGCATGCCCCGCCAATCCCGCGTAGACGCCCCCGGCACCCTTCATCACATCATCTGCCGTGGCATTGAGCGCCGGAAGATCTTCTGAGTAAATCATGGGGTCGGACCAAGTTAACCCGCTGAATACACAAGAAAGCACCCCTGATTTTCCCATCAAAATTGACTTACAGCTCGATTTTCGGAACCGAAATCAGGCCTTTAGCAAGTTGAAACAGGCTGAGCACATCGGTGCGGATGGTCCCGTGGTCCCCCGTCAGGCCGGAAAGCTTAAATTTGCAAGGGCCGGGCCGCATGGACGCGGCCCGGCCCTTGGCTTTGTTCCCGTGACCTCACCTTCCCCCTTCACCCCTCCCACGGATTGAAAACAGCAGCGCCGCACCGTTCGAAATCGGCCACGTTGCGCGAGGCCAGGGTAAGATGGTGAACCTGCGCGGTCGCCGCCAGCAGCGAGTCGATGACCGCCAGTTTCGTCCCGAGGCTTTCCGCCTCCCCCTGCATCCTCCCCCAGACCACGGCCACAGCGCCATCGAAGCGAAAGAGGCAAGCGGGAAAGCGCCCCGCATCACCCTTTTTGCCCCACATAGACCACAATCGGCACCGTGTAAACCACCTTCCCCTCCTCCCTGCGTGCCCCAATCCCCAGCCGGGCCCTGCCGACATCCTCCGTCACCATGGCCCGTACCACCGCTTCGTCCCCCGGCTTGAGGGATCCAGGGTCAGAGGGAGTTGAAAATATCGGACCAATGAGAAGAAGCCCCCCCGGCTAATCCGTCCTCAGCTTCGCCCCTTCCATTCGCCGCACCGCTTCCTCTCCCCACCCTCCCCTTGAGCTTTATGCCCAGAATCCCCAAAATCCTCTTAAACCATTAAATCTCCACAATATTTACCTTGTCCAAGCCTTCTTCTAGGATCATTCAAAACGTTGGTTTATTTCTCTAGCCACCCAAACACGACAACAAGGAGGAAGGACATGAAAGGACTGCGTCGATTAGCCTTGAGCGCACTGCTGCTGATCGGAATGACGGGAGGAGCACTGGCCTTCGAACCGGGCACCAGCGAGTGCATCGCCCCGGCCAATCCCGGCGGCGGCTGGGACTTCACCTGCCGTCAGATCGGCAAGGTACTTTACGACCTGAAGGAAATTCCCGGTCCCATGCAGGTCACCAACATGCCCGGCGCCGGCGGCGGCATCGCTTTCGGCTACACCATCAGCAAGCGGGGGAGCGACCCCAATCTGATCGTCGCCGCCAGCACCTCCACCACCACCCGCCTGGCGCAGAACAAGTTTCCCGGCATGGACAAGGAGATGGTTCGCTGGGTGGCGGCCCTCGGCGCCGACTACGGGGTGATCGCGGTCAATAAGGAATCCCCCTTCAAAACTCTCGGCGACCTGATCGCGGCGTTGAAGAAGGACCCGACCCAGATCTCCATCGCCGGCGGCAGCGCGGTCGGCGGCTGGGACCACCTCAAGGCGCTGATCGTGGCCAAGGCCGGCGGCGTAAAAAAGCTCACCAAAGTCAAGTACATCCCCTTCGAAGGGGGCGGCGAAGCCATCACCCAGCTGCTCGGCGGCCACGTCCAGGCCTACAGCGGTGACGTCAGCGAAATCCAAGGGCATCTGGAGGCGGGGGATCTGCGCATCCTCGCCGTCCTCTCCGAAGAGCGCCTGCCCGGGGCCATGGCCGCCGTACCGACCGCCGTCGAGCAGGGGATCGATGCCGTCACTCCGAACTGGCGCGGCATCTATGTGCCCAAGGATGTCTCCGCCGACGCCTACGACTACTGGTGCAAGGCGATGGACACCGTCTACAAATCGCCCGAATGGAAACAGATCATGGCCGACAACGGCCTGATGCCTTTCTACAAGCAGGGAGCGGCCTTCGACACCTTCGTCGCCAAGCAAGTGGCCGATATTCGCGCCCTGTCCAAGGAGATCGGATTGATCAAATGAGCGACCGTATCTTCGGTGGCCTGGCGCTGCTGCTGGCCATCGTCTACAGCTGGACCGCCCGGGGTTTCGACCCCGGGCTCATTTCCGATCCGCTCGGGCCGCAGACCTTCCCCTACCTGCTCGGCGCGGTCCTGGCGATCACCGCCCTGGCCCTGCTGCTGCGTCCCGATCCGCCGCCCCATTGGCCCGATGTGCGGCACCTGCTGCAGATGGGAATAATCGTCGCGGTGCTGGTGGCCTATGCGGCGTTGCTCGAGTGGCTCGGCTTCATCGTCGGAACGACGCTGGCCGCCGCCCTGATCGGCCGGCGGCTGGGCGCGAGCTGGCGCACCGCCCTCTTGACCGGGATCGGCGTTGCCCTGGTGGTCTACGGGCTGTTCGACAAGATCCTCGAACTCCCTCTGCCTCCGGGCCTTCTGGAGAAACTCTGATGGACACCCTTCACTACCTGATGCAGGGCTTCGACGTCGCCCTGACCCCAATGAACCTGGGACTGGCCATGCTCGGCGCTTTCCTCGGCACCATCATCGGCGCCCTGCCCGGCCTCGGCCCCTCTAACGGCGTGGCGATCCTGATCCCCCTCGCCTTCAGCCTGCGCCTGCCGCCGGCCTCGGCGCTGATCCTGCTCACCAGCGTCTACTACGGCGCCATGTATGGCGGGCGCATCTCCAGCATCCTGCTCAACATCCCCGGCGACGAACCGGCGCTGATGACCACCCTCGACGGCCACCCGATGGCGCAGCAGGGAAGGGCCGGCGAGGCGCTGGCGATCTCCGCCGTCGCCTCTTTCGTCGGCGGCCTGCTGGCCACCATCGGCCTGCTGCTGTTCGCCCCGATACTGGCCCGCTTCGCCCTGCGCTTCGGCCCCGCCGAGTATTTCGCCCTGTTCGTGCTGGCCTTCACCACCATCGGCGGGGTGAGCAGCAAGAACCAGTTCAAGTCGCTGATGGCCGCGGCCTTCGGCCTGATGCTCGCCACCATCGGCCTCGATCCGGCGACCGGCGAGCCGCGCTACACCCTCGGGCACATGGAACTTTTCGAGGGGATCAACTTCCTGGTGGCGATCGTCGGTATGTTCGCCATCAGCGAGATCCTCTTCTTCATGGAAGAAAGCCACGCCGGGCGCGTCACCAAGGTCGTCGTCCACCCGTACCGTTTCCGGCTGCGCGATCTGCACGGCATCTCCTGGACCACCCTGCGCGGCAGCCTGATCGGCTTCATCGCCGGAGTCCTGCCCGGAGCCGGGGCGTCGCTGGGGAGCTTCGTCGCCTACACGGTGGAGAAGCGCCTGGTCGACAAAGATGGGACCTTCGGCAAAGGCGACCCGCGCGGCGTCGCCGCTCCGGAAGCGGGCAACAACGCCGCCGCCGGCGGCGCCCTGGTGCCGATGCTAACCCTCGGCGTGCCGGGCAGCGGCACCACCGCGGTGCTGTTGGCGATGCTCATGTCGCTGAACATCACCCCCGGCCCGCTCCTCTTTCAGAAGCACCCAGACATCGTCTGGGGGTTGATCGCCGCGCTCTTCATCGGCAACGTCATGCTGCTGGTCCTCAACCTGCCGCTGGTGGGCCTCTTCGCCCGGTTGCTGATGATTCCGTCCTACGTGCTGATGCCGATTGTCGCCATCGTCGGCCTGATCGGCATCTACTCGATCAGCCACAGTGCCTTCGACCTCTTCGTGATGATCGCCTTCGGCGTCGGCGGCTGGCTGCTGCGCAAGATGGACATTCCGCTGGTACCGGTGATCCTCGGTCTGATCCTCGGCCAGCTGATGGAGGACAACCTGCGCCGCGCCCTGCAGATCAGCAACGGCGACTGGAGCACCCTCTGGCACAGTCCCTTGAGCATCGGCCTGTGGCTGCTGGCCGGCCTCGGCCTGCTGCTGCCGCTGGTCTTCCGCCGTTTCTTCACCCTGCGCGTCAAGGAATTGGCCTCCGAGGTACCCGACTGAGACATCGCCCCGTCGACCGCTTTTCCGCCGGCGCGTTCCTCTCTATCCGGGGGGGCGCGCCGGCCCCTCCGCCACCTCCTCCCCGTGCAAGGAACGATCATGAGCAGAGTCCTGACCATCATCATCTGCGGTGCCGGCGGCGGACTGCTGGCGAAACGTCTCGGCGTCCCCGGGGGCGCCGTGGTCGGCGCCATGCTCGGCTCCGGGCTGGCAGCGGTGGCGGTGCCGGGAAGCTTCAGCATGCCGGAGTGGTGCTCCTCGGTCGTCCAGATCATGCTCGGGATTTCCCTCGGCATCACCTTCGACCGCTCCTTTATCGAGTTGTGCGGGCAGATCCTGCCGCTGGCGATCTTCAGCACCCTGGTCCTGCTGGCGGTATCGCTGGGTCTGGCGCTGCTGGCAGCGCGGCTGGGGCTGGTCGATTTTGCGACGGCGCTGTTCGGCTTTTCGCCGGGGGGGATGTCGGGGATGAGCCTGCTGGCGCAGGCGGAGGGTTATCGGACCTCGGTGGTGGCGTTCTTCCACACCGTCCGGATCTTTACGCTGTTCCTGGTGGTACCGGTCCTCGGGCGGCTCGCCCTGTTCAGGTTCAAGGGATTATGAGCGGAAGTATTTCCGCTCGGGCCGGCCGACGCTGCCGTAGATCAAGTCGGCCCGCAGCCAGGCGGAATCGACCAGGAATTCGAGGTAACGCCGGGCCGTGGAACGGCTCATCCCGGCCTGCCGGCCGATCTCCTCGGCGCTCAGACCCGCCGGGTGAGGCGCAGCGAAGACCTGCCGCACTTTGACCAGGGTGATGCCGTCGATCCCCTTGGGGAGGATTTCCTTGGCCGCAGCCTGGGCCGGCGGCCGGGCCCCGAGCAACCGGTCGACGTCCTGCTGTTCCAGCTGCGGCGTGCCGGCCAACTGGCGGCGAGTCTGGCGATAGCGGGCCAGGGTCTCCTGGAAACGGCCGAACAGGACCGGCTTGATCAGGTAATCGAACGCCCCGCCGCGAATGGCATCCTGCAGGGGAGTGATCTCCTTGGCGGCGGTGATCAGGATCAGGTCGACGGGCTGCTGGCGGGCGCGGATCTTCCAGATCAGGTCGATGCCGCTCCCCTCCGGGAAGAAGACGTCGAGCAGAATCAGATCCGGCTCCAGAATCTCGACGAACTCCTCGGCGTCGGCCAGGCTGTTGGCGACGCCGACCACCTGGAAACCATCGACCTTCTCCACGAAACGACGGTGAATCTCGGAAATCTTCGGGTCGTCCTCGACGACCAGAACCTTGACCGGGTCCATTATTGCCTCCGTGGCTGTTGGGGAATCTCCACCGTGAACCTGGCCCCGCCCATGGGGCTCTGACCGAGGGTCACCTGCCCGTGCAGCTCCTGCAGGGATCGGGTCACCAGGTGCAGGCCGACACCGCGTCCCACGCCCGGCTTTCCCGAGACCCCTTTCTGGAAAATCCGGTCCACCAGGTCCGGGCTGACGCCCGGCCCCGAATCGTCGACCGTAAAGAACAGCAATTCGCCGTGCGTGGCGAAACCGAGGGAAACCCGCGGTGGCCCTCCCCCCCGCCTCGCGCGGCCTCACAGGCATTATCGAGCAGGTTGCCGAGGATCGTCACCAGCCGGGTGCGGTCCAGACCGGGGGGAAGCTCGACCGGTGTGCTGCAGGGATCGAGTACCAGTTCCACGTCGTTTTCCCGGGCATGATTGAATTTTCCGATGATCAGGGCGGAGAGGATCGGGTCCGGGGCGAGCCGCGTCAGCAGGGCGACGAGTTCCTGGAAACTGGACTCCTGGTGGACGATCAGATCGAGGGCTTCCTGGTACGATTCGAGTTGGATCAAACCGGCGATGGTGTGCAGCTGGTTGGAATGCTCGTGGGCCTGGGCGCGCAGCATGTCCGCATATTGCCGCAGCGAAGAAAGTTCCCGGGCCAGGACATCGATCTCGTCCTTGGGCCGGAAGGTGGCGACCATCCCGGTCGGCTCCCCGCCCTGCCGGACGGGGAGCAGATTGAAGATCATCTCCTGACCGTTGATCAGGGTCTCCTGGTCGAGCAGCCGTTCGCCGGCGGCAAGGACCGCGTCCATGTCGGTCCCCGGCAGCACCTCGCCGATCGGACGACCGAGCACCCGGGCGGAATCCTCGACACCGATATTGGCCAGGGCCGACTGGTTGACCAGGGTCACGGCGCCGGTGACGTCGCTGGCCACCACCCCCTCGCGGATGGTTTCGAGGATGGCTGTACGTTCCTGCAGCAGGGTGGCGATCTCGGCGGGCTCGAGCCCGAAAATCGCTTCCTTGAGCCCGCGGCTGATGATCACGGCACCGAGAATCCCCAGAATGACAACCATGGCGACAAAAGGAATGACCTGGCGCTGGGCCGCAGCGATGGTCGCATGCACATCCTCGAGCAGGTAACCGACCGAAACTACCCCGATCACCCCTCCCTTGGGACCGAAGACGGGAGCCTTGCCGCGGATCGAGGGGCCCAGGGTTCCCACCGCCTTGGAGACCAGCGTCCGTCCTTCCTCCAGCACCGGCGGGTTGTCGCCCCCGACCATCAGCCGACCGATTTTTTTCGGGTCGGGATGGGAGAGCCGCCGCCCCTCCCGGTCGCCGACGACGATGAATTCGGCCCCCGTCTGGGTGCGGATCCGTTCGGCCAACCGCTGGATGTTGCGGGACGGATCGCCCTGGGCAATCCCCTCTTCCACCTCCGGCATGGCGGCGACGCTTTCCGCCACCACCAACGCCTTGCGGCCGATGTCACGCTCCATCACGGTCGCCAGCAATCCGGAGAAGACCGCGCCGATGACCAGGATCAGCAACCCCAGCAACGCGGTCACCAGCAGCGCCATCTTGGTCTGCAGGGGGACCGGGTGGGAAAAAAGAGGAAGCGTTTGCGGGCAGGGTTCATGGTGACGCTCGTCAGTGGTGAAAACGGCCGGGGATTGGAATGATTCCCTGATTCTAGTTCCGGCGTGCCCGGGATTGCAATGGGCGATTACCCGGCTGGTCAGGTTTCCCGGAGCAGGACCTCCTCCAGGGGCCGGAGGTTGCGCCGGCGGCGTTTTCGGCAGGGGTGCCCCACCGCCACCACCGCCATCAGTTCCAGGCAATCCGGCAGTTCCAACAACAGGCGCACCTCCTCGGAATGGTTCAGAAACGCCCCGATCCAGGCGGCGCCCAATTCGAGGGCGCTGGCGGCGAGCAGCATGTTCTGCAAACAGGCACCCACCGCCTGGTAATCGAGGGTGAAATGTTCCATGACCCGGTAGTCGGCGAAGACCACCAGGAAGGCCGGCGCCTCGGCTACGGCCGGGACGGAACGGCCCAACCGGGCGATGGCCGCCCGCATGGCCGTCTCCTGGACCAGCACGAAGCGCCAGGGGCGGCTGTTCAAACCGGTACAGGCCGCGCTGCCGGCGCGCAGGATGGTCAACAACGCCTCTCGCGATACTGGTTCCGGGGTGAAACCGTCCGCATGATTTCTGACCTGGAGATCGCGAAGCAGATCCATCATCGTCCTCGCCGCCAGTGGTCCGGTGGGGTGGGTATCGCTTCTTCCAGCCGGCGGGCGACATGGGAATCGGTTGCAAACCACTGCCGCAACAACCTGGATACGCTCACTCCCCGCCCCCGCGCCAATTCCTCCAGATAAATCTTTCCTTCGGCATTGACCCGAAACGAATCGCTAACTTCCACCGGATCCCGCGAAAACCTGCCCATCGTGCCCTCCTTCATGTCGTGGGGACCCCGGGAAGGTCGTCACCTTCCCGCTCTGTCCGGAGCCGGTCCAAATGGGTCCGGCAGGGTTCCACTACGGAACCCTGCCGGACGCTGGCAACCACCAATGGAGCCTTAGAAACCGACGTTGACCATGAGGGCCGTTTTGAAGACGTTGTCCGGCGCGGAAGCCTGGCCAGCGCGGTTGACGACCGTGTCGTCGTAGAAATCACCGAAGATGGCATAGGCGCCGCGCAGACTAACATCAACCATCTTGGCGACCTTTTTGCCCACCTCGGCGGAGAGTTCATAACCGAGGGTACTGCCGGCACGGACATCATCGCCGGCGCCGATCAGGGTGCCGCCGACGTGGGACCCGCTGGCATCGTTGCGCTTGTCGCTGGCAGCCCAGAAGGCGCCGGCACCGAGGTTGGCGTAGGTGTCCAGCGGCAGGTCCTTGAGGAAAGCGGTGGCCGTCAGACCGTAGAGACCGAACCCGGCTTCGGCCGCGTCGACCATGGCGTAACGGGTGGTACCGCTGTTGTTCACCCAGCGATCGGGAAGGAAGATCATCAAGCTCTCCCGCGGGAATTCCCACTCGCCGACCGCATGTTTCCAGGTGTTGTCGTTCTTCGCGCTGTCGTCGGGGCTGAAGTAGATGGCACGCAGGCCCACCTGCCCGTGGGGGACAAGCATCGCCGCCCGCACGCTGGCGCACAGGGCCTTGGAGTCAATATCTTTGCCTGCCACGGTCTCGGTCCCGTCCTGGGCGATGGCGAAACCGTTGATATTGAAAATTTTGAAGGCGTAGTCACCGGTCAGGCCGTAATAGAAAGTGCTGGCCTGGGGGACGACACTGGTATCCTGGGGGGTCGGAGCCGCCGGGTCAGGGGTATTGGGGTCTGTGCTGTTATTATCGTGGTAGTAGATCGCGCCCCCCAGTTTGAGATGCTCGTTGAACTTCTTCTTCACGTGCAGCCCATAGAAATCGTCGTCATCCCAGTTCGATTTCGATCCCTCGGAAAACTTGGAATAGATCGCCTCCACGTTCACCCCGGCGACGTCGGCGCTGACCACGGCGGCGGCGGCATCCTCGGAGATGACGACATATTCGAAGAGGTCGTCAATCCCCTGCAGACCGATCCTGGCCTTGACCGTGGTATCCGGCACCTTGACATCGATGTAGGCATTCTTGGTTTCGATGTTGACCCCGTCGGTGCCGACCTCGCCGCCACCACCGATCGAACCTTTCGACTTCATCCCCCAGGGGGTGTCGACCTCAGCGTAGTATACGAGCTTGACGTAGTCGTTGAGAGAATCGGTCATTTTCATCCGCAGCCGCTGGTCGATCATGGTTTCGCCGGTCGGATCGGTCGATTTACTTTTGATGTTCTGGCTGACTCCGGTCAGGCGGTAATAACCACCGAGGGAAAACTGGGCCATGGCCGGCGCTGCCAGCGCCGCCACCATGGCCATGGTCGATACTGCTGTTGCCATTTTTTTCACCGTTACCTCCTTGAGATGGTTTAGGGACGCTCACACAGGTCGGCGGAGTGACACCCGGCATCGGCGGTTCCGGCCACCGGATTGGGGACGCAGGCAGGTAAATTGCAGGCCGGGGAAATAGCCAGGATTTCCCTTTCCCTGGACCCGGAGGCGCAGACTGCCGGGGACGCCGAAATCACCACCATGAAAACCAAACATGCCAGCCGCTTTTTCCTTCCTCCTTTCCTCTTCTGCAAAACAGAATTTGTTATTGTCTTCGTCAAACCTGTTTAGGTCGTTTATCTGATCAACATGGAGAATCCATGTTTCACAAAAAAAATGGATCTGTTTCATTGCCGAAGAGGCAGGAGGCGCTCAACGTCGACAAATGTTGGATTTCAACCGAAGCAGATCCAATGGAAGCAATTTCTTAAACTTACTTTTTTATTTATGTGCTTTTGCCAATGGCCTAGCAAGCGTATCTGGATTTTTATAACGATGTATTATTTGTTTTGAGCCCGATTATAGGGAATGAATTTTTGATGTAAACATTGCCCGTATATTCTTCTTTGTTTCTTTTTCGGGAATTTAGTTCTTTTTGGTCACGGCAGAATCACAAAGAGGGTATCGAGAGAACAACCTGAGCCGGCAGTCCTAGCAAACGATCTACGGCTGGAGAGGGGGAAGAACAGCGGACGGTCAGGCGCTGCGCCTTGGAATTGATCCCGAAAAAGGCATCGGGTGGGGAGGGGAGCCACGCCTGGAGCGGGCGGATGGGGGGGATTGGAGGCGATTTTGAAGGGCTATTGGGGGAGGGCAAAGCCCGCGGAAAGCGATCCGCCTGCAGACCGGAATCCTGCCGGACAAACCTTAGCGAGAAGCTTGCACGATCTTGGGCCAGCGGAAGGGAGACGTTCGGCGATAGGGCGGGGAGGAAGATCCGCCGGCCGTGGTACGGATACCCTCGGCGGAGGTGGGGGGGGCTCACTGCGCGGCTGCGGTGCAGAGTTGCGACTATTTACGGCGCATCGCCGTCAGGCGGGTTCAGGAAGGTCGAATTCCACCCACAGGGTCGCGCCGCCGCCGGGGGTTTCCTCGGCCCAGGCGCGCCCGTCGAAGTGGTGGGCGATCTTGCGGATGATGGCCAGGCCGAGGCCGCTGCCGGTACCGCTTTTCGCCTGGCCACCGCGATAGAAAATTTCGAAGACCCGTTCCCGCTCCGCCTCGGGAATGCCCGGGCCGTGATCGCGCACGAAAAAGCGGACCAGCCGGCCGTCGCGCTCGCCGCCGGCTTCGATCCGCCCGCCGTTGGGGCAGCCGTGGCACAGGGCGTTGCCGATCAGGTTGGAAAAAACCTGGGTCAGCAGCGATTCGGGCATGGTGACCGGCGGCAGGGGCCCGACCTCCACAGTCGCGCCGCGTTCCTCCAGGCAGGCCGCCAGATCGGCCAGAACCTGGCCGACCACGGCCGCCGTGTCCACCGGTTGTCCGGGAAGGTCGACGGCCCCCACCCGGGCCAAAGTCAGCAGATCCTCCATGATGTTCAGCATCCGCCGCCCCTGCCCCTGAATCTGCTCCAGGCAGAATTGGGCCTGCTGGTCGAGCAGGTTGCGATAGTTCTCGGCGATGAACTCGGCATAGCCGATGATCGGGGTCAACGGCGTGCGCAGGTCGTGGGCGACGGTGGAGACGAAGGCGGCCAGCTCCTGGTTGGTCTCGCGCAGGCTGTCTTCCGCCCGTTTGCGCTCGGTGAAGTCGTTGACGATGGCGACCACATAGGAGCCCTCCCCTGCGACATCCTCGACCCTGGACAAGGTCACGTCGCCCCAGACCTTGCCGCCGTCCTTCTTCAGATAGACCTTTTCGTAACGCACCACCGGGCTGCGGCCGGAAGCGAGCTCCGCGTAGACCTGGCGGGTCTTCTCACGAAAATCGGGGTGGGTCACATCGAGGACGTTCAGACGGGCGATTTCCTCGGGGGAATAGCCGGAGACCTCGCAGAAGACGGGGTTGGCCTGAAGTACCTGGCCCGTGGGGGTCAGAAAGGCGATGCCGCTGGCGGCCGATTCGAAAATCGAGCGGAATTTCGCCTCGCTCTTGAGCATGGCCCGCTCGGCCCGGCGCCGCTCGACGATATGCCCCCATTCCCGCAGGGCCCGTTCGACGATGTGCGGGAGCGACCCGAGGGCCGCGGCCGATTTGACCACGTAATCGAGGGCGCCGCACTTCATCGCCGTGACCGCCAGTTGCTCGTCCCCCTGGCCGGTCATGATGATGATGGGCAGAGCCACCTCCGCCTGGTTGTCCGGCAGCAGTTCGGTCCCCTGGCCGTCCGGCAGGAAGAGGTCGACGATCGCAATGTCCGGGGGGGATTCGGCCAGCCGATTGCGGGCGGCCTGCAGGCTGTTGACCAGCGTGAAACGGTAGTGGGATCCGGCCTCCTGCAGCGCTTCGCGGATCATTTCGGCATGGCTCGGAGAATCCTCCACCAGCAGGATTTGAATCGGTCGAGTCGGCATGACGTTCCAGAAAGGTTATGGGGGGATCGCCTGGCGGGCCCCTCCGGCAAAGCGCACATTAAAGACGATCATGTATACGGTACATATTTCTTCATCACGCAGACAAAGTCAAGGGCAACCGCCCGGCAGGGGCAATCCGGCGGCGGGTCATTTCAGCTTGTCGGCGAAACTCTGCCGCAGTTTTTTGAGCTTGGGAGCGATGACCATTCGGCAGTAGGGCTGTAAGGCGTTCTGCCGGTAGTAGTCCTGATGATACCCCTCGGCGGGATAGAAGGTGGAAAAGGGAACGATCTCGGTGACGATCGGTTCGGGCCACAGCCCGGCCGCCTGCGCCTCGTTCCGGGACGCTTCGGCGATTTGCCGCTGGTGCTCGTCGTGATAGAAGATGGCGGATCGGTACTGGCTGCCGACGTCGGCGCCCTGGCGGTTGCGGGTGGTCGGGTCGTGGCTGCGCCAGAAGACCCCGAGCAGCTCGGCGAAGGAGATCACCTTCGGGTCGAAGCGGATCTGCACCGCCTCGGCATGGCCGGTCGCGCCGCTGCAGACCTCCTCGTAGGTGGGGTTCGCCACCGTCCCGCCGGTATAGCCGGAAACGACTTCCTGCACCCCTCGCAGCCGGCCGAAAACCGCCTCCACGCACCAGAAGCAGCCGGCAGCCAGGGTCGCCGTCTCGGATTTTCCTGCCATGCTTCACCCCCAATTAGCTCGATCAAGCGGAGAACGGCAGTCCATGCTGACGCTTTTCCCGGATTCAATTTCAAGTTTAACAGAGAACGCAGGCAGGATGAACATCGGGGCCGGGGGGAAGGGACCGGCTCAGCCGGTGATCTGCACCGGCAGCGCCTGATAGAGCAGGAGTCCGGCGAGAATCAGGCCGACCGAGAGAACGGCGCAGACCAGGCCAACGGCGGCCATGACCAGCGCCGCCCGGCGCTGGCGGGCGCGCCAGCTCAGCCAGGCCAGAACGGCCCCGAGCAGGGCCAGGGGAATCAGCAACAGCAGGAACATCATGACGGATCACCTCGGAAGACCGCCCCGATTGACACGGGGCAGGCCCCTTTCAGCCGGCCTTTTCCAGCAGTACGGTACTGAACTCCTCCAGCATGCGATTGCTGGCCACCCGGCAGCCGAGCCGGCGGTAACACTGGCGGACGTCGAAATTGTATTCCCAGAGGATGCCCGACAGGAGCAGCCGTGCCCCCGGCTTCGCCCGGGCGACGAGAGCCGCGCCGACGTCGAGCAGAATGTCGCCATAGATGTTGGCCAGAATCAGGTCGAAGGCCTCTTCGTCCAGCGTCGCCAGCGTCCCGCAGTGGTGCCGCACCCGATCCGCCACACCGTTGTGGGCGCAGTTGCGGCGGCAGCTGGCGACCGCCACCGCCTCGATGTCGACGCACCAGGCCCGGCCGGCGCCGCGCAACAGGGCACCAATGGCGAGAATACCGGTGCCGCTGCCCAGGTCGAGAACCTTTTCGCCGCCGGCAAAGGGGAAACTCTCCAGGGCCTCCAGGCAGCTGACGGTCGTTTCGTGCTCGCCCGAACCGAAGGCGCCGCGGTCCATCACCAGCTTGATGCGCCCATCCGCGGGTGGTTTTGCCTCCGGCGGGCAGATGCGGAAACTGCGGCCGATCAGGAAGGGGGCATAGGAATCGTGCACGAGGAACTCCGGGGAACTTGATGGGGCAACCAGCGGCGCGAACGGCGCCCGGTCGCCAGCCTGCACGGTAGCAGCGGCCGGAACCCCGGTCAACCCCTAACCGGCCGGCCGCTTCCGGGCTTCGCCATGCCGGGGAAAGGGTTGTGCTTTCCGGCGCCATCGGCTACATTGGCGGCCACTCCGCGCCCCGAGCCCGCCGATGAAACTGACCCGACATCCCTACCTGCTGCTGACCCTGGCGTCCCTGCTCTGGTCCGCCAATTTCATCGTCGGCCGCGCCGTGCACGGCAGCGTGCCGCCAGTGGCGCTGGCCTTCTGCCGCTGGGCCGGGGCCTCGCTGCTGATCCTCTACCCGGCCTGGCCCCACCTGCGCCGGGACTGGCTGGCCATCCGCCGCGGCTGGCCGATCCTGCTATTGCTCGCCGCAGTCGGGGTCGCCGCCTTCAACACCCTGGTCTACACCGGGCTGCAGACCACCTTCGCCCTCAACGCCCTGCTGATGCAGTCGACGATGCCGGTCCTGATCGTCGCCATGTCCTTTCTGCTGTTCCGGGAGCGGGTCAGCAAACGCCAGGCCTTCGGCATCACTCTCTCCCTGGCCGGAGCCGCGACCATCATCCTGCGCGGCGATCCCGGCGCCCTGCGTACCCTGACCATCAACCACGGGGACCTGCTGGTGATGATCGCGGTCCTTTGCTACGCGGCCTATTCGGTCCTGCTGCGCCTGCGCCCCGCCATTCATCCTTTGAGCTTCGTGGCGGTGACCTTTGCCGCCGGGACACTGATGCTGGTCCCCTTCTTTCTCGGCGAAATCCACGGCGGCCGGACCCTGGAGTTCAACCTCGTCACCCTGCTGGCCGTCGGCTACGTGGCGATCTTCCCTTCCATCGTCGCCTATCTCTGCTTCAACCGCGGTGTGGAGCTGGTCGGCGCCAACCGCGCCGGCCTCTTCATCCACCTGATGCCGGTCTTCGGCAGCCTGATGGCGATCGCCTTCCTCGGCGAATCCTTCCGCTGGTTCCACGGCACCGGCATCGTTCTGATCGCCGCCGGCATCCTGCTCGCCACCCGCCGCTAAAGACGATCCTCAAAGATCGGTCGGCGGGCCCAGCGCGGAGACGCGCGGGTCGACCGCCCGGCAGCGCTCCGCAGACCACTCGAAGCGATGGCCAAAAGCTTCGACCTCGACTCGGTTGCGGTCCCGGTCACAGGCCACAACCTCCCCCACATAGAGCAGATCGAGGTTCTGCACTCGTTTTGCTTCCCCCGACGCTACCGCGTCACAGACTTGCTGGAACTCTTGCACACGCATGGTCAGCCTCCTTTCCCCCCACCGGGGCGTCTTCCCTGCCCCGGGTCCCATTATAACCCGGGAAGGCCGCAGGCTTCAGTGCTTCCGGTAGGTGCCGACCAGCTGCGCCTGGGCCAGGATGTGGCCGGCCATGGCCGCCTCGAGGCGGTCCTTGTCAGGTTTCACCAGGCCGGAAAGGGTCACATCGAGGGCATAGAGCTTGAAAAAATAGCGGTGGCTGCCGATCGGCGGGCAGGGGCCGCCATAGCCGGTCCGGTTCCAGTTGTTCAGCCCCTCGCCGGTTCCCGGCGGCAGCTGGCCAACCCCTTCGGGAAGCCCGGCGCAGGCGGCCGGGAGGTTGAAGAGGAGCCAGTGCACCCAGGTCAACTTCGGCGCCCGGGGGTCGGGGGCGTCCGGATCGTCGACGATCAGGACCAGGCTTTTGGTTCCCGCCGGACTCCCCGACCAGGCCAGGGGCGGGGAAATATCCTCTCCCTGGCAGGTGTACTTCTGCGGGATGACGGCGTGATCGGCAAAGGCTGGCGAGTGAATCGCGAGGGCCATGAGAGTCTCCTTTCCGCAGTTGGCAACCAAGATGACGAAGGGCGAGAAACGCGGTTATCGCCGGCCGGTTCGCCGCGCCCGGAACTGAGGGCCGGAAATTCGCAGTCCCTAGGGCCAGGATACCTCCGGCGGCGACCGATGCAAGCCCCGGGTCCTGCTGATTCTTCCCCGGCTTGGGGGCAGGCTACGGCTTGCCCAGCAAACGCACCAGGTCCTCCGGCATTCCGGTGTCGAAGCGCATCGGCCGGCCGTTAAAGGGATGGGTGAAGGAGATCGAACAGGCATGCAGGGCGAGGCGCCTGGCGCCGTCATCCCTGCCGTATTTGCGGTCGCCGACCACGGGATGCCCGAGTTCGGCGAAATGGACGCGGATCTGGTGCTTGCGGCCGGTGAGAAGGTGAATGTCCAGCAGGCTCAAATCCCCGACCTCCTGCACCACCCGATAGGCGGTCCGGGCGAGTTTGCCCTGGCCGGCAGCCGCGGTCGAGTAGACCCGCTGGGCGGCATTCTCGGTCAGGCAGGTGGAAATCGTCCCCTCCCGGGCGGGCAGCCGGCCGTGGACGATGGCCAGGTAGTGCTTCTCGGTCTGCTCCCAGTGCTCCTGAAGAAAAATTTTGGCCGCCTCGCTCTTGGCGAAGAGCAGGAGACCGGAGGTGTCCTGGTCGAGGCGATGGACGACGTAGACGCGGTTGCGCGATTTCGGATCCCCCTTGCGGACATAGTCGTTGAGCAGGAAGTGGGCGGTTCGGGTCTTGTCCCGCTCGCTGCCGATGGTCAGCAGCCCCGCCGGCTTCACCACCACCAGGATTTCCTTGTCCTCATGGAGGATGACCATTCCGCCCGGCTGGCGCTGTTTCGGCGGCCGTTTCCCTTCCCGTTGCTGTGCCATTCGATTGGCGCCTTTCCATCCCAGCGGTTGTCAATGGTTGGGGGTTTTATTTTCGTCGTCGCAGCGTCGAGTGAGACCGCCCTTGGTGACAAATCATTTCGCGCCCAATCCCGGCTCCCCTAGGAGCAGCCGGTTCTTCGGCGTGATCCCGGCGGGGATGGTCTGGGTGTGGACCCGGTAGCCGGCGGCGCGCAGCCGGGCGGCGCGGGTGGCGTCGACGGCCAGTGGCCCATCCATCCACCCCTGCAGTCCGCCGCAATCCGCATCCGCCAGATCGTGGCAGCAGGGAAGGACTGCGACCCTGGCGCCGGCGCCAACCGCCCGCTCCAGCACCAGGTCGGTCAGCCCACCGCAGGCATGGACCGAGACCACCAGGTCGCCCGCGTTAAGGGGAACCTGCTCGAGTCCCGCCGCCAGGAAGTCGATCCGTCCCGCCAGGCGTGGCCAGTCGGCCTGGAGGGCCGTTGCCAACACCGCGGCACTGGGGGGCAGGCGCCGATCGACGGCCAGGGCCTGCGGCGAGGTGTCGTCGAGGAGGAGCAGAATCTGGGCGAGGAGGCCATGGCCGCAGGCCAGATCGACCACCCGGCCGCCGCGAAACCGGCGCCGCACCCGCCGCGCCGTCTCCCAGGCTTCAAAGAGTTCCTTGCGCGGCAGGCAGCCGGCCCGGCAGACGGCGCGGGCGATCCGGTCGAAGAGGGTCGCCCCGGCGAAAAGGGGGAGGTGGCGCTCGTTAAGGCGGTTGCGGGAAGAGAGGTCCATGGGGTGCCGGAACGGGTGCGGGGGGCAAAGGGCGGTGCTTTCGCCAGGGTACTCGCAAACCGGCGGCGGGAACAGCCAAAACTCGGGCTGAACCATCGGCGCCGAAGAATCAGGTCAAAAGCGTTTCTCGCGGATCAAGTCTGATCACTTCGGATGATAATCGGATCAAGCCTTAGGCTTTGAATTCAAATCCGAATTCAATCAGATTTTATCCGAAGTGGATCCGCGCGAGACGCTTTTATGATATTGACTGGTCCGATCCGCCCCGGAAACGGCAAGAGCGGCGATTTATAATCAGAAACCGATTGCCACGAACCGGCGTCCGATGGTATAAAAGCCCTCTGCGTGAACCACAGGGATCGCCCTGTGGTTTTTATTTTGTCCCGACAGGAAAGAAGAAGAGCCATGATCAGCGCCCACAACGTGGCCCTTGCCTACGGCAAGCGGGTCATTTTCAAAGACGTCAACATCAAGTTCATCCCCGGCAACTGTTACGGCCTGATCGGCGCCAACGGCGCCGGCAAGTCGACTTTTCTCAAAATCCTCGCCGGCGAATTGGAGGGGGACAAGGGAGAAATCTCCACCGGCCCCGGCGAACGCATCGCCATGCTGCGCCAGGACCACTTCGCCTTCGATGAGGAGACGGTTTTCAACACGGTGATGATGGGGCATAAAGAGCTCTACCGGGTGATGGCCGAGCGCGAGGCGATCTACTCGAAAGGGGAGTTCTCCGAGGCGGACGGCGTCCGCTCCGGGGAGCTGGAGGCCGAGTTCGCCGAAATGAACGGCTACGAGGCCGAGTCGGAGGCCGCGGTGCTCCTAAACGGCCTCGGCATCCCCGAAGAGCTGCGCCACAAGAAGATGAAGGAGCTCGAAGGGGGCGAGAAGGTCCGCGTCCTGCTCGCCCAGGCCCTCTTTGGCAGCCCCGACATCCTCCTCCTCGACGAGCCGACCAACCACCTCGACCTGAAATCGATCGCCTGGCTGGAGGATTTCCTCTCCCGTTTCCAGAACACGGTCATCGTCGTCTCCCATGACCGCCACTTTCTCAACCAGGTCTGCACCCACGTCGCCGACATCGACTTCGGCAAGATCACCGTCTACGTCGGCAACTACGACTTCTGGTACGAAGCGAGCCAGCTCACCCTGAAGCAGAAGCAGGAGGAGAACCGCAAGACCACCGACAAGGCCAACGAGCTCAAGGAGTTCATCCAGCGTTTCTCCTCCAACGCTTCCAAGGCCAAGCAGGCGACCTCGCGCAAAAAGCTGCTGGAGAAGCTGACGCTGGAGGAGATGCCGGTCTCCTCGCGCAAGTACCCCTTCGTGGTCTTCAAGCCGGAGCGCCCCTGCGGCGACATCATCCTTGAGATCAAGGACCTCTGCAAGACTATCGACGGCGTCAAGGTGCTCGACAACTTCAGCCTGACCGTCAACAAGGGGGACAAGATCGCCTTTGTCGGCGGCGGCGCCCTGACCAAGACCACCCTCTTCCAGATCCTCGCCGGCGAGCTTGCGCCCGACAGCGGCAGCTTCCGCTTCGGCGTCACCATCACCTCCGCCTTCTTCCCCAAGGAGAACGGCCGCTTCTTCCAGAACGATCTGACCCTGATCGACTGGCTGCGCCAGTTCGCCCCCTCCACCGAGGGCGAGAGCTTCGCCCGCGGCTTTCTCGGCCGCATGCTCTTCTCCGGCGACGAGGCGACCAAGAAGTCCAACGTCCTCTCCGGCGGCGAGAAGGTGCGCTGCATGCTGGCGAAGATGATGCTCACCGGCGCCAACGTCCTGATCTTCGACGAGCCGACCAACCACCTCGACCTGGAGTCGATCACCGCTCTCAACAACGGCCTGATCGCCTTCCCGGAGGTGATCCTCTTCGCCAGCCACGACCACAAGTTCCTCGCCACCGTCGCCAACCGCATCGTCGAGTTCGCCCCCGGCGGCTACATCGACCGCAGCATGAGTTTCGACGACTACCTGGAGAGCGCCGAGGTGGCGAAGGTCCGCGGGCAACTCTTCCAGGGGGAGGCGGCGCTGACGCTCTAGGCGGGACCCTTCATCCCCGGACGCAAAAAACGGCAGCCGCAAGGCTGCCGTTTTTTTATCTGCATCGTAACGGGCCAGGCACCGGGCGGAGCCAGTCCCTAGCGGGGCGGCTCGGAACGAGCGGAGCGGGCCAGGTAGCGTGCGGCGATCTGCCGCGGCTCGGGCAGGCCGACCAGCCTGGCATACTGTTCCACGAAGCCGCGCAGGTAGACGGGCGCGGGGAGCTGGTCGTAGCGCTCCGCCTCGATGCTGGTGAGCTGCGCCACCCCGAGTTTGGTGCGCCGGGCGATCTCCTGCAGGGGAATTCCGGCCCGCTCCCGGGCCCGTCGCAGGAACAGCCCGGGGGATTCATCGACGACGACCGGCGCGGCGTCCCCTTCCCCGCCGTCCGCACCCGGCCCCGGTGCCGGGTGCAGGGATACCACCGCGCGGGACCCTTCGGTCAGCTTCCTCAGGACCAGGCGGTAGGCGCTCTCGATCTGCTCCAGGCGCCCCTGGCGGGCGTCGCCGTCGAACAGGCCGTAGCTCGCCAGAGCCCCTTCGGCGTAAAGCTCCTTCAACTCCAGGTAAGCCCGCCGCACCTTCACCAGCCCCGCCTCGGGCGGGAGGTCCAGGCACTCAAAGGCGTCTCGCAGACAGGTTTCGCTCATCGGTTTCCTCCTCGGTGTCGTGCAGGCGGCCGCCGATCTCGCGGATGGCCTGGGAAAAGCCGGACTGGGGAGAAGACTCCAGCGCCGGACGCCGCTTCTGGATGGCGGCATGGACCCGCTCGTCGTAAGGTAGGCTCCCCAGGGGGGTAACCGGCAGGCCGAAGTAACGGCTGGCGGCCAACGCCATCTGCCGGCCCAGCTGCCGCTCTTCCTCGTTGCGCACCTGGTTGACCACGATCTGCGGGGCGAAACGGGCCATTCCCTTGGCCACCATCGCCCCGCGCTGTGGGAACTGGCGCCGGATCTGCGCCAGCAACTCCCCGGGGGAACGGATGCCGAGGGCGCGCCGATCCTGCAGCAGTTCCGCGGTTTGGCTCTCCAGCCCCGCCTGGCGCACCACTCCCTTCAACTGCCGGAAGAATCCCACCTTGAGGAAATGATAGGCGTTCTCCACCGCGGTGGGGAGCGGCGTCACCACCAGCAGCTGAGTGCCAGCGGCGAGGAAGAAATCGACCACATTGAAACTCGATCCGGCGCCGAGGTCGAGCAGCAGGTAATCGGCCGGCAGCGAGGAAAGCTGGCGCAGGAGCTTGAGCTTCTGGGCATGGGGAAGGTTGGCCATGTCGAGTAGCGGCTGGGCGCCGCTGATCAGTTCCAGGCCGGGAATCCCGGTGGGGACGGTCAGCTCCTGGAGGTGCCCCGCCTGGCGGGAGAAGAGATCGGCGAGGGAGGTACGGGGCTGGGCGATGCCGAACAGGGTGTGGAGATTGGCGCCGCCAAGGTCAGCGTCGAGCAGAATGCAGCGTTTCCCCGCCCGGGCCAGGGCAACGCCGAGGTTGGCGGTGACGGCCGACTTGCCCACCCCGCCCTTGCCGCCGCCGCAGGCCCAGATGCGCGGCGCCGCTCCATCGGTCCCGCTGGGTAACGGTTCGGTTGCGCAGTTCACACAAAACCTCCTTTCCGATCCGAGGGCCGCAGGCACCGCGGCCGGGTACTATTCCAGTGCAGGGTCGGTGCCAGGGGCTTTCCGGAGCGTGCCGGTTAAGGCGGCACGGCGCCTTTGCAGCCGGCGCGGGGGAAATTGAACAAGTACTTTCAGGGCGTTGCAGATAATCGGAGGCGACGGCAGGGAGCCCGGCCGAACGGCGGAGCCACGGCATCGAAACGGGCGGGAGTATCGCGGCTGTCAATATTGGGCAGTCGGGGCGGCAAAAACCCGGGATCGGGGCGGGGGATCGGCAGCCGGGAGGGAAAGGATCAGTGAGCGTCGCCGGGGTTCGGAGCGGCGCCGAACAGCGCCTCCGGCCGCGTCCCGGGCTTCCCTTCCCGGTCGTTGCGGTAGAGGCGCTGGGTCGGGTAGGCGAAGTCGATGTCGGCTTGGCGGGAGAAGGCGTCAAGGATCGCCTCCCAGATCTGCTGCTCGCTGCCGCGGCGCTGGCGCGAGTCGCAGGAGGACTGGGGTCACCCATTAAAGGCTGTCCGTCAAGGGCAAAAACATTCCCGGAGCATGAGATTGTGGTTTTCATGCTTTGCTGCGTTCCGTCACCGACATCCTTACCATTGCCGATATTTCTCTCTGCTTCGATGTCAGCCTTCGCTGCACCAGTCACCCATCAGGATCAAGGCGGTTGTGGAGGTCATAGAAGCTCAACAGCCCTTTCCGCTTTTCGCGGACCAGAAAACCTTCGGTACCAGGCCGTGCCCAAATGGTTGTTTCAGGACTCGTGGTTGTTAGCCAGCCCCTTGGTGGTTCACGACGTGGGCAGTAAAGACGGCGATAACCTGTATCTATGCTGGGCGGAGCGGCTGCCAATCAGGCCTCGTGGTTTTGCCAACCCCAATGCGGGTTCACCGCTCCGGCCAGTTCCTAAGAGAAGGTCTTTTCCGGCATGAAGGGAACCTGGTCCCTGATGATGTAGAACGCGGCCCGCGCCAGTTTGTGGGCCAGCGCCGCATGCGCGGCCATGAAGTTGCTCTTTCTCAACTTACGGTTGTAGTAGGCCCTGGCTTTGTCGTCAAAGCGTCTGGCAAGCTCGGCCGCCTCGGAGAAGGCCCAGGAAAGGTACTTGTTGCCGTTTTTCTTGTTCCCCTTCCCCTTGGCTTTGCCGTTGCTGCTCCATTGCGAAGAGACCACCCGGCAGTACGAGGCGAAGTTGCCAACTTTTGCAAAGCGTTCGATCGGCCCGGCTTCCAGCATGATGGTCAGCCCCAGAATCTTGCCGACGCCGGGAATGGTTTCGAGTTGCCGGTACGCACCATTGAGTTCGACCTTTTTTTCGATGAAGGTTTCAATGGCCCGGATCTGCCGAGTCAGGAAGTCGATGCTATCCTTGCTCACCTGACCGGCCAGAGCCAGATCCTCGTTGCCGGCCAGAAGCGGCTGGACCCGGTTTTCCCGCAGCCGCTTGATGTCATTGGTCTTCATCTTCTGGCCACAGTTCCGGGTGATGATGTTCTGCAGACTGATGAGCAACGACGTTCTCAATGCCACCAAGTGGCTCCGTTTCCGGAGCAGGTCCCGTAGGGGCCGTACCTCCTTCGGGTAAATGTAGCCTGTTGGCAGAATATTCAGCCGCAGCATCTCGGCCAGCCAGAATGCATCGTGCTTGTCGTCGGCATATTTGAGTCCGCTGTACTTCTGGATCGCTGCCGGATTCGCCAGGTGGATGGTGTATCCTTCCGCCGTCGGACCATCGACCAGCCAATACCAATTGTAGGTTGATTCGACCACGACTCCTTCGAGAGTACCTCTGTACAAGGACAGCCTCTCACAGATTACGGTGATGTCGTTCGGCAGCTTTTCCTTGAAGATGCGTTTTCCATTTTCGTCGATGATTGCCAGGTAGCTGTTGGTTGAATGCAGATCGATTGCCGAGTACAGTTTCATTGGGCACCTCCCGATGCTAGAGATTGGTCTCTTTAGCAGCATATCAGGAAGTCTTTGCCTTCTCGTTATGCCGGGGGGTGCCTTTTATATGATTATCAAGTCTTTCCGTGCCACTTTGACTTACTCACCCAACGCCCAGGCATCAACTCCCAATCCCCTCTCCTGCCGGCTTCACCTTCTTGAAACTCCGCCGTGGCCGGTCGGCGCGATCAAATTGGAAGACATTCCTGTCCACCTGACGCTTCAAGGTGATGTCGACGTAAGTGGTCTGATTGGGCACGATGATGTCCTCATACGAAGCCCCGTCCGAACGGAACTCACCAGCAAAATAATAGGAGAAGCCCCTCGACGGCCGGGCGACGATACGGAGACCGAACATCCCATCCTGGATCTCGTTCATCTTGTCCACGTTCAGGTAGTAGACCAGATTGCTGGTCAGAGCGTTCATCTGCCGGTCCTTGAAAAAACCCTTCGGCAGATCCTGGGGCTGATAGTTGCGGCCGCCGAGCAGGAAGACGTCGAAATCATCCTTGGCGAATCGGTTGCCCCGATCGTCGTGGATGTGGAAAATAAGCATCGCGTAGCGATCCGTGCCCTGCTGCTGGGCCTGGGTCAGCGCCGTCAGCGCCTCGGCTCGTTCCCGGTAGCCCTGCGGACTGTCGACCTGAAGACAGCGCAGGACGTCATCCACCACCGGCTGCGGAGTGTCGCTCTGCGGCTTGATGCAGCCCATGATTCCCATCTTGGTGCCGCAGTGGCTGTAACACTCATAGACACCCAGGGGGACCGGCTGCGGCAGCCGCACCGGCTGGTCCGGATCCTCGATCAGCCGGTAAGTCAGCGGGGTTTTCCGGATCAACTCCTCGCTCTGCTCGACCGCGAAGTAGCGATAGTTCATGTTGGCGCCGGCGACCCGCACCACGCCGTCGGAACCGGGCTCGACCAGGTAGCTGTTGAGAAAATCGTAGAACTGGTGATCGATCCCCTGGCCAGCCAATACAAAGGGATAAAATTGGGCGCCGGCGTAGTCGTAATCGAGGTAGTCCCTGTTGAGCTTCCACTGCCCCTTGCTGCCGAGGGAGAGCCAGTCGAGGACTCGTTGCCCCGGTTCGATGCCGCTGAACCAGGCCTTGAGGCGGCCGACCCGCTGCTTGCCGAGGACCGCCAGGGTCGAGCCGTGGTTGGCCGGGGCGAGCATCACCAGGTGGCACAGAGGAAGTTGGCCCAGGCGCTCGGGGCCGTAATGGTAGTTGACCCAGTGGCGGACCACCGGGCCGCCGGTGGAGTGGGTGATGCAGGAGAAGGGCTGGATTCCCTGCTCGTTGCCGGACAGGTCGCGCAGGGCCTGATCGAGAGCCCGGGCGATGTCGTCGAGGGTGACTTCGTCGTGAAAGCTGACGTAGTTCCCCAGATTGATGTGCTGAATGGTCAGATCGAGGTCGTAGGCGCCGGCGGAGGCGACCAGGGCCTCGGGCAAGCCGCCATAGGTTTCGGTCTGGGTCGTTCCCCAGCCGTGCACAAAGATCAGGTTCATGCCTCCCCCTCCTCAAAACGCAAAAAACCGCGGCAATCGGTCGGAAACACCGGATTGGCTGCGGCCTCAATTCATACGCTTATCCCTCGTCGTCGAATACAAAAGAAATACAAGAAAATCAGCAGCTTCTTTTTTAATTAACGGAGCGGGGTGGTGTCAAGGGAAAAGCCTGGAATTACAGGACGGGAAGAGGCGTGACTGGTGATTTGTGGCTCGTTAAAGTCGAAGCCCTAGGTCACTGGGCGCTCTTTTTACCTGATCCGAATCCGATCGGGTTTTATCCGAACTTATCCGTGTGAAACCCGTTTAAGGTTCAGTTCTCATTCCTGTCCGTCCCCGACCGTCCCGGTCATCTTTTCCGGCGAAATCAAATCGCCGATGAACAGGCTGCCGTTGCGCACCAGGAAAAAGTTGCCGAGCCCTTCGACCAGGACGGTCAGCCGCTGGGCGTACTCTTCTTCTTCCCCTTCTCCGGGAATCTCCAGCCCCATCAGCACCAGGTCGGCCAGGGCGCTCTCGCGGCGGATCATCTCGCGGACGGTCACCTCGCCGCTGCGGATCATCACATTGATCTCGACCTCGATGCGGATCTCCGGGACCAGCTTGCGCAGGAAGAGCTCAGTCTTCTGCTGCATCAGCTCGTTGGAGGCGATGCTCAGCACCCGGATGCGGGCATGGCGCCATTCGGAGTTGCAGGTCAGCAGGTAAGCGAGCATCAGGATCAGGTCGCCGTTGCGCTGCAGGCCACCCCACCAGATGTCGATCTTCCGCGCCTCCCCTTCCCTCACGGGCGCGAGTTCACGGATCTTGCCGATCAGGAGCGACTTGTTGAGGCGCTGCAGGCTGCGCCCGACCCGCAGCAGGGTCACCAGCCGCTCCGGGCTGTCCGGCCAGCCGATCATCACCGTGTTGCTCTCGAGACCGGCGATGCCGTTGGCCTGGGCAACGGCGACCATGCCGCGCTCGATATCCTGCACCACGTCGACCTCGCCGAAGGCATCGATCCCTTCCTGCGTCGAGAATCCGGTCGATCTCCTCGCGCCGCGCTTCGATATCGAGATCGAGGGCCAGCAGGTCGCCGACCCGCAGCTCGCAGACCGTGACCAGGCCGCGCCCCTCGCTGAACCAGTCGGCGAAACGGAGCAGATCGAGGCGATTCTCCATGTTGCCGGAGAAGGCCAGGACATGGGGCCGCCAGTTGCGCGGGGTCATCGGATGGTGTTCGAGCCGGTGCAGCGCCCAGTGAATCATCGCTTCGTAGAGATCGCGCCAGAGGTTCCCCCAGCGCCCGCGCCGGCCGCGCCGCTTGATCCAGAGCCAGATGCCGAGCTTCGATGGCCACGGCGAGGAGACTGGCCGGCAGGTTGATCAGGACCATCACCCCGAAGCAAGCCGGCGGCGCCGGCCAGGCTCAGCCACCAGGGGACCTGGATGCGCGGCCGCCAGGAGGGATTGCCCGACAGGCTCTCCAGGGCCGCCACCAGGCTGACGGTGCCGTAGACGGTCAGAAAGAACATCGTCACCACCTCGGCGACGGTATTCAGGTCGCCGAGGAAGATCGCCCCGAGGGCGAGGGCCAGGGTAACCGCCATGCCGTAGACCGGCTCCTTGCTGCGGCCGGCGGTTTTGGCCAGCTGGCGGGGGACCAGTCGGTCGAAGGCCAGCGCCTGGAGGGTGCGCGGCGCGCCGAGCATCGAGCCGACCGCCGAGGAGAAGATCGCCCCCCACAGCCCCGGCAGGATCAGCCAGGGGCCGAGCACGGCGATGCGGGTCCAGACCAGCGGGTCCTCGCGCAGCTGTGCCGGAGTCGCGCCGATGCAGAGCAGCACCGGCACCAGCAGGTAGACGGCAAAGCCGGCGCAGGGTCGCCAGGACCGTGCCGCGGGGAATGGCGGTGCGCGGTTCGGCGAGGTCGCCGGAGAGGCTCAGGCCCGCCATGATCCCGGTCACCGCCGGGAAAAAGACCGCGAAGACCGCCCAGAAGCCGGCCTCCGGCGCCGAGGACTGCCAGAGCCGGGAGACCTCGCCGCCGCCGTAGGCGCCGCCGCCTAGGGCCAAGAGCGACAGGCCGATCAGCGCCATGATCGGCAGCTGGCTCTTGAGGGCGAAGCCGGCGCCGCGCAAGGCGAGCGCTCCGACCGCCAGGGTAATGAGGAACGCCGCCGCCGGCACCGGCACCCCCGGCCAGACGATGCGCAGCGACTCGGCCAGGCCGAAGGCATAGAGGGTGACGGAGAAGGCCTGGGAGAGGAAGAGCGGCACGCCGATGGCCCCGCCGATATCGAGGCCGAGGCTGCGCGAGATGATGAAATAGGCGCCGCCGACGCCGACCCGGGTATTGGTGGCGATCGCCGACAGGCTAAGGGCGGTGATGAAGGTGATGGCGTTGGCCAGCACCACGATCAGCAGCGTCCGCACCAGGCCGACCTGGCCGAGGACCCAGCCGAAGCGCAGGTACATGATGACGCCGAGGATGGTCAGGAGCGTCGGCGTGAAGACCCCGAGGAAGGTCCCGAGCTGATGATGCGCGGGGGTGCGCTGCGCGCTACGGGACGGTGCCTGGCGCTTGAAAATCGTCTTGAGAACCGAAAGCATAGGTGTCCGCGAAGTCAGGGGTGCACCGGGGTGCCCGGCAGCCGTTTAGCGCCCGTTCAGTTGGCCGACATCATCTCCGGGAAACAGGGCTTCCGGCCGCGTCCCCGGCTTCCCTTCCCGGTCGTTGTGGTAATAACGCTGGGTCGGGTAGGCGAAGTCGATATCCTCATGGCGGGCGAAGGCGTCAAGGATCGCTTCCCAGATCTGCTGCTCGCTGCCGCGGCGATGGCGCGGATCGCACAGGTAGCGGATGGTCAGCAGCACCCCGCTGTCGCGGACGCTGGTGTAGACCGTCGGGGTCAGGGTCTTGTAGAAGATCATGAACTTCTTGGCCGCCTCGCGCAGCTGCTGCTGGGCGGCACTGCTGATCGCGGTGCAGTGCTGTTCGGCCACCCGGTGCAGCAGTTCCTTGGCCTGGCGCCAGTTGCTTTCGAACGTCAGCAGCACCGGGACCTCGTTCCAGATGTACTGGAATCCCTGGCCGTAGTTGGCCAGCACCTCGGTGAACACCTTGCCGTTGGGGACGTGGAGAACCCGCCCGGTGCTCTGGTCGGCGTCGACCCAGTTGCCGATCTCCACCAGGCTGAACATGAAGATCCGCTGGTCGATGACATCGCCGCGGTGGTCGCCGACCTGGATCCGGTCGCCGACCTTGAAGGGCTGGCGCCAGAGGATGAAGGCCCAGCCGGCGAGGTTGACCAGCGGCGACTGCAGGGCGATGGCCAGGCCGGCGGAGAGAAGTCCCGAGGTAGGTGGAAACCGCCTGGAAGCCGGCGAACCAGATGCGGCCGACGACCAGGAAGGCGAGGGGCCAGGTAATATAGGCGACCAGCTTGCGGATCCGGTACTGGACCTGGATTTCCCGCCCGCGCAGCAGCACCACCAGGGCCAGTCGCCGAAGCACCCAGAAGGCCAGTAGCGCCAGCAGCGAGTAAAAGATTTTCGCTTCCAGCCCTTCGCCGATCAGAACTTGGTCGTGCAGATAGTGCCAGGTTTCCATTCAATCCGCCGTTCAGCCTGCCACCGCGGACTGCGGGGCCAGGGCCGCCAGGAGCAGGCCGGCCAGCTCGCGCAGGGCCGCGCCGCCGTCGCCGACGAAGGACGAGCCGTGCATGGTCGCCAGCCGGCCCGGGGCCAGCGCCGCCAGGCGCTGCAGGGTGCCTGCGGTCTGCGCCGTGTACGGGTAGGAGTTGGCCAGCGGCCCGGCCTGGAAGCCGAGCAGAGACTGCCGGGCCCGCTCCAGGATCGGCTGCTCCGTCACCGGTTCGACCGCGCCGTTGTGGAGCAGCAGGTCGGAGCAGAAGAGGGTCCTGCCGCTCTCCTCGAACAGCAGGCTGGCATCCCAGGCGTGGGGGACATGGGGTGTTTCCAGGAAGCGGAAGCGGTGGCGGCCGGTGGCGAGGATCTCGTCATCGGCCAGCACGCGCGCCGGGCGGTCGGCGAAATCGTTGATGTTGACCACCGCGCCGACCATCCCGACCACCGGCTCCGCCTGCGGGGCGGTTGCCAGCCAGGCGTTCAAACTGCCGCATTCGTCGGCCTCGAAGTGGCTGAAGCTGATCCAGCGCAGGGTCGCCGGGTCGATCACCTTTGCTACCGCATCACGCACCGGCTCGAACATCCCCCGCATGCCGGTATGGTAGAGCAGCGGCTCCTCGTCTCTCACCAGAAACTGGTTGAACTGGAGGTCGTACTTGGCGATGTAGGTCGAGATCCGAAACAGATCGGGCGCGATTTCATCCACCTGGGTCTTCAAGGTATCCTCCGTTCGCAAAGTGGCTGGAATAGCCCTCCCCTTTTTCGAGGCAGGGACAAGCCGAATCGGCTGGGGTGCCCCGGAAGCCGGGGCTGATCATTTCAGGGCGAAGGCGACCTTGAGAACCACCTGGTACTCGGTGACCTTCCCCTCGGCGTCGATGTGGCCGTGGATATCCACGACTTCGAACCAGGAAAGCCCCTCCAGCGTCGCTTTGGCCTTGCTGACCGCCGCCTGGATCGCCGCCTCGATGCTCCCGGCCCCGGTTCCGACCACCTCGACCTTCTTGTAGACCCGTTCCTTGCCGTACGTCATCATCCACCTCCGCGTAAAGGGTTTATTTTCCAGCATAGCATCCGCAGCCGTCCCGTAAAGCGGCGCGGGAAAGGACTCGCGACAGGCGGAGATCCCGCTTCGACACTTCGCCTTTTATGGGCCGGGAGCGACCGGCTCACCCCGCCCCCATGTTGACAAGACGATTGTCCCGGTTAACATTTACGAAATTGCCATATAAAACAAGACTTTTTAATGATTTGATGGTAGTTGTGAGGCTATGTTCGGTCTTCTTCTCGTCGCGGCGCTTGCCGGCACCGTCTTTCCCCTGACCGTCTTCCCGCAGGCCGAGATTCACCTGGGGGGGATCGCCATACTGCTGGCATTGCGCCTCTACGGCGTCCGCCGGGGGCTGATCGCCGCCGCCCTGGCCGGCGCCTATACCGTCGTTCTCTGGCACAATCCCCTGGCGCTGCTGCTGCTGCTCGCCGAGGTCCTGGTGGTCGGCCTGCTGCTGCGGCAGGTCGTCGGCAACCTGGTGCTGGCCGATGGACTCTTCTGGATCCTGGTCGGCACCCCCCTGCTCTGGACCTGGCAGCGCCTGCTCCTGCATGCGCCTCCCGCCGTCTATCTCCCCAAACTGGCCATCGTCTCCCTGAACGGCCTCGGCAACGCCGTTATCGCCGCACTGCTCATCCACTTTCTCCGGTTGGGGGAGTACTCCGCCAAGACCCTCTGGCAAGAGCAGTTCAACCTCCTGAGCTACTGTTTCCTCATCCCTCCGGTTCTCTTTTTGGCCTGGAACCTGACCGTGCTGCAGGACCCCCTGCTGCCCGGGCTGGAAGCGGCCATGCAGGGCAAGTGCGCCTCACTGCACTCCCGGGTTGGGCCGCAGCAGGACGAAATCAGCCGGCCCCTCGAAAAGCTGGCCCGCCTCGCCGCGGCCAGCCCGGAAGCGAAGGCCGAGCTGCAACGGCAGGCCGAGACGATCCGCCGGGACTTGCCGCTGCTGGACGGGATCGTGATCAGCGACCGGGAGGGGAAAACCATCGTCGCCAGCCATGCCGGAGAATTCTCGCTGCCGACGCCGGCGAAGCAGACCTTCCAGATGCCAGAAGCACCGGCGGCGGTCTTCCGCAGCGGACCGGACGGCTCCACGGTCTACTGCGAAGTCCCGATTCCGGCCGGGCACCTAGCGGGCGGCAGGGTCTGGGGGCGGACTTTCGGCGCAACCGTTCCAGGAACTTCTGGCCCGCTCCGCCGCGGAGCAGCCCTATGCCTTTTCCCTGGTCGACCGGCAGGGAAAAATCCTGGTCGGCAGCGAAGAGGAGCGCAGCCGGGCCAAGGACATCTTCAGCCTGGGCGGCGGCGGCATCGACATGTCGGCCGCCACCTATCTCTGGCTTCCGGAGCGCCAGAGCCTGGAGCGGGTCTCCTTCTGGCAGGCGCTGTTCCGCCGTCCGCTGGCGGCCGCCGAGAGCAAGGCCCCCTGGTTTCTGGCCGTGGACATACCCGGCGACTTCCTGCGCCGGCACCTGCAGCAGGTTCTCGGCCAGAGCATGGCCATCCTGCTGGCGCCGGCGCTTGCCGCCCTGTTCTTTTTGTGGAACTGGAACCGGCGCCTGGTCCGCCCGCTGCAGGAGCTGACCACCGTCACGGCCGATCTCCCCGTCAAACTGGAGGCCGAAGCGGCCATTTCCTGGCCCGTGGGGACCGGGGTCGAAATCCAGGCCCTGATCGCCAATTACCACGGTCTGGTCGCCGCCCTGCAGGATGCCCGCCGCGCCCGGGAGAACCTCGAGGTCAGCTCCAGCACCTCCCTCGACGACAAGACGGCCCTGCACAACTGGGAGATCTACCAGGTCGACCGGCTGCTGAAAAAGGAGGTCGACCAGCGCAAACAGATCGGCCAGCTGATGGAACAGCTGGAGGCCGCCGAGGCCAAGTACCGCTTTCTGGTGGAGAACAGCCAGGTGGGGGTCTTCATCCTCGCCGGGGAAAAACTGATTTACGTAAACCCGCGATTCGCTGAAATTTTCGGCTATGCCCGCAAGGAAATCCTGATCGGCCGCTACTTCACCGATCTCATCGATACGGAGTACCGCACCCAGGTCCAGGAGACGCTCCGCGCGCACCAGTGGGGACAGACCGACAGCGCCATCTATCAGTTCGCCGGGCTGCGCAAGAATCAGCAGGCGCTCCATATCGAAGCCCTGACCGCCAAAAGCAACTACGAGGGACGCACCGCCGTGATCGGCACCCTGATCGACATCACCGAAAGGAAACGGGCCGAGGAGACCATTCACCACATGGCCTACCACGATCCGCTGACCGACCTGCCCAACCGCAGCCTGTTCCGGGACCGCATGGAACAGGCCATGGCCATGGCGGAAAGGCGCAACGAGACGATTGCCCTGCTCTTTCTGGATCTCGACCGCTTCAAGGGGGTGAACGACACCCTGGGGCACGCCGCCGGCGATCAGCTGCTGAAGCTGCTGGGGACGAGACTCGCGGAATGCCTGCGGGCCGCCGATACCGTCAGCCGCTTCGGCGGCGACGAGTTCAACCTGCTGCTGACCCAGATCCAGCACGAGAACGACGTGTCGCTGATCGCCACCAAGATCCTCCGCGCCATGGAAAGCCCCTTCCGGATCGCGAACCGGGACGTCTTCATCTCCTGCAGCATCGGTATTGCCCTCTTCCCCAAAGACGGCCGGGATGTGGAAACCCTGACCAAGAATGCCGACACCGCCCTCTATCAAGCCAAGGAGATGGGGCGCAACAACTATCAGTTCTTCACCTCGGCCATGACGATCCAGACCCTGGAGCGGATGGAGCTGGAGAACAGCCTCAGGAAAGTGGTGGAGCGCCAGGAACTGCGCGTTTACTATCAGCCCCAGATCAACATCAAATCGGGCCGCATCGTCGGCATGGAAGCGCTGGTGCGCTGGAAGCACGCCGACGAGCTGATCAGCCCGGCCACCTTCATCCCCCTGGCGGAGGAAACCGGGCTGATTTTCCCGATCGGCGAATGGGTCCTGAAAACGGCCTGCCGGCAGACCATGATCTGGCACGAAGCCGGATTTCCCTCCCTGCGCCTCGGCGTCAACGTCTCGGGACAGCAGTTTCAGGACGCCTTCTTTTTCGAAAAGTTATCCGCTGTGTTGCAGGAGTTGAATTTCAAGCCCTGCTGGCTCGACCTGGAGATCACCGAAAGCGTCGTCATGCGGGACGTACGCGACACGATTCTCAAGATCAGGCAGCTGCACAACGTGGGCATCATCGTGGCCATCGACGACTTCGGCACCGGCTACAGCTCGCTGAGCTACCTGCGCGATTTCCCGGTCGACCAGTTGAAAATCGACCAGTCCTTCGTCCGCAACCTGCCCGGCTCGGCCGGTGACGCCAATATCGCCCGGCATATCGTGGATTTGGCCCACCAGCTCGACATCCGGGTGGTGGCGGAAGGGGTGGAAACCCCGGAGCAGCTGCGGTTCCTCCGAGACATCGGCTGCGACGAAGTGCAGGGATTCCTCCTCGCCAAACCGTTGCCGGTCGAGGAATTCCACCAGCTCCTCATGGCCGAGGTCCCCTTCCCCTCTCTGGTTCCGGAGGATGCTGAAGCCGGCAAACCAGACGGCGACCGGCTCCAGGCGTAGCCCGCGTCGCTTTTTGTCGTAATGCAAAACCACCCGGTCCGCCTGCGGCGACCGGGTGGTTTCGGCAACATGGAAGCCAATCTTGGAAAAATTCCGCGGCGGCCCTCTCCCCGCTCCCCTCACCCTCCCCGCCTTCAATCTCCGATCGATGTCCCTGCCGGCTTCACCTTCCTGAAGCTGCGCCGCGGCCCGGCGGCCGGCCCAACCGGCCAATTTTTCTTACCCTGTGCCGTTGCCGCATCCCAAAGAAATTCAAGGACCACGTTCAGCGAGCCAGATCGTGTGGAGGTCCCCTTTTTTGTCATGCTCCCACTCCCGGGCTTCCTTCACCTCGAAACCGACCTTTTCCAGCCGTGCCGTGAAGTCGCGATCCGGTCCGGCCGACCAGACTGCGAGCACCCCCTCCGGCCGCAGCGCTCGGTAGGAGGCGGTCAATCCATCAGTGGTGTACAGCCAATCGTTCTTTTTGCGGGTTAAACCCTCGGGGCCGTTATCGACATCGAGCAGGATGGCATCATAGGCCTGCCGCGCCGCCTTCAGGACCCTGGCGACATCCCCCTCGCGAACCGTGGCCCGCGCATCGTGCAGCGGATGGCCCGCAAACTCCCCCAGATAGCGCCGGTTCCATGCCACCACGGTCGGCACCAGTTCGGCCACCTCCACCTCCGCGTCGGCCCCGAGGTGACGCAGCGCTGCGGCCAGCGTGAAACCCATGCCGAGGCCGCCGATCAGTACGCGGGGCCGGGATCGCCCGGCGATTTTGCGGCACCCGAGCTCAGCCAGAGCATCCTCGGAGCCGTGAGCCGTCGTGCTCATCAGGACGCCACGGCCACCGATGCTGATGGAAAATTCCGCAGCGCGCCGGTAGAGCTGAAGCTCGCCGCCGTTCCCCGGGATCTGTGCCGTATCAATGAGTTTCCAGGGAGTCGTGGCCTCATCCCGATCCACACCGGGGGGGACGCCGGTCGTTCCGGAAAGGACCGCCTGGTCCAGGCCCACCTCGACCCGGGCACTCGGCGGGACGCTAGCGCCCGGATTGGCCCCGACCTCGGGAAAACCCTCTACGATTGGCTGCGCTTCAGTCATACCATCCAATCCCTTCTCAATAGCTACCCGGACAAGCGTCCAGGTGCTCCCGATTGGCCATCTATAAAAACCATTCCTGCGTTAGGGCCAGTCAGGCCCTTAGTGCGGCGGCGGTCCGAGCACCACCTGGACCAGGTCGTCGGGTCGCAGGTAGCGGGCAAAGGCGGCCTGGACCTGGGCGGCGGTGACCTGTTGGTAGTGGCGGGCGGCCTGCAGCGGCTCGTCGAGGGGAAGATCCTGCTGGGTCAGGGCAAGCAGTTCGCTCCCGATCTGGTCGAGATCGTCCCGGGAGAGGAGCAGCTGGCGCAGCAGCAGCGTCCTGGCCTGGCGCAGCTCGGCGTCGCTGGCCGGGGTGGTCTGCAGCTGCTTCAGGTCGCGGATCACCAGGTTCCTCGCCTTGCTGACATTGGCCGGGTCGCAGGCGTAGAAGACCCCGAAGACGGAGCGGGTCTTGCCGGCGTGGAGCTCCGCCTCGACGGTGTAGACCAGCCCCGCCTCCTCGCGCAGGTCGCGGTAGAGGCGGGTGGCATAGAAGGCCCCGGCGAGGATGTGCCGGCCGACCTGCAGCGGGTAGTAGTCGGGATCGGAGCGCACCAGGCCCAGGGTCTGCGCCAGGGTGACCTCGTCCTGCACCCGGCTGGCGTCGGGGACGGTGCTCGACGCCGGGCCGTTGGCGGGGACCGGCGGCAGGTCGGTGACCGGCTTCGGCCCCTGGGCCTGCCAGGCGCCGAAGGCCTTGGCGACGACCTGGCGGGCGGTGGCGGGATCGATATCGCCGACGACTACGATGGTCGTCAGGTCGGGGCGGAAGACCTGCTGGTAGTAGGCCTTGACCTCGTCGCGGCTGAGCTTTTCCACCGTCTGCGGCGTCGCCTGGCGCAGCGCCGGGTCGTCTTTCGGATAGAGCCCCTCGTGCAGGGCGCGGTGCGCCAGATAGTGCGGACTTTGCAGTTCGCCGGCCAGCGAAGCGGCGGTCTGCTTGCGCACCACCTGGAAAGCGGCCTGCGGCAGGGCCGGATGGAGCAGGTTGTCGGCGAGCAGGTCGACCCCTTCCGCGAAATGGTCGCTCAACACCTGCAGGGAAAAGCTGCTGCCGGCGCTGGCCTCGGCGGCGATGGCGTCGAGGGCCTTCTGGTAGGCGAGGCGATCGCGGGTGGTGGAGCCGTACTCGAAGAGATCGCCGAGCACCTGGTCGACCCCTTCCTGCCCCTTGGGCGCCTGCAGGTATGCGTTGTGGCGGATCGCGCCGAACAGGCTGACGGTCTTACTGATGGTCGAGGGCAGGACGATCAGCCGCAGGCCGTTGGGCAGCACGCTTTCGGTGGTCGGAAGCCTGGTCGGCAGGGTTTCGGCGCTGGCGGCGACATCCTTGGCCCAGTCCGGGAGGACGACGGGTTTGGTCGAAGTCGGCGCGAAGGACTCGCCGCCGCCGTAGCCCTTGGCGGCGGTCGGCTGGCCCGAGGGCTGCGGGGTAAGGACCGCGGTCACCGCCCGGGCGTTGTCGAGCCAGGCACGGGCGACCCGGTCGACGTCGGCCGGGGTGACGCGGGAGATCGCCGCCAAGTCGTCGGCGGGCGACTGGCGCCCCTCCACCGCCACCGCCTGGGACCAGGCGTCGGCCAGGCCGGGAATGGAGGTGCGGGCAAATTCGGCGGCGGCGATCTCCCGGCGCTTGGCGGCGGCCACCAGTTCGGCGGGGAAGCCGTTCTTGCAGATAGCCGGCGACGATCGCCTGCATCCGCTTCACCAGCGCCGCGCCGTCGCCGCCCGGCGGGAAAGCGGCGAGCGCATAGCCGGTGCAGGCCTGCGGCAGCGGATCGGCGCTGAAGCCGGCGTAGAGGGCGGCGCCCTCCGGAACCAGGGCGTAGAGGTCGCCGCGCTGGCTGGCAAGGACGTCGGCGAGCACCTGGCCGGCGGCGTAATCGGGGCTGGCGTAGCCCGGCAGGCGGTAGGCGACCACCGCCATGCCGTAGGGACGGTCGGTCTGCAGGCGGATGGCGGCCGGCTGCAGGGGCGCGAGCTTGACCTCCGGCCGTGGCGGCAGCGGGCGGGATGCGATGCCGCCGAACAGCTCCTTGACCAGGGCCAGGGTGGCCTGCGGTTCGACGCCGCCGACGATCACCAGGATGGCGTTGTTGGGCGCGTACCAGTTGCGGTGGAAGTTGTGCAGCATGGCGCCGGTGGTCCGGTCGAAGGAGTCCTTGCTGCCGAGGGCGTCGTGGGCGTAGGGGGTGCCGGCGTACATTTTCTGCAGCAGCTGGGTGTAGAAGCGGTACTCGGGGTTGGAGAGGTCCTGCGCCACTTCCTGCTCGATGGCGCCGCGTTCCTTGTCCCACAGGGCCTCGCTGTCGAGGACGTCGGCCATGCGCAGCGCCTCGATGTGCAGGGCGACCTTCAGATCGTCGGCGGGAACGGTGAAGTAGTACTGGGTGATGGTCTGCTGGGTCTCGGCGTTGAATTCCCCGCCCATGGCGGCGATGATGTTGGCGAGCTGGTCGGCGGAGAGTCCGGCCGTGCCGCGAAACATCATGTGCTCCTGGGCATGGGCCATGCCGGGGAAACCCGCGGGCGCCTCGTCGGAGCCGGCCAGGTAGTTGAGCTGGGTGGTCACCACCGGCGCCAGGTCGTTGCGGACGATGACCACCCTGAGACCATTGTCGAGGGTGGCGCGCAGCACCTGGTCGGCGGGAGCGGCAAGGACGGTGGCGGGGCGGAGGGGGACGAAAAGGACGAAGAGACAGATCAGGAAAAGGAATCGCGACTTCATCAGGACGGGTCCTTGGCTGGGGAAAACATCAACGCCCGCGGCCACGGCGCCGGCGAGCTCCGCGTCCCAGTGTACTCCCTTCCCCCGCGACGGGCCAGGGCCAAGGTGACGGCGCCGTCATTGAAGCGGATAATCCGCCAGGCGGACGAAGCGGAACCCGCGGCGGAGCAGTTGCGGCACGGCGGCCTTGATGCCGGCCCCGGTCCCTGCCTCGGGGTGGTTCATGTGGGCGATGATGATGTTGCCGGGTTTGGCGGCCAAAAGGGCCGCCTCAACCTGCGCCGCGCTGAAGGTGGCACCGGCATCGCCCAGCACGGAAAATCCGATCACCTCGTGGCCGAGGCGCCGCGCGATCTCTACCGCCACCTCGTCGTAGTAGGCGGTACCGGAGCGGTAATAACGGGGCCGCTGGCCGGTGATGGCCGCAATTTTGCGGGCGTTGAGTTCGATCTCCCGCACCAATTCCGCTACGTCGGCGGTGCCGGCGATGCCATAGACGGAACGGCCGTCGACGGAGGCCGGCTTGTGCCACATCCCGTGGTTGCCGATCTCGAACAGGGGGTTGGCAGCCAGGCGCCGGAACAGCTTCGGGTTGGCATCGATCCAGCGGGCATTGATAAAGAGGGTGGCCGGTATCCGCTCCCGCTCCAGAAATTCGATCAGCGACCGGTCCACCCCCTTGCCGTGCAGGGAGCCGCAGGCGTCCAGGGTCAGGGCCAGGACCCGGTCATGGGTGGCAAGCCGGGTGCGGACGCCGGTCACCTTCTCACCCCATTCCCGGGGCATCCGCCCGGCGAATTCCCGGACAATCCCCGCGCTCAACGCCGACACATCCTGATCGGGCGCCGCCGCCTGCACCGCGGAAGCCGCCGCCAGCAGGGCAACGATGCAAAGGATCATTCTGTTCATTTCAGCCTCCGATGGAATCGTGCGCCGGTTCTTGGAGCCCGGCGCGCAGTCCGGGCGGAGTGAGGGAGAACGGGCCCGGCGATCCGGGTTGGAATTTCAGCGACGGCTTCCTCCGGGAAAGTCCTTGGATAAACTTCAGGAAATTGTCCATCAGTCCATTTGAAAGGAAATAAAAGGGCTGAAAAACAACGTCCCCGCGCACCCTTCTGAAGAGGGTGGTCCAATTAAGAGAGGTGTCCCCGGAATTTACCACGAAACCTCGCGCTTTTTCGGATTAATCCATAGGCACCCCAGACTCCGTATCCCTCCCGGCCTCTACCCCTCAGGAATTCCCTAAATTTCCGCGGGTTACCAAGGCAACCTGCAGGCAGCACGAACCCACTTGACTATTTAGTCTAGACCATTTAGTCTAACAGTGCAGTTCAACTCACGTACTCCATAGGAGGAGAACGCTATGACAAAAAAGCTATCTGAAATAAGTGTCTTCCGGTCAATGCTTGAGCTCTTTGGGATCGTGTTCGTACGTTTCCGTCCAGTGCCGAGAATCTGGGTTATATGGCTTGTCGCTGTCAACACAGCGAGTCTGCTGTTCATCGGGCACCCAGAGGCCCAGGTGGCAATGGGTGCCGTGGGGGTGGCCGTATTCGCCCAGGCGCTGATCTATCAGCGTAAGCGCTTCATCCGGCTGCTTGGGCTAACACACTTTATCTGGGTACCGATGCTTTCTTGGATTGCGCTCCGCATTGGCACAATCCCAGAGGGGGAAAGCGCATTTCACCTCTGGCTGGTCACGCTCATCGCCACCAACGCGTTTTGTTTGGTTCTCGACTCCTGGGATGCAACTCGTTTTATGCTGGGTGATAGAAAACCTTATTACGCATGGTAACGACAAGGCAGGTTCACATGCATTGCGATAAACAAATGCCGGAGGATTCATGAACACTCGTGAAAAACTTGTCCTTGCCGCAGAAAAGCTGATGCTTCGCGACGGCTATTCTGCAACGCGCGTGGATGAAGTCATAAGCGAAGCAGGGCTCAGCAAAGGCAGCTTCTATCACTTCTTCGACAGTAAAGAGGCCCTCGGGCTCGCTGCGCTCGAGCACTACTACGAGGATCGAGTGACGCGGCTGGCTACCGGCAGTCATGCCGCCGAACCCGATCCAATGCGGCGAGCCCATTCTTTCCTGGAGCATGCCTCCTGCGTTGCTAAAGACTTGTGGACGACAGGGTGCCTGCTGGCCAATTTTGCCACCGACGCTGCCGGATCGAGTCGGGTCATCTCAGCCGCGGTTAGAGAAAAAACCAGCGAACTGCGAGCGCTCCTGATGGACATGCTCGGTCCATTTGTGACGCCGGAGACAACCGCAGCCGACTTGGCTGACCAATTCCTCATTGCTATCGAGGGGGCTATCGTACTTGCACGGATTTATAACGATCCAGAATACTTGCGGCGTGGTCTCATTCACTTCCGGCGCTGCCTTGAGAAGCCCAAAAATTGCGGAGAGGCAGCGGACGTGTCCGTGGGGGTCAGCCCTTGACTCTGCTACTTCCCCATTTGGTTTGGTCCGCCCCTGTGTCTTGCCGGGAAAATGGTCAATATCTATTTGATTTTTAAAGAGGAATCCGGGACCTGTCCCCAAGACCGTTCCTTTCGGGCCCGGCAGGCCAGAACCTACGGTGGGGACAACCTGATTTCCCCGGCCCCGGATTCCGGCCCTAAAAATCGACCCGTAAGCCAATTCTTGGCGAAAAATCGGTCCTATTTTCATTTAATTTCAAAAACTTGACTTGGGCCAACCCGGCATCCTTGTATCCAAGAAGGGTTTGGTAGCGTTGAACAAAATCCTGCCGGTCATCGTCGTTCAGGAAGATGTCGCGGCGCTCGATGCCGCGAACGATGACGTGCTGGAGAAGATTTGGAATGTCTAGTCGCGCTGATCGTGGCATAGTACGAATGATACCATTTCAGGTAGTTACGACGTTGGATTCGACAAAATGACAACGTCCCCGGCCCCTCCCTGGTTATGCACTGCCTCTCTTGAATTGTTCTAAGTGCTCTACATGTGTTGAAATAACCACTCTAGAGCAGATTTCAGCAACTAATACCGCATTTGCAAAATTTGATTGTGCTTCATAGGTGCTGACGTTGAGGATTGTCTTTGTGTCGGTTATGAAGTGAGCCACTGCATTTCTAAATTTTTTGTTCAAGAAATTCTCAAAGATCCATTGAATCGATTTACCGACTAATTCTTGCGACGTCTGAACCAGTTCTGGATGCTCCGGCAGGCTTTCTCGAATTGTATCGATTGTTATTTGAGCCTTTTTTGCTTTTTTGAAGAGTTCTCTTCTCAGGACCAGAATTCCTTCAATTATTTTGTAGTAGCAAAGGAATTTGTAAAAGTCACTAGTACTGTTCTTCGCTTCTCTGTACAAAGCATAGACCGGCGACAGTTCCATGTGTATATGTCCGACATGTGGATTGACAGTAGCAACCGGGTGAGGAGATATGTAATTTACCGAGTAAAGATCATTTTTAGTGTCGTTCACCACAATCAAGGGTGTTTGGATAGGGCAATTAGCTGTGAAGCTCAAATAATCGATATACGGAACCACTATCTGAGCAAATTTGTTTTTTGCTTCAACAAAGGACTTTGCTAAACATGTGAACCGCACCTGTGCAAGTTCGCCGAGGGCATTCTTATGGATCTCGAACACTCCGTCGTGCGTTTGAACTTTGGTGTGAAAAACGTGTTCTGGCATGAGAAGGTATGAGTCACCGTCTCCTGGAGAAATAGCTGCCTTGATCCCCTGTGGATTATCTACTGTACGGGACAGCTTGCCAATGACATGAAACTCCCGCTCTGTAATGTCTTTAAGTCGTGCATCATCTTTTCGAGTATCATTGGCAAAGCCATTGACGATAATCAGGTCGCCATGGATTCCTGGGGGAGCAAGTCTTTCGATTGGAATTTGAAAGGTTTCTTCTTTCTTCATTTCTCTCCTGCATAACGGGCCAGCCATTGACCTGCCGGTAGTTAGGGCAGGTCCTATGGTTTGGTTGGGAACTTTCTTGATTGTTTCAAAAAACCGTCATCATTTTCTTGAGTGAAGCACATTCTTTCAGTTAGTTATGTTGCCAGATTCGACAAAATGTGTACGTCCCCGATTGGGTCATTTACGTGCTGGCACTTTCAATGTCCCGTCGGACTTTCTGAATTACTTCTCCGACTCCTGTTTCAACGGCTTGTACAAGTTTGCGTAGCGCCTCTGAAGCATACCGAATATAGGCTTCTTCAAGCACGAACTCTGTGCTCTTAATATCCACTCCTGGGCACTTGCTAATCTCCTTCCGATCATCGTCTGAAATGCTGGCGGTGCTTCCATTTTCATGCATGAGGTAGTTGCGAATTGAAATAAGCATTTTTGGGTCAGACCAGAGATCTTTTGGAATTATTATTTTTCCATAGCGCTCCAGAAATTTACGCCTTTTGGCCCACTGGTCGCCTTTCAATTCAGTAGGGCCAAACGGCATGACCTCATGACCCACCGCAGTAATGAGTTTGGAGCAGGCACGTTCTAGGCATCTCTCTAAGAGGGAAGCCAAATAGATGATGTGGGAATAGCGAATTCTCTTAGTGTAGTATTCTACTGCCACCATGCCGCTGTCATTGATATCGGGAATTCCTGTCGCTATCTGCTCTTTAATGTAAGCGAGCTCGCTCGATAACATTTTACTCAAGACAGCCTCTGTTTCCTTCACATACCAATCGAATAGCTCGAACTCGTACAGGTCAAGTGTGTCTTTCCCCATTTGGTCCAACATCAGGGCACGTAGGGTCTTCTTTAAGTGCTCAGGAAGTTCCATTTCTAGCTTGTTCATCTGTTCTCCAACGGGGGAGAGCACAGCAGTGGAGCAAAGCGGAGACTGCTGCTGCACTTAGTTGGCCATGCTCATTCAGAAAAAGCGTGCTCCGCATCCTCAAAACGCGGGGGTCCCATCGGGGACGTTGTCATTTTGTCGATTCTGGAATCGCAACATACTGTATTTACGTCAATCAGCGTTACTGCCTCGCTCAAGCAATTCACCTCGCTTCTTTGCCGCAAACACGCCTGAACGCGTCATCCGTAGATGCCGCGCAACTTCCGCTCCTGAGTGACCAGCCTCGATCGCGGCGTGACATACAGCTGCCCGGGCATCGAGAACACGCGGGTGTCGCGACCGCGAGGAAAGCGCCAGGGGAGAGATCTGAAACTTCTCCGAAAACATTGCAACGATTGCCTCTATCGGCTCTGGCGAGAACAAACGCGCCTGTAGTGAGCTCTCAACTCTCAACCGCTCGACGAAATCGGCGTCACCTAGAATTCGTGAATCTGCCTCTGGTGCTTCCTGCGCAGAAACCCGCTGCCCCACAAGCTCTCGCCGACGCCCCTGTGCGACACCGCCGGCAATGAAGGCTTTATAGCTGCGCCGTGCACTGGAAACGCTTTTTCCGAAGTATCGCAAGACCTCATCCACAGCTTGTCCTTGCAGAGAACATTTCCCCAACAAGACGCTATGACCCGACCAGGGGAAGCGATCCAGGTCATTCAGGTCGGCCACCATCCCAGCTCGGAGAGGGTTGAGGTGGATATAGCGAACAAGTTCAAGAAGGTACGAGTCCTCATCGCACACCAGCGATTTATACCGGTTCTGGAAGAGGTGTCCAGAGCGGGTATGGCGGAGATTGAAGGTAACGGCATAGCCGGTCAGAAGCCGGCGCATGAATGTGGAGAGCGGAGTTCGGGTCGGTCGGAGCAGGAGATGGAAGTGATTTGACATCAGCGACCAGGCAAAGCATTCCACGTCCTTCTCTTCAAGAAGGGCCTGGTAGCGTTGAACAAAATCCTGCCGGTCATCGTCGTTCAGGAAGATGTCGCGGCGCTCGATGCCGCGAACGATGACGTGCTGGAGAAGATTTGGAATGTCTAGTCGCGCTGATCGTGGCATAGTACGTATGATGCAATTTCAAATAGTTACGACCTTAGATTCGACAAAATGACAACGTCCCCGGCCCCTCCCCCAGAGCGGTTATGGCGGAGATTGAAGGTAACGGCATAGCCGGTCAGAAGCCTGCGCATGAATGTGGAGAGCGGAGTTCGGGTCGGTCGGAGCAGGAGATGGAAGTGATTTGACATCAACGACCAGGCAAAGCATTCCACGTCCTTCTCTTCAAGAAGAGTCTGGTAGCGTTGAACAAAATCCTGCCGGTCATCGTCGTTCAGGAAGATGTCGCGGCGCTCGATGCCGCGAACGATGACGTGCTGAAGAAGATTTGGAATGTCTAGTCGCGCTGATCGTGGCATAGTACGTATGATGCCATTTCAAATATTTACGACGCTAGATTCGACAAAATGACAACGTCCCCGGCTTCTCCCGACTACATAACACTCCATCGACATGTCGTCTCGATTCATATCAACTCCTCTTTATTCTTGGCCAACGTGGGAGAGCACAGCGGGTTCACCGCTGTTGCGATTGGTTAGCACTCGAAAAATTCGCACCTATGCATGCAGGTCCATATTATCAAAGCAAAACTGCCTTATTGCAGTAAGTAGTTTCTCGTTAAAGGCGAGTAGTAAGTCAATCTGCGGATACTCTTTATACCCCACAACAATATATTCAAGTTCTTTTTCCGAGTAGTAATCATTTATCTTTGATATTGCCCACTTATCAATATCTGATATCTCTATGTAATTATTCAAATCTAGGGTTTCGGCTTTTGAAAGACATTTGCATAGATCGTGACCTAGATTTTTCCAGCTTTTCAATTCGTCAAGGCTTACTCCGCTTCCTCTCAAGAAAGCCTTCAATGAAAGCTCAATAGCATGCGATATCAAATAATAAGCTGGCCCATCGGAGTGAGCATTCTTTAGTTTTACTAGCTCACTCGCCGCAATCATGAAGTTATGAGAATAGGTCCAAAGTCCCATCGAGCTTGTTCTGTCCATATTTAATTCCTATTTGCTAACGGGGCTTCGGCTGACCGGACTGCTTTTGGGCCGGTCGTGCCGATGGTTGGCGGCTGCCTACTACCTGAGATTACCTCCAAGAAGCGCTACGATATCCAATGGTTTGATCGTGTGGAGCTGGAGTCCGATCAAATATGGCACATCCAATAAACTCGACGCGAGGCAACAGCAGAACTTCTACGGTTGTCTCGCTTAACTGCTGTGCGAAATGCCTTCGAATTGACCAAAGGATTTCTCCGATGTCGTGAACACAGTTCAGCCAGTCTGCTACCTCAGCTAGAGTCGCAGCAAAACACGGAGGATCAAAATGAGCAAGGTGGTTTCGTATTTGTTTCAGTTTCTTGAAACCTTCATGGTTAGCAGGTGAAAGCGAGAAGGGACGGTTCGAAACATATGAAATCCACTTGAACTTGTCCATAAGACGCGTGGCGTGTCTAGGCCCCATGACCCCCGCATCAAACCGCCAACCAAGCTCTTTTCCACGGTATTCTGCTAACAAATAAACTTTATGTAGCATCATGTCTACTGCAGTAACGCATTCCATTATGAGTTGCCGGAAACTTGTCAGCCACCCTGAATGTGGCTGTGGTGCAAGATGGCTTGACTCCACCAAATAACGAAACAAATTCGCAATGTTCTTCTCAACTAAGGTCTGCATGTCTGCGATGGCGAAACCTTCTCTGTCAATCATCGGGACAAGCGGGAAAGAATCGCCCATTGCAAGAGGAAGGCGGAGTTTGACGGTATCTCCGTCGCTACCAACAATAGCTTGTGGCAGTCCGACATCTACAGGGGAATCAAAAAGTGGGCTCATTAAGGCAGGAAGGCCAGATTTTGAAACGTCCGCCTTCCCAACATCGTGCATGTACTGCACAAAATTATCGTAATCGATGCGCGTACGCTTCCGGTCTGCAGCATCCCCCCATTCAATATCAAAAGGCTTAGTCTTCCTCCACTTACTTACAGAAAAATCCTTCTGTAGGTATAGGTTAAGAATACTTGCAGCAATGGCACGACATTTTGAGTTAGGGACCGGTCCATGAATAATACGAAAATACCGATGATCTGCCATTAGTCCTCTCAGTCAGACACTGCGGGTAAGTCACTTGCTGATCTTTCAATCGTAGTTTTCTTCGACGCCAACGTGGCCGAGGCGCACCGGCGAAGCGTAGCGGAGGCCGTGTGCCGCCGAGTGGTTAGCCCTCTATAGCCTTAAAATGGGAAACCGAGGGGACGTTCCTGCCGAAACGATTATCCTAAATGCGATTGTAAGACCTTAACTTTCCGGCACAACGCTTCTCCTCGTTGGGCAGGGAGGAGAATAGCATGCATTTTCGCTTCATCAGGAACGTCCCCTTCGATCTTTCGGATCTTTCGAAGAGATTAACGTATTGATTTTCCAAGGGGGAAAATCTCTGGTGACTCCGAGACTATAGAATGTCCCCCCATCCTATAGCGTCTGCTCATTGAAGGCCTGGATGCGACCTTCGGATACATTTCGATAGTCTGCAATCGCGACTGAAATACCTGATTTTTTTAGTTCCTCACCCACCGCGCGGAGATAGCCTTCATGAGGTGAAAACTTGCCAAGGCGAAGTACTTGCTTGCCGATGGATGTAAGCAAATACACCTTGATTTTCACTTCTTTCTTGGGGTCGCCATTACGAAGCAAGAGAACGCGCCCATGTGAGCAGAGCGGCGAGATAAAACGGTCCTCCACCACCGAAATTAACGTTCGTGTCAGACCAAGTGCCTCGACACCAGAGACTATTCCCAAGTCCTGCATGTCCAATAGCTCTTTGAAGTGGAGCCCTTCGCTCTTAAGAAGTTCATTCTGGCTTCTGACAATGAAATCGTCAATGACGAAGCGAGACAAGCGTTCGATGCGCGCTGCCTCCTCAACTGAGAGATTTCTAATTAGCTCCAATGTCCTATATGAAAATGAGCCGGGAGACTTTACCTCCCCGGCCAGAAGGCGGCCCCACAGCCCTTGAAGTTCCTCAGACGATACGCCGCCGGCATAGTCACGCCATCGAAATAGCCAATCCGAGTCAACGTTCCGATCCGGAGGTTCCTGCGAGTCATTTCGTAGCTCCGCTTCCGCAAACGTGATTGCCTTCGCAACATTCACCTCGCGACGAATTGCGTCGCTGACGATCGACGCGCGCGCGACGTCAATCGCTGAAGCAGCCTCAAATCTAGGCTCGATTCTATCCTTGGGGGTTCCGCGGTCAACTTCCGGAGCAGGCAGCGTAAGTGCGTATCGTGATTCTTCGAGTCTGCGCCTGCCCGATCTAATTTCTTCCGCTTCCCGCTCTGCATCGGCGAGCGCAACAATTTCTAGTTGGCGCGCCTCAAGTTGTGCTTTCGCCTCGCGCTTAATTTGCCAGGGCTTCAAGAGGCCGCCGATGCCTTTTTCAGCCAATGTTTCCCACAGCTTTATTAGAAGTCCTTCCCCCGGCCAAGTCATTGTGCTCCTCCTTTTAGGCCCAACGTAGATTTATCGGGTAGAGTAGAGGACCACATAGGTGTCTACACATTAACAATCCCCAGCCCCCCGATCCGATTCGCCCTGTAA
>CAVXNQ010000021.1:0-414125 GCA_963763205.1 uncultured delta proteobacterium | reverse complement strand
CATCGCGGCCACGGCAGCTTCGGCGGCCTGAAGCACTGCCTCCGGGGATCACCCCCAGAAGAGCAGATTCCCCCCCGGCGACGCCTTTGACGGTTCCAAAGCGGTCCTCGCAGACGAACTCCCCGTCCATCACCGGCAGTCGCCAAAACCGCCGAGGGCCGAGTTTTTTGGAGGTCTGAAACCCGTCGCCGAAGAATCGTAATCGCCCGCCCACGGGGATTTGTTTTTGGCGAGGGGCAGTCTTCGATGCCGTTGTAGCACGCGGTTGTCGGGCACGTCAAAACGCATTGCCCCACGCGGTTGGCAACGGCCTCGGCCAGTTTGTCCCGGCTGAAGGCGAACACCAAGACCGCGACGCCGGGCCGGCCGTCGGGTGTGTCTCCCGCGGGGACCAATCTTTCCACCGCGGCTTCCACATCGCAGGCGATCACGCTCGTGGAGAACCCGCAGAACTCGCCGGCCGCGATCATCGCCCATTGCTCGGTCGCCGCGGTAATCAACAGCCGCGTCCCCGTAATCGGGAAGGCTTCGGCAAAGGTGTCAGAGACGGGCACGCCGTTCCGATTCAGCAGCGGCATTTCCAATGAGGTTGAATCAGTCACGGGAAAGTCCGTCGGTTTCAAACGGGGATCGTGGTGCGATTGCGGATTTTTCGTCAGCGAAAAACGCAAGCTCGAACGCTGCGCTGGGAGTGGGGTTTAGCAAAAAGGTTCAAAAATAGAAAGGCTGGCACCTTGGAAGTTGAGAACCCGCCGAACGCATCTATCACAAAACCCAGAGTCGGCGGCACAGCCGCGCCACCCTGGGTTTCGATGCAACAAACGTCGCGTTACGCCCAAGGCGATAAGCAAACTTCGCAGTAAAACCCGATCCGCGTCCTAATCGAGGTGGCCGGAACCGCCAGGCTCCGAAGAGAAAGTACACGGCGGAGAATCCGGCCAGGACGCTGCAGTATTGAAAGACCTCGCCCAGCCGCGGGTGTTCCGTGGTGAGGATTTCCCGGTAAGCCATGAGTGCCCAGGCGTGAGGCGTGCCGAGGCTGATGGTTTTCATCATGTCCGGCAGCCAGTCCCGCGGCAGAAAGCACCCGCTGATCCCTGCCATCACAATCATCACGGACGTGGCGTAGGCCGAGACTTGCGAATCGGTCTTGACGACGGTGGCAACCATCAGCCCCAGCGTGGTCGCCGACATCGAGGTGGCGAAGATCACCGGAATCAAGAGCCAAGGCTCCGTGCCCCAGGACATCCCGAACAACATCCGCCCCGCGAGGAACAACAGCAACGTCTGCACCACCGAGACGATAAAGAAGGGCACGGTTTTGCCGAACATCACGCCGGTGGGCGAAACCGGGGCGATTCGCAGGCGGTTCAAGGTGCCCAGGTGCCGCGCTCGTGAATGAACGAGCGGGCCATGATGTTGACGAGAAAGAACACAAACATCACCGTCCAGCCGGGGACCAGTTCATCATAGAGCCTGCCGTCCGCCTGGCCGGCTTCCTCTTCGACAGGCTCAAGCTCGATCGGGGGCCGAAAGCCCTCGTCGTTGAGTTCTTTGCAAGTTTCCTCAATCCGCACCGCCAGCACCCGCTTTTGCAAATCACCATCGGGGCAACGTAGGCCAGGGTTTGACTATACACCAGGCGTTCGATCACCGTGGACGTGCTGGATTCCGGGCGATCGCTCATTAGCTCGATGTCGAGTGACTTCAGTCCCTCTTGGAGTTTCCCGCCCGAAGGCGAAAGCACGTCGGTCGCGGTGAGTTCCGAGGCCTTCTCGTAAAACTTCGGGCCGAAAACGAGGCCGGCGTTGACTTCCTCCTCGGCCTGGCCGTCGAGCATCCGCCGGAGCATCTCGGGGCTCTGGGCGGGAAAGACCTCGACGCCTTGGCCTGCCTGCAGGCCGTTGACGATCTTGGTGACCAGGTTTTTCGCGCAGGGTCCGCGCAGCAGCGTCGAGGTTCGGGTCGTCGAAGTCGGTCTGGATGCTGAGGTAATCCACATCATCCACAAAGCCGATCCGCAGCATCTGGTTGGACCGTTTCCAGCCCAGCAGCTTGCCGGTGGTCAGGCCGATGATGGTGATGAACGCCAAAGGCAGCCCCACCAGAATGACCGTCGTCCGCCGATCCCGCATCAGCAGCTTCAGGTCTTTTTTGTAATCTCCCAAAATCCCATCGGCTTTTAAAATCCCAATGACCAAATGATGGAGGCATGGCCCAGATAGCGCTGGATAACCCGAAGGTTCACCCCCTCCTCCAACAGGTGGGTGGCGTAGGAGTGGCGCAGGGTGTGAATCCTCACGCTCTTCTTGTGGATGCCCGCCTCGCGCACGGCATTTTTCATGGCCCCCTGCACACTGCTGATCGCCATGGGATACGGGATTTGGCTCGTTCTTGCCGTTGCGGCCCAGGGCCGGGAAGAGCAGGCGCGGATGCCGGTGGGTCTTCCAGTACGCGCGCAGCAGCGGCAGCGCCTTGACCGGCAGCGGCACATAGCGGTCCCTGGCCCCCTTGCCCCGGTGGACGTGGAGCATCATCCGGTCGCTGTCGATATCGGAGGTTTCCAGATGCAGCGCCTCCTGCAGGCGCAGGCCGCAGGCATAGACGGTGGAGAGATAGGCGCGGTTGTGGAAGGTGTAGACGCAACGAGCACCCGCGCACCTCCTCGCGGCTGAGGACCGTCGGCAGGCGGAACTCCTTCTGGGCGCCCAGATAGTCAAAATCCGCCAGTTGCGCTCAAGGACATGGGTGAAGAAAAAGCGAATCCCCGCATGGGCGATGCGCATGGTGTTCGGCGACCACTCGTCGATGTTGCGACGGTGCAGGAAATAGTCCTGAAGCTCCGTCTCCGGATCAGCTCCGGAGACTTGTCGAAGAACTCCAGCAGCTTGCGCACGGATCGCGTGTAAGCCTGCTGGGTGCGTTCCCCCTTGCCGGCCAGTTGCAGGGCACGCATCGATTTTTCGTACCAGTCGGTCATCGTGGATCTCCTTTCCACAGTTGAGGTTTCGCCGCGGGATACGGCTTGTGGTTAGGAAAAGCAGATGATCGGCTGGTACGGAAAGCTTTTTTCGGCAAGAAGAGGGATTTGGAAGGATGCTTAGGAAGGCAAGGTATTGAATTTAGGAACTTCTGCCGCGAAGCGGCTTACTTGAACCCTTCGTTTCAGCCGACGGCCTCCGGCCGCGGCTGAGCTCAAGCGTTATACCTTTAAATATTATGGAAAAATTTAACATCGTCTTTGCATTTTACGATGAGCTTCTCAAAAAGCTACTCGACCTAGCTACTGGTTTTAATTTTGATGCAGAGCATCCTCTGCACTTACATGCAGTGGCTTTGTATGGTTCAGTTCTCGAATTAGCAAGCAGTTTAAAGCCACTATATTTATCAGAGTATTATTCGACAATTCCGATTATTGAAAGAAGCTTATTGGAGGCTCATGTCGATCTGGAAAATTTAACTCAAGATCCAAAATATGGTTACTCATTGGAAATTAGTTTTTTGGAAGAGAGTTTTAAATTTTTGAATGCGGCCCAAAAAGACCAAAACATATACATGGATATAATTGCCAAAAAACCTGATTTATGGCAACCAAGTGGGGTCAAACCTGGACATTGGACAAATTACAGAGGACTTGATGCTGTCAGGAGGGGGAAATGGCACGTCAACTACGAATCGAATACGAAGGAGCTATTTATCACATAACGGCCAGGGGCGGGCTTCGGGGTCGCCCATTAAAAGGCTGTCCGTCAAGGGCAAAAACATTCCCGGAGCATGAGATTGTGGTTTTCATGCTTTGCTGCGTTCAGTCACCGACATCCTTACCATTGCCGATATTTCTCTCTGCTTCGATGTCAGCCTTCGCTGCACCAGTCACCCATCAGGATCAAGGCGGTTGTGGAGGTCATAGAAGCTCAACAGCCCTTTCCGCTTTTCGCGGACCAGAAAACCTTCGGTACCAGGCCGTGCCCAAATGGTTGTTTCAGGACTCGTGGTTGTTAGCCAGCCCCTTGGTGGTTCACGACGTGGGCAGTAAAGACGGCGATAACCGGTATCTATGCTGGGCGGAGAACAAGCCTGTCGGGTCAGGATTGACATTTGGACATTTGCCGCTAAAAGTGCTGGGATCGGACCAAGTTAACCAACTGAAAACACGTGAAAAGATGCTTGATTTGATAGGCAGAATTTAGCTTTGGGGACAATTCCGGGGACGGCTTGCTTAATTTCTTCGTGAGAAAAGCGAGGATGGCGGATGGCGGATTTCTCTTCTCTCCGGAGCACCCGAAACAGCGGACCCTTGCGGGAAAGGCCCATATGAGCTTTTTTGATTTGGTGCGTGAGCTGAAGACGGGCGAGCCGAACGTAAACAAAGCCGCCAAGACCATGAAGTTCTTCGGCTGGGGATGCATTTTCGGGGGATTGTGGAATTTCATTCTTCCCCGAACCGCCCCGTTCAAAGAAGCTGGTTTCCACTTTCCTCCCTCCTACCCATACCTCGCGCTGATCAGCTTCACGATCATCGGCGTGCTGTTTCTTCTGTCCTCGCGTGGAATCCGGGAAATGGAGCCTTGGGGGAAGAAGACGGGGCAGGTTGCGGTCGCTTTGCTCCTGGGGGCAATCAATCTTTTCCCCGTTCTGGTAATGCTGCCTGGGATTGCTCGCTTTCCCGGCCCTGAAGGTCCGTTCCGGATCGTCCTTTATCTTTTCTTCGCCGTCGGCATGGCTCAATTCGCACTGCCGGCATTTTTCGGAATCCGGTATCTGGGGCGCCTGCCGACCAAAGAGGACCAATACAACCCGGCCCGTTACAATCCGGAGCAGATATCCTGCAATCTTGCCGAGAGAATGAATGGCGAGAACTTCGCGCACCAGGCCGAGACCAGGTACAAGGACTCGCCGTTTCCCTTCGGCATCACGGGGACATTTGCCCTGTTGATTGCCGTACCGCTGTTGCTGATGTTGGTCGGGCAGAGCTATGCGGGGCAGAAGGCGATTGAGCTTTTCGTTCCATTTGTCTTTCTGTTTATCTTCCTGGGCCCGCCCCTGTTCAATTATTTTCCCTCTCCCTTTCAGCAAGACAGGAAATTGGTGGCAGCCTTTACGGGGGGCGGCTCCATCTTCCTCTTTCATGGGTCGTGGCCGTTTTTCAGGCTCATGGTCTACGGGGATGCCCTCGAAGTGCGGGTCATGTTCCACCGGTTCCTGGTTCCCTATGGAAAAATGGCAGATGTTTCCGATAAAGTCGGCTTTTTCAGCATGGGCTTCGAAATCCGGTCCGATCTCCCCGATGTGCCCTCCAGCATCCGATTCGGCGGTTTCGGATTGAAGAAAATCATACGAATCGTGCGCGACACCCGAAACTCATTTCTCCTTGCTTCCCAGGAAGAGAACAGAAGGGGGCAGTTCCTGACTAAGGAGGAGGCGATGGGGGTTGGCTCAACATTTAAACTTTCTTGACTTCCCCCGGGAGATACGAGGGGGACCTTGTTTGGATAATCACAAGACAAGAAGCAAGGGCGTATTTCCAGAAAAGCAAAAGGTCGGAGGCGTACAACGCCCCGGCCTTTTTTCGTGGCGGCACCGACTGGCGACGGTGAGGGGGGCCCGGTAGAGTTTGGCAGATGTTCTGGGGATGTCTTACTTAATACAACCTGTCCTCTTCGTGTTCACCCTTGACGACTGTAAATGTTTGAAAACCGCACAAAATCGAAGTGTTGATGAGGTGTAATTGATATTTTGGTTCAGCTGCTGGTGGTATAATGAAATCGAAAAAGCTCCTTGAGAAGCGAATGCGTTGGTCCGGTCCATGACGCTTTCATCAACAACAATGGAAGTCCGGCCGAGTTGAAACGTGGTGTGCAAGCCTGCCTTGGAGCAGGAAGCCTGAAGCAGACAACAAGGCCGGGAGAGTGGCCGAAGGATTGAAAACACGCATGGGCCGGTTCCCAATGCTTGACGGTTACCACCGAGCATGAGCCACCGGGCCGTCAACCCCGCACTTTCGCCTCAAAAAATCTATGCGGATTACCGAGACTCAAGCCAAAACCATTCTCTCCCCCTCGCAGATCTATGACTATGCCGTCAACCCCTACGTCGGGTGTCAGCATGGCTGCTCCTATTGCTATGCCCGCTTTATGAAGAAGTTCACCGGGCACACCGAACCCTGGGGGGAATTCGTCGACGTCAAGATCAATGCGCCGGAGCTGCTGGGGCGGGAGATTAAGAGGAAGAAGCCGGGGGAAGTCTGGGTCAGCGGCGTCTGCGACCCCTACCAACCGGTGGAGGAACACTACCGGTTGACCAGGCAGTGCCTCGAAATCCTCTTCCAACATGACTGGCCCGTCACCATCCAGACCCGCTCCCCCCTCGTGCTGCGCGACCTGGATCTGTTCCAGAAGGCCAAGAACCTGGATGTTGGCCTTTCCATTACCACGGCCAACGACGAAATCCGGCGCATCTTCGAACCGCACGCGCCGCCGGTCGGCGAACGGCTTAGGGCCGTCGCGGAACTGCACCGGCAGGGCATCCGGACCTACGTTATGATCGCGCCGCTGCTGCCGGACGCGGAGAAGCTGGTCGGGCTGCTCGCGGGGAAGGTGGACTACGTCATCGTCGATCGCATGAATTATCATTATGCCGACGGGATTTACGCCCGATACGGCTGGAAGGATAAAAATACCGACCGTTACTTCAAAAGTGCTGGTCGCAAAATTGTGGCCGAATGCCGGCAGTTCGGGATAGACTGCCAGCTGGTCTATTGACCGGTATGACGGCACCGACCATCGTTTCAGGGGGATCCCCGCGGGTCGAGCCTCCCGGACTTGCCTTTTAAGCCTTCAAGGGCTGGGGCAGGTTGGTATTCTGCGATTTCCCGCCGCCTGCTAACGACTGGTGGCAGAGGCAACCACATCCCCCGGAACTGGTTCAGCACCATTGTTTTTCGAACATCAATTTCGATCAAATTCCCAGCTTATTCGCCTGGCGCAGGCCCCTGGCCGCCAGCCCCACCGAATCGAGCAGGCAAGGAAGGTCACATGAACCCCACCGAAACCGGCAGCAGGAAACTCTCCGAACTGTATCCCAACGTCACCCGAATCATGCTGTTTGTGGCCTTCGAAGAGGCCGATTCGGAAGCCGAACCGAATTACCAGCAGATTATCTTCACCCAGGATTCCGCAGCGGCTTTTCGCCTGGACTGCTCGCGGGATGAATGCGTCGATGGCGGGTTTGACTATGCGCCGTTCATTGAGGAACTGATCCAGAGCGGGGAGGAGAGGGCGCATGGCAAGATTGCCTGCGCGGGGTGGCTCGGTAGCGGGGAGGGGCGGCAGCGCTGCTCGCTGCAGTCGGAGTACCGAATCATCATCCAGTCATAATGCCGGCCTTGGGGGAGGTTCCCAAGCTGCCGGGCGATAAGCACATTTCCCCGTCATCGCCTCAATCCCCTGCATGCTTCGGGGAAGGCCCCTTCCGCCTCCCATCACAGCCATTTTGGTTTCTCCCTCCTCCTTTCGTCCGACCCATCATGCCCCGCCTGAAACCCCGACCCCGGTCCGCTGCCTGACCGGACCTGGCGGGGACGAATCCGGCATTGACACCCCCCGCCCTCCGGCTAGAGTTTTAATGTGATTCGCGACAGCCGAAAGGGGTTCCCATGGCCGAAACGACCCTCGCCACCTTCTCCGTAAACCGCCTGGAAATCCTCGATACCGCGGGACGCGCCGACCCCGAATTGCTGCCGGATTTCGACGAGGCGGCGCTGTGGCGCGGCTATCGGCTTTTGACCCTGGCCCGGACCTTCGACGAGCGGGCGCTGAGCCTGCAGCGCGAGGGACGGCTCGGCACCTATCCCTCGATCCTCGGCCAGGAGGCGGCCCAGGTCGGCAGCGCCCTGGCCCTGGAGGCGCAGGACTGGGTTTTTCCCGCCTTCCGCGAGCTGGGGGTCTTCATCACCCTCGGCTATCCCATGGCACCTGATCTACCGTTACTGGGCCGGCGACGAGCGCGGGCTCTGCGCACCGACCGAGTTCAACATCTTTCCCATCTCCATCGCCGTCGGCACCCACATCCCCCACGCTGTCGGCGCCGCTCTGGCCGCCCAAAGCCGCGGAGACAAGGCGGTGATGGTCTGCTACCTCGGCGACGGCGGGACCTCCAAGGGGGATTTCCACGAGGGGCTCAACTTCGCCGGGGTCTTCAAACTGCCGGTGGTCTTCATCGTCCAGAACAACCAGTGGGCGATCTCCGTCCCCCGCAGCCGCCAGAGCGCCAGCCTGAGCCTGGCGCAGAAGGCCGTCGCCTACGGCTTCCCCGGGGTGCAGGTCGACGGCAACGACCTGTTCGCCGTCTACCGCGCCACCGCCGAGGCCCTGCGCCGCGCCCGCAGCGGCGACGGGCCGACCCTCATCGAGTGCGACACCTACCGGATGGCCGACCACACCACCGCCGACGACGCCCGCCGCTACCGCAGCGAACAGGAGGTGACCAGCTGGCGCGAGCGCGACCCGCTGCTGCGGCTGCGGCGCTTTCTGGCCGGCCGTTCCTTGTGGAGCGAGGAGCGGGAGGCGGCCCTTTTGCAGGAGGCCGGCGGCCTGGTCGACGCGGCGGTGGCCGAGGCCGAGGCGGCGCCGCCCGCGGCGCCGGCGGAGATCTTCGACTCCACCTGCGCCGAACTCAGCCCGCGTCAGCGGCGCCAGCGCCAGGAGGAGGCCGATGGCGACGCTTAACATGGTCCAGGCACTCAACCAGGCGCTGGCCCTGGAGCTGGCGCGGGACGAGCGGGTGGTGATCCTCGGCGAGGACGTCGGCAGCGACGGCGGGGTCTTCCGCGTCACCGAGGGTCTCTTCGAGCGCTTCGGCGCGGCGCGGGTGATCGACACCCCGCTGGCCGAATCGGCCATCGTCGGCGCGGCGATCGGTATGGCCGCCTACGGGCTGCGGCCGGTGGCCGAGATCCAGTTCCTCGGCTTTCTCTACCCGGCTCTCGATCAGCTCTTCACCCACGCCGCCCGCCTGCGGGCCCGCTCCCGGGGGCGCTACACGGCGCCGTTGGTGATCCGCACCCCGTACGGCGGCGGGGTGCGCGCCCCGGAGCTGCACGAGGAGAGCAGCGAGGCGCTCTTCTGCCACATGCCCGGGCTCAAGGTGGTGGTCCCGGCCAGCCCCTACCACGCCAAGGGCCTGCTGCTGGCGGCGATTCGCGATCCCGACCCGGTCCTGTTTCTCGAACCGACCCGCCTCTACCGGCTGCTGCGCGAGGAGGTGCCGGAGGAGGATTACACCATCCCCCTGGGCAAGGCGCGCCTCGCCCGGGAGGGAAACGCCGTGACCCTGGTCTCCTGGGGGAGCATGCTGGAGCGGACCCTCAGGGCCGCCGAACCTTTTGATGCCGAGGTCATCGACCTGATGACCCTGAGCCCTTTCGACGAGGCGACGCTCCTCGCTTCGCTGCGCAAGACCGGCCGGCTGGTGATCGTCCACGAGGGGGCGCACAGCGGCGGCTGGGGGGCGGAACTGGCGGCGACCGTGGCCGAACGGGGCATCCTCGACCTGCGCGGGCCGGTACTGCGGGTCACGGGCTACGACGTGATTCCGCCGCTGCCGAAGCTGGAGGACCACAACCTGCCGAGCGAGGCCCGCATCGCCCGGGCCATCGAAACCATCCTGAGGTATTGAAATGACCTACGAACTGCGCTTGCCCGACCTCGGCGAGGGGATCGCCGAGGCGGAACTGCACAAGTGGCTGGTGGCCGCAGGCGACGTGGTTGCCGAGCACCAGGCGGTGGCCGAGGTGGAGACCGACAAGGCCCTGGTCGAGCTCCCCTCGCCGGTGGCCGGAAAGGTGCTCAGCCTGCAGGCGGCCGAGGGTGAGACGGTGGCGGTCGGTGCGGTACTTTTGACGCTCGAGACCGCCGTCCGCGGCGGAAGCAAGGCGCCGAGCGGCCCCCCTCCTACGGCATCGTCGGCGTCCTCCCCGAAGCGCCGCAGGAAGAGGAGTCCTCGGCCCCGGTGCAGGCGGTGCCGGGGGTGCGCGTCCTGGCCCGTGAGCGCGGCGTCGAATTGGCGCGCCTGAGCGGCAGCGGCCCCGGGGGGAGCATTACCCGGGAGGACGTGATGCAGGCCGCCGCGCCGGCCGAGGAGCCAGAGTCGCCCCCCGAGCGCCTTGCGCTGCGCGGCCTGCGGCGGACCATCGCCCGGCGCCTGCGCCAGACCCAGCAGCTGACCGCCTGCGCCACCACCATGGAAGAGGCGGACGTCACCGAGCTGTGGCAGCTCAAGCTGCGCGAAGAGCCGGAGTTGGTCCACCAGGGAGGGCACCTGACGTTCCTTCCTTTCTTCCTCAAGGCCGCCCAGCACGCCCTGCTCGAACACCCGCGCTTCAATGCCGCCCTCGACCTGGATAAAGAGGAACTCACCCTGTTCAAGGCCTGCCATATCGGCATCGCCGTCGATACCCCCGAGGGGCTGCTGGTGCCGGTGATCCGTCATGTCGAGCGCAAGAGCGTGGTGCAGATCGCCCGCGAACTGCAACAGCTCTCGGCCCGCGCCCGGGAGCGACGCATCGCCGCCGAGGAGCTGCGCGGCAGCACCTTCACCGTCACCAACTTCGGTGCGTTCGGCGGCAGCTTCGCCACGCCGATCCTCAACCACCCCAACGTGGCCATCCTCGGCTGTGGGCGCATCGCCGAACGCCCTTGGGTGGTCGGCGGCGAAATCTGCATCCGCCGCATCCTCGCTCTCTCGCTGACCTTCGACCACCAGGTTGTCGACGGCGCGGAGGCGACCCGCTTCCTCTCCCGCATCGCCCGCTACCTGGAGGACCCCGGGCTGCTCTTCATCGAGAGCGTCTGAGGCGACTACTCTTTGTTGGAGGCGATATTGTCCCCCCGCATTCATCTTCAGCTGACTTCAATGGCATCGTCATGACAAATCGCCAAAGCACAAGACATTGGCTCAGGGGTACGCTGGACAAATGGGGAAGGAGGGGGATGGCGCTAGTTTAAGGGTGGATAGCAGCAAAACCGGGACTGTCCCCGAACGGGGGCTGTCCCAGGCTTTTGCGGCGCGCCCACCCGAGTTTCATAGCCCGTAAACATCTGGGACAGCCCCCGATAAAGCCGGGGACAGTCCCGAGTTTACTCCCCGGCAGCGTCGCAAAGACCTTAAACTAGCGCCATTCGGGAAGGGGGGCTCTTAGTGATATTTCTGGCTGCGCAATCGATCTTAGTTGCAATGGCGGTTCGGCGGGCAGGTCGGGAGAAGACACTGCGGGGACCGTCCGATCTCCCGGAATGTCCCCGCGGTAAAATTGCGACAGGTCGATCTATGGCGGGAGAGTCGTGCCTCTTGTTTACCTGACCATTTCCAGGATCTTCTGGAACGGAAATTCACTTAACGCACCGAATTTGGGATGACGATTCAACTGGGCGCGGGTGGCGGCGGGGCTGGTGATGCCGCAAAGGAAGCGGGCCAATTGGCGTGGCTGGGAGAGGGACGGATGGTCCTCGGCCCGAATCCGGCGCGCGATCTCGGCTGCGGCGGCACCCGGTTCCAGGGGGGCGGTGCGCGGCAGGCGTTGCCCCTCTCCGCTTCGGCACCGGCTGCAGTCGTTGCAGTCGGAAGCGCTCTTTTCGCCGAAATAATCGAGCAGGTGACGGGTCAGACAGCTTTTTTGCTCGGCATAGGCGAGGACTCCCCGCAGACGGGCGATGTCCCGGCTCTCCCGCTCGGCAAAGGTTTCTTGCAACTCGGCGATGAGTTGCCGGGCATCGGGTACCGATCCCTGGCGGCGGTAGCCGTGGCGCAGGCCGGTGGTCTGGACCGTCAGCTCGCCTTTTTCCTCCAGATAGCCGATGGCGGCGGTGACTCGTCCGCGGGGCTGATTCAGGGCAGCGGCGCTTTCCCCGGGGTCGAGTTGGGACCAGAGCCGGCCCGGTCGGGCGGTGGCGAAGAGGTCCTGCAAAAAGGCGGCGCGCGTGGGATCGAAGCCGGCGCAGATCGCCTCCAGGGGGCGGTTCAGTTTGACCTTGTAACTGTCGTAGAAGGGGCCGGTGGCGCGAAGAATTCCGTTCAACTCCAGGTAGGTGAAGACGGTGGCGATCACCAGGGGGCGGATATCGAAAAGCCCGGCCAGTTCGAAATGGGAAACATCGAAGTTTTCGCCCTGGCCGAGCAGGTGCTCCACCAGCGTACCGAGGGCCTCGGGCACGGGGGTGTCGCCGTAACTGAAGTTGGCCAGGACCGTCAGATCGTCGGCGCAGGCGAGGATTTCGCAATGAGCGTCTTTCCCGTCGCGGCCGGCGCGCCCGATCTCCTGCATGTAATTTTCCAGGGTCTTGGGCAGGTTGTAATGGTAGATGGCGTGGATGTCGGCCTTGTCGATACCCATCCCGAAGGCGATGGTGGCGACGACCACCGGCAAATCGCCGGCCATGAAGGCCTCCTGCACGGCGCTGCGCTCCTCACTGTTCATCCCGGCATGGTAAGCCCGGGCGGCAATCCCTTCGGCGCCGAGAAAGGCGGCGATTTTTTCGGCGGTCTTTTGCAGGATGACGTAGACGATGGTCGCTCTGGAATGGCGTTCGCGCAGGCGTTGCAGCAGCAGTTGAGGGCGCTTCGGGGCGGGGCAGGGGGAGACGGTGAGGTGCAGGTTGGGGCGATGAAAGCTGGTGCGGGTCTGGTCGCTGTCGGCAATGTCGAAGGCCCGGCGGATATCGGCGGCGACCTCCGGAGTCGCGGTGGCGGTCAGGGCCAGAACCCTGCCGACCTTGAGCTCTTTCGCCAAGCGGGCCATCTTCAGATATTCGGGGCGGAAGTTGTGCCCCCACTCGGAGATGCAATGGGCTTCATCGATGGCCAGTAAAGCAATCGGCCGGCCGAGCAGGCGATGGAGAAAACGCTCGTTGGCCAATCGCTCGGGGGCGATATAGAGGAGCTTGAGGCTGCCGTCGGCCAGTTGGCGATAGATGGTCTGCGCCTCGGCGGGACCGATGCTGGAATCGAGGCGGGCGGCCATGATGCCGCGCGCCCGCAGCGCGTCGACCTGGTCTTTCATCAGCGCGATGAGCGGTGAAATGACCAGCGTCAGACCGTCCAGAAGCAGGGCTGGCAACTGGTAGCAGAGGCTCTTGCCGCCGCCGGTGGGAAAGATCGCCAGGGCCGAACGCCCGGCCAGCAGGCAGTCGATAACTGTCTCCTGCCCCGGACGGAATTCGGCAAAGCCGAAATTATCCTGCAGACAGCGGTGGATTGACATCTCGGACATTCTTCTCTCTATTGGCGATGCAGGATGGTTATTTGAATTTGCTGACATCGCTCAATTGCTTGAAGTTGTGTTCGACCCCATGGTGCTCGATATACCCGAAGTAAAGACCATACCCCTTCTGCAACAGACCTCGTTTTTGGGTACCGACAAACAAGGCCAGATAGCCTTTTACCCCCGCCCCTTTCTTTAACTCCACTTCCGCACATAACGGCAGGTCCCGTTCCTTATCGGCTGCGGTTCCGGTACCCTCGCCGCAGTCGGTAATGTACTCGCCCCAGACAACCTCGTAGCCTGCGGGTATGTTTGAGCGTAACCAGATGCCTACAGGTTGATCGGGAAGCGTGCTGTCGAATTGCTGTGCGCTCAACAACTTGGCTTTCTTCACATACGCATCGTCAGCGTGGGCATCGCTGGGTAGAGTGCAGAAGAGGACGCCGATAAGAAGTACAAAAAAGTACCTGATATTCATGCCTATTCTATCTCCGCCCTTTGCCGGTCTGGCTTTCGATGTCGTTTCCGAAGCCCCTCGTTGTCGCGTCTCGGGTCGTTCTGTCCGATATATCTGGAATCGCCTGTTCAACGAAGGCCAATGCATGGTGAGGACAGGCGGGAAGGCAGTCCCGGCATCCGGTGCAGCGATCGGTGGCGACCACCACCCGTTTCCGGCCAAAACCGTTTGGCCGCTCCGCCTCAAGGCTCAAGGCCCGGAATCGGCAGGCTGCAACGCAGCGGCCGCAGCCGGTGCAGGTCACTCCGATGCGGAGTGAATCAGGGGACAGCAAAGGGGTGATTGGCATCATGAAAGTCTCGTGCTGGATCACGCCGGGAATGGTGCACCGCCTCGTGGACAAGGCCGGAGATGCTACGCACCTCGGTCGCGGCCTTGAGGCGCAGGGCCCGGTCGCTCCTGGACGTCGGCCCTCAGGCCCCAAGCCTCTCGCGAAAGTCGTGCCTGACCCCGAAGATTGCTCCCGGAACCCCTCTGTTTCGGCCTCAATAATCGACCTTTAGGCCTACCTGGACCAGCTATTATGCGTCCTTAGGTCCTTGCAAGCTTCCACCCGGTCATGGGGTGAATCCCTCCTGAAGAACAGATCAGTGTCAGCGGATTCAGCGCTGTTTATGGTCCGTCCCCAGGGCGTCGGCCATCCAAATGGCCGCTTCGACCATGGCTGCGGTGACCGGGAACCAGGTGGCGTGGATGGTTTCCCCTTCCGCGACCGCGGTTTCGGCGACGCGCCGGATCTCCTCGGCGTTTGGGTTGGGAAGGTTCAGCTCCGCCAGGCAGATGGGCAGGCCGACCGTGGAACAGAAATCTTGAACCTCCCGGATATCAGCGGAGGAACGCCCCTCCATAACTAGCTGGGCAAGAAGACCGAAGGCGACCTTTTCGCCGTGCAGTTTTCCCCGGGTGGCCGGGAGGACCGTGAAACCATTGTGGATCGAATGGGCACCCGCATGGCCGCCGTTCTCGGAGTCGAGTCCGCTGTGCAGGGTAATGGCTTCAACGATGGCTTCCAGCGCCGGGGTCACCACCCGTTTCTCCACCGCCAGCTTCGCCTGGTAACCCGATTCCAGCAGCGTCTGGTAACAGAGCCGGGACAGGGCCAGAATCGCCAATGGGGGCGTCTGCCCGCCGGAAAAAGAGGGCGTCTTTCCGCTTCTGGCAAAGGTGTCCGTTTCCCAGAACCCAGCGACGGCATCGCCCATGCCGGCCACCAGGAACTTTGCCGGCGAACTGGCGATGATCGACGTATCCATGATCACGCAATCGGGGTTTCTGCGCAGGTACAGATAACTCTCAAACACCCCCTCTTCGGTGTAAAGCACCGACAACGCCGAGCCCGGACCGTCGGTCGCAACCGTCGTGGGGACGACGATGACCGGCACCTTCATTTCGTGGGCCACGGCCTTGGCCGCATCGATGGAAGCCCCTCCGCCCACCGCCACGATGATGTTCGCGCGGTGGGAAAAGGCGAGCTCCGACAGACGATCGACTTCCGTTCGGGAAGAAACACCCCGGAACAATTCCTGATGACAACCGATCCCCTCGGCAGAGAGGCTTTTATCAATCGCCGCGCCGCAGATCGAGAGGGCGGTTTTGCCCCCCACGACCAGGGCACAGTCTCCCAGGGTTGCGGCATGATGGCCGATGTCCGCGATGGCACCGGGTCCCTGGATATAGCGACTGGGGAAATACAGTACGCGTTTCATGGCATCCTCCCTGGAACTTGGGGCAGTAGGATCATGGATGAATTTATCGGAGTCTCTCGACCAAAAGTAACATAAGGAACCGGCAACCCTTGGGCGACCCCATTGGCGTCCCCCAGCCCTAGCTTCAGCGCCTCTTCTACCCAGTTCCGCTGAGCTTCACCCTTCAAGGACGACCTCTTCCGCCTTGGCAAGAGTCTTCAGGGCGAGAACCCGGTTGCGACGGCGCAGTCGCTGGATTTCCCGATAGCACAGTGGCTCTATGCTCACGGCTCCCCGTCTGGCGTCTCCGGATCCCATCCCCCGAACTTGCCGCTTCCTCCGGAGCCCTGCCGCTCTCCCTGCCCGCAGGGAGAGTCGAACCTGCACGGCTTGACGCCCCGGTACAGGTTTCCGCCGGGGGAAGCGCCGCGCTTCTCATGGGAAAATTTCCCCTCCCTTTGCCCCGGGATGGGTTCTCGGCAGTGGTTGATCAAGGCGTGGACCACGTCCAGGCCGAACGCCCCCTGCTCGGCTTGCAGGGTCATTTCTTCCAGGGCCGTGCGCACGTTGTAGGAGCGGGGCCGGTAGGGACGCGGGGAAATGAGGGCATCGAACACGTCCCCGCAGGCGACGATTTCAACGATCCGATTCTGCAGGGTGATCCCTCTCGGGTAGCCGCTTCCGTTGCATCGCTCGTGGTGGTCGCGGGCGGTAATGGCCGCCGGGTGCTCCGAGTCGCCAAGGTAGTGGCTGAGGAGGACATAGCCGGCCGCCGCGTGGTGGCTGAGCAGTTCCTGCTCTGGCTCATCCAGCGGCGTCCGTTTCGTCAAAACCGCCAACGGCACGCACAGCTTGCCGAAGTCGTGGCTGGGGGACGCCAACACCTCGCGGGCCAGTTCCTTGCGGTCGTCGATAAGGTCCTGGGCCAGCAGCAGAGACAGGGCGAAAACCGTAAGAATGTGCCAATAGTCGTAGGGGTCGTGGATTTTGAAGTGGCGGTAGAATTCAAGAAGAGGCTGCGGGAAGGTGACCCGCTGCATGGTTTCGAAAACCTCTTTCGTCCGCGTGGGATCGGAAAATATCCGGTTATATGGGGGCTTTTGGAAAATGCGCTGCAGATCCGAAGCGATGGACCCATATTCCAGGAGCTGCTTGACGGGGAACGGCCGTTCCCTGGCCGGTCGAGTCAGCTCTTCCATGGTTTCCTTGGTCAGGTATGTCCCCGCGGGAAGCAATTCCTCGCCATCGAGAGTCAGCACCGGATAACACAGTTGGAGCGATCTTTCCATCGGCAGCTCCGAAAAAAAGGGTTAAAGAGTCGTTTCCTTTTGCCGGAGAAGGCTCGGGGGGCAAGCGTGACAAATGGGCCATTGCTTGCTCCCGGCTCTTTGCTTCTGTCCAGAAAATGCCCCGAACATCCGCAGAATCGGCTCCCAACGTCACCTGCTACCCTGGCCAACCTGTTCGGGAAAGAACCACGGCCATTGTGCCGATAGTCAGCGTCCTGGACGTCACACCGGCACCTCGACAATGTGCCTGTTCAGCGTCATTCCGCGCTGCGTCGCGGCAATGGTGACGCGCTGGTGCAGGGCCGCGCCGACGCGGAGGTTGAACGATCCCTTGAACGGCTTCTCCGGCGTGACTCCTTCATCTTTGGGACCCCCGCTCGGGACCCCCGCGGGTCAGGCTTTGCATCTTGGAATTTCCCTTCGAATCAAACCCCACGCGCCCCCTCCAACTGTTTCTCCAGGAGGAGGTCTCAGGGTGTCAAGCTTAACAAATGGGGAATGGCTTGGTCCCGGCTCCTTGCCTCTATCCAGAAAATGCCTCGACCATCCGCAGAATCCGGTCCTTAAGCTCCCCACTGAAATCCTCCAGATCCTCTTCCCCAATCATCTGGTGCCGGTACATCAGCAGCAGGTGCATTTCCATCTTCGACCGGGAATGTCCGTCGAGGCAGTTGATCAGTATCCGGGCAACGGATTTCATTTCCTCTTCCGTGTCCCAGAACCGCTCGGTCGGCGTTTTCTTTCCGTCGACGAGCAGGGCGGCAATCCGCTGGTTCTGCTCCTCAAGATACCGCTCCCGCCATTCCGGGACCCGCTTGCGGAAGATCTTCCAATCGGATTCCAAAGGGTTGCCCATCCTCCACCTCCTCGGTTCACCAGCTCATCGTCTTTCCCGCGCCTCCAGCCGCGCCCTGGTCATCCGCTCCCGCAGGCCGCCTTCCTTGAGAAAGGCCTGTTCCAGCTGTGTGATCTGCCGGTCCAGCAGATAACTGGCCTGGTGGATCAGACAGATGACGATGTTGGCCACCACCTCGGGCGGGCGGGTTTCGATAATCGTTCTATAGGGTTCGTAGGACTCATGGGACTCTGAGGACCGGCTCCCGAGCCGGTCCACGTACCGCGCTTCCTGGCTGTCCTTCTCCCACAGTGGCGCGCCCCTGGTTCGCAGGAAATCCCGGTAGCCGCCGTGCGGCGGGATGAAGCCGTCGGACATGTGTTCCCCCTTCAGATGCAAACGCATAGGTCCTATAAGACTCATGGATCCTATAGGACCTATGAGTTTTGTGCTGCCACAACGACAGCGGGGCAGACCGGCTTGCGCCGATCTGCCCCGCTGCAATCTAATCTATCTGCTTTCCTTTCATCGGTTCCCCCCCCCGACTTCATCATCTCACCCTACGCACATTCGCTGTACCCGCACGCATGGCAGACGCAGCAGCCCCCCTCGTGCTCCACCGCCCCCCCGCACTCCGGGCAGGCGCCGCCGTTCTGGTGGGCGATGATGCCCTCTTCGTCGTGATCGAGCATGTGCATCTGGATCGCCTTGGCGACCGCGTCGGCGCAGGAGGTGATGCGGTTGTCGCCGAAGCCGGCGGGCTTGTGGCAGGTGATGCCGATCAGCTGCTTGATCGCCTGGCGGGCCTGGACGCCGGAGCGCCAGGCGAGAGAGACCAGGCGGCCGATCGCCTCGCACTGGCTGGCGGCGCAGCCGCCGGCCTTGCCCATGGTGGTGAAGAGCTCGAAGAGGCCGTCGTTGTCCTCGTTGATGGTGACGTACAAGGGGCCGCAGCCGGTCTCCATCTGATAGGTAGCGCCCTTGAGGGCGCGGGGCCGGTCGCGCTTCTTGCCGGCCTTGCGCGACTCCATCGGCACCACGTTCTCCGGCGCCGGTTTCTCCTCCTTCTTGGCCACGGAGAGGACCTGCATGTCGCGGCTGCCGTCGCGGTAGATGGTCACCCCCTTGCAGCCCTGCTGGTAGGCGAGGCGGTAGACGGTGGCGACGTCGTCGCGGCTGGCATCGTGGGTGAAGTTGACGGTCTTGGAGACGGCGTTGTCGGTGTACTTCTGGAAGGCCGCCTGCATCCGGATATGGTCTTCCGGGGTGATGTCGTGGCTGGTGACAAAGACCTTGCGCACGTCGGCGGGGACTTCCTTGATGTCCTGCACGGTGCCGTGCTCGGCGATCTTCTCCATCAGCTCCTTGGAGTAGAAGCCGCGCTCTTTGGCGATCTGTTCGAAGAGCGGATGGACCTCGATCAGCTTGTCGTTGTCGAGGACCTGGCGCACGTAGGAGACGGCGAAGAGCGGCTCGACGCCGGAGGAGCTGTTGGCGATGATCGAAATGGTTCCGGTCGGGGCGATGGTGGTGCAGGTGGCGTTGCGCACCGGCTTGGCGCCCTTCTTGTCGAAGATGCTCCCCTTGAAGTTGGGAAAGGGGCCGCGCTCGGCGGCGAGTTCCTGCGAGGCGATCCGCGACTCGTTGGTGATGAACTTCATCAACTTCTCACCCAGGGCCACCGCCTCGGCGGAGTTGTAGGGGATGCCGCAGAGGATAAGGAGGTCGGACCAGCCCATGACGCCGAGGCCGATCTTGCGGTTAGCTGCGGGTCATTTCATCGATCTCGGGGATCGGGTACTTGTTGACCTCGATGACGTTGTCGAGGAAGCGGGTGGCGGTGCGCACCACCTGGCCCAGGTGGTCCCAGTCGACGGCGCCGCCCTTGACCATCTTCACCAGGTTGATGGAGCCGAGGTTGCACGACTCGTAGGGGAGCAGCGGCTGCTCGCCGCAGGGGTTGGTCGCCTCGATCTCGCCGACCTGGGGGGTCGGGTTGTCGCGGTTGAGGCGGTCGAGGAAGATGATCCCCGGCTCGCCGTTGGTCCAGGCCAGATCGACGATATGCTCGAAGACCTTGCGCGCCGGCATGCTCTTGACCGCCTGGCCGTCGCGGGGGTTGACGATGTCGTACTCGCCGTCGCTCTCGACCGCCTCCATGAACTTCTCGGTCATGCCGACGCTGATGTTGAAGTTGGTCAGCACCGTCTGGTCCCGCTTGCACATGATGAAGTCCATGATGTCGGGATGGTCGACGCGCATGATCCCCATGTTGGCGCCGCGCCGGGTGCCGCCCTGCTTGATGGTCTCGGTGGCGGCGTCGAAGACCTTCATGAAGGAGAGGGGACCGGAGGAGACCCCCTTGGTGGAGAGGACCACGTCGTTGGCCGGCCGGATGCGGGAGAAGGAGAAGCCGGTGCCGCCGCCGCTCTTGTGGATCAGGGCGGTCTGCTTGATCGCCTCGAAGATCGACTCCATCGAGTCGCCGACCGGCAGCACGAAGCAGGCCGAGAGCTGCCCCAGTTCGCGGCCGGCGTTCATCAGCGTCGGCGAGTTGGGCAGGAACTCGAGCTCGGTCATCATCCGGTAGAACTCGTCGGCCAGGGCCTGGCTGTCGTTGCCGGTCCGCAGTTTGTCCTCGGCAGCGGCGATGGTTTCGGCGACCCGCCGGAACATGTCGACGGCGGTCTCCAGGACCTTGCCTTCGGCGTCGCGCTTGAGGTAGCGGCGTTCGAGGACGGTGAGGGCGTTCTTCGACAGGGGCAGATCGTTGGCGGGCAGGGCCGGGGCGGCCGAGCTGGTCTTTTTGCTCATGGGCTTCGTCCTTTGCAGTAGCTGACCGGGGGTGGCAAGCCCGGCCGTAGCAGTGAGAAAGTATTTGCTTTTAGAGGAATTCTCAATATTGTGTGGATGGCAAAGATTTAAACCACAAGATGTCGTGGTTGTCAAGAACGGTTGCCGAACTTTTTCTGCCCCCAATTTTCCTCTTCATTAAGGCCCGAGTCTTGCAGTTCTCAAATGCCTTTACCCCGAAGGGGCGGATGGAAACCAGAGCTATGGCGATGACGGAACACACTCCCCAAATCACCAATTTAGAAGAAGAACTTCGCGAACTGCGTTCCATCCTCAGCGTCGCGCAGGCGGTGGTCTCGTCCCTGGAACTCGACGAGGTCCTGGAGAACATTCTCTTCAGCGCCATGGCGATCATGGAGATGCCGGCCGGTGCCGTCGTCCTCTATGAGGAAAAACGTGCCGAGATGGTGCTGCATGCTCACGCCGGCCTGGGCGCCGAACTCGCGGCCACCGCCCGCTGGGAGGTTCGGCCGGGCAGTCTTACCGAGCGCATCCTCGCCACGGGCGAACCCTTCGTCGTCGAGGATACCCGCTGTTCCGCCTTCGCGATTATCCCGCGGATTATGGCCAAAGGGGTCTGCGCGGTGATCGCCGTGCCGTTGAAAATCCAGAACAAGATTGTCGGGGTCCTCTACCTCGATGATTTCGTGCCGCGCGGCTTTCCCGAGCTCCGCTTGCGGCTGCTGAGGATTCTCGCTTCTTTCGCCGCGATGAGCATCGACAACGCCCGGCTGCACGAGACCACCCGCCAACTGGCCCGCACCGACGGCCTCACCGGGCTTTACAACTACAGGGAGTTTCAACAGGTCTTCCAGGAGGAACTGGCCCGTGCCGACCGTTACTGCAACCCGCTGTCGCTGATCATGTTCGACATCGACGACTTCAAGCAGTTCAACGACACCTTCGGCCATCCCAGCGGCGACAAGGTGCTGATCGATGTCGCCCGGATCCTCCAGGATTCCCTGCGCGAATGCGACGTAGTTTTCCGATACGGCGGCGAGGAGTTCATCGCCATTCTTCCGGAAACGGGGATCGACGCGGCGCTGGCCGCCGCCGAGCGGGCACGCGTGGCGGCGGAGGAATACACCCCGGACACCCTCAGGCCCATTGCCGGGCACGGCGTGACGGTCAGCGCCGGGGTCGCCAGCTATCCCCGCGACGGCCAGTGCCTTGACACTCTGCTCCAGGCCACCGACGATCTCCTCTACCTGGCCAAGAAACACGGCAAGAACAAGGTCTACCATTACCCCGATCCCCGCTGAGCCACCCGCCGCCATCGTCCCGAAGAGGACCTCGCCGTCGAGGAGCTGGTGGCCGTCTTTGGGGTTGCCAAACACCCAGGGTGGTGCTAATTTTAGCCTTCCCTCGGCCCCCGTTCATTTACCCGCCGCAGCAGCGCACCGGTCAAATCCGATCGCATCGGCGCCAACCCCGCTCAACCACGAATTCCCGGATGGCAATTTACCTCGATAACGCGGCCACCTCCTTTCCGAAACCTCCCGGGGTGGCGGCCGCCATGGCCATGGTACTGGCCGAGGTCGCCGGCAACCCCGGTCGGGGAGCCCACCGGATGAGCCTCGACGCTTCGCGGGTGGTCCTCGCGGCCCGGGAGTCGGTGGCGGAACTGTTCGGGGTCGGCGATCCGGCCCGGGTGGTCTTCACCGCCAACGGCACCGCCGCGCTGAACCTGGCGCTGTTCGGATTCCTGTCCCCCGGCGACCGGGTGGTGACCACCAGCATGGAACACAACGCCGTCACCCGGCCGCTGCGCGCCCTGGAGGACAGCGGCGTGCGCGTGGTCAAGGTGGCGGGGGACCGGCGCGGCTTCGTCGCCCCGCAGCAGCTCATGGCGGCCTGCCGCGCCGAGCGCACCCGGATGCTGGTCATGAACCACTGCTCCAACGTGACCGGGACGCTGCAGGCCATCGAGGAACTCGGTCCCTGGTGCCGCCGCGAGGGGATTCTCTTTTTGGTCGACGCCGCGCAGAGCGCCGGGCTTTTTCCCATCCACTGCGAGGCCAGCGCTATCGACCTGCTCGCGGCGCCCGGCCACAAGGGGCTCTACGGTCCCCAGGGGACCGGCTTCCTCTGCCTGAGCGAAGGGCTGCTACCGCGACCGCTGATCCTGGGCGGGACGGGCGGCAACAGCCAGTCGGACCTCCCTCCCGACCAGCTGCCGGAACGCCTCGAGGCGGGGACCCCTAATACCCCCGGTCTGGCCGGGCTGAAGGCCGGGCTCGACTTCATCCACGCGACCGGGTTGGAGCGGATCCATCGGCACGAGGCGGCCCTGGCCAGCCAGCTGCTTGCGGGGCTGGAGCGAATCCCCGGTGTCGAGGTTTTCGGCCCCGGCAACGGGGTTCAGCGCGGCGGGGTGGTCTCGTTTCTGGTCGCCGGACGGGACCCCGCAGAAATCGGTTTCCTTCTCGACCACGATCATGGGATACTGACCCGGGTGGGGTTGCACTGCGCCCCCGATGCGCACCGCACCATCGGTACCTTCCCGCGGGGGACGGTACGGGTCAGCCCGGGTTATTTCAACACCGGGGAGGATATCGAGGCCCTGCTGGCGGCCCTGGATTTCCTGGCGGCACATCCTCCCGACTGAAGCCGGCGGGCCGGGAACGGGAGTTCCCGACGACAACCGCCGCGCTTTGCCCATTCCTGCCACCTCCAACCATCCGGGCACTGCCGATGAAAAAAGTCTACGTTCTCGACACCAACGTCCTGCTCCACGATCCCCAGGCCCTGTTCCGCTTCGAAGACAACGACCTGGTCGTCCCGATTACCGTCATCGAGGAGATCGACCGCTTCAAGAAAGACCAGAGCGAGATCGGCCGCAACGCCCGCCAGGTCTCGCGCATTCTCGACGGCCTGCGCAGCCAGGGGCAGCTGGTTCAGGGCGTCTCGCTGGAGAGTGGCGGCATTCTGCGCGTCGACCTCTACAGCGAGGATCTGATCAAACGACTGCCGCCGGAACTGCGCGCCGATCGCGGCGACAACCGCATCCTCGCCGTGGCCATGGCCCTCAAGGCCAAGGGCGACGCGCCGGTGGTCTTCGTCACCAAGGACACCAACCTGCGCATCAAGGCCGACGCCGTCGGGCTGACGGTCGAGGACTACGAGTCGGACAAGGTCTCCATCGAGGAGCTCTATCCGGGCTCGGCCGAAGTGCTGATCGACAAGGACGAGGTCGACCGCTTCTACGGCCAGGGGTTCCTGCCGCTCAGCGGCGATTACCGCCCCAACCAGTTCATCACCCTGGTCGAGGCGAGCAACCCGTCGCATACCGCCATCGGTCGCTACGCGGCGGGGCAGCAGCGGATGGTGCCGCTGATCCGCCCCCCCAAGGAAGGGGTCTGGGGAATCCATCCGCGCAACCGTGAGCAGCAGTTCGCCTTCGATCTGCTGCTCAACGAGGACGTGCAGCTCGTCACCCTGGTCGGCAAGGCGGGGACGGGCAAGACCCTGCTGGCGATCGCCGCCGGCCTGCTCAAGTCCGCCGACGAGGGGTCCTACAGCCGGCTTCTGGTCTCGCGGCCGGTCTTCCCCCTGGGGCGCGACCTCGGCTTTCTTCCCGGCGACGTCGAGGAGAAGCTGGCGCCGTGGATGCAGCCGATCTTCGACAACGTCGAGCTGCTGCTCGGCAACGTCGACGAGCGGGGCAAGCGCAAGCGCGGCTACCGCGAGCTGGTCGACATGGGGATCCTCGAGATCGAGGCGCTGACCTACATCCGCGGCCGCTCGATCCCGAAGCAGTACATGATCGTCGACGAGGCGCAGAACCTGACCCCGCACGAGATCAAGACCATCGTCACCCGGGCCGGGGAGGGGACCAAGCTGGTGCTGACCGGCGACCCCTACCAGATCGACAACCCCTACGTCGATTCCTCCAGCAACGGCCTGACCTATGTCGTGGAGAAGTTCAAGGGCCAGGAGATCGCCGGCCACATCACCCTCAACAAGGGGGAGCGCTCCCCCCTGGCGGAGCTGGCCGCAAATTTACTTTAAATCCGTCATTGGTCATTAGTCCCTGGTCATTCGTAAAAACGACACCAGCGACAAATGACCAATGACAAATGACGACCTGTTATGCTTGTTCTCTGCCTCGAATCCTCCTGTGACGAAACCGCCGCCGCCGTGGTCCGTGACGGCCGCAGCGTCCTTTCCAGCGTCGTCGCCTCCCAGGTCGACATCCATGCCCGCTATGGCGGGGTCGTGCCGGAACTCGCCTCGCGCAGTCACCTCGAAGCGGTGGTGCCGGTTGTGGAAACGGCCCTGGAACAGGCCGGCGTCACCCTCGCGGCCATCGAGGGGCTCGCCGTCACCCGGGGCCCGGGACTGATCGGCGCCCTGCTGGTCGGCCTCTCCGCGGCCAAGGCGATCGCCTTCGCCCGCGACCTGCCGCTGGTCGGCGTGCACCATATCGAGGGGCACATCCTCGCCATCCAGCTCGAACAGCCGGTGACCTATCCCTACCTGGCCCTGGCGGTTTCCGGCGGGCATACCCATCTCTACCGGGTCGACGGCATCGGCCAATACCGGACCCTGGGCCGGACCATTGACGATGCGGCCGGCGAGGCCTTCGACAAGGTCGGCAAGCTCATGGGGCTCGGCTATCCCGGCGGTGCCCGCATTGATGCCCTGGCGGCGCAGGGGAATCCAACCGCCGTCCATTTCCCCCGCCCGCTGCTGCACAAGCGCGGCTTCGATTTCAGCTTCAGCGGCATCAAGACTGCGGTCCTCCATTACCTGCAGCAACAGCCGCCCCTGGACGAGGCGACCCGTGCCGATATCGCCGCCAGCTTCCAGGCGGCGATGGTCGAGGTTCTGACCCGCAAGACCTTTGCTGCGGCCGAAGCGGCCGGCCTGGAGCGGATCGTCGTCGCCGGCGGCGTGGCCTGCAACCGCGGGCTGCGGCTGGCCATGCAGGAGGCGGCCGCCGCGCACGGGAGGAGCGTCACCTTTCCGAGCCCCACCCTTTGCGCCGACAATGCGGCGATGCTCGGCGTGGGTGGCAACCACCGACTGGCGGCGGGCCGACACGATGCCCTGGATCTCAACGCGGTTGCCAGCTGGCCCCTTGACCGGGTCGCCGCCGGCGCCCCCGGCTGACGATTGGGGATCGATTATGTGGCGAAGCTGGAGGGTCATCCGCAGGGTCAAGCTGCAGTTCCTCCGCTTTGCCAGGCTCAGCGGGTCGCCGGACGATATCGCCAAGGGGATGGCCCTGGGGATCTTCATCGGCATGACGCCGACCTTCGGCTTCCAGATGGCGATCGCCGTCTTCTGCGCCTGGCTGCTGCGCGAGAACAAGATCGCCGCCGCCGTCGGCGTCTGGATCACCAACCCGCTGACCGCCCCCTTCATCTACGCCCTGGAATACGAGACCGGCAGGGTGCTCCTCTCCATGGAGAAGTTACACCTTCCCGGCACGCTGAGTTTTGCCGCGTTGCGCTCCCTCGGGTGGCAGGTGGTGGTTCCCCTCTGCTTCGGCAGCCTCCTCTATGCGCTGGTCTCCGGTGCCCTGGCCTACGCCCTGACCCTGCGCATGATCCCGCTGCTGCGCAACTGGCGGATTCCGCGCTGGCCCCGGCGGCATTGGAAACGTCGCAAACACCAGCGCTGAACCCGCAGCCTGCGCCAGGAAATCGATAACTACCATGCAACCGCGACCGAAAAAACGTTTCGGCCAGAATTTCCTTCGCGACCCGTCGGTGGTGGCGAAGATTCTCGCCGCCGCGCGGCTCGAAGCCGACGACCGGGTGCTGGAGATCGGCCCCGGCCTCGGGGCCCTGACCGACCGACTGCTGGCGGCTGCCGGCGAGGTGACGGTCATGGAGGTCGACCGCGACCTGATCGCCGGTCTTCAGGCGCGGCAGGAGCCGCGGCTACGGATCGTGGAAGGGGACTGCCTGACTCTCGACTGGCCGGCGCTACTCGAGCGTCCGCCCTACAAGCTGGTCGCCAACCTGCCGTACAACATTTCCAGCCAGGTGCTGTTCCGGATCCTCGATCACCGGGAACTTTTTTCCCGGCTGGTGCTGATGTTCCAGAAGGAAGTGGGGGACCGCCTCTGCGCGGCGCCGGGGAGTTCGGCCTACGGCATCCTCTCGGTCTTCTGCCAACTCGTCTTCGATATCCGGCGAGTAACGGTCGTGGCGCCGGGCGCCTTCTTCCCCCCCCCAAGGTCCACTCGGTGGTCCTGGAATTCCTTCCCTTAGCGCAGCCGCGGGTCGCCGTGGCCGATCCCCACCTCTTCCGCCGGGTGGTCAAGGGGGCCTTCGGCCAGCGCCGCAAAACCCTGCGCAACGCCCTGCTCGGCGCCGGGTTTCCGGCCACCGGCATCGACGCCGCCTTGGCCGCGTGCGCTATTGACCCGCAGCGCCGCGGGGAAACCTTGGACCTGGCGGAGTTCGCCGCCCTGAGTGACGCCATGGGCAAGATTTGATTTCGGCCTGAAAAAGATGAAATCCAAAGGCGCCTCTCACCCGTTCGCTGTGCTCACTTGAGGGCACAGAGATCACAGAGAAATGCCCAGGCGCTGATTCATTGGCTTTTCCTCTGTGCCCTCCGTGTGCTCTTGCGACTGCAAGGAGCGAGTGTGAGACGCCTTTGCCCGATTTTTCCTTGAAGTCAGATTGCCCATAGATCGCAGGGAGATTGCATGTCCGACATTATCGCCACCGTCAATGGCCAGCCGCTGCGCCGCCGGGACCTCGACAACGCCGTGCAGGGCTATGCCCTGCAGCAATACCGCAAGACGATGGACCAGCTAAAGGCGGGGGAACTGCATCAGGCCACCGAGCTAGCCCTGGAGAAGCTTCTGGCCCGGGAACTGATCTACCTTGAGGCGCTGGCCAACGGGATCGTCGCCACGGTCGCCGAGGTCGAGGACGAGCAGCAACGGCTCATCGCCAACTTTCCCAGCACCGAGGAATTCTTCGCCACCCTCGCCAAGACCGGCATCTCGCCGAGCGACCATTTCCGGATGCTGCGCCAGGACCTGACGGTCAACCGCTTCAGTGACCGGCACCTTGGCGAACCGCCCGAACCGGAGCCCCAGGCGATCGAGCAGGCCTGGCAGGAGCAGCAGGGAAGACTGCGCCGGCCGGAGCGGCTGCGGGCCGCCCACCTGCTGGTGCGCGATCCGGGCGGGAAGTCGGAAGCGGCCCGGGAGCGCTGTACGGCCCTGGCCGAACAAACCACCCCGGAGAACTTCGCCGACCAGGCCCGGCAATATTCGGCCTGCCCGAGTGCCGCCGCGGGTGGGGACCTCGGCTGGTTCCGCCGGGGGGACATGGCCCCGGGATTCGAGGCCCTGGCCTTTTCGCTGCCGGTCGGCGCGATCGGTGGCCCGGTCGCCACCCAGTTCGGCTGGCACCTGATCCTGGTTCTGGAACGGGAGGAAGCCCGGCCGTTGACCCGGCAAGAGGCCCTGCCGCAGCTGCGCCGCCGCCTTGCCGAGGCCGGACGCGCCCGACGGCTGCAGGACTGGGTCCAAAAGCTTGCCGGCCGGGCCGATATTCGGTTACTCGACCCGACACTCCCCTGGCCCGCCGGGTTGTCAAAGGGGACCTGATCTTCTAAGCTTTAGCGGCAGCGGCTGGCCCATCCCCGATTGCCGCCGGCTCGGGAATATCCATTCACCCTCAACGACGAGTGGAGCGATGCGCCTTATCTTCGAAGATTCCTCCCCCCAGACCAACACCGCCGATCTGGCCGCCAGTATCGTAGCCGCCCGGGAACTGGCGGCCGAACAATCCGCCGACGACCAACGCCCCCTGGTGCTGGCCCTGGCCGACCGCCTGCAGGCCAGCACGCCCCCCTTCTTCCTGCGGCAGCTTTCCCCGCGCGATCTGGCCGACCGGCTCCTGGAACTGTTTCGCTTTCTGTCCCGGCAGGAGGTCGGCGACCCCGTCCGACTGCTACCTCTGGACGGGGCCCACATGGTGCTGCTGACCAACACGCCGGATGCCCCCTACCTGGTCCACACCCTGCAGCTGGCCCTGGTTCGGCTGAGCGTCGACTTCCAGGTCGTGTGCCACCCGATCCTGGCCGTACGCCGCGAACACGGCCGGCTGGCGGGAATCGGCGGCATTGACGAGGCGGGAGACCGGGAATCCCTGGTCGTGATCCTGCTGCACGGGCTGGCCGAGGAACAGCGGCCGGCGGTCTTGGCGGCGATCGCGGCCGGCCTGGATGCGGTACTCCGGGTGCAGCGGGGGAGCCAGGGCCTGACCGAAGTACTGACCGGGCTGGAGGAAGCGGCGACGCTGCCGGCTGAACAGAACTTTCTGCACTGGCTGCGGGAGGGGAATTTCCTGCCCTTTTCCTACCAGCGGTTGCGGCTCGGGCTGGATGCCGCCGGCGGTCTCGCCGGCCTCGAGGAGATTCCTGGCAGCGCCTGCGGTTTGCCAGCACCGCCCCTCGGCGACGCCGATCGCCAGCGTCTGGTGCGAGGGCACCGTATCGTTGTCGAACCCACGGCCATGCCCAGTCCGGTCCTGCGCGACGAAAACCTGGTCTATGTCGGCATCCGTGAACAACTCGACGGCCAGGAGATCGAACACGCCTTTCTCGGTCTCTTTTCCGAAGAGAGCCGCAACGATCCGAGCTTCGCCGTCCCGGCGTTGCGCCAGCGCATCGAAGGGGCCCTGGAACGTCTCGACATCCCCCGGGGCTGCCATGACTGGCGCAAGACCATTGACATCCTCAACACGTTTCCCAAGGTCGAGCTGTTCTTCATGGCCGATGCCGAGCTCGACGCCATGCTGCGCTCCTTCACCCAGATCTATCGCCACGGCACCATCAAGGTCGTGGTCACCCGCAGCCTCGCGGTGCACGGCCTGACCCTGCTGTTGATCATGCCCCGTGATCTCTATGGCAGCGACAACCTGGCGCGGATCGAGAAGTACCTCGGCCGGGCCCTGCAGGCCGACGACCTGGTTTCGCGGGTCATCCATATCTCCAGCGACTATCTCAGCCTGCACGTCTCCGCCCGTCCGCAAGTGGAAGAGCTGCATATCGACCAGGCCCGCCTGGAGCGAGGCCTGACCCGCCTGGTCCGCCCTTGGGAACAGCGTCTGCACCGCCAGTTCCTGCGGGTGTTCGGGGAGGTCGGGGACCGCCAGCGCTGGCAGCGCTACCAGGCGGCCTTCAGCCGCGAATACCGGACCCTGGTCCACCCGCGGTTTGCCATTCGCGACGTCCGGGTTCTCGAGCGACTGCTCGTCGACGGCGAGGACCGGATCGACCTGTGGGGGCCCTTTTCCGACCCCGACGGGGATTTTTTCCGGCTGCAGTTCTACAGCCTGGGCAAGAAATATCTCAACGACCTGTTGCCGATCCTGGAGAATCTGGGCCTCTGCGTCATTGACGAGGTCGATTTCGCCCTCGAGGTGCAGCCGCAGCCGGTCCACATCAAGAGCTTCGCGGTGCGCGGCGCCGACCGCGCCCGCCCCAACCTCGCCAGCCTGCGCCAGGCCCTGCTCGACGCCTTTCTGGCCCTCCACCGCGGCCTGGCGGAAAACGACTATCTCAACCGGCTGCTGATCCCCACCGGCCTCGACTGGAAGCAGATCGACGTCTTTCGGGGCTACCGCAACTACTACTTCCAGCTCGGCTCCCCCTTCACCAAGAAGCGGGTGGCCTTCGCGCTGATCAACAACCCGCGGGTTGCGCGGCTCCTCTACGACTACTTCGCCGCCCGTTTCCACCCCGATCCGCGCTGGGAAGATCCAGCCCGGCGCGAGGAGGAGGGGCTCTCGCCGCTGCGCCAGCAACTGATCGAGGCCCTGGAGGTCGTCGCCGACACCAACGAGGACCGCATCCTGCGCACCCTCTTCAATCTCATCGACTCCACCGTGAGGACCAACTTCTTTCTGCGCCGGGAACGGGACGACTACTTCTTCGCCTTCAAGATCAGCGCCCTGGGGATCATCGAGATGCCGGCGCCGCGCCCCCTGTTCGAGATCTACGTGCATGCCGCGAACATGGAAGGGATCCACCTGCGCGGCGGCAAGGTCGCTCGCGGCGGCATCCGCTGGTCGGACCGGCCCGACGACTTCCGCACCGAAATCCTCGGTCTGATGAAGACCCAGATGAGCAAGAACGCGCTGATCGTCCCGGTCGGTTCCAAGGGCGGTTTCGTCGTCAAGACCCCCTTCGCCACCCGCGAGGAGGGGGTGCGCCTCTCCCGCGAAGCCTACCAGGTGCTGATGCGGGGGCTCCTCGACCTCACCGACAACCGTGTCGGCGACCAAGTCGTCACTCCGGATCAGGTCGTCGCCTATGACGAGCCCGACCCCTACCTGGTGGTCGCCGCCGACAAGGGGACGGCGCAGTTTTCCGACACCGCCAACGCCATCAGCCGGGAATACGGCTTCTGGCTCGACGACGCCTTCGCCAGCGGCGGTTCCCACGGCTACGACCACAAGGCGCTCGGCATCACCGCCCGCGGCGCCTGGGAGTGTGTGAAACGGCATTTCCGCGAGCTGAGCATCGACATCCAGGCCGAGCCCTTCACCGTGGTCGGCATCGGCGACATGAGCGGCGACGTCTTCGGCAACGGCATGCTTCTCTCCCGGCAGATCCACCTGCTCGCGGCTTTCGACCATCGCCACGTCTTCCTCGATCCCGATCCTGACCCGGCGGTTTCCTTCGCCGAGCGCCAACGGCTCTTCGCCCTGCCGCGTTCGTCCTGGGCCGATTACGATACCAAGCTGATTTCGGCCGGCGGCGGCGTCTTCCCCCGCGATGCCAAGGAGATTCCCCTGTCCGAACCGGTGCAGCGCTGGCTGGGGGTGCGCCACGACACCATCGACGTGCCGGGGCTGATCCGTCTGCTGCTGACCGCCGAGGTCGACCTGCTCTGGAACGGCGGCGTCGGCACCTATGTCAAGGCCTCCAGCGAGAAAAACGAGGAGGCCGGCGATCGCGCCAACGACGCCCTGCGCATCGACGCAGCGCAGCTGCGGGCGAAGGTGGTGGGGGAGGGGGGAACCTCGGCTTCACCCAGCGCGGGCGCATCGAGTACGCCCTGCGCGGGGGACGGATCAACACCGATGCCGTCGACAATTCCGGCGGGGTCGACTGTTCCGACCACGAGGTCAACCTGAAGATCCTCATGCAAGGAGTGCGCGCCGCCGGGGTCCTCAGCTCGTTGGAGGAGCGCAACCGGGTCCTGGAAGGGGTGACCGACGACGTGGTGGTTGCCGTGCTGGCCAACAACGACCAACAGAGCCTCTGTCTCTCCCTTGACCAACGGCGCTGCGCCGCGGATGCGGAGCCCTTCTTCGCCCTGACTGACCGCCTGACTCGGGCCGGTCTGCTCGACCGCCGCGGCGAATTTCTCCCGACGTCCAAGGAAGTCCTGGCCCGTGAGGGAGGGGTACTGGCCCGCCCCGAGCTGGCGATCCTGATGGCCTACAGCAAGATGCAGATCTACCAGGCCCTGCTGGAGAGCGACCTTCCTGGCCGGCCGGCGCTGCGCGATCGCCTGACTGGATATTTCCCGCCGTCGGTAGCCGCGGATTATGCCGAGCAGCTACCGCGGCATCCCCTGGCGCGGGAGATCACCGCGACCGTCCTTACCAATGAAATCGTCGGCCAGGCCGGGGCGGCGTTTCTCAACCGACTGGTCACCCGGACCGGAGCCGGGCTGGTGGCCGCCGCCGAGGCTTACCTGGTCTTCGATGGGGCCCTCGCTGCCGCGCCACTGCGCCATGCGATCCGCAGCCTGGGGCATGAGCTGCCGGCGGAGGACCAATACCGGCTCCTCTCCGGTATCGAAGAGCTGTTGTGGACGATGTGCGAATGGGCCTTGGAACACGGCCTTCCGGTTGCTGCCGAGGCCGGGACCCTGGAGCGCTATCGCCAGCAGGTCGACCTGTATCTCAAATCCCTGGGCGGCCTGTTGCCGGAAGCGGACTGGCACTCCTGCCGGCAGCAGGCGGATTGGCTCGAGCAGGCCGGCCTCTCCGCGGAGTCGGCCCAGCGCCTGGCCGGGCTCGCCTGGTTCGAAAATTTCCTGCCCCTGGTCGAGTTGCTGAAAACCTCCGGCGGCGATTTCTATTCGGTGGCCCACACCTTCAACGAAGTACGTGCCCAGCTCGGGATCGACTCCCTGGTCGCGGCCCTCGGCGAAGTCCTGCTGCGCGACCGCTGGGACCGCCTCGCCCAGCAGGCCCTGATCGCCGCCTTCCACCGCGGCGGATTTCGCATCACCCGCGTCATCCTGGTCGACCACGCCGGCAACCCCGAGGCCTTTTTCGCCAGCCGGCGCGGGTCCTTCCGTGCCTACCAGGGATTGCGCGAGGCGCTGCGCGGCAACCTGCCGGCCAATTTTCATCCCTTCACGGTCCTCTCCCGGTCGCTCGAGGCACTGGCCGAGGAGAATCATCCCCAGGAGAAACCGCGATGACCAGGCAATCCCTCGGCCCCTGCGTTACCTTCTTCCCCCAGCCGACCACCTTGATCGGCAGCGTCGATGCCGGGGGCCATTTCGACCTGATGACCGCCTCGTGGGTGGGAGTCGTCAGCAAGACGCCGCCGACCATGGCCGTGGCCCTGAACCGCGGCCGCCAGTCCTTTGCCAACATCATGGCCAGCCGCGAATTTTCGGTCTGCGTCGTCCCCGAAAATCTGATGGCCGCTGCCGATTTTTGCGGCCTGGCCTCCGGTCGGGATCACGATAAATTCAAGCTGGCCGGTCTCACCCCGGAGCCGGCGACGCGGATCAAGGCGCCGCTGGTGGCCGAATCGCCCCTGTGCGTCGAGTGCCGGGTCACGGGGGAGGTGACCCTGGGGGACTATCAACTGATCCTCGGCGAGATCCTCGACATCCAGGTGGCGGCCGATGCCGTGGGTGAGGAAGGGCGGATCGATCCGCAAGCGATCGCCCCGCTGGTCTATCTCGGCGGAGTCCGGGAATACTGGAGTCTCGGCCGCAAGGTCGGCACCGCCTACCGCGACGGCAAGCCCCTCTTCCCGGCCCGGAAGGGCTGAGATAGGACTTTACAGCCGCGCAACGGCTGTGATATTTACTAGAACGCTTTTTTGGAGAGCCGCGATCCGCCCGGGACACGCACCGGAGCAGCTAGGTGATCAGCGGTTTTTCCATTTCCGACAGACCGCCTGGATCGAAAGACCGGGACGGAAGGCAGTGCCAGCTCGTGGCGGGAGACTCCCCCGACGGGACGGCTTCCCGTTTGGCCTTTCGGAATGGTTCCGGAGGGCTTTTCGTTTTTGAGACCAACGACAGGGAAAACCATGAGCAAAAAACCGGTCACGGTACTCGATATCCAGAAGATGAAGGCAGCGAGCGAGAAGATCTCCGTTCTTACCGCCTACGACTTCCCCTTCGCGCGGTTGCTGGACCAGGCCGGCATCGACATGATCCTGGTTGGGGACTCCCTCGGCGTGGTGGTCGCCGGTTACGACAACACCCTGCCGGTGACCATGGACGAGATGGTCTACCACACCCGGGCGGTCCGCCGCGGCACCCAGCGGGCGCTGGTGGTGGCTGATCTGCCGTTTCTCTCCTACCAGACCGATCTTTCCGAGGCGCGCCGCAACGCCGGCCGGCTGATCAAGGAGGGGGGCGCCCAGGCGGTCAAGCTGGAAGGGGGCGAGAATGTCGCTGCCACTATCGCCGCCATCGTCGCCATGGACATCCCGGTGATGGGGCATATTGGCCTCACCCCTCAATCGATCCACCGGATGGGCGGCTACCGCGTCCAGGGGAAACTGGAGGAGCAGGCGCGGCAGCTCCTCGCCGACGCCCGCGCGGTGGCCGAGGCCGGCGCCTTCGCCCTGGTCCTGGAGGGGATTCCGGCCAGCCTGGCGGCGGAGATCACCGCGGCGGCGCCGATCCCGACCATCGGCATCGGCGCCGGCATCGACTGCGACGGCCAGGTGCTGGTGATCCACGACATCCTCGGCCTCTGCGAGAAGTACTCGCCCAAGTTCGTCAAGCGCTACGCCGATGCTGCCACGCTGATCAGTGGTGCCGTCGACGACTATATCCGCGAGGTGAAAGGGGGCGTTTTCCCGGGCAAGGAGCATTCGTTTTAGGGTCGGTGAAAAGTGAAATGTGAAAGGTGAAAAGTGGTTAAAGGCCCTTAGGTCCAGAGCCTTTGCCCCAATCTTTTTACATTTTACTTTTAACCTTTCGCTATTCACCCATTCACGGTCCCAAGTAGCCATGCAAATTATCGACGACATCCAACGGATGCAGAAGATCTGCCTCGACCTGCGCCGGGAGGGGCGACGGATCGCCTTCGTGCCGACCATGGGTTACCTCCACGAAGGGCACCTCTCGCTGCTGCGCGAGGGGCGGGCACAGGGGGATATCCTGGTCCTGTCGATCTTCGTCAACCCGACCCAGTTCGGCGCCAACGAGGACCTCGACGCCTATCCCCGCGACTTCGAGCGCGATGCGTCCCTGGCCCGGGAGGCGGGGGTCGACCTGCTCTTTTACCCCACCCCGGCGACCATCTACCCACCCGGCTACGCCACCTACGTCAACGTCGAGGGACTCACCGAAACCCTCTGCGGCGCCAGCCGCCCCGGCCACTTTCGTGGCGTGACCACGGTGGTGGCCAAGCTCTTCAACATCGTCCAGCCGCACCTCGCCCTCTTCGGTCAGAAGGATTTCCAGCAGCTGGCGGTGATCCGGCGCATGACCCTTGATCTCAACCTGCCGGTGGAGATCGCCGGCATGCCGATCGTCCGCGAAGCGGACGGGCTGGCGATGAGTTCCCGCAACGTCTACCTCTCCGCGGACGAACGGGCTCAGGCCCTGGTCCTCTCCCGGGCGCTGGCAGCGGCGCGGCAACTGGCCCGCGACGGCGTGCGCGACGTGCCGGCCATTTTGAGCACCCTGCGCGCTATGATCGCGGCGCAGCCGGCGGCGCGCATCGACTACCTGCAGATTTGCCACCAACTGACGCTGCAGGAGCAGTTTCGGGTGGATGCCGACTCGGTTTTGCTGCTGGCGGTCTTCATTGGCAAGACCCGGCTGATCGACAACGGTTACCTCCTCTCCGAGGCGAATTGACCATGCCGAAAAATCGCGAAACGGCTCGCGCCACCCTGGAAAACCTCTACCGCATCTTCACGGTCCCCGAGGCGCGCCATTCGACCCTGGGAGCGATCGACCGGGCGATCAGCGATGATGTCGCCGGTTTTCTGCAGACCCACATCGTCGCCCTGGAGCACAGCCTGGAGGATATCGAGGCCGACTTTTCCTCCAGCCGGATTCCCGAAGAGCCCACCTTTGTCTCCGAATATACCGAGTTCGTCAAAGAGAAGCTGGTCGCCCAGTCGGTGCATACCGCCGCCCCCGGCTTCATCGGCCACATGACTTCGGCTCTGCCGTATTTCATGCTGCCGCTCTCCCGGATCATGACGGCGCTGAACCAGAACCTGGTCAAGGTGGAGACCTCCAAGGCCTTCACTCCGCTGGAACGGCAGGTGCTGGCCATGCTCCATCACCTGGTCTACCAGGCCGACGACGCCTTCTACGCGCACTGGATGCACGACAGCCGGCATGCCCTGGGGGCGTTCTGCTAGCGGCGGCACCATCGCCAACGTGACCGCCCTGTGGGTGGCGCGCAACCGCCTCTTCGCCGCCGGACGGCGAATTCCGGGGGATCGCCCAGGAGGGGCTGGTGCGCGCGATGAAACACCTCGGCTGCGAGGGGGTCGCCGTGCTCGCCTCCCGCCGCGGGCACTATTCCCTGGGCAAGGCCGCCGACCTCTTGGGGATCGGCCGCGACCACCTGGTGCTGGTCGAAACCGACGACGACAATCGCATCGACCTGGCACTGCTCAAAGAGACCTGTGCCCGGCTGCGGGACGAGAATATTCGCCCCCTGGCGCTGGTCGGCATCGCCGGCACCACCGAGACCGGCAACATCGATCCGCTGGAGGCCATGGCCGATATCGCCTTAGAGCTCGACTGCCATTTCCACGTCGATGCCGCCTGGGGCGGCCCGACCCTCTTTTCCGAGCGCCACCGGCATCTGCTCGAGGGGATCGCCCGCGCCGATTCGGTCACCATCGACGCTCACAAGCAGCTCTACGTGCCGATGGGGGCGGGAATGGTGGTCTTCAAGGACCCCACCGCGCTGTCGGCCATCGAGCACCATGCCGCCTACATCCTGCGCCACGGCTCCAAGGACCTGGGCAGCCATACCCTCGAGGGGTCGCGGCCGGGCAAGGCGCTGCTGGTCCACGCCGGACTGTCGATCATCGGCCGCAAGGGGTATGAGCTTCTCATCGACCTGGGAATCGAGCGCGCCCGCACCTTCGCCGGTATGATCCGGCGGCATCCCGATTTCGAGCTGACCAGCGCCCCGGAACTGAACATCCTCACCTACCGTTACTGTCCGGCCGCCGTGCAGCAGGCTCTGGCACGGGCGGACTCGGGCCGCAGCTGCCGCATCAATGCCCTGCTCGACCAGGTCAACCAGCTGGTGCAGAAGATCGAGCGTGAGGCCGGCAAGACCTTCGTTTCCCGCACCCGGCTGCGGGTGGCGGCCTACCGGCGCAAGGAACTCACGGTCTTCCGCGTGGTGCTGGCCAACCCCCTGACCACCGACGCGATCCTCGCCGAGGTGCTGGACGAACAGTGCGCGATCGTGCAACAGCCGGAGGTGGCCGCCCTGCTGCGGCAGGTTGAAGCGCTCTGCGCCGAGCGCGCCGCCTCCTAGGAGACCATCTCAACAGACAGGCTCCCAGGACCGATGGAAAATGCCAGGATCTACACTGCCCGCTACCTGCTGCCCATCTCATCCGCTCCGGTCGAGGACGGCGCCCTCCTGGTCCAGGCCGGCCGCATCGCCGCCGTCGGCCGCCGCGACGCCGTCCGCCGCCTTGCTCCGCACGCCCTCGGCACCGATTTCGGCGATGCCATCCTGCTGCCGCCGCTGGTCAACGCCCATACCCACCTGGAGTTGACCAGCTACCCCGACTGGGCGCAGGCCGTCGGCGAAACCCGCCAGCCGAGCAGTTTCGTCGACTGGATTCTCCAAGTCGTGCGTATCAAACGCAGTCTTCCCCTGGATGCTTTTGCCGGCTCCCTGGCCGAAGGGATTCGGCGTTCGCTGCGTGCCGGCACCGGAGCGGTGGGGGATATCCTCAGCTATTTTCCGGCCCGCAAGGCCTATGCCGGCTGCCCACTGCACGGCCGCTCCTTCCTCGAAGTCCTCGGCCGCAGCGCCGAGCGTTGGGATCCCCTGCTGGAGAGCGTTGAGCGGATCCTGGACCAGGCCCTTTCGGGGCCGATCGGTTTGGGTCTCTCCCCGCACTCCCCCTACACTCTGGCCGAAGGCTACCTGCGCCAAGCCTTTGACCTGGCTCGCCGCCGCCACCTGCCAGCGACGATCCACCTCGCCGAGTCGGCCGACGAGACCGCCTTTCTGGCCTCCATGGACGGTCCCCTGGCAGAGCGTTTCTACCCGCTGGTCGGCTGGGGCAAGCTGCTGCCGCCGGCCGCCGGCCTCTCCCCGGTGCGCTACCTCCAGGCCTGCGGCGGCCTCCATCCCGGGGTCATGCTGGTTCACGGCGTTCACGTCGATGAGGACGACATCGCCCTGATTGCCGACCACGGCGCCCCGGTAGTCCTCTGCCCGCGCTCCAACGCCCGCCTCGACGTCGGCCGGGCGCCCCTTGCCGGCTACCTCGCCGCCGGCGCGCTCCTCGCCCTCGGCACCGACAGCATGGCCAGCAACGATTCCCTCTCGATCTGGGACGAACTCGCCTTTGCCCGGCAGTGGTTCGGCGATGCGGGCACGCCACAGCAACTCTTGACCATGGCGACCCTCGGCGGCGCCCGAGCCCTCGGCCTGGCCGGCGAGATCGGCTCTTTGCAGGCCGGGTGGGGCGGCCATTTCCAGGTCCTGGCGCCGTCCCGCCTGCCGCCTGTCGCGGAGTTGTGGGACTACCTCTGCTCCGGCTGCGGCGGCGACCTGCAACAGCTCTACCTGGATGGCTGCGAGGCCTTGCCAATCGGCAATTGAAGGACTATAATCCTCCCCCTGTCGAAGCCGGTACGGCTGTGGTATCATTCAAAAAAAGAACTGGCAAGAACGGGACCAGCGATGATCGAAGAAACCGGCAGCATTGTCGAACTGAAGGGGAAACAGATCGCCAAGGTGCTCTGTGAAAAGCAGAGTTTTTGCGCCCATTGCGCCTCGATGGAGAGCTGCCAGGTCGGCAACGACGGCCGCAGCCGGCTGGTCGAGGCCCACAATCAGCTCGGCGCCAAGGTTGGCGACCGGGTGAAGCTGGCCACCAGTACCCGGACCTTTCTGCAGTCCTCGTTCATTCTCTACATCGTCCCGCTGCTGTTCCTGATTGTCGGGGCGGTCAGCGGCCAGCTGGTCGGCAGCTATGTCCAGCTCGGGATCGACCCCAACCTGCTCTCGGCGATTCTCGGCGTCGCTTTTTTGTGTCTTTCCTTCGTGCTGATCCGGGTTGGCTCCCGGGCCATTCCCCGCGAAACGACCATGCCCCGCGTTGTCGAAATCCTTCCGGAAGACTGACCTCAATTCATGGGCATCAAAATCATCGCCAGCAACAAGAAGGCCTACCACGACTATTTCATCGACGAGGTCTTCGAGGCCGGTATCGTCCTTGCGGGGACCGAGGTGAAATCGATCCGGCTCGGCAAGGTCAATCTCAAGGAGGCCTTCTGCCGCATCAAGGACGGGGAGGTGTTCGTCAACAACATGAACATCAGCCCCTACGAGCAGGGCAACCGGGAGAACCCGTCCGATCCCACGCGGGTGCGCAAACTGCTGCTGCACAAGACCGAGATCGACAAGCTGTGGCGGCTCAGCGAGCAGAAGGGGCTGACCCTGATCCCGACCAAGATCTATCTCAAGGAGAGCCGGGTCAAGCTCGAGATCGGCGTCGGCCGCGGCAAGAAGCTGCACGACAAGCGCGAAACCCTCAAGCGCAAGGAAGCCGACCGCGAGATGGCCAAGGTGCTCAAGGGCCGGCATCAGGAGTGACCCGGGATGTTCGGCATTAAATGCTTGAAATTTAAATAAAAATAGTTTATAAAGAATATTGATTTCAAGGCTCGAGGGTTTTAATTCAAAACCCAAAACTTAAAATTCAAAATTGCCTTAAAGGGGGTGCCCAGGTTTCGACGGGAATTGGAAGCGAAGGTGGCATGCCGGGGACGCCAGTTGGCCTCGTTAAAAAACTGGCACACACACAAACGCCGACAACGACGTTCAGTACGCACTGGCGGCTTAATTGCCGTCACGTCTCTTACCCGAGTTCCCGCGTAGGGTAAAAGACGTCAATTTAGCGGGATAGTCTCCGGAAGGCCTGTGGTCCGGGGGCGAAACTCAAGCAGGCTCACCCGAAAGGCATCCTGTTCGTGGGAGACCTCAAGGGTTAAATTAAAACACGAACTACGCATGTAGAAGCCTTACGTGGATGATTTTCGGACGCGGGTTCGATTCCCGCCACCTCCACCATTTCATCGTCCGGCAACGTCCGCAGAAGAAGAAAAGACTCTGAGAAATCAGGGTCTTTTCTTCTTGTTGCGTCCTGTAGGGGACACGGAAAACCATTGACGTCCACGCCGATTGTTGGTATTTCCCGTTGGCAGTGGACTCTCGAAAATCCAGTTGCCAACCAATGGTCGGGGGTGCCCATGAAGCTCAGCGATGCCAAGGTGCGGAACGTCAAGGCGGGGGAGAAGCCGATCAAGCTGTCCGACGGTGGCGAAACCGACTTCATCGTCAAGGAGGGGATGAAGATCATCCGACGCCAGAAACCGCCAGACCGGCATGACCTGAATAGTACCGAAACCAACGGGGATGGTCTCATCGGTCCGCCCGGTAACAATGGTCCCTTCCGCCACTGCCGTCTCGCCCCTGGCCTCCGAGAGGGAGCGCGCGGCGCTCTGTTTGACACGGGGATGGACCGGTGAGGCGCAGACTTGGACCAGCAGCATGGCTCGTTCATTGCCGGGCGCTGTCGGCAGCAGCGCGTCAAGGTCTACCTCCCGGCCCACCTTGTCTTGTAGTAAAAGTTGTCCGGCGCAGCGCGGTGAACACAATATTCTCCAGCAAGCTGTCGCGGTTGGTGAGAATGCCGGAGCTGACCGATGTCACCAGGCCGTGGTCAATGCAGTAGACCTTGCGGGGATTGACCCTGATCCGGATCGATGAGTTGGAAAAGATGTTCGCGCTGAAGAGGAACTGCGCGTCCTCGAATCCGGCGAGCCAATCGGCCACCGAACTTTTGCGCACCCGGTGGCGAAGGGATTTCAGGTAATCGGCCAGATGGCTGAGGGAAGAATAGGAGCCGGTGTAGTCGACCTGCCGGTGGTCAGATCGATCACCGCTCGTGGGTGGAAAATGTTATGGTGCGCGATGATTCCGGAGAGGATTGTTTCCCGGTTTGCCTGATGGGCTTCAATGCGCCGCCTTTGGTCGAGACGGTTCATGTCGGGAAAGCCGCCGAACAGTCAGCAGTCCGCGAACGCCCTCTGGATGATCAGCTGCTGTTTGGTGGACAGAGGCCCGCTGTTCTCAATCCCTTTGCCGTCAAGAAACTCCCGGAACGAAAGTGGGAAGGTTTTCCAGGATACGCCCCGGCCGGGAAAGGGGACGACGGTCTCCTCGCCTGGTGAAGGCAGCGAGGAACCGGCGACGGTCACCGCGCATTTTTCGCTGCGCGTCAGGCGGTCGATGAAAATCTGCCAGTAAGGAAGGGATTTGAACCTCATCGAAGAGTTATAATCCTCTCCGGCGTCGATTTTAGCCAAACGAAACAGGATTCAAGATAGACATGAGCTCTTCCCGCGCGATCAAGATCATAAAAGACATCTCTCCGGCTCAGGCGCTGGTTTTTTACTATGCCGTCGCCATTTTGATTGGCAGCCTGTTGCTGGCCACCCCGTGGGCGGCCCATGGTGAGCCCCTCTCTTTTCTGGACGCTTTGTTTACCGCCACTTCGGCCCAATGCGTGACCGGCCTGATCGTCGTTGACACCGGCACCAGGCTGACCCTTTTCGGGCAATGCGTGGTTCTGGTCCTGATCCAGGTTGGCGGGCTGGGGATCATGACCTTCTCGGTCTACCTGTTTATTTATCTCCGGGTGGGCATCAGTTCGCGGGGTCGATGGATTATCCATGAAACCCTGCTGCATACACCGGTCAGCTCCTGGCGTGAGTTGATCCGGGGGGTTTTTCTTATGACGCTGGTGATTGAAGCGGCGGGTGCGCTGCTGCTCTCCTTTGCCTTTGTGCCGGTCCTCGGTTTTTGGGAAGGGGTCTACAGTGCTGTTTTTCATTCCATCTCGGCGTTCTGCAATGCCGGGTTCTCCTTGTTTCCCGACAGCCTGATCGGGTTCCGCGATAACCCGTTGGTCAATCTGACGGTCATGGGGTTGATCATTCTCGGGGGGATTGGTTTTCTGGTGATCCGGGAATTGGTGCAGATAGGCATGGTTCGGACCCAGAAACGCTCCCAACGGCCGAAACTTTCCCTTCACACCAAGATCGTGCTGCTCGCCAGCTCTTTTCTGATCGTCTACGGCGCGGTGATGATCGGGTGGCTGGAGAGCAGAAATTCCCTGGCGGGCATGCCGTTTATGGAAGGCTTCTGGACGGCCCTGTTTCAATCGGTGACTGCCCGCACGGCCGGATTCAACACCATCGACTTGAACGCGTTTCGTGCGCCAACAGTGTTTCTGGTCATCTTCCTGATGTTTGTCGGGGCCTCCCCGGGATCGGCAGGGGGCGGAGTCAAGACCACCAGCATGGCGCTGTTCTTTGCCATTTTCTATAACCGGCTCAGGGGAAACCAGCACACCAGTCTGTTTCGTCGAACCATTCCAGATGAAGCGATCACCAAGGCGCTGGCCCTGGTGCTGCTTGCCATCATCCTGGTCGCGCTCGCACTGTTTGGTTTGACGATCGTCCAAAGCCCTGACCTGGCCCATGAAAACATGCGGGAATTTCTTGGCTATACCTTCGAGGCCTTTTCCGCCTTCGGGACCGTCGGCTTGTCGATTGGCGCGACGGCCAAGCTGAACGCAATGGGCAAGCTCATCATCATTTTGCTGATGTTTGTCGGCAGGGTGGGTCTTCTGACCATGGCGTTTGCCATTGCCGGGCGAACCAGGCGTCATGCCCCCCACTACGCAGAAGAAAACATCATGATTGGATAACAGGAGAAACTTCTATGAAAAAAAAGTTCTGCGTGATTGGTCTCGGGAACTTTGGTTTCCACATTGTGTCCACTCTTTTCGAAGAGGGCCACGAAGTGACCGCCATCGACGCCGACAAGGACAAGGTCCAGGCGGTGAAAGATATCTGTGACTATGCGATTCTTGGGGACGCGGCCAATAAAGAATTTCTGGCCGCTCAGGGCGTTCAGGAGATGGATGCCGTGGTGGTGTCCACCGGCGACCGGTCCCACCTGTCAACGTTGATGACCTTGTATCTGAAAGAGCTGAAGGTCCGGCGTATTCTCGTAAAGGCCATCAGTGAAGACCACGGACGAATTCTTGATCGGGTCGGTGCGACAGACGTCATCTATCCCGAGAAGGACATGGCGATTCGGGTGGCCCGGAACATGTCAAGTCCCAATGTTCTGGAATTCATTCCTCTTGCGGAAGACTATTCGCTGTCGGAGACCGAGCCTCCCAAGCATTTCCTTGGCAAAACCCTCATTGAGCTGGATCTCAGGAAAAAGCATCAGCTGACCATTATCGCCATCAAGGATGTTCTGACCGATCAGTTCATACCGGCTCCACCGCCGACATACAAAATCAAAGACAGTGACGTCCTGATTATTCTGGGGAAGACGGATGATATCGACAAGGCTCTTGAAGTTCGCAAATAGAAGATTGCAGAGGGAAAAATGCGAAATTCTGTAGAGCCTGCTTCGCCGGCAAAGCACACAGGCCGTTATCTGCTGAGTCTGTCCCTGACCGCTGTCGGGGTGGTCTACGGTGATATCGGCACCAGCCCGCTTTATGCGATCCGGGAATGCTTTGGTGAGCATGGTGCCCTGGCGGTGACCTTGCCGAATATCCTTGGGGTGCTTTCTCTGATCCTCTGGTCCCTGATTCTTGTCATCTCCCTGAAGTATCTGGTTTTTATCCTGCGGGCCGACAATAACGGCGAAGGCGGCATCCTCGCTCTCACGGCCCTGGTGACGCCGGTGCGCGCCTCGGCCAGCGGGGGGCGCTGGCTGTTGGTCATCATGGGGCTGTTCGGCGCGGCCCTGCTCTACGGCGACGGCATGATCACGCCAGCCATCTCCGTTTTGAGCGCGGTGGAGGGGTTGTCGATCGCGACACCATTATTCGACCCCTACATCATCCCCCTCACCATCGGCATCCTCATCGGACTGTTCTGGTTTCAGCATCACGGCACGGCCGGCATCGGCGCCGTGTTCGGTCCAGTGACCCTGGTCTGGTTCCTGGTCCTTGCCGTTCTCGGTGTCGGCCAGATCATCCAGCAGCCGGCGGTTCTGGCAGCGGCAAATCCATGGTACGGTCTCGAGTTTTTTCTGCGCAACGGCTGGACCGGGTTTCTGGTGCTGGGCGCGGTCTTTCTGGTGGTCACCGGAGGCGAAGCGCTGTATGCCGACATGGGGCACTTCGGCCCGGGTCCGATCAGATTAGCCTGGTTCGCGGTGGTTCTTCCCGCGTTGCTGCTTAATTATTTCGGCCAGGGAGCCCTGCTGCTCGCTCATCCGGAGACTGTCGTCAACCCTTTCTATCATATGGCTCCGGTCTGGGCTCTCTATCCCCTGGTCGTCATGGCCACGGTGGCAACAATCATCGCCTCTCAGGCGGTGATCTCGGGGGCGTTTTCCCTGACCATGCAGGCCATTCAGCTCGGCTACAGCCCCCGCTTGGAGATTCAACATACATCTTCGAGTGAGAGGGGCCAGATCTATCTGCCGGCCGTCAACTGGGGGCTGATGGTCGCCTGTATCTGCCTGGTCGTCGGTTTCGGTTCTTCCGGGCATCTGGCCGCGGCTTACGGCGTGGCGGTGACGACAACCATGGTCGTTACCACACTGCTCTTTTACTTCGTCGCGGTTCACCGCTGGAAATGGCCGGTCCCGCTGGCAGGACTCCTCTGCGGGGGTTTTCTGCTTTTCGACCTGGCCTTTTTTGGTGCGAACATTCTCAAGGTCGCACACGGTGGCTGGTTCCCGCTGCTGGTGGCGGCCCTGATCTTCACCGGCATGGCCACCTGGAAGCGGGGTCGCGAGATCCTGATGCAGCGACTTCGGATCACCTCTGTGCCGGTGACCACGTTTATCGAGGATATGAACAGGTTCGCTCCGAGTCGGGTCCCGGGAACCTCGGTTTTCATGAATGGCAATCCGATGGGGACCCCATCGGCCTTGCTGCACAACCTCAAGCACAACAAGGTATTGCATGAACGGGTGATCATTCTCAGCGTCTTCACCGAGGAACGGCCCCATGTCTCTCGCCGGGACCGGGTCACCATTGAAACCCTCAGCAGGGGGATTTACCGCCTGGGCGTTCATTACGGGTTCATGGAAGAACCGAACATCCCGGTCGCGTTGGCCGGGGTCACCCTGGATGGCTGGACTTTTGACATGTCCCAGACGACATTTTTTCTCGGCCGCGAGACGTTGATTTCAACCAGTAAACCGGGCATGGCCCGCTGGCGTGAACACCTGTTCATTTTCATGTCGCGCAACGCCCGCAATGCCACCTCTTTTTTCGGTCTGCCGCCAAACCGGGTTGTGGAACTGGGGACCCAGGTGGAGATATAGAAGCAGCCTGCCGCATCGTCATAAGGCCGGCGCCGTGGTCGGCCTGCTGTCGTTCCGCCGGTGGCGGGTTATGGTATCCTAACAGGTAATTGTTGGGAGGTGCCATGACCCGCGCACTGCCGACCTTCTCCGGATTATTCGCGATCGCCTTTGGCTGTGCCCTTGCTCTGCTGTTGCGCTTTGTGCCGCCGCCCACCAACTGGTACTGGAGCGTTCCGCTCGGCCTGGTTCTTTTCGGCGTGTGGATGGTGGCCCGCTCCCGGGGCTGGCTCCCGGCCCTGGCCGGTGGTGCGGCGATCGTCGCGGCCGGTCTGCTGCTGCAGTTCTGGCCGCATGGCGGTCGCGGGGAAGCGCCGCGGCCGACGGTGCGCAGCGAACTGGCCACGGTACCCGTGCAGGTCCCCCCTGCCTGGCGCGGCGGTTTCCCCGCCGGGCGCACCCTGGATGCGGTCCCCGGCTGGCAGGTCGCGGTTTTCGCCGCCGGCCTGACCGGGCCGCGCATGCTCGCCTTCAGCCCCGCCGGCGATCTCTACGTCTCCCTGCCCGGGGCAGGGAAGGTCGCCGTGCTTCCCGATCGCGACCACGACGGAGTGGCCGACCGCCGGATCGACTTCGCCACCGGTCTCGACCGTCCCCACGGTCTCTGTTTCGCCGGCTCCGACCTGGTGGTCGCCGAGAACGGCCGCCTGCTGCGGCTTCCCGACCGGGACGGGGACCTGCGCGCCGACCGCGTCGAGGTGCTCTCCACCGACCTGCCCACCGGCGGCGGGCACTGGACCCGCAGCGTGATCGCGGGGAGAGACGGAAATTTTTACGTGTCGGCCGGCTCGAGCTGCAATGTCTGCGTCGAGGAGGATCCGCGCCGCGCCGCCATCCTGAAAATTCCGGCCGCGGGCGGCCGGGCGACGCTCTTCGCCCGGGGACTGCGCAACAGTGTCGGCCTGGCCCTCGCGCCCGGCAGCGACGAACTCTGGGCGAGCGACAACGGCCGCGACCTGCTCGGTGACGACCTCCCTCCGGACGAAATCAACCATATCGTGGCCGGCGGCGACTACGGCTGGCCCTACTGCTATGGCGCCGGGATCCCCGACCCGGAGCTCGGCAGTCGGCAGCGCTGCGCTTCGACCATCCCGGCCGCGGTCGAGCTGCCGGCCCATTCCGCGCCCCTCGGTATCGTCTTCGGCGCGGAGTTGGCGTTTCCCGAACGGTTTCGCAAGATGCTGCTGGTTGCCTATCACGGTTCCTGGAACCGCAGTGTGCCCACCGGCTACAAGCTGGTCGGTATTCCCTTCGCCTCCGGCCGGCCGGCCGGACCGCCCCGGGACCTGGTCCGCGGCTGGCTGCAGGGCGCCAGCGCCTGGGGCCGCCCAGTGGACCCGGCGGTCGGCCCCGATGGCGCGCTCTATCTCAGCGATGACCGCACCGGGGTCATCTACCGCATCACTGCAACCCGCAAAGGAGGATGATTCGCATGGCCGTGGTGGAAATCAGCGTGCCCCCTCTGGGAACGATCATCGAGGGGGAGATCGATGCCCTCTTCGCCCGCTTGCGGCAGATGCACGAGGCGCCCTTCGCCCAGGGGGCGAGCCGGGTCTCGACACTGAACAAGATCGCCGACCGCCGCGATGCGGGGGAGCACATCATGGCGGGGAAGATGGCCGCCGTCGAGGATCAGCTGCGATGAACCGGCGCGGCGGCGGTCGGCCCCGTCTACGGCGTCCCGGTCCGGCCCTCTCCCAGGCCGAAATTGACGAGCGGGTGCGGCGGATGAAGGCCGAGCAGGAGCAAAACGCCAACTACCGGGAGAAGTCGCTGAAGCTGCACGGCTGGATCTGTGCCAAGTGCGGCCGCGAGTTCGACCTCGGCAACCTGCATCTGCTCACCGTCCATCACAAGGACGGCAACCACGCCAACAATCCGCCGGATGGCAGCAACTGGGAGAACCTGTGCATTGACTGCCACGACGACGAGCACAGCCGCAGCCTGCTCGGCGACTACCTCTCCGGGAAGGACAAATAACTGCCAAGAAGGGCCGCCGTTCCGACCGCGGCCAAGGCGGCCATTTCCCCTTGACACCGAGAAACCGATCTGTTATCAATGTCGGGCTTTCGGCGCTGCCATGGCAGCGTTGGGCCCCGTCGCCAAGTGGTAAGGCAGAGGTCTGCAAAACCTCCATCACCAGTTCGAATCTGGTCGGGGCCTCCATTCATCAGCCAAGCCAGCCCCCAGGGCTGGCTTTTCTTATTCGGTGCCCAGCCATGCATATCTACTCCCCGGAGATTGTCTCCATCCTTCTCGCCAGCGGGGCTGTGGCCGGGTTCTGCGCGGGGCTGCTGGGAATCGGCGGCGGGGTGATCCTGGTCCCGCTTTTTCTCTGGTGCTTTCCCCTCGCCGGGTTCGCCCCCGAGACCCTCGTCCACTCGGCTATCGGCACCAGCCTGGGGATCATCCTGCCGACCGCCTGTAGCAGCGCCCTGGCCCATCGCAAACACGGCAACGTCGACTGGCACCATGTCCTGTTCCTCGCACTGGGCGGCGCCACCGGCGCCATCTGCGGTGCGACCCTCGCCGCTCACCTGCCGGGGGAGAAGCTCAAGGGGCTCTTCGGCCTGATGCTGATCCTGGTCGGGCTGAAGATGTTCTTCTCCATGCGGCACCTGCCGCCGGAGCGGGATACGGCGGTGCCGATCCGCTCGTTGCTGCTGGTCGGCTTGTGCGGCGGCGGCTTCTCGGCCTTCTTCGGGATCGGCGGCGGCGTCGTGACGGTACCGCTGATGGTCCTGGCCCTGCAGTTGCCCATCCACCTGGCGGTCGGCAATGCCAGCGCCCTGATCGTCATCTCCTCGACCTTCGGCGCCGCTTCCTACATCTTTCACGGCTGGGGCCGCCCCGGCCTGGCCGACTTCTCCTTCGGCTACGTCAACCTGCTGGTGGTCGGCCTGGTGGTTCCCATGTCGGTGCTCTCTGCGCGGCTCGGGGTTCGGGTTGCCCGGCGGGTCCCCCATGATAAACTGTCGGGCATCTTCGCGCTGCTGCAACTCCTGATCGGGAGCAACCTGTTGATCAGGTACCTTTTGAACTGAGCAAGGGGAGGTCGCTATGGCCAGAATGCCCGCTGTCGCCGGCCAGTTCTACCCGGACGATCCGCAGCAGCTGCGCCGGATGATCCAGCCGTGGCTGGAAGGCGGCGTACCCCCGCGACCTGCCGCCGGCGTGGTGGTCCCGCATGCCGGCTACGTCTATTCGGGGGCGATCGCCGGCGCCACCTTCGCCCGCATCGAGGTGCCGTCGCGGGTGGTGATCATCGGCCCCAATCATCATGGCTTCGGCCATCCGGCTGCGGTTTATGCCGATGGGGACTGGCTGACTCCTCTGGGCAGCGTCCCCATCGATGCCGCCTTCGCCGCGGCCCTGCTGGCGGCCGCCCCGGCGACCGCCGCCGACCCGGCGGCTCACCGCTTCGAGCATTCGCTGGAGGTGCAGGTGCCGTTCCTGCAGCTGCGCAATGCGCAGTTGCGGATCGTTCCTCTCTGCCTCGGCCATCTCCCCCTGGATCGGCTGCTCGCGGTCGGCACCGCCTTGGGCGATCTGATCGCCGCGGATCCGGAGCCGACCCTGATCGTGGCGAGCAGCGACATGACCCACTACGAGCCGGGGGAGGTGGCGCGCACGAAGGATCTGCGGGCCATCGACCAGCTGCTGGCCCTCGCTCCCGAAGGACTGCTGGAAACCGTGCGTGCCGATCACACCACCATGTGCGGCGTGCTGCCGGCCGCGGTGCTGCTGGCCGCCGCCCGCCGTCTCGGCTGCACCGAGGCTGAGCTGATCCGCTACGGCAATTCCGGCGACGTCACCGGCGACCAGCGCGAAGTCGTCGGCTACGCCGGGGTGGTCGTCTGGCCGGCCGGGAACGGCTGAGCCAGCGCGAAAAGGCTTGTCAGCAGCCCTGGCATTCGGTATAAACAGCGGGGCCGTCCGTCGGACGGCCCTATTGCTTTATTGTGCATCCCCCAGCTTCGGAGCTCACGATGTCCAAACTGCGTGTCCGTTTCGCCCCCAGCCCGACCGGCTACCTGCACATCGGCGGCGCCCGCACCGCCCTCTTCAACTGGCTTTTGGCGCGCAAGGAAGGCGGCACCTTCATCCTGCGCATCGAGGATACCGACGTCGCCCGCTCGACCCAGGAGTCGGTCGATGCCATTCTTGCAGGCCATGGACTGGCTGGGCCTCGACTACGACGAGGGTCCCTACTACCAGTCGCAGCGCTTCGACCTCTACCGGGCCAAGGTGGAGCAGCTCCTCGCCGCGGGGAAGGCTTACCGCTGCTACTGCACCGCCGAGGAACTGGAGGCCAAGCGCGAGGCGGCCCTGAAAAGCGGCGGCAAGCCGAAGTACGATGGCACCTGCCGGGACCGCAGCGACCATCCCGACCGCCCCTACGTGGTCCGTTTCAAGGCGCCGCAGCTGGGGGAAACGACTTTCGTCGACCGCATCAAGGGACCGATCACCTTTGCCAACGACGAACTCGACGACCTGATCATCCAGCGCAGCGACGGCACCCCGACCTACAATTTCGTGGTCGTCGTCGACGACGCCGAGATGGGGCTGACCCTGGTGGTGCGCGGTGACGACCACATCAACAACACCCCGCGGCAGATCCTCATGTACCAGGCCCTCGGCTACCCGGTGCCGGAGTTCGGCCACGTGCCGATGATCCTCGGCGCCGACAAGGCCCGCCTCTCCAAGCGCCACGGCGCCACCTCGGTGATGGCCTACCGGGAGATGGGCTTTTTGCCCGAGGCGATGGTCAACTACCTGGTGCGCCTCGGCTGGTCCTTTGGAGATCAGGAGATCTTCAGCCGCGAGGAGCTGATCGAGAAGTTCAGCCTGGAGAGCGTCGGCCGGGCCGCCGGGGTCTTCAATCCCGACAAGCTTCTCTGGCTCAACGCCCACTACATCAAGACCGGCGACCCCGAGCGGCTCGGCGGCCTGCTCGCCGAACAGCTGGCGGCCAAGGGGATCGACACCGTCGGCGGGCCGCCCCTGGCGGCGGTGGTCAAAACCCTCCAGGAGCGGGCCCGGACTCTCGTGGAGATGGCCGAAGGGGCGGCATTCTACTACCGCGGCGAAGTCGAATTCGACGCCGAGGCGGTGGCCAAATTCCTCACCGCCGACAAGGCAACCGTCTTCGACACCCTGCTGGCCGAACTCGCCACCGTGGCCGACTGGGACCACGCCGGAATCGAGGGTGCCTTCGGCCGGGTTATGGCGGCCACCGGGCTCAAGCTCGGCAAGTTCGGCCCTGCGGTGCGGGTGGCGCTGGTCGGCGGCACCACCAGCCCGAGCCTCTTCGAAGTCCTCGCGGTGCTCGGCCGCGAGGAATCCCTGCAGCGGCTGCGGCGCGCCCGGGGGATGCTCGGTGCCTGAGAGGCGGAAATTTTCCTTGACTCGTCCGTCCAACTTTGTTACATACTCCATCTCGTTTTGGGGTGTCGCCAAGCGGTAAGGCAACGGACTCTGACTCCGTCATCCTAGGTTCGAATCCTAGCACCCCAGCCAGCTTCACCCGCGACCCGGTCGCGCTACGCGCCATATACGGTCCCTTCGTCTAGCGGTCTAGGACACCGGCCTTTCACGTCGGTAACACGGGTTCGATTCCCGTAGGGATCACCATTCCAGCCTTCCCGAGGGGAGGCACCAAGGTGGAGCTTAGCTCCACCTTTTTTTTATGCTTTGCACCCGTCCGAAGCGGCCTATTTGCCGGTTGACCTTTGCCATGGCGGAGTGTACAACCGTGCCATGGCGGCGAATTCACAAAGGTGCGCGCGCTTCGGGGTGATGGTCTCGCAGCGTTTCGAGGCGGCCGGTTTCGGCGACGACCACCCCTTCACGGCGGAGCGCTACCGACTGGCCTATGAACTGCTGGAGGAACTCGGACTGCTGGAGGGCGCTGGTGTCAGCCGCGTCGACTCGCCCCTGGCCACCGAAGCGGACCTGGCCGCCTTCCACCATGCCGACTACCTGGCCAGGTTGCGGGAATTCAGCGCCGCCGGCGCCGGTCGGGCCGATTTCCGCTACGGCCTGGGGGATGTGGAAAATCCGGTCTTCCCGGGGATGTACGAATGGGCCCGGCGCTGCTGCGGCGGCACCCTGGAGGCGACCCGGCTGGTGGTCGACGGCGGGTTCCGGGCCGTCTTCAACCCCGCCGGCGGCTATCACCACGCCCAGCCGGCGCGCGCCTCCGGCTTCAGCTACCTCAACGACGCGGCGATTGCCATCGGCATCCTGCTCCGGCGTGGCCTGCGGGTCGCCTATCTCGACCTCGACGCCCATCACGGCGACGGGGTGCAGCAGGCCTTCTATGCCACCGACCGGGTCCTGACCATCTCGCTGCACGAGACCGGCAAGGACTTTTACCCGCAGACCGGGTTCGCCGACGAACTGGGGGAGGGAGCCGGCTACGGCTACGCGGTCAATGTCCCGTTTCTGCGCCACGCCGACGATCTGGTCTTCGAACAGGCCTTTTCCCGGGTGGTGCTGCCGCTGCTGGCGGCCTATCGCCCCGATGTCCTCTTCACCCAGGTCGGCGTCGACGGCATGCGCAGCGATCCGCTGACCCGTCTTGAGTTCACCACCCGCTCCTTTGAATTCGCGGCGCGATCGCTGCGCGAGCTGGAGCTGCCCTGGGTGGTTCTCGGCGGTGGCGGTTACGACCCGCTCAACGTGGCCCGCGGCTGGGCTCTCTTTTGGGGTACGGTGCTCAGCGCCGAGCTCTCCGACCGGCTACCGCCCGCCTTCGCGGCCCGCGCCCGGGCGCTGGGCTGGGCCAGCGGCGCGCTGCGGGACCCGCCGCATCTCGCCCAGCCGGGCGACTTCTGCCGCGCTCAGCAGGACCTTGAGCGGGTGCTCGCTTTTCTCGAACGGCGGCTGGCGCCGATCCATGGCGCCTGGCAGGGGAGGGGGGGATGAACGGCCTGGTGGTTCCCCGCCTGCTCGATCGCGACGGCTTGCCCCTCGGTTCGCTGCGCGACATCAACCGCCTGCCGGCGACGGACAAGGAGGAGATTTACCGGCAGCTCATCCCGGTCCCCCTCTTCTCCCGCTTCGCCATCGACCGGCATACTTTGTGCGGCCCGGATGGCGGGCGCAAGGTCGACTTCATCTGCCCGGAAGGGCTCGGCTTGGTGCGCATCGAGGTCCGGCTGCAGCCGGACGACTGCGACTGCCTCTTTTTCGTGGAAATCGCCGACACGCCGTTCGGGCAGATCGAGCTCTCCTTCTGCCTGGTCAACGACCCGGAGGCGCCGCGTTTCGACATCGATCGCGACGCCTCGGGACGCGACAACTATTTCGGCACCCTGCGCCGCAATCTGCCCGAGGAAATTAAGGCGATGCGGGCCGGCCTCTCGCCCAACCAGGTGCGCCGTGGGTTGCAGCTCTTTTCCCCTTTTTTCCGCCAGTTCGAACGCTTCGTGGCGGGCCTGGGGTGCGGGATGGTGGTCGCCGAACCGCTTTCCTACAACAACGCCATCCGCTACGAACGGTACGGCTTCGACTACACGACCGGCAAGCAGCTGATGCTCTGGATCGACCGCGAGTTTCGCCCCGGCGGCATCCTCTTTGCGCGCCTCGACGGCTCGACGCCGTTCCGTCAGCCGGGGATGGAAAAGAGTGTCCGGGGGCGCAGCTGGGCGATTCACGACGGCATCCTGGAGCGTCCCTGGGACGGGGTGAAAATCTACAAGGTCCCGGGCGTCGACAGCGGCATCGACACCTTTCCCGACCGGTGTTTCTGATCAAGTGGAGTGAACCATGGCCGAACATCCAGACCACGAGCTGCAGCGTCCCTTCGACTTCCGCTTCTGGACCCCGCCGCCGGACGCCACCGTGCCGGTCGGGTCGGAGGCGCGGCCAGTCGTGCTGCCCGCCGTGCCACTGCCTGTCCATCGCCAGGACCTGGCAGCGGATCCCCCCTCGGCCGATGCCATCGGCAATGGCGTCTACGACTTCCTGCGCCGGTTCCCCGACTGCGAGCACAACCGCCAGTACGCCGAGTTGCTGCGCGATGCCTATCCCCACTTCCTGGCCGATCTCGGCGCGCATGTGGTCATGCTCGATCGCAAGGAGGTCGATCCCCCCTACGTCAGGCGCAAAATCAACTTCCTGAAGATCCTTGCCCTGCTCGATCCGGCCAATGCCGGCCTCCAGCAGCAGATCGGGCTGGCCTGGTTTCACCTCGCCCTGAGCTATACGGAGATGGCGGCCAGCCGCAGTCACCTGCAGCAGGCCCTGCGACACCTGCACCTGGCGCTGGAGTGCCGGCCGGGCGATCCGGCCACCCTCAACGTCCTCGGCCAGGTCGATTTTCTGCTCGGCGATTACCCGGCCGCCGCCCGTTCCTGGCGCCTGCTCATCGACCTGCTCGAACCGTCTCCGGCCCGGGAGGCCCTGATCGCCAAGCTGGAGCGGGTCAGCGGCGTTCCGATGCCGCAACGGGCGCTGGTCGAAGAGTTGGAAATCGTCGGCAACGCCCTCGAACTGTGCGGGCATGGCGACTACGGCGCGGCCCGCAAGCTGCTTGACGAGATCGAGGAGCAGGGCGCCTTGCCGCAGGAGCTCCCGGCCGCGGAATTCTTCTTTCTGCTCGGTCTCTGCCGTGAAAAGACCGGGGAACTGGGCGGCGCCTTTGCTGCTTACCAGCAGGCCCTGGAGATCGATCCCGGCTACGGTCAGGCCCTGGAGGGGCGCGACCGGATCCTCGACGGCGGAGCCGGCCATGATGCATGACCCGCGCCTGGCGGATTTCCTGTTCATCGTGCTGGTCGGGTTGCTGATCCGGGGAATCCTGTGGCTGGTCAACCGGTCTCACACTGGCGGTCGGCGTTCCGATGAGGACCGACCATCCTCATGAACCCGGCCCCGGGAACGGGGGTTCGCTGCGGATTAGCGTTCGGAGTTGCGATGTTCAGATTCGTCCTGGCTGTGTGCCTGCTGTTGCTGTTGCTGCCGGCCGGAGTGTGCCGGGCCGCCGACGCGGGGCAGGGATCGATTCTGACCCTGTGGCCGCTGGTCGACTGGCGCAGCTCGCCGCAGACCGACTACCGCGCCCTGCACCTGCTCGGTCCCTTCGGCAAATGGGAAGCCAAGGGGGAGGAGCGGGAGATCGCCCTGCGCCCCCTGTTCTATTTAATTACCGGCCCGGACGATGGGGCCGGGGACATCCTCTTTCCCCTGGTGCGAACCCGCCATGGCCGGGGCTACTCGACGCTCAGCAGTCTTGGTCTCCTCGTCGGCGAAAACCGCGGTCCCGCCCTCGGCGGCGGGGATTCCTTTACCCTCTTCCCCTTCCTGTTTTACGAAAAGTCGGCGCGGCGGCCGACCACCGTCGCGCTCTTCCCCGTTGGTGGCCGCATCATCGGGCATTTCAACCGGGACGAAATCCGCTTTGCCCTCTTTCCCCTCTACGGCCAGACCCGTAAAGGGACGACCACGGTGACCAATATCCTCTGGCCTTTCTTCGCCTTGATCGACGGCGAGAACGAGAGCGGGTTCAAGGCCTGGCCGCTGTTCGGCGCCAGCCACAAGACGGGGGTTTATCGCAAGCGCTTCTTCCTCTGGCCGCTGGTGTTCGACTACGACCTCGCCCTGAATACCGACCAGCCGCGGCGGATCCGGACCTTTTGGCCTTTTTACGGCGTCGACAGCACCCCGGCCCGGACCAGCAGGGTGGCTCTCTGGCCGTTTTTTTCCTTTCGGGACGACCGGGAAAAAGGGTATAAGAAGTGGGATTTCCCATGGCCGATCTGGGGGATTACCCGTGGCGAGCACAACTACGGCAACCGGTTCTTTCCGTTTTTCGCTTACGATCGTGACAGCGAGAAGGAAAAGCTCTGGCTGCTCTGGCCGTTCTACCGGTATGAGCGTCTCGCCTCCCCGGTGCTACAACGCCGCCAGCATAGCGTCCTGTTTTTCCTCTACCGCGACCGTCACGAGTCTTACGCCGGCGAAGATGGCGAGCGCCTGCACCGGGTAACCTTTTGGCCCCTGTTTCGTTACCAGCGTTACCGCGGCGTCGCCCAGTTCAGCCTGCTGGCCCTGGTGGAACCGATTTTCCCGGAAAGCGAAGGGGTGGAACGCAACTGGGCGCCGCTCTGGCGGATTTACGTGGGGAAGTGGGACCGCCACGGTAATCGCGTCGACAGCCTGCTGTGGAACCTGTTCTGGCTGGAACGCCGGCCCGGCGCCGTCGCACTGGAACTCTTTCCGCTCTTTTCCCTGCGGGAATCCGCTGACGATGCTGCCGAGTTTTCCCTGCTCAAGGGACTGTTCCGCTATCATCGGGATGGGGCGGAGCGCAAAATCAACCTCTTTTATCTCCCTTGGGGCCTTTCCTGGCACGGTGCTGAGCCGGTTGGGACGGGTCGAGGATAGTCGACTGCGCATGCTGCGGATCATCGGCCGGAAATTGCTCAGAACCGCCCAGGCTACCGGGGAGATGCTCGCCCTGTTGCTGGAAACCCTCTATTATTTCAAGGACGCGCCGCGGAACTGGGCGACCATTGCCGGGCAGATCAGCGTGGTCGGCATCGGAACCCTGCCGATTGCGGCCTTGATGGCGCTCTTCATCGGCATGGTTCTGGCGCTGCAGACCGGGGCCGAGCTGGCCCGGTACGGATCCCAGGAAGCGATCGGCGCGATCGTCGGCCTCTCCATGGTCAAGGAACTCGGACCGGTGATGACCAGTCTCCTGGTGGCCGGCCGGGTCGGCTCGGCGATGGCCGCCGAAGTCGGGGCCATGGAGGTTTACGAAGAGATCGACGCCCTCAAGACCCTGGAGATCAACCCGGTGCGCTACCTGGCCATGCCGCGGCTGATCGCCTGCCTGGTCGGGGTGCCGATGCTGGTCGTCTTCACCATCATTATCGGCATCGCCGGCGGCGGGCTGGTCAGCAGCGTCAATCCGGTGATCAATGTTCCGTTCACTGTCTACTACGACACCATGGTGCGGGCGCTCGGCTACCAGGACATTTTCAAGGGGCTGCTCAAGGCCACGGTCTTCGGCGGGATCATCGCCCAAGTCGGCTGCTACGTCGGTTTCCGGACCAGCGGCGGCGCCCGGGGCATCGGCGAATCGACCACCAGGGCCGTGGTGGTCGCCTTTTTGATGATCTTCGTCGCCAACTATTTCCTCACCCGCTTCATGCTTTAGGGACGACATGCCGGATTCCCTACCCCATCCCAACTCGCAGGCGGCAAGCCCAGCCTCTTTTCCCGGCTGGTCCACGCCTTTACCGGAGCGACCTTTGTCGAAGGACCACTCAGCACTCCCTACGAAGCCTCGAAAGGGGTCGACGTCCACATCGCCCACCTCTCCAAATCCTTTGCCGGGCAGCAGATCCTGCACGACATCAATCTTGACATCCGGGCTGGGGAAACCTTCTCCATCATCGGCCCTTCCGGTACCGGCAAGAGCGTGCTGCTCAAGCACCTGGCCAAGCTGATGCGTCCGAATGAGGGGGAAATCGAGATCGATGGTCGCAGTATTCTCTCTCCGGTTCCCTCCGCCGGGGCCGGCGGCTATCGCTACAGCATGGTCTTCCAGTCCTCGGCCCTCTTCAACAGCCTGACCGTGGGGGAAAACGTCGGCCTCTGGCTAAGAGAAAAGCAGGTCTGCAGCGAGGCGCGGGTCCGCCGGATCATCCGCGAAAAACTGCGGCTGGTCGGTTTGGCCGGCAAGGAGGAGGTGCCAACCTCCGAACTGTCGGGGGGGATGAAAAAACGGGTGGCGATTGCCCGTTCGCTGGCGATGAACCCCGACCTGATCCTCTATGACGAACCGACCGCGGAACTCGATCCCGTCACTTCCGACGAGCTGGCCCGGGTCATCCAGAATCTGAAACAGCAGGTCAATCTGACCACCATCATCGTCACCCACGACCTGAATTTCGCCATGTACCTCTCGGACCGGATCGCGATGATCAGCGCGGGGCGGATCGTCGAAGTCGGTACGCCCGAGGAAATCAAGGCCAGCCAGAACCCGCTGGTGCGCAACTTCATCTATACGACCACCAAGGGGATCAAGGGAGAGGATTGAAATGACCCTGTCAACCGAGCAGAAAGTCGGAATTTTCTTTCTCGCGGCGCTGGTCGCGCTGGCGGTGATGATCGAGCTGGTCGAAGACTGGCACCCCTTCGAAACCCAGATCGACTACCACACCCATTTCCACTCGGCAGTCGGGATCAAGGCCGGCGACCCGGTACGCCTGGCAGGCGTCGAGGTCGGGAAAATCCGTCGCATCTCCCTTGAAGACGACAAGGTCCGGGTCGATTTCTACGTGGTTGCCGGGACCGACATCCGCGCAGGATTCGCTGGCCTCGATCCGCCAGATGAATCTGCTCGGCGGGCAGTTCCTCGGCCTCGCCGTTCGGCTCGCCGCAAAGCCCGCCGCTGCCTGCCGGCGCCGAAATCCCGTCGCGGGAAGGGGCCAACATCGACCAGCTCATCACCCATCTCGACGAAAACCAGGAACGGGTCTTCGGCACCCTCGGCACCATGCTGGAGGAGACCCGGACCAGCTTCGTCGATGCCGTGGCCCGGCTGGAGAGCATTGCCACCAAAGTCGACAAGGGCGAAGGGAGCCTGGGCCGGCTGGTCAACGATCCCCACCTGTACGAGGAACTGACCGCCGCGGTCACCAACATCAAGGAGGTCTCCGCGCGCCTCGAGACCGGCAAGGGGAGCCTCGGCAAGCTCCTCAATGATCCGGCCCTGTACGACCATGTCAGCCAGGTGGCCGCCAATCTCCAGGATATTTCCCAGCGCCTGAAGGCGGGGGAGGGGAGTCTCGGCAAACTTCTGACCGAGGATCGGTTCTACAACGATGCCAGCGACGCGCTGGCGAATATCCGCGACATCAGCGGCAAGGTCAACCGCGGGGAGGGGAGCCTCGGGCGGCTGGTCAACGATGACCAGCTCTACCAAAATACGCAGCAGACGATGTCCAGACTCGCCAGCATCGCCGCCAAGATCGACGAAGGGAGCGGTACCCTCGGCCACCTGGTGAATGACGACGATCTCTATCGCGACGCCAAGGCCACCCTCAACAAGGTCGAGAAAGCGGCCGATGGGCTCAACGACTCCGGGACGGTGTCGGCCCTGGGCACGGTGGTCGGTACCCTGTTCTGAGCCGCCTCTGCCGCAGTGTCAGCGGTTTGACGTCGTCGCCGTCTCGGCAGCCGGTTATTTGCCCGTTTCCGTCAACGGATTAACCGGCAACAGCGAAAAAAACCCCCATGAAGTGCCGATATTGTGGGAACTTGCCGGCGGGTGACCATATTTTCATGAATCTTGCATGACCATCTGGAGTGTCGTCGGCGATCACCGGTCTGCCGAACGAATGGAATTGCCATTCCTGTCCAGGAGGTCCTCCCTTGCGCTATCTCGCCTTTTTGGGCGCAGCCCTGCTGATTCTGGCCGCCACCGCCTGCAGCGATGTCACCAGCCTGCGCAGTGACCACCCGCTGTTGCCGGTTCGCGACTACGAACGGATGATCGTCGGTCGTCTCGATGCCGACTACATCGGCAACGACCAGTGCCTCGCCAAGTGCCATGCCCACGACAAGATCGCCGAGGATTTCAAGGAGTCCGTCCACGGCGAGCAGATCGAGGCCAGTTCCGGGCTGCCGCTGGTGAACTGCGAATCCTGCCACGGTCCCGGCAGCCTGGCGGTCCAACACGCCAAGGAAAAAGGGCGCTGCGAGTTCGAAACCCTTCTTCAGCTCAAGGACCTCCCTCCCCAGGCCCAGGCCCTGATCTGCCTGAAGTGCCACTCGGCCTCTTCGACCCCCAACCTGCAGTACTGGAACGCCAGCAGCCATGCCAATGGCGGCGTCTCCTGTTTCGATTGCCACAAACTCCACCAGGGCCCGCAGCAGAAGGTCAGCCGCCAGGAGGTGGCCGATCTCTGCTTCAAATGCCATCAGGACATCCGCATGGCATTTTCCCAGTTCTCCCACCACCCGGTTCCCGAACACAAAATGGGCTGCACCGACTGCCACAATCCGCACGGCAGTCCGCAGGATCATCTACTCCGCGGCGCCACCATCAAGGAGATGTGCACCCGCTGCCATATGGAACGGCAGGGCCCCTTCGTCTACGAGCATGGCGACCTGACCGAAGACTGCACTAATTGCCACAAGCCGCACGGTTCCCCCAACGACAATCTCCTCACCGTCGCCCAGCCATTCCTCTGCCTGCAATGCCATGCCGGCCACCAGGACAGTCACCACCAGGCCCTGGCGACGGACCCCGACGATCCCAGTGCCAATTTCAAGCCGGCTTTCTACAGCCGCTGCACCGATTGCCACTCGCAGATTCACGGCACCGACATCCCCTCGGGGAAAGGGCATGGCAGCTTCATCGCCCGCTGAGCTGGGGGCGACGAAGCTGAATTGTTATCGATATTTCATTGGGCAGGAGAATTGTTGTGGGACTTAGTGGAAAAGCTGAGATCATGCTGGTCACGTTGCTGACCGCGACCTTACTGCTGGGCTCCGGCGTCAGGGCCACGGCCGACGACGAAGGCGCGAACGCACCCGTTTACAGCTCCCGATTCTCTCTCGGCTATCGAGTAGCCGACGCTGATGGCGTGGTCGGTCGCGCTGCCGAGTATACCCGCCAGAAGGACTCGGTGGCCGGCAGCATCGGGATCAACGCCTTCAGCCAGGAACGACATTTCATCCTGGAAGGCAACTACCTGAACGACGCCGACTACAACGCCGAGCTCCATTTTGACGATAGGGGGCTGTTGCGGGTGAACGCCTACGGCGAAAGTCTCTACCACAACCTCGACCACATCCCCTATCCGACCCAAAACATTACCAACCCGGTCACGGGCACCCCGCCCCTTACCGTGCGCGACCAGAACCCCGGCAGCGTTTACCACATGGAGGTCCAGCAGTCGTCCGTCGCGGTCCGGGGGAAGCTCCCCAACTATCCCGCCCACGTCAATCTCTCCTACTGGCGGTTGAACCGGGTGGGGCAAAAGCAGCTGCGCTACGTGGATGAAAGCTGCGGTGGTTGCCACAAACAAAGCCGCAGCCGGACCATCGATCGGGTGACCGAAGAGTTCAAGGGCTCTGTGGATGCCCATCTCGGCCCCGTCGATCTGATCTTCGAACAGTTGGTACGGCTGTTCCGCAACCGCGAAGCGATCCCCGAGGACACCTTCGAGCCGCATACCTACCGCACAACGAATCCGGCGCTTTTACAGCACGACGAGGTCCCCGATACCCGGCTGCTGGAGAGCACCATCAAGGCCCATACCTCCCTGGCCGGCGGTTTAAATGCCGCGGCCAGCTTCACTTACGGCACCCGCAAGAACCAGTCGGACCTGACGACGGTGACCCCCGTTGAAGCGGAAACCGACTTTACCAAAACCGTGGGGGACGTGACCTACATACCGAATCCCAACTGGACCTTCAACCTCCGCTACCGGCTGCTGGACATGGATACCAGCAACAACAACACCCAGGTCCTTAACGACGTTCTCGCCGATCCGAACAGCTATACCCTCACCAGCATAACGGTCCGCGACAGCATCAACCTGACCCGCGCCTGGTATTCCGCGACGGGGAGCTGGCGACCGAACCGGACCTTGACCCTCAAAGGGGCCTATCGGCGGGTCGATATCGACCGCAGCAACACCGGGGCGCCCGGCGACGCTACCGCCTGGGACCTGCCGGCGAAGGAGACCCAGAACACCTATCGGCTGAGCGCCTACATCCATCCCGCCACCCTCCGCGGGCTGAAGATCAACACCTGGTACCAGTACCGGACCTCCGACGACCCGGCCTACGCCACCACCATCGCCCGGGGCCACGAGGGATACGCATCCCTGAATTGGACAGCCGGCGGCCATTGGGGGGCCATGGTCAACGGCCGGGTAGCCTGGAACGAAAACAACGAGACTTCCCAATTCCAGGAAAATGCCGCCAGCACTCTGACCGACTATCCCATCAAGCGGCGCAACCTGGACGGCAGCGTCGGCGCCGGCGTCTGGATGGCCGCCGGGAAAACCCTGCATATCAGCCTCAACTACGGGTATTTCCGGAACCGGATCGTTCAGGATCTGGTGTTCGGCCAGGACACCGTTAACCAGCTGACCCTCGAAGATTCCGGCGTAACCTACCAGCAGCAGGTTCATACCGCCACGGCCGCGGCCAACTGGCAGATCGCCAAGCCCCTTGGCGCCCTGCTGGAAGGGCATTACAGCCACTCCAGAGCCCATTACGATCCCGAATTCGCCACCGTCATGGATTATCCGGTAAGCGGCGGGATGGTTCTTCCCCGGCCCGTCACGTCCGACCAGTTGCGGGATCTCTCGGCATTCGATATTCAGCAGTTCGGAATCCTGGCTGGCCTCGACTGGAAGCTGGGGCGATACTGGACCTGTTCGGGCCGCTACAGTTATGACGATTACAATGACGATCTTTCCGGGTTGTTCGAGGGGTCGGCCCAGACCGTTACCGTGACCCTGGCTCGTGCCTGGTGATGGGCTTGAAGGGGGAGGCCGGGGGCTTTGGTATGAGATGTCGCAGTCTGTTCGTTTTTCTGCTCACGGGGATGTTCCTCGCCGGCGCGGCGGTTGCGACCCCGGCTATGGCCAAAACTAAGTTCGTCGCGGTGGTCATCACTGGCGATCTGCTGCGCTATCAGCAGGCCAATGATGCCTTCCTGAAAATCCTGGAGGCCGGCGGGCTGACCAAGGACCAGATCGACGTTTATGTACAGACCCCCAATCCTGACCCCATCTCCTGGGCCAACAGTATCCGCAAGGCGGTCGGGGTCGGCGCCGACCTGATCGTCACCTACGGTGCTCCGGCGACCCTGGTCGCCAAACAGGAGGCCCGGTCGCTGCCAATCCTCTTCGCTGACGTCTACGATCCGGTCGGGCTCGGCATCGTCAAGGACCTGGCCGTCCCCGGCGGCGACATCAGCGGGGTGAGCAACAAAACCCCGGTGGAAACCCTGCTCCGCTCCTTTGCCGACATCGTCAAGAAGAAGACCCTCGGTGCCCTGTTCAGTCCCAACGACAAGGGCTCGATCCTGCAGGTCAACGACTTGGAGAAGGCTGCCGCCAACTACGGTATCAAAGTGGTCCGGAAGGGGGTCGCCAAACCCTCGAATCTGGACCAGGCCGCCGCGGAGCTCTGCTCCCGGGTCGATGCGCTGTATATCGCCGACAGTGCCCTGCTGCAGATGCATCTGCAGCAGGTCCTCGGCGCTGCCATCCAGAAACGAATCCCGGTCATCTCGCAGATTCCCGGGCTCAGCGACATGGGGGCGCTGATTACCCTGGAGGCGGACCCCACCGAACAGGGACAACTGCTCGGCGTCCACGCGCTGCAGATTCTGACCGGCAATCAGCGGGCCCTGGAACTCCCGGTTCGCACCCCCAGAAAGGTGGCCCTGGTGATCAACATGAAAGTCGCCAGGGAACTCAACCTGACCGTCCCCTTCCAGGCGTTGAGCCTGGCCACCCGGGTGGTGAAATGATCCCGTGACTGCTGCGGCAACGGCGCCGCAGCTTGCAGTTTTCCTGAAATCGGACGCGGCCTTAGGGCGCGTCCTTTTTTTATTGGAGAAGATAAAGCAGGACGGTGAGGGTGGCAGCGCTGCAGAGGGTGGAGACGAAGATGGCGCTGGCCACCAGGTCGGGCCGGGTGCCGAAACGGACCGCGTAGAGCAGGGGCAGCACCGCCGAGGGGGTGCTGGTCTGGAGGATGACCACCGCCCGGGCCACGCCCTGAATCCCGAGCAGGGCCGTCAAAAGCCACGCCAAAAGCGGGGCGGCGACCAGCCGCAGCGCTACCGGATAAGCCCAGGAACCCCGGCCGAACCAGGCGCCTGGTGCGCGCCAGCTGCATGCCGAGCAGCACCAGCATCAGGGGAATCGCAGCCTGGCCGAGAAGCTCGAAGGGACGCAGCAGGGTGCCCGACACCTGAACCCCCAGGGCCTTGAACAGCACCGCCAGCAGTACCCCGTGAAATATCGGAATTCGCAGCGTATTGGCGAGGGCCTGGCCGAGCGGCGCTTTGCTCCCCTGGGCGAGAACGATGGCCAGGGTGCCGAGGGGGATGCTGAACATGACGAAAGTCAGGATCGATGCCTGCAGGCCGGCCTGGCCGAAGGCGAAGTAGGCCAGAGGAAGACCGTAGTTGCCCGAGTTCATGACGACGGTGGTCAGATCGAGGGCACTGCGGGTGTCGGTGTCGAACCGCAACAGGCGGGACACGGTTCGGCTCAGCGCCAGCATGACGGCGGTATACAGGAGCATGAACAGGAACAGTTTGCCGGCCAGGTCGGGCCGGAGTTCCTGGCGCATCAGCGAGGAGAAGACCAGGGCCGGGGTGAAAAGGTAGAGCGAGCAGTCGGTCAGGGTCTTGAAATCAGGACGCAGGGTCTTCTCCAGCGTGAAGCCGGAGAGGATGATCAGAAAAACGGGGAGGAGGACCTGGAGGAAGAGCATGGGACTCACGGTAGTGGCGGATGCCCGGACCTTACCACGGCCGGGAACGGTTGGCAACGCCTCATTCGCCCTCGACGAACCTTGAAACTCCCGGGAAAACTGATAGTTTTCAAGATGAACGGAGGAACGAGGCGGCCATGGAAATGCTCAAATCGGACCTGCGGACGGTCCTCGAACTGGAACAGGAAGGAGAACGCCGGCTGGAACAAGCCGAGGCCGAGGCCCGCCATCTGCTCGAGACCTCGCGGGAGCAGGCCCAGGCGGTGCGCCGGGAAACTGAACGCCGCCTGGCGTCGGAACGGGAGGAACGTCTCGCCCTGCTGGAAAAGGAGCTGGCCGAAACGGCCGAGCAGATGGAGCAGCGATTCGCCGGTCAAAAAGAGGCCCTTAGCCGCCAGGCACAGCGCAACCGGGAAACGGCCGTTGTCCGGGTGCTGGGCTGGCTGAGCGGGGAGGGCGGATGATCGGGCGCCTGTTGACCTATCCCTACGGCAACACCCGTTCCCGGGCCCTTGCCACCCGCCTGTTCCGCCCGGAGGAGCTGGCGGAAATGGCTGCGGCCGGCTCCCGAAAAGCCGCCATCGCGCTTCTCGACCGGCGCCTGCCCGGCAACGAACCCTTTGCCACCGAGCAGCGCCTGCAATTGGATTTTCTCCACTTCGCCCGGCTGATCCTGCGTACCCTGCCCGAACCCGCGGCGGAACTGCTGCGGACTTATCTGCGACGCAACTGGGTGGAAAATCTTCAGAGCCTGTGCCGGATCGTGCTCGGCGCGCCGCCCCCGGCAATTTTCCCGCAACCCCTGCCGGTTCTCGATTCTCCGCCCCTGCCGGAACCCGGCGAGATCGCCAACCTCCGCGACCTGGCCGCGCGACTGCCGGCCGGCCCCTATCGTGAGCTTCTTTACGCCAACCCTCCGTCGCCGGGAAAGGACCACCCCGGCCGCCTCGAAAATGGCCTGATCCGAACCTACTGGCAGATGGTGGCTTCGGCGATTGAACGCCTGCCGGCCTTCGATCGCGCCGCGGCCGGTGAAATCCTCGGCCTGCGCGCCGCCATCGACGCCCTGCGCATCCTGCAGCGGGGGCGGGATGCGGACCTGGACACGGAACGGATTCTCGGCGCCTGGCCGGCGCCGGCCCGGCTGCTCGACCCCGAGCGGCTGCGCCGCGCCCTGCGCTCGGCCGATCCCGGGGACGCTCTGCGCAACCTGCTCCGGCGCGCCGTCCCCAGCGAGGAGCCCGGTGAAGACCTGGAAATGGCGCTGCGCCGCCGACTGTACCGGGAGCTGCGGCGCCAGCTGGTTTCCGCTCCCTTCGATATTTCCATTCCGCTCGCCACGCTGCTTCTCAAGGAACTGGAGGTCATGGACCTGCAGGGGATTCTGGGCGGTCTCCGTTATGGCCTTCCGCCTGACGGGATCAAGCCCTTTCTCAGCAGTCTGAAGGGATGAGCCATGTTCCGACCGCGCTCGATGCGGCAGGTCGAAATTTTATTGTTGCGGCGGGACCTCGCGGCGAGCCTGAGAGCCCTGGCCGCGGCCCGGATCATTCATCTCTACCGGCTCGAGGCGGGTAGCGCCGAAAAACAGGGGGTCCTGGCCGAAGAGGAGGACCTGCTGGCCGGCTACCGGGAATTTATCGGACGGGTGGACCGGCTCCTGGAGGGGAGGGCTGGGGAATCGGCGGTAGGCCGGATTCTCGAGCCGCTCGATTTCCCCGCCTGGGCCGCCTGGGCCGCCGACCTGCAGGGGCAACTCGGCGCCCTCCGCGACCGGCAACGGCAGCTGCAGCGCTGCCGGCTGCGGCTGGTCGCCATCGACCTGTTCCTGCGCCGGCTGCGGCTGGTCGAGGGAGCTTTCGCGACGCTGGCGAATCTGCGTCTCTCCTGCCTGCGCTTGGGCCTGTTGCCCACCACCGCTCTGGCCGAACTGGCGACCCTTCCCGGCGGCTGCCGGGTCTATCCGCTGGCCCGGCTGGGGAACCAGAGCCTGATCGCCGTGCTCGGCCTGCGCCGGCAGGAGCAACCCCTGGAACGGTCGTTGAACCATCTCGCTTTTTACCGAATCCCCCTGTTCCGGCGGGTGCAGGGAACGCTGGGCGACGTCGCCGGCAGGATTCACCGGCTGCGGGCGCGCCTGCACCGGCGCCAGCGACAATTGCACCGCAAGGTCGAGGGCTTGTTGCGGGCCCACGCGACCCTGCTGCGGGACCGCCGCTACACGGTAGCGGTGGAAATGCAGCTTCTGGAGCAGCAGCGGGAATTCGGTTACACCCGGCGTACCGTCGCCATCGGCGGCTGGGTTCCCGCGCGCCGGTTCAAGGAATTGCAAAACCTCCTGCAGCAGACCTGTCACGGCCGTTTCCAGATCAGGGAGACCGCCGCCCGGGGGGACGAGACCCCGGTGCTGATTTTCAATCCCCGGCTGCTGCGGCCGTTTCAGAAAATCCTGGCGGCCTACGGCGTCCCCACCTATCGGGAGATCGAGCCGACCCCGCTTTTGGCCTTCGGCTTCATGCTGCTGTTCGGGATGATGTTCGGGGACCTCGGCCACGGGCTGGTGCTGATTGTGGCCGGGCTCGCCGTCCGCCGCTGGAGCCGCTGGCGGGACGAGGGGCTGATTATGAGCGAGGTCGGCTGCTTTGCCGCCCTGTTCGGAGTCCTGTTCGGGAGTGTTTTCGGCTGGGAAGGACTGTTCCATCCCCTGTGGTTTTCGCCCCTGGCCGATATCCCGCTGCTGATGGGCGCCGCTCTCGCCGTGGGCGTGGGACTGATCACCGCCGGGATGCTGCTGCGGGTGGTCAACGGCCTGCGCCAGGAAGCGGCGCGTGTCGTACTGACCGACCGTTACGGCGTCGCCGGCATCGGTTTCTACCTCGGCAGCCTGGTCCTCGGCTACCTTGTCTATCGGTCGGTGCTGGCACCCGGCATTTTGGCCCTGCTGGTCCTGCCCCTCGCCGCAGTTTTTTTTCATCCTTTCACCGAACAACGGGAGAAAGGGGAAACGCCTGCTTACCTGCTCTGCGCCGAAGGGTTCATCGAGGTGATCGAAACCATCCTCGGCTTTCTGGCCAACACCTTCTCATTTTTGCGGGTGGCCGCCTTCGGCCTGGCCCATGTCGGGCTCTCGCTGGCGGTCTTCGCCCTTGCCGAACAGGCCCAGCAACTCCCCCTCGGGCTTTTCTTCGCCGGCCTGGTGCATCTGCTCGGCAACCTGGTGATTCTGGTGCTGGAGGGTCTGATCGTCTCGATCCAGGCGGTCCGGCTGGAGTTCTACGAGTTTTTCGGCAAATTCTTCCGGGGCGGCGGGATCCGTTTCCGTCCGCTGGCCCTGGATCCCCTGGCGGAAAGGAGGTTCTGATATGCGTGGCAGACGCATGGTGGCATCCCTGATGATCTTCAACCTGGTGGTGATCGCCGCCGTTATCGCCCTCCTGGTCTGGTCGGGCAGCTCCCTGGCCCAGCCGGAGACCCCGGCCGTCGGCAGCAGTCTTCTCGGCAGCTGGGGGGTGATGGCCGCGGCCATCGCCGTCGGCATGGGCTCGCTGGGCGCCGCCGTCGCCGTGGCCGCCGTCGGCAGTGCCGCCATGGGGGCCCTGAGCGAAAAACCCGAGCTGGGCGGGCGGGCCCTGATCTTTCTCGGTCTGGCCGAGGGGATCGCCATCTACGGCCTGATCGTGGCCGTCATGATCCTGGCCAAGTTCTGATGGACATCTACGTCCTCGGCAGCCGGGAGGTGGTCGCCGCCCTCGCCCTGGCCGGCCTGCCCGGTCGGGAGATCGCCGGGAAGGCGGCGCTGCGCGCGGCCCTGGCCGCTCCCGAGGTGAGCGCGAGCGCCCGGATCCTGGTGATCGAAGAAGATATCAGCCAGCTCGACCGGGGGGAAATCGACCGGATGAAGCTCGATCCCGAGGGCCCCCTGGTGGTCGAAATTCCCGGCGTCCGGGGACCTGCCGGAGAGCGGCGGACGCCCCTGGATCTGGTTCGCCAGGCGCTCGGCATCAACTTGTGAGGGAACCCTTGCCATGCCCCTCGACTCGACCCTGGAGGAAGAACTGAAACGGGAAATCGCGACGGAGGTCGACGCGATCCTCAAGCGCGCCCGCCAGCAGGGGGAAGCCCTGGAGACAGAGACCAGGCGCTGGGCCCGGGAGCGGGCCGAAGAGGAGACCAGGCGTCTCGACGAAGAGTGCCGGCTGCGCACCCGCAGGACCCTGGCCCGGATCGACCTGGAACAGCGCAACGCCCTGCTGCGGCTCAAAGAACAGGAGCTGGACCGGGTTTTCCAGCAGGCGGCCGAGCGCCTCGCCGCGATGGAGCAAGCGGACCCCGCAGGCTATGCCGAACTGATGGCCGGCGTTTTTGAGAACTGCCGCGCCCTGCTGCCGGAAGGGCCGCTGCGGGTCCGGCTCGGCCCCGGTCTGGAAGCGCTCGGCGTCCGCCTGGCCGGACAGGAAGGGGTGAGCGTCGAGAACGACACGCAGATCTCCGGCCTGCTGGTCGAAGTGAATGAGGGACGGCTGCACTGCGACGGCACCATCCCGCGCCTGTTGCAGCGGCTGCGGCGGGAGCGGGAGGCGGAACTGGAGACGATCCTGTTCGGAGGCGCACCATGAAGGGCGAGGTGGGTCAGCATCGTGGCAGCGTGTTGTGGGTCAACGGCCCGGTGGTCCGCGCCCGCTCCGAGCACGGTTTTCGCATGCTTGAGGTGGTCAAGGTCGGCGGCGCGGGATTGATCGGCGAAGTGATCGGCCTCGACGGTTCCGTGGCGACCATCCAGGTCTACGAGGACAGCTCCGGGCTGCGCCCCGGCGATGCCGTGGAATGCAGCGGCGCCCCCTTCAGCGTTGAGCTCGGTCCAGGCCTGGTCACCCATGTCATCGACGGCATCCAGCGTCCCCTCGAACGGCTGCTGGAACTGGCCGGCGTTTTCATCCAGCGCGGGGTGGCAGCCCCCCGCCTCGACCGGGAACGGCAATGGGACTTCACTCCCCGTCTCGAACCGGGCCAGCCGGTCCGCGGTGGGGAGATCCTCGGCGTGGTCCCGGAGACGCCGCTGGTTGAACACCGCATTCTGGTTCCTCCCGGCGTCGCCGGCACCCTGACGGAGATTCGCCCAGCGGGCGCCTACACGGTGGACGCGACCATCGCCACCGTGCAGACCGAAACGGGGGAGGTAAAGCTCTCCATGTGCCAGGAATGGGAGGTGCGCAGGCCCCGGCCGGCCGCCGAGCGCCTGGCTCCGGCCGCCCCGCTGCTCACCGGCCAGCGGGTGATCGACGTCTTCTTTCCCATCGCCAAAGGCGGCACCGCGGCCATCCCCGGCGGCTTCGGCACCGGCAAGACGGTGACCCAGCACAACCTCGCCAAATGGTGCGATGCCGATCTGATCATCTACATCGGCTGCGGCGAGCGGGGGAACGAGATGACCGGGGTGCTCACCGCCTTCCCCGAACTCAAGGATCCCCGCTCCGGCCATCCGCTGATCGAACGGACGATCCTGGTCGCCAACACCTCCAACATGCCGGTGGCCGCCCGCGAGGCCAGCATCTACACCGGGGTGGCGATTGCCGAGTACTTCCGCGACATGGGCTACCACGTGGCGGTTCTGGCCGATTCCACCTCGCGCTGGGCCGAGGCGCTGCGGGAGATTTCCGGCCGCCTCGAGGAGATGCCGGCGGAGGAGGGATTCCCCGCCTACCTGGCCACCCGCCTGGCGGAATTCTACGAGCGGGCCGGACGCGTGCGGACCCTGTCCGGCGCCGAGGGGTCGATCACCATCATCGGCGCGGTCTCCCCACCCGGGGGGGATTTCTCCGAACCGGTCACCCAGCATACCAAGCGCTTTGTGCGCTGCTTCTGGTCCCTCGACAAGGAACTGGCCTCGGCGCGTTTCTTCCCGGCCATCAACGCCATGGAGTCCTACAGCGAATACGACCGGGCGGTGGCCGACTGGTGGGGGGAACAATCCGGCGAGAACCTGGTCGACCTGCGCGACCGGGCTCGCCACTATCTGCGCGAGGATGCCGGCCTGCAGAAGATCGTCCGCCTGATCGGCGAGGATTCCCTCCCCGACGAGCAGCGGATGGTGGTGATGGCGGCCCGCCTGATCAAGGAGGGGTTTCTCCAGCAGAACGCCTTTGATGCCGTCGACATGTACGCCCTGCCGGCGAAGCAGCTGAAGATGCTCAAGGCGATCCTGCGTTTCTGCGACATGGGCATGGTGCTGGTCCGCAAGGGGATCCCGGCCTATCGCCTGCGGGAACTGCGCGCCTTCGGCGAGCTGCAGCGGATGAAGGAGACCATCCCCAACGAGGAAGCCGGCAAGATCGATACCCTGATCGGGACCATGGAAGAGGAGATGTACCGGGAATTTCCCATCGCCGAGCGGGAATTCTTCGGCGCGGCGGCCTTTCTGGCCGATGCGGGTGGAGGTCAGGAGTGAAGGATCTGGCGATTCGCGAATACGTCGGTGCCCAGCGGGCCCACGGCCCGCTGCTGTTCGTGGAAGGGACCCGGGAGGTGGGCTACAACGAGCGGGTCGAGCTGGCCCTGGCCGACGGCAGCACGCGCCAGGGACGGGTGCTGGAAGTCAGCGAGAAGCTGGCGGTGATCGAGGTCTTCGAAGGGACCGGCGGGCTCTTCCTGCCCGAACTGCGCATCCGCTTTCTCGGCCGACCGTTCCACCTCGGGGTCAGCGAGGAGATGCTGGGCCGGGTCTTCGACGGACTGGGCCGCCCCCTCGACGGCGGGCCGCCGGTGGTCTCCGCCCTGCAGCGCGACGTCAACGGCAGCCCGATCAATCCGGTGGCCCGGAACTACCCGGAAGATTTCATCGAGACCGGAATCTCCGCCATCGACGGCATGAACACCCTGGTCCGCGGCCAGAAGCTGCCGATCTTCTCCGCTTCAGGCCTGCCGCACAACGATCTGGCCGCGCAGATCATCCAGCACGCCAAGATCGGCGAGAGCGAAAACTTCGCCCTGGTCTTCGCCGCCATCGGCGTCAAGCACGACGTGGCGCGCATGTTCCACGAGCTGTTCGAGTCCGGCGGTGCCTCCCGCCAGGTCGTGATGTTTCTCAACCTCGCCAACGATCCCTCCGTCGCCCGGCTGCTGACTCCCCGGGTGGCGCTGACGGCGGCCGAATACCTCGCCTTCGATCTCGACCGACAGGTGCTGGTGATCCTCACCGACATGACCAATTACGGCGAGGCGCTGCGCGAAGTGGCCACGGCCAAGGGGGAGGTGCCGAGCCGCAAGGGCTTTCCCGGCTACCTCTACTCGGACCTCGCCTCCCTCTTCGAGCGGGCGGGACGGATCAAGGGGAAGGCCGGCTCGATCACCCAGCTGCCGATCCTGACCATGCCCAACGACGACATCACCCACCCGATTCCCGACCTGACCGGCTACATCACCGAGGGGCAGATCGTGCTCGACCGCGACCTGCAGCAGAAGGGAATCTACCCGCCGATCAACCCGCTCCCGTCCCTCTCGCGCCTCATGAACGACGGCATCGGCAAGGGCAAGACCCGGGAGGACCATGCCCGCCTCGCCTCCCAGCTCTATGCCTCCTACGCCCAGGCCCGGCAGATCGAACGGTTGGCGGCGATCATCGGCGCCGAGGAGCTCTCGGCCATCGACCGCCTCTATCGCGAATTCGGCCAGGCCTTCGAAACCCGCTTCATCGGCCAGCGGCGCCTGGAGGGGCGGTCGCTGGAGCAGACCCTCGACCTGGGTTGGGAGTGTCTGTCGATCCTGCCGCCGGATGAACTGGTGCGGGTCTCGAAGGAGGAGATCGGCCGCTACCTGAAAGGGAGGGGCTAGATGGAACGCCTGCGGATTTCGCCGACCAAGAACGCGCTGATTCGCATCCGGGACGAACTCGCCTTCGCCCGCGAGGGGAAGGAACTGCTGACCCAGAAGCGCGAGGTGCTGGTTATGGAACTGCTGCGGCTGCAGGACGACGCCCGCAAGGCCAGGGAGGAGCTGGACGACCTGCTGGCGAATGCCTACCTCGCCTTCGGCGAGAGCGCAACGCAAAACGGGTTCGAGGGGATGAGCCGGCTGGCGCTGGCCAGCCCGCCGCTGCCGGCGATCCGGGTCCGCGAGCGCAGTGTCATGGGGGTGGTGGTGCCGATCGTCGACAAGCCCAAGGTCGAATGGGAGGTCCGCTACGGGCTGGCGGCCGCCTCCCTGGCCGTCGACCGGGCCGGCAAGCTCCTCTTCGAGGCGGTCGCCAAGCTGATCGAAGTCGCCGAAATCGAGACCGCCATCTACCGCCTGGCTGCGGAAACTCGCAAGACCCTGCGCCGGGAACGGGCCCTGGAAAACCTCTTCATCCCCCAGTACCAGGCCACCGTCAAGTTCATCCAGGAGAGCCTGGAAGAGCGCGAACGGGAAAATTTCTACCAGATGAAACTCCTGAAGGGAAGGGGCCGATGATGACCAGCGAAGTCCATTTTCGCCGGCTGCTGGTTCCGGTGGACGGCTCGGACAGTTCCCTCAAGGCCGCCCGCTACGCGCTGCGGCTGGCCCACCGAGAAGGGAGTACGGTGGTGGCGGTACATGTGGTGGACGCGGAGAATGCGGCCGACCTCTCCTTATACGCCGATTCCCCCGAGGAGGAGATCCTGGCCCGCATGGAGATAAGTGGCCAGGGCTACCTTGACACCGTCCGAGACTGGGCCCGCGCTCAGGGGGTCCCTCTCAGCTGCGAGGTCCGGATCGGCGTCCCCCACCGCGTTCTTTTGGAGCTGGCGGCGGAGACCGGCGCCGACCTGATCGTCATGGGAACGGTCGGCCGGCGCGGGCCGCGACGGGTCCTGGTCGGCAGCGTCACCGAACGGGTGATCGCCCATTCGCCGGTGCCGGTGCTGGTGGTAAAATGACCTGCGTGAAAAGCAAGGGAACGCCTATGCCTCGCCTGGTCCCGATCCTGGCGGTGGTGGTCCATCCCGCCGCCAATTTCCGCCTCGTCGTCGGCGAGGTCCTGCAGGTCGACTGGAGAGCGGTCGACCACCGCGGGCGCCGCGCCGGGAAGAGTCAGAAACTCCCCATCGAAGTGGTCGTCGAACCCTGAGACGTATACCGGCGGATCCCCGTGAGGGGCGGTGTTTCCCGTTGACAGCCGCGTATTGGCCTGATTTAATAGCCACCCGGCGAGCGGCACTGTCTGTTCGCGACCATCAACCGCCCTGGGAGGAGCACATGAATCCGCTGGCACAAGAGCTGAACGAGCAGATCGCCCAACACAACCCCCATGTCCTGGAGATGCTTTCGGATCTCGGCAAGAACCTGTTTTTCCCCAAGGGGATTCTGACCCAGTCCGCCGAAGCCAAGGACAAGGCCCATAAGTTCAACGCCACCATCGGCATCGCCACCGAAAAGGGCGGGCCGATGTTCCTGCAGTGCATCCAGGACAAGCTCTCCGCCTTCGACCCCAAGGACATCTACCCCTACGCGCCGCCGGCCGGCAAGCCGGAGCTGCGCAGCCTGTGGCGGGAGAAGATGGTCCGGGAAAACCCGAGCATGGCCGGCAAGCACTTCTCCAACCCGGTGGTGACCAGCGCCCTGACCCACGGCCTCTCCATCGTCGGCGACCTGTTTGTCGATGCCGGCGACCACCTGGTTCTTCCCGACATGCTGTGGGGGAACTACAATCTGACCTTCGGCACCTGCAATCGTGGCATCGTCAAGAAGTACCCGACCTTCACCGAAACCGGCGGTTTCGACGTCGACGCCTTCAAGGCGGTGCTGAAGAATACCGCCGAGGAGAAGGGGAAGGCGGTGGTGCTGCTCAACTTCCCCAACAACCCGAGCGGCTACACCCCGACCGTTGCCGAGGGGGATGCCCTGGTGGCGGCGATCCTCGAAGTCGCCGAGAGCGGCTGCAACATCGTCGCCATTACCGACGACGCCTACTTCGGACTCTTCTACGAGGACTCGATGAAGGAGTCGCTGTTCGGCAAGCTTGCCAACCTCCACCCACGGATCCTCGCCGTCAAACTGGACGGTGCGACCAAGGAAGAATTCGTCTGGGGCTTCCGCACCGGCTTCATCACCTTCGCCGACGGCAACAGCTACGAAAACGCCCCGGTCCTGACCGCCCTCGAGAAGAAGACCATGGGGATCATCCGCGCCAAGATCTCCAACTGCCCGCACCCCTCGCAGACTTTCGTCATCGAGGCGCTGCGTTCCTCCCAGTTCCTGGCCCAGAAGGAGGAAAAGTTCCAGGTCATGAAGGGGCGCGCCCTGAAGACCAAGCAGGTCCTCGACAGCGGCAAGTACGACGGCGCCTGGAGCTATTACCCCTTCAACTCCGGCTACTTCATGTGCCTGAAGCTGAAGAAGGTCGACGCCGAGAAGCTGCGCGTGCACCTGCTCGACAAGTACGGCGTCGGCACCATCTCCATCGGCAAGACCGACCTGCGCATCGCCTTCTCCTGCATCGCGGAAGGAGACATTCAGGAGCTCTTCGACATCATCTACCAGGCCGCCAAGGATCTCGCCTGAGGCGACCGCCAACCGGTTTCACTTCGACGGCCCGCCCGACCAGGCGGGCCGTTTTTTTAACCGCATCCCGGTTTTAAACCTTGCGGAGCCGGTGTTCGCTCCGCATCGCAGCATGCCGGAACTTCCACCCCTCTTCGCAGATGAGGCCAACGAAGCCGCGCTGCACTCAATGGCAGCAGCGGTCGATCGCGACTACCGATCCCGTCCTCCTTCCGATTTGTCCGGCAGCACTGGCAAGATTCTGTTAGATTTCTCCTATGGAAACCTTCACTCGCCTCCTCGAAACCCCGCCGCTCCCCCAGGCCCTGCTGCCGCTTCCCGGTGCGGCCGAGGCCTTCCTGGTCGGCGGCGCGCTGCGCAATGCCCGGCTCGGGCTGCCGGTGACCGACTTCGACTTCGCCACCCCCTTCGATCCCAGCTCCCTGGCCCGCGCCTTCGCCGCCCGCTGCGGCGGCCGCTGGTTCGTCCTCGATGCCTGGCGTAACCAGTCGCGGGTGGTCTGGACCTCCCCGGCCGGAACCCTGCTCAGCTTCGACTTCGCCCCGTTTCGCGCCGCCGACCTCGCCGGCGACCTGCGCGGACGCGACTTCACCGTCAACACCCTGGCCCTTGCCCTGGGCAGCCGGCAGCTGTTCGACCCGCTGGGCGGGGCGGCGGATCTCGCCGCCCGTCTCCTGCGCGACTGTGCGGCCGACACCTTCACCGAGGATCCGTTGCGCATCCTGCGAGCGGTGCGCCTGGCAGTGACCCTCGGGTTTGCCATCGAAGCCGGCACCTGGGAGCGGGCGGGGCAAAACGCCGAACTGCTGCACGGCGTTCCGGCCGAACGACGCGCCGACGAGGTGGTGCGCATCGTCAACCATCCCCGGGCCGCCGCTGGACTGGAACTGCTGGCCCGGCTCGGGGTGGTGTCGCAGCTCTTCGGTCCCCGGCCGGCCAGCGCCTCCCGCTGGCTGGAACAGGCCGCAGCCGGGCTGGCGCGACTGACGGAGTTCGCCGCCTGGCTCCCGGACCGGCACCCGCAGCTGGCGGCGCTGCTCATTGCTCCGGTCGGCCGTTCGTTGCTGCGCCTCGGCAGGTTGCGGCTGGCCTGCATTATCGCCCCCGGCTCCTTCGACCCCGCTGCCGTCGAGGAGCGCCTGGCCCTCGGCCGGGAGACCCTGATGGCACTGGAGCACTTGCTGCCGGTCGTCAGCGGAAGCCATCCGCCTCCACCGACCCGGCCGACCCGGAGATCCCAGGCCCGCTGGGCGGCTCAGGAAGCCTTTACCGAGGATCGACTGCTTTTGGCCGCCGCCCTGGCGCCGGACGCCGCGGCCCGGGAGGCGCAGCTTGAGGCTCTCGCGGCCTTTCTCGACCTGCAGCAGGAGGGACGCATCCCCGACCTCGTCGACGGTCGCTGGATCACCCGCAATCTCGGTGTGGCGCCGGGGCCTGAGCTCGGCGAACTGCTGGCGGCACTGCGTGAGGCGGAGCTGTCCGGCACCGTTCAGAACCCGGATGAAGCGAGGAAGTTTCTGATTTTATTAAGGGAAAAAACCGTTGACAAAAAAAACGGCAAGGCCCTATAATCGCCCCCACATTGAGCGGGAATAACTCAGTGGTAGAGTGTCAGCTTCCCAAGCTGAAGGTCGCGGGTTCGAATCCCGTTTCCCGCTCCAAAAGAAATCAACGGAACCCCACCCAGGGTTCCGTTTTTTTATCCCGGTTTTTCCGAGCCTTCTGCATCATCCTGGGAAGATGTTGGGAAAAATGTGAGGTCCGGTCATTACACTGGGTTTGCTGGATTGATCTTTTTCGGGAACCGGGGAGCAGGGCCATGGTCAACAGCCCGGCAACTGGTGAGGGGAACAGATGAGAAAATTGCTCTTGATGATTGGCGTGGGCCTGCTGGTTGGCGCCGCAGCACCCCACCGGGTATTCGCCGTTACTGACGAGGCACAGGCCATTGAGGCGGCCCAATCGTTTCTGGTTCTGCTGGATAACGGGCAAACCGAGGCGGCCTTCGATGCCACCTCGGAGATTCACCGCAGCCTCCATATCCGGGAAGAGTGGGTAAAGCTCAACGGCTACCAGAGAGGCTATTACGGCCCACTGGTCCATCGAACCATCGAAAAGGTCGCCCCCAAAAGCTCCTTTCCCAAACACCCGGACGGCGATTTCTTTGTGATCGTTTTCGAATCCACTTTCTTGAACAAGGAACGAACCAGGGAAATCGTTGCGGTCATGCTGGAAGCGGAAGAGTTCTGGCGGGTTACGGATTACCTATGCAACTGAGCCTGGCTGGGTAATGCCGCCCAGCGGCGGTCTGCGGGCAGGTTTAATTGTTTGACTTTCACCACCACTTCCCGTTATCTAATTGGTGTAGATTTTTTCTGCGAAACGCTTTTGGGACGGGGTAGCGGTGAAGTCAGATTAATAAAAAATCGAAATATAGCCGTTCTACCGGAGCGCCCTCGGTGGACGGCTTTTTGCGTTAAACGGAAGTGGTTGTCCCCGAAGGAGGAACGGTTTCATGCCCCAGGCAAATGCGCACGAATATTTCCGGCTCTTTTTTGAAACGGCCCACGCGATCCTCTCTGCCCGCGACCTGCAGGCGACCCTCGATTCCCTGGTGCAGCGCACTGTAACCGCGCTGGAAATCAAGGCCGGCATCCTGCGGTTGATCGATGAGGAGAGCAACAGCCTCGTCCAGGTGGCGGCGTACAACCTGAGCGAGGCTTACCTGAACAAGGGCGCGCTGAACGCCGACCTGAGCATCCCCGAGGTGCTGTCCGGCAAACCGGTCTGCATCAAGAACGCCTACGACGATCCGCGCCTCCAGTATCCCGAGGCGATGCGCGCCGAGGGGATCAACACCGTCCTCTCGGTACCGGTGATCGCCGCCGACAAGGTCATCGGCGTGCTGCGCCTTTACAGCGCCGAGCCACGCGACTACAGCGCCGATGATCTCGAGTTCGTCTCGGCCCTGGCCGAGATGGGCGGCCTGGCGATCGCCAATGCCCGGCTCGCCCAGTCCGAGGGGGACAAGCTGGCCGCGCTGTTCGCGGAGATCGGCGTCGATCAGCCGACCGCCGTCGAAATCCAGGAGCCGCAGCAGGAGATTCCCGCCGTCCATTCCCTCGACCCGGCCAGGAGCCTCGCCTATTTCCGCACCCTGCACGAGGTCACCCGGGCGGTCCTCTCCACCCGCGATTCGCAGCAGGTAATGCAGCTCATCGTCGACCAGGTCGTCGCGCATCATGCAGGTCAAGGCCAGCGCCCTGCGCCTGCGCAACGAGACCACCCATGAGCTGGAACTGATCGCCTCCACCGGGCTGAGCGAAACATTTCTTGCCAAGGGAAAGCCCCACACCGACCAGAGCATCGCCGAGACCCTGGCCGGCAAGCCGGTACTGATCCTCGATACGGCCCACGACCCGCGCCTCGAATATCCGGCCGAGACCGTCGCCGAGGGGATAAAGTCGCTCCTTTCCCTGCCGATCGTCGCCCGCCAGCGGGTGATCGGCGTGCTGCGCCTCTACAGTGCCGAGCAGCGCCGGTACAGCCCGGAGGAAGCTACCTTCCTCCTCGCCCTGGCCGAGATCGCCGGCGTGGCGATCATGAACGCCAAGCTCTACGAGAAGACCCGCAACGATCTCTCCTTCTGGGAGGCGACACTGGGGTACCTGCAGGATTGAGGGGCGGTTAGGAATGGATGACATGGTAACCGGCAACAGGGGGACAGGCGAGGGACAGATTCCGACGAAGCGCAAACTGGCGCGGTCCCGGACCAACAAGATGTTCGGCGGGGTGTGTGGCGGCTTTGCGGAATATTATGGCTGGGCGCCGTGGCTGGTGCGGTTCATCTACGTCCTGGTGACCATCTTCAGCGCGGCTTTCCCCGGAATTCTCATTTATCTGCTGCTTTGGTGGCTGATGCCGATGGCGGAGGATAAGGGGAAATGAGACGGCGGCGAAATCCGCCGGGTGTTTCATTTTCATAGTCCCGTCGAATGGTTTTTTGGGCAAAATTCGGGAAGCAGGCACGGGCAGCGGTTGCCCGTGCCTGCTTTTCTTCGTGTTTGACCGACCTTTTGCCAAAGGTGGTAAACTTCTCCCAGACAAAAACCCAAGACGGGAGGAGACCATGCGAATCATATTGATCGGCGGGACCGGGACCATCGGCGCTGCGATTTACCAACTTCTCTCCGGAACGCACGACATCGTGCGAGCCTCGCGGACTGGCGGTGAGTTGACCGTCGACATGTCTTCAGCGAAATCCATCCGGGACATGTTCGCCAGGACGGGCCGTTTCGATGCGCTGGTCTGCGCAGCCGGGCAGGCCCGCTTCGCCCCGTTTGCGGAGCTTGCCGAGGAGGATTTCGCCTTTTCCCTGGCCAACAAGCTTATGGGCCAGGTGAACCTGGTGCGCATCGGCAGCGAATTCATCTCGGACCAAGGTTCCTTCACTCTGACCAGCGGCATCCTGGCGCAACAGCCGATCCCGGGGAGCGCAGCCATCAGCCTGGTCAACGCCGGACTGGAGGGCTTCGCCCGAGCCGCCGCCCTGGAGTTGCCACGGGGTATCCGGGTTAACGTGGTGAGCCCGCCGTGGGTGCGGGAGACCCTGGAAAAGATGGGCCGGGACACTGCACCCGGAATGCCGGCAGCACAGGTGGCGCTGGCCTATCGGGAGAGTGTGGAGGGCTCCGGTTCCGGCGAGGTGCTTTCACCCTGAACCGGACGCCGGCTCCTCGTTCTTGCCATCTAAACAGCAGCCGTTTCAGCCCAGTGGAGCCTGCCTATGTCCCGATCCCTGTTCGATTCCATCACCATCGGTTCCCTGCGGCTCCCCAACCGTCTGGTCCGCAGCGCCACGTGGGAAGGGCTGTGCGCGGCGGAAGGCCGGCCCACCGAGCGGCTGCTTGAGCTCTACCGCAAGCTGGCGCGCGGCGGGGTCGGGCTGATCATCACCGGCTACACCTTCATCCGCGCCGACGGCAGGCAACTCCCCGGCAAGATGGGGATCGACTGCGATGAGCTGATCGAACCCTTGAGGGAAATGACGGCCGCCGTCCACGCCGCAGGGGGAAAGATCTTCTGCCAGCTGGTCCATGCCGGGGCTCAGACCACCGCCAAGGTGATTGGCGCGACGCCCCTGGCACCATCGGCGGTGGCCGCCCCCAACTACCCGGAAATGCCCCGCGAGGTCAGTCTCGCCGAGATCGACGAACTGGTCGCCGCCTTCGCCGCCGGGGCGCTGCGCGCGCAGGCGGCCGGCTTCGACGGGGTGCAACTGCACGGAGCCCACGGCTACCTGATCAACCAGTTCCTCTCCCCGCTGATGAATCGGCGCGGCGACGCATACGGTGGTTCGCTCGGGGGCCGGATGCGTTTTCTCGAAGAGGTCTATCAGGCGGTGCGGCGGGAGGTGGGGCCGGATTATCCCGTGACCATCAAGCTGACCGCCGCAGACCATTTGCCGGGCGGCCTCGAATTCGGCGAGGCGATGCAGGTGGCGCAGCGCCTCGCCGAGCTCGGCATCGACGCTATCGAGGTCAGCTCCGGCACCGCCGCCTCGGGGAAGGAAACACCGGTGCGGCAGGATATTGTCACCGCCGAGCAGGAAGCCTACAACGCCGTCTATGCCCGGCGCCTCAAGGCGGCGGTGAACGTCCCGATCCTGCTGGTCGGCGGCTTGCGCTCCGGGGCGGTGCTGCGGCGCCTGCTGGAGGAGGGAGAGGCCGATCTCTTCTCCCTCGCCCGGCCCCTGATCCGCGAACCCGACCTGATCAACCGCTGGCGCGCACAGGAGGACTACCGCGCTACCTGCATCTCCTGCAACGGCTGCTTTCGTCCTGGCTACAAAGGGGAGGGGATCTACTGCGTGGTCGACCGGATCGAAGCCGAGAACCGGTCGATCCAAGTGTGAGGAACTGGTCAAAACAGACGGAGCGCGGACAAGTGGTTCCTCTCAGGCACCGCCGCCACGGAAATCAAGCCCCCAAAGGGCCTTCCCGCCACGGCCTGGCCAGGATCAGGCCACGGCGACAATCGTAAGGCTCTTCCGGTTGGAACCGTTGCCGGTACTAATCTCGTCCCCACACGCCTTGCCGAGCAGCACCCGCCCCAGCGGCGATTCCGGGGTGATGACAATGCACTCGGCAGCGCTGCTGCCGAGCTTCAATCCCCCCGCATCCGGTCCCAGGAAAACCTGCCGGCGGCTGCCGTTTTCGGCTTCGAGCGTGACCAGGGCGGTCAGGCGGATCGGCGTTTGCTCGTCGAAGTGGCGCAGCTCCAGGGCGCGGTAGCGCTCCAGGGCCTGGCGGATCTCCGCGGCCCGGTTCGCCTGCCCCTGGGCCAGGTAGGAGGCCTCCAGCCCGGTGGTGTCGTACTTGTTGTCGGGCAGACACTCTTCGTGGGTGGCGGCGGCATGGGCGGCCCTGGCGGCCCCGCTCAGGGTTGCAAGGTCGGCACTTAAGGTGACGATGATCAGCTGGAGGAGAGCAGCTTTGATCATGGGGCAAGTGTCTCACAAGGATAGGGGGGGGCACAAGGTTGTCGGCAGGGGGAGGCGAAGGGATCGTCGAACCGCCCGACTGCCAAGGTAAAGGTTTGCCGAGGTGGGCCGCTGGCATCGCCGGTCTTCTCACCCCGCGTCGCTCTGGCATAACCGCGGGAGAAGTGTAGAGTTGACCCGGGAAGGGCTTGGGGCCGAAGCATCCGGGCGAGAGCTGGGAATCTTCCGGTTTCCTTCCAAGGGGTGACGGAGCGGCAAAGGAGTAGACGATGAAAATACTGATGGTTCTGACTTCGCACGACCAACTCGGCAACACCGGGCACAAGACCGGCTTCTGGCTGGAGGAATTCGCGGCGCCCTATTACGTGTTCAAGGACGCCGGCGCCGAGATCACCCTCGCGTCGCCCAAGGGGGGCCAGCCGCCGCTCGACCCGAAAAGTGACGAACCGGGCGCCCAGACCGCCGCCACCGCCCGCTTCAAGGCGGATTCTGCAAGCCAGGCGGCATTGGCCGGTACGCTCAAACTTGCCGACATCCGGGCCGCGGACTACGACGCGGTCTTCTACCCGGGAGGGCACGGCCCCTTGTGGGATCTCGCCGAGGACCCGGACTCCATTGCCTTGATCGAGAGCATGTATGCGCAGGGCAAGCCGGTTGCCGCGGTCTGCCACGCGCCCGGAGTGCTGCGCAACGCCAAGGCGGCAGACGGCTCCCCCCTGGTGGCGGGGAAATCGGTCACCGGATTTTCCAACACGGAAGAAGCCGCCGTGGGCCTGACGGACATCGTGCCGTTTTTGGTGGAAGATGAACTGAAGAGCAAGGGCGGAAGGTATTCCCGGGGCGCCGACTGGCAATCCCATGTGGTCCGGGATGGCAACCTCGTCACCGGACAGAATCCCGCTTCCTCGGAGGCGGCCGCCAAATCGGTGCTGGAAAAACGCTGACCCAGCGGAAACCGGTGCGGGAAAAACGCAAATTTGACCCGCGGAAAGAGCCCATGAGCAAACTGTTTTCCCCCTTCAGCATTGGGGCCGTCACCTTTCGCAACCGGATTTTCGTCTCGCCCATGTGCCAGTATTCCAGCCGCGACGGCTTGCCCACCGACTGGCACCTGGTTCACCTGGGGAGCCGCGCCGTGGGCGGCGCGGGGCTGGTCATGGTGGAGGCAACCGCTGTCAGTCCGGAGGGGCGCATCAGCCCCGCGGACAGCGGCCTCTGGAGCGACGCCCATGCCGAGGCGTTTGCCCCCATAGCCCGCTTCATTTCCGAGCAGGGAGCCGTCGCGGGGATCCAGATCGGCCATGCCGGGCGCAAGGGATCCTGTTCGGCCCCGTGGCGCGGCGGCGCTCCGCTGGGGATGGAGGCGGACGGCTGGCAGACCCTCGCGCCCAGCGCCGTCCCCTTTGCCGTGGGTCATCCCCCTCCCCGGGCGCTGACCCTGGAGGAACTGGAGCAGGTCGAGGAGCAATTCCACGCCGCGGCAGGCCGGGCCCTGGCCGCCGGTTTCGAGGTGCTCGAAATCCACATGGCCCACGGCTACCTGCTGCATGAGTTTCTCTCGCCGCTGGCGAACCGGCGCCAGGACGACTGCGGTGGCTGCCTGGAAAACCGGCTGCGCTTCCCGCTGCGGGTGGCCCGGGCCGTACGGCAGGCGTGGCCCGAGGACCTGCCGCTTTTCGTAAGAATTTCAGCGACCGACTGGGCGGCCGGAGGCTGGGACATCGACCAGTCGGTGCTGCTGGCGCGGGCGCTGAAAGAGATTGGCGTGGACCTGATCGACTGCTCTTCCGGGGCGGTGGTGCCGAACGAGCCGATTCCTGCCGGGCCGGGTTTCCAGGTCCCCTTTGCCGCCAGGATCCGGGCCGAGGCCGGGATGGCCAGCGGCGCGGTCGGCTTCATCCTGGAACCAGCACAGGCGGAGCAGATCGTGGCCACCGGCCAGGCCGACGTCGTGCTGCTGGCGCGGCAGATGCTGCGCGACCCCTACTGGCCGCTCCACGCTGCCAGGGCGCTGCAGGTGGACGTCCCCTGGCCGAGCCAGTACCTGCGGGCCAAATAACCGCCGGCAGAAATCGGAAACCATCGCACCGCACTGTCCCCCACTCACAACCTCAGGCGGCTACTATCTTTCCCCAATCCCTCGATTATGATAGGAGCAGGAGGGAGAGGGGAGGGTCGTCATGCGCCCTTGGTTCGTTTTGCCGTTGTTCCTGTTGATCCTGCTGCTTCCCGCGGCGCTGCTGGCCGGTGAATTCCGCTGCGCCGGCCCGGCCGAGGTCGTCGTTCGTACCGACCAGGCCACGGACCTGGACGAGATCTGTACTTCCGCGGCGAAGGCGTTCGCGTTTCTCGCCCGGTTCGAACTGATGCCGAAGCAGCCAATCACCATCGACATCGTCGACCACCCGATCGACAGCGAGGGGATTCTCACCTACGGCCGCTACGAAAAAGAAACCGACCGCATCGAGCTGATGTCCTACGCGGCGATCTTGGCCGCCGGCGAGAAACCGAAGATGTTCGGCGAGCCTTTCGACCGGATCCATTACTCCGGGCTCATTGCCCATGAGGTGGCGCATGCGGTCGTCGAGCCGAACCTGGTGCGGAAAAAATTTTCCACCACGCCCCAGGAGTACCTGGCCTATGCCACCCAACTGGCGGTTCTGCCGGAGGCGCGGCGGGAGCAGATCATCGTCGCGATGGATGTCGAGCCCTGGCAGGGGGGGGGATTTGATCAGCAATGCCTACATGGCGATGGACCCGGGCAAGTTCGCGGTCAAATCCTACCTCCACCTGACCTCCCTGGCCGAGCCCAAGGCCTTCGTCCTCCTGCTGCTGGATAGCCGCTGGATGGACATCTACGTCCCCAAGGACCTGGCCCATCGGCCAGGAAACTAGGGGACCCTCCTCCTCCCAGCGCCGTCCGGGCTGCCGGGCAGGCCTTCCTCTCCGAAGTGCCCGTCGGACCGCCGACCAAAGCAGGAGGCTTGTTTGGCGATGAGGCGGGTTGATTTTATTTCCCGCAGCATTTCTTGTGCTTGCGCCCACTTCCACAAGGGCAGGGGTCGTTGCGGCCGATCTTGTCCACGCTCAGCGGCTTCGCTTTGACCATGATCCCCTCGGTGAACAGCCAGCGGCCCCCCTTGCGCTTGAACTGGCCGCGCTCGTGGTGGCTGCGGAGACCGTTCTTGTCGCGAAAACGGGCGATGAACTCGACCTCGCCCTCCTCATCTTGCGCCCCCCCTTGCGTGGTCCCGAGAATCTCCAAGCCATGCCACGCGGAGGTCTCAGCCCAGGTCCTGGTCCCCGCGTGGTCGTACCCCTCGCGGTGGTCGGGGTGGGTGCTCTCGAAAATGAAGTCGGTCGCGACCTTGACGTGGGCGCTGTAGCGGGCCCGCATCAGTTGTTCGGCCGTTGCGGCCGACTGCCGGCCGGTGATGATCGGTTCGCAGCAGGCCGCGTAGTCGCGGCCGCTGCCGCAGGGGCAGGTATTCATGATTTTTGCTCCTTGGTTCTTTTGCCGGACGATTTTTTAGGGGGACAGGCACCCTTGGAGCCTGTCCCCGTGGTCAGCGGCGGCCCGGCCGCCGGTTTGAACTCGGGTTCGTAGCCGACGGTGAAATCGGCGCAGGCCGGAAGGCGCAGGGCCTGGAAGTGGCGATTGGTACTGGTCAATTGGCAGCTCGGCATGCGACAGGGCGCGAACCCGAAGCGCTGGAAAAAGCCGGGCTTGCCCAGCACAAACAGGGACTGGCTTCTGATCGCCTCCTGCCGCAGGGCAAAGCGCAGCAGCTCCGAACCGACCCCCTGTCGTTGAAATTCGGGCGCCACCGCCAGCGGTGCCAGGTGCAACCCGCAGACCGCTTCGCCGTGATAGGCGTTGGAAAAGGCGATGTAGGCGATAGCCTTGTTAATGTGGATGCAGACCCATTCCTGCAGCGGCCGGCCGTTCTCGTGGAGTTTCTGCACCAAGGCCGCCTCGTCGCCGCGGCCGGGAAAGGCGGCGCGCAACAGAGCGTAGACCTTGGCGTGATGTTCTTTCGTCACCTGTTGGATTTTCATTGGGCAAGCCCCTGCGGATAATGCTTGGATTTTACGTTGCGGCGGCGCGTGGGGCAATGCCCCTGAAAGGCTCAATAAAGCCGCAATTGTCCATCCTCCTCGTCGAACTCCGAATCTTCCCGGGCTGGCACCGCTGGCAACGGGGTGGGCGCGGCAGGGCAGGGGAGGCCAGGCCCTTCCTCTGCGGCTGCCGCGACCTGACTGGTCGCCCGCAGCCCCTCCACCACCGCCCGCTTGGCCAGCTTGTCGCAGCGCTCGTTGAAGGGATGCCCGGCATGGCCGCGCACCCATTCCCAGCTGATCGCATGGTGCTGGGAGAGGGCCAGCAGCTGTTGCCAGAGGTCCTGGTTGGCGAGGGCGCCCGGACTCTCCAGCCGGCCGTTGCGATTCCAGCTGTGAAGCCATTCGCTCATTCCCCGCACCAGATACTGGGAATCGCTGAACAAGCGCACCGTCCGCGGCCCGTTCAGGGCTTCCAGACCGCGGATCGCCGCCAGAAGCTCCATGCGCTGCGAGGTGGCCGCGGGCTCGAACCCGCTCAACTCCTTCTCGAACTCGCCGTAGCGCAGGATCGCCCCGTAGCCGCCGGGCCCCGCGTCCCGGCCCGAACCGTCACTGTAGATTTCAACCATGCCCGCGGGCGGCGGGGTGAAGGCGAGCTCCAGGGATTCGAATTCCAGCTCCCGCAGCAGTGGGATCAGCTCCGCCAGGTTCGGCGGGCGGCGCTGCAGCTCTGCCAAGGGCGGTTCCAGAGGGACGTCGTCGCGGAGGGTCGCCAGTCGTTTTGAGAGTCGGGCCTGTTCGGCATGAGCGCCCAGGCTATCCCGCCGCTTTTTGCCGTTCACCAGGCTTTGCCACTCGAGGACCCCTTCCAGGGTGCCGAAGCGCCGGACCAGTTCGGCCGCCGTTTTCTCACCGACCCCAGGAACGCCGGGGATGTTGTCCGAGCTGTCGCCGGCCAGTCCCAGGACATCCGCCACCAGCTCCGGCGGAACCCCGAAGCGCTCGATGACCTCCTGCCGCCCGAAACGCTGCCCCTTCATGGTGTCGAGCAGGGTGATGCCGGCGTCAACCACCTGCAGCAGATCCTTGTCGCCGGAAACGATGGTAACCGCCGTCCCCCCGGCGGCATGGCGACGGGCGAGGGTGGCGATAACGTCGTCGGCCTCGAACCCGGGCACTTCGAGAGCCGGGATGTTCAGCGCCGCCAGGATCTGGCGGATGGTGGGGAGCTGGGAGGCAAGGTCCGCCGGCATGGCATCGCGGTTCGCCTTGTAAGCGGGGTAGATCTTCCTGCGGAAGGTTTCTTCCCGGGGCGGGTCGAAGACCACGGCCAGGTAATCGGGACGCTCCTCCTGCAACAGGGCGAGGAGCATCCGGGTGAAACCGAAGACGGCGTTGGTCGGCATCCCGCCGGCGGTGGCCAGGTCGCGGACGCCGTAGTAGGCGCGATAGATGTAGCTGGACCCGTCGAGCAGGTAGAGCTGCGGCGCTGCGTTCACGTTCTCTCCCGTGGGGGCATTGGTGCCAGGGATGTTGCGATCCTCCGACTGGGAGCAGCATCGCACAGACGGGAAAAGGATCAAAATCTTTTCCTGCCGGCGGCGGCCGACCAGCCTTTAAGCAGATCGCCGTGTCATACGAATCGGATCCGGGCAACCCCTTCGCCCGACAAAAAAGGCGACCCACACCATGCCGCGCCGCTGCCGGGCAAGAGCGGGCGGCTCAAGCATCTGCATGAACGACAGCCTGCTCATGCGATGGGATCGTCCGGGCACTGGCCACCGTGGACAGCGATCAGCCTGCGCTTGTCGGCCGGGCGCAGCCGCTTGATCTCCGCCTCGCGGCGGCTGGCGCTGCTGCGGTCGTGGCCGATCTCCAGGTAGACCAGGCACCGCGGGACGCGGCCGCGAAAGTATTTGGCGCCGCTGCCGGTACGATGCTGGGCAAAACGCCGTGCGACGTCGGTGGTGATGCCGGTGTAGAGCGACCCGTCCGAACAGAGGAGAATATAGACCTGCCAGTTACTCCGTGCTATCCCCCCGGTCAATAGATCTTCCGCCGCGAAAAGGTCGAACCAAGAACCGAGAAGGTGTTCTCGACGATAAACAGGGCATAGCTGTCCGTGGTGAAGACGATCTCCTCCAGGCGTTTGAGCTGAATGTTGTTGATGACCACCATCAGCACCGTCTTTTCCTTCTTGTGGTAGGCGCCGAGGGCCGGCAGCATGGTGGTACCGATCTTCAAATGGGTCATGACCCGGTCGGCGATCTCCTGCGGTTTTTCCGAAACCACGAAGGCCAGCTTGCGCTGGTTGAAGAGGGAGAGGACATAGTCCACGGCTGCCGAGCAGACGAAGACGGCGATGATCGAAGCGATCACCAGATCGTTGTCGAGGCTGGCAAGGCTCAGGCAGAAGAGGACCAGGTTGAAGCCGAAGTAGACCTTGCCGACGCCGATGTTGAATTTCTGGTTGAGGATCACGGCGACGACGTCCAGGCCGCCGTTGGAGCCAAGGGAACGCAGCACCATGCCGGCGCCGACCCCGAGCAGGGCGCCGAAGACCAGCGCCGCGTAGAGCTGGTGGCTGATCGCGATCTGGAAATGGATCAACTGGTAAAAGAGGGAGATCAGGCCCATCGCCAGGCCGCTGTACCAGAGGAAGCGGCGGGAGATGAAGATGTAGCCGAGGATGAACATCGGCACGTTGAGGACCAGGTAGAGGAGCCCGGGGTTCAGAAAACCGGTCTTGTAGAAGAGCAGCGACCCGACCCCGAACAACCCGCTGGGAACAAAATTATGGGGGATGGCAATTGCCTTCAGGGCAATGGCCTGGATCAGGGTGCCGATGGTGATCAGGCCGCAGTTCCAGAAAATCGAATAGACGAACCGGCCTCTTTTTTCGCTCATGAGACGACCCTTTCGCAAGACCTGACGGAACAGGAATGTTCGATCCGGTCCGCATCCTGCACCGGGCGAGGACCCCTGTCAACCCCGCTCCACGGGGTCGGTCGTCGAGTCCGGGCGAGGGGAGGCGCTCGCAAGCCTTTTCAAAGCGGGAGAAGTGGTGTAAAACGGTTCCTGTCCGTTGTCGCCACCTCCCTTCTCAGCAGGAAAGGGAAGAGGCGTTTCCTGCTGAGAACCGTCAAGAGAGCCGAAGATGAAAATTTGTCCTTTCTGCGCCGAGGAAATTCAAGACGAAGCCATCAAATGCAAGCATTGTGGCGAGTTTCTGGACGGTTCCAGCCACTTGCCCCCAGCAAAAGAAAAACTTCCATGGTATTTTCGTACCGGATTTATCATCTTCGCCATCGCCAGTGTCGGTCCTCTGGCCCTGCCGCTGATCTGGTGGCGTCCGCAAACCCCGCTGCCGTGGAAAGTCGGGCTCAGCATCGGCGTGCTGGTGCTCAGCTGGTATTTGTTACGGGGCACCCTAGATTCCATCCATACCATCGAACAGTACTACAAGATGCTCAACTCCATGTAAAGAACCCGTTCTCTCTGCCTCGCCGACCCCGCCTGGATTCATTCTCCCCACGGGTCGCCCGCCCGACCAACCTGGCGGCGCCGATGCGAGACCGCTGCGGCGACAGGAGCGTCCGGCATGGTATGTTTGAAAGGTGCGCACCCGGCGGTTCCCGGCGCGAGATACCCCATGTTTTTTCCCCGGATGGTAAATGATGTCCCAACAGAAATCCCAACCCGGCGACGCCGGCGGTCCGCAGGGGCGCTACCTGCTGATCCTTTCCCTGACCGCCTTCGGCGTGGTCTATGGCGACATCGGCACCAGCCCCCTCTATGCGCTGCGCGAGTGTTTCGGCGAGCATAACGCCCTGGCCGTGACCCTTCCCAACATCCTCGGCGTCCTCTCCCTGATCCTCTGGTCGCTGCTGCTGGTGATCTCCCTCAAGTACCTGGTCTTCATCCTGCGCGCCGACAACAACGGGGAAGGGGGAATTCTCGCCCTGACCGCCCTGGTGACGCCGGTGCGGGCTTCGGCCAGCGGCGGCCGCTGGCTGCTGGTGGTAATGGGGCTGTTCGGGGCGGCGCTTCTCTACGGCGACGGCATGATCACACCGGCCATTTCGGTGCTGAGCGCCGTCGAGGGGTTGTCGATCGCCACCCCGCTGTTCACCCCCTACGTCCTGCCGCTCACCGTCGCCATTCTGGTCGGTCTGTTCTGGATTCAGCACCGGGGAACCGGCGGGGTCGGCGTCGTGTTCGGGCCCGTGACCCTGGTCTGGTTCGCCGTGTTGGCCGTCCTCGGCGGCGCCCAGATCATCCGTTCCCCGGAAGTCCTTGCCGCTGTCAACCCGTGGTACGCCCTGGAGTTTTTCCTGCGCAACGGCTGGACGGGATTCCTGGTGCTGGGCTCGGTCTTCCTGGTCGTCACCGGCGGCGAGGCGCTCTACGCCGACATGGGGCATTTCGGCCCGCGTCCCATCCGCCTGGCCTGGTTTGCGGTGGCGCTCCCCTGCCTGCTGCTCAACTATTTCGGGCAGGGGGCACTGCTCGTCCGCCATCCTGAAACCGTGGTCAATCCCTTCTTTCACATGGCGCCCTCCTGGGCTCTCTATCCGCTGGTGGCGCTGGCCACCGTGGCCACCGTCATCGCCTCCCAGGCAATCATCTCCGGTGCTTTTTCTCTCACCATGCAGGCCATTCAGCTCGGCTATTCACCACGCCTGGACATCGAACACACCTCGGCCCAGGAGAAGGGGCAGATTTACCTGCCGACGGTCAACTGGGGCCTGATGATCGCCTGCATCTGCCTGGTCCTCGGCTTCGGTTCCTCGGGACACCTGGCCGCAGCCTACGGCGTCGCGGTCACCACCACCATGGTCATCACCTCGCTCCTCTTCTTCTTCGTAATAGCCCATCGCTGGCACTGGCCGGTCCCCGTCGCCCTTTTGCTCTGCGGCTGCTTTTTGCTCTTCGATCTCGCCTTCTTCGGTGCCAACCTGCTCAAGATTGTCCACGGCGGCTGGTTCCCGATCCTGATCGCATTGGTGGTTTTCACCTGCATGGCGACCTGGCAACGGGGGCGGCAGATTCTCGCCGGGCGGCTGCGCATCACCAGTGTGCCGGTCGCCACCTTTCTGCAGAACCTGGACGGGTTCCAGGCGGCGAGGGTCCCGGGGACCGCAGTGTTCATGAACGGCAACCCGGAAGGGACGCCGTCGGCATTGCTGCACAATCTCAAACACAACCGGGTACTCCATGAACGACTGATCATCCTCAGCGTCTTCACCGAGGAGGTCCCCCACGTCTCGGTCAAGGACCGGGTCTCGGTGGAGCGGCTGCGCGAGGGGATGTACCGCATGAGCGTCCATTACGGTTTCATGGAGGAACCCGACATCCCGCGGGTATTGGCTCAGGTGGTTTTCGACGAGTGGGAATTCGACCTGCAGCAGACGACCTTCTTTCTCGGCCGGGAGACGCTTATCTCCACCCGGAAACCGGGGATGGCCCGCTGGCGGGAGCATCTCTTCATTTTCCTCTCTCGCAATGCCCGCAACGCCACCTCCTTCTTTCATCTGCCGGCGAACCGGGTGGTGGAACTGGGCACCCAGGTGGAGATCTGAGCCGTCCGGCGGCGGATGGCCGGGGGGAGCGCGGCAACGCCTGGCCGGTTGTGACCCTCCTGAGGCTGTGCTACGATGCCCATTGGATGACCTGAACAAAGGAGCCGGCATGTCCAGTCAAAAACGAACCGTCCGCTGCCCCCAGTGCCGCAAGCCGGCCCTGTGGAGCGACAATCCCCACCGACCCTTCTGCAGCGAACGTTGCAAGCTTCTCGACCTCGGCGCCTGGGCCGATGAGGACTATCGCGTCGCGGGGAGCCAGGTCGATCCGGAGATGCTCGAGAATATCGTCGCTTTTCCGAAAAACAACTGACCGGAGAAACCATGTACCGCCTGACCATCCATACCCACTTCGCAGCGGCTCACAACCTCATCAACTACCAGGGGGACTGTGAAAACCTCCACGGTCACAACTGGAAGGTGGAAGTGACGGTCGCCGCCCGGGAGCTCGACAAGGCCGGCCTCGGCATCGATTTCAAGATTCTCAAGCGCGAGACCAACCGGGTTCTCGATCAGCTCGACCACAAGTACCTCAATGAGCTGGAACCGTTCAAGGAGCACAGCCCTTCGTCGGAGAACATTGCCTTTTTCCTGTTCCATACCCTCGGCAACAGCCTGAACAACCCCAACGTCACGGTCGAGAAGGTCAATGTCTGGGAATCGGAGTATGCCTGTGCCAGCTACAGCGCCGACTGACGGTCAACTGCTGGAGATCTTCAGCTCCATCCAGGGGGAGGGGCTGCTGGTCGGCCGCCGGCAGATCTTTTTGCGCCTGGCCGGCTGCAACCTCGAGTGCGCCTACTGCGACACCCCCTTTGCGCCGCAGGCCAACTGCCGCATCGAAGACGGTCCCGGCAGCGGCAATTTCATCAGCGTGAAAAACCCGGTCGCCCTCGACACCCTGATGGGGACCCTCCACGGCTGGTGCCAGCAGTTGCCGGGCGCCCACCATTCGATCAGCCTGACCGGCGGCGAACCGCTCCACCAGGTGGCTGCACTCGGCGAATGGCTGCCGGCGCTGCGGCGCCTGCTGCCGACCTACCTGGAAACCAACGGCACCCTGCCGCAGGCCCTGGAACCGCTGCTGCACCACCTCGACTGGATCGCCATGGACATCAAGCTGGCCTCGGTCAGCGGTGTCCCGACGCCGTGGGCGGAGCACCGGGCCTTCCTGCGCCTGGCTGCCACCCGCCAGTGCTTCGTCAAGGCGGTGGTCGGCGAGGAGACCCCGCTCGAGGAAGTCACCGCCGTGGCCCAACTGGTCGCCGGCTGCGCTCCCGACTGCGAGCTGATCCTGCAGCCGGTGACGCGGGCGGAGCGTGTCGCCCTGTCCGCCCGCCAGCTCCTCGACCTGCAGGGAGCCGCATCCCGCCACCACGCCCGGGTGCGGGTCATTCCCCAGACGCATCGTTTCATCGGCTTGCTTTAGATTTAAACCCCTTTATTATCGATCACTTAAAGGAAACCCTTCAGCTATTTTCTGGGATTTCCACCCCAAGGTCGCCGGTCCCGCCCGGAGACTTTAAACAACCATTGCCTCTGACTACGCAGGGCAAAAATGTCGGGGACCTGGAGGCTGGCAAACCTGCGACCGGAGACGCGATTGTGACCACGGAGTGCCGGCGGAGTTGGATGGCCGCAACGGTTGCTCAATGCTCCGCAAACACGCGCCCGCATGCCCCCCGCAGGGGCAGCCGCTTTTTGCCTCCTTTTTGTCGGCTTACAAAAAGGAGGGCGCCTGGCGGGGCGCGTCCCGCCGGTTTGGCCCCTCAAAAACAAATAGCTGAGCATAGTCCCCCGGTCCCATTCCACGTATGAGAGGGCTCCCCGATGCTGATCACCGACCTGACCATGGACGAATTCACCGCCGGGCTGGCAACAACCCGCACCGTGGTGATCCCCTTCGGCTCCACCGAGGAGCACGGCCCGCACCTGCCGCTGGACACCGACACGATCCAGGCCTGTGAAGTCGCCCGGCGCCTGGCCGCGCGGCGGCCGCTGTTCGTGGCGCCGCCGGTGCATTACGGGGTCTGCCGCTCGACCTCCGGACACCCCGGGACCCTGAGCATCTCCACTGCGACCCTGCGCGCCCTGGTCCTCGACATCGCCGCGGCGCTCTACGACCAGGGGCTGCGCAACATCGTTCTGCTCACCGGCCACGCCGGCGTTACCCACTGCGCGACCCTGACCGACGCCGGCGAGGAGCTGCTGCGCCGCTACCCCGACGTGCGCGTGGCGGTGCTGACCGAATACCTGCTGGCGGCGCAGGCCGGGCGCAGCATCATCGAAACGCCGGATGATGCCCATGCCGGGGAAATCGAGACCTCGCGCATCCAGCACTCCCACCCGCACCTGGTGCGGGGCAGCGCGGCGGCGGACTATCCGAATTTTCCCAAAGGGATCCTGGTGCGCGACAAGCGGCGCTTCTGGCCGAGCGGCGTCTGGGGCGATCCCGGCAAGGCGACCGCCGAGAAAGGCGCGCGGCTGGAGGCGGCGGTGGTCGACGCCCTGGAGGCGCTCCTCATCGAACTGGAGCGGGGGGTGGAATGACGGGGAGGGGAGAGGGAATCAGGCTGCGGATCGCGGCGTTGAGCTGTTTCAGCAGGGCGTCGATGTCGACATGGTGAACCCCGGCGCCGTGCTCCACCGCTTCGAAGGCGGCGATCTGGCAATCCATGCAGTCGAGTCCGAAGCGCTTGAAGACCGGGATCGTCTGCGGGTAACGCTGCACCACTTCTTGAATCGTCATCTCGCGGGTAATCATGGCAGGCTCCGTTTCCCCACCGGGGCGGCCGGGCCGAACTTCTTCTCCAGGGCGGCCTTGACGGGCGGGGGGACAAAGGTGTCGATGGGCCCCTGCAGGGAGGCCACTTCCTTGACGATGGACGAGCTCAGGTAACCGTAGGGGACGGAGGTCATCATGAACAGGGTTTCCACCTGTTCCTGGACGGTATGATTCATCTGGGCGATCTGGAATTCGTATTCGAAGTCGGAGACGGCGCGCAGCCCGCGCAGGATCACCCGGGCCTTTTGCTGCACCACATAATCGACCAGCAGCCCCTCGAAGGCATCGACCCGCACCCGCGGATTGTCGCCCACGGCGGCGCGAATCATCTCCAGGCGCTCGGCGGTGGTAAACAGGGACTTCTTCTCCGAATTGCGGGCCACGGCGATGATCACCTCGTCAAAGACCTCGAGACCGCGCTGGATGATGTCGAGATGGCCGAAGGTGATCGGATCGAAGGAGCCGGGATAGACGGCGATGTGTGGTCTCATGACGGGCTGCTCGTTTCGCTGGCGAGGGAAAAGAAATGCACGGCGGTGATGCCGTAACTGCGGCTGGCGACCCGGACCAGCGGGCCGACGGTCTCGGGCACCGGGTCTTTGCGCTCGGTTTCGGCGCAGATCAGGGCTTCGGCCGCCAGCAGGCCGGGGGCGGTCAAACCCTCCAGGGTAAGCGGCACCAGTCCCTGGCCGTAGGGGGGATCGAGAAAGACCAGGTCGAAGGGCCCCTTGGCGGCCAGCCGCGGCAGCAGGGCGAGGACCTCACCGCTCAGGGTTTCGGCCCGCTCGGCAAAGCCGCAGCGCTGGAGGTTGGTACGCTGCAGGCGGGTCGCCTGGGCGCTGCGATCGACCAGGACGGCATCCCGGGCGCCGCGGCTCAGCGCCTCGAGGGCGAGGGCGCCGCTGCCGGCATAGAGATCGAGAACGCGCCGCCCCGTGAACTGCCCGAGGCGGCTGAGCAAGCGCGCTGAACACCGCCTCGCGCACCCGGTCGGGGGTAGGACGGATGTCCCGTCCCGCGAAGGTTTCCAGCCGTCGGCCCCGGGCTGTGCCGGCAATGATTCGCATCCTGGTCCACCCTGCGCGGAGTTCCTGTTCGTCGGCCCGAAAGGCCGGGATCATCTGCCGACAATCAGCGCCTTTCCGGCCGCTAACCGCCCTGAAAAACTAGCATACCGGCTACCGGCCCGTCAAGCCGGGTGCGGCTCTTGGCGGTTGCAGTCGGCGACGGATGCCGCTAGAATCGACCCGTCCTGCGACCCGCCACTCCGGAAAGGCTTCTTGCCCATGGAACGTCCCGATCTCGCCCCTTACGCCGCCCGCAGCGAGCAGAGTCGCGGCCGGCGCTATGCCGAACCCCACAAGGACGATCGGCCGGCCTTCGAACGTGACCGCGACCGGATCATCCACTGCGCCGCCTTCCGGCGCCTGGAGTACAAGACCCAGGTCTTCGTCAACCATGAGGGGGACTACTACCGGACCCGCCTCACCCATTCTCTGGAGGTGGCGCAGATCGCCCGCGGCATCGCCCGCAGCCTGCACCTCAATGAGGATCTGGTGGAGACCCTGGCGCTGGCCCACGATCTCGGCCACACCCCTTTCGGCCACACCGGCGAGCATGTCCTCAACCGCCTGATGCGGGACGCCGGCGGCTTCGAGCATAACCGCCAGTCGCTGCGCATCGTCGATCTGCTGGAGGAGCGCTATCCCGGCTTCAACGGCCTCAACCTGAGCTGGGAGTCCCGCGAAGGGATCATCAAGCACTCCTCCGACTACGACCAGCCCCAGGCACAGGACGCCGCCGAATTCGAGCCGGCCACCCCGCCGACTCTGGAGGCGCAGATCATCGATCTCGCCGACGAAATCGCCTACAACAACCATGATATCGACGACGGCCTGAAGGCCGGCTACATCACCCTGGAGGAACTCGCCACCCTCGACCTCTGGCAGGAAACCGCCGCCCTGGTCGCCGCGAAATTCCCGTCCCTTGACTTGGAGCGGCAGATCCACCAGACCATCAGCCATCTGATCGGCAGCCTGATCGGCGATCTGGTGGCAACCACCGCCGGCCGCCTGACGGCTGCGGGAATCGAGAGCCTCGCCGACGTGCGCCGACAGCAAGGACGGCTGGTCCGTTTCAGCGCGGCAACCAGCGAACGCAACCGCCAGCTGAAGACCTTCCTCTACCGGCAGCTTTATCGGCATTACAAGGTGGAGCGGATGCGGGTCAAGGCCGAACGTTTTTTGACCATGCTGTTCGAGAGCTACGTCGCCAGCCCGACACTGCTGCCGACGGCCTACCAGGCCCGCTTCGAGCTGTACGGGAAGGAGCGGGTGATCTGCGACTACATCGCCGGCATGACCGACCGCTACGCGATGGACGAGTACAAGCGACTCTTCGAGCCGTACGAACGGGTTTGAGGCGTCAGGGGAGCTGCAGCTGCGGATCGGCCGCAGCTCGGTAGAGGAGGATGGTGCGGCCGAGGACCTGGACGAGTTGGGCCCCGCTCAGTTCCGCCAACCGGCTCGCCACCTCGCGGCGGTCGGTCAGACATCCCTCCTGGAGTTTGACCTTGATCAGCTCGTGGTCCTCGAGAGCAACCTCCACCGAGGCCAGGAGCCTCTCACTGAGCTCTTCGCGGCCGATCAGGACCACCGGCTGGAGGTGGTGGCCCAGGCCGCGCAGGAAGCGGACCTGCTTGCCGGTTAATTTCTGCATGACAACAAATTCCTTTCCAAGTCATTAGAATGGTATTATTTTTCCTGATTTTGCGGGCTATGCTAACAGAGTCCCTGACGGAAAGCCAGCCCTCCCGGACCGTTCCCGGCCGGCACGGTGATTGAGGTTTTGATGCACGGCAAGCTGACCATTCTTTGCGAGAATACCGTGACCCGTCCCGGCGGTCTGGTCGGCGAGCACGGTTTCGCCTGCCTGCTGGAGACCGACCAGGGGCGTTACCTGTTCGATACCGGCCAGGGGCTGACGATCATCAACAACGCCCGGCTCCTCGGCAAGGATCTCGCCGCTCTCGACGGCATTATTCTCAGCCACGGCCATGCCGACCACAGCGGCGGTCTGCTGCAGGTCCTCGCCGCGAGCGGCCCCTTGCCGGTCTACGCCCACCCGGGCGTCTTCGCCTCCCGCTGCTGGGCGGGGCGCTACGAGCGGCGTCCCAACGGCTGCCCCTTCGGCCCGGAAGACCTGCGACATGCCGGTGGCCGCCTCGAAGCAGTCCGCACCTTCGGGCAACGGGTACCGGGGTTCCTGCTCTCCGGAGAGGTTCCCCGCTCCAGCCGCTTCGAAACCGGCGACCCGAACCTGCTGGTCGCCGGAGCCGACGGTGAATATGTCCCCGATCCCTTCCTCGACGACCTTTCTCTGGCTCTCGATACCCCACGGGGGCTGTTGGTGGTGGTCGGCTGTGCCCACGCCGGACTGATCAATATTCTGCGCCATTTTCAAACGCAGACCGGCGGCAAGAGTATCTTTGCGGTGATCGGCGGAACCCATCTGGCCCCGGTCGACGACGATCGGATTTGCCGCCACCGTCGACTTTTTGCGCCACTGCGGCATCGAGCGCCTCAGCCTTTCCCACTGCACCGGCCTCGGCCGGGGCGGGGAGCTGGCGCAGATGTTTCCCGGTCGTGTCGCCTTTGCCAATGTCGGTTTTCAGTTCGATTTTTAATTTGGAGATTCAATCCCGATGCCCACCGCCAAGATCCTTCTCGTCGACGACGTCGATTTTTTCCTGGAGATGGAAAAGGATTACCTGCGTCAGACCCCGGCCGAAATTCTCATTGCCGGCAACGGCCAGATCGCCCTCGCGCAGGCCGAACTGCATCGGCCCAACGTGATCTTCATGGACGTCAATATGCCGGTGATGGACGGTTTGACCTGCTGCCGCAAACTCAAGGCAGATCCACGGCTCAAGGACATCCCGGTGGTCATGGTGTTTGCCCCGAGCGGGAACCTGGACGAGGCGGCCTGCCGGGCCGCCGGCTGCGATGCCGTACTCAAAAAACCGGTCGATCGCCGCCTCTTTCTGCAAACCGGCCACCAGTTTCTCTTTGACATCGATCGCCGCCGGAAGCGAACCCCCTGCCAGATGACCGTCGATTTCAAGATCGGCGCCGGCACCTATCAGGGGATGGGCCTGGATATCAGCGATAACGGCATATACATCGGGACGCGACAGCCCGTCAAACTCCACGACCAGCTGCGGGTCAGCTTCTTTCTCCCCGCAGTCAGCAGCGAAAGGATCGACCTGTATGCCCGGGTCGCCTGGATCAACCAGGGCTTCCCGCGATCCAGCATGTACCTGCCCCAGGGGTTCGGCGTGGAGTTCTGTGCTGTTCCAGCCAGTCTTGCCGCCATCATCGGCGACTTTCTCCGCCGTTTCAGTGATCATTGAAGGCCGCCTTGGCCACCCCAAAACCGCTTGTCATCCATTGCGGGCCCGACACCGGCCCGGGAAAGGAACCCGTCATGAACTATCCGATGATTCACATCTGTTTCCGGGTCATGGACCTGGAGGCCTCCAGCGCCTTTTACCAGCTGGCCCTCGGCTTCGAAATCTCCCGGCGCAAGGATTTCCCGGGGGATTTCACCCTGCTCTATCTGCGGGCTCCGGGGAATCCCTTCGAACTGGAACTGACCTATAACTACGGTCGCCAGGAGCGCTACCAGATCGGCAACGGCTTCAGCCACTTCGCGGTCCAGTGCGACGACCTGGAGGCCTCCCACCGGCGGCACCAGGAACTCGGTTTCCAACCCGAGGCGATCAAGGGGCTGGGGAAGGACGGCAAGGGGCATTTTTACTTCCTGCGCGATCCCGACGGCTACTTCATCGAGGTGATCGGTCGTTGAGGCCGGTCCGCCACCGTGCCGGCCCGGCGCCTTTCGGGGCCCGGGCTTTTTTATGAAAAAAAATAGAGCATTCTCCAATTAACCTGTGCTAAGCTTCTGAAAGTTCCCGTTTTTCGTCTTTCTAATCCCCGCTTCCAGGTTACCGTCATGCCTGTCGCCCCCCGGTTTGCTGTCTGCAGTCTCGTGAGCAACCCGATCTGCAAGATCCTTTATCTCTGTCTCGGCGGCTGGACGTTGCTGCTGGTGGCGTTTTACGCCTGGGACATGCATCTGAGCTGGAACAGCGTCAATGAAGCGGCGATCATCCAGGCCCGTGCCATTGCCGAAAAGGACATCCTGCACCGACGCTGGAGTTCCAACCTGGGGGGCGTTTACGTCGTTACCGGCAAGGGGGGCGCTGCCCCCAACCCGTTTCTCGCCGATCATCCGAACCGCGACCTGACCACCAGGGAAGGGCTCCATCTGACCCTGATCAATCCGGAATACATGAACCGGATGGTCTACGGCCTGCAGGACAAGGCGACCAAGGTCGTGACGCGGATGACCAACCTCAATCCAATCAACTCCCAGAATGCTCCCGATCCCTGGGAAAAGCAGGCACTGCAGCAGGTCGCCGACGGCGAGCAGGAAATTCACGCCGTGATGGACATCGGCAAACGACCATTTTTGCGCTACCTGGTGCCGTTGGCCAATGAAACCGGCTGTCGCCACTGCCACAACGGCCCGAAGGCCGAGGGCCCGATTCTCGGCGCCCTGAGCGTCCAGATTCCGCTGCTCCCGCTCTATCGCCAGGCGGGTCACGAAATCTTCACCCATGCCGTCACCTACGCGCTGATCTGGGTGCTGGGGATGGTCGGCATCTATTACGCCTTTCGCACCTACCAGCGCTCCGACCAGGCGCGGCGGCTGACCGAGCATGAGCTGCAGCTCGCCAAGGAGAGCGCGGAAAGCGCCAGCCGCGCCAAGAGCGATTTTCTGGCCAACATGAGCCACGAGATCCGCACCCCGATGAATGCCATCATCGGCATGACCGAATTGACCCTCGAAACCCGCCTCAACAAGGACCAGCGCGAATACCTGACGATGGTGCAGACCTCGGCCGGCTCCCTGTTGCGGGTCATCAACGATATCCTGGATTTTTCCAAGATCGAGGCCGGCAAGCTGGAGGTCGAGAAGCTCTCCTTCGACCTGCGCGAAACAGTAGAACAGACCATCCAGGCGCTGGCCCTGCGGGCGCACCAGAAGGGGCTCGAGATGGTATGCCGGGTCGATCGCGAGGTGCCGCGCCTGATCGAGGGGGACCCGATGCGCCTGCGGCAGATCCTGGTGAATCTGGTCGGTAACGCGATCAAATTCACCCATCAGGGGCAGATCGTCGTTACCGTCGCCAAGGCCGAGGGCCCCGCGACCGACCAGAACTGCCTGATCGGCTTCAGCGTCGAGGACTCGGGGATCGGCATTCCCACGGCCAAGCTCGACCAGCTTTTCCAGAGCTTCAGCCAGGTCGACTCCTCGACCACCCGCTATTACGGCGGGACCGGCCTGGGCCTGGCGATCTGCAAACAGCTCTGCGAACTGATGGGCGGAGAAATCAAGGTCGCCAGCCGGGAAGGGGGGGGAGCCGCTTCTGGTTCGAAATCCCCTTTCCGGTTCTTGAGCCGGCGGCGATGCCTCTCCCCGGTCTTCCGGCCCGTGGGACGGTCCTGGTGGCTACCGCCCATCCGGCCACCAGCCTCGCCCTCTGCGACTTGGTCGAGAGCTTCGGCGCCACGACCGAAACGGTCAAGACCGGCGATCTCCTGCTGCGCCTGCTCGGTGCAGCAAAGGATGCCGGCGACCTGCCGTTCCAGTTGCTGCTGCTCGACGGCCGGATGGGGCCCGGCGGTTTCGAGCTGGTCCGGCGCCTGCAGCGCTCCGGCGCGGTCCTGCCGCCGACCGTGATGCTCCTCAATGCCGATCGACTCAGCGAGGAAACCGCCCGCTGTCGCAAGCTGGATCTGGCCGGCTACCTGATCAAGCCGGTGCGCAGTCATGACCTGCAGCAGCTTCTCGATCGGCTGCTGCCCGCGGAAGAAGCATCCCTCTCCTCTGCCGGACCCTCTTCCCGGGCGGGTTCCCAGCCTCTGCCGGCGCCGCCTCTCCCCAGTCGATCCGGTGCCCGTCTGCTAGTCGCCGAAGACAACCAGATGAACCGCCGGGTGGTCGAAGCCCTGGCCAGGCGCCGCGGCTGGAACCTCACCACGGTGGAGAACGGGCGGGAAGCCCTGAACGTGCTCCAGCACGAGACCTTCGACCTGATCTTGATGGATGTGCAGATGCCGGAGCTCGACGGGCTGGAGACCACCCGCCGCATCCGCCGACGGGAGGGGGACACGGGCACCCATGTGCCGATTCTCGGCCTCACTGCCCATGCCCGTCCTGAGGACCGCGGCAACTGCCTGGCCGCCGGCATGGATGATTATCTTTCCAAGCCCATCGAGCCCAAGGCGTTTTACCAGCGCGTCGAAAATCTGCTGGGCAGGAGCTGTATCGGCGGGGAGGGGGGCTTTCAGCCCCTCGCCGCGGCGATGGCCGACCCGAACTCGCTGGTCAGCGAACTGGCCAGGGATTTTCTCGGCGACATCCATGCCGAACTCCAGATCCTGGAAGGGGCCCTCGCCGCGCGCGACGCGCAGCAGGTGGAACGTCGCGCCCATGGTCTGAAATCGGTCGTCGGCCTGTTTCATGCGCAGACCGCCTTCCAGCTCAGCCGCGATCTGGAACGCCTGGGCGCCGACCGCCGTCTCGAAGAGGCGGAGCCCGTCTATCGGCAACTCCGGACGGAAATCGACCGCCTGGTCGACTTTCTGCAGACCCGGCTGGCGTCGTCCGGGGGTTGAATCCCCTCGGGGCGCCACCCCGACCACCGTTTTAGTCCTTTACAATTCCCCACCAAGCCTATATTTTATCTGTTTCGCCCACCAACCCTAGCTTCGTTTTGCGACGACCACTGCCGATGAACCAGTCCCAAATCCGCAACTTTTCCATCATTGCCCATATCGACCACGGGAAATCGACCCTCGCCGACCGTCTCCTGGAAGACACCGGGACCCTCTCCGCCCGGGAGAAGACCGACCAGTTCCTCGACAAGATGGACCTCGAGCGCGAACGGGGGATCACCATCAAGGCCCAGGCGGTCCGGCTCAAGTACCACGCCGATGACGGCCGGGACTACATTCTCAACCTCATCGACACCCCCGGCCACGTCGATTTCACCTACGAGGTCAGCCGCTCGCTGACCGCCTGCGAAGGCGCGCTGCTGGTCGTCGACGCCTCCCAGGGGGTCGAGGCGCAGACCCTGGCCAACGTCTATCTCGCCCTCGACCAGGATCTCGAGATCTTCCCGGTCCTCAACAAGATCGATCTGCCCAGCGCCGAACCGGCCCGGGTCAAGGAAGAGATCGAGGAGATTATCGGCCTCGACACCAGCGACGCCATCGCGGCGAGCGCCAAGGAGGGGATCGGCATCCACGAGATCCTCGAGACCATCATCCGCAAAGTGCCGGCACCCAAGGGGGATCCGGAGGCGCCACTGAAGGCGCTCCTCTTCGACTCCTGGTACGACTCCTACCAGGGCGTCGTCATCCTCGCGCGCATCTTCGACGGTATCCTGAAAAAGGGCGAGAAGATTCAGCTGATGTCCAATCGCAAGAGCTACGAGGTTCTCAAACTCGGAGTCTTTTCCCCCCATCCGGTGGAAGTGGACCAGCTCTCCGCCGGCGAGGTCGGTTTCGTCATCGCCGGGATCAAGGTGGTGGCCGACGCCAAGGTTGGCGATACCATCACCCACCTGCACCGTCAGGCGCTCAAACCTCTTCCCGGCTACAAGGAAGTCAAGCCGATGGTTTTTTCCGGGCTCTACCCGGTCGATACCGCCGATTACGACGACCTGCGCGACGCCCTGGAGAAGCTGCGCCTCAACGACTCCTCCTTTTCCTTCGAGCCGGAAAACTCCATGGCCCTCGGCTTCGGCTTTCGCTGCGGATTCCTCGGCCTGCTGCACATGGAGATCATCCAGGAACGCCTGGAGCGGGAATTCGGCGTTGATCTGATCACCACCGCGCCGACCGTGGTTTACAAGGTCACCACCACCAAGGGGGAGAAGTTCCAGGTGGAGAGCGCCAACAAACTCCCCGAGGTGCAGTACATCGAGACCATCGAGGAACCCTTCATCCTGGCCTCGATCCACGTTCCCAACGAGTTCGTCGGCGCGGTCCTCGCCCTGTGCGAGGAGAAACGGGGAATCCAGCGGGAGATCAAGTACCTGACCGCCACCCGGGTGATGGTCATCTACGAACTCCCCTTCAATGAGATCGTCCTCGACTTCTTCGACCGCCTCAAGTCGATCACCCGCGGCTACGCCTCCCTCGACTACGAACCGCTCGACTATCGGCGAAGCGAACTGGTGCGCCTCAACGTGCTGATCAACGGCGAGGTGGTCGACGCCCTCTCTTTGATCGTGCATCGCGACAAGGCCCAGTTTCGCGGCCGCGAACTGGTCAGCAAGATGAAGGAATTCATTCCGCGCCAGCAGTACGAGGTCGCCATCCAGGCGGCCATCGGCAACAAGGTCATCGCCCGCGAGACCGTCAAGGCGCTGCGCAAGGATGTCACCGCCAAGTGTTATGGCGGAGACATCACCCGTAAGCGCAAGCTGCTGGAAAAACAGAAGGAAGGCAAGAAACGCATGAAACAGGTGGGGAGCATCGAACTGCCACAGGAGGCCTTCCTCGCCATCCTCAAGGTGAAAGAGCAGAAATAATGGCCAAATTCTCGAAGTCCCTCTCGGCCAAACCGAGAAAATCGAATTTCCGCGAAACCGTCGAAGCCCTGGCGGTCGCCCTGATCCTGGCCCTTGTCATCCGCACCTTCATCGTCCAGGCCTTCAAGATTCCGTCCGGCTCGATGGAGGACACCCTGCTGATCGGCGACCATCTGCTGGTCAACAAATTCATCTACGGCGTGCAGCTCCCCTTCGACGACACCCGCTACCTGGCCCTGCGCCACCCAGAGCGGGGGGACATCATCGTTTTCGAATTCCCCGGGGACAGGGACAATCCGAACCTGAGTTTCTGGCAGCGCCGGGACTTCATCAAGCGCGTGGTGGGAACTCCGGGGGATACGGTGGAAGTGCGCGACAAGCAGGTCTTCGTCAACGGCATGCCCTACGCGATCCCCCAGGCGGTACACAAGGATTCGGGACAGATCATCGGCGACGCCGAGCTCTGCGCCGGGACCGACAGCTTTCCCCGTCCTCAGTACTGCCGCGACTACATGCCGCCGATCACCGTCCCCAAAGGGGAGTATTTCGTCATGGGCGACAACCGCGACCGCTCCTACGACAGCCGCTTCTGGGGCTTCGTTCCCGAAGCCAACATCAAGGGGATGGCCTTCATCAAGTACTGGTCCTGGAATTCGGAGGACAACGTTCCCTTATGGGACAAGGTCCGCTGGGGGCGGATCGGGCAGCCGATCCACTGATCCCGGGTCGGCGCCGATTTGCGCTTGACTCCGCCGCGGCGGCAGGGTATATTCGCAAAGATTTTCCAGCAGCAATTCCCTTTTAAACCGGTCCCGAGAGGCCGGCAAAGGTGAACCAAGATGCGCGACACTCTTATCCGGCTGTGTAACGATACCTTTTCGCCTTCTGGCGGAAAGGTATTTTTTTGTCCCTGCCCCCCGCCCCAAGGAGTTCCGGCATGAGCAAGAACGAGACCGTGATTCTCGATCAGGCGGGCATCAACCGGGCCGTGACCCGGATTGCCCACGAAATCCTCGAGCGCAACAAGGGAACCGCCGAGCTGGTCCTGGTCGGCATCCGCAGCGGCGGCGACCACCTGGCCGCCCAGCTGCAAAAGCGGATCGCCGACATCGAGGGGGAGAAGGTGCCGCTCGGCGTCGTCGACATCACCATGTACCGGGACGACCTCGGCTCACGAGGGAACCTGCCGCTGGGCAAGACCGAAATCCCCTTCAACCTCGATGGCAAGCGCCTGATTCTGGTCGACGACGTCCTCTTCACCGGACGCACCATCCGCGCCGCCATGGACGCCATGATGGACCTCGGCCGGCCGCGCAACATCCAGCTCGCCGTTCTCATCGATCGCGGCCACCGCGAGCTGCCGATCCGTCCCGACTATATCGGCCGCAACGTACCGACGGCCCTGGAAGAGCAGATTCACGTGGAATTCGACGCCGCCCATCTCCCGGTCGAGGTGCGGCTGGTCAAGCCCTAACGGTTCGGAGGAGATCCCATGGTATTCCGCCACAAGGACATCATCGCGCTTCGGGACCTGAACAAGGAGGACATTGAGTTGTTGCTTTCGACCGCGGAGAACATGCGGGAGATCAACAACCGCGACATCAAAAAAGTGCCGACGCTGCGCGGCCGGACGATCATCAACCTCTTCTATGAGGCGTCGACGCGCACCCGCACCTCCTTCGAAATCGCCGCCAAGCGGCTTTCGGCGGACACCGTCAACATCTCGCCGTCGACCAGTTCGGCCACCAAGGGCGAAACCCTGGCCGACACCGCCCTCAACCTGCTGGCCATGAAGCCGGACATCATCGTCATGCGCCACGCCGTCTCCGGATCCCACTACTACCTGGCGCGGAAAATTTCCTGCTCCATCGTCAATGCCGGCGACGGCGCCCACGAGCACCCCTCCCAGGGGCTGCTCGACATGCTGACCATGAAGGACCGCTTCGGCCGGCTCGACGGTCTGAAGGTCGCCATCGTCGGCGACATCACCCACAGCCGGGTGGCGCGTTCCAACATCCAGGGGCTGACCAAGCTCGGCTCCCACGTCTATCTCGCCGGTCCGCCGACGATGATGCCGCCCGGGGTGGAACGGCTCGGCAACGTCACCGTCTGCGGCACCATGAAAGAGGCGATCGAGGATGCCGACGTGGTGATGATGCTGCGCATCCAGCAGGAGCGCCAGGGCAAGACCCTGATGCCCAACGCCCGCGAATATGCGCGTTATTTCGGTCTCAACCAGGAAAACATCAAGTTTGCCAAGCCCGACGCCATGGTCATGCACCCGGGGCCGATCAATCGCGGCGTGGAGATGTCTTCCTACGTCGTCGACGGCCCGCAGGCGCACATCCTCAAGCAGGTTGAAAACGGCGTCGCGGTGCGCATGGCGATGCTCTACCACGTCTGCGGCGGCGGCAGCATGGAATGAGGTAGGGGCGAACCTCGTGTTCGCCCTGGGCGATGATCAGCATCCCCCTACAACACACAATTATTGAGGTGACCGCGATGAACCTTTTGATCAAGAACGGCCGCATCATAGATCCTTCCCAGGACCTTGACGCCACCCTCGACCTGCTGGTCAGCGGCGGCAGGATCAAGGAAATCGGGACCGGGCTCAAGATCCCGGCCGACACCCCGACCATCGACGCTGCCGGTTGCTACGTGACGCCCGGGCTGATCGACATGCACGTCCACCTGCGCGATCCGGGCCTGGAATACAAGGAAGACATCGCCAGCGGCAGCCGCGCCGCGGCGGCCGGCGGCTTCACCACCATCGCTTGCATGCCCAACACCAAGCCGGTGATCGACAACCAGGCGGTCGCCAGCTACATCCTCAACAAGGCGCAGAGCATCGGCCTGGTCAATGTCCTGCCGATCGGCACCATCACCGCCGGCGGCAAGGGGGAGCGCCTGGCGGAGATGGGCGAGCTCAAGGAGTCGGGCTGCGTGGCGGTCTCCGACGACGGCCGGCCGGTGGCCGATGCCGAGCTGATGCGCCGCGCCCTGGAATACGCCCGTGGTATCGGCATCCTGGTGATTTCCCACGCCGAGGAGCTGAGCCTGGTGGGGGAGGGGGTCATGAACGAAGGCTTCACTTCCACCGAACTCGGTCTCAAGGGGATTCCGCGGGTGGCCGAGGATATCGCCACCGCCCGGGAGGTGATGCTCGCCGAATACACCGGCTCGCCGCTGCATGTCGCCCACGTCTCCACACGCGGAGCGGTGCGGATCATCCGGGAGGCCAAATCCCGCGGCGTGCGCGTGACCTGCGAGACGGCGCCGCACTACTTCACCCTCACCGATGACGCGGTGCGCGGCTATAACACCAACGCCAAGATGAACCCGCCGCTGCGCGAGGCCGACGACGTCGCCGCGATCAAGGAAGGGCTCAAAGACGGCACCATCGACTGCATCGCCACCGACCACGCCCCGCACCACATCGACGAAAAGGATCTCGAATTCAACGTCGCCATGAACGGCATCGTCGGTCTGGAGACCTCGCTCCCCCTCGGCCTGCGGCTGGTCGCTGACGGGGTTCTGAGTCTGCCGGAGCTGGTCGAGCGCATGGCGTTCAATCCGGCACGCATCCTCGGCATCGAGCGCGGCACCCTGCAGCTGGGTGCCGTGGCCGACATCACGGTCGTCGACCCGCAGCGGGAATGGACCGTTGTCGCCGAAACCCTGGCGAGCAAGTCCAAGAACTCCCCCTTTCTCGGCCAGACCCTGCGCGGCGCGGCGACCTGCACCATCCTCGCCGGCAAGCTCGTCTACCAGCGGCCGGAATGATCCAGGCGCGACCTTGATAGGGAAAATCTGGTTACAATTCAAGCTTTTTGCAGCAGACTTTTAAGACCGCACCTTAAGGAGATCCAACAGCATGAAAGCCATTCTCGCCCTGGCCGACGGCAAGTACTTCATCGGCAAGGCTCTCGGCGCCGTGGGTGAAGTGACCGGCGAAGTCGTCTTCAATACCAGCATGTCCGGCTACCAGGAGATTCTCACCGACCCCTCCTACGCCGGTGAAATCGTCACCATGACCTACCCGCTGATCGGCAACTACGGCATCAACCTGGAGGATGTCGAGTCGGCCCGGCCGCACCTGTCCGGGTTCGTGGTCAAGGAAGCGAGCGACTACCCCAGCAACTGGCGCAGCCGAATGAGCCTCGACGCCTACCTCAGGGAGAACAACATCGTCGGCATCCAGGGGATCGACACCCGCGCGCTGGTGCGCCACATCCGCGACCAGGGGGCGCAGACCGGGATCATCTCCACTGTCGACCTCGACCCGCAGAGCGTGGTGGCCAAGGCGCAGCAGGCGCCCTCCATCGTCGGCCGCGACCTGGTCCGGGAAGTGACCTGCGCCGCTCCCTACCACTGGACGGAAGGGCCCTGGGACCTGGAAACCGGCTATCGGGCCGTTTCGGAAAAAGCACGTTTCAAGGTCGTCGCCTACGACTTCGGCATCAAGCGCAACATCCTGCGCAACCTGGTGGCGGCCGGCTGCGACGTCACCGTGGTGCCGGCCGACACCCCGGCGGAGGAGGTGCTGGCGATGCACCCCGATGGGGTCTTTCTCAGCAACGGCCCCGGCGACCCGGAGCCGGTCATCTATGCCCAGGAGAATATCCGCAAGCTCCTCGGCAAGACGCCGATCTTCGGCATCTGCCTCGGCCACCAGCTCCTCTCCATCGCCCTCGGCGGCACGACCTACAAGCTGAAGTTCGGCCATCGCGGCGGCAACCAGCCGGTGCGGCGCGGCGACGGCCACGAGGTGGAAATCACCGCCCAGAACCACGGCTTCGCCGTCGATGCCGACTCGATCCGGGAAGCGGCGGTGACCACCCACATCAACCTCAACGACAACACCGTCGAGGGGCTGATGCACAAGACGCTGCCGGCCTTTTCGGTGCAGTACCATCCCGAAGCCTCCCCCGGCCCCCACGACGCCCGCTATCTCTTCGCGCGCTTCATCGACATGATGGAAAAAGATAAAACCGTGACGCGTAAGAGTGACGCGTAGCGGTAAGACCGAAAAACCGAACGATTCCGGTATTCGCATTTTCGCGCCTCACCTTCCGCGTCACGAGTCGACGAGATTAACGAATGCCCAAACGTACAGACATCCAAAAAATCCTGATCATCGGCGCCGGCCCGATCGTCATCGGCCAGGCCTGCGAATTCGACTACTCCGGGACCCAGGCCTGCAAGGCGCTCAAGGAGGAGGGCTACAACGTCGTCCTGCTCAACTCCAACCCGGCGACGATCATGACCGACCCGGACTTCGCCGACCGCACCTACATCGAGCCGGTCACGCCCGAGGTGCTGGCGCGGATCATCGAGAAGGAGCGCCCCGACGCGCTGCTGCCGACCCTCGGCGGCCAGACCGCCCTTAATACCGCGGTGGCGGTCGCCAAGAACGGCACCCTGGAGAAGTTCGGCGTCGAGCTGATCGGCGCCAAGCTCCCCGCCATCGAGATGGCCGAGGACCGCACCCTGTTCAAGCAGGCGATGGAACGCATCGGCGTCGCCGTGCCGCGCTCCGGTCTGGCCCACAACTACCAGGAGGCGATGGAGATCATCGACCACGTCGGCTTCCCGGCGATCATCCGCCCCTCCTTCACCCTCGGCGGCACCGGCGGCGGCATCGCCTACAACCGCGAGGAGTACGAGACGATGGCGGTGGCCGGCATCGACGCCTCGCCGACCAGCGAGATCCTGGTCGAGGAGTCGGTGATCGGCTGGAAGGAGTTCGAGCTGGAGGTGATGCGCGACCTCGCCGACAACGTCGTCATCATCTGCTCCATCGAGAACTTCGACGCGATGGGGGTCCACACCGGCGACTCGATCACCGTCGCCCCGGCGCAGACCCTGACCGACAAGGAATACCAGATCCTGCGCGACGCCTCGATCAAGATCATCCGCGAGATCGGCGTCGAGACCGGCGGCTCCAACATCCAGTTCGGCATCAACCCCGCGGACGGCCGGCTGGTGGTCATCGAGATGAACCCGCGGGTCTCCCGCTCCTCGGCGCTCGCCTCCAAGGCGACGGGCTTCCCCATCGCCAAGATCGCCGCCAAGCTCTCGGTCGGCTACACCCTCGACGAGATCCCCAACGACATCACCCGCGAGACCTTCGCCTCTTTCGAGCCGACCATCGACTACGTGGTCACCAAGATCCCGCGCTTCACCTTTGAGAAATTCCCCCAGGCCGACGCCACCCTGACCACCCAGATGAAGTCGGTGGGGGAGGTCATGGCCATCGGCCGGACCTTCAAGGAGAGCCTGCAGAAGGCGATGCGCTCCCTGGAAATCGGCTCCTACGGTTTCGAAAGCCGGCTCTTCAGCTCGCCGGAAGACTATCGCCGGGCCCTCTCCGGAGATGAACTGGACACCTTGCGCAGCAAGCTGCGCATCCCCAACGCCGACCGTCTCTGGTACCTGGCCGACGCCCTCCGCGCCGGCTTCTCCCTGGCCGAAATCCACCAGTTGACCTGGATCGACCCCTGGTTCCTGCACAATATCGAACAGATCATCGATTTCGAGCAGGTCCTGGTGAAGAGGGCAGGGGAGGTGGCCGTCGCCGATGAACCCTTCACGGAACTGCTGCGCGACGCCAAGCAACTCGGCTTTTCCGACCGCCGCCTGGCGCAGCTCTGGGAGATCACCGAATCCGACGTGCGCGAGCTGCGTTATCGGCTCAAGGTCCGCCCGGTCTACAAGCGGGTCGATACCTGCGGCGCCGAATTCGAGGCCTACACGCCCTATCTCTACTCGACCTACGAGACGGAGAACGAAGCGGCCCCGACCGACCGCAAGAAGATCATGATCCTCGGCGGCGGACCGAATCGCATCGGCCAGGGGATCGAGTTCGACTACTGCTGCGTCCACGGCGTCTTCGCCCTGGCCGAAGACGGGTTCGAGACGATCATGGTCAACTGCAACCCGGAGACCGTCTCCACCGACTACGACACCTCCGACCGCCTCTACTTCGAGCCGCTGACCCTGGAGGACGTGCTGGAAATCGTCGCCCTCGAAAAACCGGTCGGCGTCATCGTCCAGTTCGGCGGCCAGACGCCGCTGAAGCTGGCGGTGGCGCTGGAAAAGGCCGGCGTGCCGATCATCGGCACCAGCCCCGACGCCATCGACCGCGCCGAGGACCGCGAGCGCTTCCAGGCCCTGCTCCACAAGCTCGGCCTGCTGCAGCCTGAAAACGGCCTCGCCCGCTCCTTTGAAGAGGCTGAGAAGGTTGCCGACCGCATCGGTTACCCGGTGGTGGTGCGCCCCTCCTACGTCCTCGGCGGTCGGGCGATGGAGATCGTCTACGATGTGAACCAGCTGCGCGCCTACATGAAGCACGCCGTCGATGCCTCCCCGGAGCACCCGATCCTGGTCGACAAGTTCCTCGAAGAGGCGATCGAGGTCGACGTCGACGCCCTCGCCGACGGCAAGGAAGTCGTCATCGGCGGCATCATGCAGCACATCGAGGAGGCGGGCATCCACTCCGGCGATTCGGCCTGCGCCCTGCCGCCGTTCTCTCTGAAGCCGGAACTGATCGACGAAATCCGCCGGCAGACGGTGGCCCTGGCCCTGGAACTCCAGGTCATCGGCCTGATGAACATCCAGTTCGCCGTCAAAGGCGACACCATCTACCTGCTGGAGGTCAACCCCCGCGCCAGCCGCACCGCCCCCTTCGTCTCCAAGGCCACCGGCCGCCCGCTGGCCAAGATCGCCGCCCGCCTGATGGCCGGCAAGACCCTCAAGGAACTCGGCATTCACGGCGACATCGTCCCCAAACACGTCGCCGTCAAGGAATCGGTCTTCCCCTTCGTCAAGTTCCCCGGCGTCGACACCCTGCTCGGTCCGGAGATGAAGTCGACCGGCGAGGTGATGGGCATCGACATGGAGTTCGGCAAGGCCTTCGCCAAGGCCCAGCTCGGCGCCGGAGTCAAGCTGCCGCTTTCGGGCAAGGTCTTCGTCAGTATCAAGGACAGCGACAAGAAGTACATCGTCGAACCCTGCGCCAAGCTGGTCGAAGCCGGCTTCGAGATCGTCGCTACCCGTGGGACGGCCGCCTTCCTGATGGAAAAGGGGGTAGCGGCAACCCCGATCAACAAGGTCAAGGAAGGCCGGCCGCACTGTGTCGATGCCATCAAGAGCCATGAAATCGCCATGGTTTTCAACACCACCTTCGGCGCCCAGTCGGTGGCGGACTCCTATTCGATCCGCCGCTCGGCCCTGATGTACAATGTGGCCTACTTCACCACCGTGGCCGGAATGAAGGCAGCGGTGGACGGAATTCTCGCCATGGGGCGAGAAACGCTTGACGTCAAACCCCTTCAAGAGTATTATCCGAACCGTTGACCCGGGCGATACCGGGCAAATTGAGTGATTCTACGAGCCAAACGGGCGGGGTAACCCGCCCGTAGATTTTCCGGTCAAAAGGTAGACAAAACGACATGTCCCAATCGATTCCCATGACTCGCGAAGGCTACCAACGCCTTCAGGAGGAACTGAAACGTCTGATTCGCGTCGACCGCCCGGCGGTGGTCCTGGCTATTGCCGAGGCCCGCGGCCACGGCGACCTGTCCGAAAATGCCGAATACGATGCGGCCAAAGACCGGCAGGGGTTCATCGAGGGGCGGATCAAGGAACTGAACGACAAGATCGCCCGCGCCCAGGTGATCAACCCCGCCGAACTCGATACCGACAAGGTGGTTTTCGGCGCCAAGGTCACCCTGTTCGACGTCGATTCGGGCAATGAGGTAACCTACCAGATCGTCGGTGAGGACGAGGCCGACATCAAGGCCGGGAAGATTTCCGTCACCTCGCCGGTCGGCAAGGCGCTGATCGGCCACCGCCTTGACGACTGAGGTCCGTATCAAGGTACCCTCCGGGGTGAAGATGTACGAAGTCATCGATATCAAGTACGAATAATCAAAAAAACAGGGGATCAGGTATCAGGGGGTCAGGGAAGCCTGAACCTTTCACCTGATACTCCAATTCGGGAGAATCCAGATGAGCGATAAAATCACCAAGGATATGACCTTTCACCATGTTCTGCAGATGAGCCCCGAAGTCGCCAGGGTGCTGGGCAAGTTCAACCTCGGCTGCATCGGCTGCATGGGCGCCATGAACGAAACCCTGGAACAGGGAGCGACCGCTCACGGCCTGGACGTCAACGACATTCTGCGCGACCTGAACGCCATCTTCGCCTGAGGGGGAGGGGAGATGTCCCCGCACCCACCGGCCAGTGATCCCTTAGCGACGCCCCTGTCTCAAGTCAGGGGCGTCGGCCCCAACCTGCTCCGCAAACTCGCCAAAATCGGCCTCGTTTCCGTCGAGGACGCCCTTTACACCCTCCCCAACCGTTACGAAGATCGCCGCCAGATCCGCAAGATCGCCCAGCTGCAGACCGGCCGTCAGGAGGTTTTCCTCGGCGAAGTTCTGGCCGCAGCAGAAACCCAGACCTCCCGCCGCGGCAAACGTCTCTACGAGGTGGTGGTCGGAGACGGCACCGGCCAAGTTGTTCTCAAGTGGTTTCATTTCCGCAAGGAGTGGATGCGACAACGCTTTCCGGTCGGGAAGCGCCTGTTGATCGTCGGCGAGGTCAAACGTTTCGGACCGCTGCGGGAGGTGCATCACCCCGAGGTCGAATTCCTCGAGGCGGGAACCGACCCCGAGAGCCTGCTGGCTGCCGATCCCCTCAATTTCGGGCGCATCCTGCCGGTCTATCCCCTGACCGACGGCCTCTCGCAAAAAGTGGCGCGGCGCATCTGGAAGGAGATCGTCGACCGTTTCGCACCCTGTTCCCTCTCGCTCCTGCCCAAAGATCTGCAACGCAAGCGCCGCCTGCTCCCGCTCGCCGCCGCTCTGCAGCAGGCCCACTGGCCGGAGGGCGAGGTGCGACTGGAAGACTTGGAAAACGGGTGTGACGCAGGCCGGCGGACCCTGGTTTACGACGAATTCTTCTTCCTCGAACTGGGCCTGGCCCTCAAACGCCGCGGAGTAATCCTGGAGCCGGGAATTCCCTTCACCGTCCACCATCGTTACACCGGCCCCCTGGCCAAGCTGCTCCCCTATCGCCTGACCGATGCCCAGCGCCGGGTCCTCGGCGAAATCAAACGCGATCTGATGGCACCCCACCCGATGAACCGCCTGGTGCAGGGGGACGTCGGCAGCGGCAAGACCATTGTCGCGTTGATGGCGGCGCTTCTAGCCATCGAGAACGGCACCCAGGTGGCGGTGGTCGCTCCCACCGAAATCCTCGCCGAACAGCATTACCTTCAGTTTCATCCGTGGATGGAGGCGCTTGGCTTGAACGTCGCCCTCCTCACCGGCTCGACCCCCGCCAGACGGCGGCGGGAGATCCTGCAGGGCGTTGCCGAGGGGAGTTTGCCGATGCTGGTCGGTACCCACGCCGTGCTCCAGGAGGGTGTCGATTTCTCGCGTCTGGGTCTCGGCATTATCGATGAGCAGCACCGCTTCGGCGTTCGCCAGCGCAGCGTGCTGCGCAAAAAGGGAGTGCATCCCCACGTCCTAGTGATGACCGCGACCCCCATTCCGCGCACGCTTTCGCTGACCCTCTTTGGCGATCTGGCGCTGTCGGTTATCGACGAGCTCCCTCCCGGCCGTTCGCCGATTCGCACCCGGGTTCTGGTGGGGAGCGCACGCAGCCAGGCTTACCAGCATATCCACCAGGAGCTTAGAGCCGGCCGCCAGGCCTACATTGTCTATCCGCTGGTGGAGGAGACGGAGAAGAGCGATCTGCTCGCGGCCACCGAGGCGGCCGAGTATCTGGCCCGCGAAGTCTTCCCTGGGCGCCGGGTCGGCCTGTTGCACGGCAAGCTGCGCCCCGAAGAGAAGGAGGGAGTCATGGCCTCCTTCAAGGCCGGGGAAGTCCAGGTGTTGGTCGCGACCACGGTGATCGAGGTCGGCATCGACGTGCCCAATGCCACGGTGATGATGGTCGAGCACGCCGAACGCTTCGGTCTCGCCCAACTGCACCAGTTGCGCGGCCGGGTAGGGCGGGGGAGCGCGGCGAGCGTCTGCCTGCTGATCCGCTCGGCCCGCTGCAGCGAGGATGGCCTGCGCCGACTGCAGGTCATGGCCGAGACCAGCGACGGATTCAGGATCGCCGAAGCCGACCTGGAGATTCGCGGGCCGGGGGAGTTTCTCGGCACCCGCCAGGCGGGGATCCCCGATTTCCGGGTGGCGAACCTGCTGCGGGACGGGCGGGTGCTGGAGGAGGCCCGCGAGGATGCCTTCGAAATGGTAGAGCGGGGGGACTTTCTGCACAACTCCGACTTTTCGACTTTGCGAACAGAGCTTCTCAAGCGCTGGGGGACCCGTCTGGAATTGGCGAACGTCGGCTAGTTCAGCCTCGCCAAACCATCATGCGTTTTCTGCCAATTTAGTTTATCCGATTGTATTTACTTGACATTTTAAATACCTAAAGTAATTTCTGAGGTCCCGAATTCACCATTTCCCGTACAGCCATGGCCCTGGTCTCACGCCACGCGCACAAAGGGATAACGGTCCATCATCTCGCGGGTGAGCATTCCGACGCCGCAGCGATCACCGATGGTCTCGACCACCACCACGGCGTCAGGGTGTTCGAAGTCAACCGGTGCCACGACTCCCTGGCTGGTCAGCTCTTCGGCAATCAAGTGATCCAGGGCCTGTTCGGCCTCGGGGGAGACGATCACGCCCTTGAAGCCGCGCCGCTCAAGCCGAACGTAGTGTCTCTTGCCGGCCAGTCGGGGGAGATAGGGGCGGATCGCCGCACCGACAAGTTCCACGAAGTTTTCCGGGCGGAAGGTGAAGACCTGGTCCAGCGGGATGACCCGGCCGACATCCTGAAATGCAGTGAGCTGCTTCCCGCGTTTTTCCAGAACCGTCTCCAAAAAGGCCTCGGGCTTCTGGACTCGGCCCAGCACCACGCCGAAGAACTCGGTCCGGCGGAATTCGCCGTAGAGAGCGAGCTCCTTCAGCATCGCCCCGAAACGCCCCTCACGATCCATGGTAACAACGAGGTTGAACTCCCACATGGCTGCCTCCACTTGTCCCGTCCTGCTCAGAGCTTAGCGATAGGGGGCGCTATGGCAAGAGACAACCTCGTTCAATGCGTACGTTATTATTTTACGTCGCATAAGATATATTATGTAACCTTCCATTTATTGCAACCCCCGGCGGAGGTCCCCTGTGATCCCGCCGCCCTTCCTCCGCGATCATCTCGAAGTCCGGCCCCTCGATGACGGTCAAGTCTCCGTTACCGTTGTTCTCCCCTCGGAACTGGTCCACGATTACTGCCGCTTCCTCGAAGCCCTCACCAGCTTCTTTCACACCGTCAAGAACAAGACCACCGTTGCCCAGGCTCATGCCAAGGCGACCGCTGCCGTTCTCGATCGGAAGGCCCAGGAAACCCTTGCCGCCAACCGCTCCCGGGTCGCTGCCTCCTTCGACCGCTACACCTCCCAGGGCCTACCCCGCAAGGAAGCAGTTAAACGCATTGCCGCTGAGCTCCGCGCCGAGGGTCACCCCTGGCGCTCTCCTGGGTTGGTGCGGGCCACCCCCGTTGAAGCTGGCCGCGGTGGTCGTCGTGGTCGCCGCCCTCGTGGTGAGTCATGAGGCCCCGGACAACCTCGACCAGAACAGAAGCCCCCGGAGAGAGTCAGCCACAGAGTGGCTGGCGGGGACTCTCACCGGGGGCTGCTTTCTGTTCGTTTCCCTGTGGACTTGCGTATTTATGCAGGGCCAGGAAATGCGTTTACATACTTAATTTTGAAGTCACCGAAAGCATTGACTTTCTGAATTTTGAAGTCCGGGAACGCGGTCACGATCTGCCATTTACCAGGAGCGTTGGGTAATGCCTTAACCTCCTCAACCTTCAAGTCGGCGAATGCATTTACGACCTCGACCTTGTAATCGGCAAAGGCATTAACGTACTGGATTTTTCCGTAAATCTTGCTCACATCAGCTTTTGTCATTTGTTTGATCCTTTCCCTTTAGTCTGGCCAATAATAAGAAAAGAAGGAGGTACCCGGATGTTCCTCCCTTCTATTAATATTTTATCAAAGCCTCGTCCAACTACATTTCAGCCTGCAAATTCGCGTACTTGGAACTATTACGAAATTACGCAACCCCACTCTTTTGCGGGGTCTCAGGTGTCCACGCTGCCGGTCAATCTACAAGCCTTTAAAAAGAGATTAACAACTGCTGCACCACTGCTGCATATTGGCTGCACAATGAACCCCAAAAAATGAGGAAAAAATGGCAAAGGTGTTGGAAAAACGGGTGTCCATCACGGTCAGCGCTGAACAATTCGACAGGGTATCGGCTCTGCTCGATGAGGGTGGTTTCCCTCGGGGCTATCTTTCCTACCTTCTTGACAGGTGTATTTCCGATCTGGAAGATATGATTACGGGTTATCCGCACGAGGAGATGACCGCCCTGCAAGAGGTGCAATTTGAGATGTTCGAGTCGAGGTCCTCGAAGAAAAAAACTGGCCCCGAATCCTAATTAACGTTAACCGGAGTTGCCGCTCCGTTTAATTAAAAAAGGACTCCCGGAATTGCCGTTCCGAGGGTCCCTGAAAAGTCGAAACCCGAGGTTGCCGCCCCGGGTCTCGATACTTCCAATCCGCTCTCAACCTCGCACAGTTTCAGAGGATTTCTGTGATTTTATTATTATGTACCCTTGGATTTTCTGGGCGAATAATTGGGGGCACATCCTGTAACGGACCCCCCTTCCTGTTCCAAGGAATTTTCAACGGGTGCTGGTACTCGTGAAAAGTTGATGAAAGATTCGCCCTGGGCTACCACCACCTCCTCAACAGGATGATTAAACCCAAGGCCCCGACAACGACAATTCCAATTATGGCGATATACGCAATAGTCATTCCCCACCCCTGACATGCACTAGTCCAAAGCTTAGCACACCGGTCTGACGATTTTCTTATTGCGCTCGACCTGCCCCGGCCTTTCCCAGGCCGGAAATACATGAAAAAGGCTTTAACGCAAATAGGCCACCCATTTCTGGGTGGCCTAACTGCTTGATCGTTCCAGTCGTTGAATGGTCGGGGCGAGAGGATTTGAACCTCCGACCCCCTGCACCCCATGCAGGTGCGCTACCAGGCTGCGCTACGCCCCGTCAGTCAACGAGTAGCGATTATCGGGAATTTGGGTTGGATTGTCAAGTGGAAACTACGCCGGGAATTCGGAAAAGACAATCAAACTTCCTTTGTGATTTCAAGTGGATACTAAATAACTCAGATTGACGGGTTACGTTTGTCGATGACCCGCTGGGCCTTTCCCTCGTGCCGCTTGATGGAGGACGGCTCGACCAATTTGACCCTGGCACCGACACCGAGCGCCGAGGCCAGTTTCTTTTCCACGAAATCGACAAAGGCCCGCTGGCGCTTCATTTCGTCGAAGAAAATCCGCTCGTTAACTTCGACCTGGACCTCCAGGACGTCCATGGCCCCGACCTTATCGATGACCAGTTGGTAATGGGGCTCGCACCCCTCGATCCGAAACAGCACTTCCTCGATCTGGGTCGGGAAGACGTTGACCCCCTTGATGATCAGCATGTCGTCGCTGCGCCCCATGGTCTTGGCCATCCGCACCTGGGTGCGCCCGCAGGCACAGGGGGCATAGTCGAGACGGGTGATGTCGCGGGTGCGGTAGCGGATCATCGGAAAGGCTTCCTTGGTGATACAGGTAAGCACCAGTTCCCCCACTTCTCCTGGCGGCAGGGTCCGGCCGCTGTCGGGATCGATGATCTCGGGAATGAAATGGTCCTCGAAGATGTGCATGCCGCAGCGACACAAACACTCGCCGGCGACCCCGGGGCCCATAACCTCGGAAAGGCCGTAGTTGTCGGTGGCTACGATCCCCAGGCGGGTTTCGATTTCACGCCGCAGCTCCTGGGTCCAGGGCTCGGCGCCGAACAGGCCGACGCGCAGGTTTAAGGAGGCCGGATCGATACCCAGTTTCTCCATGCGGTCGGCGATGGTCAGGGCATAGGAGGGTGTGCAGACCAGGGCGCTGGACCGGTAGTCCTGCATGATCATGATCTGCTTGTCGGTGTTGCCGCTCGACATGGGAATGACCGACGCCCCGATGCGCTCGGCTCCGTAATGGAGACCGAAGGCGCCGGTGAACAGGCCATAGCCGAAGGCGATGTGGACGATATCGTCTTCGGTGACGCCGGCGGCGGTCATGAAGCGGGCCGCCAGCTCGGTCCAGGTCTGCAGGTCGGAGCGGGTGTAGCCGACCACCGTCGGCTTACCGGTCGTCCCCGAGGAGGAATGAATCCGCACCACCTCTCGCAGCGGCACCGCGAACATGCCGTAGGGATAGTTCTGGCGCAGGTCTTCCTTGTCGGTAAAGGGGAATTTTGCCAAATCGGAAAGCGCGTGGAGATCGCCGGGAGTGACTCCGAAAGCGTCGAATTTGGCGCGGTAACAGGGGACGTTGCGATAGACCCTTTCCAGAGTGGCATGCAGGCGGGTCATCTGGAGCAGTTCCAGCTCTTCGCGGCCCATGCACTCATGCACCGGATCCCAGATGCGCGGGGTCCTGTCAGTCGCTGGATCGATAATGGGAGATTTGTTCATGACTCTTTTAGTGGCCTACATGGTGTAGACCCGCTCCCCTTCCAGCACCGTGAAGCCATGTTGGACCAGCAGGCGGATGGCCTCCTCCGGATTGTCGAAACGGAAGATGATCACCGCATTCTCCCCACAGCGCTCCACGAAGGCATACATGTATTCGACGTTGACCGCTCCCTGGTCGAGCACATGGAGAATCCCGAACAGCCCCTTGGGCCGATCCGGCACCTCGACCGCCACCACTTCGGTCTTGTTGACCGTAAAGCCCTGCGCCTTGAGCGCACTCTTGGCCAGGTCGGTGCGATCGACGATCAGCCGCAGGATACCGAAATCGGACGTATCGGCCAGCGACAGGGCACGGATGTTGACGCCCGCATCGCCCAGGGTTCGGGTCACTTCCGCCAGACGGCCCGACTTGTTTTCGATGAAGATGGAAATCTGCTCGACTTTCATGGAGCGCCTCCTTGCGGACGGGAATCGACTCAATTCTGGGGCGGACGCTTGTCGATAACGCGCTTGGCTTTGCCTTCGCTGCGCGCGATCGTTTTCGGCTCGACCAGCCGCACCTTGCAGGTAATACCAAGCAAATCTTTGATTTCCTTGCGAATGCTTCCGGACAAATCCTGCAGCACCTTGACTTCGTCGGAGAAGGTCTGCTCGTTGACCTCGACCTGGACCTCGAGGGTATCGAGATTTTCTTCGCGATCCACGATCAGCTGGTAGTGGGGCTCGATCCCCTCGATGGTCATCAGCACGCTTTCGATCTGCGAGGGGAAGACGTTGACGCCGCGGATGATCAGCATGTCGTCGCTGCGACCGCTCATCCGCTCCAGGCGCAGATGGGTCCGTCCGCAAAGGCACGGCTCCGGGATCAAGCGGGTGATGTCCCGGGTCCGGTAGCGCAGCATCGGGATCCCCTCCTTGGTGATTGTGGTGATCACCAGTTCGCCCCGTTCCCCGACCGGCAGCACCTCGCCGGTCTCCGGATCGATGATTTCGGGGATGAAATGATCTTCCCAGATGTGCAGGCCATGCTGGGCCTCGATGCACTCGATCCCCACCCCGGGACCGAGGATTTCGGAGAGGCCGTAGATGTCGATCGCCTTGATGCCGAGCTTCTCTTCGATCTCCCGGCGAATCGATTCGCTCCACGGCTCGGCGCCGAAAATGCCGATCCGCAGTTTCAGCTTGCGGATGTCGATGCCTTCTTCCGCTGCGGCTTCGGCCAGGTAGAGGCTGTAGGAAGGGGTACAGGTCAGGACCGTGGAGCCGAAGTCCTGCATGATCATGATCTGCTTCTTGGTATTCCCCCCGGACATGGGGATGACCGAGGCACCAAGCTTTTCGGCGCCGTAATGGGCGCCGAGGCCGCCGGTGAACAGGCCGTATCCGTAGGCGTTGTGGATCACGTCGCCGCGGTGGGCACCGGCGGCGACGAAGGAGCGGGCCATCAGCTCCGCCCAGGTCTCGATGTCGCGGCGGGTGTAGCCGACCACCGTCGGCTTGCCGGTCGTCCCCGAAGAAGCATGGATGCGAACGATCTGTTCGAGGGGGACGGCGAACAGCCCGTAGGGGTAGTTGTCGCGCATGTCCTGTTTGAGGGTGAAGGGCAAGCGGCGCAGATCGTCGAGGGTGCGGATCTGGTCGGGGCGGACCCCGGCCTTGCGGAAGCTCTCGCGGTAAAACGGCACGGTGACGTTCACCCGTTCCACGGTCTGCCTGAGCCGCTTGAGCTGCAGGGACTCCAGCGCCTCCCGCGGCAGGGTTTCGAACTCGTCATTCCAGATCATCGTTGACCCCTTTCCGTTTCAGCACTCCCGTCCCAGGGCGAAGGCCTTGAGATTCTCTTCCAGAAACCGTTTCGGCACCATCTTTTCCAGGGCCTGTTGCCAAAATTCAGCGCCGATGGCGAGCCGCTTGGAGACCGCACCAAGCAGGACGGTATTGGCGGTGCGGGGATTGCCGGCCTGCTCCGCCAGATGCTGGCCGTCGACCAGCAGGAAATCCGGAAAGCGGCTGCCGATGGTTTCCGGCAAATCCTGCGGGTAGACCTGCGCTCCTGAGAGAACCGCCGGCGGCGGGATCTGCAGGTCGTTGGCGATGACCCGGGCGCCGGGACGCAAAAGCGGGAGGGCCCGGCAGGTCTCCATCAGTTCGAAGCCGAACAGGACGTCCCCCTCCCCTTCCGGCACGATCGGCGAAAAGACCTCCTTGCCGAAACGGACGTGGGAGACGACGCTGCCGCCGCGCTGGGACATGCCGTGGATTTCGCTTTTCTTGACGTCGAAGCCGGCGAGCATGCAGGTCTCGGCGAGAATTTCCGAGGCGAGCAGGATCCCCTGGCCGCCGACGCCGACCAACAGGATGTTGGTAATCTCGTTCATCATTGGGCCCTCCCGATGGCATCGAAACGACAGAGCTGCCGGCAGACGTCGCAGCCGGTGCAGAGCAGCGGATCGATCTGGGCGACCCCCTTCTTCCCCTCCCCGGGCTTCCAGATGATCGCCGGACAGCCGATGCGCAGACAGGCCCGGCAGCCGGTGCAATTTTCCTCCGTCACCTCGAGCAGAGGACCGCGCTCAAAGACGCCGGCGCGTTTGACCAGGACGCAGGGCTTGTCGGTGATCACCACCGACGGCTCCGGGCGCGCCATTTCCTCGGCGATCACCGCCTTGGTCTCGGCCAGGTCGAAGGGATTGACGGTGCGCACATGTTTTACGCCCAGCGCCTGGCAAAGCTGGACGAAATCGACCTGCGGCGCGCCCTGATCCATCAGGGTGAAGCCGGAAGCCGGGTTGTCCTGGCGGCCGGTCATGGCGGTGATGCGGTTGTCGAGAATGATCAGGGTCGCCGGCGCCTGGTTGTAGACCATGTCCATCAGGCCGTTGATGCCGGTGTGGAGGAAGGTCGAATCGCCGATGACCGCCACCACCTGGCGCTTCTCCGCCTCCGGCACCACCTTGACCACGCCCGTGGCGTTGCCGATGCTGGCCCCCATGCAGACGCAGGTATCCATCGCCGAGAGCGGCGGCATGAAGCCGAGGGTGTAGCAGCCGATGTCGCCGGTGACGTAGGCCTTAAGCTGGTTAAGAGCGAAGAAAACCCCGCGGTGCGGGCAGCCGGGGCACATGTTGGGCGGCCGCGGCGGCAGCTCGGGAAGACCCGTTTCCGGGCCGGCGACCGGCACCGCAGTCAGGCCCAGGGGAGCAAGGGCGGCGCGCAGAATGCCCGGCGTGAGCTCCCCGCAGAGGGAGAAAAGTGTCCTTCCCCCGGCAGGCGATGCCCATCGCCTTGACCTGTTCCTCGATGAAGGGATCGAGCTCTTCGACGATCAGCAGGGTCTCGACCCTGGCGGCGAAATCGCGGATCAGCTCCTTGGGCAGAGGGTGGATAAGGCCGAGCTTGAGCGTCGAGGCGTTCGGGAGAACCTCGCGGACATAGTTGTAGCAGACCCCGGAGGTGATGATGCCGACCTGCGGATCGCGCATCTCCAGGCGGTTGCAAGGCAGACTCGTCCCGGCCGCGGCCAGCTTCACCAGCCGCTCCTCGACCAGCGGATGGCGCTTGCGGGCGTTGCCGGGGAGCATCACCAACTTGGCGGCGTTGCGCTCCAGGCGCGGTTCGGGCAGGCCGCTGACCGGCTCGCCGAGAACGACCAGCGACTTGCTGTGGGAAATCCGCGTCGTGGTGCGCAGCATGACCGGCGTGTCGTACTGCTCGGAAATCTCCAGGGCCAGCCGGGTGAAGTCCTTGCATTCCTGGGAATCGGCGGGCTCGAGCATCGGCACTTTGGCGAACTTGGCGTAATTGCGGTTGTCCTGTTCGTTCTGCGACGAATGCATCTCGGGGTCGTCGGCGGTCACCAGCACCAGGCCGCCGCGCACCCCGGTATAGGAGAAGGTGAAGAGCGGGTCGGCGGCCACGTTCACACCGACATGCTTCATGGTGACCAGCGCCCGCGCCCCGCCGAAGCTGGCGCCGATACCGACTTCCAGGGCGACCTTTTCGTTGGGCGCCCAGGAGGCGTCGATGCTGGGATAGTTGACGACATTTTCCAGGATCTCGGTGCTCGGCGTACCCGGGTAGGCCGAGGCGACCCGGACTCCGGCTTCGAAGGCGCCGCGGGCGATCGCTTCGTTGCCTGAAAGGATGGTTTTTTCCATGCGGGAGGGTCCTTCGGTGGTTAGGCTGGATGCACCCGGAAGGGGCTGAAAAAACGAGTGCTTAATATAGGTGACCGGGAGGAAAAAGTCAATTCGCCAGCGGCCCTACGCAAGCAGGGCCGACCCCGGCGGCAGCCCCTCCAGCAGGCCGAAATCTCAGACCGGCGGGGCCTCGCTGCCGAAACCGGCGAGAGGTGCAGGACGATCTCCAGACCGGGCAGGATCAGGTCTCCCCTCCCCTCCTCCAGCCCCGGCAAGGCTTCCCGGCCGGGGACATCGAGGGCGGCGAGGCGCCCGCGCCAGCCCCCCAGGGCCTCCCGGGACAAGACCAGGTTGTTCACCCGGCGCCAGTCGTACTCAATCATTTCCAGTTGCAGGGCGGCCAGGCTGGTGACGGTACCGGCGGTGCCGATGAAACCACAATCCGTCGCCTCGACCAGCGGCAACAGCCCGCCGGCTGCCAGGTCCCTGCGCAGATGGTCCAAGTGAAGGTCGACCTCCGCCTGCCGGCCGCGGGGATCCGGGAAGTCCTCGCAGAGGGTCACCACGCCGAGGGGATAGCTGCGCTGAAAACGAATCGAACCGTCCACCACCAGGATGAACTCGGTGCTGCCGCCGCCGATATCGAAAATCAGCCCATGGGCCGGTCGCGGGTCGAGAGCGGCGAGCACGCCGGTAGCGGCCAGTCGGGCCTCCTCCTCGCCGTCGACGACCTCGATCGTCAGCCCGGTTTTTTCCCGGACCAGGGAGACGAAGTCCGGACCGTTGACCGCGCGGCGCAGGGCCGCCGTACCGATCGCGGCCACCCCGTCGACATCGCCTTCGGCAAGGCGCCCGGCAAATGCACACAAAGCGGAAAGGGTCCGCTCCATGGCTGCAAAGGACAGGCCCCGTTGCGGGCAGAACCCTCCGCCAAGGCGGGTGATTCGCCGGTGGTACTCCAGGGGGACCATCTGCCCGGCCGCATCGACTGAACCGAGCAGCATGCGCACGGTATTGGAACCGACGTCGATAGCGGCCCGCTCTTACTTCTTCCCGACGACCGCCTTGGCAACGTTGTAGGTATGGTCGCCGATCTTTTCGAAGTTGTGCAGCATGTCGAGGAAGATCAAGCCCGAGAGGACCGCGCACTCACCGGTATGGAGCCGGGAGATGTGGTTGTTGCGCAGGGTTTCTTCGATATCGTCGACCACGGATTCCATGTGATTGGCCTTGTCGAAAATGGCGCGGTCGCCACGTTCGATGGCTTCGGCCACAAAGGCCAGGAACTCCCTGGTGTGCTTGGCCATGTCGAGAATTTCGTTTACGGCGATCTCCGAAAAACCGATATTCTGATCGCGCTTGCGCTGGCCGAGCCGCCAGATATTTTCACAGTGGTCGCCGACCCGCTCGAGGTCGTTGACCATGTGCATCATCGAGGCGATATCCTTGCTGGTTTCAGGCGTAATCGACTTCTGGGAGAGGGAGACCAGGAAATCGATGATCTCCTTCTGCAGCAGATCGACGAGGTCCTCCTTTTTTTCCAGCGACGGGATCCGTTTCTCGTCGAAATCCTGAAGAAAGGCTACCGTCTCGTCGACCATTTCCAGCGCCGTCTGGGCCATCCGCCGGGTCTCCGCCCGGGCCTGCCCGAGGGCGATCGGCGGCGTGTTGAGAACGCGGTTGTCGATATATTTCAGATGGAATTCCATCTCCTCTTCCCGGCCCCGGATCAGTACCGTGGTCAACCGGGCCAGCAAACCGACCAACGGGAGAAAGACCAGGGTATTGACGACGTTGAAGAGGGTGTGGGCATTGGCGATGTGGCGGGCGATGAAGGGTTTGTCGCCGAGCACGCCACCGAAGCTGGCGGCCTGCTGCTGGGTCTGGATGACGAAATCCGCATCCCCGGGCGTAACGGAGTTGATAAAATGAATGAAATAAGGGAAGAGCGCGAGGATGTAGGCAACGCCCAGGACATTGAACAGAAAGTGGGCGAAGGCGGTGCGGCGGGCCGCCAGGTTGGTGCCGATGGCCGCCAGGTTGGCGGTAATCGTCGTGCCGATATTCTCCCCGAGGATCAGGGCGACACTGGCCTCGAAGGAAATCAGGCCGGTGCTGGCCAGGGCGATGGTGATACCGATGGTCGCGCTGCTGCTTTGGACGATCATGGTCAGGACGGCACCGATCAGCACCCCGACCAGGTGGTGGTTGCCGACCAGGACGAACATGTCGCGGAATTCCTGGCTCTGTTTCAGCGGTTCGAAAGCCTGCTCCATGATCTGCAGGCCGAAAAAGAGAATACCGAAGCCGAGCAGGATCTCCCCGATGTAGGTCCAGCGCCTGCTGCTGGAAAAAAGTTTCAGTCCGGCCCCCAGCCCGATGGCCGGCAAAGCGAACTTGGTGATTTTGAAGGCGATCAGCTGCGCGGTGACGGTGGTGCCGATGTTGGCGCCGAGGACCACCCCGATCGATTGCACCAGCGACATCAGGCCGGCATTGACAAAACCGACCACCATGACCGTGGTGGCACTGGAGGATTGGATGATGGCCGTTACGGCAAGCCCGACCAGCGTGCCGATTAATCGGTTGTTGGTCAGTGCCGCGAGGATTTTCCGCATCCGGTCGCCGGCGACTTTCTGCAAACCCTCCGACATGATCTTCATGCCGAACAGGAACAGGCCGAGGCCGCCGACAAGACCGAATATCAGTTTCTGATTAAACAGTGTTTCGAACACCGGCGCAACTCCGCGGGAGACCCTGGACCGGCAAACCACCGGCGGGGAATGGAAGGTTGTGGAGAGAGAAAACCGGCTGCACTATAGCGAATGGCTCGCTATTTTTCAATGGAAAAGGGGGGCTTTCACGCAGTGGAACCGAGAGGTTGGCAGGTCCGAGCTGGAGCGCGGATCGTCCCTTCTGGCGATCGCTCGGCCAAAGGCAATCCGGATTGTTCCGGAAGGAGTATTTTGAATTCGGTGGGAGTTGTTACGGCGAGGCGGGAAATTCTCCGGACAGGATTGAGAGCTCGGCCGAAAGGCCGGCCGCCGACCTTCCCTGCCCCCGGGGTTCACCTATCCAGGCCAGAGCTTGAACCGCTCAGGGTTTCGCCCTCAGGGACCAGAGCAGCATGGTTCGGTAGTCTTCGCTGTTGCCCCGGACGCGCTGGCTGAAAACGCGCACGATATTGCTCAAAAGCCGTAGTCCCAGCCGCGGGTTCTGGTCACAGAGAATTTCGAAATCGGACCTGTTCAGGGAAAGCAGACTGGCTTCTTCGATGACTCGGGCTGTAGCGGCGCGCGGTCCACCATCCAGGATCGCCATTTCGCCGAAGACGTCCTCCGGGCCGAGGATGACCAGGGTTTTCTCATCCCCTTCGGAAATCATCCTGGATATCCGGATAATACCTTTCCGAATCAGGAACAAGGATTCCCCGGGCATGTGTTCGAGAAAGACCGTCAGCCCTTCCCCGACCCTTTTCTCGGCAAAAAGGCCGGCCAGGGAAGAAATCTCCGCCTCGGTCATCTCCTTGAACAGGTAACAGTTTTTTACCGCCTCAAGGTTGGCGACAGCCATGGCAATCGGTCCACTTTCGCAGAGGGTTGGCGTCTTCGGTTCAAGCCTCCGGAGCACGGTGTTGGGAAGGATCTCTTCTCGATACCAACCGGCTCCAGGGCGTTCCGGGGAGGCAGCATAACCCAACCGGGTCGTCCATGCCAAGCCTCTTGCCGGCACCAGGGGGGGGTCCACAGCGAACGAATGCCCGGGAGCGTGAAGTAACCTATCCCGGGCAAGCTCTCGTGATGCGTGGGATGGGCGACTTCCGGGAGAGCCCCATCAGCCGTTGACCTTCTCCCGCAATTCCTTGCCGACCTTGAAAAACGGCAGCTTTTTGGGGTGGACCTTGATTACTTCACCGGTTTTGGGATTGCGTCCCATGTAGGCCTTGTAATCCTTGACCACGAAACTGCCGAAGCCGCGGATCTCGATCCGCCCGCCGTCGGCGAGGGTAGAAGCCATCGCGTCAAAGATGATATTGACTATCTCTTCAGCCCTTTTATACGTCAGGTTTTTTTCACTGGCCAAAGCATCAACAAGTTCCGACTTGTTCATATCGCCTCCCCGATTCGTCCGATTCATCACCTTTCCTGGTGCGGCAACCGGAACTCCCCATATTCAGGTCAACTATAGCGAGCAGCCGATAGCTGTCAATAGTCGGCTTAGGTGAACCGCGGCGATCAGGAATGCTCGGGGGCATCCAGAGCCTGCCGGGCCTCATCGAAAAGCTCCGCGGGGATATCGTTTCGTTCCACCAGGCGGCGGAGCAATTCACGACCTTGCTCGGTCCACCCTTTGGCCAGATAGGTCTGCCCGGTACGCAACATCCAGAGCGGGTTGCCCGGTTCCTGCTGCCAGAGCCCCTTGAACCCCTCCAGCACGCGGTCGAGCTGGCGCTTGTGCCGCAGCCAGAATTCGGCCAGGGGGACAGAAATGCCACCGCCGCCACAGCCACCGCCACCGGCAGTCTGCACATAGATCTGTTCCGCCTGGTCGACGCGACCCTGGCGCTCCAGCAGCTGGGCGAAAAGGATCAGCAGCTCCCCCTCGCGGCTGCCCGCCCCGTAGGCGGCCTCCGCAAGCGGCAACGCCTGATCGTAGTCCCCCGCCACGGCTTGGAGAATCGCCCGGCGCGCGAGGCAGAAGGATGCCGGGCAGCCGGCGGTTTCGAGCCTCTGAACCAGGGTGGCGGCCGGCTCGAGCCGGCCGGCCCCGAGCAGCAGATTGAACAGGACATCCCCGGCCAGAGGATGTGCGGGATCGAGGTCGAGACAGCGTTCCAGGTCGGCGGCGGCAGCGTCGACTTCTCCCTGTCTGGCGAGCAGAACCCCGCGCTCGTAGTGAAAATCCTCTTGTTGGTCGGCTGCCGGCACCTCGGCAAAGGCCTCCAGGGCGGCCTGGGTTTCACCTCCATGGGCAAGCACCACCGCCGCTTTCAGGGGCGCCCCCAGCGCGAGGTAACGGTCGACGGCGCCTTCCGGATAGCCGCCGAGGCACAGGTCCAGCCGCGTATCGAGATCCAGGTCCGTATCCGCCGGCGATGGCGTATCGAGGGGGCTATCCGGGGCGGGCCCCGGCGTGCTGCACTCGCTGCCGCAGCCGCAGGAGGGGGCAAGGATGGGTGCCGGGATGGGTGTGGCAGGCCGCGGGGGAGCTTCCCGCCGGGGGCTGAGCGCGAGAATCCGGGCGCGCAGGCCGGCCTCTGCGGCCAGGGAGGCGGCGAGTTCGAGATGCTCCCGGGCACGCGCTTCGTCCCCGGCACGCAGGAAAGCCTCCGCCTCTTGGAGGTTCAGTTCCGCCAGGCGATCGCCGGCTTGGTCGAGCAGCTCGGTCAGCTCCGCGCCGTTGTCGGCAGCGATGTGGGAGGGGTCAAGGGCTTTTCCCAGGGCCAGGACCTCCGCCCATTGGCCGCGGGAAAATGCCTTGCGCAGCTTGGTGAGGGGATCGGACGGCGCAAAGAACTTTTTGAAAATTGCCATGGAGTTACCGCTGGGAGATGGGGATCAAATGGTCGTAAACGGCGAAAGAGTCCAGATGACCTTGGCGTCATCGTCGCCGATATTATCCCATCTATGCGGTAAATGCGACTTGAAAGAGAGGCTTTCCCCGGCATCGAGGATGTGGGTTTCGCCGGCGATGGTCACCTTGAGGCGGCCATCGAGGACGTAGATCAGTTCGTCGCCGGGATGATACATGTTCTGTTCACCGCTGGTGCCGCCTTTTTGCACCGTGCAGAAAAAGGATGTGAATTGCGGATCACGCAGTCCCGAGGTGAAGGACTCGGTATGCATGTTGTGTTCGTCGTCGTAGACGGTCTTGTCCCGTTTGCCGGGCGTGGTATGGACGATTTCGTGGGTGGTGACGACCTCTTCGACGAAATAGTTGATGCTCTTGTCGAACACCCCCGCCAGCTTCATCAGGATCTCCACCGAGGGAATGGTCAGGCCGCGTTCGATGCGGGAGATCATGTTCGAGGAGACCCGCGATTTTTCCGCGAGTTCCTGGATGGTCAGGTCGTTCTTGAGGCGAATGGCTTTCAGTTTCTTGCCGACGATCTTCTTGATCTTCATCCCGTTCTCTCCAAGGACCGTTGATTTTACTGGGCGAGATTGGGGGCCGGGGAGACGACCCACAGCACCAGGGTCTGGCCATCGTGCAGGTTGCGCCAGCGATGGGGAAGGGACGCCTTGAATGTCAGGGAATCCCCCTCGTCGAGGAGATAATTCTCGCCTTCGATGATGAATTCCATCCGGCCGCTGAGCACCAGGGCAAATTCTTCCCCGGTGTGGACCATCCCCCCTTCCCCGCTGCTGCAATCCTTCTCCAGGGTGTCGTAAAAGACGGCAAAGCTCGGATCGCGAATCCCCTGGGTGAGGCTGGTGATCTGGTGCTTGTCCTCGAAAAAGAAGATCGGCTGGCCGGTCCCCTTGCGGGTATGGACCACGGTCGTCCCGTGGGACGCTTCTTCGACGAAGAAATTGACGCTCATGCCGAAGGCCCCCGCCAACTTCATCAGGATCTCGATAGAGGGGATCGTGAGCCCCCGCTCGATTCGGGAAATCATGTTCGAGGAAACCCGCGATCTCTCGGCCAGTTCCTGAATTGTCATGTCATTTTTCAAGCGGGTGGCCTTGAGCTTCCGACCGATCAGTTTTTTAACCATAACCCTCCACCTCAAGTAAAATGAGATGTTGTTTTATCATTGTCCAGCGCGCCTGTCAATAAGATATGAGAATAAACAGCCACTAAATGGTAATTCCTCATAGCAGTTGTCAACCAGAGACTCATTGACGGTTGACAAATCGACCCGCCTCTTCGATAATCCAAGCCAACAATTTTTTCAGGGGAGTGCCTATTGTGAGTCTGTCAATCAAGGAAATCGACCAGTTAACGGCAAAGGTCCGGGCCGGCGAGGCGCCGAGCAATGCCGAGGGCCTGGCCATTCTCGGCGCCCGCGGGGCCGAACTGACCCGTATTTTTGCCGGCGCCCATGGTCTGCGCGAAGAGCACTTCGGCGATCGCGCCGAACTCTGCTCGATCATCAACGCCAAGTCGGGACGCTGTGCGGAAAACTGCGCCTTCTGCGCCCAGTCGGCCCATGCCCGCACCGCCGCCCCGGTTTATCCCCTGAAACCCGTGGCAGAGATCGTCGCCGGGGCGCGGCAGGCCCTGGACGAAGGCTCCCATTGCTTCGGCATCGTGACCAGCGGCACGCGGGTCACTCCCGGCGCCGAATTCGATTCCATCCTCCAGGCGCTGCGGGAGATCCGCGACCTCGGCGGGATCGATCCCTCCGCCTCCCTGGGCATTCTCGACGCCACCGCCGCCCGGGAGCTGGCTGCGGCCGGCTGCGTGACCTACCACCACAACCTGGAGACCGCCCGCTCCTTCTTCCCCGAAATCTGCACCACCCACGACTACGCCGAGGATGTCGCCACGGTGCGGACCGCCAAGGAAGCCGGCATGAAGGTCTGCTGCGGCGGCATCTTCGGTCTCGGCGAGTCCCCGGCCCAGCGCGTCGAACTCGCCCGCACCCTGCGGGAACTGGCCGTCGACTCGGTCCCCCTCAACTTTCTCAACCCGGTCCCCGGGACCCGCCTCGCGGGGGCACGCCACCTGACCCCGATGGAGTGCCTGCGGATCATCGCCCTCTTCCGCTACTTCCTCCCCGATCGGAGTATCAGCGTCTGCGGCGGGCGGGAGCCGAACCTGCGTGAATTCCAGTCGTGGATCTTCATGGCCGGCGCCAGCGGCACCATGATCGGCAACTACCTGACCACCAAGGGCCGGGACCGGGAGACCGACCTGCAGATGCTCCAGGACGCGGAGATGACCCTCGGTGGCTGCTGATCCGGAAATCCGCGGCCTGTTCGTGACCGGCACCGACACCGGCGTCGGCAAGACCCTGGTCGCCGCCGCTCTCGCCCGCTTCCTGCACCGTCGGGGGATCGACGTCGGCGTCTGCAAGCCGGTGGAGAGCGGCGTCGCCGACCCTTCCCGTCCCGGCCCCGACGCCGAGCTGCTGCGCTTCGCGGCGCAGAGCAGCGATGCCGACGAGCTGGTCGCGCCGCTGCGCCTGCACCCGCCCCTGGCCCCGGCGGTCGCCGCCGAAGAGGAAAAGGTGCGCGTCGCGCCGGAGCTCCTCGTCGCCGCGATCGAGCAACTCGGCCGGGCGCACCAGTTCCTGATCGTCGAAGGCTGCGGCGGGCTGATGGTGCCGCTGGCCGGCGGCTACCTGGTGGCCGACCTGGTGCGGGAGTGCGGCCTGCCGCTGCTCACCGTCGGCCGCGCCGGACTGGGGACCATCAACCACACCCTGCTGACCCTCTTCGCCGCCCGCAGCATGGGCCTGCCGCTGGCCGGCTTCCTCATCAACGGCATGCCCGCGCAGCCGGGCCCGGCCGAGGAGAGCGCCCCGCACACCCTCGCCTCCCTGGCCTCGGCGGACCTGCTCGGCGTGCTGCCGCAGGTCGCCGGCAGCGAGCAGGAGAAGGTCCTGGCCCTGGCCGACGAACTGGAGCGCCTGCCCACCCTCCCCTGGCTGCTGGCGGCGTTGGGCCTCTCCTGAGCGCCGCTCCTGACTTAAAACACTTCCTCACAACTTCATGGTAGGCAATGAATAAAGAAGAACTTTTGAGACTCGACGCCGCCCATGTCTGGCACCCCTGCACCCAGCAGAAGGACCATGAGACCCTGCCGCCCCTGCCCATCGCCCGGGGCGAAGGATGCTACCTCATCGACTACGACGGCAACCGCATTCTCGACGGCGTCTCCTCCTGGTGGGTCAATCTCTTCGGCCACAGCCATCCCCGCCTCAATCGCGCCCTGGCCGCACAGGCCGAAAAGGTCGCCCACCACATCTTCGCCGGCTTCACCCACCAGCCGGGGGTGGAACTCGCCGCCCGGCTCTGCGCCCTGGCGCCGCCGGGGCTGACCAAGGTCTTCTTTGCCGACAACGGCTCCTCGGCGGTGGAAGTCGCCCTGAAGATGAGCTTCCAGTACTGGCAGCAGGTCGGCGTCCGCCAGAAGACCCGCTTCGTCTCCATCACCGAGGCCTATCACGGCGAGACCATCGGCGCCCTGTCGGTGAGCGGCTGCGACCTCTACCGCTCCATCTACCGGCCGATCCTGCTGGAGGGCTTCCAGGTCCAGGGTCCCGACTGCTTCCGCTGTCCCTACGGCAAACAACGCGACAGCTGCGCCGCCGAGTGTTTCGAGCACATGGAGAAGCTGCTGCTGGCCGAGCACGAGCAGATCGCCGGGGTGATCATCGAGCCGCTGATCCAGGGCGCCGCCGGCATGCGCGTCTATCCCCCCGATCTACCTGCGCAAGCTGCGCGAGCTGTGCAGCCGCTGCGACGTCCACTACATCGCCGACGAGATCGCCGTCGGCTTCGGCCGCACCGGCAAGCTTTTCGCCAACGAGCATGCCGGGGTCGCCCCCGATCTGATGTGCCTCTCCAAGGGGATCACCGGCGGCTACATGCCGCTGGCCGTCACCCTGGCCACCGAGGAGATCTACCGGGCCTTCTACGACGACTACGCGACCCTGAAGGCCTTTCTCCACTCCCATTCCTATTCCGGCAATCCCCTCGCCTGCGCCGTCGCGGTGGAGGTGCTGAACATCTTCGAGGAGGAGCAGATTCTCGAAGGGCTGCAGCCGCGCATGGCCCAGCTCGACGCTGCCGCGCCGCGCTTCACCGCCCTGCCCCAGGTCGGGGAATTCCGCCGCTGCGGCATGGTCGCCGCCGTCGAACTGGTGCAGGACCGCGCAACCAAGACCCCCTACCCCTGGCAGGAGCGCCGGGGCCTGGCCGTCTACCGCGAGGCCCTGGCCAGCGGGGCGCTGCTGCGCCCGCTGGGGAACGTCGTCTACTTCATGCCGCCGCTGACCATCAGCGAAGATGAACTGCAGCAGCTTCTCGAAATCGCTTTCGACTCCATCGCGGCGGTCACGGCAGCGTAATGCTGCAGCACCTATCCCGGCAAAAACGACGGGCAACTCATCGGGTTGCCCGTCTGCGTTTGAGCCAGGCATCCGGTAAAGCATCCACTTGAAAAATCCTCTCCGGTTCCTGATAAAATCGAACCCATGTGCGGACGATTTTCCAACAACATCCCCATCGAAGACCTGATCGCCTATTTCGGCCTGTCCAGGGGATTCCCCCTCGAGGAGCGCTACAACCTCGCCCCCTCCCAGGATGTCGTCATGATCCGCCAGCAGGGAGCCGAGCGGAGCATCACCCTGGCGCGTTGGGGACTGGTCCTGCACTGGGCGAAGGATGCGAAGATCGGCTCCAAGATGATCAACGCCCGGGCCGAGACGGTGGGATCCAGGCCGTCCTTCCGGGACGCCTTCCGCCGGCAGCGCTGCATCATCCCCGCGAGCGGGTTCTACGAGTGGAAGAAGGCTGGCAAGGACAGGCAGCCCTATTACATTTTCCGCAAGGACGGCGCTCCCTTGGCCCTGGCCGGGCTCTGGGACCGGTGGGAGAATCCGGAGCATCCCGGGGAAGTGGTGGTCTCCTGCACGATCATCACCATCGAGGCGAATGGCCTGGTGGCACAATTGCACAACCGTATGCCCGCCATTCTCGAGCTGGCGACCTTTGACGCCTGGTTCGATCCCCACCAGGGCGAGAAGGATCTGCATGGCCTGCTGCTGCCGGCTGCAGAGGGTGTGCTCGATCTCTATCCGGTTTCGGGGTATGTGAACAAGCCGGGAAATGAAGGGGCGGAGTGTATAAAACCGGAAGGGGAATGAAGGTTTAGGTGCTGAGCCCGCTGCCCCCTGGATGTGCCCCGTTCCACGAACAACGGATCCTTGATAGGCTTGAAATTGCCCAGAAAAATCGGGCTATAGCCTGATTTTGTCTGCCAAATCGCATTCAATTTTAAATAATTTCGATTAGTTGGTCGAGCAGGTCTACCCCCGGCGTATTCGCCATCTTGGGCATGGTATTTCCTGGTTTTGATTCTCAGTATAGATCGCACCGGTCCCATAACTCCAACAGGACCTAACCGGGCTTTCGAACGCGGATCACCCCTTCCTGCGCCACCGAGGCGATCAGCCGGCCGTCCCGGGTAAAGATGCTGCCCCGCCCGAGGCCGCGCCCGGCGCTGGCGCTGGGACTGTCCATGGAGTAGAGGAGCCAGTCGTCCAGGCGGAAAGGACGGTGGAACCACATGGCGTGATCAAGGCTGACGGCCTGCAAGCTGGGATCAAGAAAGGAGAGCCCGTGAGGGTAGACGGACGTTCCGAGCAGGGTGAAGTCGGAGGCGTAGGCGAGCAGCGCTTGGTGAAGCCCCGGATCGTCGGGCAGCGCCCCGGCGGCCCGGAGCCAGACCTGCCGCCGTGGTGGGCGCCGATCCGGATGGATGAGGTCCCGCGGCTCCACCGGGCGCAGTTCGATGGGGCGCTCGGCGATCAGCTTCTCCCGGCGCTCTTCGGGCAGCCGGTCCGCGACCTGCCGGTACAGTTCGCTGGCCGAAAGCAGCTCCTCCGGCTCCGGGACCTCCGGCATGGGCGCATGGTGTTCCAGCCCCTCCTCGGCGGCCTGAAAGGAGACCGCCATGTTGAAGATCGCCCGTCCGTGCTGCACGGCCACCACCCGACGGGTGGTGAAGCTGCGTCCGTCGCGGATCCGTTCGACCTCGTAGACGATCGGGGCTTGCGGGTCGCCGGCGAGCAGGAAATAGGCGTGCAGCGAATGGGCCCGGCGCCCCGTTACCGTTGCGTCGGCGGCCACCAAGGCCTGCCCGAGGACCTGGCCGCCGAAGACGGACTTGCCACCCAGCGACCGGCTTTCGCCGCGAAAGCGGTCCTCTCCAAGGGGTTCGAGGGTGAGATGGTCGAGCAGGTCCTGCAGGAGATCGTGATTCATCGCCAATTGCACCTTTCATTGGCTTTCCCCCCGTTTGAGCTCCGGGCGTGGTGAAGTTTTTCGGTAAATCCGCCCTCCGCCAGGAAGTCGCCCTCCAGGCGCCGCTGTTGCCGGCCGAGCAGGTAATTGGCCTGGCGGGTCAGGGTGTTGTTTGCGGTCGCGGAAGGTGACTCTGCCCCTGGAGCCTGCCAACCGGCGCCTTTCATGTCGCAGCACTATTTCTCCGCCGTCGGCTTGATATTCTGGTTCAGCCGGAACAGGTTGCCCGGGTCGTATTTTTTCTTCAACTCCACCAGCCGCTGATAGCCGGCGCCATAGGCGGCCTTGATCCGATCGCCCTCCTCTTCGGTCATGAAATTGATGTAAACCCCGCCGGTGGCATAGGGCGCCGCGGCGGCAAAGAATTCCCGGGCCCAGGCAATACAGCGCTGGTCATCCGCCGCATCCATCCAGCGGATATGGACGTTCATGACAAACTGGGCGTCGCGTTGGGCGTAGGCGGTTGCATCGGCGGCAATGCGGCTGGTCTCCCCGCCGAGCATGCCGATGAAGATCTCCGACTGGGGGGACGGCAGCCGGCCGGCATAGTCGACGATCGTCGCCAGTACCCCGTCCTTAAGTTCCGAAAAGTTGTGCGACTTCCAGTAGTTCCGCGCTCCCGGGGTCAGCAGCGGATCGAAGGCCTGCTGCCAGGCCGTATAGGGCATCATGCCGACGTGTTCACCATGCGGCGTGCCAAAGCCGCGCAGCGGCTCCACCAGCGCCTTCCCCTGCGCCTCTGCACCGGCATAGAAAATCGCCAGCACGATCACGTCCTGGCCGTGCACCTCGGCCGGAAGAAACGGCAGCGGCGGCGCCTTGCGCAGCACCACCCAGATGTTCATCTCATCGGGGATGCCGGCCGCATAACGCCGGTAGCCCTCGAGCACCTGAGGCACCTGCTTCGCCGGGAAGACGATCAACCCGCCGAAGATCTCCGGACCGACCGGATGGAGGGCGAACTCGAAGCAGGTGACAATGCCGAAATTCCCCCCGCCGCCGCGCAGCCCCCAGAACAGCTCCGGGTTCTCCGTGGCACTGGCATGCACCAGCTCGCCAGCCGCCGTGACCATGTCGGCGGCCACCAGGTTGTCGACCGTCAGGCCGTACTTGCGCGACAACCAGCCGAACCCGCCGCCCAGGGTCAGCCCGGCCAGCCCGGTGGTCGAATTGATCCCCGTGGGGGTCGCCAGGCCAAAGGCCTGGGCTTCGTGGTCAAAATCGCCCAGGCACGCCCCGGGTTCCACGAAGGCGCGCCGCTTGCCGGGATCGATCCGGACCGATTTCATGGGCGACAGATCGATCATCAGACCATCATCGCAGACAGCGTTCCCGGCGATATTGTGCCCACCGCCGCGCACCGCCACCAGCAGCTTATGCTGACGCGCCAGGGAGACCGCTTGCATCACGTCGCTGACACCGGCGCAGCGGACGATCATGCCGGGGCGGCGGTCGATCATGGCGTTCCAGATCTGGCGGACTTCGTCATAGTCTGGGTCGGCCGGCAACACCACGTTGCCTCTGATTTGAGCCTTGAAGCCAGCAATAACATCCTCAGCCAGGATCGTCATTTGCTTATCTCCTTTCGGGATTACGGGGCTTTTTGCAAAAAGAAAACCGAGCAACCAAAGGGGTGTTCATCCTTAGGTAGCTCGGCCATCTTGCCTGGTTCGGCTTCAAGACCCGCCGCTTTCCGTCCCTGACTCTCGACAGGTTTGGCTTTATCTGGACTGCTGCAATGCTAACACCCGTATCAGAACTATCAAGGCATCGGCTCTTGCCTTAAACCTGCTTTGGGGAGGCGCAACTACGGAATTCAAAAATGAAATTTGCAGACACGCCCCAAATCGACACCACGCGGCATTTTATAAGGCCGATTTTGCTTATTAAATCACGCCCTATTCTTAGTTATTCCATTCAGTTAACTTGGTCCGACCCAAGTATCACCCGAAGTAGCCAGGGAGGTTCGCGGCGGCTCTCACCGCTGCCGAGAGCGCGAAAAAAATGGCCCGATCCGATTTACAGGGTCCGGCCATTGCCATTTTTGCCCTGAAAACTCACTTTGGGTGGGTTCAGGAAATCTTGCTGACGAGCCCCTTCATCTCGTCAATGGAGAAGGCGCGCAGGGTCTGGGTGCGCACGTTGCCCTGAGTGATGACCTTCAGCAGGGAGATCATCGCCGCTTCCTCGCTCCCCTCGACGGTCAATATAATGTCGTAGTTGCCGGTGGTCCAGTAGGCGCTCTTGATGATAACGCCCAGCTTTTCCGCCTGTGCCCTGTAGGCCTCGAAGCGGGTCGGGGAATCTTTGATGTTGCGCGCCCCCTGCTCGGTGAGGTTGACCAGGGTGATGTAGGTCGCCATGGCACTTCTCCTTTCCTGGCTGGTGGTTTTTTTGTCCCTGATTTCCCCTTAGCACTCAAGCGGCCCCTGTCAACCCGATTCCTTCTCCTTGGCCAGCTATTTCTCGTCGGCGGCGACCTTCCGGCTGAGCTCTTCGTGTCGGCTCTTCAGCCGCTCGATCACCGCCGCGACCCGGTCCTTCTTCTCCTCGCCAAGGCCGGGCAGCTCCTCTTCCAGGGTCTCGATCCGCTCCTCGATCTCGGCCAGGCTCTCTTTGCACTCCTCCAGGGCCGCCGTCTGTTCGGCCTTGTCGAAGATGATCTCTTCCGACCCCTTCCCCTCGGCAGCGGCGGGCTCCTTGCCCTGCGGACGGGCGGCAAACGTCTTGCAGGCGACGTCGCGGGTGTTCATGGACAATGTTGCGGCTCAGGTTAGAGTTTCGGACAATCGAGCCGCTCTCACAATGGTTGCCTTTGGGGTCGGACCAAGCCAACCAGCTGGAATTCAAGGTAATTCTATCCAAAAATGGCCATAATTTAGTGCTATGGGTCGATTTTCGGGCATATAAACTCGCCCATAGGCATGAGTTCCCCACCCCGAAACGAAAACAAAAAACCGCCACAGCCTAAAACTGACCGCGACGGCTCCTCAAATCCTTGATCTTGCAAGCTACTGCCAGACTCTTTCCGCATCCCTCCACCCCCGACAAATTCAAAAAAAGAAAAGCGCCGCTAATGTAGCCCGAACAATCAGAGAGGTCAAAGAGGAAATTCCCTCCTTGCCGCCCGCCAAAACCAAAATCGCCCGCCGGGAGAAAGTTCCGGGGACATCTCCCTTGACTTCAAGATCGAATTAGGTATGGTGTGCCCCGAACACCTGTCGTCGCAATACCCTGCGATCAAATCCTGACCCTGGTTTACAACAGGAAACTTCCCGACATCAGCGATATCTTTAGCCGGTATCTGATTCTGCCTCCCGACCCTTGTCTTAACAAAGGAGTCCGGTACGGCACATGTCTGCCAAGCTGTCATACGTTGAAAGTCTCCAAACCTTCATTCAAGGCTGCCACCACCCCATATCTCTCCATCCTCTCCCTCACCACCATCTCCCGCTCCCGCTCAACCTCCGCCCGCAACTCCTCCTCACTCGGCAGATAGAGCCGGTACTTCGACGCAAAGAGCTGCCGGCTCTCGCTGAGCACCGAGTACTTCACCACCGTGTGGTCCTTCTCCGTGCAGAGGATGATGCCGACGGTGGGGTTGTCCCCCTCCCCCTTCACCCGGTCCTCGTAAAGCCGCACGTACATGTCCATCTGCCCGATGTCCTGGTGGGTCAGCTCGCCGCACTTCAGATCAACGAGGACAAAACACTTGAGGATGTAGTTGTAAAAAACCAGATCGACGAAAAAGTCCTTCGTCTCGGTGCTGACCCGCTGCTGGCGGGCGACGAAGGCGAAGCCCTTGCCCAGCTCCAGCATGAACGCCTGCAGCTTGCCGATGATGGCGGTCTCCAGCTCCGCCTCGCGGAAGCCAGGGTTGTCCCGCAGGCCGAGGAATTCCAGCACATACGGGTCCTTGATGAAATCCCTGGGCGCAGCGGCGAGGGGCGCGGTCTTCTCGCGCATCTCCTCGATCACCGGCGCTTGGTCGCGGCTCATCAGCATCCGCTCGTAGTAGAGGGAGTTGATCTGCCGATCCAGCGCCCGGGTGCTCCAGTTCTGCTCGGCGGCCTCGTTCATGTACCACTCGCGGGATTCCGGCTTCTCGACCCTCATCAGGGCGCGATAATATGTCCAGGTCAATTCGCCACGCAGTGCGTGACGAATCTCGGAATCGGAGGATACAGGAAAGGTCAGGTAGAACTGCCTGAAGTATTTGAGATTCGTTTCCGTAAATCCCTTGCCGAACGCCCCAGTCAACCTCATGGAAAGGTCACGGATGATGAAGGTGCCATAGTCGGCTCGCCCCTTCCCCTGCTGCTCCTCCTCGACGATCATCCGCCCGACATTCCAGTAGGCCTCGATCCTGATGAAGTTGGCGGCCCGGTAGCTTTTAGACCGGGCTTTTTGCAGGAGATCGACAACCGACGCGTAGAATTCAGGACGCAGTGCGTCACGAATTCCTCCCGATGGTTCTTTCGGCAACTTTGTCATGTTTCCCCCTCTCAAAGTACATTGTCATCCGCAGATTTCACAGATTTTCACAGATTAAATTCAAGGGTTAAAATCTGCGCTAATCTGCGCAATCTGCGGATCAAAACCCGATTTTCCGCAGTATCTCCTTCAGCGCAGCATCCGTCTTGCGCGCCTCGGCCTCGATCGCCTCCAGATCGGCCACGATCTCGGGAATCGGCCGGTACGTCTCCGCCTCGCCGGTGTGGATGTAGCGGCTGCGGAAATCTGCGGGTCAGGTTAGAGTTTCGGACATTCGAGCCGCTCTCCCCGCCGACCTGATCCGGCCAATTCCATGAAAAAATGCCCGCATCGGCTTTTCGGCCGGCGCGGGCTGTCGAATAATTCAGCGCTTTTTTCATGCCACCCCTCCAGTCATAACTGGCTCCTCTTCAATACCGGCTGCGGACGGTCCTGCCATTGTTTTAACAACTTGCCGCGATTGGTCGCCCTCCCCTACTCCATCACCACCACGAAGCTGTCAGGATAGTCTCCGCTTTCGCGCCATTCGGGTCAAGCTGCCAGCCAGGCTGCTGGTCGGAGGAATTGGGGGGGTAGGACTTTCCGTACTGCACTTTCTGGAATATACCCCCTGACTAACGCCTGCTCGCCGGATAAAAGAACTTCACAGCCCCGCTTTCGAGAATCATCCCGTCGGGCAGGATCTCGTCCACCCGCAACCCGCCGCTCCCCTCCCCTTCATGCAGGTTCACGTCGTTGATGCGCACCAGCCGCCGCTTCTTGGCGGCAGTGTAGTAGTGCAGCTGCAAGTCGATTTCGGGGATCCGGGCCCGGTCGGCCGGGGACAGGTCGCGATAGGCCACCACGGCCGGCGTCGCAGCGCCGCTCTGATCGGCAGACGGCTTGGCGGCAGCGGCGGGTTTCGTTGTCGGCGTTGTCTCGCGGACGGCGACAACCGGCTGGACCGGAGCCGTCTCCGGAATCGAAGCCGCTTCTTGCGCCGGGACCGATTCATCCTGGACGGCAGGCTCGGCAGGCTGGTCGGCCTGCGCCGGGGCGGGTTCGGCGGCAGCGACAGACTGGACCGGCGGCTCGGGCGTCGGGGTCGCGGTCTCGGCAACGGCCGGCAACGGCTCGGCCTGCGCGGTTACCACCGGCGCGGGGAGCGGAGCCGGTGCCTCGACCCAGGGCTTGAGCCACCAGGCGAGCAGCGCGGCGTTGACCAGCAGGGCCAGGCCCAGCAGCAGCAACAGGCCGCGCCGACGCGGCTTCGGCTCTTCGGCCGGCGCGGCTGGGTCGGAGGTCGTCGCCAGCCCCTGGCGCCGTTCGGCTTCGGCCTTTTTCAGCGCTTCCAGGATAAACGACATGCTCAGTTCTCCCCGAATTGATCGCCGAGGCGCGGCCCCGGGGCGGCGATGGCGTTGGTCAGCAGAATCATGGTCTGGGGACCGGCGATGCCGTCCGGCTGGATGCCGTGGCGCAGCTGGAACTGTTTGACCCGGGCGGTCAGGTCGGGACCGTAGCTCTGGTCCGGCGGCCCTTGCCCCAGAGAGCCGGCGGCGAGGTCCAGCCCCTGGGCCAGCCAGATAACGCCGGGGCCGGCACTGCCCGGCTTCAAATCGTCGGCGACCTGCGGCGGAGGCTGCCAGAGCAGGGTGAAATCCCCCAGCCAGAGTTCCTTCAGGCGTTTGACCGGCAGCAGGCCGACGCGGTTTTTTACCGCCAGGACCACCCGGTCGCCGGCCAGCCCGGCCAGCACCCCGTAGAAGCGGCGGCCGTCGGGGAGCTGCAGGGGGAGGATGGCTGGCCGGTCGAGGGCCCGCAAGGTCTCCAGCGTAGCCGATGACGCGAAACAGGAAAAGCCGCTGTCGGCCGGCAGCCGGCAGGTCTGCTCGGGGACCGGGAAGGGGTCGCCCCACAGGTGCAGCAGCGCCGTCCAGGCCGCGGCCTCGTCGTCCGCCTGTGGGTCGATGCCGGCGAACCAGGCGTCGTCCGCCGCCGGCAGCGCGGCAGTTTCCGGAGCGGTGGCCGGTGCCACCGCCAGGTTCGGGGCCGGAGACGCTGGTGCGGCGACGGTAGCCAACGCCGGTTCCGGCGCGGGGACCGGCAGGGGCAACAGGTCGAACTGCCACAGGCCGACCAGCGCCGCCAAGAGGACCGCGGCGGCAAGGCCGCCGGCGAAAAGGGCCCGGCTGCGCCGCCGGGGGATCGCCACCTCCCGCGCCGCCGCGGCGACCAGGCCGGGGTTGACCTGGTGCCGGCCGCGGGCGTAGGCGCCGAGCAGCGCCCGGTCGCAGAGGATGTTGATCAGGCGCGGGATGCCGCCGCTCAGGGCGTAGAGCTTGCGGATCGCCGCGGCGCTGAAAAGGGGGCGGCGCACCCCGGCGACGGCCAGGCGATGGGCGAGATAGGGACCCAGGTCATTATGCTCGAGGGGTCCGAGGTGGTAGCGCGCGGTGATCCGCTGGGCGAGTTGGCGCAGATCCTGGCGCTGCAGCAGATCGCGCAGCTCAGGCTGGCCGATGAGAACGATCTGCAGCAGCTTGCGGCTGCCCGTCTCCAGGTTGGTCAACAGCCGCAGCTGCTCCAGGACCTCGCGGGAGAGATTCTGCGCCTCGTCGATGATCAGCACCGTGGTCAGGCCGCGGCCGTGGGCTTCGAGCAGGAAGCGGTTCAGGCGGTCGACGAAGACCTTGGTCCCGGTGCTCCCCTCCGGGTAGGCGACGCCCAGCTCGTCGCAGACCGTCGCCAAAAGCTCGCCGACGGTCAGGCAGGGGTTGAGGACCAGCGCCACCTTCACCTCGCCCGGCAGCTGGTCGAGCAGGCAGCGGCAGACCATGGTCTTGCCGGTCCCGACCTCGCCGGTGAGCAGCACGAAGCACCCCTCGCCGCGCAGGGCGAAGAGGAGATGGGCCATGGCCTCCCGGTGCGCGCCGCTCAGGTAGAGGTAGCGCGGGTCGGGGGCGATCGAAAAGGGGTTTTCCTGCAAACCGAAGTGTTCGCGGTACATCGCGGTTCCTGTTTCCGGCAAGGGCGTTCCTGCGGGTCGGGCCGTGGCCTTCATACCACGAAATGCGCGGCGTGACAATTTTTCCCGGGCGAGCCATCCTCCTGGAAAAAGCCATTGCGGGGGCCGTCTCCGGCACCAGCTTGGCGCTTTCGAAAAAAATCCCCGTGGCGGGAAGCGGGCCTTTTAGGTTATGATATCCAGATGAAACCTTTTTCCACTCTTGCCCGTTACCTGCTCCCGGCGCTGCTCCTCCTGCTCCTGGTCGTCCCCGCCGGCGCGGCGACCACCGGAGAATACAACCTCAATCGCAACCGGGCTCCGGAGCAGAACCTGCTCAACCTGATCTTCGGCAGCGCCCCGCCGCTGGCCACCCAGCGCGGCATCCTGGTGATCGATGCCTTTGTCGATCTAAACGGCAACGGTCAGCGCGACCCCGGCGAGCCCGATCTCCCCGGCCAGCTCAGCTGCGCCCTGGACGGCAAAGACTATTCGGTCCCGGCGTTCATCCCCGGCCTCAAGTACGAGGGAACCTACCAGCTCAACTGCCAGGGTCCCTCCTTCCAGCCCGACCTCCCCAAACACGACCTGTTCATCGCCCAGCGCGGCGAAATCATCCGTATCGACCTGCCCTGCCGCAAAATCGCCGCTTCCGACCCCTCTTCCCCCACCGGTTGGCTCCCCCCGGAACAACTGAGACCGAAGAGCAGCGCCGCTACCTGAACTTGATCCGCTGCACCCCTTCCACCGCCATGATCTCCCGGGTCAACTCCTGGCCGATGCGGCGATGGTGCTCGGTGATGATGAATTCGAAGCGGATTTTCCGAGCGTCGAGGTCGAGGTCCGACTCGACATTGGCGATGCGCAGGTTTCGGGCGGCGAAGATGCTTTCGAGCTCGCCGAAGATCTCCGCCCGCTGCCGGGCCACCACGGTCAGGAAGAGATAGCGGTCCTTCTGGATGATTCCCTCCAGCTTTTTCAGGAAGATCAGGCTGATCAGGGCGATCGCCGCGGCCAGCGCGCCGGGGACCGCCAGACCCATGCCGAAGGCCATCCCCAGGCCGGCGGCCATCCACAGGCTGGCGGCGGTAGTCAGCCCGCGAATCGAAATCCCCTCCTTGAGGATCACCCCGGCGCCAAGGAAGCCGATGCCGACGACGATCTGCGCCGCCGTGCGCGCCGGATCGATGCGCAGGGCGCTGGTGGCATCGGCGCCGGCGTACTTGAGGGGAAAAGACTCGGAGATGATCATCATCAGGCAGGCGCCGAGGGCGACCAGCAGGTGGGTGCGCAGGCCGGCCGGGCGGCCGTGTTTCTCCCGCTCCAGGCCGATGATCCCCCCGGCAAGGGCCGCGAGCAGCAATTTCACCAAAATCGCCAGCGTATAACTGCCGGCAAGGGTGTCGGGCAAAAACATGGGCAGGCCTCCCGAAAAGGGCAGTGGCAGGCGGGGACCGGTCAGACCGGGACTTCGCACCAGCCGTCGAAAAGTGGAAAATAGAGGCCGGCCCGCACGCTGCGGTCCGGCTCCAGAACTTTGAGCAACTGCGCGTAACCGGCCAGCTGCGGACGATAGCGGTCGGCTTCCCCGGCGAAAAACGCCTCCCGGCTCTCGCCGCGGCGCGGCTCGCTGGTCTTGTAGTCGACAACCCAGCGGATCCCATCCGCAGCGACGAAGGTCCGGTCGACCACCCCGGCGACCTGCGGCCCGACCAGGGGCAGCTCCGCGGCGGCGTCCGGGCGCCGCGCCAGGATCCAGGCGCCGTTGGGCCCGGCGAGCGCGGTCTGCAAGCCGGTTCGGACCCTGTCCGTCGCCGCCGCGAGCTCCTCGCCGGCGACCCCCAGCCGCTGCAGGCGCCGGCGCAGCTCCTCCTCCAGCCCCGCGACCCGCTCCCCCTTCCAGGCCTCCAGGCCGTCCCGGCCGATCCGCTCCAGAAGCCCGTGCAGCACCGTGCCGACAGCGCGCGCCGTCCAGCCCGCGGTCGAAACCCTAGCGGCGCCACCATCCTCCCCCCGCTGCTGGGAGGGGCGAAGGACCGGCTGCAGCGGCGGCAGCGGGGCCGCGCCCAGACCCGGGACGGCCCAGTCGCGGGGCAGCCGGCGCAGCTCCGGGGACCCGCCCGGTGGGGCGAGCGGCGGCGGGGCAATCGCGTCATCCGGAGCCCCGGCGGCGAAATCCGCGCCGAGCGCCGGCCACAGCACCTCCAGCAGCGATCCCGCCGGCGGGACGGCCAGGCCGGCGGCGTTCCAGTCGAAATGGCCGAGCAGGCAGAGCCGGCGGCGGGCGCGAGTCGCCGCGACGTAGAGCAGGCGCACCGTCTCCAGGGCCTGACGCTCCTTTTCGAGGGCGCCGATGGCGGCGTAGATGGCATCCCCGCCGCCATCCCGGCGCGGAATCGGCGCCAGCAGCAGCCCGGTCTCGGGCAGCTCCAGCCAGCGCAGCAGCAGCGCCTCCCCGCCCCGGGAGCGCAGCCCCAGGCCGGGCAGGATGACGGTATCGAATTCCAGCCCCTTGGCCTTGTGGATGGTCATCACCTGCAGCTGGCCGTCGGCCGCCCCGTCAGGTGCGGCGTAGAGACGCTGCAGCCCCTCTTCCAGGGCCTCCAGGGGATCGAGATCGCCGCCGGCGTCGAGGCGGGAAAGGAGCTCGAAGACCTGCCCGGCATCGTCGAGATCGGCGGCGGCGTAGCAGGCCGGACCGCCGAGGGCCAGCCAGCACCCCTCGACCAGCCGCCGCAGGCCGAGACGCCCGCGCTGGCCGCGGGCCCGCTGCAGGATCGTGAAGGTGCGCGCCGCCCGCTCCCTACCGTCGGCGGAGAGCGCCTCCAGGCGCTGCGGGTCGGCGAGCAGTCCCGGCACCGTGCCCCGCGGCCGATCGCCGACCAGCGCCTCCAGATCGGCGAGCAGCAGGCCGCACCAGGGGGCGCGCAGCACGCTGAGCCAGGCGAGCCGGTCCCCCGCATGCAGCAGCGCGCGGCAGAGGGCGACCAGATCCCGGGCTACCGGGCGCTCGGCGAGCAGGTCGACGTCCTGGGCCAGGTAGGGGATCCCGGCCGCGCGCAGGGCCGGCAGGATTGCCCCGAGGTGGGTCCGCGCCCGGACCAGGATCGCGACCTTCTCCCCCCGCGCAAGGGCCTGCCGCGTCAGGTCGAGAACCTCGCGGGCTTCGGCGGCATCGTCGCGACCGCAGCGCGGCAGCAGCTCCACGCTCCCGTCTGCTTCGCCGATGCCGCTGCCCACGGCCGAGGAGTAGGCGACGGCACCGCGGGTCAAATCTTCCCGGCGCGGAAAGACCCGGGCGAAGACGGTGTTGAACCAGTCGACGAGGCAGGCGCGAGAGCGGAAATTGGCGGTCAGGGTCAGGCTTTCGAGGGGAACCTGGCCGATCCCGGCCCGGCGGGCGCCCAGGAACAGCCCGACTTCGGCTTCCCGGAAGCGGTAGATCGACTGCATCGGGTCGCCGACCACGAACAGCGTCCGACCGTCCCCGGGCTGCCAGCCTGCGGTCAGCGTGGTAAGCAGCGCATACTGCAGGCAGGAGGTGTCCTGAAATTCGTCGACGAGAATATGCCGGATGCGGCTATCGAGCTGCAGCAGCAGTTCGCTGGGGGCGTCCCCTTCGCGCAGGGCGGCCAGGGCACGCAGCGCCACCTCGGCGAAGTCGGTTTCGCCGTTTTCGGCAAAGACCAGCCAGAGCTCGGCGGCGGCCAGGTTCAACACCTCGACCAGGTCGCCGAGGATCGCCCACTGTTCCTCGCCGTAGGCCGGACGCGGCACCTGGCGCAGGGCATGGAGCCGGGGCGCCAGTTCGGCCAGCTCAGGGGCGGCGAGGAGTTCCAGCAGCGCCGCCTTCATCGCGGCGGCTTCCCCGCCGCCAGCCGGAAAGCCGCAGGTCTTGTCGAGGCGTCGCCGCGGCTCGCCGGCCGCGGTCAGCAGCAGATCGGCCAGCCCCTGCCAGAGCGGCAGGTCCGACGCGCCGGCGGCGGGCAGGACCGTCAGCCCCCGCCAGCAGGCCCAGGGGGCGTTCCCGCTCGAGGTTGGCGGCGGCATAGCGGGCGAGCGGCACCAGCCGCGCCCAGAGGGCCGGCGGGAGCCCCGCCCGGCAATCCTCCAGGCGGCCGGAGACGTAGGCCGCCAGCGCCCCTTCCAGGGCCGCGCGCTCCTCGTCGACGCTGCGCCCGGCCAGGTGGCGCAGCCACTGGTCGCGACGCTGCAGCATGGCGACCAGGAGCGCCTCGAGCCGGTCCTGGCGGTTGTCGAGGTGGGCCAGCACCCGGGCTCCGGCGACCCCTCCGCGGCCGCTGCCACCGGCCCGCGCCAGCGTTCGCCGGGCGGCCTGGCGGTAGAGGCGCTGCGGGTCCTCGGTGACGCGCGGGCTGCCGCCGAAGCGGGTCAGCCAGGGCATCCGCCGGACCAGCCCGGCGTTGAAACTGTCGATGGTCTGGATCGCCAGCAGCGACGGGGTGGCGAGCAGGTCCCAGCCGCGGCTGCGGTCCCGCTGCAGGGCCCTGCCGGCGAGCTCCCAGGTGCGGCGGGCGTGGTCGGCTTCAGGCGGCGGCCCGGCGGCGGCCAGGGCCTCCAGCAGTCGGTGGCGCATCTCGGCGGCGGCCTTGCGGGTAAAGGTGATGGCGAGGATTTCCTCCGGGTGCTCGACTACCGCCAGCAGGGCGAGGATGCGCTGGGTCAGCAGCTCGGTCTTGCCCGAACCGGCCGGGGCCTGGACAATGAAGGAGCCCGCCGGATCGAGGGCGCGCAGCCGCTGCCGCTGGTCGACGACCGCCGTCATTCTTCCTGCCCCCCGGCGCCGGCGTGGTCACTGTCGCCGATCCGGCAGAGCGCGGCGAGATCGCAGCTGCGGCAGGCCTGCTGGCGGCTGACCGGGTCGACCGCGGCATGCCCGGCCAGGGTCTGGCGGCCGAGGTCGTCGAGGGCGGCACGCCAGCGTTCGAGCAGGGCGGACCAGTCCTCCAGCCCGCTGCGGAGAGCCGCGCGCGAGCCGGCGAAGGCGCCGACGCCGGCGAAGAGATCCTCGTCCCGGGCGACGCCCTTGAGGGAGCAGTCGCCGGGACGCAGTTGCCCGATCGCCACGCCGGCGAGACCGTCCGCCGCAGCGGTGACGGCATAGAGCGGCAGTTGCGGGGCCAGCAGCCGTTCGCCGAGGAGTTCGCCGAGATCGGTTTGCCCGGTCTTGTAGTCGAGGATGACGCTGCGCCCATCGGCAAGGTGGTCCCGCCGATCGATCTTGGTCGCCAACTGCAGCCCACCGCATTCGACCCTGCGCAGCTCTTCGGTGACCACCGTTGCCGCCTCCGCAGGGCGCTCCAGCTCCACCGCGACCAGCCATTCGTCGAGCAGCCGGCACAAGCGCTCCTGCTCGATGGCCAGCAGGGCCGGCGCGGGGGCCAGCGGCGAGCTGCCGAGCACCAGGTCCAGGGCCGCCGCCACGCTGGCGGCCAGCGCCGCGCTGCGCTGCGCGTCGGTCAGATTCCGCAGCGCTGCATGGCTGCCGATGCGCGCCCAGAAGAGCTCCAGGCATTTATGCACCAGCGTTCCCCGGGTCGCGGGATCGAGCCCGGGCCCCGGGGTCTCCAGGGCGCGGGCGGCAAGCCGGTGGCGGGCGAAGCCTCGGAAGGGACAAAGCGCCTGGTCGCGCAGCACCGCGGTGCCGCCAGCCAGTTCGGTGCCGGGCGCCAGCGCCGGGCCGCTATCGTCGCGGAGGCGTTCCAGGGCCCCACCGCTGGCCAGGATCGAGACCTGGGGCATCCAGGAGTGGGGGAGATCGAGGCTGGTTTCCGCCAACTCGGCCAGCAGCGGGCTGGGACGCAGCGCACAGCTGGCGTCCTGCCGGGGATAACTGCAGATCACCTCGGGAGCGGCGGCTTGCAGCCGGGTCAGGACCTGGCGGGCATAGTCGGCTTCGCGGGCGGCGTCGGCATGGGGCATGCCAAGCTCAACCTGCAGCCGGCGGGGGAGAAAGGGGTTGGGCCGCGACGGCGGCGGCCAGGCGTTTTCGTGCAGGCCGAGAACCCAGAGATGGTCGAATTGCAACCCGCCCGCCTCGAGCACCCCGCAGACCTGGATCCCCGGGTCGGGCATTTCCACCTGGAACTCCTCCTCCAAAGCCTGGCGCCGCAGCAGACCGACGGCTTCCTGGCGCCCGAGCGGCCGGCAGACGCAGTCCAGGGCGGCAAATCCGGGCAGGAGCTTCTCTTCCCAGGCCTGGATGGTCTGGAATTCGCGGCTGTCGAGGGTGCGGTCCCCGGGCCAGCCGACGGCGGCCAGCAGTGCGCGGAACTGCTTCACCCAGTGGGCCGGGGTCGCCTGGCGGGGGGCGCGGGATTGCTGGAGCGCGGCGAGAATGGCGGCAAAGCCGCGGGGCGGAGCCAGGCGGCCGCCGTCATGGGCGGCGCGGAGGAGCAGGTCGAGAGAAAAAGACGTTCGCCGCAGGCGGCGCAATTGGACGTCATAGCGGGCTCGCGCCCCCTCTTCAGCGCCGCCGCCGGCCAGGTAGGGGGAGCGCAGCAGCAGCCCGAGCTGCTCGCTCTCCAGCTCGCGGCCGCAACTCAGCACCCGCAGCGCCGCCGCCACCGGCCCCTCGGCGGCGAGCGGCGTGCCCAGCGACAGCCCGAAACGGCGCTCCTCGTCGCTCAGGGCCAGCAGGGTACGGGGGTCGAGCTCCTCCAGGAAAATCTGCTCGATCAGCTCCCGATAGGCGGCCAGTTCGGGAACGATGATGCCGATCCGTCCCTCCCCCCGTTCGAGCAGGCCGCGGGCCCAGCGGGCGGCGGCCCGAACCTCGTCCCGGGCATCGCCGTAAGCGGTGCGCAGCAGTCGCCCCACCGGAGCGAGCGGCGGCGGGAGGATCCGGACCCGGCACGATGCCCCGGCCAGCTCGGCCAGACGCTGCAGGGGTGGCGGCACCTCGTCGTAGCCGACCAGCAGCCATTCGGGGGCCAAGGGAAGCCGGCCGCTTTGGAGCGCCGCCGCGACCCGGGCGGGGCTGGCCGCGGGATCCTTCCAGCCCCCGGCCGCCAGCCTGGCCAGGTAGGCCCGCCGCCAGCGCAGAAAAGCCTGATGATCCTCGCTCAGCGGATACCCGCTGCATTCGGTGTCGTAATCGAGCAGCAACTGGTGGGCCTCCTGGGCCCGGGCGGCCGTTGCCGCCACCTGGAGCAGGCCGATCCCGGCCGCCGCCAGGTTTTCCTCGATCACCTCTTCCCAAACCCGGCGCGCGGCAGCGGGCGAGAGGGTCCGCCAATCCTCGCCGAGCCGGGCGAGCTGCTCCTGCAGCCAGTCCTGGCCGCTCAGGATGGCCGGCTTGACCCAGGCCGAGCAGCCGGCCGCGGTCCGGGTCTGCCGGTCGATTTCCAGCAGTTGCCGGGCGAGGCGGCGGGTGGCGGTCAGCACCTGCGCGCCCCCGGCAGCCCGGGTCAGGATCTCTTCCCGGAAACCGCCGCGGCTCAAGCACGCACCTTCGATGTCGTGAACCAGCGTTGCCACAGGGCCACCAACAGGCAGGCCGCCAGGATGCCGGTGGCATTGGCCAGGATATCCCGGAAATCGGCGGTCCGGCCCTCGCCGGTGAGAAACTGCAGCCCTTCGATCAGGGCACCGAAGGCCAGGACGCAGCTCCCCGCCAGCAGCCAGTTGCCGCGGCGCCCCGGCCGGAGGGTAACAGCGCTCTTTCCGGCCAGGAGGGTCAGCAGGGCGTAGGCGCCGGCGTGCTGGAACTTGTCCCAGGAAAGCAGCGGCATCGAAAACCGGGGCGGGTGGGGAATGAGCGACAGCCAGAGGACCAGCAGGGCCCAGCCGGTGCAGCCGGCCAGCCAGAGCCGGGGCGATTTTCCAAAGGGTTGCGTCAAAACGGAAATCCTTGAAGGCAATCGGGTTGAACTGTCAAAATACCGGAAATCGCCTGCGAACAAAAGGGGCTTGATGAGGCATGCCGGGATTTTCGGTTGCCCGTCGTCAGTTGGACTGCTATAAAAGGCTCTCACCATCAACCTGACACCGAGGAAGCCTTGAACCGTTCCCTGCCGCGCCGCATCTGGGTCACCCTGTCCACCTATGTAATAGGCTGCTACGCCTCGCTGATCAACAACCTGCGGATCGAGGGCGCCGAGCATCTCCCCCGCCGGGGCGGGGTGCTGATTGCGGCCAACCACATTTCCGGTTACGAGACCGTGCTCCTTCCCTGGGCGGTCTGCAGGCACCAGCCCCTGCAGATGGTCTGGGCACCGGCCAAGGAGGAGCTGTTCCGCAATCGGCTGCTCGGCGCGCTGTTCCGTTCCTGGGGCGCCTTTCCGGTCAAACGCCGGCGGGACGTCCGCGCCGGCAAGGTCCTCGAGGACCTGCTGCGGACCGACAAGGTGATGCTCTACCCCGAGGGGACGCGGCATCCCGACGGGAAGCTGGGCCGGGGCAACCGCGGCGTCGGCAAGCTCATCTATACGGTGCGCCCGGTGGTGGTGCCGACCGCCATCACCGGCCTCAACCAATGGAAATTTCCGGGCTTCCGCCAGCCGGCCGCGATCACCTTTGGTGCCCCCCTGGACTTTTCCGACCTCTTCGAGCGCGAGGACAACAAGGAGACCCAGCAGCAGATCGTCGACCGGCTGATGGCCGCCATCGCCGCCCTGCTCGGCCAGGAGCCGCCGGCCTGAAACCGGCCTTCCCCGATTTTGCAAGGTTCCACGCCAGAGGGCCGCGGATTTCCGCGGCCCTCTGGTTTTTTCAAGGCATGAAGATGATTTACTTGTTGTCGAACTCGAACTGGAACTGGCGTTTCTTGCCGTCCTCCAGTTTGCTGCCGACGATGATCTCGTACTTGCCTTTTTCCGGCAGGGTGATGTCGGAACCGAATCCTTCACCCATGCCCATCTTCATGGCCATCAGCGGGATCGGTTTGCTGACCTTGCCGGCTGGATCCTTGATCTTCACCGCCACGCTCCCGCCACCGATCGGCTTGCCGGTCGCGGTGTCCATGAACATGATCATCAGGTGGTGGGTCTGCTCCATGCCCATCTTGGCCATCCCTTCATGGATGTCCTTGATATGGGCCATGGCCTTGACCCCGTTCTCGGTCTGATCACCCAGCATCATCATGCCGTTCATCATCCCGCCCTGGTTCATGCCCGGCATGCTGCCCTTTTCCATGCCCGGCATGGCGCCGGAATTTTGGCTCATGCCGTCCATCTTGCCGTCCTGATGATCCATGGCCAGAACCCCCAGGGGCAGCCCCAGGGTAAACAGCAATGCCAGAGCGATGGTGGTCCAACGTTTCATGTTATTTCTCCTTTACTGGTTATGCGGCGCCAGCCGCGTCGCTACGGGCTCTCCGGCCCATCTTATCATTTCGGTCAGCCCCGTGCCGCCGGGCCGGCTCTTTGCCATGGTGGCACGAAGTCAGACAAGCCCTTCCTCGATCTCTCCGGCATCGGTCGCTTCCAGGCTCTTCTCCAGTTTCCATCCCCGCCAGAGAAAGTAGATGACCGGAAAGACCAACAGTTCCATCATCCCGGAGGTGATCACCCCGCCGATCATCGGCGCGGCGATGCGCTTCATGACATCTGCCCCGGCGCCATGGCTCCACATGATGGGGATCAGGCCGGCGATGATGACGGTAATCGTCATCATCTTGGGTCGAATACGCTTGACCGCGCCGTGATGGATCGCCTGTACCAGGTCGCCGCGATTATGCATTCGCCCCTGCCGCTTCCACATTTCAAAAGCCAGGTCCAGGTACAGAAGCATGACGACCCCGGTTTCGGCCGAAATCCCGGCCAGGGCGATGATGCCGACCCAGACAGCCACCGACATGTTGTAGCCGAGCAGGTAGAGATACCAGAAGCAGCCGACCAGCGACAGAGGCAGGGCGATGAAGATGATCCCCGTCTTGATCAGGGACTTGGTATTCATGTAGATAATCACGAAAATGATCAGCAGGGTGAACGGAATGACCACCATCAGCTTCGCCTTGGCCGCCTGCATGTATTCGTACTGCCCGCTCCAGACGATATTGTAGCCGGAGGGGAGCTTGATTTTTTCGTTGACGAGCTTCTGGGCATTGGCCACATAGCTGCCGATATCGCTCCCCTTGAGATCGACATAGATCCAGGCGGTGCGGCGGGTGTTTTCGCTCTTGATGCTCGGCGGGCCTTTGTGGATCTGGATGCTGGCCACCTGGGTAATGGGGATATGCGCGCCACCGGGCAGCGGTATGAGGATGCGGCGCAGGTCTTCGATATTGTTGCGGAAGTCTCGATTATAGCGAAGGTTGACCGGGTAGCGCTCCAGCCCCTCCACGGTCTGGGTAATATTCATCCCGCCGATGGCACTCTGGATGACGTCCTCGATGTCCCCCACGTTGAGCCCATAGCGGGCGGCCGCTTCGCGATCGATCCGGTAGTCGAAGTAGTTGCCGCCGACCACCCTCTCGGAATAGGCGCTCAACGTACCGGGAATGGTCCGGACCACGGCCTCGATCTGCTGACCGATCCTGCTCAGGGTGGCCAGGTCGTCCCCCATGACCTTGATCCCGACCGGGGTCTTGATACCGGTGGAGAGCATGTCGATGCGGGTCTTGATCGGCATCGTCCAGGCGTTGGTCAGGCCCGGGAACTTGATGGCGTCGTTGAGTTTCTCGGTGAGCTGGTCGACGGTGATGGTCTCCGTTTCCGGCCAGACCCAGCGCAGGGGCTTCTTGAACCATTCGGCCCAACCCGGCCATCCGGAGTAGAAGCGCGCTACCGGCACCTTGGGCCAGGCGCTCTCCGGCTTGAGGGTGATGGTGGTCTCAAGCATCGATAACGGTGCCGGATCGGTGGCGGTCTCGGCCCGGCCGACCTTGCCGAAGACGTGCTCCACCTCGGGAAAGGTGGCGATGATCCGGTCGGTCTGCTGCAGCACCGCCTTGGCCTGGGCAATGGAGATTCCCGGCAGGGTCGTCGGCATGTAGAGCAGGTCCCCCTCATAGAGAGGAGGCATGAACTCGGTGCCCATCTTCTTGAAGGGGAGGAAGATGGAGGCGGTCAGCAGCACGGCCACCACCAGGACCGCAATCCGCCATTTGAGAACGAAATCGACCACCGGGTGATAGATGCGGATCAGCAAGCGGTTGATGGGGTTGGCCTCTTCCTTGGGGATTTTGCCGCGGATAAACCAGCCCATGAGCACCGGGACGAGGGTAATGGAGATTAAGGCCGCGGCCGCCATCGCATACGTTTTGGTATAGGCCAGCGGCTTGAACATCCGTCCCGACTGCTCACCCAGGGAGAAAACCGGGAAAAAGAGACGGTGATGACCAGCAGGCTGTAGAACAGCGCCGGGCCGACCTCTTTGGCGGCGTCCGAGACAATCTCCCAGTGCGGCTTTTTGCCGCCGTAATGCTCCAGATGCTTGTGAGCATTCTCAATCATGATGATGGCGGCGTCGATCATCGCCCCGATGGCGATGGCGATGCCGCCCAGGCTCATGATGTTGGCGTTGATCCCCTGCCAGCCCATGATCATAAAGGCGATGAGGATCGCCACCGGTAGGGTGAAGATCGCCACGAGGGCGCTCGGCAGGTGAAACAGGAAGAGCGCGGTGACAACGGCCACCACGATGCTCTCCTCGAACAGTTTCCCCTTGAGGGTCTCAACGGCCCGCTCGATGAGCCCCGAGCGGTCGTAGACCGGCTGGATCGTCACCCCCTCGGGCAGGCCCGCCTGCAGCTCCTTGAGCTTCTTCTTGACGTTCTGAATGGTCTTCAGGGCATTCTCACCGTAGCGCATGACGATGACACCGCCCGCCACCTCCCCCTGGCCATCGAGATCGGCCAGCCCCCGGCGCAGTTCGGGGCCGAGTCGCACCTGGCCGATATCCCTGATCAGGATCGGCGTCCCCCGGGAGTCGGTACCGACGACCACGTTTTCCAGATCCTGGACCGATTGGACATAGCCCAGGCCGCGTACCATGAACTCTGTTTCGGCCTGTTCCACCAGTCGGCCGCCGACGTCGTTGTTGCTCGCCTGGATGGCTTTTTTGACCCGGGAAATCGAGATATTGTAGGCCAGCAGCTTGTCGGGGTCGACCGTCACCTGGTACTGCTTGACGTAGCCGCCGATGCTCGCCACCTCGGACACTCCGTCGACCGCGGTCAACTGGTAGCGCAGGAACCAGTCCTGAAGGGAGCGCAGTTCCTGGAGGGTGTGGTTCTTGCTCTGCAGCGTATATTCGTAGACCCAGCCAACCCCGGTGGCGTCCGGGCCAAGGGTGGGGGTGATCCCGGTCGGCAGGTTCTTCGAGGCGTAATTCAGGTATTCGAGAACCCGCGAGCGGGCCCAGTACATGTCGGTGCCGTCTTCGAAGATGATGTAGACGAAGCTGTAGCCGAAAAAGGAGTAACCCCGCACCACCTTGGCCCTGGGAACCGCCATCATCTGGGTCGTCAAGGGGTAAGTGACCTGGTCTTCCACCACCTGGGGAGCCTGGCCGGGGTACTTGGTGAAGACAATGACCTGGACATCCGAAAGGTCGGGAATGGCATCCAGGGGAATCTTCATCATGGCGTAGATCCCCCCGGCTATGACAAAGACGGTGACGAGAACCACCATGAATTTATTGCGAATCGAAGCGGCAATTATTTTTTCAAGCATGAGTAAAACCTGTCAGTTGGTCGTTGTCGGTTGGGGCAATCGGCTTCCGGTCGGTGATTTTTCCTAACGGACTGCGGACAACAGACCTTATTTGAACAGATCTTCCGGATTTTCCTTCTTTTTCATGCCGCCATCCTGAAACAGATCCTCCGCCGCGCCTGCTGGCGCCGGAGGCGCCTCCTGCTGCGGGTGCAGCATCTTCTGAATCGCCTCCTGCAATTGGCTCTCGGAGTCGAGCATGAACTCGGCAGAGGTCACGACCTGCTCGCCATCGAGCAGCCCCTGCTTGACCTCCACCAGGCCCTGGTCGCCCTCGACGCCGGTCTTGACCTGGCGCGGCTCGAATTTGCCGCCGCCTGAAGCCACGAAGACGGTACGCTTTTCCCCTGAGAAGAGGACCGCATCGCGGGGAATGACCAGGGCATTCTTGACCGGTTGGGTGGCGATATGGACGTCGACGTACTGGTCCGGTTTGAGCTGGTAACCGGGATTGGCAAATTCCAGCCGGACCTTGACCGTCCGGGTCTTGGCTTCGACGTAAGGATAAATGTAGCTCACTTTACCGATCAGGTTCGGCATGTCGGCGTAGGGAAACTTCACCGTAGCCTGCTGGCCCACTTTCACCCAGGGAATCTCATATTCGTAAATATCGGCATAGATCCAGATCTTGGAGATGTCCGAAAATTTGAACAGCTCCGCCCCGGCTTTGATATTCATCCCCTCAGTGACCATTTTCATAGTGACTATGCCGTTGTAGGGCGCATAGAGAGTCATGGTCTTGCGCACCTTCCCGCGTTTTTCCAGTTCAGCGATCTGCCGGTCGGAAATATCCCAGTATTTGAGCCGGGTCCGGGAAGCGCCGAGGAGTTGTTGCGCGCCCTCGGCGATCGGACTGAACGAGCTCTTGGCCAGCGCCCGGTTGTTGTTGACGGCCAGCAGGTATTCCTGCTGGGCAGCAACCAGGTCCGGGCTGTACAGGTCGATCAAGGGCTGGCCTTTTTTCACGAACTGGCCGGTCTGGTCGACGTAAAGATGTTCGACCCATCCCTGGACCTTGCTGTTGATCGAATACTGACGCGTTTCGTCGTAGCCGATCAGACCCACGGTCCGCAAATCCCGGTGCAGGTCCTGCCGTTTCACCTGCACCGTTTTGATCCCCATGTTCTGCACGGTGGCCGGATCGATGGTAAGGGTCGAGCCGCTGGAAACCTCGTCCTCGTAGACCGGAACCAGATCCATCCCCATCGGGGACTTGCCCGGCTTGTCGCGGATGTAGGTGGGGTCCATCGGCGCCACCCAGTATTTGATCTTGCGCTCCCCGGCCGGCTTGGCGGCCTTGCCCCCCTCACCCACTCCCCCGGTAACCCCGGCCTTGAGGGGCGTCAGCTTCATGCCGCAGATGGGACAGTTTCCCGGCTGGTCCTGAATGACGAAGGGATGCATGCCACAGGTGTACTGCTGCTTGGCGGCCGCGGCGGTCGCCGGCCCCGAGAAGGGGAGCCAGCGCATCTGCTCGGCGCATTGGGCGCCGTACCAGAGCAGGCCGGAGAAGAGCAGCAGGCCGCAAAAGGCGGCGATCGACAGGAGCTTTCGGTTTCGGGTCATGATCTCGTCCTGGTTGGTAATTAATGGGTGGGTTCGGGCGACGGCTCGCCGAGGGAGACGCCGGTGACGGCTTCGAGCCGCGCCACGTCCCGCTCGTGATCGGCGAGCACCCGCTGGTATTCGATCTGGTAGCGGTAAAGGCTCAGCAGGCTGTCGATCAGGTTGAGGGCATCGACGCTGCCGACTTGGTAGGCGGAGAGGCTCGCCGCATAGGTCTGCTGCGCCTGGGGCAGGATGCCGCTGCCATAAAGGTCGAGCAGGTCGCGGTCTTTGGCCAGCCGGGCATAACCGTCCTCGATGGCGAAATGGACCTGGTTGCGGAAATCGTCAAACTGGCGCTGCGCCATGCGTACGCCGCTGTCGGCGTCGGCCACCTCGGCGGCGCGCTTGTCCCGCCACAGGGGGAGGGTGATGCTGACCCCGGCGCTGGCGAAATCGGTGCCGCCGTCAGGCAGGTTGTCGTCGCGGAAGCGGTAGCTGGCCCAGATGTTGAAGTCGGGGTAATAGCTCAGCTTGGCCAGGTGGCGCTGGCTCTGGTAACGAGCGATCAGCGACTGGTAGGAGCGAAACAGGGGCCGGTGGTCGGTCGCCAGTTGCTGCAACGCCTGGACGTCCCGGGTGACGGTGGTCGCAGTCAGCTCGGGAAGCGGCCCGAAGGGCGTGGCGGGGTCGCGGCCGAGCAGGGTGTTGAGCTCGGCGGTCACGGTGCGGCGCTGCTGGCGCTGGCTAAAGAGCTTATCCATCAGCTTGGAGCGCTCCAGCTGCGCCTTGAGCACGTCCTGCTGCAGCCCCTTGCCCACCGCGTAGCGGGTTGCTGCCAGACGGATGAACTGGTCGAGAAGCTTGAGGTCCTGCTCGGTGACGGCTATCGCCCGGTCCTGAAAGGCGAGCCGGTACCAGGCATCCTTCACCTTCCCGGCCAGCTGCAGCCGGGCGTCCTCGTAGGCCCCCTGGTACCAGCGCGCCTGCTCCCTGGCCATCTCCCCCTTGGCGCCCAGCTTGCCGGGAAAGGGGAAACCCTGGGAGAGCTGGAGTTCGTTGCCGGTCATCGGCGTCCGGTCCGCCTGGAAGCTGTCGACGGGGTAATTGGAAAACGCCAGGCCGAGGCGCGGATCATCGAGGGAGCGGGCCGGCAGCACCTTCTGTTCGAACATCTGCCAGCGCTCCCGCGCGGCCTGGAGGTCGGGGTTGTTGGTCAGCGCCTGTTTCACCAGATCGGCAAGGGGCCGATTCTCCGCGGCGGCGGCGGGCAGCACCGGCGGCAGCGCAAGGGCCAACAGGATCGCGAAAACGGTCCGGAGGATTCCTTTCATAAAAAACTCCCAGGGGGGGCCAAGCCCGATGTCGTCAAGTTCCGCAAAAATTACTGCAGCGCACTATAGCATGTCCCATACCAAAATTTTTTTTAAATGATTCAGGTAAGTTGACATGGGGGCATCAGCAAGGCGAGGCCCCATTTGGGGAATATTCTACAGGGATTGGGCAATGTTCTACAGTCTGTTTAACCACTGCAGGTTCCAAAAAGAAGCAGCCCCCGCAAGGGGGCTGCTGTTGGGAATGCACAGATACCCAAGGTCACCTACGGAGTGGTTGGAACTGGGAACTCATAACCACATGCCGGGCACTTGACCATGTGTTTGCTCTCCATCCCGTGGGTGGAAGCACAGGCACTCACCAACCCGAGCAGGAGGATGCCGATAACCCCGGTAGTCAGCCTTTTCATGATCTCTTCTCCTTTCAGGCATAGTTACGATTGATTTACCATTCATCATTACACACTACTATGGGAAGATAAATTTTCAACCGGATTGGCCGGTGCTTGCCGGCCGCAATCGGGACAGAAATGCCAGGCCGCAATCAGATTCCTGCCGCACGGGCAGTTAAGCCTTCGTTCCGAGCAGCGCCCGGCGACGATCTCCCGGCTGATGGCTTCGGACCTCTATGTCAGCAGCAGGACGAATAACAGCAACATGCGTCCTCCCCTACCCCGCCCGGCAGGGACGCTGCTGGTCGTCGGACGCCCGGCCGTCGCGCAGCAACAGGGTGCGGTTGAAGTAGCGCCGGTTCTCCTAAATTCCCGGAATTGCAATTGGCCAGGAGCTGGCACGATTCGTGTTGGATGAAGGGCATAATTACCTCTTCCGATCCCCGTTCACCCTGCATCACCAGGCGTCTCCCATGAAAACCAGATTCGCCGGTTTGTTGTTTGCAGGACTGTTGTGGGGGATTGTCGTGCCCTCCCCTGCCGCTGCCATGAACGCGGCGCGACAGCTGAAATTCGACTGGATCATGCGCCTGGACCTGAGGACCCTGAGTGCAGAAGCCGTCGGCCTGATGGTGAGGAAATACCCCAACGAGGATTGGAAACGGTATAATTTCCCCAACTACGTCGATACCGGCAGGGGAGCTGAAACCGCTTACCGGATTGCGGTCAAAAAGCCCGAAATCCTCGCCGCCAACCGGTGCTACTGTTTTTGCGCGGCGCTTGGACGCACCACCCTGCTCGGCTGTTTCCGGCAGGACGGCAGGGTCGACGGCCGATTCGACCCCCATGCGTCAGGCTACGGCATCTGCAACGGTGAGGCGCTGCTTTCTTTTCTGTGGAAAAACCTCGGCGCCAGCGACGCGGAGATCGAGCGGGGCCTGGCCCGGAAGTTCGAGAGCCGGGAAACGGGTACACCGGGGAGGAAGTAGGGAAAATCCTGTTCAGCCAAGGAGAAAGCATGTCCGCCTGGAACCGCCTGAAGAACCGGTTGATCGCGATGCTGGCGACCCGCCATCCGGCCCTTGCCGAGCGCCTGGTTGCCGGCTATAGCCCGAGCCAAGCGCCGGGGGATCCCCTGGGCGCCTCCCTCCAAACCACTCGGTGCCTGCAAGGTGGCAGTTGTCACCACCGCCGGGGTGCACCATGCCGGGCAGCAGCCCTTCGACATGGTCGACCGCGACGGTGATCCTTCCTTCCGCGAACTCGACGCCGTGACCATCGGCAGCGATTTCCGCATCACCCACGATTATTACGATCATGGCGACGCCGAGCAGGATCTGAACATCGTCCTCCCCCTGCAGCGCCTGGAGGAGCTGCGCCGGGAAGGGATCATCGGCGGCCTGGCCCGCCTCCATTACAGTTTCATGGGCCACATCACCGGGCCGCACCTGACGACTCTCACCGGGAAGAATGCTCCCGAGGTCGCCGAGCGGCTGCGCGGGGCGGATGTCGACCTGGTCCTGCTGACCCCGGCCTGAGGCATCTGCAATCAGTCCGTGGGACTGATCCAGAGGGCCATCGAGAAAGCCGGCATTCCCACCATCGGCATTTCCATCGTGCGCCAGTACACCGAGCAGGTACGCCCGCCGCGCAGCGTCTACCTCCATTGGCCCTTCGGCCATCCCCTCGGCGAACCGGGGAACGTCCGCCAACAGCGGGCGGTCCTCTTCGAAGCCTTCAAGGCCCTCTATGCCATCTCCACCCCCGGGGAGATCGTCGACCTCCCCTTTCCCTGGCGGCGCTTCGATTATACGAATTACCGGGAACCAAAAAAGATTCCGTTTGGCGGTGAATAAGGTTGGGCGGAGCAATCCCGGGACAGCGGCAGACCAAATGAGAAGCTGCGGGGCGGATTTTTTACCAGGAGGGAATTCCGTGGTCGCTCGGGTTAACGACAACTTTCACGCTCTTTGGAAGAATCCGAATGCGGCACCCGCACCTTAATGGCACTTGGGGGGCCTGGTTCCAAGGCTGCTTCGGTTCCCTTGGCAATTCTCTCCAAAAATCTGCGGATCAACCCCTTCTCCGTTACCGGCTTAACCAGCCCGCTCTCCTCGGCAAAGGTTCTCTTGCACTGCGCCGAACAGAAATAGATGGTTTCATGCTCGAAATGAAGCATGTGTTCCGCTCTCTGTTCCCCGACCTCCATCCCGCATACCGGATCTTTGGCCATGTAGTCCACCTCCCTGCTTTTTCGGCAGCTGGCATTTCTCTTTCCCCCCACCGGCTTTCCATATCGGAATTTTGCCTGGCCGATTGCTCCCCACGGCCGATGCGGCGATGCACGGCATCTCAGGCCACCGGGGCCTCGTACTCGGACTTGGTTCTGATCCGGAAGAGCTTCTCCACCGGCAGCACCGCAACGATGCCGTCGCCGGGAGCTCCGACATGGGCGATGTCGAGGAGGGCGTTGACGACGGCGTCCACTTCCTGAGCTGCGAGGAAAATTTCCACCCGGGCGTTGTCGACGAGCCAGTCTTCTTTGGAGAAGTTGGCGTATTCACCGTATCCTTTGACCCTGGTGACGGTAAGTCCCTTGACCCCCAGCTGCCTGAGCCGCTCTTCCACCTTCTCCAGTAGCGTACTGCGGATAATGGCCACCACTTTTTTCCATTCCATAGCTTCTTCCTCCTGTTTTTGCTGCGCGGTCGACGGGGCGGTCGGCAACTCAGGTCCATGACGTTAGGTAGGACTTTTAAATCTCCAGCCGCCGCAGGCGCAGGGCGTTGGTTACCACGGAGACGGAGCTGAAGCTCATCGCCGCAGCGGCGATCATCGGACTGAGCAGCAGCCCGAAAACGGGATAGAGCACCCCGGCAGCGATCGGCACGCCCAGAGCATTGTAAACCAGGGCGAAGAAGAGGTTCTGGCGAATGTTGCTCATCGTCGCCTGGCTGAGGCGACGGGCGCGGACGATGCCGCGCAGGTCCCCCTTGACCAGGGTCACCCCGGCGCTCTCCATGGCGACATCGGTGCCGGTGCCCATGGCGATGCCGACCTGGGCCTGCGCCAGGGCAGGAGCGTCGTTGATGCCGTCGCCGGCCATCGCCACCCGGCGCCCCTCCTGCTGCAGGGCCTTGACCACCTCGGCCTTGCGGTCGGGAAGCACCTCCGCTTCCACGTCGTCGAGACCGAGGCGTTCAGCCACGGCCATGGCGGTGGTGCGGTTGTCGCCGGTGAGCATGACGATGCGCAATCCCTCTTCATGGAGCCGGCGGATCGCCTCGGCAGTCGTCTCCTTGATCGGGTCGGCGACCCCGACCAGCCCGGCCACCCGGCCGGCCACGACAACGAACATCACCGTCTGCCCCTGCCCACGCAGCTCTTCGGCCCGCGCCCCCGAATCGCCCGCGTCGAGACCCAGTTCGTCGAGAAGCTGGCGGTTGCCGAGGGCGACCTGCCGATCGCCCACCTGCCCGGTGACCCCTTTTCCGGTCCGGGAAGAGAAGTCCTCGGGCTTCCTCAAGGGCGACTTCCCGCGCCCTGGCGCCGGCGACGATCGCCGCCGCCAGGGGGTGCTCGCTGCCGCGTTCGAGGCTCCCGGCCAGATGCAGCAATTCCTCCTCGCCGAAGCCCGCCGCGGCTTCGACGGTCACCAGCTTCGGCTTCCCCTCGGTGAGCGTGCCGGTCTTGTCGATCACCAGGGTGTCGACCTGGCGCAACACCTCGATCGCCTCGGCGTTCTTGAACAGCACTCCGAGGGTGGCGCCCTTGCCGGTGGCAACCATGATCGACATCGGCGTTGCCAGTCCCAGGGCGCAGGGACAGGCGATGATCAGCACCGCCACGGCGTTGACCAGGGCATGGGCGAGACGCGGCTGCGGACCCCAGAGGCTCCAGACGAGAAAGGTAACCACAGCGGCGCCGACCACCGCCGGAACGAACCAGCCGGCGACCTGGTCGGCGAGCTTCTGGATCGGTGCCCGGCTGCGCTGCGCTTCGGCGACCATCTGGACGATCTGCGCCAGCAGCGTCTCTGCACCGACCCGTTCGGCCTTCATCACCAGGGCACCGGTGCCGTTGACCGTGGCCCCGATGACCCGGTCCCCGGTTTTTTTCTCGACCGCAAGCGGTTCCCCGGTGACCATCGATTCGTCGACCGCGCTCGTTCCCTCGACGACCACCCCATCCACCGGCACCTTCTCGCCGGGACGGATGCGCAGCCGGTCGCCGGGCTGCACCTGGTCGAGGGAGACGTCTTCCTCGCTGCCGTCTTCCCTGAGCAGCCGGGCGGTCTTGGGCGCCAGGCCGAGCAGGGAGCGAATGGCGGCGCCGGTGCGGTTGCGGGCGCGCAGTTCCAGCATCTGACCGAGGAGCACCAGGGTGATGATGACGGCTGAGGCTTCGAAATAGACGGCGACGTTCCCTTTCGGGTCGCGGAATGCCGCCGGGAAGATCCCCGGAAAGAGGGTGGCAACCACGCTGTAGAGATAGGCTACCCCGGTGCCGAGACCGATCAGGGTGAACATGTTGAGACTGCGATGAACCAGGGAGGCCCAGGCCCGCTGGAAGAAGATCGCACCGCCCCAGAGGACCACCGGTGTCGCCAGGAGCAGCTCGATCCAGGGGGCTGCGCCCGCGGGCAGCAGCTGCTTCAGCGGCTGCCCGGGGATGAGGTCGCCCATGGCCAGGAGAAAGACCGGCACGGTCAGCGCCAGGCTCACCCAGAACCGCCGGGTCATGGCCTGCAGCTCCGGGTTCTCGGTCTCCTCGGCGCTGACCATTTTCGGTTCGAGGTCCATGCCGCAGATCGGGCAGGAACCGGGTCCCTGCTGGACCACTTCGGGGTGCATGGGGCAGGTATACTCCCGGCCCTCGCCACCCTCCCCGTTCCCCTCTGTTTCCGCCGCTTTCGCCTTTTCCGCCCTTTGCTTGCAGGGTCTCCGCCGGGTCGGCGGTGAACTGCTCCCGGCAATGGGTCGAGCAGAAATAGTACGTCTTTCCCTGCCACTGTGCGGTTGCTGCAGCGTTGTCGGGATTTACCTCCATACCGCATACAGGATCCTGCATCGTTGCTCCTTCCCTTGTCGAAACGATCAAAAAATCCTCAAAATCTTCACCCCGGTTCAAGGGGAGGGATGGGCCTCTCCGCGCCCAAAAAAGAAAGAGCCGAACCACCGCCGAACCTATTATGTCCACAAACCATACCAAAAAATTTTATGATTGATTTTATCATGTTATACATGGCACCAAAATTTCGCAGCAAGAAGCTGTGGAATATTCCGCAGCAGCGATACGCAAATAGACCATACTCGAAGCATCAGAATGGAACCGCTCCCGTCCCTTCCTTACCAACCCACCGCCGCCGCTCCGGAATATAGACCCGGCCCTGAAACCGTTCTCCCATCCGGTATACTGGGGGCATGCGCCGAGTTTTTTTCTCTTTGGCTGTTTTTCCTGCTGCCGTTCTGTGCCGCAGCCGCGGACGCCGGGATCGAACACGACCTGCGTCTGGTTCTCGATCCGGCGCACGGACGGCTCACCGCCCGTGACCGGCTGACGGTCCCGGCAGCGGCCGGCGCCTTTCTCGGGTTGAAAATGGCGCCGCAGGTCGAGATCGGGTCGGTGAAGGCGGGAGGAACCTCTATTCCCTGGGAATGGGCGCAGGGCGTTCTGCACATCGGTCCCCTGTCCCGGTCCGCTTCGGCGTTGACCCTGGAAATCCGCTATGGCGGCCGCTTCACCGACCCGGCGCCGACCGCTCCACTCAACACCGAAGATCCAAGTTACGGCGTGGCCGCCGCCATCACTCCAGCCGGCACCTTCCTGGCCGGGGGATCCGGCTGGTATCCCGATCTGCCCGGACAATCAGCCACCTTCCGGGTCAGGGTCGACGCGCCGCCGGGCGTCTGGGCGGTCACCGCCGGGCGCCTGGTGGAGCGAGGAACAACAGAGACGGGCAATTTCATCGTCTGGCAGACCGAACATCCGCTGCCCGCACTGACCCTGGCCGCCGGCCCCTATCGGATCGCCGAGGATCGCTCCGGCCCCATTCCGATCTACACCTTCTTCACCGCCGCGCATGCCGACCTCGCCAAGGTTTACCTGCAGAGTGCCGCCGACGACCTGGCGTTGTACCAACAGCTGTTCGGTCCCTACCCTTTCGCCAAATTCGCCGTGGCGGAGAACTTCTTTCCGACCGGCTACGGCTTCCCCTCCTGGACCCTGCTCGGAAGCAGCATTGTGCCCCTCCCCTTCATCGTCAACACCAGCCTTGCCCATGAAATCGCCCATTCCTGGTGGGGGAACGGCGTGCGGGTCGACTATCGCTACGGCAACTGGTCGGAGGGCCTCGCCACCTATGTCGCTGACTACCTGTTGAAGGAGCGGAGTTCAGCGGCCGAGGGGCAGGCTTACCGGGTCGGCATCCTGCGCGACTACGCGGCCCTGGTGCCGCCGCAGGCCGATTATCCGCTGGCCGCCTTCTCCGCTCGGCGCAGCAAAATCGACCAGGCCATCGGCTACGGCAAATGCGCCATGGTCTTTCACATGGCTCGGCGGCGGGTCGGCGAGCACGATTTCTGGGCAGGATTGCGGCGGGTCGCCGCGGAGAAGATGTTCGGCGAGGCGTCCTGGGAGGATTTCGCCCGGGCCTTCGACCCAGGACAACAGACACGGAATGAGGGAATTTTTCGATCAGTGGGTCAAGCGCGCCGGGGCTCCGGTGCTGAGCCTGAGCGAGATCGCGGTGACCGGGAACAGCGGGACCGTGCAGGTTAGCGGGATTGTCGTACAGCAGCCGCCGGCCTTCGACCTGGCATTGCCCCTGCGCCTGGAAACCACCGCCGGCCCCATCGAGCAGAGCCTGCCCCTGCAGGGAATCGACGCCCCATTCCGGCTGACCGCCAGCCAGCCGCCGCGCCGTCTGCTGGTCGATCCCGATGCGGACATCTTTCGCCGCCTCGCCCCGGAAGAGCTCCCGGCGACAGTCAATTCACTGCGTGGCGCAACCCGCCTGCTGGTGGTCGTTGCCCGCCATGCCACGCCGGCCGTGCGCCAGGCGGCCCACGACCTGGTGACCGGCTTCGGGCAACAGGCCGAGTGGGTGGAGGAGTCGGCACTTTCCATGGAAGGGGCGGCCCGGCATGACCTGCTCCTGGTCGGCTGGCCCGAGCGCCCGGAGCTGCGCCCGGACCTGCCGGACCAGTTGCAGGTGGTTCCGGGTCGCTTCCGGCTGGAGGGGCAAGAGTTTGCCGATCCCCGCGACGTTCTTTTCGCTGCCTTTTCCCAGTCTGCCGACTCCGACCGCCAGACCGGGCTGTTTCTTCCCCTCGGGGACGACGGCGCCGCGATCGCGGCCCGCAAAATCCCCCATTACGGCAAATACAGTTACCTGGCCTTTATCGCCGGCCGCAACCGGGTCAAGGGAACCTGGGCGGTCACCCATTCGCCGTTGATCTATTCCTGGGACCAGGCCGGCAGCCCCCATCCATAGAGGGATTTTGTCATGCACAGCCTGATTGGCCGAATGTTGGGATTTCTACTGGTAGCCGGATTTTGCCTGCCCGCCCTGGCTCAGGCCCACATCTTCGATGTCCGGAAGGGGAAGGCTGTCGGATATGCGCAGATGATCGCCGATCTGCAACGGGTGCGGCTGATCTTCATCGGTGAAATCCACGACGTCGACTGGCACCACCATGCCCAGCTGCAGATCATTCGCAGCCTCCATGATGCGGGAGTACCGCTGACCATCGGCTTGGAAATGTTCCGGCACGACAGCCAGCCGGCTCTGGATCAATGGGTGGCAAAGACCATGAGCGAGAAGGAATTCCTCAAGATCTACGAGGACAACTGGAGCATGTGGCCGGCCTACCGGGAAATTTTCCGTTATGCCCGGCAGGCCGGAGTGCCGATGATCGGCTTGAATATCTCGCGGACCGTCACCGAGCAGGTGGCCCGCACCGGATTCGATTCGCTCTCGCCGGAACAGCGCAAGGAGGTGCCCCTGGTCACCTGCGACGTCGACCCGACTTATCAGAACTACATGCATCGGGTGCTCGGGAAATATCCTCACGGCGGCGCGCGATTCCGAAATTTCTGTGAGGCGCAGATGGTCTGGGATGCGGTCATGGCCAAGAATCTTATCCAATACCTCGGACGCCACCCCAAAAAAGTCGTGGTCGTTATCGCCGGAAACGGTCATTCCTGGAAATTCGGCATTCCCGAGCAGGTTCGCCGCCACCTGACCCTCCCCTTCCGCGTGATCATCCCGGAAATTCCCGGGCGCATCGAACTCTCCAACGTCTCCCCTGATGAAACCGATTATCTCCTGGTTCCGAACGACGCCGGCCCTTCGCATTGAAAACACGGCAGGGGGAGCCGACCGGCTCCCCCTGCCGGGTTTTCCTTCCTCCGCACCCAGGTCGCAAACGTCGCCCTTTTCATCCCTCTCAGGGACGCAGCACCAGTACACTTTTTTTCCCGTTGGCGGTCAAAACGACCCGGTCGGGAAGGATCTCGAGAACCTTCGCTCCCGAAATCTCCGTGCCGACCATGACCGGCAGATCATCGATGATGGCCATCCGCGCAGCGGGATCCTGCTGCCAGACGATGCCGGACAGTTGCCGTCCGGGGCGATCCGTGCCGACGGCGCCCGGTGGCGCGAGGACAGCGCCACCGGGCGCCGGTCTGGATGGCGACGAGGGGGAGCGGCGGCCGGGGGATCGACCAGGATGCTGGGGCCTGTCGCTGCGCCGGCGAGGGGTCTGGGTGACGGACGAAGCAGCCTCGGCCAAGGGCTGCGAAGGCGCTTGGGGCATTGCCGCCACCATCTCCGCGTCGTTGACCGGAACCGGGTGGGGCGGCAGGGGTGCCCGGGGGAGCAGGGGCGATACCGGCGCCGGCGGCCGGGCGCCAGCGGCGATCCATTCCGCCGCCCGGGAATGAAGCAGCCAGCCCCCTGCGGCGACGCAACCCAGCGTCAGGATCACCAGACAGGCAGGAAGAAGCCGATGATACCGCTGCCGCCGGGCACCCCGGTGGATATCCAAAGCCAGGTCGACGGCGAGATCTCCCCGCCGAACCTTCTCCTGCTCCAGCTTTTTCAAGGCCTTGAGAATCGAGCTCATGGTTTTCCGCCCCCGGCCGTTTGCCGCTTTGAAGTCAACCGGGGGTTGCCCTTCCCTGCTGGCGGGGAAGCGTCGCGGAAGGTGATTCCTCCCGCCTCTTCCAGAACCGTTCTCCCTTTCGGCTTCCCGCCCATGTCCAGCAAGGCGCTGCGGAGCAATTTCAAGGGACCGGCACCGAGACCGCGGCGCGCCACCAAGAGGCCTTCTGCGGCCTGCCGGCCGTCTTCCCCCTGCCAAGCAACCAGGGGTTGCAAAGGCAGATGGTTAGCATGGGCGGGAATCCTCCCCCGGAACCAGGCGAGGTCGACCTGGCGATAGCGATAGACACCTTCGTACAACCCATTTTCGTTATTAAAAATCTCGATTCGAACCGGTTCCCCCACCCTTTCTTCCAGGTAGGCAGCCAACCGCTCGGCCTGGGCAGGCGAGCCGAGGGGGCCGGCGGCAGGGACCAGGCCAAGGACCAAGGGGGCGCCACCTTGGTGGCGGCCGGCTGCCGCCGGTTGACGGGAATTCGCAGGGGTCGGCCCCGGTCCCGGATCGGAAGCCGGCCTCGCGGCGACAGCACCCCCGCCAGGGGTCGACTGGTGCGGGCAACGGTGGTACCGGCTGCCTGATGCCGGCGAGCGTTTTCGGGGGGAGCGCCGCTGATTTATCAATGACCGGAGCCGTACTGACCAGGGCCATCCCGAGCACCAGGGCAAGGGCGCCGCCGACACCGACCAGGGGCCAGCGACGGCGGGAAGGTTGCCGGCGCCGCAACTCGGCGATGGCCGTTCGGACCTCGGCCAGGGTTACCCGGCGCAGGTCCTCGCTGTAGGCAACCAGCAATGCTCGGTCGCAAAGGACGTTGATCAATCGCGGCAGCCCGCCGGAAAAACGGAAAATGCGGCGCTCGGCGGCGGGGGAGAAAAGCTCCCGGTCGTGGACCCCAGCCAGCTCGAGCCGGTGACGGATATAGGCGCGGGTTTCGTCCAGATCGATGGGCCGCAGATGATAGCGAACCGCAATCCGTTGCTTGAGCTGGCGGAGGTCCGAGCGGTCGAGCAGATCGCCCAATTCGGGCTGCCCGACCAGAATGATCTGAATCAGCTTGTCGCCAGCGGTCTCCAGATTGGAGAGCAGTCGGATCTGTTCGAGAACCGGCGGGGTCAGGTTCTGGGCCTCGTCAATGACCAGCACCACGGTTCGGCCGGCATGATTTTCCCGGAGCAGGTAGGCGTTCAGGGCCTCGATAATCTCACCGTTGCTGGCTCCTGTCACCTCGATGTTCAGTTCGCGGCAAATGGCCCGCAGGAGTTCTTCCGCAGAGAGGCTGGGATTGAAGATGAAAGCCAGGCGGTAATCGTCCCCCTCCAGTTGTTCGAAAAGGGTCCGCAGCACGGTGGTCTTGCCGGCCCCCACCTCCCCGGTCACCTCGATGAAACCGCTGTGAGTGCGGATTCCGAAGAGCAGGTGGGCGAAAACCTCCTTGTGGTTTTTACTCAGGAAGATGAAACGAGGATTGGGGGTAAGATTAAAGGGCTTTTCCGCAAGGCCGAAAAATTCGAGGTACATGATCTTTCCCTGAAGACGGTGCGCCGGATGTGGTGCCCGAACTTCCATTGTCCACAGTCTTGCGGGTAATTCAAGGGGAAGGCTCAGTCCGGACCCCGCCAAACCGGTTTTCCCGCTTCAGTGAAAAAAATTTCCTGCTATGATTGAGCACACCGTAAATTTCACATTTGAGGGCAACGATGAGTGACTGGAAACGATTCGTCAGTGAACCGAAAATCGCCTATTTTTCCATGGAGATCGGTCTCTCCAACGACATCCCCACCTACAGCGGCGGTCTAGGGGTGCTCGCCGGCGATACCATCAAGAGCGCGGCGGACCTCAAGCTGCCGATGGTCGCGGTGACCCTGGCCCATCGCAAGGGATACTTTCACCAGAAGCTTGGCGCCGACGGCTGGCAGATCGAGTTGCCCCGCGAATGGCAACCCGAGACCATGATGGAACTGCTACCGACCAAAACCCTGGTCACCGTCGAGGGACGCGACGTCAAGGTCCAGGCCTGGCTTTATCGGGTCAAGAGCCCCACGGGGGGCGAGATCCCGGTCCTGTTCCTCGACACCGACATCCCCGGCAACGTCGACGAGGACCGGCGTCTGACCGATTCCCTTTACGGCGGTGATAGCAACTACCGCCTCAAGCAGGAGATCGTCCTCGGCCTGGGCGGCGCCCGCATTCTCGACGCCCTCGGATTTACCGTCCGCAAATATCACATGAACGAGGGCCACGCCAGCCTGCTGACCCTGGAACTGCTCAACCGCGCGCGCCGGCCGGTCGAGGACACCTGGGACGAACGGGCCGCCTGGGATACGCACAAAGTCATGGAACAGTGCGTCTTTACCACCCATACCCCGGTGGAAGCCGGCCATGACCATTTCCCCTGGGAGATGGTGGAACGCATCGTCGGAGAGGTCATCCCGCTCGATCTGTTCAAGGACCTGGGCGGCCAGGACCAGCTCAACATGACGATTCTCGCCCTCAACCTCTCCCGTTACGTTAACGGCGTCGCCAAAAAACATGGGGAAGTTTCCAAGGCCCTTTTCCCGGGTTTCGAAATCCATGCCATCACCAACGGCGTCCACACCTTCACCTGGGCCTCCCCCTACATGGTCGGCCTCTTCGACGACTACCTGCCCGGCTGGGCCAACGAACCGGAACTGCTGGTCCGCGTCGACAATATTCCCGATGAAGAGCTCTGGGACGCCCACGCCGGCGCCAAGGCCTATCTCTTCCAGTACATCGAGGAAACCACCGGCCAGCGCCTCGATCCCGACATCCTGACCATCGGCTTTGCCCGCCGGGCCGCAGCCTACAAGCGCGGCGATCTGATCTTCAGCGATCCCCAGCGCCTGGTCCAGATCGGCAAGGGAAAGCTCCAGCTGATCTTCGGGGGGAAATCCCACCCCCGCGACGACCAGGGGAAAAAGCTCATCCAGCGGATCATCCGCCAGGCCGAGAAGCTGAAGGGACAGATCGAGGTGGTCTACCTGGAGAATTACAACATGGATGTCGCGGCACGACTGATTCCAGGGGTCGACCTTTGGCTGAACAATCCCCTACGTCCCCTGGAAGCCTCGGGAACCAGCGGCATGAAGGCCGCCCTCAACGGCGTGCCGAATTTCAGCGTTCTGGATGGCTGGTGGATCGAAGGACATATCGAGGGGGTCACCGGGTGGGCCATTGGCCCCGTTCCCGCCGAAAAGTCGGCGGCGGAAAACCACTCGGAGGAGGACGTGGCGGACCTTTACAACAAGCTGGAAAAGATCATCATTCCGACCTTTTACGACCGTCGCCCCGATTGGATTCGGATCATGAAGAATGCCATCGGCAAGAATGCCTACTACTTCAATACCCACGTCATGATGCGCCGCTACGTCACCGAGGCCTATATCCGCTGATGCCCGCCCCATGCCAGGGCGTCATCCCCCGGCTGACGACTGAAACATATCCCGAACGGTCGCACCCTTCCCTTATCCCTTCTGCGCCTCGCCGCCATACCGGTTTCGGTGCACTTTTTCCCAGGCCAGGGAATCCAGGGCGTGTCCGGGCTTGGACTCGGCGGGGTAGCCGATGCCGACGATGGCCAGAACCCGCAGGTTCTCGGGAAGATTGAGAACCGAGCGCAGATAGTCCTCGGCAGTACGGCCGTCCCGATGGAGCCGCAGGCGAATCTGCGCCCAGCAGCTGCCGAGATCCAGAGACTCGGCGGCCAGCTGCAGAATGATCGAGGCGATCGTGCAATCCTCGATCCAGACATCGCTGCGCTCCGGGTCGCCGCAAAGGACCACCGCCAACGGTGCCCCGTCGAGAAAGGCGGAACCGTGGGCCTTGGCCCGGGCCAGCTTCTTCAGCCGGGCCGGGTCCTCGACAACGATAAACTCCCAGGGATTGCGCCCCCGGGAAGAAGGGGCGCGCAGCAAGGCCTCCATCAACAGCCGCAGCTTATCGGCTTCGACCGGCCGCTGCTGAAACTGGCGGACGCTGCGCCGCCGACGGAGTAAAGGCAATAGCATAAAAATCCTCCTTTCTTTCAACGACTTTCCCTGAAATAATTAATCCGGATCCTTGAAATTCTCGGACTACCGAGTCTTTCCCGGCTCGTCCGCTCCTGCCTCCGTCAGCAGATCATGGAGTTTTTCCAGCTTGCGATCGATGGCGTCTGCGACTCGATCACTGCCCAGCATCCAGGAGAGTTGACCCACCATGAGGGTCACGTCGGCCAACTCTTCGATCAGGTGCTCGGTCCCAATCCGGCGACGTTTGAAATGTTTAAGAGCGGCGATCAATTCGGCACATTCTTCAACCGCCTGGTCGTATTGGGCCTCTTCACCCCATTTGGCAAGGGTGGCCCGGAACACCGGCTCAAGATCAAGCAGTAATTGGCGATTCATAGAGTCGTCTCGACGCCTTCAAAGCGTAGCACTTTTTAGGAAAAGCGGAGCGGGCCTGGTCGACGGGCCGGAATCGCCAGCCCCTCCTCCCCTCCTTGCGGCAGTCACAAAAAGTCTGTCAACGATTGGCAAAACGGGCCTTGACCAGCGCCGAAACCGGCTTGAACTCAGGGGCGGACGCCGCTTCCAGCATCTGGAAAACAGCCGTCTCCGCGGTAGTGATGATGGCACCGGCCTGGCGGGCCAGGTCCAGAGTGTTCAGATAATCCGTCTTCCCGCGGGAAACAATCGCATCGCGGACGAGATGGACCTGATAACCGGCCGTAAGCAAACCCAGCACGGTCTGGTAGACGCAGACATGTGCTTCCATTCCCGTCACCAGCACCTGGGATCGACCGATTGCGGTCAGCCGGTCATTGAAAGCACCCTCTCCGCAACAGCCGAAATCGACCTTCTCTATGGGCGGTTGTCCGCCGGCCCCTGCAAGTTCAGGAATTGTCGGACCCAAGCCTTTTGGGTATTGCTCGGTCACCGTGACGGGAATTTTTAGTAAGTCACAACAATTCACCAAAAAATCAATACTCCGCAGCACCTCCCGGTAAACATTTTGCGGCATGCTTGGCACCAACTTTTGCTGTACGTCAATGACGACCAATGTCGCACGGGACCTCTCCAACTGGAAAGGTTCGATCGAGTCTCTCATTTTTTCCTCCATTATTTTCTTATTCCCCGGCACCCGGGAAAAAAGGGCTAACGTTACCTGTCAGATTCGCATGAAATCAACCCCGGATAAAAGAACAAAACACCTTTTCTCAATTTGAACCGGCCCGGCTGGGGTGCTCACGGAATGCGGGATAACGTTTTGAATTTGGCATTTTGTCTCTAATTCCGGAGCATTCCCATATAAGTTTTTTTAATAAAATAAGAATATTGACTTAAATAAAACATTGTATTATTTTTTGCCGTGACAGGGACCTTAAATGTTATGCCCTTTGCTACGGGACCATGGAGGAGGATCATTTGCCAGCCCGCGAAAAAGAAACCTATTGCATTCATTCGGTGGAAAATGCCCTGGCCCTCCTTGAAGCCCTGTGCGAGGAAGGCGAAGAGGTCAGCCTTTCTGGCCTGAGCCAGCGCCTGGGGATGACCAAGGCAAGTCTGTTCAGGCTATTGGCAACCTTTGAAAATCACGGCTATGTCGAACGCGAACCCGGCTCCCGCAAATACCAACTGGGCATGGCAGCATACGAAATGGGCCAGAAGTTCCTGTCCCACATGAGCCTGCTACGGAAGGCTCGGCCCGTGATGGAGCATTTAGCCAGGAACCTCAATGAAGCGATCTATCTGGTAGTACGCCGTGGTAACGAGGTTCTTTTTCTCGACATGGTCGACAGCACTCAACAGGTCAAGATCGCCCCTCTAGTCGGACGAAGATTCCCCATCGAAAAAACAGCTGCCGGTAAGATTTTCCTGGCCTTCTCTACTCCCGGCCCTTCACCTGCGCACACTCGCAGCAAAAATACCCTATCGCCACTGATCAGTACCGAAGAAGGGGCGAGAATCCGCCAGCATGGATATTGTATCGGCCACGGCAGCGTCGGTGAACAAACGACATGCGTTGCCACTTCCTTATTTAAGGGAGCGGGCGAGGTTGCAGGGGTTCTGGCTCTGCTCGGGCCAGAATTCAGGATGGGGGAGGAACGAATAGAGCAGCATCTGCTTCCGGCCCTTACCACCGCCACCGAAATCGTCTCCTCCCAGCTCGGATACCTGGGGCACATCTTTGGTGAAAATCGACTCAGCTGACTAGGGTCCGTTTGGAGTGAACCATGGATTTTTCACCGGAAGAAATGTGCCAGTTCCGCAACAATCCATGGAGATTCTCAAACGCAAAACTACCCCTTACGTATTCAAAACAAAATACCGTTAGGACATTTTCGCATTCGCAACACCCTGCTTAACTCACCCGAAAATTTTCTTCAACTATTTGTTATCATAGTGAATTTTCAAATTATTAGCCACCACAAAACATGGTTATATTTTTATTGACTTTGCTCCCAAACATGGCATATCTTATGATAGAATTTTAGCCAATAAGTTTCACTCTGCGAAACAAAGTTATTTAATATAGGCCTAATTTTCAACATTCAGTATCCAGACCCTATTTTTAGTCGATGTATTTTAAAACTGATTTTATTGAGTAGACTATCCGGAGCATGTTGCCCCCCAGGCTGTTGTCTTCGCAGCAGGAGGCACGGAAACCCGGGTTTACCAGAGACCAGGAAAGCCAGAACGATGGACAGAAGTCATTTCTCAACACAATGGAAAGGAGGTCGCCCAAGGGGTTGAATTGACGTTGAGGCTTAGATGGATTCAAGGAAGACATTGCGACACAAACCAAGGCAAGTGCGGTAATGCGTCATCCATTTTCACGAGAGGAGGCTGTATATGCAACACGATAGCATTGGCTACTGGAAAGCCACGCTAGGCTTGATCCGAACTGTCCTGATTATCTGGTTCGTGGTTTCCTACGGGTTCGGCATTTTGTTGGCACCTGAGCTCAACAACATTCACCTAGGAGGATATCCCCTGGGCTTCTGGTTCGCCCAGCAGGGATCGGAGTATATCTTCGTTGTCCTGATCTTCTGGTATGCCTGGAAGATGGGAAAGATTGATGAAAAATTTGATGTTCACGAGAACTAAGGAGGTGCGAAAACAATGAGTCTCCAATTCACGACCTACCTGATCGTCGGGCTCACTTTTGCCCTCTATATCGGCATCGCCATCTGGGCCCGGGCCGGCAGCACCAAGGAGTTCTACGTCGCCGGCGGCTCGGTCCACCCGGTCATGAACGGGATGGCGACCGGAGCCGACTGGATGTCGGCGGCCTCCTTCATCTCCATGGCCGGCCTGATTTCCAACATGGGCTACGGTGGCGCCCTCTTCCTGATGGGCTGGACGGGTGGTTACGTCCTTCTGGCGATGCTGCTCGCGCCCTACCTGCGGAAGTTCGGCAAGTTCACCGTGCCCCAGTTCTTCGGCACCCGCTACTACTCCAAGGCCGCCAGCACGGTCGCGGTTATCTGCCTGCTGATCGCCTCGACGACCTACATCATCGGCCAGATGACCGGTGTCGGCGTCGCCTTCTCCCGCTTCCTCGGTGTCTCCAACTCGACGGGTATCTACATCGGGATGGCCATCGTCTTCATGTACGCGGTGTTCGGCGGCATGAAGGGCATCACCTACACCCAGGTCGCCCAGTACTGCGTGCTGATCCTCGCCTACACCATCCCCGCGATCTTCATCTCCATGCAGCTGACCGGCAACCCGATCCCGCAGCTCGGCCTCGGCTCCGACATGGCCGGCAGCAGCGTGGCCCTGCTCCACAAGCTCGACCTGATCGTTCAGGACCTCGGCTTCTCCCAGTACACCACGACCACCCGCCTGAGCACGCTGAACATGTTCGTCTATACCGTGTCGCTGATGATCGGTACCGCTGGCCTGCCCCACGTTATCGTTCGCTTCTTCACCGTGCCCAAGGTCAAGGACGCTCGTGCCTCGGCCGGCTGGGCGCTGGTCTTCATCGCCATCCTCTACACCACCGCTCCGGCCGTGGCGGCGATGGCGAAGATGAACCTGCTCAAGACCATCAACCCGAATATCATGACCAACGCCGACGTCTTCGCTCCTGACGCACAGATCGCTTATGATCAGCGTCCCGACTGGATGAAGCGCTGGGAAGTTACCGGCCTGCTCAAGTTCGCCGACAAAAACGGCGACGGCCGCATCCAATACTACAATGATGCCAGCAAGAATGCCGACTTCCAGGCCAAAGCGGCCGCCGCGGGCTGGAAGGGCAATGAGCTGAGCGTCAACGCCGACATCATGGTGCTCGCTAACCCGGAAATCGCCATGTTGCCGAACTGGGTCATCGCCCTGGTCGCCGCCGGCGGCCTCGCCGCGGCACTCTCGACGGCAGCCGGTCTGCTGCTGGCTATCTCCTCGGCGATCTCCCATGACCTCCTGAAAGAGAAGTTCATGCCCGACCTCACCGAGAAGGGTGAGCTGATGGCCGGCAAAATTGCCATGGCTTGCGCCATCGTCGTTGCCGGTCTCCTGGGCCTGCATCCGCCGGGATTCGCTGCCGGTACCGTGGCCATCGCCTTCGGTCTGGCCGCCAGTTCGATCTTCCCGGCACTGATGATGGGGATTTTCAGCAAGACCATGAACAAGGAAGGCGCCATGGCCGGGATGCTGGCCGGTATAGGCGTGACCATGTTCTACGTCTTCGCCCACAAGGGGATCTTCTTCATCAAGGGCACCGAATTCCTGGTCGGCAGCCTTGGCCAGAACTTCTTCTTCGGCATCGAGCCGAACGCCTTCGGGACCATCGGGGCGATCGTCAACTTCGCGGTTGCCTTTGCCGTGAAGAACATGACCGCCAAGGTGCCCGACGACATCGCGGCCATGGTTGAAAACGTGCGTATCCCCCGCGGCGCCAAGGCGGTGGACGGGGCACACTAAGCCATCGCCCAGCGGATGGATTGAAATCTGGTTGCTCGTGGAACCCCGCCAGTTCGCTGGCGGGGTTTTTTTCCCAAAAAGGGCTTGCTTGCCCGGGACTTCCCCGTATATAGTCCTTTAAATTTCCCCGGCCCGGCCGGGCGGTACCGGAGTTCTGCAATGGGCACTTCCCTGATCAGCTTTGTCCTCAACTGGCTTCTCTATCTGGCGCTCTTTCCCGCGGCGTTTTTCTGGCTGCGCAGGTCCTGGCGGATTTTTGTCAAACGCGACTATTCCGAAGTGGCCCTCAAGCGCGGTGAATCTCCCCCAAATCCAAAACGCTGGGCGCCCTACAGCGGCCTTTCCAACCTTGCTGCCGGCGGCATCGCAGTTTGGCTCATCGTCACCATCCCCCTCGGCCTCTACACCTTTTCCAAATGGATCGAAATCGCCGGCCTGACCTTGTGGGGGAAAATCCTCCTCGACTATATCATCAGCCGCCAGGCCCACCCGTTTACCCTCGGCCGTAAATCCGAACACCCCAAAAATTCAGAATAATTTTCTCTTTGGGGGGCCTCCACATGGCCACAATCAACGTTCTTTCCTATGGGCAACCGGCACCAGGCTAAGGGAGCAGTCATGGGCCCGTTTCAAACCCTTAAAAACACTGAACCTTTCGTTCACCTTCCCGACGCGGTAATTCAAGAACTCAGCACCGCAGCAATCGTCAAAACGTTCCCGGCAAATTTCCTGATTTTCAAACATCATGACCCCCCGACCGGATTCCTGTACGTGATCAAGGAAGGCTTGGTGGAAATCGTCACCCTGACTCCCGGTGGTCTGGAAATGGTCATGGATTACCGCCAGGCAGGGAGTTTCTTCGGCGGCACCCCCATCTTTATGGGCGACAATTACACCGCTGGTGCGCGCACCGTTAATCCTACCGAGTGCTACCTGATCCCCCAGGAAGTCTTAACCGATATTGCACGGCGATATCCGCATATCATTGAACACTTCAGCCGTGCCATCTTGTCCCGAGTACGCAGACTTTACTCTGACATGGTCGAGAGCCACGTCCAGAGTGCCTTGACGCCCGTTGAGGCCTTTCCCTTTAAAAAGCGTCTTTCCGAGATCATGTCATCGCCGTTGGAAGTATGTTCGCCACAGACACCGGTGCGCGATGTCGCGCGGCGGATGACGGAACGCGGCATTGGTGCGATGGTTGTCACCGACGCGGAAAGAAATGCCGTCGGGATCATCACTCAGTCCGACCTGATAGGCAAAGTACTCACTCAGGATTCTATTGATATCGGCCTGTTAACAGCAGCCGATATCATGACCGCCAACCCCCTTGCCATGGCCTCGGATAACTATATGTTCGAGGCAGCAGCCTTCATGATTAGCCACAATATCCGTCATCTCCCGATTCTCGCCCAGCGAAAGCTCGTGGGGATCGTGACACTTCAGAATCTGATGCGTTACCGGAGTCAAAACTCCATGCTTCTGGTCAACCGCATCAAGGAAGCCGGTTCTCTCAGCGAGTTGGCTTCTGCCAATGCACAGATCGTTCAGATCGCCACGGCGTTCATGGCAGAAGCCCGCTCTCATTTTGAAACGTTGGAGGTTCTGTCCTATATCCACCATAGCATTCTGCGTCGTTGTTTCGAACTGGTGCTCAATGAATTCAACCTGGCTGGAAAATCTCCCCCCAATATCCGATATTGCCTCATGATCATGGGCAGTGGTGGACGCAAGGAGATGTTGCTGGGACCAGATCAGGACAATGGGTTCATCTACGAAGATTTTCCCGATTCCCGCCTGAATGAGGTCGAAGCCTTCTTTGGCCCCTTTAGCGAGCGACTCACCGAAGCATTCGAACAGGTTGGCTATCCAAAATGCAACGGCAATGTCATGGCGAGCAATCCACTTTGGCGAGGCCGGCTCAAGGATTGGCATGCTCGTATCGCAAACTGGATTCAGGTGCCGGAACCCAAAAAGGTAATGTACTCAACGATCTTCTTTGATTTCATGCCCTTGGTCGGCGATCCGGAACTCTGTCAAGGTTTGCGTGAAATCCTCTACCGTGAACTGCAAGGGAATACCGTATTTCTTTACTACCTGCTCGAAAACGACCTGAAGCACGCCCCACCTGTTGGTCTTTTGGGCCGGTTCCTCCTGGAGAAGGATGGCGAACATAAAGGTGAGCTCTCCTTGAAACAGGCTGGGAGCGTCTTTATTGTGGATTGTGTCCGCATGTTCATGCTCGAAAAGGGAATCTATGCCTCGACCACTGTCCAACGGTTGGACGAACTGGTCAAACTGAATGTCTTCGATCGGGAAACCGCCGAGCATATCAAGGCTGCGCTGGAGGTCTTCTTTTTTTTCCGACTTCGGCAGGAAATCAGCCTGATTCACCAAGGCAAGTCCCCCTCTCATTACATCAACCCTTACTCCCTCACCCGAAATGAGCAGGATTTGCTCCAGGAGTCATTTCGCACGGCCGGAAAGCTCCAGGACTCCGTACGGAGGCACTTCAGCCACGGTTTACGTTGACAATTTATTTCATCACTCAAGCCTCCTACCCTGCCCTGGCAAACGCCCGCATTCAACTCCGACGTTCCAAAAACAGACAGCCACCCGGCACTTAATTGCTGGGTGGCTTTCTGCTTTTGGCGGCCCCGGCGCGATTCGAACGCACGGCCTACCGCTTAGGAGGCGGTTGCTCTATCCTGCTGAGCTACGGGGCCTTATTCAAAATGAGGCAATGGCTAAGAGCTAAAATGTCAGAATTTCAACAGGCTGAATACTTTTCCAGCGGGGAGCCGTTTTTGCCCTTCCAGAAACTCAAGTTCGGCCAAAAAACAGCATTCAACGACCTCGGCACCAAGTTCTTCGACCAGCTCCACCACCGCCGCCATGGTCCCGCCGGTAGCCAGCAAGTCATCAGCAATCAGAACCCTTTCGCCGGGATGAAAGGCATCTTCATGGATTTCCAGGGTGTCGGTTCCATACTCCAGGGCATAGGTTTTTTTCCGGGTTTTGTAAGGGAGTTTTCCCGGCTTACGCACTAGCGTAATACCGGCCCCCAGTTTGTAGGCCAAGGCCGCCCCGACAACGAATCCGCGGGCCTCGACGCCGACGACCTTGTCGATCTTCTGCCCCAGATAACGATGGGCGATCAGGTCGATCATCCGATGGAAGCTTTTTGCGTCACCCAGCAGGGTCGTAATATCCTTGAAGACAATTCCTTCTTTGGGGAAGTTGGGGATATCGCGAATGATCCGCTTCAATTCATCCATACCCGGCGCCTCTCCTCTCTAGTTCTGTTCAGCGAACGCCCGGCTGGAGAATTCCTTCTCTTCCATAATCCGACGCAGTTTTTCCAAACTTTTCGCTTCGATCTGCCGGATGCGCTCCCTGGTCACGCCGAAACGCCGACCGATCGTATCCAGGGTCTGAGGTTCCCGGTCATTGAGGCCGAAACGCAGCGCAAGAATTTCCTGCTCATTATCGCTCAAGGTCTCCAGCCATTCACTGACATGGGCGAATTTGTTGAGATCCTCGATCAGTGCGGCAGGATCGACACTGTTGGTGTCCTCAATGGTATCAATCAGGCTGTAGTCATTATTCTCACCCATCGGATGTTCGATGGAATAGGTCTTCTTGACCAGCACCATTAGTCGTCTGATGTGAGCCGGATCCACCCCCATGGCATCGGCAATCTCCGTGGGCTGCGGCTCACGATTCAACTGATGAGTTAATTCCCGACTGATCTTGATGTACTTATTGATGTCGTCGGAAACATGGACCGGCAGACGAATGGTTCGGCTCTGGTTGACCAGCGCGCGCTCGATCGATTGCCGGATCCACCAGGTGGCATAAGTGGAAAACCGGCATTCCTTGGACAACTTGAAACGTTCGACCGCCTTGATCAGACCCATGTTACCTTCCTCGATCAGATCGAGGAACGGCAGGCCACGATTCATGTAGCGTTTGGCAATTTTCACCACCAGGCGCAGGTTCGATTCAATCATCCGATCCCGCGCAGCCATATCGCCCTGCGAGATGCGCCGCGCCAGTTCCCGCTCATCTTCCGCAGTCAGAAGATTGGTCTTCTGGATCTCCTTCAGATAAAGCTTGATGGCATCGTCGGAATGATCGTCAAGAGCCCCCTTGTCCCGGGCGACCTCTTCATCTTCTTCCTCTTCTTCGGCTTCCTCTTCTTCATTCTCGAGGGTTTCCCCCTCAAGACTGTCAAAGGCATCGCCTCCGGAGAGGTCGAGATCTTCCTCCTCCGGTTCCTGATTTTCAAAACCGTTCAGCATCTCATCCATGTCGAAAGCTCCCGGGTTGGCGCCCTCATTTTTAGAATCGCATGAAGTCTATGAGAAGGCTTGTCCTATGGCAAGTAAAAAATCGGGTCCACGGGCTTCTTCCCGTACCGTATTTCAAAGTAAAGTCGCGCACCTCCGCCTTTCGGAGGGATCCCTGCGCGGGCAATCTGCTGCCCCTTGCTGACAAATGCGCCACTGGGCACAAGGTTCTTCTGGTTGAACCCGTAGACCGTAAAAAACGAATCATCGTGACGGACAATAATCAAATTTCCGAATCCATTAATCCCATCCCCACTGTAAATAACTTTTCCGGCGGCGGCCGATACGACCGGGGCCCCGGCAACGGCGGAAATCTCCAGTCCTTTGCACAGCGCGCCATGGCTATTACTGCCGAATCGTTTTAACAGTTTTCCCTGCACGGGCCAGATGAATTTGCCTCGCACCACTTCCGGGACGGCATGCCGTCCCCCCTTGACCACGACGGCGGAAGGCGGCACGGGGGGAGGCGAAACTGCAGCAGGAGATCCTTCGCCGGTTTTTACCGGAGTCCTGGAAACCGCCTCCCGAGGCGGGACTGCCCTGGCCTCTGAAGGTGATCCGGCAGCAACGGTGGCAGGAACGTTCCGCCGCCGAGTGGCACCAGGGATATAAAGTTGTTGACCGGCTTTCAATTGCGTCGGATCGTCGATGCCATTGATGCGGGCGAGGTAACGTTCGTCAACCGCGTAACTTCTGCTGATGCTGTACAGGGTCTGGCCCGGCAATACTTTATGATAAACTCCGCCTCCAGTGACGCAGGCAGGCAAAAACAGAAGAGAAAAGAAGATAAGCAGAATCCGTGCCGGCATCATTCCTACCGTTTGGGGGCATGATGGATTTTAGGTCGGGGGCGAACCCATGTTACCCGGATTCTTCCTGACCCGTCAACCGCAGCGGGGCTAGAAAACGAACTGCAGGAGAAGAAAAGCGCCGGGAACCGGCACCCAGAAAGCCCCGAACACACGTGCGCGAAGTGAAAACCAAGTTGGTCAACGAGAGGGATGGGGGAAAACGAAACCGCGGCAAAAGCCAGCAGGAACTGAGCCGAAATGGCCGTGCATTTTCCCCTTGCCGAGCCCAGTAATGCAAACGGCGCAGAGCACTCACCTCAACGGTCCTCCAAGGCCCAGCCATGCCGGCCGATCAAGGGCACGAACCGGCAATCGAGCAGACGTTCCTGCCGGAACTCGTCACCGGCCAGCCGGGTCACCCGGATCAGAACCTGGCTGGAGCGGTCACCCACCGGAATGATCAAGCGCCCACCGACTTTCAATTGCTGCTGGTATTCAGGGGGGATGGAGGGTGCTCCGGCGGTCACCATAATGGCGTCAAAGGGGGCTTCTTCGGGCCAGCCGGTCGTCCCGTCGCTAACCTTTATGATTACTCCCCTGCACCCGCAGGCATCGAGACAGCGCCGGGCTTTCCGCGCCAGGGCAGGATGGCGTTCAATCGAAAAAACCTGGCCGGCAATCTGCGCCAGAACCGCAGCCTGATAACCGGAACCGGTGCCGATTTCCAGAATTCGTTCTCCTCCGCAAAGTTGCAGGCCATCGGTCATGTACCCCACCATGTAAGGCTGGGAGATGGTCTGTCTCTCACCGATGGGTAGGGGGAAGTCACTGTAGGCCTGGCTGCGCAGGGCCTCCTCGACAAACAGATGGCGGGGTACCTTGCGCATGGCATCAAGGACCAGCGGGTTGCAGATGCCACGGCCATGGACCTCCTGCTCAACCATGCGCCGTCGGGCAATTGCAAAGTCCATGGTGGCGCTCAGTTCCTCTTGCCGCCAGGGTCCGGCGGCAAGAGGAGCGAATCCAGCGCCCATTGCCCAAGGGTGGCGAAGGACTTGTCGTTGGTCAGGTCGAAATGCAGGGGGGTGATGGATATCAGCCCACGGTGAATGGCATGGAAGTCGGTTCCGGGGAGATTCTGAAAGCCGATGTCGCCACCGCCGATCCAGTAATACTTGCGGCCACGGGGATCGAGTTTCTCGACGACGAGTTCACTGTATCGGCGTTTCCCTTGGCGGGTGAGACAGGCGCCCCGGGGCTGCCCGGCGGGAACATTGACGTTCAGAAAGGTGTCGGGCGGAAGGCCGTTGCGATGGACAATTTCGGCGAGAGTCCGGGAAAAGGAGCCGGCAATGTTAAAGTCCTCAGCCTGGAAGCTGGTCCCTTCCAGCGAAACAGCAAAAGACGGAACGCCCATCAGGGTCGCTTCCATGGCTGCGGCAACCGTCCCTGAATAGGTGATGTCGTCACCGAGGTTGCCGCCGCGGTTGATGCCGGAGACGACCAGGTCGGGAGTTTGTGCCAGCAGGCCGTGGATTCCAAGATTCACGCAGTCGGTAGGAGTCCCGTCGACGGCAAAGACATCACGGCGAAGTTCGTCCGCACGCAGCGGCGCGTGCAGGGTCAGGGAGTGCCCAACCGCACTCCGTTCCCGGTCGGGAGCGACAATCACCACCCGTCCCATAGCGGAAAGGGCAGCAGCCAGCACTGTGATTCCCGGCGAGTTGATCCCATCGTCGTTTGTCACCAGGATCAGCAACGGGACCTCATTGGAGGGAGTAAAGCTTCAGTGGGAGCGATCAAGAAGCGCGCGCAGGCGCAGCAGGTCACCGCGAACTTCATCCAAAAGGCGACGCTCAACGGTTTTTTCCAGCGGCAGGTCGAGCTGACCGGCACCGGCGGCAGCCGCAATTTCCGGCTCTCGCAGCTTCTTCTTGGCACCGGCGATGGTGAAGCCCTGGTTGTAGAGCAGATCCTTGAGACGCAGGACCAGCTCGATGTCCTTTTGTCGGTAAAGACGCTGCCGGGAACGGCTCTTGGCCGGCCGAAACGGACCGAATTCAGACTCCCAGTACCGCAGGACGTGGGGTTTGACACCGGTCAGTTCGGCGACTTCCCCGATTTTGAAATAGAGCTTATCCGGGATCTCCACCTTCACGCCCCCCCGGGAGCGGGAAACCGAGCTACTCTTCCCCGTTGATGGAGCTTTTCAGGACCTGACTCGGCTTGAAAGTCAGAATGCGACGGGAGGAAATTTCGATTTCCTCGCCGGTCTGGGGGTTACGCCCCCTGCGGGTCGACTTTTCCTTGACGACGAAATTTCCGAAGCCGGCGATCTTGATCTTCTCACCCCGTTCAAGGGTGCCCTTAATCAGGTCGAAAACAGTTTCGACGATTTCGGCGGATTCCTTCTTGGAAAAGCCGGTTTTCAGATAAACGTCTTCGATAAGATCCGCCTTGGTCATGGCTCCGTCACCTCCAAAATTCTACAGGTCCCTGAATTTACGGGTTTTTATAACATAGCCCAGACACCATAGCAACCGCTTTTTTGATGTCATATCAAGTTGGCAGCTGAATCGTCCTCCAAATGGAGGAAGTGGTCAGCGTATCTTGGCTGCGAACTCCCGTTCAAGAGCCTTCACGATGCGGCCGTGGGCCGACTGAATTTCTTCATCGGTGAGGGTCTTTTCGGGACTCCGATAACGGACACGAATGGCCACACTTTTTTGCCCGGCGGGGACACCGGCGCCCCGGTAGACGTCAAACAGGAGCACATCTTCGACAAAACGGGGCTTGACCCGGTCGATCGCCTGCAGCAGCTGCCCGGCAGTTACGTCTTCGGCCAGGAGCAGGGCACTGTCCCGACAAACGTCGGGAAACCGGGACAGGGGACGGATTCCCGGGAAGACACCGGTTTTCGAAAAGACCGCATCCAGATCGAGATCGACCAGGTAAAGGGGAGAATCGATCTGGTATCTGCTCAGAACCTCGGGATGGACCTCACCGATGATACCGACCGGGACGCTTCCGGCTTTGATGCTGCAGCTTTTCCCGGGATGCATAAATGGCTCACTGGACGCTGGATCCCAGGCCACTTCCGTTACCCGGAACTGCCGGAACAGGTCCTCGACCGTTCCCTTGAGATCGAAAAAATCGACGGCATCGTCCGGCTGCCCCCACCCTTCAGGGGCACGCCGACCGCAGATTGCAGCGACCAGGTGCTGCCGTTCCCGGGGAAGCTCCTGATCCGGAGCATGAAGGAAGACCGGTCTTAGTTCAAACAGCCTCAGGTCACGGCTGCGGTACGCCAGGTTGCGCGCCGCGGTTTCCAGAAGACTGGGCACCAGGCTGGTGCGCATGACCGATTGCTCTTCGTTGAGAGGATTGAGGATGGCCACCGTCTGGCGCCGGGGATCATCGAGGGGAAGCCGAATCCGGTCCCATGCGTCGGGAGCAACAAACGAGTAGTTGATGACCTCGGAGAACCCTGCCGCCACCATGGCATTTCGAGCCCGGCCGATCCTTTCGACATGGACCGGCGGCATTTGGCAGGCGATTCGGCTTTCCGGCAGGGAAACCGGAATCCGATCGTAACCGTTCAGCCTGGCGACCTCCTCGATCAGGTCGATTTCTCGCTCCAGATCGGGACGGAAGGTGGGAAGGTTAACGCACAGAACATCAGCGTTATCTTCCTGTCCGGTTTCGCTTTCCAACCCAATCGCGGCCAGCAGCCCCCGGATAACCGCGGGGGTCAGAACCAGTCCGAGAATCCGGTTGGTCTGGTGAACGGAAAGTTCGATCCGGCGCGCCGCCATCGGCTTCGGGTAGTTGTCAATGGCCCCTTTGGCTACCGTCCCTCCGGCAACCTCGGCAATCAGCGCTGCCGCCCGATCCAGAGCGACCGGAACCATGTTGATATCGGCCCCGCGTTCGAAACGGTGGGAGGATTCGGTATGGATTCCAAGTCGCTTGCTGGTGCGGCGGATCGCCCCGGGATGGAAATAGGCACTCTCCAGCAGGATATCGACGGTATCCGTCTGGATTTCGGAATTTTCTCCACCCATGATGCCGGCCAGGGCAACCGGACCTTCCCCATCGCAGATCGTCAGGTCGGTACTTTCGAGGGGCCGCTGCTGACTGTCCAGAGTGGTAAAGAGCGCGCCCCCGGCAGCCCGCTTGACGACAATCCGCCCTCCCCGCAACAGCCTGAAATCAAAGGCATGCAGGGGATGACCGAGTTCCAACAGCACATAATTGGTGACATCGACGACGTTGTTGATGGAGCGTTGCCCCACCGACTCCAGGCGCCGCACCATCCATTCGGGAGATGGTCCGATGGTCACGTTGCGAATCAATCGCGCGGCGTAACGCGGGCACAGTTCGGGCTCCTCAATGGTCACCGAGGTCTGCCGCTCGATCTCTTCGCCGTTTTCTGCCACCACCGCCGGCGGCAAGCGCAGTGCGCTTCCCGTCATCGCCGCGACCTCGCGGGCGACCCCGACAATGCTCAGACAATCGGCCCGGTTCGGGGTCAAACCGAGCTCGAAGCGCACATCCTTGAGCCCTAGAGCTTCGAAAACGGGGATCCCCAACGGCAGACCGGCAGGCAGGATCATGATCCCCACCGACTCCTCAGCAAGGCCGAGCTCCTTTTCGGAGCAGAGCATCCCCTGCGATTCGAGACCCCGGATCTTCGATCGCTTGATCTTGAAATCTCCCGGCAGGACCGACCCGACCTGTGCCAGTGCGACCAGATCACCGCTGCGATGGTTCTTGGCCCCACAGATAACCTGCACCCGGCCGCTGCCGGTCTCGACCTGACAGACTGTCAGCCGGTCGGCCTCGGGGTGAGGGTCGACGCTGACCAGTCGGGCCACGATCACGGTATCGAGACCGACGCCGATCAGCTCCATGGCATCGACCTCGAGGCCGGCCATGGTCAGGCGATGCGCCAACTCCTCGGGAGCAAGGTTGCAGTCGACAAATTCTTTCAGCCAGTTATAGGTGACGATCATTGCGGCGCGTCCTTTATCATCGCTACGTTGTCAAAAATGCCGTCGGTCAGGATCAGAACTGCCGCAAAAAGCGGACATCGTTCTCAAAGAACAGGCGCAGGTCCTTGACTCCGTACTTGAGCATGGCAATCCTCTCCACCCCCATGCCAAAAGCGAAGCCACTGTATTGCGCGGGATCGTAATTGACCGCGCAAAAGACCTCCGGGTCGATCATGCCGCTGCCGAGGATCTCCAGCCACCCCGAATTCTTGCAGACCCGGCAGCCGCTGCCGCCACAGATGACGCACTGGATGTCGACTTCCGCCGATGGCTCGGTAAAAGGGAAAAAGGAAGGCCGAAATCGCACCCCCACCCCTTCACCAAAGTACTGACTGACGAACGTTGACAAGACGCCCTTGAGATCTCCGAACGTGATGTTCCTGTCAACCAGAAATCCCTCGACCTGGTGGAACATCGGGCTGTGAGTGATGTCCGAGTCCCGGCGATAGACCGTCCCCGGAGCAATCACCCGCAGCGGCGGGGGCTGCTGCAGCATGGTGCGGATCTGCACCGGAGAGGTGTGGGTCCGCAGCAGAACCTCCTCGGAAACAAAGAACGTGTCCTGCATATCCCGAGCGGGATGGTCTTTGGGAAAATTCAGGGCCTCGAAATTGTAAAAATCCTTTTCAATTTCCGGGCCTTCGGCAATGCCGAAGCCAAGCCCGGCGAAGATCCCACAAATCTCTTCGGTGACCATGGAAATCGGGTGCTTGCTGCCGAGAGAACGACCCCGCCCGGGAAGGGTGACATCGATCCTCTCCCGCTCCAGCCGCCGGCCGATCTCCGCCTGGCGTAACTGGGCGACCCGCACCTCGAAAAGGCTCTCGAGTTCATCCTTGACACGATTGGCCAAGGCGCCGATAGCCGGACGCTCCTCGGCCGTCAACGCCCCCATCCCTTTCATGATCGCGGTCAGCTCCCCCTTTTTACCGAGAAAGCGAACCCTGGCATCCTGGAGGTCGTTTTCGCTATCAGCCTTTTCCATGGCGGCCCGACCGGCCGCCAACATCGTCTCGAGTCTGTCCTTCATCGTCCCGTATTCCCGTTCCAGCGTTTAAAAACAAGAAATGGAAGCCTCCGGGCTTCCATCCTCAGGCCGCCAGCCTCAAAAAAGAAGAGATGAGGGACGGCCCTCATCTCTTCTTTATCTCCATTAATGGAGCTGGGCCTTGGCTTTCTCGACAACGACAGTGAAACCGGCCGGGTCGGTCACCGCCAACTGGGCAAGAATCTTGCGGTCAAGACCAATCTCAGCCTGTTTCAGGCCGAACACCAACCGGCTGTAGGAAAGCCCATTGTCACGGGCCGCCGCGTTGATGCGGGCGATCCACAACGCCCGGAAATCACGTTTCTTGACCTTCCGATCACGAAAAGCGTAGTTGAGGGCCCGGTCAACCGCTTCGGTGGCACTGCGGAAAAGCTTTCCGCGGGCACCACGATAGCCTTTGGCCAATTTCAGAACCTTGTTGCGTCTGCGTCTCGCTTTGAATCCTCGTTTGACTCTCGGCATCTGTTACTCCTTCTGGACAAAAATAAGCGGGTTATCCCGCTGCCGGATCTGGAGGGGGAGACAGATCCCCCCAGTTCACGGTCTTAGCTCGAGCCGTTGCCTTACAGATAGGGAATCAGGCGGCTGATATTCTTCTGGTCGACGGCTGCAACCAGGGTACCCTGGCGCAGATCACGCTTGCGCTTGGTGGTCTTCTTGGTCAGGATGTGGCTGGTAAAGGCGCTTATTGCGCCGGATCTTGCCAGTCCCGGTCTTCCGAAAGCGCTTGGCGGCGCCACGGTTGGTCTTGATCTTGGGCATTGCCGTTCTCCTTGCTGTCTAGAATGCGGCCCGCATCGTCCAGGGCCGAATCGAATTTATTTCTTGCTGGGTGCGAGGACCATCGACATGAAACGCCCGGACAATCGTCCCTGCGACTCCACCGCGGCAATGTCCTTGACCTCGTCGGCAACCCTCACCAGCAGCCGCTGACCAAACTCAGGGTGAGTCACTTCCCGGCCCCGAAACATGATGGTCACCTTGACCTTGTTGCCCTCCTCCAGAAACCGCCGGGCATTCTTGAGTTTGAACTGGAAGTCATGCTCCTCGGTTTTGGGGCGCATCTTGACTTCCTTGAGTTCAACCTTGGCGGTTTTTTTCTTCGCTTCGGCAGCCCGCTTGCTGGCCTGGTACTTGTACTTGCCGTAGTCCATGATCCGGCATACCGGCGGCTCCGCGTTGGGGGAAACCTCGACGAGGTCAAGCCCCCGCTCGGCAGCTGCGGCCAGCGCCTGATCCAGGCTGAGGATGCCGAGCTGCCCCCCCTCGTCATCGACGACCCGCACTTCCCGGGCGCGAATAGCGCGGTTGATGTTGGTTTCTGGCTTAGCTATGACGCCACCTCCTAATGATATTGCCGGCATTCATCCTGCACAAAGCGGACGAATTCAGCCGGCGACATGGGATCGAGATTTCTGCCGGAACGATGTCGCGGGGCAACCGTGCCCTCGGCCATCTCCTTATCCCCAACCACCAGCATATAGGGGACCTTCTCCATCTGAGCCTCGCGAATCTTGAAGCCGAGCTTCTCGTTTCGCAGGTCCTTCTGGACGCGAATCCCCTCTTGACGCAGGGTCTGATAGACCTGCTCGGCGTACTCCGCCTGGTTGTCGGTCACGTTGACGACGACCGCTTGAACCGGGGAAATCCAGAGCGGGAAGTTGCCGGCGAAATGTTCGATCAGCACACCGATAAACCGCTCGATGGCCCCGAGAATCACCCGGTGAACCATGACCGGCCGATGTTTTTCGCCGTCGCTCCCCACGTAGGTAAGGTCAAACCGCTCGGGCAGGGTAAAATCGCACTGGATTGTAGCACACTGCCATTTCCTGTCAAGGGCGTCCTTGAGCTTGATATCGATCTTCGGCCCGTAAAAAGCGCCGTCCCCTTCGTTGATCTCAAAGGGGAGACCGGAATCCTGCAGCGCGCTCATCAAGGCCTGGGTCGCCCGCTCCCAGTCCGCATCCGAGCCGATCGATTTTTCCGGACGGGTGGAAATCTCCATCTCATATTCGAAGCCGAAAATCGCCATCACATCCTGGACGAACTCGAGCACCCCCTTGATCTCGCCATCGAGCTGTTCCGGCGTACAGAGGATATGCGCATCGTCCTGGGTGAAACCCCGTACCCGCAGCAGCCCGTGAAGAACCCCTGACTTTTCGTGCCGGTGGACGGTTCCGAGTTCGAAGTAGCGCAGCGGCAGATCACGATAGGAGCGCATCTTCGACTTGTAGATCAGCATATGGGCCAGGCAGTTCATCGGCTTGATGCCGTAGCTCTGCTCATCGATCTCAGTGAAATACATGTTTTCGCGATAGTTCTCGTAGTGGCCGGAGGTTTTCCACAGCTCCGTACGCAGGATCTGCGGCCCCATGACGATATCGTAACCGCGCCTCAGGTGCTCGCGCCGCTCGAAGTCCTCGAGCAGGGTCCGCAGAAGAGCCCCTTTGGGATGCCAGATCACCAGCCCAGCCCCGGCCTCTTCACTGAAGGAAAAGAGGTCGAGTTCGCGCCCGAGCTTGCGATGGTCACGTTTCTTCGCCTCTTCCAGCCGGGCCAGATAGGCCTTGAGTTCCTTTTTATCGGGGAAGGCGGTGGCATAGAGCCGTTGCAGCATGGGGTTTTTTTCGTCGCCACGCCAGTAGGCGCCGGCAACGCTGGTCAGCTTGAAGGCCTTGATGCGACCCGGTCGAAGGCAGGTGCGGACCGCGGCACAGATCGACAAATTCCCCCTGCCGGTAGAGCGAGACCGTGGCATTGGGCAAGATCTTCGATCAGCTCGACCTTGAAGGTCTCCCCCATTTCCCGGAAGCGGGCGATGGCGCTGTCCCGGCTGAGTTCTTCGCGCCGGATCGGCAGATCGGCAGCCGCCAGCTCCTCCATCTTCTTCTCAATGGCAGCGAAATCTTCCGGGGTGAAGTAGTGGTCGGGGCTGTAGAAATCGTAGTAGAAGCCGTTTTCGATGGCCGGACCGATGGTCACCTGGACCTGGTCGCCGTAAAGCTCCTTGACCGCGTGGGCCATCAGATGGGCCGTGGAGTGACGGTAGACATCGAGCCCTTCGGGAGAGTTGAGCGTCACCAACTCAAGACGCGCATCCTGCTCGAGGCGGGTGTCGAGATCGACCAGTTGCCCGTCGACCCGGGCGGCCACGGCCTGCCGGGCCAGATCCTCGCCAATGCTGCGGGCGACATCGAGAGGGGTGCTCCCGGCCGGAACCTTCCTTGCGGAGCCATCAGGCAACGCGATTCGGAGCTGGGTCATCATCGTCTCCCCACGAATGAAAAGAGGCATCCGGGGATGCCTCATTCACAAGTCGCTGCGGTTGTGGTTGGGAATTGGTAGGCACGGGCGGGATTGAACCGCCGACCCCTACCGTGTCAAGGTAGTGCTCTCCCACTGAGCTACGTGCCTACAACCGAAATGCCGCTAACTTTTAGCAAATAGAGGCAAATCATGTCAAGCTCTTTTTTTATGCCGCGACATTTCCCGGTGGTGCCTCCGGCAGGTGAAGCTTTCCACTTGCGTTGCCGGTCGACTCCCGCTAATTTCATATATATGGGTCAGCCTACCGCTTGGCGAATGAATGGAGAAAGTCCGTGGAAACCATCGACAGTCTGATTATCGCGCGGTGCCGGGTCGCCGGCCCCCGGGTGGCGCTACGCTACAAGGCTGCCGGTTCCTGGCAGGACTTCACCTACGCCACCCTATTGCAGCAGTTGGAGGGGGTCGCAGCCGGCCTGCGTCAATACGGCCTGCAACCGGGGGAGCACTGCGCACTGCTCGCGCCGGCCTCCCCCTGGTGGGTAGCGGCCTATCTCGGAGTCCTGCGGGCCGGCGGGATTGTGATACCGGTCGACAAAGAGCTAAAGGCGGCCGAGCTGCGTCACATCCTCTATGACAGCCGGACCAAACTGGTCTTCAGCGAAGAACTCTACCTCGATACCTTGCTCGAACTGGCACCGGACCTTCCGAAACTGGAGCGGATTGTCCTTCTGCAACCGACATCCAGCGAAGAATCCCAGACCCCCAAGCTTGTGGCCTGCCTGGCTGCGCTGACCGATGCCTGGCATGCCCTGGTGCAAGATCGGAACATTCCGCCCGAGGAAGCCCACCGGCTGGAAGAACTGGCGCGTAGCGTCTACCAGGCCATAGTTTCGCCGGGCGGGCGCCGCAAGGGGGACAGGATCGCAGATTTCCTGGCACCCACCCAGAGCCAGCGCGCCAAATGGCAGAAATCGGGTCGCCTGCTGCAACTCCAACAATTGCAGGCGTCCGGCAAATCGCCCCCTCCCCCTGCTTCCCACCGCAACGGCGACATCGCGGTCATCCTCTACACTTCGGGGACCACCGGCCAGTCCAAGGGGGCCATGCTCAGTCATGCCAACGTGGTATCCAACATCCGCGCCGCCTGCGACCATTTCCGGCTCGACGATTCGATCACCACCCTCTCCTTCCTGCCGATCAATCATGTCTTCGAACAGGTCTGCGGAATCCTGCTGCCGCTCTCGCTGGGCGGCACCGTCTCCTTTGCCGAATCGATCAAGAAACTCGGCGAGAACCTTGCCGAGGTTCGCCCCTCGTTCCTGCTCGGGGTGCCGGCAGTCTACCGGATGATCCTTGACCGGATCCACAGGAACCTCGCCGCAAACCTCTTTTCCCGCTGGCTTTTTTCCAATCCCCTGACCCGTGGCCTGGTCGCCGGCAAGGTGCGGCGAAAGGTCGGAGCCGGCACCATCTTCGTCAGCGGCGGTGCCGCTCTCGACCCGGCGATCGCCAGGGGCTTTCAGCAGTTGGGTCTGACCCTCTATCAGGGGTACGGGATCACCGAAACCTCCCCGGTCATCGCCGCTGAACGTCCCGGGCAAAGCCGGCCAGGGACCGTCGGGGTCCCCCTGGCCGGGGTAGAGGTTCTCATCCACCGACCCAACGAAGAAGGAATCGGCGAGATCTGGGTCAAGGGGCCGAACGTCATGCAGGGGTATTACAACAATCCCCGCGCGACCGCCGAGGTTCTTCATGACGGCTGGTACAGCACCGGCGACCTCGGCGCCCTCGACCCCTCAGGGATGCTCCGGATCTGTGGCCGGGTCAAGAACCTGATCGTCACCCCCAACGGCAAGAACGTCTATCCGGAAGAAGTGGAAAACGAACTGCTGCACAGCCCGTTCATCGCCGAGGCCATGGTTTACGGGCACAAGGTCGGCCCGGCCGAGGAGGTTCACGCCCTGATCTTCCCGAACCAGGAGGCCTTGGACGATTACCGGCAGAAGAATGGACTGCCGCCATTAAACCAGCCCGAAATCGAAGAACTCATCCGGCGCGAGGTCCTCGGAGCCGGCAGACGCCTCGCCGATTACAAACGAATTCGACGCTTCACCCTGCGCGACGACGAATTCCCCAAAACCACCACCCGTAAGATCAAACGGTTCGCTGTCGAAGCCGACATCACCGCCGGCGAATGACGAGGGCAGCGCCCCATCTCCGAACAGAAGAGCCCCGTCCAGTTGACGGGGCTCTTCTGTTTCCTGCGATCTGCGTTGGGCAAAGCAATGCCGGACCATCACCGAGCAGACCGGACCGTGCCTTGGGCACGCGGGCAACGGGGTCCCTACCAAGGCGAAGCCGATCCCACCCCGGAGTTTTATCCCTAATCGAGCTGGCTTTCGATGCGGATGAACCGACTCGGCTGCGACATCAGCGGCAGGCGGTCGATTTCCCGCAGGGCATTTCTCACGTCGGCCTCCCTGGCCTCATGGGTCATCAGGACGATCGGCACCGCACCGCCGAGTTGCCGTTCGGGCTGGATCATCGAGGCGATGCTGATGTCGTGGCGGCCCAGAATGCTGGCCACCTGACCGAGGACGCCGGGCTTGTCGAGGGCTCCGAAGCGCAGATAATACTGGCTGACGATATCGGCCATCGGCTTGACCGGCAGATGGGCCACAGATTCCTGGCAGCAGCCCAGCGCCGGGGTCCGTCCCTGAACGCCACAGCGCAGATTGCGGGCAATTGCCATGACGTCCCCCATCACCGCACTGGCCGTGGCTTCCATGCCGGCCCCGCGACCGTAAAGCATCACGGGGCCGACAAAATCACCGAGCAGGCGAACCGCATTGAAGACGCCGTCGACGTCTGCGAGGGGGTAATTGAGGGGAATCATGGTCGGCTGGACCCTGGCCTCAATCTGGCCGTTGTCACGCTTGCCGATCGCCAGCAGCTTGATCTTGTAGCCGAACTGTCGGGCGAACTGAATATCGAGGGCGGAGATTTCGCTGATCCCTTCGGTGTAGATGTCGGCAAACGCAACCCGCGTTCCGAAACAGAGGGCGACCAGCAAGGCCAGCTTGTGAGCGGTATCGACCCCTTCGATATCAAAGGTCGGATCGGCTTCGGCATAGCCCTTTGCCTGGGCATCGGCCAGCACGTCGGAGAATTCCGCCCCTTCGCTGGTCATCCGGGTAAGGATGTAGTTGCAGGTGCCGTTGAGGATGCCGAAGACGCTCCGGAAACGGTTGGCGCACAGGTTTTCCTTGATCGCCGAGATGACCGGAATCCCACCGCCGACGGCGGCTTCGAACATGACCTCGACCCCCTTGGCGGCGGCAGCGGCGAAAATCTCCTCACCGTGCAGGGCGAGCAGCGCCTTGTTGGCCGTGACGACGTGCTTGCCGTTGGCGATCGCCTTGAGGACGAAGCTGCGGGCCGGCTCGTAGCCGCCGATCAACTCGATAACAATGTCGATGTCGGGCGCACTGAGGACCTTTTCTGCGTCCGTGGTCAACAGCCCTGGTTCGACGGTCACCCCGCGATCCGTGGTGATATCGAGATCAGCGATTCTGGCCAGAACCAGTTCCCCGCCGAGTCGCTCCCGCAGGAGTTGGGCGTTTTGTTGGATTAACTTGACGACACCGGTGCCGATGGTGCCGAATCCGAGCAAGCCGATCCCGATCTGCTCCATGCCTTCCTCTTTTTGGTGAAGTAGTTGGCCTATGGCCTTGAATTCAAATGCGTTCCAGCGACAACAGGCATTCACAAGGGGCGTTGCCGAATTCCTCAAGGGACTGCCGAACTAACCTCTCCAGTTCGCCCCCCGTCATCGCGGCCAGCGGAGCGAGGCACAGGGCGATCCTGCGAAACCCGGCGCCGGTGCAGACCACGAGCAGGTGGTTCACCAGACTGCGGTAGGTCTCCGGTCCGAGTCCCTGCCAATTGCCGCCACCGACAAAGAGGGCCCAGTCGCTGCCGAGTTTACCGTTGTTGCGCACCAGAAAATGCTCACCGGCCCGGCCGAAACTGGTTGCCGCGACCAACGCCCGGGTCAGGGGGTCGCCAAGGCGCCAGTCGAGCAGTGCTGCGGGTCCCTGCACGGGCCGTTCATCGCTGAAGAAAAAGGCAGCGACCACCTCTCCTTCCATGCGATCGGCCGCAAGATCGAGGACCCGCAGTTGGCTCATTGAGGGGCCGGCCGGGAGGATCGCGAGATCTTGTCCAGAATCCCGTTGACGAAGGCGGAAGTCTCCTTGGTGCCGTAGGTCTTGCCGATCTCGATGGCCTCGTTGATCACGACGTTGGCGGGGACATCAGGCCGGTACAGCAACTCGTAACTGGCCATGCGCAACAGTGCCAAATCGACCCGGGACATCCGTTCCAGGGACCAGTTGGTGGAAAATTCGCCGATGACCTGATCGATTCGCTCCAGGTTCCCGAGGGTACCGGTCACCAGGTCTTCGGCAAAGACCCGGACTTCCGTCGGCACCTCCGCACCCGGCTCGTCATGGGGTTCGCCGAGGATGTCGTCCCGGAACCGGAAATTTGCCCAGAATTCCTGCAGAAAGGACGCCGGTTCGGCGTCCCCATCGTGCAGCCCGTAGATGGCTTTCAGGGCGAGTTCACGACCCTGCCGACGCAATCCCTTACTCATGATGGTTACAGAACCTGAAACAGATTGGCCATCTCGATGGCGCCCATGGCCGCTTCGAACCCCTTGTTTCCGGACTTGGTTCCGGCCCGTTCCACCGCCTGTTCGATGCTATCGGTGGTCAGCACCCCAAAGATGACCGGCACCCCCGTTTCGAGCCCGGCGGCGGCGACGCCCTTGGAAACCTCGGCACTGACGTAGTCGAAATGCGGGGTGGCGCCGCGGATCACCGCGCCGAGACAGATCACCGCGTCGTAGTTCCCGGACTGCGCCAGTTTCTTGGCGACCAGGGGGATTTCAAAGGCCCCGGGCACCTTGACCAGATGGATATGCGCCGCCTCGGCCCCGTGGCGCAACAGGGCATCGTTGGCGCCTTCGACCAGGCGATCGGCGATAAAGCTGTTGAAGCGTCCGACCACGATGGCGAAGCGCAGCCCCTGGGCATCAAGTTTCCCTTCGAAGGTCTTGGTCATGGGAGTTCCTCCGGATTTCGGACCGGGTTTGAGGCGGTTACCATAGAGACGAGCCCGGCAGGAGCCAGGCGACCCTCATCCAGCATTGGCCGTTTAGAGATTCTCGAGCAGGTGGCCGAGTTTCTCGCGTTTGGTTTGGAGATATTTCAAATTCTTTCCAGTGGCCGGCACCTCGATGGCGACCCGCTCGACGATTTCCAGGCCGTACCCTTCCAAGCCGACGATTTTCTTGGGGTTGTTGGTCATCAGGCGGATCTTGCGAATGCCGAGTTCGGCGAGAATCTGGGCACCGATCCCGTAGTCGCGCAGATCGGCCTTGAAGCCGAGGGCCTCGTTCGCCTCGACGGTATCGTGACCGCCATCCTGCAAGGCGTAGGCCTTGAGCTTGTTGATCAGGCCGATCCCGCGCCCTTCCTGGCGCATGTAGAGGATCACTCCCCACCCCTCCTTCTCGATCTGCGCCATGGCCGCATGCAGCTGCTCGCCGCAGTCGCAGCGCTGCGAGCCGAAAACATCCCCGGTCAGACATTCGGAATGGACCCGGACCAGAATCGGCTGTTCCGGCTTGAGTCTCCCCCTTGACCAGGGCCAGGTGCTGCGCCTTGTCGACGTCGTTCTCATAGGCTATGGCCCGGAATTCGCCGCCGAAAGGGGTGGGCAGAACGGTTTCGGCGGCCCGCCGCACCAGCAGCTCCTTGCGCATCCGGTAGGCGACCAGATCGGCAATGGTGACGATCTTCAGAGTCATGTTTTTCGGCGAACTTACTGCAGCTCCGGCATGCGCGCCATGGTGCCGTCCTCGTTCATGATCTCGCAGATGACGCCGGCCGGCTTCAGGCCGGCGAGGCGGGCCAGGTCGACCGAGCCCTCGGTCTGGCCGGCGCGGACCAGCACCCCGCCCTTCTTGGCGCGCAAGGGGAAGACATGCCCGGGCCGGGCAAGGTCTTCGGCGGTAGACTCGTCGGCGATGGCGACCCTGAATGGTCTGGGCCCGGTCGGCGGCGGAAATGCCGGTGGTCACCCCGCGTCGGGCTTCGATGCGAAACGGTAAAGGCCGTGCCGAAGGAGGAGGTATTGTCCCGCACCATCAGCGGCAGCTCCAGGTGGTCGGCCCGCTCCTCGGTCAGGGACAGGCAGATCAGCCCCCGCCCTTCGCGGGCCATGAAGTTGATGGCCTCGGGGGTGACCATCTCGGCGGCCATGCCAGGTCGCCTTCGTTTTCCCGATCCTCGTCATCGACCAGAATGATCATCTTGCCCTGGCGAATATCCTCCAGGGCAGCTTCAATCTTGGCTATAGGCATGGGTCGTCGCTCCTTTTGTGACCTGGCACTATGTCACAGAAATCCATGCTTGGCAAGGGTCTCCAGCCCAAGCCCGCCGCTCATTTCCGGACTCCTGGCGGAGGCCGAGCAGGCGCTCCACATACTTGCCGATGAGGTCGACTTCCAGATTGACCGGCGCTGCCGACCCGGCGTCCTCCCAGGGTAGTCACCTCCAGAGTATGGGGAATGACGGCGAGTTCAAACCGGTCCCCCTGGACCTGGTTGACGGTCAGGCTGATGCCGTCCACGGCGATCGACCCTTGTCCACCACGTAGCGCGTCAGGGATTTCGCGGCGCGGATGGTAAAGCGCACGGCGTTGCCGTCCCGGACCCGGCCGGCCACCTCGCCGATGCCATCGATATGGCCGCTGACCAGATGACCGCCCAGCCGGTCGGAAAGACGCAGCGCCCGCTCCAGGTTCACCCGGCGGCCCGCAGTCAACTGCCCAGGGTCGAACAGTCGAGGGTCTCCGGGGAGACATCAGCGGCAAAAAAATCGCTACCGATGGTCACCACCGTCAGGCAGACGCCGTTGACGGCGATACTCTCGCCCAGGACCAGATCCGCCGCGGGAATGGCCGTCGCCACCGCCAGCCGGGCGCTGGCGCCAGACCGGCGCAATTCGCGGACGGTCCCGAGATCCTCAATCAGTCCAGTGAACATCGCCGCACCTCCCCTTCGATGAGCGTATCCTCGCCGCAGCGGCTGACCTGGACATCCTGCAGGTGGACGGCCGCGGCCAGGGTATCCACGCCGCTGCCGCTGAACATCCCCTTGCCGTCGTTGCCGCCCAGCAGCTTGGGCGCCAGAAAGACCATCACCCGATCGACCAGCCCGGCGCCGAGCAGCGCCTGGTTGAGGACGGCGCCGCCTTCGACCAGCAGGCTCTGGATGCCAATGGCGCCAAGTCGGCGCAGCAGGTCGAAAAGATCCACCCGTCCGTCCCGCTCCGCACAGACCTGCACCGTCGCCCCGCACGCCTCCAGTTCCCGGCGTTTTTTTGCATCGGCGGCAGCGGTCGTCGCGATCAGCGTCCCGGCTGCAGAAGCTGGCGACAGGACGGCCGCGGACGCGGGGATCTGCAGACCCGAATCGACGATCACCCGCAGGGGATCGCGCCCTCCCCCGCCGGGAAGCCGGCAGGTCAATTGGGGATCGTCGTGGAGGACGGTGCCGATGCCAACCATGATCGCATCGACCCGGTCCCGCAGTCGATGGACCAGAGCCCGGCTCTCTTCACCGGTAATCCAGCGCGAGTCTCCGCTCGCCGTGGCACTGCGCCCATCCAGGGTCAGTGCGCTTTTGAGGATGACCAGAGGCAGCCCGGTGGCGATGTGCTTGGCGAAGGGAGCAATCAGGCGCCGGCATTCGGCGGCGAGGATGCCGACCTCGACGTGGATCCCGGCTTGTTGCAGGTGGGCGATTCCGCGGCCGGAGACCAGGGGATTGGGATCCTGGATGCCGATGAAGATCCGGGCAATGCCGGCCGCCACCACAGCCTCGGCGCAAGGCCCGGTGCGGCCCTGGTGGCTGCAAGGCTCGAGGGTGACGTACAGGTCGCTTCCTCTGGCCGCTTCCCCGGCTGCTCGCAGGGCGAAGATCTCGGCATGGGGCTCGCCGGCCCGGGGATGGAATCCTTCGCCGGCAATCACCCCGTTGCGGACCACCACGGCGCCGACCGGAGGATTAGGCCGGGTGCGCCCCTCCGCCCGGCGGGCCAGGTCCAGGGCACGCTGCATATAGGCTTCGGCATTCGTCGCCATGGTGGAAGGTCCGGTGGGCAGAAAAAATCAGCTCTTGGCGGAATCGTGGGGAGCCCGGCTTTCGCCTTTGGCCAGGATGTCCTTGAGTTCGGCCATGAATTCGTTGATGTCCTTGAACTGCCGATAGACCGAAGCGAACCGGACATAGGCGACTTCGTCGATGCCGTGCAACGCCCCCATCACCGCCTCGCCGATCCGGCTCGCATCCACTTCCTTCTCGCCACTCTCCTGCAGCATCAGCTCCAGGCGATCGACGAACTTTTCGATGGTCCCGATGGAGACGGGGCGTTTTTCGCAGGCGCGCTGCATCCCGGCAATGATCTTGGTGCGGTCGAAGGCTTCCCGCCGGCCATCTTTCTTGATCACCAGCGGCAGGGTTTCCTCGACCCGCTCGTAGGTCGTGAAGCGCCGTTCACAATCGACACATTCCCGACGGCGGCGGATATTGTTCCCCTCGCGACCGAGACGGGAATCGATCACCTTGGTGTCGGCGAAACCACAAAAGGGACATTTCATGGTTGAACCTCTTCAGCGCTTTCCGGAGTCCCGGAAAACGCCGTGGTTTCGATCCCGGCTTCCTTGAGCATCTCCAAAGAGAGATTGTCCGGATAGCCTTCCAAATAGACGATTTTCCGCACCCCGGCGTTGATGATCATCTTGGAGCAGATGACGCAGGGAGAGTTGGTGCAGTAGAGGGTCGAGCCGGCGATATTGACACCGTGCTTGGCGGCCTGGATGATGGCATTCTGCTCCGCATGCAGCCCCCGGCAGAGCTCATGCCGTTCCCCGGAGGGGACTCCCAGCTGCTGCCGCAGACAGCCGACCTCGGCGCAGTGGGTGATTCCCGAAGGGGTGCCGTTGTAGCCGGTGGCCAGGATATGCTTCTCCTTGACCAGGACCGCTCCCACCTGCCGGCGCAGGCAGGTGGAGCGGCGGGCCACCAGCCGGGCGATATCCATGAAATATTCGGACCAGCTCGGTCGCTCCATGAGGAGCCCCTCTCTATTTCAACCTGTGGGCGTAAAGCGGAAAGCGGCTGCAGAGGTCGCGAACCTCGCCGCGGATCTGCGCCAGTTGCGGTTTCGTTTTCGACATTGTCCAGAGCGCGGGCGATCCACTCGGCCACCTGTCCCATCTCCGCCTCCTTGAGCCCGCGGGTGGTCGTCGCCGGGGTACCGATCCGGAAGCCGCTGGTGACGAAGGGGGAGCGCGTATCGAAGGGGACCGCATTCTTGTTGACGGTGATCCCGGCTTTCTCCAGGGCCGCCTCGGCGACTTTGCCGGTCAGTTCGCTGCCGGAGAGATCGACCAGCATCAGGTGGTTGTCGGTGCCGCCGGAGACCAGGCTGGAAGCCGTGCTCCGTCAGCCCGGCGGCCAGCGCCTTGGCATTTTTCACCACCTGCGCCGCGTAGGTCTTGAACTCGGGCTGCAGGGCCTCGCTTGAAGGCGACCGCCTTGGCGGCAATGACATGCATCAGCGGCCCGCCCTGAATCCCCGGGAAGATGTTGCTGTTGAGTTTCTTGGCGAACTCCTCACGACAGAGGATCATGCCGCCGCGGGGGCCGCGCAGGGTCTTGTGGGTGGTGGTGGTGACGAACTCGGCGTAGGGAACCGGGTTGGGATGCTCGCCGGCGGCGACCAGACCGGCGATGTGCGCCATGTCGACCATGACCAGCGCCCCGACCTCGTCGGCGATCCGCCGGAAAGTCGGCGAAATCGAGAGTCCGCGGATAGGCGCTGGCGCCGACGACGATCAGCTTCGGCCGATGCTCTCTGGCCAGGCGCTCGACCTCGTCGTAGTCGATGGTTCCGGTGTCGCGGCTGACCCCGTAGGGGACGATATTGAACAGCTTGCCGGAAAAGTTGACCGGCGAGCCGTGGGTCAGATGGCCGCCGTGGGCGAGGTTCATGCCAAGGACCGTATCCCCGGGCTGGCAGACCGAGAAGTAGACCGCCATGTTGGCCTGCGAGCCCGAATGGGGCTGGACGTTGGCGTGTTCGGCACCGAACAGCTGCTTGGCGCGATCGATGGCGAGGTCTTCGGCGATGTCGACGAATTCGCAGCCGCCGTAATAGCGCTTGCCGGGATAGCCTTCGGCGTATTTGTTGGTCAGCACCGAGCCCTGGGCCTCGAGGACCTGCTCGCTGACGAAGTTTTCCGAGGCGATGAATTCCAGGCTGTATTCCTGGCGTTCGGTCTCCTTGCGAATGGCGGCGGCGATCTCGGGATCGAACTGGGCAAGGGAAAGGGACATGCAACGACCTCCGGGAGAAGTGCACTCCGGCAGTGCCTGCCGGGTGCCGAAAAGTAAATGGGCAGGCCGCGAGCCTGCCCATGGGCGGTAACCGTCCGGGCTAAAACCGCCCGCTGCGAATCGTTTCCTCGATCTGCGCGATCTTGTCGAGCCGCCGCTGGTGGCGTCCCCCCTCGAAGGGGGTATCCAGCCAGATGCGCAGCATCGCCAGGGCCCGGTCCCGCTCGAGAACCCTGCCGCCCATGACGATGATGTTGGCGTTGTTGTGTTCCTTGGACATCCGCGCCGTGAACTCGTCGCTGATCAGCGCCGCCCGCACCCCGGGGAATTTGTTGGCGACGATCGACATGCCGATCCCGGTGCCGCAGATGAGGACGCCGCGATCCGCCTCCCCCTGGGCGATGGCCCGCGCGACCTGCTCGGCATAGTCCGGGTAATCGACCGATTCGCCATTCATGGTTCCCAGGTCCCGCACCTCGAGGCCGTGGGTCGTCAGGTATTCTTTGATGGCGTCCTTGAGTTCCAGGCCGCCATGGTCGCTGGCAAGAATGATCATCGGCGTATCAGACCTTCCGGAACAGCAGGCTGGCGTTGGTGCCGCCAAAACCGAAGGAATTGGACATCGCCACATTGACAGCGGCCTGGCGGGCCGTGTTGGGCACGTAGTCCAGATCACACTCGGGATCGGGATCCTGGTAGTTGATCGTCGGCGGCACGACACTGCGCTCCATGGACAGCAGGGCGAATACGGCCTCCATGCCGCCGGCGGCGCCGAGGGCATGCCCGGTCATACTCTTGGTCGAGCTGACCATGAGCTTTTTCGCATGCTCACCGAAGATGCTCTTGATGGCCATCGTTTCGTAGAGATCGTTGAACGGGGTCGAGGTCCCATGAGCGTTGATGTAATCGACGGCCTCCGGATTGACACCCGCCGTCTGCAACGCCATTTTGATGCAGCGGGCGGCCCCTTCCCCCCCGGGGCCGGAGCGGTCAGGTGATAGGCGTCCCCGGTCAGGCCATAGCCGCAAACCTCGCCGTAAATCCTGGCGCCACGGGCCTTGGCCGCTTCGTATTCCTCGAGGATAACGATGCCGGCCCCCTCGGCCATGATAAAACCGTCCCGCCCTTTTTCGAAAGGACGGCTGGCCGCAGCCGGGTCATCATTGCGGGTGGAGAGCGCCTTCATCACGTTGAAGCCGGCGATCCCCAGCGGAGTGATGGTCGACTCGGTTCCTCCGGCGATCATGGCATCGGCATCGCCCCGCTGAATCATGCGGAAGGCATCGCCGATCGAATGGGTGCCGGTGGCGCAGGCGGAAACCGAGGAGATATTGGGGCCCTTGGCACCGTAACGGATGGAGATATGCCCCGGAGCCAGGTTGATGATCAGCATCGGGATGAAAAACGGAGAGATTTTCTTGTAACCGTTCTCCAGCATCGCCGCATGATACTTCTCGATCGCCGGCAAACCGCCGAGCCCCGCACCGACCAGAACTCCGACCCGTTCCGCATTCTCTTCGGTAATCTGCAGCCCGGAATCCTGCATGGCAAGCTCGGCGGCGCCGAGCGCATACTGGATGAAGAGATCCATTTTCTTGATCTCTTTCTTGTCGATGAAATCCTCGGGATTAAAATCCTTGACTTCACCGGCGATCTGGGTCGGCAGATCGGATGCGTCGAAACGCGTGATGGTGGCGATTCCCGACTGACCGTTGGTCAGGGCAGCCCAGTTCTTGTCATTTCCCGTGCCGAGGGCGGAAATGACTCCCACCCCGGTGACGACAACTCTCCGCATGGCTCTCTCGTTTCTCCGTGAAGGCCGGTTCAAACGCAGGCTGGGTAGGCTCCTGCAAACTGCCTGGAACGGCAGGATTTAGTCCGCATTGGCCCGGCCCCCTTCCTCCAGGGCAGGGCGGTTCGGGGAGGAGGCAGCCAGGGCAACGCCCCCTCCCCGGGTTACCTGCTTAGGAGTGTTCGCTGATATAGTCTACGGCATCCTGGACGGTCTGGATCTTTTCGGCATCCTCGTCGGAAATTTCGATGTCGAATTCCTCTTCCAGGGCCATGACCAATTCCACCGTGTCGAGCGAGTCGGCACCGAGATCCTCCATGAAGGACGCCTCGTTGGTCACCTGCTCTTCGTCCACGCCAAGCTGCTCAGCAACAATCTGTTTGACCCTTTCCTCAATCGAAGCCATCTGCTTCACCTCCTTGGTTGAATGTTCGAGCCGATACGAGATCGGTCTGAATCCGGGTTGATGGTTGGCTACGGTAAGTTACATGTACATGCCGCCATTCACGCCAAGAACCTGGCCGGTGATATACCCGGCCTGGTCACTGGCCAGAAAGGCGACGCAGAAAGCAATATCTTCCGGTTTTCCGAGGCGCCCGAGAGGGATCTGGCTTACCAGTTCGTCGCGAGCCTTTTCCGGCAGGGCATCGGTCATGTCGGTCACGATAAAACCCGGTGTCACGGCGTTGACCGTGATGTTGCGCCGAGCGAGTTCGCGGGCGACCGACTTGGTCAGCCCGAGCAACCCTGCCTTGCTGGCGCAATAGTTGGCTTGGCCGGGGTTGCCCATCTCGCCGACCACCGATGAGATATTGATGATTCGGCCGTACTTCTGTTTGCTCATCACCTTGGCGGCCGCGCGGGTACAAAGGAACGCCCCCTTGAGATTAGTATCGAGCACCGCATCCCAGTCCTCTTCCTTCATCCGCAGCAGCAGCCCGTCACGAGTGATGCCGGCGTTGTTGACCAGGATGTCGACCCGCCCGAAGCGTTGAACGGCAGCGGCGAGCAAGCCATCGGCATCGGCAGCCACGGCTACGTCGGCAGCAACGGCCAGCGCTTCGCCTCCCCCGGCGGTGATTTCCGCCACCAGCGAGTCGAGGGCTTCGACGTTGCGGGCCGAGACCACGACCCGCGCACCGCGGCGCGCGAGATCGACGGCGATCAGTCGTCCGATCCCCCGGGACGCCCCGGTGATAACGGCAACTTTTTCACTGAGCACCATTTTACCCCGATCCTTTCTGCGTTCAAAGGGCCTTGAGACTGGCACAGTCTTCGATGTTCTGAGCCGCCACGCCTTTGACGATCCGTTTGACGAGGCCGGCCAACACCTTGCCGGGGCCGATTTCAATAAACCGGTCGACACCGAGCTGATTCATGGTCTGTACCGATTCGTCCCAACGAACCGGCGCGCTCACCTGGGCCACCAGCAATTCGCGAACGCGGGACGGTTCCTGATTGGGCTGCGCCTCGACATTGGTCACCACCGGGACCGTCAGAGCTCCGACTTCAATCCCTGCCAGCACCTCGCGCAGACGTTTCCCGGCGGGCTCCATCAGTGCGCAGTGGAAGGGGGCGGAAACCGGCAACGGCAGCGCCCGCTTGGCCCCGCGGGCCTTGGCCAGTTCCATCGCCCGTTCCACGGCGCCAGTGTGGCCGGCGATGACCACCTGGCCGGGGCTGTTGAAATTGGCCGGCGAGACGATCTCCCCCTGGGCGGCTTCCCGACACACCGCATCGAGTTCGGCGCCGTCCAGGCCGAGGATCGCAGCCATCGCGCCGACGCCAACGGGCACGGCCTGCTGCATGAAACTGCCGCGTTGCCGCACCGTGCGCACCGCCGCGTCGAAGCGCAACGCGCCGGAACAGACCAGGGCCGAATATTCTCCGAGAGAATGTCCGGCCGCAAAATCCGCTACCAGCCCGGTCTCCTGCTGGAGAACCCGCAACGCAGCGATGCTGGTCGCCAGAATGGCGGGCTGGGTGTTGGTGGTCAGTTTGAGATCGTCCTCGGGTCCTTCGAAACAGAGACGGGCCAAGTCGATGCCCAGGGCATCGTTGGCTTCGCTGAAGACCTCCCGGGCGACCGGGAAGTTCTCGGCAAGCTCCTTACCCATGCCGGCGTATTGGGAGCCCTGGCCGGGAAAGACAAAAGCGATCATCACTTAGCGCTGCCTCCTGATAGAGTCACCGATCACATTACCAGCGCAACAGGGCCGAGGCCCAGGTCAGCCCGCCACCGAAGGCGTCGAGCAGGACCAGATCGCCGCCCTGCAGGCGGCCGGCACGATTGGCCTCGTCCAAAGCAATCGGAATCGACGCCCCCGAGGTATTGCCGAAGCGTTCGACGTTGACGTACACCTGATCGTCTCGAAGGCCGAGTCGCTTGGCGGTGGCGTCCAGAATTCTCCGGTTGGCCTGATGCGGAACGAAAAGATCGACATCCGCGGCACTGAAACCATTAGCCTTCGAGGGCTTCGAGAGCCACTTCGTGCAAGGAACGAACAGCGATCTTGAAGACTTCGTTTCCCTGCATTTTCAAATAGGGGAGGCGCGCCGTTATCCCCTCAACCGACGGAGGGTGAACCGAGCCGAAACCGGGCTGATGCAGAAGTTCCCAGAAACTGCCGTCGGCATGCAGATGGGTCGACAGCACCCCGCTGTCTCCTTCCAGGCCCTCCAGCACGACCGCTCCCGCACCGTCGCCGAAAAGAACGCAGGTGTTGCGGTCCTCCCAATCGACAATCCTGGTCAGAATCTCCGCGCCGATCACCAATGCCCGACGGATCCGACCGCTTTCGATCTGGCTGACCGCACTGGACAGGGCGTAAAGAAAGCCGCTGCAGGCAGCGGAAACATCAAAAGCCGCCTGTCCGCGGGTGCCGAGTTTATGCTGCACCAGGCAGGCGGTGGCCGGCCAGGGGTAATCGCCGCTGATGGTGCCGACCACGATCAGGTCGATATCGTCGGCCGCGATGGCCGCCATGGCCAAGGCGCGCCGGGCGGCCGTGGTTGCCAGATCCGAGGTCATTTCCCCTTCGGCGGCAACGTGGCGTTCGCGAATCCCGGTCCGCGTCACGATCCAATCATCGCTGGTATCGAGAAATTTCTCGAGGTCGAAGTTGGTCATGACCCTTTCCGGCACATACGAACCGGTGCCGACAACCCGCGCCTTGATCAATGCCCCTCTCCTCTTCTACGGGAGTCGTCATCCGGCGAGGCGATCAGGGGTTCACCGGTCCCAGTTTCGGAACGGCTTCGTTCGGTCACCGTCTGCAACTGGGCGGCAAGACGGCCGTTGACATTTTGCAGCACGGCCTCCCGGGCCATATGGATGGCATTTTTTATCGCCAGGATGCTCGATCCGCCATGGCAGATCATACCCGTCCCGGCGATACCGAGCAGAGGCGCCCCGCCATATTCAGCATAGTCGACCCGCTTGCGAAAGGCTCGAAACGCCGGGCGGGCAAGCAAAAAGCCGACCTTGGCCAGCAACCTCCCGCCGATCTCCCGGCGCAGCATGGTAAAGATCGTCTCGGCCAGTCCCTCGGATACCTTGAGCACCACATTGCCGACAAAGCCGTCGCAGACGATCACGTCGACCTTGCCGTTGTAGATATCCCGCCCCTCCACATAACCGACATAATTGAAAGGGGCCGCGGCCAACAACCGATGGGCTTCCCTGGTCAGATCATTCCCCTTGCTGGCCTCTTCGCCATTGGAGAGTAATCCCACCCGCGGGCGCTCCTTGCCGAGTACCTGGCGGGCATAAACGTCCCCCATCAGCGCGAACTGGGCAAGATGCAGGGGCTTGCAGTCGACATTCCCCCCGACGTCGAGAACCAGCGACTGGCTCTGGAGATTCGGGAGCGATGGTGGCGATCGCCGGCCGGTCGATCCCCTTGATCCGCTTCAGCACGAACATTCCGGCAGCCATAGTTGCCCCGGAATTTCCGGCACTGACCACGGCCGATGCAGCGCCCTTTTGAACCAGGTCGAATGCCACCCGGATCGAAGAATCTTTCTTCTTGCGAACCGCGTCGGACGCCGAATCGTGCATCCCCACCACCTCGCTGGCGTGGTGGATGCTGATCTCCAGGTTCCGGGTGTCGTGCTTTCTCAATTCTTCGGCGACCCGGGATTGGTCGCCGACAAGAACAATGGCGATGCCCCATTCCCTTGCGGCGGCAACCGCACCCTCGACCTCCACAGCGGGGGCATTATCCCCCCCCATGGCGTCAACCGCAACGATAATGCGTTTATTCAAGCCGGGCCTCTATTTATTCTTCGCTGGCGACGACTTCTTTACCCTTGTAGCTGCCGCAACTCGGGCAGACCCGATGGGGCTGCTTGGGCTCTTTGCATTGGGGGCAGATCGAAACACCTGGGGCAGCGAGAGCGTCATGGGCACGGCGCATGTCGCGTTTGGATTTGGAGGTCTTCTTCTTGGGTACCGCCATGATTCTGTTCTCCTTGGGCCGGTCAAAGCCGGGCGTTATGCTTTGCGATGTCGGCGACCGGGGAACACCCGACCTGACATGCTGCTGAGTTATGGGACGGCCCTAGCCGTCTCCGTCACCATCAATTTTAAGTTTCTCGAGTTTGGCAAACCGGTTATTGAAAACCTGCGGACGGCATTGACAGGTCTCACGATTCAGATCAACGCCGCAGTGCGGGCACAAACCGCGGCAATCAGACCGGCAAAGCGGCTGCAGCGGCAGGGACATGATCACCTGCTCCTGAATCGCGTCGCGCAGATCGATTTCATCTCCGCTAAACGGAATCAGACCCATCTCCTCCGCCGAGAGTTCCACCTCCTGATCGGTCTCCTCATCGGCAACTACCGGCTTGTCCTTGCTGAAGGTCACCGCAAAGCGGGATGCCAGCGGAATGGCGACGGGCTCCAGGCAACGACTGCAAGGCATGGTCGCCAAAGCCTGCACCGTGCCTTCGACTTCAATCAGGTCCGCGATTCGCCGAACCCGCCCGGTAACCGCAACCATCTTCTGGAAGCGCACCTCGCCTTGCTGCTGGAGGTCTTCAAGCGCGGGGAAACTTTCAGAGGGCTCGCGGTACTCGAGCTCCAGCCCCTGCTCCTTGATATCGTCAACTCGAAGTTTCACCCCTAGTGGCTCCTGGGCCGAGCAAAGAACGGACAGTATAGAGATTGACCCCTGCTTGTCAAGGGAAATACCCGACCCGTCCCCCCTTGCGGAGGCTTTTGTATTAGCCTAATCCCGGCGATTTTGCAAGGACAATTTTCCCCATCTGCGACCGTCCCGGACTTGCATTTCCGGCGGACTTAAGGTAGAAAAATCCCGGTTCGCCACAAGGAGATTTGGACTATGGACAATACCCGCATCGGTCGATCGGTATGCCGGCTTCACTCCATCATGCAGACTCTGCGCGGCCCCGACGGCTGTCCCTGGGATGCCCTGCAGACCACCGCCTCGCTCAAGCCCTACCTGCTGGAAGAGGTTTACGAGTTGCTGGAAGCTCTCGATGGGGGCAACCCTGACCAGATCAGGGATGAACTGGGCGATGTCTTGCTCCAGATCGTGTTTCATGCCCAGATTTTCGCCGAGCAGGCCCGCTTCGATCTGGCCGATGTCGCCGAGGCCATCAGCGACAAGCTCGAGCGCCGCCATCCCCACGTTTTCGGCGACATCGCCGAATCCGAAATTCCCGCTCTAAACCGCCAGTGGGACCGTATCAAGGCCGCCGAGAAAGGGGAACCGGCAGCCGGGAAGTCCACCCTGGAAGGAATTCCAGTGGCCTTGCCGGCTCTTGCCCGCGCAGCCAAATACCTGGAGCGGGTCAGCCGCGAAGGCGCGCCGGAGCCGGATGCTATCGAGGCCGAGGCCGCATTGGTGGCAAATCAGCAACGCCTCGCCCATCTCGCCACCGGTGGCGCCGACCCTAACGGCCGGGAATCCGTTTTCGGTGATTTCCTTCTCGCCGCCGTGCGTTGGGGCCGAAGCCTCGATCTGGACGCAGAGCAGACCCTTCGCCAGGCACTTGATCGCCTGGCCGGAGGAGGGAACCACCCCGATTCGTCCCCTTCCGAATGACTCCTGCTGATGGAGAAATCCTAACTGGGAGCGCCTGGTTTGCTCCCGGTTTTCGCCTACCCGGAATGGTTAAAATTTATCCCGGCTGAAAAAAACCTAGGCGCATCAAGGCTCTCCTGCCCTTTTCCACAAATTCTGTGGAAAAGGTGTTTAAAACCCTGTGTATTTCCCTCCCGCTCCTGCCGGTTTTAAGCCCCCTGCCTCCTTGCCCAGTATTTAGGCAAAAATTTTTTCCACGTAATTCCAAATGGTTAAACACAAGGACCGGATACACTCCGGGGTTGTCCAGGGAGATGTCCGGGAATCCGGTGGGCATTGAATGACATCCGCATACCATCACCACCCATCCCATTCATGGCCAATGCCAGGAGACCGGCTCCGGGCATGCAGATTTCCAGCGGGTCTTGGCGCCGTCTTTGATTCAGGGAGATAGGGCCTCCCAAGGGATGGGAACCGGGGGTTTGACCGCGATTGAAAGGTTGTCCCCGAGGGGTCCAGGAGGCACCGGTTCGCTTTGGACCGTCTTATCCAGAATCCGGAGGCTAAGTTCCCGGACGCCGGGACGCGCGGTCGGGGCGTGGACTGCGGCCTGGGTGATGAAGACGATTCCCAGCACCATCGGCAGGGCAACATTGGCGAGAAAATGGAAAATCAACCCCCGCGACCGGCCCCAGAGGCGCTTCATGGCGGTCAGTCGAAAAAATTCATCCTCGCGCAGATAGCGTACCAGGGAAACAGCAACGACATGGAGGGCGAAGAGTCCCATGACCAAGTAGCTGTTCATCGGCAGCCTCCCCCAATGGAGTTAATCTATCAGTAAATTTAGCTTTATTTGGGGAGAAGACAAGCCTTTTCGCCTCAAAACACGTCAGCCACCAGGTCGCAGGCTGGTGGCTGACGTGTGAAATATTTCCCACTGCAGGCTTTCAATTTTCGGTGAGGAAATGTTCCTCATAGAGATCTTCAAGTTGCTGCAGGTGGCGACTTTCATCGTTGGCGATACGGTCAAATAGATTTCCCATCGGCGCCCCGCTGCACCCCTTGGCCATCCGCCGGTAGAATTCGAGCGAGCCTTTTTCCAGATGGATGGCATAGGCCAAGGCTTGCCGGGCGTCTGCTTCGGGACTCAGAACCTTTTTCTCCAGGACATAATCGAGATTCATTGTCGGGACTGGGGCTTCCAGGGTATGCCCTTGAAGCTGTCCCTCGACCAGAGCTTTCTCCAACTGGAATTTGTGCTCCAGCTCGTCAAGAGCCGCATCCTTGAGAATCATCTGGGCGGCCTGGTCGCGGACGATGCGCAAAGCTCCCAGATAGTGCCGAAAGCCCTCCTCCTCCATCTTGACCGCCATTTCCAGGGCGGCCTCAAAAGTGTAACAAACCTGATCCGACTGGCTCATGCTGTGTCTCTCCCGGGTAATTTAATAAATAACGATATATCCATGCCGCTCGGCAATGCGCGAAATTTCCAGGACATCGGAAATCGGGTAATCCTCCCCTTCGAGAGTAAAGAGATAGCCGCCCTCGGGCAATTCTTTTGCAAGCCCGATCAGATATTCGAAACTGGCTGTCTTGATCGTTTCCATGGAGATTTTCCCTGAAGCCCCTGACCGGAAGATTTATTCATTACCATATCGGGAGCCGATCGACAACTCCCGCGATTTTCACTCGCCGATAATCTTCACCAGCACCCGTTTGCGTCTTCGCCCATCGAATTCCCCGTAAAATATCTGTTCCCAGGGACCGAAATCAAGCCTGCCGGCGGTCACCGCCACCACGACCTCCCGTCCCATCAGGGTGCGCTTTAGATGGGCGTCGCCGTTATCCTCGCCGGTTTGATGGTGAAGGTAACGCCGTCGGGGCGCGGTCGGCGCCAGTTCCTCCAGCCAGGCGCCAAAGTCCAGGTGCAGACCCTGCTCGTCGTCGTTAATGAACACTGAAGCGGTGATATGCATGGCATTGACCAGGCATAGTCCCTCCCGAATCCCGCTTGCGGCAAGACAATCTGCCACATCCGGGGTAATATTGACAAAACCGCAGCGAGTTGGCAATTCAAACCAGAGTTCCTGGCGCCATGTTTTCATTGCCCGGGCTCCACGTCCCTGCCGCGTGAGAATTGCCAAAGCCGGATTGTTGTGGTAAGTAGTGTCGCCGTCTGGAACCATACCCACAGGAACCGATAACCCTATGCGCTTCTCCCTGCTTGTCATGTATTGCTTATTGGCGTTCAGCTTGACCTTGGTGACCGGCTGTCACGATCGGCAGCAGACGGAGGCTTTGTCGGACCCTGCCCCTCCCCAGGCCCTTCGCCCCACCTCTCACCGCGAATTGGAGGAGTTCTTCGCCAGCCAGAATTACGATTGGGATACGCTCCGCGACGGGGTGCCGCCCTTCATTCTCGAAACCCTCCCCGCCGATCTCCACCGCATCAGTAAGATCACCAAGAAAAAAGAGCTGTTCTTCCTCTCGCTGCTGCCGATGGTGCTGCTGGCCAACGACCAGATCCGCTCCCAACGGAAATACCTGGAGGAGATCTTCGCCAAGTTTGACCGCAATCAAGCCATTGCTGCCGAGGAGATGGCCCAACTGCAGGACCTGCAGAGGGAATACGGAATCCAGGGCGACCCCCTCCGGCATCCCGCCCGGCGTCGCACCCTGCTGGAACGCGTCGACGTCATCCCGCCGTCATTGGTGCTGGCCCAGGCGGCGACCGAGTCGGCCTACGGAACCTCGCGTTTCGCCCGCCGCGGAAACAATATTTTCGGCGAGTGGACATTTGTCCCCGGAACCGGCATGATCCCGGAAGAACGCCCCGAGGGAGCAACCTACGAGGTCCGCCGCTTCCGCACCATCGCGGACTCCCTGCATTCCTACATGATGAATATCAATACCAACAAGGCCTACCAGGAGTTCCGCCGCAAACGATCGCAGCTGCGCGCTTCCGGCCAGCCGTTGCGGGGCCTCGACCTTGCCGACGGGCTCGAACCCTATTCGATTCGCGGTGGGGACTACGTCGAAGACCTGCGAAAAATCATCCTCAACAACCGTCTCAACCGCCTCTCTTCGGCTCCCCTTCGCCCCTTCAGCGCTGGGAACGGGCTCCTTTCCACCGCCGACCTCATTCACCGCTCCCGGTCTGTCGTGGCTGAAACCACGGCTGACTGAACCAGTACCACGCGCCGTCCTGGTCGGTTGCCGTCAGGGTATACTTGTTGCGCCGGCCGCTCAACGGTCGATCTGCGGTGACCACCACCTCTCCCGGCGAGCCCGGCACCGGTTCCACCCGGCAGCTGTTGTCCCCCTGCACGAAACAGCGCAGACCATGCAGTTCGATCCCGTCGGCGATTCTCACCCGCATTTGCGGCGCCGGAGCCGCCTTGGACAGCAACGGCGAAAGCGGCGCCAGCACCTGCACCGGCAGGGCATGCATCCCGGCTTTTTCCTGGAACCCGGCAAGGGTGCCGTACGGCCCCCCCATCGGAAACCGGGGGAGCGCGAACAGGTCACTCCCTGCCCCGACCACCCCGGACTGCTGGGCGGCGGCACCCAGAAATCCCTCCTCCCGGACCAGTGCCTGCAGCCGTGGCGAATACTCCCCGAAGGGGTAGGCAAAGAGCTCGGGCGCCTTCCCGAGTTCCCGGGTCAGGGCCTGCTGGGCCCGGCGGATGTCGGCTGTCACCCGTTTTGCCCACTCCGTCTCCCCTTCCCCGGGGCGATGTTCGAGCAGATAGTCATGGCTGGCGCTGTGGTTGCCGATCTCGACTCCGGCGGCGGCCAGGCTCCGCAACTCATCCCAGTTCAGGTATCCGCCCGCCCCGACCACATCGGTATTGACGAACAGGGTGACGGGATAACCGTAGCGCCGCAACAGCGGCACCGCCCCGTCGAGAAAAGACCGGTAGGCGTCGTCGATGGTCAGGACCACACACCCCGCGGGGAGGCTCTGTTTGGCCCTCAGGTGCCGCACCACCGCTCCCAGCGTCCACACCGGGCGGCCTTCCTGTTTGAGCCAGGCCAGCTGTTCGGCAAAGACCTCCAGGGCGATATTGGTCGAGGGATACCGGGCATCGCCGAAGCGGTGGTAAATAAAGACGTTGGCTTCGCCGCTGGGGACCGCGGCAAGGGTCGTCATCGGCAGCAGAGTGCTTCCGACGATCAGCAGCAGGCCGACCAGCAGAACGATCAGGCACCGTTTCATCGTCCGGTTCCCTGCTTGACCCGGCTCCGCAGGTAGCGACGGATGCGGTTGCGGGCCTTGGGGGTGATTGCCCATTCCAGCCATTTGGGGAGAACCGCGGGGCTCTCGCCCCGCTCGATGGCGACCTGGTCGCCGTCCATCAGCCGCGATTTGAGCAACCGGGTCTGGCCGTTGATGCGCGCCCGGACCGCATTCAGCCCCAACTCCTCATGGATATCGAAGGCGAAATCGAGCGCACTGCTCCCCTCCGGCAGGGTGCGGGTATCCCCGCGCGGGGTGTAGACCTGGATCGAGGCTGAAGCCAGCCGCAGGCTTTCCATGTCGAAAGCCGACTCCCCTTCCAGGAGGGACTGCATCAGCTCACGGAAGTTGGCCCGCCGGAACTCGAAACCGGGAGCCAGCACCCCCGATTCGTTGAACCGTGCCAACTTGCGGGTGGTGATTTCCACCCGGAGGCGGTTTTCTCCGGCCTGTACCGTGCTCTTCAGCGCCTGGTAGCCGAACTGCGAAGGCACATTGAGGTGATCGCGCAATTTGCCGGGGATAGACGGATAGAGGCTGTGTAGCAGGCCGAGGGCAAGGTAGGCATCCATGGTCCGGTCGACCTGGATTTCCAGGGTATATAGCGTGGCCAGACCGCGGCTCATGGTCTGCGCACTGGCAATCGAAAATGGTCGCCAGCGATCCCGGAGCAGCACCGGAATCTTGTGGTGCTCGCAGGTATTGTTGATCTCCGCACGGATCTTGCGCAAAGCGGCTTCGAACTGCTTCTGAACCTGACCGATGGTCGCCCGGTAACGCTCGGCGCGACGGGGATAGAGAATGGCCAAAGAGAGCGCGTCCAGTTCCGAGGCGACCAGACCCATCCCCAGGTGCCGGGCCAACGGCACGTAGACCGAGCGGGTCTCTTCGGCGATCAGTGACTGTTTCTGCGGATTCAGGGCGCTGATGGTCTGCAGGTTGTCCATGCGGTCCCAGAACTTGAGGCACAATACCCGCACGTCCTCGATAGCGGCCAGAAGCTGCTTGCGATAGGTCTTTTCCTTGAGCGCCTGGCGGTTCAACCGCTCATCGGCCGCTTTGGTCAGGCCGTTGACGAGTAGCGCCACCTCGCCGCCGAACTGACTTTCGACCTCTTCCAGGGTTACCGGGGTATCTTCCACCACGTCATGCAGCACCGCGGCCATGATCGATGCGAAATCCATCCAATGGCGGGCAGCGAGATGGGCGACCCGCAGGGGATGGTAAAAATAGGGTTCTCCCGACTTGCGCACCTGCCCGGCATGGGCGACCCGGGCCAGATCCAGTGCCCGCTGCAGGATATCGATCCCCGCATCGAGTTCGGCCTCGCTCAGCCCTCCCCCGTAATGGGTGACCAAAAGCTCCATGATTTCGTTGATCATGCGCTGCTGCTGACGCTCGACCTGGTGGCTCTGTTTCGTATCCATTTAAAGCCCATGTGCTGCGGAATGGTCCGGTTACCGGAAATTTATTTTAATGGAGATCAACGCCGGCGGCAAGGGTCTTGGCCGGCGCACCGCCGCTGACGGCCGCCCTGTTCAGTGCCGGCGGCCGCTGCCAAAACGCCGCTCCAAGAGGTGCAGCAGCGCCTTGCCCGGCACCAGACCGGCCACCTGGTACTGGTAACGGCGGTAGGTCGGGCCGTATATCCGCAGCAGCCGCCGCTCTTCGAGGTACGCACCCAGCACCAGGTAGGCAGAAAGGAGCCCGGCGGTCAGCAGCCCCTCCCGGTCCAGGTCCCGCCCCCAGAGCACCAGCAGCCCGGCAAGATACCAGGGATGGCGAACCACCCCGAGCACACCTTTGGTAACCAGGGGCGGCGGACCTTCCGGCCGGGAACGGTCGGACGGCCGCAGACCGCAAAACTCGCGTAACGGGTAGACCCGGGCCCCGCCCCAGAAGAGGGCCGCCGCGGCGACCCAGGCGGCGGCGCGCAGCACCTCCCAAGGTCCGGCCCAGACCAGCAGCAGAGGGCTGGCCGGCCGCCGCCCTTGCCAGCAGAGAAGAGGCAGGATACTGAGCGTCGCAAACAGGTTGTAGGCCAGCCGGTAGCGGCCGGCAAGCACCGGGAAGCGCCGTTCCAGCCGGACCTGCGCGGCGGAGGACGCGAGCAGGGAATGGAGGCCGCACCAGAGAACCCAGGCGCCGGTCAGCGACAGAAGTTCAGTCATCGCCGGCCGCCGGCTGAAAACCGCCTTCCGCCGCCTCGCGGGCAGCGCTCAGCCCGATGAGACCGGAGCCGACGATGAGAACATCACGGATCGGCATCGGCCCTCTACCCCGGCGGCCAGCCCAGGTCCCGGCCACCGAGGAGATGGAAGTGGAGGTGCCAGACCGACTGGCCGGCGCCTTCGTTGCAGTTGTTGACGACGCGGAAGCCGTCGGCAGCGAACTCCAGGTCGTGGGCGATCTTGCCGGCCACCTGGAAAATGTGCCCGACCAGGTCGTTGTCGGCGGTGGTCAGATCGAGGGTGGTGCGGATGTGCTTGCGCGGCACCAGAAGGTAGTGATGCGGCGCCTGCGGGTTGACGTCCACCAGCGCCACCACCCGGTCGTCTTCGTAGACGCATTTGCCGGGAATCTCGCCGGCGAGGATTTTACAGAAGATGCAGTTGTTCGCCATCGTCGTTCCTTTCCTGGGTGCTGGGGGATAGCCCCCGGGTTTCTTCGAGGGGGATGACGTGCCAGCGATCGCGGGCGGCCCGTTTCAGCAGCTGCTCGTCGTGGCTGAAAAGGATGATCTGGTGTTCGCCGCTGAGCCGCTCGAGCATTTTGAGCGCTTCGCCCATCCGTCCGCGATCGAGGTTGACCAGGGGATCGTCGAGAATCAGCGGCAGGTGCCGGTTGCGCGCCAGGCGCCGGGTCAAGGCGAGGCGAACCGCCAGCCGGCAGGCGTCGATGGTGCCGTGGCTGAAGCGTTCCAGCGGCTGCCAGCTGTTCCCCTTGCCGCGCAGGGCAAAGGTAAAATGCTCGTCGCAACGCACCTCGCCGTAGCGGCCGCCGGTCAACAGGCGCAGGGACTGGCCGAGTTCGTCGGAGAAGCTGGCGAAGTGGGCCTGGTGATATTCGTCCACCGCCCCGGAGAGCAGTTCGACGCTCAGCGCCAGGATGTCGCGGCGGCGGCAGAGGGCCGCTTCCTGCGCCCGCAGCTGCCGGATTTCGCCAGCCAGAGCCTCGGCGGCGAGCAGATCCCCCTGCAGGGCGGCTTCTTCCTCCATCCGCTGCAGCAGCTCGGCTTCTTGGGCGGCTATGGCCGCCCCCAGCTCCTCGAGCCGGGCCTCGGCCTCGGGCAGCTCCTCCCGGGGGAGCAGGTTGGCCGGACGCCCGCCCTCCACCGCCTCTTCTTCCCCGACAGTCGAGGCCGGGGCGGGACCCGCCAGCGCCTGCAGGGCGCCCTCGATGGCGTGCAGCCGATCGCTGAGGCGCCGCGCCCGTTCGAGGTTTTTCTGCATCCGCGCCACTTCCACCGCCGACGGGGAGAGGCCGAGGGTCTCAAAACGTTCGTCGAGGCCGGCAAGCCGCAGCTGGGCCGCTTCCCGCTGCTGCTCCAGAATGGTTCCCTGCCCCTGCAGATGCCCCCGCTGGGCGCGGATCAGCCCGGCCTTCCAGAGAACCAGGCCCCAGCCGGTTGCGGCCGCGGCCAGCACCCCGGCCAGCGCCGCCCAGAGCCAATCGGGATAGTGCCAGGCGACCCCCCCGGCCACCAGCCCAAGGGCCGCGCTGCCGGTCGCCGCTGCCCGCCAGGGGATGCGTGGCAGTTTGACCAGGGCCTGGCGCAGACGGGTGGTCTCCCCTCCGACGGCCACCAGCTCTTGGCGGATCTCCGCCGCTTCGGCGAGCAGGACCGGCAACTCGTCCGGTATCGGATCGGGCAGCCCGGTCTGCCGGTACTGCCGGCGCAGGTCTTCCCGTTCCTTGAGCAGCGCCGCCACCTCGGCGGAAGGAATAGCGGGCTGGGTGGCGATCGGTGCGGCGCCCTCGGGCCGCTCCCACTGCCGGCGAGCCCAGGCCAGGTAGCGGTTTCCCTGGCGGAAATCCTCCCGCTGCCCTTCGAGCCGAGCGCGCAAGTCGCCGATCCGCGCCTGCAACTCACGCTCGGCGGCGACCAGGGCGACCGCCTCCTGTTGCTGCCGTTCCAGTTCTCCAAGCCGGCCGCGAAGGGTCTCCAGTTCCCGATCCCGGGCCCGGTCCCGCCCCCACGGATTTTCCCGGGTCAGGGCAAAGTAGTCTTCGCCGAGGGCGGCGAGCACCTGCTCGTAATCGATCTCGACGCCGCCGGTCAGCAGGCTGCGCACCCGCCCGGCAAAGTCCGCGCCGCCACCGACCTCGAGCGCCCCCTGACCGAAGAAGAGGGTGGCCCGGAACAGCTCTTCGTCGGCGACGCCGAACAGCCGGGCCAACCGTTCCAGGTAGTCCGCGCGACTCGCCCCGCGCCCGCGTCCCGGTGCCTTGCCGGAAAAGCTGTCGCGGACCTGGTAGAGATCGTCCCGCTCCACCAGTTCGGTCTGGTCGCTGAGCAGGTCGCGTTCGATGCGCACGGTACGCGGACCGTCCTCCAGCACCAGGGCGGCGCGGCACTCGCCGGGACGGCCCCAGGGTCGGAATCGGTCGGCGTTGGCGCTGCCGAAAAGGATCGCCGGAATTGCCTCGACCAGGGTCGATTTTCCCGCTTCGTTGGGCCCCACCACCAGGTTGAGGCCGCGGCGGAATTCGAAGCTGCGGTCGCTGAAGCGACCGAACTGTTTCAATTCAAGATGGCGCAGGATCATGCCTCGCCTCCCTCCGCAAAGATCCGCAACCGGCCGAGGATCTCGCGCAGCGCCGCCTCCAGAAGTTCCTGTTCGCCGGCATCGGCCTCGGCCAGCCGCGCGAGGAGCCGCCGCAGGCAGAGTCCGCGCACCGTGTCCTCTCCGGCCAACCTCCCCACCAGCCGGCTGGCGGCGAGACGGGTACGGTCGCGAAGTTCGAGGAAGAAACTCTCCGCGCCGGCAGCGGCCTCCAGGGCCGCCAGGTCGAGAGGCTGCTCCACCGGTCCGCGCAGAGTCAACTGCAGCGCGGCCTGGGGTTCCACCGCCGCACGGATCCGCCCCAGCAGATCGCCCTCCCCCTCGCCGCCTTCCAGGTGGAGTTCGAGCACCTGCAACGGCCGGCTCGCGACCGGCAATGCCGTGACCCGGCAGTTCCCCGCCGCGACTTCCACCAGGGCCGCGTGGCGCGGTCCCGGTTCGGAGAAGTCATGCCCTTCCGGCGCCCCGGGGCGACAACCGCAGACGGCACCGTCCCGCTCCAGCAGCTGAAATTCTCCCCGGCCCCCCACGGCCAGATAGGCGGGGTGCCAAGCGGCCGAAGTTCCGGGGAGCGGTTCCGCGGCGGCGCCGACGACGCCGATATCGATCCCTTCGGGCAGCGCCGGCGGCGGGCTGCCGGGGGCGGCGACGAAACGGATCGGCCGGCCGTCGACCTCAAGGGTTTCCAGGCCGGGCCAGGGGGAGAGGACCGTCGCCGGCAGTTCGCCGCGGCGGTAGACGGAATCGGCGGTCAGACCGCCGTCCCCGGCACCGGGCAGCAGCACCGGCCGGATGCCGGCCTCGACCAGGTCCTGCAGCCCGGCCTGGACCCGCTGCAGACAGTCCCGGTCCGGCCGCGAGCAGGCGAAGAGGTCGCCGGCGACCAGAAAGACCTGTACCCGCTCGCGGCGGGCGATCTCGACCAAGCGGTCGAAGGTGCGGAAAAAATCTTCCCGGCGCGCCCCGGCACGATGGCCGAAGTTGGGTAGCGGGGCGCCGAGGGCGAGACTGGCGGTATGCAGAAGTCGCAGCATGAAAAATCAATCCAGTTGGAAGATTCCGGAATTGCCGGATGGCGGCCCGGCGCGGAGGTCCCCGGTCAGGACGTTTTGCCGAGACCGATCAGGAACTCCCGGTTCCCCTTGGGACCAAGAATCGGGCTCTCGACCACCCCGAGCACCCGGCAGCCGAGGGCCTCGGCGGTCTGCCGCACCTGCTCGACCACCCGCCGGTGCTGCCCGGGTTCCCGGACCACCCCCCCCTTGCCGACCTCGCCGCGGCCGACCTCGAACTGCGGCTTGATCAGGGCGACGATGGTGGCCCCCGGCGCCAGCAGCGCCAGGGTCGCCGGCAGCACCTTGTCGAGGGAGATGAATGAAGCATCGATGACCGCCAGCTGCGGCCGCTCGGGAAGCGCATCGGGGGTTAGATGGCGGATGTTGGTCCGCTCCAGGTTGACCACCCGGGAATCCTCGCGCAGCTTCCAGGCCAGCTGCCCGTAGCCGACATCGACAGCGTAGACGCGAACCGCGCCACGCTGCAGCAGGCAGTCGGTGAAGCCGCCGGTGGAGGCGCCGACATCGAGGGCGACCAGGCCGGAAACGGCGATGCCGAGGGCGTCGAGTCCGGCGGCGAGCTTCAATCCGCCGCGGGAGACGAAGGGAATGTCCTCCCCCTTCAGACGCAGCTCCGCATCGGCGGCGACCTGGGCCCCGGCCTTGTCCACCGCGTGGTCGCCGACCACCACCTTGCCGGCGAGAATCAGCGCCCGCGCCCGTTCCCGGGACTGAACCAGGCCGCGGCTGACCAGCAGTTTGTCGAGACGCTCTTTTTTCACCACGCGGGGGCACTCCGGATAGGGGCACAGACTAGCACAACGGCGGGCTCTCCGGCAATCACCAGGCGTCTTCAATTATCCTGATAATGCCCCTTTTTTGTTTCCAGTTCCTTGGCGTAGCGCGCCAGCATGGCCCGCCGCGAAAGCATGAACAGGACCGTCCCCGGATCGCCGGTAGCGACCACCGGCAGCTCCTCGAAGCCATGGCTGGCGAGCTTGCGCAGGGCGTCGTTCATGGAATCGCCCGGTTCGCAGGTGACCACCTGAAGGTTGGCGATATCCTTGGCGCAGACCAGCCCCGGGGGGATCTCCTCGTCGAGAATCCGCCGGATGTCGTTGACCGAGAAAATTCCGCACATCTTCTGGCCAGCATCGACCACCGGATAGTAGGCCCCTTCGGCGCGGGCGATGCGCAGCAGGATATCGGGCAGGGAGAGGTTCTCCGGGATCAGGGTCGGCAGATGCCCCTGTTCCGCCATGTCCCCGACCTTGAGCCCCTCCAGGACGTCGACCACGAAATCGCCGAGATGGGCGGGGGAATCGAGGCGGCTGTTGACCTGCTTTTCGTAGATCGAGTTGCGCGGGAAGACGAGCATCGCCACCACGCTGATCAGCATCAGCGGCGCGAGCAGGGCATAATTGCCGGTCAGTTCGCTGACCATGATCAGGGTGGCGATCGGCGTATTGGAAACCCCGGCGAAGAAGCCGGCCATGCCGACCAGGACGTAACTGCGGGGATCGCTGACCAGCACCGGGAAGGCCTGTCCGGCCACGGCGCCGAAGGCCCCACCGAGCAGAGCGCCGATCACCAAGCTCGGCGCAAAGACCCCCCCGGAGCCGCCGGAGGGGATGGTCAGGCTGGTGGCGAGGATCTTGGCCAGCGCCACCACCAGCATCACCCACAGCGCCACCTTCCCGTACAGTGCCGCCTGCACCCAGCCGTATCCCGAACCGAGCACCTGCGGCACCAGCATCGCCAGCAGACCGAGGAGCAGACCGCCGAGGGCCGGCTTCAGCGCCGCCGGCAGCGCCAGTTTCCGGAAACGGTCGCGCAAGCCGTAGAAGGTCCGCACGTAGACCTTGCCGAGACCGGCGCAGAGCAGGCCGAGCACCAGGTAGAGGAAGAGTTCGCCGGGGTGTTCGAAGACGAAACGGGGCGTCACCAGACAGCGGATGCCAGCCGGTGACCGCCCCGAACAGGGAGTAGGCGATGATCGAGGAGATCAGGCAGGGGATCAGCGACTCGTGTTCGAATTCGGGGTCCCGGTAGAGGACCTCGACCGCGAACAGCGCCCCGCCGAGGGGCGCGCGAAAAGTGGCGCCGATCCCGCCGGCGATCCCGGCCAGCAGCAGGATGCGGCGATCGGTGCTGGAAAGGCGCAGGCGGGTGGCGAGAAACGAGCCGAACCCGGCACCGATCTGGGCGATCGGCCCCTCGCGCCCGGCGCTGCCGCCGGTGCCGATGGTCGCCACCGAGGCCAGCGCCTTGATCCAGGGGACCCGGCCGCGGATCAGGCCGCCGCGGTTGTGAAAGGCGTCGATGGCGGCATCGGTGCCGTGCCCTTCCGCTTCGGGGGCGAAGTTGTAGACCAGCAGCCCGGAGACCAGACCGCCCAGGGCCGGCAGCAGAAACAGCACCCAGCGGTGGTCCATGGCCAGCGAGGTGATCAGGGGCATCGCCTCCGGACCGGTGCCGACCCCTTCCCCGGGCGGATAATAATGGGCAATCCCGCCGAGCATCGCATGATCGAGGGAATTGGTGGCGAAATAGAAGGCAATCGCCCCGCCGCCGGCAATCAGGCCGACCACAGCACTGAGCAGAAGGTGGCGGCTTTCGGCATGACCGGCCAGCTTGCGCAGCACAGGTGGGATGGAGAATCGGAAGGGCACAGGTTTCATCCGCGGGAAGGAAACGATGACGGAACGGCAGCCACCCAAATACATTGTCATTTAAAGTATATCCGGACAATGCCAGATGAAAACCGCAGCGTCAACCGCCTATGCGTTCTTTCCGGGCAACGGCCGGAAACCCCGCCCTCCCCCCCCGCCCGCCGCTGAGTTCGAGCAGCTACCGGGGCGTCAACAAAACGGAAGTTCAAGGGCGACGCCAGGTTCGATTTCCTTCTCAAAAAAAACAGACCTCCTTTTTCCGGAGGTCCGTTCCCGTTCCTGATATTTCCTCGTCCCTTAGTCCAAATGGCTATCGAACTCGTGCGGGTGCTTGATCACCTCGTCGTAATCAACCTTGTACCCATAGGTCAATTCCTGACACTCGCTCGGCTGCCATTCCTCGCGCTGTCCGGCTACATCGACCTCGATCTTGTCACTTTCACAGGAAATCACCCGGCCTTTTTCATGGGATCGAATGTTTTCCAGCCACGTCAGACGACCTTCACCGGCCAGCTCACACATCCCGTCAAATTCAGTTCGTCTCATATCGACCTCCGTTGCTGAGAACAGCCGCTCCAGCCTCGGTTTCGGTTTATTTTGCAACCAGTTCTGGCTGGAACAGCCGCAGATTCTGGTTGCTTTTCCTATATTTATTATACCTCGGCAGCGTTTTTCCCGACACTCCCCTCGGTGCTGTCTCCCTGGACTTAACCGGGAACGGGCACCGCGGGCATAGTCCCCTCGCAACCCCGGTCCTCATGAGAACGGGTAAGTCCAGCAAAGCCAGCGCCTGGTCGGGCGGGTTCCTTTCGCTTCGGCGAAAACCGGTGCCTGCCGCCCGTTATTGGCCGGGCGGGGGACCGGCCAACGTCATGCCGTGACGCTGGTAGACGGCCATCATCTTCTCCCGGTCGGGCGGACCGCCGGCAGCTGCACCGATCACTGCTGCCGCTTCGCGGAAGTACGCGGGTCCCATTACCGCCGGAGTTATGACGGCCAGCTGTTTCACGTCCGCGCTGCCGAGATTGTCGAAGCGATGCACCGCGCCCCGGGGGATGCAGAGGGCCTGCCCCGGTCCAACTTCGATCGGCCTGCCGTCTACCGTCCAGGTAAGAACCCCTTCGATGCCGTAAAGGATCTCCTCGTAAGCGTCATTGATGTGGGCAGGCGCCGCCAGTTTCTGTCCAACGGGAACAGAAAACTCGAATACGGACGCACTGCCGCCGGAATCGTCCTTCGTCAGGAGAAACCTGATCCGTAGCGGGCCAATAGCGATGGTCTCTTCCGAAGGATTTACCCTGGCCGCCTGCAGCTGCATAATCGCACCCCCTTCTGCTGGAAGTATCAGTTTATGCTGCCTTGCCCCATCCCTGGAACTCTTCGGATCATTCTATCATCTCCCGCCACGGCAAGGGGCTGCCGGCCGACCGAGGCCGCATGGGTGCCACCCTTCCGGATCGGAATTCCCCTGCGACGAACGGAAAAACCCCGGCCATCCACCCGCCCTTGAAAGGTCTGGTGAAAGTCGGGGCAAAGAAAAACGGAACCCCGTAGGATTCCGTTGATTTTCTTGGAGCGGGAAACGGGATTCGAACCCGCGACTTCAACCTTGGCAAGGTTGCACTCTACCACTGAGTTATTCCCGCTCATCGGTGTATTTTTGCCACTCCGTCGAGCGCGGTTATTAATAGCAAAGAGGCTTTTTCAAGTCAACAAAAAATTCCGAAAATAATTTTCCCGGCGCAACCCCGCTCAGCGGGCAATAACCTTAAAGAATTTAAACAGATAGTCTCCCCCCGACCATGCGGTCAGAATAAAGGCCACCCAGAAATAGAAGATCCCGACATTGTGCATCGAGACGTGGAACAGCTCCCAGCGCAGGCCGAACAGCCAGTAGTAATCGTAGTGCAGCAGCAGGCCGATGATCGCCACCATCTGGAAAATCGTCTTGTATTTGCCCAGATCCGAGGCGGCGATGACGATCCCTTCGGCGGAGGCGATGGAACGCAGCCCCGTGATCACGATTTCACGGGCGAGGATGACGAAGACCGCCCACGCCGGCACCCGGCCCAGGGGAATGAGCATGATCAGCGCAGCCATGACGATCAGCTTGTCGGCGAGGGGGTCGAGGAACTTGCCGAGCACCGTGACCACCTGCCACTTGCGGGCCAGCCAGCCGTCGAGCCAGTCGGTCACCGCCGCCAGGGAGAAGACGGCCGCCGCCCAGAAACAGGTACTGCGCCCGGGGAACAGAAGCAGGACGACCAGCAGCGGAATCGCTGCCATACGCCCTAAGGTAAGCAGGTTGGGGAGGTTGAGCAGCCCGGAGCGCAGACTCATAGCAGGGGGTCCTGGTTTCTCCGGTAATAGTCGAGATACTGTTTGACGCGGTCGACGTAGTTGATAGTCTCGGGGTAAGGCGGAATGCCGCCGTGGCTGCGCACGGCGTTGGGGCCGGCGTTGTAGGCGGCCAGGGCGAGTTCGAGGTTGCCGTCGAACTGATCGAGCATCTGCCGCAGGTAGCAGCTGCCGCCGCGGATGTTCTCCTCGGGGTCGAGAGGGTTATGGACCTGCAGTTCGCGGGCGGTTTCCGGAACCAGCTGCATGAGCCCCTGCGCCCCCCGGGCGGAGACGGCGTGGGGATCGAAGTCGCTCTCGACCTTGCACACCGCCCGCACCAGCGCCTCCTCGATACGGTAGCGCGAGGCGTAGCGGTGGATGAGTTCGCTGATCGTGGACGGACGGGAGGTTTCCTTGCGATAGAAGGTGTAGCGGCTGCTGGTCGGAGTGTTGGTGAAGTGCAGCACGCCCTGTTCGTCGACATAGCGGTAGATATCGGCCGCAGCCGAAACGGGGAGCGACAGGGTTCCCGTCAGGGCTACCAGGACCAATGCCGGCAGGACATTTTTCATTCTTCACAACCTCCGCGCCGTACTATAGCCAAATTTCCAATGTATTTCAACCACTTTACCAACCCTGTCCGACACCCCGAAAACCTTGACAAGGCGCGCCCCCGCTCCGATAATGACGGATCGCGGCCTGCGGGCCGTCGCCATTCCCCAACATGCGAGGCCCTCGATGAAGGTCATTTCCGATTTTCTGGTTGTCGGCAGCGGCATTGCCGGCCTCTCCTATGCCCTCAAGGTCGCCGACCAGGGGACCGTCTCGGTGATCACCAAGCGCGAGATCAGCGAGACCGCCACCAACCTTGCCCAGGGCGGGATCGCCTCGGTGATTTCTCCGGGAGATTCCTTCGCCGCCCACATCCAGGACACCATGGTCGCCGGCGCCTTTTTGAGCGACGAAGAGATCGTGCGGCTGGTGGTCGAAAGCGGTCCCGAGGCGATTCGCGACCTGATCGACTGGGGCGTCCAATTCACCAAAAACGCCGACGACAGCTACGACCTGACCCGCGAAGGGGGCCACAGCGCACGGCGCATCCTCCATGCCCAGGACATCACCGGCCGGGAGATCGAGCGGGCGCTGGTCGCGGCGGTGCGCCGCCACCCCAACATCACCATTTACGAAAACCACATCGCCGTCGACCTGATCACCGAGGCCAAGGTCACCCACCGCCGGGTCACCCCCAACCGCTGCCTCGGCGCCTACGTCCTCGACATCAAGGGGGACGAGGTCCTCGCCTTCGGCGCCCGGGTCACGGTTCTGGCGACCGGCGGCGCCGGCAAGGTCTATCTCTACACCTGCAACCCCGACGTCGCCACCGGCGACGGGGTGGCCATGGCCTACCGCGCCGGGGCGACGGTGGCCAATATGGAGTTCATGCAGTTCCACCCCACCACCCTCTTCCACCCCAACGCCAAATCCTTTCTGATCTCCGAGGCGGTGCGCGGCGAAGGGGCGATCCTGCGCCGCCGCGACGGCACCGCCTTCATGCCCGACTATCACGAGCTCAAGGACCTCGCCCCGCGGGACATCGTCGCCCGCGCCATCGACCACGAGATGAAGGTCCATGGCGACGACTGCGTCTTTCTCGACATCACCCACAAGGGGGCCGACTACATCCGCGAGCGTTTTCCCAACATCTACGAGACCTGCCTCTCCTACGGCATCGACATGACCAGAGAGCCGATCCCCGTGGTCCCCGCGGCCCACTACCTGTGCGGCGGCGTGATGGTCGATTCCTGGGGAGAATCGGACGTCCAGAACCTCTTTGCCATCGGCGAGACCTCCTGCACCGGCCTCCACGGCGCCAACCGTCTGGCCAGCAACAGCCTCCTCGAAGGGGTGGTCTATGCCGCCCGCGCCGCAACCCGCTCGCTGGAGCGTCTCACCGGCATCCCTCTCGACTACCCGGTCATCGACCCCTGGGATTCGGGGAGCGCCACCGACAGCGACGAGGAGGTGGTGGTCGCCCACAACTGGCATGAAATCCGCCTCTGCATGTGGAATTACGTCGGCATCGTGCGCTCCAACAAGCGCCTGGTCCGCGCCCTGCGCCGCATCCAGATGATCCAGGAGGAGATCGCCGACTACTACTGGAACTTCTACGTCACCTCCGACCTCATCGAGCTGCGCAACATCGCCACCGTCGCCGAGCTGATCATCCGCAGCGCCCTGACCCGCGAAGAGAGCCGCGGCCTGCACTACAACCTCGACTATCCGGAAATCGACGACGTGCACTGGAAACGCCCGACGCTGCTGCGGAAAGAATTTTGAGTTCTAAATTTTGAATTTTGAATTAAGGACTTAGGGCCTCACCTTTCACATTTTACTTTTAACGTTTCACTATTCTTAACCTTCCCCGGAGCCCCCCTTGACCATCGACGACATTCGCCTGGCCATCGACGAGCTCGACCAGCAACTGCTGCAGATCTTCAACCGGCGCGCCTCCCTGGCGCTGCAGATCGGCGAGATCAAGAAGGAACTTGGCCTGCCGGTCTACGACCCGGGGCGGGAGAAGCTGATCTTTGAACGGATGCAGGCCGCCAACCCGGGGCCCCTCGACGACGGCGCCATCGTGCGCCTCTTCGAGCGCGTTATCGACGAAAGCCGGCGCCTGGAGCGCATCCGCACCAAAGGAGAATGAACCATGCTCATCGTGATGCGCACCACCGCCTCCGCCGCGGACCTGGAGCGGGTCAAGCAGTACCTCATCGACCGGGATTTCGATTTCCATCAGTCGACCGGCGCCAACCGGGTGATCATCGGCGTCATCGGCGACGCCGCGACCATTGACCAGACCGCCCTGCGCGCCCTCCCCGGCGTCCTCGAGATCTTCCGCATCCCCGCCGAAGAGTAGCCCGCAGGCCATGGCGACGGACCTCGAACAACTCCTGAACGACCCGCGACGGGTCACGGTGCTCGCCACCAGCGACGCCGAGGGGCTGCCCAACCTGGCGGTGATCGGCTGTGCCCGCCCTCAGCCGGACGGGAGCTGGCTGATCGGCCTCGGCGACAACCGCACCCTGGCCAACCTGCGCGCGACCGGCAAGGCGGCCCTGCTGGTCGGCCTGCCGGGTGCGGACCTGCTCCTCTGGCAGGGAACCCGCATCTACCTGGAGGCCGACGAGTTCGCGACCTCCGGCTCCCGCTTCGACGCCCTGGTGGCGGCGGTCACCACCGCGGCCGGGCGCCGCGCCGGCCGCGCGATCCGCTGTGCGGTAAGCTGCAAGGTCACCGGCCAGCGTCCCCTGATCGACTTCCCCTCCCCCGCCACGGCTTCTCTGGCCTGACCACACTGCCGACCAGACAAAACTCTCCCAAGGCGTTTCGCGCGGATTAGCTCGGATAAGGTCCGATCAACTACGGATGGGGCGGATTTACCCTGAACCAAAGGCCTGATCCGATGGTTATGCGAAGTGATCCGGGCTGATCCGCGTGGAACCGGTTCTGCCCTTGGCTCGCCCTGTCCGGACCCGGCTGCGAGGGTGGATATCCATATTGCCAAAAATCATCCGCAACCGGCAATACCGTGGCAATCTGCGGATTTACATCCCCGGCGATTCGGGTTAACATGCTGACCCGCCTGGGCTCCCAGGCGATCCTTCCCCGGAGCGGATCGGATTGAAATGCGCATTCTGCTGGTAAATCCTCCCAATTGCGGCCGCAGCATCCCCGAAGAGCGCTACGGCCTCACCTCGATCAAGCAGATCTTCCGCGGCGAACCCCTGGCCCTGGAGGTCCTCGCCGGCAACCTGGCCGGCCACGAGGTAGCCGCTTGTCGACCTCAAGGTCGAGCCGGACGGCCTGGAAGGGGCCCTGGCTGACTTCCGCCCCGACCTGGTGGGGATCACCGCGGTGACCTGCGAGGCCAACACCGCCCGGCAGATCGCCGCGGCGGTGAAGGAGAGCTGCGCTGCCACGGTGGTGGTCGGCGGCATCCACGCCAGCAACGATCCCGATTTCTTCAACGTCGCCGCCGATCGACTACGTGGCGGTCGGCCTCGGCAAGGCGAGCTTTCGCGAGCTGGTCGACGCCCTGGAGCGCGGCGAGAAGTCCCCGGCGATCCCCGGCGTGGCGGCCACCGCCCCGGGCCGGCCGCTGCGCTACGCGCCGCGCAGCTTCGGACCCGCCGACCTCGGCGAGAGCCAATCCGCCGCGCTACGACCTGACCGCCGGCGATGCGCCGGCACTACACTCTGCTCGGCCATCCGATGGGCTTCGTCGCCTCCGCCTTCGGCTGCCCCTTCGACTGCAACTTCTGCTGCATCGCCGGCCAGGCCGGGGGGCGCTACCTTTCCTGCGCCATCGACACCGTGCTGCGCGACATCCGCCTGCTCGGCGAGGTGCCGATCATCCGCCTGGTCGACGCCAACACCTTCGGCAATCCCGAGCACGCCCGCAGCCTCTGCCGGGCGATCACCGCCGCCGGTCTCAACAAACAGTTCCTGGCCGATGTCCGCTCCGACACCGTGGTGCGCCACCCGGACCTGCTGCGCGAATGGCACGACGCCGGCCTGCGCACGGTGGTGATCGGCTTCGAGGAGATCAGCGACAGCGGCCTGGCGGGGATGAACAAGGCCAACCGCGAGGCGGTCAACCGCGAGGCGATCGCCATCCTGCGCGAGATCGGCATCACCATTGTCGGCGACTTCATCGTCTCCCCCGACTACGCCCATGCCGATTTCGACGCGCTTATCGCCTACCTGCAGGCCAACCCCGTCGACCTGCCGATCTTCACGGTGATGACCCCGCTGCCCGGAACCGCCCTGCACCGGTCGCTGGCGGGAGCGGATCGTCAACGTCGATCTCGACTACTACACCCTGGCCAACGCCGTGGTGCCGACCCGGCTCGGCGACGCGGAGTTCTACCGGCGCTACGCCGAACTGTTCCAGCTGACCCACCCCAAAGCCAAGATCTGAAGGGATTTTCGATTCGCATGGACGTCTATATTACCGACCTGGCCGCCTTTCTGCCCAACGCCCCGGTCAGCAACGAGCAGATGGAAGAGATCCTCGGGATGGTCAACCAGCTGCCGTCCCGGACCCGGCACATGATCCTGCGCAACAACAAGATCCGCACCCGCTACTACGCCATCGATCCGCAGACCGGCCGCACCACCCACAGCAACGCCCAGCTCGCCGCCGAGGCGGTGCGCCGCCTCAATCCCTACCCCGGCTTCTCCCTGGAGGAGATCGAGTGCCTCGGCTGCGGCACCACCCAGGCCGACCAGCTGATCCCCGGCCACGCCTCGATGGTCCACGGCGAACTCAAGTCGCCCCCCCTGCGAGATCGTCAGCACCGCCGGGGTCTGCATCTCCGGCATGACCGCCCTCAAGTACGCGGCGATGAACGTCGCTCTCCGGCCAGAGCCGCAACGCCGTCGCCACCGGCTCGGAGCAGGCCTCCTCCTTCATGCGCTCGCGCATGGCCGGCACCATCCCCGCCGAGGTCGCCGCGCAGCTCGAACGCCAGCCGGCCCTCGCCTTCAACGCCGACCTGCTGCGCTGGATGCTCTCCGACGGCGCCGGCGCCGCCTTCCTCGCCCCCGAGCCGGTGCCGGGCCGGCGCGCCTTCAAGGTCGAGTGGATCGACATCTTCTCCTTCGCCAACGAACTCGACGCCTGCATGTACGCCGGCGCGGTGAAAAACCCCGACGGCACCCTCACCGGCTGGCGCGAGTTCGAGCGCAGCGAAGAGATGCTCGCCAGCCACGCCCTGCTGGTCAAGCAGGACGTCAAGCTCCTGGAGAAGGAGATCGTCGCCACCACCGCCGACCGCACCATCCCGCGGCTGCAGGCCAAACGCGGGCATCAGGGCCGAGGAGGTCGACGTCTTCGTCGCCCACTACTCCTCCGACTACTTCCGCCTTCCCATCTACCAGGGGCTGAAGGACATCGGCTTCCACATCCCGCTGGAGAAGTGGTACACCAACCTCCCCGACAAGGGGAACACCGGCAGCGCCTCGGTCTACATCATCCTCGAGGAGTTGCTGCGCTCCGACCGCATCAAGCCCGGCGACAAGGTCCTCTGCTACGTCCCGGAGAGCGGCCGCTTCTCCATGTGCTACGCGCTGCTGACGGTGGTCTGAGCAGGCACCTCGCCGCCCTGCCGAAACGCAAAGTGGCTCCCGGAATTCGGGGGCCTCTTTGCGTTTGAAAACGTGGATAGCCGCAAAACCGGGACTGTCCCCGAACGGGGGCTGTCCCAGGCTTTTGCGGCGCGAACCACCCGAGTTTCATAGCCCGTAAACATCTGCGACAGCCTGAGGGGTGAAATAAGCAATGCCCGTCAGTCGTCGTGGTTGCCGGCCGCAGGGACGGCCCTGCGGATCGCGGCCTGGTCGGGGCGCGGCAGGGCAACAATGGCGGCAGCGAGAATAATTGGCGTGATACGGGGGACCATCCGGTCCCCCGTATCGCTTCGACATCACTCGGCCATGGCGTGCTCAGGCTCGATCCAAGCCTGCGCCAGGGAGAGGTGGCGCAGGAACTCTCCGGCGAAGAGGAACCGCTCCGGGGCGGCCGGGACGTTGATTTCCTCCTCCCCGCGTCTGACGGCGAATGCGAATCCCGGCTTCCCCCCGCGCTCGTAGCGCTCGATGGTCAGGCGGGTCGAGACTTCCCCCTCGCTCCCTTCGAAGCGGTGGGTCAGCGTCTCCTTCCCACCATCCCGAAACACCTTGTGGATTTTCCGGTAAAGCTCGAACCCTTCTGCCGGTTCGAGGAGAAAACGGATCGGGGACGCCCCGCTCTCCACGCGAAAGAAGCGCAAGGCGAGGCGACCTTCGGTCGAGCGCCCGCTGCCGCGTTTTTCGTGGGGTCCGATCTCCATTCCGGCGTTTTTGGCGAATAGGGTGGTCTGCGGTACTCTCATTTTTCCCCCTCCTCTGGTCTGCTGGTGCGCGACAAGGTACCGGGCGAGCTCGGCCCCCCGGGAACGGAAATGCCGCCGGTCGGCCCACGGCTGACAACGGCGGCATTTTGATGTTCGGCTCATTCGTTCTGGTCCATCGCCCCCCTCCCCTCCGGTCCCGTACCCGGGAACAGCCTCCCCATTATCGGTGAGCAACAAGGCTTGTCAATGATTTTACTCTCTTGTCGGGATTCCCACAGCCGCCGGGGAGATGGATGCGAGGTTTTCTGGCAATGTGACGGAGTATAGCTGGAGGATCAAACTTGGCAACTTCGAGGCTTGACCCCATAGCCTTCCCCCTGGAGAGTGGCGTGGCCGATGTCCTGGAGCGGCTGCGGCTGCTGCTGCGGCTGACGCCACGGGAACTCGGGGTCGACGCCGCCACGCTGGAAAGAGCCGTGTCGCCCGGCACCTTGACCAGAAAAGCAAGCTGGAGAGCTATCAGGGACCGCTGCTGGTCATGCACTGCGAAGGGGACGAGCTGGTTGACGTCAGCCACGGCCGGCGCCTCTATGCCTGGGGCGGCGGCAGGAAGCGGCTGCACCTCTTTCCCCGCGGCGACCACAACAGCATCCTGGCTGTCAATTTTGAGAAGTATTTCGGGCTGCTGGAGGAGTTTGTGGCTTCACTTCCGCAGTGAAGGGCGGGAATTCAGACCGGACGTTGAGGGATTCCGGGCTCGAAGAAATTCAACCGGGAAAAAGCATTTGCACCGCAAAGTCGCAAAGAACGCCAAGGAAATCAAATAATCATCAGACAAAGCCCTTCACCCGAATGGGTTAGGTCCTCAGTCTTTATAAGTGGCTGAATTTCCTTGCGACCTTTGCGTCTTTGCAGTGAGGAACTGCAGAATTTCAGATCTTGGTTATGCACTTAGCGCAAGGCGCTAGAACTAAATCCCCCAAAAGCTTTTTCTGGTTGTGCACATCGCTCCAGCCGGGCCCTGGGCAAAAAAATCAAGCTTCAGAACCAGGGCAGAATCATCTCACGTCCGCTCCCTGCAGTCGCTTGAGAAAGCAGAGACCGCTGAGGTGAAGCAGGAAGAAAATCCATTTTGGTCTTCTCGGCGTCCTCTGCGAACTTGAGTGAACGAAGAGAACGGGCGAGAGACGCCTTTGACTTACTGGAGTCAGCTGAATAACCAGGCTATCGATTTAAATATTGGACTTGCCCACTGAGACCTGCCCTTGGGGGTTTCAGATTTTCAGGCGCTTGGGCCGGCAAAGATTCCGTCCCCGGTTGGCCCGCCCGCCGCAGTTGGCGCAAACGTATTTCGGATTTTTGCAGAGTTTGGCTACTTCGGCGTGGGGAACACTTTTTTTCAATTCGCACAGGTGCAGGTGGTGTTCCTCTGGCCTGTCGCAGGATTTTTCCTCTTGCACCCCTCTCCTCCCACCCTGGAATCGCCCACCTTCCGTCGCCAAGTGGCCATAGCTCGATTTGGGTCACGGAAAATCGACATGTAGAGCAATTTTCGGGGTAAATTCGACTATGTTTTCAACTGTTTTCACGTAGTTAAATTGGTCCGACCCCACCCCGTTTCGATCGACAAAAGAACAACGTACCGGAGAATTCACCCTGACGCCAAAGAGGCCTCGCTGGTCAATAACGCCCACCGTCGACGCCGCGGATGAAGTCGATGATGCCGTGCATGTAGGCCTGCTGGTCGTCGTACATCGCCAGGTGGCTGCCGTGGGCGCAGAGAAGGTAGCGCCCCCGCGGCAAACGGTGGGCCATCATCTCCAGATATCCGGGATCCATGGTGCCGTAGCGGGAGGCGACCACCAGGGTCGGCACGGTGATTCGCGGCAGGTCCGCAGTGCGATCCCAGTGCAGCAGTTTACCGCTCGCGCCCAGCTCGCTCGGCCCCTGCATCGGCACGTAGACCTTGGGGTTGAGGTGGGACAAGGCCCGGTTCACCGGTTCCGGCCACTGCTCGGGCGGCATGCGCAGCAAATGCCGAGTGTAATAGTTCGCCATCAGCAGCTGCATGTATTCCGGCTCATCGGTTTTGCCGGCGGCCTCCAGGGCCTTGATCCTGGCCAGCGCCGCCTGGTTCATGGCCGGCTCCAGCACCTTCTCGGCGTAGGCGTTGTAGGCTGGAATGCTCGACATCATGTTGGAGATGATCAGCCCCTTGAGGTGCTGCTGGTATTTGAGCGCGTACTCGATGGCCAGGATGCCGCCCCAGGAGTGGCCATAGAGGAAGAAGTTGTCCTTGTCGAGCCCCAGCGCCTGGCGAACCTGCTCGACCTCGTCCACGAAGCGGGGAATCTCCCACAGCTGCGGGACGTCCGGCTGGTCGCTGTAGGCGGAGCCGAGCTGATCGTAGTAGTAGTATTCGATACCGGCACCGGGAAAGTAGCTGTCGAAGGCTTCCAGGTACTCGTGGGTGAGACCCGGGCCGCCGTGCAGCAGAAGCACCTTGATTCGCGGATTGTTGCCGATCCGTTTGGTCCAGACGTGGAAGTCGCCGGCAGCGGTGTGGATCGGGATCATCTGCACCCCGCCGCTGAGCACGTCCTTGAGCCCTGAGTAGTCAAGATAGGCCTTGGCGGGGCAAGGTCGGTTGACGGGGCGGGTGCAGGCGGAAAGGGTGAGCGCAATCAGCGCGACAATGGCCAATCGGGTCATGACTGCCTCCTCGTGGTGAGCCGTCCCGGTTTTACCGCAGCCAGGAGGGGGTGGGATTCCGGATGCGCATCTGCATCGAGAATATCGCCGGCTTTGGGCGGGTCAAGGGACTCGGGGAGGGTTAAAAGATCGGAGGCTCCAGGCGGTTCCTACGTCCCGGAGAGCGGCCACTTCTCCAAGTGCTACGCGCTGCTGACGGTGGTATGAAAACGCACCGCACCGCGCCGCCCTGCCGAAATTCAAAGAGGCTCCCGGGATCCGGGAGCCTCTTTGAATTGAGAAAAGAACCAGAAAATTTTGGTAAGTATGCCGATTCAGAAAACAACCTGCAGCGAGACGATGACCTCCGACGGCTTGACCTTCCGAGTGCCGCCAGTGGTCAGATCGTCGAATTCCACCTCTATTCTGAGGGGACGCTGTATTCTGAGGGGACGCTGGTGACTTGTTGACTAGATGCGAGACCTAAAAAAAGCCGCTCGCCAGTTTCTTCTACTCCGGCCGAGCGGCTTTGCTTTTCATCAACAGTTCCTTCCACGCCATCACCCCTCATTCAGCACATTGGAAATAAAACCTCTCTCAAATACCGGCAATCCCCGACAGCTGTCAATCATTTTAAACCCCTACCCTCCCCGCTCGTGGAGGAAACCGGGGGCAGGTCTTTCCGTGCCACACATCGCTTTCACTTCTTCGGATCATCCGGCTGACCGTCGAATAATGAATCCCCCAGAACTCTGCGACTTCCTTTAACTGTATACGGATGCTGGATTCGCGACAGCGGGGGCCACGTCGGCCATAGCCAGTCGCGGGATCTCCCGGTTTCCGTCCGAGAGGCTTGCATGCGGGCTCGGGGTCTCAGACCAAGCAGGGCCGTTGCGTCTCTCGTGCTATCGAGACGAAACGTGTTGCCTTTCGCACAACCTGACAACGTCGGCACCCTGGATAAAGTCCTTTCGCGGCTCGATACCCGGCCCGCATACCCCCTGTCAACGCTTCGCCGAGACCCTTACGGGCAACGACGCATGACTCGGGGCCGATGTGGTTCGCTACTCCTTCATCGTAGGAGACTTGCACTCACTACTTTCTCGTCGGTTTTTACCGGCGCACCGGGCTTGTCCCTCCTGGCGTCCCCTGAAATCCCCGAGATTTGCACTCTCGATCTGGGGCGTTAGACTGACCTAACAGTTGTGCTTTTTCGGATCGCAGCGTCGCGACCGACGGGCGCGATCGCCTCCCGAGCGCCGTGAACCTCTCTCCTTGATGGACGCCATGCCTGCATATCGCCCCCTCACCGTGGAAAAATCCCGCATCGACTTCATGATCGATCCCGACGCCAGCCTGACGCGTCTGGTCTATGCCTATATCGCCTGTGCGGCGGCCTGGCTGGTTTTCGGCAGCCTGGTCGGCGAATACCTCGGCATTCGCCTGGCCTTTCCCGACCTGGGTGTCGCCCCCCTGCTCTCCTTCGGCCGGCTGCGGCCCATCCACACCAACGTGGTGCTCTGGGGATGGTCGTCGCTGGCGCTGATCGGCCTGGCGCTCTACGTGGTTCCCCGCACCAGCCAGAAGAAGCTGTACAGCATCCGACTGGCCTGGGTCAGTTTCTGGCTGATCAATCTGGCGGACCTCTCCGGAGTGTTCCTGCTGCTCTTCGGCGTCAACAACGGCGGGCAGGAATACCGCGAATTCATCTGGCCGGTCATGGGGTGTTTTGCCCTCGGACTGCTGCTGCTGACCTTCAACCTCTACCGCACCATCGCCTCGCGCAGCATCAAGGAGATTTACCTTTCCAACTGGTACATCCTGGCCGCCTTCCTCTGGACGCTGGTCCTGGTGACCACCGCCTATCTCCCCTGGTATCAGAACGGGCTGGGAGAACCGGTGATCCAGGGGTACTACATGCACATGGGGGTCGGCATGTGGTTCACGCCGCTGGCTCTCGGGCTCACTTACTACTTTCTGCCCAAGCTGCTCAACAAGCCGATCTATTCCTATTCGCTGGGGGTGCTCGCCTTCTGGACGCAGTTGCTTTTCTATTCGATGATCGGCGCCCACCATTTCGTCTTCAGCCCGATTCCCTGGTGGCTGCAGACGGTGGCCATCATCTTCAGCGTCGGTATGTTCATTCCCCTCTTTGCCGGCACCGGCAATTTTCTGCTGACCATGCGCGGCAGCAGACGCACCATCGCCCGAAGCTATACCCTGCCCTTCATTCTGGTGGGGGTCCTCTTCTACTTTCTGGCCTCGGGACAGGGCTCCTTCGAAGCGCTCCGGTCGCTGAACAACCTCTGGCACTTCACCAACTACACCGTCGCCCACTCCCACCTGACCATGATCGGCTTTGTCGCCTTTCTTGCCTGGGGCGGGATCTACGGTCTGCTGCCGCGCCTGACGGGGAAGGAGCCGCCTCACCTGACCGTGGGCATCCACTTCTGGTTCGCCCTCATCGGCGTCCTGCTCTATGGCTTTGCCCTGATGATCGGCGGAACGAACCAAGGCGCGAGCTGGATTTCCGGAGCGCCTTTCATCGAGTCGGTCAAGCTGATGGCCCCCTACTGGTTGTGGCGGGCCGTCGGCGGCAGCCTGCTGTTGGCGGCGCATCTGCTGTTCGCCTACAACGTCTGGCGCATGCGTCCGGGGACACAGCGCGAAGAGAGCGAAGAGAAGGTGGCGCCCGCAGGGGAGATGGCATGAAGCTGACCTTTCACGAAAACCATCGGCTGCTCTTCGGCGTGGTCTTTTTCGGGTTCATCGCCCTGACGGTGATCGTCGCTGTCGCGCCGGCCATCTGGGTGCAGGACAACAACCCACCGCTGCCTGGCTCGAAAGCCCTGACCGCCCAGGAGCAGCGCGGACTCGACATTTACGTCGCCGAGGGCTGCCTCTACTGCCACACCCAGCAGGTGCGGCCCCTCCCCCTCGACAAACCCTACGGCCGCCCCTCGGCTCCGGCCGACTACGCGCGCCTGCACATGCAGGATCTCTGGCGGATGGCGCCGGAAATGCTGGGCACCGAGCGCACCGGCCCCGACCTGAGCAACGTCGCCGCCCGCCAGTCGAGCAAAACGTGGAACTACCTCCATCTCTACAACCCGCGGTCCGTGGTCAAGGCCTCGGTGATGCAGGCCTACCCGTGGCTCTTTACCATCAAGGAGACGCCCCGACCGCAGGACGTGGTGGTGCCGGTCCCCAAGGCCTACGCTCCGCACCACGGCAAGGTAGTGGCGACGCAGGAGGCCAAGGACCTGGTCGCCTATCTTTTGACCCTCAAGCAGCTCCCCATCCCCGGCAGCACCCCGGCCGGAACCTCGAGTCAGGCCGCCCCGTCCACGCAGGCGGCGTCCGCGACCGGTGGGACGACATCCCCGGAGGCCGCCCAGGGGGCCTCCCTCTACGGAAGCCGCTGCGCCAGCTGTCACGGGCAGGACGGCGGCGGTACGCCAGGAGTCTTTCCGCCGCTGAAGGGCGACCCGGTGGTCACGGCCAAAGATCCGAGCCGCCACATCCAAGTCGTACTCTTCGGTCTCGAGCACAAGGCGATCAAAGGCGTCCCGTACGCCGCCGAAATGCCGGCCCACAGCGATCTTTCCGATGCACAGATCGCCGCGTTGGTCAACCACGAGCGAACCAGCTGGGGCAACCAGGCGCCGACGGTCACGCCGCAGGATGTGGCGAAGATCAGAAAACAGGGAAAACCGAACCATGAAGAATAGGAGAAAATGATGATGGTGGAAGGACCGCCCGGCTTCTGGGATTACCTGCTCGTCGTCTTCTCCATCATTATCCTGGCCCTTGCCGGAGCTCTCTTCTTCAAATACCTGGTGCGGCCGCGGGAGAAAGAAAAGAACCACATCAAGCGAAAGATTCTCGACGACGACGGTCCGTCTGCCGGAGAGGATGAATGAGCGAGAATGAGAACCGCATCGAGGTCTATCTCGATGACCAGACCGAGCCCTACGCGAGCTTCGCCCCGCCGGAGCGTTTCGAGCTCGACGTCACCGCCCTCGAGGACGGGCCGCACCGGCTGCGCATCGTCGCCATCGACCGCTCGGGGCGGCGCGGCATCCGCAACATCCCTTTCGAAGTGCGCAACGGACCCGGCATCGCCGTCGATGGCATTCGCGAGAACGACGTGGTCGAGGGCAACCTCAATATCCTCGTCAACGCCTACGGCGGAGCCTATGAGGACAAATGGGAACCGAGCCGGGCCGAAACGCCTTTGCCGATCCCCACCTGGGCCTGGGTCGTCGGCATCCTGATCGGAGCCTGGGCGTTGTATTACGCCGTCGCCCAGTGGCGCCCGACGCCGCAGTACGCCAATACCCCGACCTACCGGAGCATGGCTCTGGGCCCGGGCCAGGCTGAGACGACGGCGGCCAAAGGCGCCGAACTCTACCGCACCAGCTGTGCCAGCTGCCACCAGAACAACGGGCAAGGGGTTCCCAACACATTCCCGCCCCTGGCCGGCGACCCGGTGGTGACGGCAAACGACCCCACGGCCCACATCGAGGCGGTGCTGTTCGGCAAACAAGGGGGGAAAATCAACGGAGCGAGTTATGCCACGCCGATGCCCGCCTGGGAGGATCAGCTCTCGGACCAGGAAGTCGCGGCCGTGATCAACCACGAGCGCACCAGCTGGGGGAACGACGCGCCGACGGTGACCGCGGCGGATGTCGCCAAGATCCGCAAGCGGGGCAAACAGTGATGAGGGATGGGCTAGAGACGATAGGATAGCTGGGTCACCCAAAAGCCCCCAGTGCTAAGGCCTGTGGGGTCGATCAATTAGGGGTGAAGGTTAATCGGACACCCAAACCATGCCCTTGGAATGTGGCACGGAAAGACTTGACCCCTTGGTTCACCCCCTGAAGATTTGAAGATCGCCAAGAAGTTCAAGTCTTCAAGGCCTGGCCCTCCAGTTTCCCCTCTTTTATTGCAAAGCTGTACAGAAGGGGACAGGCTAATTTTTTGAAAAGTAGCCTGTCCCCTTTTGGGTGTCCGATTTTCGAGGCCAAAATCAGGCCTATAGCAAGTCTGGTCGTGGAGGGGGAACATGGCCAGAGGCAATCGCCATTGCATTCCCGGCTATTGGCCGGATTTTAGCTCTGAAAATCGGCCTATAAGCCAAAATAACAGCTATTTTTTGGATAGTATCCCTGGAATATCAAAGGGTTGACTCGGTCCGACTCCCTTTTTCCTTCGCTGACCGGGGTGAAGTTCAAGGAGAGCGGGGATGATTCCGGGTTGAATTCGGATGGATAAATGAGACGGCCCAACCGATTTAAAGCCAGTTGGGCCGATCAATTAGAGGTGAAGGTTAATCGGACACCCAAACCATGTCCTTGGAATGTGGCACGGAAAGACTTGACCCCTTGGTTCACTCCGTAGGACTTCAGGTCCAAGGCTCCGTTCTCTGTCTCCGCATGCCGCTGGCCTTACCCCGGGTTCCCGGCAGGTGCTCGCGCCCTTTTGCTTCCCTGCCGGCACTGGCCTTCCCCAAATCCGTAGTGGGTCGGCGTGTAGCCCGAAACTCTCGGGTTTGTCCCGCTCCCGGACTCTCTCAGTAATACCCGTCCGGGCGTATCTGACGAGGCTGCACCATTCGCTTTATGCTACGGCCTTCGGATTTGGCTGGCACCCCGGGCTGAGTACGACTCTCGTTACGAAAACGGTCGCCTTCGCGGCACCATGTCGGGGCAAGTTCAGCCGCCCTGTTACCAGAACGACCCGCCCCCAGCCTACACGCCCAAAAAGGGCAACTGGCGTGGCAATCTCCTTTCAGATTGCTAGATTACGGTCTTGAAACCTCGTACAGGGATTGAAATAAGCGGCGACGTGGTGCTGTTCCAATATAGGAGTGGATTATGGGTCAAGCCTTGAAGAATTGAACTTCCTGGCGATCTTCAATTGTTCAAGGTCTGGCCCCACTAACTTTTCTAAATCTTAACCAGACAGTAGTGATTCTTTTTTAAATTTTAAATCCCAATCTTGTAATTTTTTCACTGTCAATATACTTTCTCAACATAAGTCGTAGTGCGATAAGATATCTTGGGTCAGTAAATTCAAAAGATGTTCCCTTTGTCCCCCTTTTTATAATAGATGGGGTCTTTTTTGTTAGTTCAGTCAGTATTGTACCTATAGCCAAGGATACTCCCCGTGTTGAATTTGGAAATTCACTTCTTGAAATCCTTTCAATTTGTTCACAGCTGAAATAGTGAGCTTCGCATTTTCCTAGACAAAAATAGACCTGATTCCTCCTGGCCGATCTTGGTCTCCTTTTCATTCATTAATGATTCTATTAGGCCGTAGGATTCTCTAAGTCCACATTTTAGCCATTCTAAATTTGAATAAATAAGTTGTTGCTCTTCAGCTACCCAGTTATTGTCCTCCATGAAGTGGCCCAATATTTCACAGTATTCATGTACCCTTTGAGGAACTCCAAGAGTTGCAGAGTAAACGTGATCTTGTATTATTTTCAATAATTTCTCATCAATATTTACCTTTAATATATCAATGAAACCAATTTTTACCAATTCACAAACCTGCTCTTTAGAAAATCTAGAGACCTCAGAAAGTTCCCTAAGTCTATTGGCGATAGTCGCTGAGTTTTCCGTTTTTAAAAAGTAATCTATTACACCAGATGGAGTTCCAACAATTAGTATTTTTATCTTATATTTTGCATAGCGGCTATCATCACATAAAATGATTATGTTAGCCAACTCATCCATTATTTTTTTGTTATGAAAAATCTGTTCAAAATTATCTAGAATTAAAACACATAATTTCGAACCCGACATTTTCCTCATATAATGAAGAGCAGATAATAGTGAGTCCTTTTTTAAAACTGAATAGTATCGATTAGATGTCAACTCTCCCCCGACAAAGGCTGCCCCTATCGTTCCTTTGATTTCCTCTGAAAGGGTTTCAAGCTCTTTGCTTCCTGAGGGCATTACGGTGATGAAAATCTCTTCAGTGATAGATCCCAAACGCGCGGCATTTGCACAATTAGTAGTGATAAAAATAGCATCTAAGTCTTTCAAAACTTTTTTAAAGAGCCATGACTTACCCGTACCGCTATGGCCAAAAATTAGGCAGTGTAAAGAACCTTTTAAAGCTCTTATAAGCTCACGTTCATGGTTGGGTCGTTCAATATAGATTCTTCTATTAACCTCAGAATTTCGCGGGGTAAATACTTCACTAACTTCAGGTCTTTTATGGCGCATAGCCTTCCCTCCTTCATTTGCTTGTGTGTGTCAACGGGACGCTGGTGACTTGTTGACTAGATGTGAGACCTGAAAAAAGCCGCCCGCCGGTTTCTTCTACCCCGGCCGAGCGGCTTTGTTTTTCACCAACGGTCCCTTCCACGCCATCACCCCTCATTCAGCACAGGAAAATAAGACCTCTCTTAAATACCGGCAATCCCCGCCGGCTGTCAATCATTTTAAACCCTTACCCTCCCCCGCTCGCAGCCCGCTAGGCGACTTCCATCCCCGCGTAACACCACGCTTCCCAATCCGAAATAAAGGAAGGCTCCGCCACCGTCCCATCCGGGGTTTTGAATTTATAGTGCCCCGGAGAAGCCGGGTCCGCGATGACCGAGTATCCGGCTTTTTCCGCCGCTTCCTTGTACTTGTCGATCTTTACCGCGACCCATTCCCAGTACTCGAGTTCGGTCAAGTCGCTGTACACCTCCTGCCGCCAGTCCGGCCGGGGCAAGAGCGGGAAGTCGCTGCGGCTGCCGCCGGAGAGGTTCATGATAAATCCGACAAAGGATTTCCATTCCTTGGTCGTATATTTCTCCGCATCCTCGACCCGCTCGGTTTTCTGCGCCGGCGCGGCGGCGAGCGCGGCGCTCCCTTCCGGCGCGACAGGTTGAACCGCGGCGGCGGGAGCATCCACCTCCCCGACCGTCCCGCTCAGCTGGGCGATGTCCTCCAGCAATCCGGTCAGCTCATCCCTGACCGCGGCGGAGCGTTGTTCCACCTGCTTGACCAGCTTGCCGATATTCTCCCGCAGCTGCCTGACCCCCGCCAGATCCTGCAGCGTATCGGGACGGCCACTTTCCGGACTGACGGTCCAGTAGTTGATCCTGCTCTTCTCTGCTAAATCAAGCGTATCCAGAAAGGCCTTGGCCGAGGCAAAGGCGTCGATGGCAGCGTCGCTGCGCTCGCAATAGGCAGAATAGGACTGCCGCCAGCTTCCTTTGACATGGTCCACAAACGCGGATTCGGCCGCGGCCTGGTCCAGAAAAACCTGCGGCGTTGCCGCCACACCCGCAAAAACGACCTGAACTATGTGCAGCATCTATTTATCTCCTGGGCAAGGGATCGGGAAAAAAAGGGGCCGATCTTTTAATACCGGCCGCACCTACCGAGTGTCAATCATTTTGGCCTGTTATCCACCCCGGCCCTCAAGCCGCGCCCTGCCGCCGCAGAAAATCGGCCAGGATGTTGAGGCTCCCCAGAACCTCGCGGCTTCGCTCCCGCGAATCGATGCGCACGTTGAAGCGCTTCTGCACCTCCACCACCAGCTCGACGGCGTCGATGGAGTCCAGGCCGAGGGGGGAATCGGGGCCGGTCAGGGGATCGTCGGGGCCGAGCTCGTCGGGCTCGACGTCGATCACGTTGCAGGCGTTGAAGATCAGTTCCTTCAACTCCTGGATCAAGGTATCGCTCACTGCATTTACTCCTTAGCGGCCACCCTTCAGGCGGGCCGATTGCGGTTGCGGGAAGAGACGAAGCCGGCGCCAAGCAGGCAGGCGGCGAAAAAGGCCAGCAGCGCGCCCAGCTGCGGCAGGATGGCGGCAAAGGAGGCGCCGCGCACCAGCACCGCCTGGAAAGCGGAGAGCCCCCAGCCCAGCGGCGAGACGACGCTTGCCGCCTGCATCGCCTTGGGCATCACGTAGAGCGGCACCATCACCCCGCCGAGGGCGGCGGCGATGACCACCGAGACCGCGCCGAACATCGAGGCCTGCTCGTAGCTGCCGGCGACGGTGCCGAGCAGCAGCCCGTAGCTGATCGCCGCCAGGGTCGCGGCCACCGCCACGGCGAGCAGCAGCGGCCACTGGGAGCCGACCACCAGGGCCGGGGTGCCCAGCGCCGGCAGGATCCAGAGGCCGACGGCGAGCATGCCGAAGAACTGGCCGAGGCCGACGCCGAGAAAGGCGCCGACGCGGCCGGCGAGCACGGTCAGCGGCGCCACCGGCAGGGTCAGCAGGCGCTGGGCGGTGCCGTTCTGGCGCTCGCGGATGACGAGCCCGGAGAGCGGCACGACGATGAAGAACATCCCGAACAGGGTCCAGGCCGGGACGTTGTGCTGCACCGCGTTGGGCTTTTGCAGAAAACGGCCGTTGACCGCGACCTCTTCGTGGAGGTCGAGGAGCGGCGCCGCGGTGAAATCGAGGTCCGGCCCGGCGGCCGGCGCCGCCTCGGGCAAGAACGGCGCAAGGGAGCGCGCCGCCAGGGCCGGATGCAGGCGGCGCTGTAGCTCGGCGGTGAGGATCCGGCCGCGCTCCTGCACCTCCAGGCCGAACAGGACCCGGTGCAGGGCGTTGCTGACGGCGAGGCGGAACATCTGCTGCACCGCCGGATCGACCAGCAGCCGGGGATGGGGGAGCTCCGGCGGCTTCTCGGCGTTGTGGCCGGTCAGCTGGCGGTGGGCCTGGCGGGCGGCGGCCTCTTGCAGCTGTTTGCCCAGCCCGGCCGGCAGCAACAGCGCGAAGGGGTAATCCCCGGCCGCCACCGCCCGGCGTGCGGCCGCCGCGTCCAGCGGCCGGCCGTCCAGCTCGCGGATGATGTTCACCGCGCCGCTGGCCGCCATCTGCCTGGCCACCTCCTGGCTCAAGGGGCTGCCGTCCGCGTCGACCAGGAGCAGGTCGACGGAGGCCTCCCCGGTCGCCTTGAGGACGCTGTCCTGGACCAGCGACATGATCAGCACCAGCACCAGCGGCATGACGAAGAGGACCAGCAGCCCGGCCCGGTCGCGGGAGAGCTGCAGCAGTTCGCGGTGCATGACAGCCAGCAATTTGCCCATCGGTTGGTATCCCGTCAGTCGCGCAGTTCGCGGCCGGTCAGTTGCAAAAAGAGGTCTTCCAGGGTGCGGCAGCCGGGGTGGTCGGCGATCAGCGCCGCCGGCGCCCCCGCGACCAGCAGCCGGCCGTGGTCGATCACCATCACCCGGGCGCAGAGCTGCGCCGCTTCTTCCAGGTAATGGGTGGTGTAGAGCATCGCCATCCCCTCACGGCTGAGGCGCTGCAGGTTTTCCAGGATCATGTTGCGCGACTGGGGATCGATCCCCACCGTCGGCTCGTCGAGGAAGAGGAGCCGGGGCCGGTGCAGGATGCCCGCCGCGAGGTTGGCGCGGCGCTTCATCCCCCCGGAAAAGTTCGCCAGCGGCCGGTCGGCGTGCTCGGTAAGCCCCACCAGCTCCAGCCCTTCGGCCACCCGCTGCCGCAGCTGCGGCCCGGAGAGGCCGTACATGCGGCCGAAAAAGGTCAGGTTCTCGCGCGCGGTCAGGCTCGGGTAGAGAGCGATCTCCTGCGGCACCAGGCCGATCAGCGGCCGCACCCGCGCCGGATGGCGCAGCGCATCCTCGCCGCCGATCGTCACCGTGCCGGCGTCGGGGCGCAGCAGGCCGCAGAGGATCGAGACCGCGGTGGTCTTGCCGGCGCCGTTGGGGCCGAGCAGGCCGAGGATCTCCCCGGCCGCGACCGTGAGGTCGAGACCGTCGAGGGCCGCCTGCGAGGAGCCGGGATAGGTTTTGGCCAGGTGCCTGGCGTCGAGCAGGGCATCATCCATGACCATCGTCAGCGCAGACCCTTCACAGCGTGCGGGCGGCGCCCAGCAGTTCCCGGAAGAGAGCGCCTTCCTGGACGGCGCAGTCGCGCAGCAGGCCCGGCCAGGGCGGCGTAGCTCTCCCCTTCCCTGCCGCGCCCCTTGCAGAGCCGCGCGCCGACCACCGCGAACTCCCGCCAGCGGTCGCCGGACGCGGTCATCGCCGCGGAGAGGGGGAGCAGCTCGGGGCGCCGCAGGCGCTCGCCCAGCTCCTGGAGGAAAGCGGCGTAGATGAAGCGGAAACCGCCGCCGCCGGTGCCGATCTCCTCCTGCATGCGGATCATGTGGCCGAGGTGGATGCCGGCGGCCCTGGCGCCGAGCTTCTCCGGCCAGGCCTCGAGATGCCTGGCCAGCAGGCGCATGCCGCGGATGCCGGCGTAGGGGACCGGGGTCTTGAGCATCGTCCGGCAGACGTCGCGAATGGCGCTCTTCGCCGCGGCGGCGAGATCGACCTGCGCCGGCGCGTCGCGGACGTAGTAGATCTTCCCCTTGGGGGCCATGGTGCCGCGGGCGAAGCGGGCCTTTTCGAAGTCGGGGGCCGGGCAGCTCAACACCTCGGGGAAGATCGGGTCGCTGATCAGGTAGTCGTCCCCCTCGCGGCCGACCACCACCAGGTTGTGCATGTTGAAATGGAAGCGCAGCGCCGGCGGGAAGTAGGGGAGCCAGTAGGCCCCGGTCTGGGCGCCGACCGGGACCCCCGCATCGAGGAGGCGGTCGACGGCGGCCCGCGCCGCCTGCGGCTGGCGGAACTTCTGCCGGGCGATCTTCACCCCGAGGCGCCTGGTCACCTTGCGGAAGATGCCGCCGGGGGCGTTGCGGTAGGTGATCAGCGGCAGGTGGTTGAGCTTGACGAAGGGGACGTAGCCGAAGAAAAGCCCGGAGCCGAGGCCGAAGGCCAGCGCCTCGGAGATCTCCAGGCCGCGGTGCCGCAGCAGGTTGGAGGTCACGCCGCTTTCGCAGTGGGCCGACTGGTGGTGGGCGAAATCGATCTTCACGGGGTGCAATCCTTGTCGTTGCTTTGCAGAACCTTGGGTCTCACAGGTTCTATGGGACCCAAGGGACCTATGACGGATATCTTATTTCTCTTCCACCGGCACCGGCAGTTCGATCCGCTCGGGGACCGTGCACAGCTCCGCCACGCTGATTTCCAGCACCGCCGCGTAGCGCTCCAGCAGCGCCGGCTTCAGGCGGGCGAAGATGTCCGGCCTGAGGTGGCGGCGCACCCGCCAGCGCGGCAGGCCGACGTAGGCGGCGAGCAGGGGAACGTCCATCTGGTTGCGCGCCATGTGGAAGGCGAGCGCGCTGGCGCGCCCGGCGCGGATCGCCGCCAGGGCCTCCTGCAGCTGGTCGCGGATCACCTCCCAGGCCTGGAGGTTGGCGATGTTCTTCGGCTCCCAGCCGGCGGTGGGCGTCAGCACGTAATGTCCCGCCTCGTCGATCGCGTAGCAGATTTCCCGCTGCCCCGCGAGCAGGCAGCTGTCCTGGGGGACCTGGTCCTTGCGCATGATCTCCTCAGAAATAGCGGCCCAGCTCGAAGAAGACCGAGTTGATACCGCGGTTGTGGCGGTACAGGTGGCCGTTGCTCAGGTGGTGGCCGTGGAGGGCGGCGAACCAGGGGCGCGTGGGGCCGCCGAATTCGCAGCCGACGCCGAAGCGCGGGTTGAAGTTGACGCGCAGTCCCTGGTCGTGGACCTGGAAGTCGGTGTAGATCAGGCCGATCCCCGCCTCGCCGTAGGGCCGCCAGCTCTCGCCCCCCCAGCGATCGAGGTAGTAGAGGGCCATGATCCCCGCCGCCGCCACCCCCCGGTTCTCCCCGGCGAAGCGGGCGACGCCGAGGCTGCCGGTCACCTTGAGGCGCAGCGCCGCGGGCGCCGGACGCCCCGAGACGGCGGCGTAATCGTACAGGGCGCTCGCCGAGAGCAGGTGAAAACGGATCTCGTTGCCGGGATCATAGCTCATGCCCTGGTAGAGGGACAAACCCAGGCGCTGCGGCTCGCGCCACGGGGAGGCGGCGCCGGCAGCGCTCGCCACCGCCAGGAGCAGCAGCAGGGCCAGGCCCAGGTGCCAAAAATACTGCCGCAGCGTTGCCGGATTCATGTTCACGGCCCGAGGGTGATGATGCCGACCTCGCCGGCACCGCTGCACTTGAGGCAGGCGATTGGCCGAGAGCCGATCGCCCTGGACCGGCGGACCACCGTCCACGGGCACCCCGCCTCCACCCCCACCGGTGCCGGGTAGACGGTGCCGCCGGCGCGGATCAGGGCGGCGATCGCCATGTCGAAGGCCGGGCCGACCGGGAGGCTGCCGTAGAGGGGGGAATAGGAGACCACGGCGGCCTCTTCCGGGATCTGCCGCGGGTAGAGCCCGCCGCAGCGGCGGTGGCCGTCGACGCCGAGCAGCAGCAGGGCGTCGACGGGGACCGGCAGCGGCCGGCCGTTCTGGCGGCCGATAAGGATGCCGCTCACCGTGCCGTAGCGGGAGGCCTGCCCCTCGTCCCGGGTGAGGACGAAGAAGGCCGCCCCCTCGGCGAGGATGGCGCTCTGCCGCTGCAGCTCCAGGGGCCGGATCGGGCCGCCGTCGCCGCGGCCGAAGAAGTGCTGCCAGCAGTAGCCGAGGACGTCGCAGTACTCGTCGACGCCGCCGAAGAGGACGGCGTCGACCCGCCCCTCTTCCAGCCAGCGCGCGGCGGAAAGGAGCGCCGAGGGGACCGACATCTCGAACTGGCTGACGGTCAGGCTGGGGCCGGTGATGCCGAGCAGGATCGAGATGTGCGCCGCGGCGGCGTTGTGCACCGAGTTGGAAAAATGGGTCGGCGAGGCGCACTGGTCGCCGTCGTCGATCACCGAGTCGAGAAAGGCGAAGGTGGTGCGGGTCGCCCCGTAGCCGCTGGCGACCACCACCCCGATCCGCTCAGGATCAAACCCCTCGCGCCCGGCGTCGGCCAGGGCCAGCGAGGCGCCGAGCAGGGCCAGCCGCGAGTAGTGGTCGATGCGCCGCAGCGCCTTTTTCGGCAGGAACTCCTCGAGCCGGGCGGTATCGGCGCGAAAGGCCGGCAGCACCACCTCGCGGCCGTCGTTTTCGAAGGCAACCTGGCCGGGGGTCGGCAGGGTCCCGGCCAGCGCCGTCTCCAGGGCCTCGGTCCCGCAGCCGAAACCGCCGACGACGCCAAGACCGCGGATGCTCAGGGCCAGCGGCGTCATCCCTCCCTCCCCAGGACCACCACAGCGTTGTTGCCGCCGAAGGCGAGCGACTCGGAGAGCGCCACGGTGCCGGTGATGGGGGTCGCCTCGCTCACCGGCGCCGCCGGCAGTTCGGGGTCGGGGGTGGCGAAGCCGATGCTGGCCGGAATCCACTGCTGCTCGAGGCAGCCGATGGTGAAGGCCGCCTCGATGGCCCCGGCGGCGCCGAGGGTGTGGCCGGTATACCCCTTGGTGGAGAAGAAGGGGACCCGCGGCAGGACCTCGGCCAGCACCCGGCTCTCGGTGCGATCGTTGTCCGGCGTGGCGGTGCCGTGGGCATTGACGAAGGCGATGTCGGCGGCGCTCGTGCCGCTGGTGGCCAGCGCCTCGGCGATGGCCCGCTTGAGTCCGCCGCCGTCGGGGCGCGGCGCGGTCAGGTGGTAGCCGTCGCTGGCGGAGCCGTAGCCGAGCACCCGGGCGCGCGGACGCTTGCCGCGCAGCCGCAGCACCGCCTCGGACTCCAGCACCAGCAGCGCCGCACCGGCGCCCAGGTTGAGCCCCCGGCGGTCCCGGTCGAAGGGCTTGCAGGGCTGCTCGTCGGTGATCAGCAGTGAGATGAAGCCGTTGTAGGTCACCCGGCAGAGTTCGTCGGCACCGCCGGCCAGGGCAACGTCGCAGATCCCGGCGCGGACCCAGGAGGCGGCCAGGCCGATGGCGTCGGTCCCCGAGGAGCAGGCGTTGACCACGGTCTGGCAGGGCCCGTCGAACCCGTACTCCCGGGCGATGGAGGCCGCCGGGTTGCTGTTGAGAAACTGGACGATCGGCTCGATCGGCGGCTGTTTCCCCGCTTTGAACTGGCGGTAGAAGGGCTCGTTGTTCATGGCGCTGCCGACCGTGGTGCCCACGCAGACCCCGACCCGCAGGCCGCGCAGCAGCTCGCGATCGAGCTCGGCATCGGCCAGGGCTTCGCTGGCGGCGACCAGGGCCAGGCGGCTGGTGCGCAGCACGTCGGGCTTGCCGACCCCGCGCTGCTCGGGAAACGCCACCGGGACCTCGAAGACCGGGTAGCGCACCGGGTGGGCGCTGCCGAAGCTCTCCGGCGGCGCCGGGCTGCGCTCGCCGCTGAACAGGGCGGCCATGCAGGACGGGAAATCGAGCCCGGCGGCGCTCAGGCAGCCGACCCCGGTCACCGCGACGGGGGCGTGGCGGGTCATCGCGCGCGGCGCTCCTCGATGAAGGCGGCCAGGGTGCTGATCGACTGCAGGGCGGGGCGCCCTTCCTCCATGTCCTTGATCTCGACGCCGAAGTGCTTCTGGACCAGGACCACCAGCTCGACGGCGTCGAGGGAGTCGAGCCCCAGTCCTTCGCCGAACAGCGGCGCGTCGTCGGCGATCTCCTCCGGGGTCAGATCCTCCAGGTTCAGCTCCTCGACGAGGATTTTCTTCAGTTGTTCCTTGATCTCCATCTGCATGAACTCCTCTGGTTGATTATCCGAAAATAACGGGTCATCGTAAGATTTTTCCTGCTCTGGCGACCACCCCAAACCGGCGGGACGCGCCGTCGCCAGGGCTATGGCGAGGCAAACGACACCCGCCGACTTTGAATCCCCTTAGCGCCCCCTTTTTCAAGGGGAAAATCTCTCCGGTCGAGAATCCTACTTAATCGGGAAGCCATTTACCAGGCGGATCTACGCCCCCGGTGGTGCCATGTCCCACAGATCGAAAAAGTTGAAGAACTGGTATGGGTTCTGCTCCACGTAGCCCTCCAGGGCGGCGGCCACCTCGGCGACGTAGGGGCGGAAAACCTCCCCGCCGCGCCCTAACCCCGGCGGCACCTCGATCACCCGCGCCAGTTCCAGGGCATAGGCCGCCGGGCCGACCTTGCGGCTGAGCAGCACCGCGACCGGCGCTCCCGTCGCCGAAGCCAGCTTGTAGGCGCTGAAGGGGAAAGTGACCGGGCCGCCGAGAAATTCCACCCCCAACCCGTTGCGGTCGCTGCCGAGCAGCCGGTCCCCCATCACCGAGAGGACCTCGCCGCGTTTGAGGGCGGCGACCATCTCCAGAGCGCCGCCGAATTCCCCCTCCGGGTCGATGATCCGGAAGGGACTCGGCCCGCCGCGATGTTCGAAAACCAGGCGGTCGACGTCCCCGGCCTCGCGGCGCATCAGCAGGTTGACCGGCGTCTCCAGCGCGTCGAGGGCGGCCATCGCCACCTGCCAGCAGCCGACATGGGCGGTCATCAGGATCAGCCCGCGTCCCTGTTCGAGCAGCTCCTGGAGCCGCGCCCCGGCGGGAAAGCTCACCGCAAGTTCCCCGGGACCGAGGATCCCCACCACCGCCCGGTCGATGAGGACCTGCCCCAGGCTCAGGCTGTGCCGATAGCTGTGGCGCAACAACTCCAGGCCGCGCGCCGCGGGGAAGCGCCGGCGCAGGTAATGGAGCCCCTTGCGGCGCTGGTCCGGGCGCAGCAGGGTGTAGTAAAGGACCACCAGGCGCAGAAAGCCGTAGGCGATGCGCCGCCCGCCGCGGCGGATCAGCAGGTAGAAGAAGCGGTGCTGCCAGTCGGCGCCGACGCTGCGGCTGCTCCAGCGGGCAGCGGACTGGGGCGTTTCACCCGATGACACGTTCCTCCCTCTTCACGGCCACGGCCAGCAGGTAGACCACTCCGGCGGTCAGCGCCGCCAGCAGCGGGCCGAGGAGCAGCGAGCCGAGCAGCCATTCCCAGAGCCGCTGCAGCCCCTGGTAGCCGAGGGTCTGCAGCGAGAATTCGGTCAGCCAGTGGCCAAAGCGCAGGAAGTGGCCAACCTCGATGCACAGCGCCGGCACCAAGGGCGGCATGCACAGGTTGCTGGCGGCCACCGCCGCCACCTTGTTCAGCCGCAAAAAACCGGCGATGAAGAGGATGGTGATGGTGTGCGCGCCGAACAGTGGCGAAGCGCCGACCAGCACGCCGAGGGCGGCGGCGGCGGCCAGCTGCGCCGGCGAGGCATGCTCGGTCAGCAGCCGGCGCAGCGATTGCAGGGGGCGCCAGGGGCTGATTTTCTCCGCGCGTTCGGCCGCGACCAGCCGCGGGTGCGGCCAGGGGACGATGGAGCGCAGGGTCAGGTGGGTATTGAGCAGGGTCAGCCGCCAGTTGTCCATGAAGCCGCGGAAGTGGGAAATCCGTTCCGCCCCCGGGGGGTAGTAGACGGAGATCGGCACGCTGCGCAGCGGCACGCCGGCCCAGGCCGCCCGCACCAGGACCTCGATCTCGAAGTTGTAGCGCCGGCACCAGAAGCTGAGCCCGGAGAGGAGCGCCAGCGGGTAGATACGAAAGCCGCTCTGGGTGTCGGGGAGCGCGACCCCGGTCTGCAGGCGCAGCCAGAAATTGGAGAAGCTGCGTCCGAAGCGGCTCGCGCCGGGGACGTTGGCGGCGGAAAAATCGCGGCAGCCGCTGATCAGCGCCAGCGGCTCGGCAGCTGCCGCCGCCCACAGCCGCGGCAGGTCGGCCGGGTCGTGCTGGCCGTCGGCGTCGAGGGTGGCGATGTGGCTGAAGCCCCGTTCGGCGGCGTAGCGCGCGGCGGAGAGGATCGCCGCCCCCTTGCCGCGGTTGCGCTGGTGGCGCAGGATCTCCACCGGCAGCCCGGCGAGGGCAGCCGCCCCGCCGTCGCTGCTGCCGTCGTCGACCACCAGCACCAGCCGGTGGACCGCCAGCGCCTGCTCGGCCACCGCGCGCACCGTCGCCCCGTGGTTGTAAAGGGGGATGACGATCAGCAGTTGGTCCATCTCGGCCGTCATGACTCATCCGCCAGGCGTTTGCTGCTCTTCGCGAAACGCAGGAAATCGCCGAGGTTGCAAAGGAAGCGCCGCCAGGAATCGGGCGACTTCCAGAGCATCGCCGCGTAGCCGAGCAGCACCCGCGGGCGCTGGAAGTGGCGCTTGTAGAAGGCGGTGAAGAGTTCCTCGAGCCGCTCCTTGTTCATGCCGTGGGGGACGAACTGGAACTGCATGCAGTCCATCTGTCTCCCAGTCCTCGTCGAAGCTCCCCAGCTCGTGGATCTTCGCATAGAGCGGCGAGCCCGGAAAGGGGGTGAACTTGGCGAGGTTGAAGTCGTCGATGGGGAGCGAGAAGACGTACTCCATGCTGCGCCGGATGGAGGCCTCGCTCTCCCCGGGCAGCCCCATCATCAGCAGCCCCTTGGTGCGGATGCCGGCCGCCTTGATCAGGCGGATCCTGTCGGCGAGCATCTCCAGGTCGGCGTTCTGGCGGTGCTGGGCGAGAAGCTGCGGGTCGCCGGTCTCGATCCCCAGGCTGGCCATCCAGCAGCCGGCACTCTTCATCCGCCGCAGCAGCTCGGCATCGACGTGCTCGGCGCGCACCGCGCAGTTGAAGGTCATCCCCAGGGGACGGTCCTGGAGCAGGGTGCAGAACTCTTCGACCCGCTCGCGGTTGAAGGTGAACTGGTCGTCGTAGAAGTTGACGTGGCGGACGCCGAAGGCCTCCTTGAGGTAGCGCAGGTGGGCGTAGAGGTACTCGGCCGAGTTGTAGCGGAAGCTGCGGCGGAAGACGCTGCGGTCGCAGTAGCTGCAGGCGTAGGGACAGCCGCGGCTGGAGATGCAGCTGCTGTTGGGCGCCTTGGGGTAGTTGAAGATCGGCAGCCGGTAGGCCTGCGGATAGCCGGCGAGCTTCTCGTAGGCCGGAAACGGCAGGGAATCGAGTTCCAGCGCCGGCTCCCGGTAGCCGTTGAAGAGGGCCGTGCCGTCCCGGTCGCGATAGATCAGCCCGGCGATCGTTTCCGGGTTGGCGCCCTCGCTGCGGACCAGTTCGGCGAGGGTCGCCTCCCCTTCCCCGACCGCCACGTAGTCGACCTCCGGATAGGCGAAGATCTGCTCCCGGAGCGCCGAGACGTGGGCGCCGCCGAAGACGCTGCGGATCCCCGGCAGCTCGCTCTTGGCCAGCCGCGCCAGGCGCACGCCATCGAGGAAGCTCGAGGTGGTGCAGGAGAAGCCGATCAGCGCCGGGCGCAGCTCGCGCAGCAGCTCGATCAGCACCCGCTGGCTGTCGGGATGGGCGTAGCAGTCGACGATGCCGACCTCCACCCCCTCCCGCTCCAGGTAGGAGGCGATGCTCGCCAGCCCCAGGGGGGGCATGATGTTGGCCAGCCGCGAGATGTCGCGCCCGGCGGCCTCGGCGCGGTAGCCCAGGGGATGGACGAGGATCACCGATTTGGCATTGAGAGCGTTCATCGCTTCACCCGCGCCGGCCGCTCGCGGAAGGAGATCAGCTGGTCCCAGAGAAGGCCGCGGAAGCCGAAGCGGTGCATGACGCCGAGCGCCTGCTGGCCGGCGGAAGGGGGGAAGATCCGGCCGCGGCGGCCGCGGAAGGCCTGCTCGATGCGCGCGTTCATCGCCGCCACGTCGAGCCCGCGGGGCGAAGTAGAAGGCGGGACGCAGCAGCTCGGCGTCCGCCGCCAGCACTCCCTCGGCGACCGCCCGCTGCTGCAGGGAGGTGCCGGTGAGGATGCGGATGCCGGAAAAGGCGAAGACCACGGCGGCGCCGAGCCGCTCCAGGTTGGCCAGCCCCTCCGCGACGGTCTCACTCGTTTCGCCGGGGCCGCCGAAGATCACGAAGTGGGCGCAGGGGATCTCCTCCGCCAGGCAGGCGTCGTTGACGGCGACCACCTCGGCGAAGGAGAGCTCTTTGTCCAGCCCCTTGAGGGTGGCGTCGCTGGCGGCGTCGGTCCCCAGCTCCGCGGCGTAGAGCCCGGCGCGCTTGAGCAGTCCCCACTCGGCGCGCCCCAGCCCCTGCGGGCGGAAGAAGCCGCACCAGGTGACCGGCAGTTCGCGGCGGATCAGCTCTTCGGCCACCTCCAGGTAACGGCCGGCGGGGTCGTTGAAAATCGAATCGGTGAAGAAGACCTTGCGGATGCCGTGGTCGCGCACCGCGCGCTCCAGGTCGTCGGCCACCGCGCCCGGCTCGCGGAAGCGAAAGTCGCTTCCTTCCAGCGCCGGGTAGGTGCAGTAGCTGCAGTGGAAGGGGCAACCGCGCTTGGTCTGCAGGTTGATCATGCCGCTCTGCCCCTGGTAGAAATCGACCAGTTCCCGGACGAAGAGGGGGGACCCCATCGCCGCGCCTTGCAGCAGCGGGGCTTCGCGGCCGACCAGCGGCGCGACCGCTTCCCCGGCGGCGAGCCGCGCCACCAGTTCGCAGACCTTCGCCTCCCCTTCCCCGACCACGCCGTAGTCGGCCCCCAGGTAGGCGAGAATCGCCTCCGGCATGATCGAGAAGGCCGGCCCGCCGACGATCACCGGCGCGGCGCTCGCCGCGCGGATCAGCCCGACCTGTTCCCGGGCCTGCGCCAGGTACCAGTTGCGCTCGCAGCTGAAGGAGTCGACGTTGTCGATGTTGCGCAGCGAAAAGCAGACGAAGTCCGGCGCGAAGGCGGCGAGCTCCTGCTGCAGGGCCGCGTCGCTGCGCCCGGCGGCGAGGTAATCGAACTGCCGCACCTGGTGCCCCTTGCCGGCCAGGGCGCCGGCGATCACCGCCATCCCCAGCGGGTAGACCGGATAGGGATCGACGGTGACGTTGGCGGAGAAGAGGAAGATGCGGCTCATGCCCCTCCTTGCCGGCGGCGGAAGGCCCGGCCGGTCTTGGGATCGTAGCGGCGGTAGGTGCCGTCCTCCATCTCGCGGCGGATGACCTGCTTGAAGAGTTCCCCCATCTTCAGCTGGTGGCCGCTCTGCGCGTAGAAGGTGTCCCAGGCGTAGTAGTAGAGTTCCTGCAGCTTCTCCGGGGTCATCCGCCGGGGCTGGAAGACCACCTTGTCGGCGCTGTAGTCGCGCCAGTTGTTGGAGAGGATGCGCCCCTCGCGTTCGAGCTGGGCGCGGATCGGCGACTGCGGGAAGGGCGTGAGAATGGTGAACTCGGCGACATCGAGCTCGACCTCGAGGAGGAAGTCGACCAGCCGCTTGATGTAGTCCTCGTTCTGGTCGTCGGTGCCGAGGATGATCGTCCCCTCGACGCCGATGCCGTGCTCCTTGAGGCGCCGGATGCGGTTGCGGATGACATCGGAGGTGTCGAAGACCGCCTGGTAGACGTACCAGGCGCCGGCATCGGCGGCCAGCCCCAGGATCTCCTCGTCGTCGAGGATCGGGTGGGAGACCCACTTCTTCTTCAGCGGCGCCATGGCGGTGAAGAGGTCCTTCAGCCATGCGCGGTCCTGGGCCAGGGAGTTGTCGACGATGAAGAGGCGGTTGTTGCGGATCGCCTCCATCTCCGCGATCACCTGGTCGATGGGGCGCGGCCGGAACTTCTTGCCGCCGAGAAAGCCGGTGCAGCAGGGGAAGCAGTCGAACTTGCAGCCACGCGAGGCGTGCACCAAATCGAGCATCTGCACGCCGCGGTAGTTGTAGAGGTCGCGGTTGAGGATCTCCCGGCGGGCGGTGCCGATCAGCTCGATGGCCGGCGGGTTGTTCATGTAGTCGTAGACCCGATGGAGGCGGCCGTTCTTGAAATCCTCGAAGGACCGCGCCGATGCGCCCTTCGACCTCGCCGAGGAAGATCGAATCGGCGTGGCGCGCGACCTCCTCGGCATGGAGCATGGTGGCGATGCCGCCGAAGATCACCGTCCGGCCGCGCTCGCGGAATTCCCTCGCCACCTCGAAGGCGCGCGGCAGCTGGCAGGTGAGCATCACCGAGATCGCCACCAGGTCGGCGGCGGCCTCGAAATCGATCGGCTCGAGATTCTCGTCGGTGAAGGCGACCTCGACCTCCGGCGGCAGGGCGGCCGCGAAGACCACCGGCCCGTGGGGCGGCAGGTGGAATTCGGTCTGGCGGTCGAGTTTGGGCCAACGGGGGTAGATCAGTTTCAGCTTCATGGGAATGCCCTCCATCGGGCGGTACGGCCGCAACGGGCGATCTTTATTGTTTCGTACCGAGACGTTGATTGACGACAAGCCGTCTGGCCACGAGGATGTAGCCGTTGCCGCGGACGACCGGAATACGTTCCACGGTCACCTGGGCCTTTTTGCCGACGATTTGGCCGAAATCGAATCCTTCGGCCGCCGTGTCGACTCCGTCGGCAACGATCTTCGTGGCCGCAGATACGTAGATGGGTACCGCCTCCTCCGCACCGGGCAGCTTCAGCAGGAATGAACTGGCATAAAGGGCCGAGCCGCGGCCGGCCGCCACGACCTCCCCGCCGAGGGGGGCGGTGGGCGGCCGGTTCGCGGGGGCGATCTCCACGGCTTCCAGCTGCAGCACGGAAAGCTTCATCCGCCCGCTGCGTTCCCAGCTCTCCTGGTAGGCGACGCGGACTCTGTCCCCGGCCAGGGACCGGTAATCGCCGGGCAGATACTGGGTCAACTGGCCGGTTCGAAAAGTCATTTCGGTACCGGAATCTTCCGTCAGGACAAAACTCCCCAGGCTTTGCTTGGTCACAACCCCGCTGATCTGCTTCGCCTCCAGGCGCGCCAGGTCGGCAGCGCTGTATTGGGGCGGAGCGCAGGCCGCAAGGGCAAAGACCAGCCACAAAAGAACCACAACTCGAAACCTTCCGGCACCCTCCATCACACCCTCCATAGCACCCTTTCCATTACCCTCGGCCTGGTCGCCGGCAGGCGGCGACCAGTTGCGGCCAGTCCGCTACCGGTCGGCCGTCCACCTGCAGTTGCGGGGCGAGGCGCAGCTGCGCCCCCGCCTTTGAGCCTTCGGCAGCCGTGCCGAGCACCAGGAAGATGGCGCCGGCGCCGGCCGGCGCACCCGCCGGCGGCAGGTCGCAGCAGCCGGCCAGCATCGTTTCGGCCTCCCCCGCCGCCAGAATCTCCAGCGCCGTCTCAAGGGGCGCGAAGGGAGCCGCACCGCCGGCGCTCAGCACGTAGCCCGGCCCGGTGAGACCGAAGCGGATCGCCGCTTCGCCAAGCACGGTGTTGGGCACGGTATAGGCGAAGAGGTTGGGGCTGACCAGCCGGTCCCCGCCCGGCGCCATGGGGCCGAAAAAGTCGAGGTCGGTGGCCAGGCAGCCGAAACGGCTGGCGGCGACCAGGCCGATGGGACGCTTTGCGTCCCAGTTGTCGAGGCCGGCATCGCCCAGGGCCAGGGCCACCGCCGCCAGCCCGAGACGGGAGAAGGCGTCGAGGCGGCCGAAGCGCGGGAAGGGGTCGGCAAAGAGGTCCCTGCGCGTCAAAGCCGGCAGTTCGCCGTGGCCGAGGCCGAACCCGGCGTCGCCGCCCCCCCGCCCCCAGCCGCCGGGGGTCACCCAGCCCAGACCGAGCACCCGCGCCTTCATCGCTCCCCTCCCCGGCCCAGCAGCAGGGCGCCGTTGATGCCGCCGAAGCCGCTGTTGGTGCTGAGCAGGACCTCGCCGGCGAAGGGTTGGGGAAATGCTCCAACCATCCCGCGGGCGGCGGGATCGGGCTGCTCGCAGCCGGCGGTGGGGGGGAGCACCCCCTGCTCCAGGCAGCGGCAGGCGACGGCCGCTTCGATGCCACCGGCGGCGCCCAGGGAGTGGCCCAGCGCCCCCTTGAGGGAATTGAAGGGAACCGGCCGCTCGCTAAAGAGGCGCTCGAAGGCAGCCATCTCCATGGCGTCGTTGTAGAGGGTCCCGGTGCCGTGGGCGCTGATCGCCGCCACGGCGTCGGCAGCGAGCCCGGCGCGGGCCAGGGCCTGTTCGACGGCGCCGACCAGGCCACAGCCGTCCCGGGCCGGGGCGGTGATGTGGTTGGCGTCGTTGGCCGCCCCCCAGCCGAGCAGCCGGGCGAGGACCGGCCACCCCTCGCGCCGCGCCCGGGCCGCGTCGAGCAGCAGCAGCGCCGCGCCCCCCTCGCCGAGGGAGAGTCCGCAGCGCCGCGCGTCGAAGGGACGGCAGGGCTCGGCGGAGAGCCCCTGCAGGGCCGAGAAGCCGGAGAAGACGAATTCGCTGACCAGATCGGCGCAGACCACCAGCACCGCGCTGCAGCGGCCGGCGGCGATCAGGCCGCCGGCCCGCCCCAGAGCGATGGTCGCGGAGGCGCAGGCGGCGCCGATGTTCACTCCCGGGTCGACCAGCCCGCAGCGGGCCGCCACCTGCCGCGGCAGGGTTTCGAGGAGCAGCGCCGCGTGGTCCACGACAGCGCCGCGCAGCCGGTCCTCGAGCAGGTCGATCGGTCCCTTGGTGGACGCGGTCAAGAGCCGGCAATCGCCGGGTACGGCGGGAAGTTGGGCCAGCAGCCGCTCCAGCAGCGGCTCGAGCCGGCTCTGCCCGGGTGGCCGCTCCAGGTCGGGAACGCAGGCGGCGCGATCGGTCGGGTAGCCGTCGCAGGCAAAGTGCCGCACCGGAGCGATGGCGCTCTCCCCGGCGAGGAGGCGTCCCCAGGTCTGCTCCAGGGTGTTGCCCAGGCCGGTGACGGCGGCGACGGCGCTGATCACCACCTGCTTCATGCCAGCTCCCCCCGCGCCCAGCGCTCGCAGAACGCCTGGTAGAAGGGGGGCGGCACCAGCAGCAGGGTGTGCTCGGTATCCATCAGCATCTGCACCGTGTAGCCGCTGGTGGTCACCTCACCGGCGGCGTTGCGCAGAATGAACTCGAAATTGAGGCGCGCCGCCTCCGACCAGTGCAGCACCCCCTCGATGGTGAAGACCTCGTCGAAACGCAGCGGCCTTTGGTAGTCGACGTGCAGCTTCTTGATCGGCGCCAGGATTCCCTCGCGGTAGAAATCGAGGTAGCCGATGCCGAAGCGGTCGCCGAAGGCGACCCGGGCATCCTCGAAATAACCGGGATAGCGGCCGTGCCAGACGATGCCGAGGGGATCGACCTCCTCGAAACGGACGCGGCGTTCGACGACGGCCCGCAGCGGGGCGGGCTGGCCGGCGGCGCTGTTGAAATAGGGTTTCTGCATTCTTCGGTCCGTTTCCTTCCCGCCCGCGCTCAGGCGGTCGTTTCCAGCCTGAGCTGAAAGGTCGCCGCCGGGCGGCCGTCAACTTCGATGCGCACCGCCCACCAGCCGGCGTCGGCGGCTCCCCGCGGCCGGCAGTGGACGGCGATCTCGCCCCCCGGGAGAAGCTGTTCGAGGAACTTGGCGTTGGCCACCTCGCGCAGCACCCTCCCCTGCCCCGTCCCGGTTTCGATCAGCCACTGGGCGAGAAGCAGCTGGACGACCCCGGGGAGGATCGGGAAGTCGGGGAAGTGCCCGGCGAAGCCGACGAAATCGGCCGGGAATCGAAACCGCTGGCCGAGCTCGCCGTCGACGGCGGCCTGCGTTGTGCCGAGGGCGGCCCGGGCAATGCCGTCACGCATCGGGTTCATCCGCTGCGCCTCATCCCCAGGACCCGCAGCCGCAGCCGGTAGCCGGCCACCCGGTCTTCGAGCAATATTTTTTCAGCATACTCCACCTCCCCCGCCGAGCGATAGTCGTAGTAGCCGACCTGCCAGTCCTCCCCGGGAGCCGTGACCCGGATCTGCTCCAGCTGCGCCTGCTGCCCGCCGAACCGGAAGCGGATCGAACGCCCGTTTTCCTCCCGCGCCAGTTCGTACCCTGTCGCCTCGCGGCGCAGCCGGTCGTCGGCCCGGGGTCGCGGCGCCAGGAACATCCGCCGCACCGAGGCCGCCACCGCCTCGCCGAGCCGGGGATAGCGGGCGAGGTCGGGGAGCAGGTAGTGAACCGTTTCCCCCCGGGCGAAGACCTCGATATCGAAGAGCTTGATGCCGAGTTCGTTGACCGCGATCAACCGCGCCGCCTGGTGTCCGGAATCGAGCTGCAGCAGCCCCTGCATGGGGAGCTTGCGGCCGTGAAAGGAAAATTCCGCGCTCTGGGTGAGCAGCCAGCGCCCCGGCAGCCGGGTCCAGTCGCTGCCGGCCAGTTCCGCCGCGCTCTTCCCGGCACGGGACGGCCACCGTCGGCGGCGGCGGAAAGAAAGGGGCGGCGCAGCCGGCTATCAGCAGCACGGGTAGCAGGGCCGCCAGCAGCGGGAGCCAGCAGCGGCTCATGGCCCCCTCCGCGGCACCAGCGCCGGGATCACCAGCAGCGCCGTGGGAATCGCCACGCCGATGCCGAGCAGGACGCTGAGACCGATGGAGTGCAGGGCCGGATGGCGCGCCAGCACCAGGGCGCCGAAGCCGGCCAGGGTGGTCAGCCCGGAGGCGAGGACCGCCCGGTCGACCCCCCGCTGGTGCCCCTCGAAGACCCGGCAGACCATGAAGATGCCGTAGTCGACCCCCAGGCCGATGACCAGGATGGCGGCGATCACGTTGAACAGGTTGAAGGCGGTCCCGGTGGCCGCCATGATGCCGAACATGCCGAGCAGCCCGGTCGCTACCGGCAGCGCCGAAACCAGGATCTTCAGCGGCCGGCGGTAGAGGAGCATCAGCAGCAGGACGTTGACCAGGGTGGCGCCGAGCAGAAAGCTTTTGAAGTCGCGGCCGATGGCGCCGCTGATCTCCTCGCGGAAGCGTCCCTGGGAGACCAGCCGCACCCCGGCAGGTCCATCGGCCTTGAGCAGTTCGGCGACCCGCGGGGTGTCGGGCGCCAGGGTCAGAAGCCGCATCTTCTCTCCTTCGGGGACCACCAGGGCCTCCACCAGGCTGCCGAGGCCCGCTGTCTCGAGACTCGCCAGGGTGACCGGCGCGGCGGGCGCGGAGAGGCTCGCGGTGAAGGGGGCGAAGGCGTCGGCGGCAAAGCCGAGGCCGGCCGCCTCCTGGTCCAGCCGGGCGAGGATCGCCTGGCCCTCCGCCCCCTGCCAGAAGGCGCGCCAGCGCTGCCGGTTGGCCCGCTGCACCGCCGCAGGCGGCAGCAGCGGCGCCAGGCTGACCAGGGGCACGCCGCTCTGCTCCAGGGTGTTGAAGACCGCCGCCGCATCGCCCAGGGCCTGCTCTTCGCCGCCGGCGGCGGTCCAGATCATCGCCTGGTCGCGGAAGCCGCCCCAGGTCGCCTTGACCTGGGCTTCGGCGGCGGCCAGGGCCGGCGGCACCAGGCTGACGCTGCGCAGGTCGCCGTTGATGGTCAGGCCCGTCGCCTGCCAGCCGCTCCAGAGGCAAAAGGCCAGCCAGCAGCCGAGGATCGTCCAGCGCAGCGGCCGGGAGCAGCCGGCCGCCGGCCCCGCAGGCGCGGCGGCCGGAGGGCCGGAGCGCAGCAGGTGCGGCAAAACCAGCAGCGCCAGGGCCAGCGCCGCGACCAGCCCGGCGATGGAGAAGACCGCCAGCTGGCGCTGCCCGGGGAGGTCGGAGAAGAGCAGCACGGCGAAGGCGCCGATGGTCGTCAGGGCGCCGAACAGCACCGGCCGGGCGACCTCGGCGACGGTCGCCTCCGGCGGCGCCTCGCCGCTGGCCAGGGCGTAGTAGACGTGCAGGCCGAAGTCGACGCTGATGCCGAGGAGCACCGCGCCGAAGCCGACGGTGATCGCCGAGACCGCGCCGTAGACGGCCAGCACCGCCACCCCCGAAACCGCCAGCGCCGCCACCGGGATGAGAAAGACCCAGATCGAGCGCAGGCTGCGCAGCAGCACGACGAAGAGCAGGACCAGCGCCAGGCTCGAGACGGAGAGGATCCGCCACAGATCGCCCTGGATCGCCCGGGCATTGGCCAGGGTGTAGCGATGGGCGCCGACCAGGGTGGCGCTCATCCCCGGGCGGCAGCGCCTGCCGGGCCTTGGCGAAGGCGTTCTCCAGGGCCTGAGCGCCCGCGCTGTCGGTCACTGCCACCGGCGTTTCGGCCAGCACCAGGGCGCTGCGGCCGTCGGCGCTGACGAAGCGGTTGCCGTCGAGGCGCACCTGCGGCACCAGGTTGACGAAACGCAGCTTGGCCAGGGCCAGCCGCCGCAGGTCGAGGGGATCGCGGCGGATGACGTTCTTCAGCGCCCAGCCCGCGGGGCCGAGCAGTTGCTGGAAGGCATCCTGTACCCGCAGCCCGACGCCGTCGCCGGCGAGGTCCCGGCGCAGCGCCGCCAGGTCATCTTCGCTCGCCAGATCCGGCAGGGCGGCCAGCAGCCAGGGGAGCAGCCGCTGCTGCAGCCCGGCGCCGGGGCCGGTGGTCACCTGTTGGAAGAGCTGCGGGTCGAGGGCGCCGGTCAGGCGGTCGACCGCCGCACCGAGGGCCGCACCGCCGGTCCCCGGAGCGGCGGTCACGGTGATGACCAGCTTGCGGGCGAAGGGCGCCTCCTGCAGCAGGCGGAAGTCGTTGGCCACCTGGCTGTCCCGGTCGGGGAGCATGGTGGCGATATCCGCCTGCATGTGCAGGCTGAAGCTGAGCGCCGCGCACAGGCCGAGAAGAACCAGGGTGGCGCCGAAGAGCAGAGCCCGGCGGCCGGCGAAGTACCGGTAGGCCACGGCAAAAAAGGTCACGGCGACTCCCTAGAACAGGTCGCCGGCCAAGGGGCCGTTGACCACCGTGTGTTCGAAACGGAGCCGCGTGTAATCGCCGTCCTTCTCATGCAGTTCGACCTGCTGCACATGGCTGCCGTCGGCAGCGAAGACGATCAGCAGGTGATCGATCAGGCCGCCGGTGTCGAAGCTCGGGTCGAGGCGCAGGCGGACCGGCGCCGTCCCCTCCAGTCTGATCCGGTAATGGGCCCGCAGCCAGGGGAAATCGGGGCGCGCCCAGGCCAGCAGCTGCTCGGCGACGACCTTCATCACCGGGTCCTGGCGAATGTCGAAGCTCTCGCTCTTTTCCTCCGCCCCCCGCCAGCGTCGTCCGCGGTTGCCGTCGAGGGCGAAGCCGGAAACCAGCGGGCTGCGCAGCTCCCAGCGCAATTTGTCCGGCTTCCGGTAATAGAAACGCCCCGCTGGAGACCAGGGCGTCCTGGAAGACGGCGAGGTATTTCTCCTGCACGAAGTCGCTGGAGAGGGTCTCGATGCCGGCCGCCGAGCGCGCCAGCCCGGCGAGAACCCGGTCGAGATCGGCCGGGGCGGGGTTGGCCGCCGCCGCGGTCCGCGCCAGCAGCAGACACCAGAACAGGAGCAGCCAGCCCCCAGGCAGCCGGCGCCTCATGCCGCCGCCCCGGGAAGCCAGAGTTTGAAGACGGCGCTGGCCAGCAGAGAATCGCCGCAGCGCACTTCCCCTTCGACCATGGCGAAGCGCTCGATGCGGGCGATGGTGCGCACCGTGACCAGCAGACGGTCGCCGCGGCGGGCCGGGGCGTACAGCTGCGCCCGGCGGATCCCGACCAGAAAGCCCCGTCCCGGGGGGCGCCCGGCGCAGTGGTCGCTATAGCCCTGGACCGCGGCATAGCTCTGGGCCAGCAGTTCGACCAGCGCCACCGTTTCGAGACCGCCGTCCGCGTCCAGCAGCGGGCAGCCGGGACCGGGAACCACCTCCACCGTGCCGTTGCCGTCTGCGGCGGTCAGCAGGCGATCGACCAGCTGCATCGGCGGCCGGTGCGGGAGGAATTCCCGGGCCGGCCGGGGCAGGCGCAGGTTGTCGGGGAGCGCTTCGCTCATGCCTCAGTCATCTTCCAGAAAGGGGGCCAGGTCGTCGAACAGCTGGCTGGAGAAGAGGAGCCGGCGGAAGCGGGTCAGATCGTCGTGGAAGACCCGGCTGTTGTCGTAGACGGCAAACTCCTTGACCAGTTCCCGGTAGATCCGCCCGGTGCCGCGGCCGAGGCCCGCCGCGTTGCGGAAGGAGAGCGCCTGCAGATCGGCGAGGATCTCCAGGGTGAGGATATGCTTGGCGTTGCTCACCGATTTGAAGGCCTTGCGGGCGGCGACCGTCCCCATGCTCACCACGTCCTGGTTGGAGGCGTTGCAGGAGATCGAGTTGGTGGAGACCGGCCCGGCCAGCTGGCGGTTCTCGGCGGTGGTCGAGGTCGCCAGGTACTGGGCGCCCATGAAGCCCATGGTCAGGCCGAGGGTGCCGGGGATGAGAAACTCGGGGAGCCCCTCGTTGAGGTGCTTGTCGAGATACTTGTTGATGCGCCGCTCGGAGAGGTTGCAGAGGGTGGCGATGGCGATGCACAGGGCATCCATGGCGAAGCCGATGCGACTGGCCGTGGAAGTTGCCGCCGTGGATGATCTTCTTCTTCTCCGGGATGATGATCGGGTTGTCGTTGCTGGAGTTGGCCTCGGTGTCGACCGTGCGCAGCGCCAGCTCGATCGCCTCGGCCACCGGGGCGAGGACCTGCGGGGTGCAGCGCACCGAGTAGACGTCCTGGACGTTGATGCTGGTCTCGAAGACCGGGCCGTCCTGCTGCTGGCTGCGGATCAGCTCGTGCATGTTCGGCGCGCAGGGTGATGTTCTTCGAGCCCTGGTAGAGGCGGCGGATCGTCGCGGCGACGTCGAGCTGGCCGGGATGGGGTTTGACCCGGTGCAGGTCCTCGTCGAAGGCGTCGTCGATGCCGCCGAAGATCTCCAGGGCAAAGGCGCCGGTGACGCAGGAGAGGCGCAGCAGCTTGTTGGCGCCGAACAGGGCGAAGGCGGCCAGCGCGGTCATGGCGCTGGTGCCGTTCATCAGCGCGATCCCCTCCTTGAAGGAGAGGCGCATCGGGGCGAGGCCGTGTCGGTCGAAGACGTCGCGCGGCCGGGCGCAGGGTGCCGCGGTCGTAAACCTGCCCCTCGCCGATCATCCCCAGCGCCATGTGGGCGAGGTGGATGAGGTCGCCGGAGGCACCGACGCTGCCGCACTCGGGGATGTAGGGGGCGATGCCGCGGTTGATCAGCTCGCGCATGAATTCGAGCAGCTCGATGCGCACCCCGCTGTAGCCCTTGACCAGGGTATTGAGCCGCACCAGCCAGCACGCCGAGGGCGATGTAGGGCTTGAGGGGTCACCGAGGCCGGCGGCGTGGCTGCGGATCAGGTTGATCTGCAGCGTTTCGATCTCGCGGTCCTCGATGATCTTGTTGCACATCGGCCCGAAGGAGGTGTTGACGCCGTAGATGATGCGCCGGGCGGCGACCTCCTCTTCGAGAAAGCGGCGGCTGGCGCGGCAGCGCTCCAGGGCCGCGGGATCGAGGGCGACCTGCTTGTCGCCGACGCCGATGGCGACGATCTCTTCGATCGTCAGGTCGTTGCCGGTCAGAATCACGGTGGGACGCTGGTCCATGAACGGTCTCGTCTTTCGCTGAAAGATGGGGGTGAGACTGGCGCCGGGCACTCTCGGTCACGTCGCCTGTCGGCAGGCCTGCCGCCTGTTCTGCCGGTGATCGAAAAAGGTCACCGGCTTGCGCTTCTCCGGGCGCATTATCTGGCGCTGCACCGCCGCGGCGGAGGCGATCACCACTTCAGGCTTGACGCGGATGCGGGCGGCGATCCGCTCGGCGACCTCGTCGCCGGAGAGACTGCGGGTCGCGCTGCCGACCACCACCCGGATGCGGTCGGAGAGCGCGAACTCGTCGAACACCTCGAGATAGAAGGCCGCGCACCGCCGGCGATCTCCTGCAGCACCGCGGCGATCGCCGGCGGGAAGACCGTCGTGCCGCGGTACTTGAGCATCTGCGCCTTGCGCCCGAGCACCGGGCCGAGCCGCGGAGTGTTGCGGCCGCAGGCGCAGGGCCGGCGTGCAGGACGGCGATGTCGCCGGTGCGGAAGCGCAAAAGCGGCATGCCCGTCACCTGCAGCGGGGTGGCGACCACCTCGCCGGCCTGTCCGGGCGGGACCGGGACCGGCCGCGTCGACGAATCTCCACCACCATCAGTTCGGGCTGCAGATGGCCGCCGCGGCCGCAGGCGCAGTCGGCAAAGGCGGTGGCCATTTCGGTGCTGGCGTAGGTGCCGAGCACCTGCGCCCCCCACAGGCCGGCAAGGCGTTCGCCGAGGGCGGAAAGCGCAAGATCGGCCTGGCGCACCGGCTCGCCGATGCAGATCAGTCGTCGCTACGCCGAGCCGGTCGGCGGCCAGACCCGTTCGGCCGCAGCCGCTCGCCCAGCGCGAGCAGCAGGCTCGGCACGCCGACCAGGGCGGTCGGGCGCTGCTCGCGCACCAGTTCGACCAGCGCCGGAATGCTCGCTCGACCCGCCGCGGATCGCCGTCGCCCCGAGCCGGACCAGACCGAGAAAGTAGGCCATCCCGGCCATGAAGCAGCGGTCGATGGCCGCCGCCATCAGCACCCGGTCGGCCGGGGCGAGGCCGGCGGCGCGCAAAGGCCTGGGCCTCGTTGTAGGCCAGCCGCTCGCAGGTCGGCGCGGGTCTGGTCGAGAACCAGGGGCCGGCCGGTGGTCCCCGAGGTCAGGCAGCGATCGACCACTTCGACCTCGGGAACGCAGCGCAGCTCGGCGTTGCGCGCCTGAAGATCCTCCTTGCCGGTCAGCGGCAGGCGGGCCAGGTCGGCCACGCCGCGAATCTCCCGCGGATCGATCCCGCTGGCGGCGAAGCGGCCGCCGGTAGTAGGGGGAGCGGGCGGCGAGATAGGCGCAGGTGCTCGCGCAGCAGGCGGTCCTGCACCGCCGCGATGGCGTCCGGCGCCGCGAAGGCGAGCCCGGCGAAGGGAGCGAAACGCTCGTCCTGGCCGAGTCCGCTCATCCCCGCCCCTCCCGGTCCTGTTCGGCGAGGGCCGCGGCCAGCCGCGCGCGGACGAGGTTGCGCAGCTCGCGGGGGCCGTTCTCGCCGGCAAAGCTGCGGCTGTCGATGGCCGCCAGGGCGGTCAGGGTGACGGTGGCCGGGCGCAGGCGAGAGCCGCCCCGGCGGCAGCAGCTTGCCGGTGCCGGTCGAGGCAGAGGGGGACAACCGGCCGCCCGCTCGCCGCCGCAACGTGGAAGGCGCCGTTGTAGAAACGCTGCAGGCGCCCGTCCCGGCTGCGGTGCCCCTCGGGGAAGAAGAGCAGATGGCCGCCGCCGTCGAGCACCGCACGCCCGGCACTCTCGATCTCTTCCCAGCGCGTGCTCTCGACATCGAGGTAGCCGGCCAGGCGCATGAACCAGCGGTACCAGACCATCCGGAACGGCCAGGCGCGCACCGCGAAGGTCACATCGAAGACCGGCAGCAGCCCCATGCAGTAGGTATCGAAGAAGGACTGGTGGTTGACCACGAAAATCACCGGCGAGGAAGGTCGAGAGTCTCGAAACCCCGGCGCCGGAAGCGGACGAAGGGGGCCATGAGCAGCAGCCAGCCGCGCCCGTAGATCCAGATGAAATGGCGCATGATGCGCCCGGTGGGCCAGCGGGTGACCAGTTTCCAGAGGAGCAGAGCCCGGGGAAAAGAGAGCCATGCCGAGCAGCGTCCACAGCACCAGCAGCGGATAGACGACGGCGTTCATCAGCAGAGCCCACGGCCCCAGCCGGGGGAGCGGCCCGGAGACCGGTGGCGACGATAAGGAAGTCACGGCGGAGTCCGGCATCAGTCCTGTGCACCCGCTCCCTGCAGCTTGCCGATGACGAAGCGGTGGATGTCCCCCAGGGTGCGGATTTCGCGGATGGCGTCCTCTTCGCGGATCTTGAACTTGAAGGCCCCTTCGAGCACGATCACCATGTCCACGATATCCAGGCTGTCGAGACCGAGGTCCTCGTAGATGTTGGCCTCGGGCTGCATGGCGGCGGGATCGAGCTCGAACTCCTCGGCGAGGGAGCTGTTGATCAGATCGATGATCTGCTGTTCAGTCATGCGGGTATCTCCTTACCACGATCGATGAGTTGACGCCCCCGAGGGCGAAGTTGTTTTTGAGCAGCGCCCGCAGCGGCCGTTCCTCCACCCCGCGGACATGGCGGATGCCGGCACAGGCGGGGTCGATCTCGTCGAGGTTGCGGGTCGGGAACGAGGCGCTGCCGGCGCAGCATCTCGATGCCGGCGATCAGTTCCAGGGCGCCGCTGGCGGCCATGGTGTGGCCGAGGTGCCCCTTCAGGCTGCTGACCGGCACCTGGCCGCCGAAGAGGCGGCAATGGCCTCGGCCTCGGCGATATCCCCCTGGGTGGTGGCGGTGGCATGGGCATTGATGTAGTCGATCTCTTCCGGGGCCAGTTCGGCATCGGCCAGGGCCTCGCGCATGCAGCGCTCCATGGCCGCGGCGTTGGGATTGGCGATGTTGCTGGGATCGGAAACGGTCGCAAAGCCGACCACCTCGCCGAGGATGGCGGCGCCCCGCGCCAGCGCCGAGTCGAGGGCTTCGAGCAGCAGGATGCCCGCCCCTTCGCCGCAGACCACGCCGTCCCGGTCGCCGGTCGAAGGGGCGCGGGGTCAGCTGCGGGCGCGTCGTTGAAGCCGATCGACGCGGCGGTCATGACGTCGAAGGTCGCCGCGGTCAGCGGATGGAACTCGTCGGCGCCGCCGCAGAGCATCAAATCCTGGCGCCCGCATGGCGACCTGCTCGAAGCCGTAGCCGACCGCCTGGCAGCCGGTGCTGCAGGCCGCCGAAGGCGCCAGCAGGCGGCCGGTGATGCCGAGCGCCTGGGCGACGTTGGCGGCACAGCTGTGGTTCATGATCTGGAAAAAGAGGGTCGACTTCATCCGCTCCAGGCTGGAGTCGGTGAAGAAATCGCGGAAGAAATCCTCCGTCGCCTGGGTGCTGCCGACGGTCGAGCCGATGGCGACGCCGAGCCGTCCGCTTCCCAGCTCGGTCGCACCGCGAGCCCGGCCGCCGGCCAGCGCCTCCTGGCTGGCGAGGGTGGCGTAGATCGACATGGCGGACATCGAGCGGCGGTCCTTGCGGGGGATCTCCTTGGGGTCGACATCCCGCACCAGGGCGGCGACCCGGGTGCGCAGTCCGCCGATCCGCTCCAGTTCGGCGCACCTGGCAGACCGCGCTGCGGCCGGCCCACAGGCCCTCCATCAACGCCGCCACGCCGCGCCCGAAGGGAGAGACCGCCCCCAGGCCGGTGATCACGACCCGCCTCAAAGTACGCATTGCTTGACCTCCCGCCGCAGTTCGTCGTGGCCGAGAATTTCCCCGCAGGTCAGAAATCCCGCAAGCATCGCTCCGAGCAGTCCGGGCGCTGCCGTCGCCTGCCCGGTCAGGAAAACCCCGGGAAGCCGGGTAGCGGCCTGCGGATTGTACTGGCCGACCCGGTGACCGACGCCGTAGAGACCTCCCCCGGGATGCCCCAGGTAATCGCGCAGGGTCAGCGGCGTCGCCCCGCCGCACAGGCTGAGGGCGCCGCGCAGCTCCGGGCATTGCTGTTCGATGCGGGCCTGCAGCCGCGCCATGACCCCAGCCTTGAACGCCGTGTAGTCGGCCGGCCGCATGCCCCGCCGGGAAGCGTTCCACGCCGCGGTCTCGCCGGTCGCCGCCGGACAGATCGCCACCAGCCCTCCCTGCCCCGCTGCGCCGCCGGCAAGATAGATGTGGCGTTCCTCCAGGGGCGCGGCCCCCGTCGTCCCGGTCCGCCGTACCGGCCAGGTAGAGATTCCCGGCGGCCAGCAGCGGCAGCGGCCGGTCGGCTGCGAAAAAGCCGAGATAGGCGGAACCGGTCTCTTCGAGAGCCAGCAGCCGCTTGCGGTACGCCGGCCGCAGCGGCGCCGCACCGGCCAGGTCGAGAAAGTGCCGCGGGTGGATACCGGCGATGCAGCCGCGGCAATCCAGCAGCCCCTGGCGATCGGTGACCACGCCGTTCAGGCTGCCGGCGGACGACCAGTGCAAAGCGGTGGCCCGGCAGCCGGTGTAGAGGTCGATGCCCGCCTGCGCGATCCGCCCTGAAAAAGCGCTCGCCAGACTGCGGCCGCCGCCGCGAATGCCATGCACGGAACGGTAGTAAAGGCCGACGACGCTGGCATGGAAGGCAAACGGGACGTCCGCGGCCGGCACCCCGTGGAGCAGGGAATGCAACACCAGAAGCTGGCGCAGCGCGGGATCGGCGACGGTCTGCTGCAGAACCTCGTCCAGACTCGGCCCCCGGAACGCACCGAAGGGCCCCGTGGCGCCGAACTCGGCGTCGAGGTTCAGATACGGCAGGCGGTTGCCGGCCTGCTGGAGCAGCGCCAGATAAGCGGCGATGCCGCTCCGCTCCGCGGGGAAAGCGGTCCCCAGCGCCTCGGCCAGCGCCTGATAACCGACCGGAAAACAGAAATCCAGGCCGGCCGTCGGCGTAGCGCAGACGGTCGAAACAGTCCCCGGCAAAGGGGACGGTCTCCAGCGCCGGGGCCAGCCCCAGGTAGCGGAAAAAGCGGGAGAGGATGCCGTCCTCGTCGAGGCCGCCGGCATAGTGGAAGCCGGTTTCGAAGTGATGCCCGCCGCGGCTGAACCCCTGCAGCAACGGGGCAATCCGCGGCGCCTGTTCGACCACCGCCACCCGCTGGCCGTGCCGGGCCAGGATCAATGCGGCGGTCAGGCCGGAGACCCCGGCGCCGACGACCACGAAATCGTAGGTCATCCCGCCGAACCTCAGGACCAGGCAGGAATTGGTGCCGCCGAAGCCGGCCGAATTGCAGAGGACGATGTTCGGGGGCCTGGTCGACGGTTTCCGCGGCGATGCGCAGGCGGCGGCTGCTGGCATCCGGGGTGCTGAAATTGACGATTGGGGGCGATAAAGCCGCCCTCGCGCCATCAGGGTACTGTAAACCACCTGCGAAGCCCCGGACATCCAGAGTTCGTGGCCGGTCATCGACTTGGTCGAGGAAACCCAGGGACCGTCCGCGCCGAAGACGGCGAGGATGTTCTCCGCTTCGGCCGCATCTCCTGCCGGAGTCGAGGTGGCGTGGGCGCAGATGTAATCGATGTCCGCGGGTTTCAGCCCGGCCTGGGCGATGGCTCGTGGCCATGGCCCGCTGCAGTCCGCCCTGGCTGGGAACCGAGATGTGCTGGCCGTCGGAAGAAAAGGCGTAGCCGCCGATTTCCCCGAGAATTCGCGCGCCCCGGGCACGGGCCAGGTCATAACGCTCCAGCACCACGGCCGCCGCCCCGCCGCTGGGCACCAGGCCGTCGCGGCCGGCATCGAAGGGGCGGCAGGCGCCCTGCGGATCGTCGAGCCGCAGGGAAAAGGCGCCGAGGGCATCGAAGCTGCACATCGACTTCCCAGTTGACCTCCTGGGCGCCGCCGCAGATCACCCGCTCCTGGCGGCCCAGGGCGATCAGGTCGGCGGCCTGGCCGATGGCGTGGCCGCCGCTGGAGCAGGCGGAGCTGATGGTCCAGCAGGCCCCTTGCGTCTGCAGCAGGGTATTGAGATTCATGGTCACGCAGCTGGTCATCGAGCGGAAGACCAGGCCGCTGCCGATGGCCTTGGTTTCCCCCTCCCGGCGCAGCAGGTCTCGACCTGCTCCACGGCGGCGAGGCAGCTCGAATCGCAGCCGAAGATCAGCCCGGTTTCCGGGTTGCGGATCTCCTCGTCGCGCCAGGCCGGCCATCGCCAGGGCATCGCCGGCGGCATGGAAGGCCTGGATGGCGAAGTCGGGCATGGTCTTGCGCTGTTTGCGCGGCAGAGACGGGCGGTGGCATCGAAATCCCGGACCGCACCGGTAAGCGGGCTGCGAAAGCCGAGGCGCCGGCGCTCGTCGTCGAGCACGATCCCCGACCGCCCGCCGCGCAGGGCCGCGGCAACCTGCTCCCGGTCGCTGCCGAGGCAGGAGACGATGCCCATTCCTGTGATCGCCACCCTGTGCATGGTGCCCCTGTGGTTCGTGCAAGGCGCCGGCCCGGCCGCGAGGTGGTCCGGATCGGCCGCCGCCGATCTTACATGTAGGCGCCGCCGTTGACGGCAAAGACCTGGCCGGTGATATAGGTGGCCTGTTCCGAGCAGAGGAAGGCCACGACCCCGGCGACCTCCTCGGGGCGGCCGATCCGCCCCAGCGGAATCATCGGCAGGATACGCTCTTTGGGCAGCTCGCCGATCATCTCGGTCGCGATGAACCCCGGCGAGACGGCATTGACCAGGATGTTGCGCCGCGCCACCTCGGCCGCCAGGGAACGGGTCGCCCCGATCAGGCCGGCCTTGGCGGCGGAGTAGTTGACCTGCCCGGGGACCCCGCTCTGCCCGGAGGTGGAAACGATGTTGACGATCCGACCCCGGCGTTTTTTGAGCATGGCGCCGAGAACCGGCCGGGTGACGTGGAAAAAGCCGTCGAGATGGACGTTGAGGACGTCCTTCCACTCTTCTTCCTTCATCCACACCAGCAGACCGTCCCGGGCATAGCCGGCATTGTTGACCAGGGCGAAAGGCGTCCCTCCGGCGAGCAGGGGCGCCAGTGCGGCGTCGCAGGCGGCGCGGTCGCCGACGTCGAAGGGGACCAGGGTACAGGAGCCGCCCGCCGCCTCGATCTCCCCCTTGACCCGGGTCGCCGCCTCGGAGTCGCTGCGGTAATTGAGCCAGATGTCGAAACCGCTGCGGGCCAGCTCGACGGCAATGGCCGCGCCGATCCCCTTGCTGGCTCCAGTCACCAGGGCGATTTCCCGAGCTGACGTTGCGTTCATGATGGCTGGTTCCCTTCCCTTTTCTACGCATCCCTCCGGCCATAAGCCGGGGGCTTTTTTTACCATGTTCCCGCCCGCGGTTTCAACCCTTCAGTGCGTGGCCGCATATTTTCAGGTGCGGGGAATTACTTCGCAAAAGCGAAGCACAGCCTGAATCCGGGAAGTCCCTCCCGGCGGGAAGCACGGCTTCAGGAAAAAGATGCCTTTGCCGTGGAAACGAATCGGCGCCGGATCAGGCATTCGGGGGGGTGGCGGGACCGTGGGGACAAGCGGGGTCGTTCAGTTTGACAATGCGGTCGCAGGCCGGGCAGTAACGCATACCGATTTCGGCGAGATACTCGGGGGTCGGCTTGAGGCTGATGGCATGAAAAATGGCGAGAACGAAAAGCACCGTCCCGTAAAACCACCAGAGGAGGAAATTACGCCCCTTGTTCATGGCGATAAAGGCCGGCAGCAGGCCCAGCAACAACAGGATGAAAAAGAGTTCCATAAAGTCGATCTCCCCGCGAAATTCCAGATCGCCGCCGGTTTGTCAGGTTCGGGATTAATGATAACGTCTGCCAGGGCCTGCCGGCAATCGTAATCGACCGCGCACCTCTTGGTGCCGTTGCAGAGAATCGTTCGGACCTTTGGGCCGGCGATGCCGAAACCACAAGGGGCACGGAAATCCGTGCCCCTTGTGGCAAAAACCGTCCTTCGGGTTCGACCTATTTGCCGACCACCTGGGTCCGGGTGAAGACCGAACGCAACTGCTGGCCGGCCCCTTCGATATTCTCCCGCGCCCCCTCCTCGCGGTCGACCAGGGTGACGATGCCGACCACCTCGAGACCCTCGGACTGGGCGCGTTCAACCGCCTTCATCGACGACCCCCCGGTGGTGGTCACATCCTCGACAATCACCACGCGGGAACCGGGCGGCAGGTTTTTCCGCCCCTCCAGCCACTGGCCGGTTCCGTGCCCCTTCGGCTCCTTGCGAATAATAAAGGCGTGAACGCTGTCCCCCTCCAGCGCTGCGGCGATGGAGGTGGCGGTTGCAATCGGATCGGCTCCCAGGGTCAGGCCCCCGACACCGTGAATGGGCCCAGGGAACTGCTTGACTTCCTGCCAGAAGGCCTTGCCGACCAGCAGGCCGCCCCGGGCGTGGAGACAGGTCTGTTTCCCGTCGAAATAAAAATTGCTCTTGCGCCCGGAGGCGAGGGTCACCTCCCGCTCCTCGTAGGACAGCTCCCGGACGATCTTCATCAAGGTGTCGCGCTCTTCCTGGGTCATGTCATTCTCTCCTGGAATTTATTCGAATCCAATGCCATAGGACTCTTCCCCTGAGGCTTTGCTTCAACTTAAAACACAAAATCCATAACTCAAAACTGTCTCAGAACAGCCCCAGCTGGCTGTCCGCCTTGAGCCGCGGGAATTTGACCGGATACTGGCCACTGAAACAGGCGTCGCAGAAATGGCACGGGCTTCCCTCCGGGGCACCGGCGGCAGTACGCATCCCTTCCCGGCTGAGGTAGCCGAGGGTATCGGCGGTGATGTAGCGGTTGATCTCCTCGATGGTATGGCTGGAGGAAATCAGTTCCTTGCGGGTCGGGGTATCGATCCCGTAGTAGCAGGGGAAGCTGGTCGGCGGACTGGAGATGCGCATGTGCACTTCGGCGGCACCGGCATTGCGGATCATCTTGATGATCTTGCGCGCCGTGGTCCCCCGGACCAGCGAGTCGTCGACGACCACCACCCGTTTCCCTTCGATGACTTCACGCACCGGGTTGAGCTTGATCTTGACACCGAAATGGCGGATCGACTGCTGCGGCTCGATAAAGGTCCGGCCGACGTAGTGGTTGCGGATCAGTCCGAGCTGGAAGGGAATCCCCGACTCCTCGGCATAGCCGATGGCCGCCGGGACACCCGAATCGGGAATGGGAATGACCACGTCGGCCTCGACGGCATGTTCCCGGGCCAGAACCCGGCCGAACTCCTTGCGCACGCCGTAGACCTGGCGACCGAAAATGTTGCTGTCAGGGCGGGCGAAATAGATATATTCGAAGATGCAGGGAGACGGCGCGACCTTGTCGCCGAAAGGACGAAACGACTGCATGCCGTTCTTGTCGACCAGGATCATCTCCCCCGGTTCGATCTCGCGAATGAACTCGGCCTCAATCAGGTCGAAGGCACAGGTCTCGGAAGCGACCACGTAGGCGCCGTCGAGCCGGCCGAGGACCAGGGGCCGGAAGCCGTTGGGGTCGCGCACCGCCACCATCCGGGTCTCGGTGAGAAAGACCAGGCTGTAGGCCCCCTTGACCCGGGTCAGGGCCTCGGTGATGCGCTCCGGCAGGGAGTCGCACTGGGCGCGAGCCAGCAGGTGAATGATCGTCTCGGTATCGGCGACGGTGGAGAAGATCGAGCCCGACTGCTCGAGCTCGTTGCGGATCTCCTGGGCGTTGACCAGGTTGCCGTTATGGGCCACGGCGATGGAGCCGCGGTGGTAATCGACCATGATCGGCTGGCAATTCTTGAAGTCGTTGCCGCCGGCGGTCGAATAGCGGACGTGGCCGATGGCACTGCGCCCGGGAAGCTCGTCGAAGATCGAATCCCGTTTGAAAACGTCGGCGACCAGCCCCATCCCCTTGTAGGCCCGCAGCCTGGCGCCGTCGGCGGCGACGATGCCGCAGCTTTCCTGGCCGCGATGCTGCAGGGCATAGAGCCCGAGGTAGGAGAGGTTGGCGGCTTCGGGGTGGCCGAAAATCCCGAAAACCCCGCATTCATCGTTGAATTTATCGAACATGGAGCGGCGTCCTTTCGAGGAATATTCCTCGTTTATTCAACATCTTAGAAGGTATTTTCCCGGGGTGAAAAGGTAGTCTAGCACAGGCCTGTAAAAAAAAGATAGACCAAGCCCCTGCGGGGCCAGTCCCGAGTCCCGAGTCCCGAGTCCCGAGTCCCTGGACCTTGAACCTTGAACCTTGAACCTTGAACCTTGAACCTTGAACCTTGAACCTTGAACCTTGAACCTTGAACCTTGAACCTTGAACCTTGAACCCGGGACCTGCCTTAAATCACTTCCCGTTCGATGAACCGCACGGCGTTCTGATAGAGCCAGAGTCCCATTCCCTCCTCCGGCAGCTCCTCGCGGGTCCAGCGGGGGTGATGGGTGCGGTGGACGTAGGCTTCGGGATGGGGCATCAGGCCGAATACCCGGCCGCTCGGATCGCACAGGCCGGCGATCGCCCGCTGCGCACCGTTGGGGTTCTGGGGATAGGTCATGGTCGGATGGAAATCGGCGTCGGCATACTTCAGCACGGCCAGATGCTGCGTTTCGAGGCGGTCGAGCAGGCCGGCGTTTTCGGCGACGAACTTCCCCTCCCCGTGACGCACCGGCAGGTAAATACCCTTGAGCCCCCGGGTGTAGACGCACGGCGAGCTTGGGTCGACTGCCAGGTAGGTCCAGCGGTCCTCGAAGCGGCCGCCATCGTTGAAGGTCAGGGTCGTGGTCTGCTGCCGGTAATCGCCGTCGAGACCGGGGAGGAGCCCCATCTTGACCAGCAGCTGGAAGCCGTTGCAGACCCCCATGATCAGCTTGCCGGCGGCGATGAAGCGCTGGATCTGGTCGGAGAGGTGTTCGCTGCAGCCGGAGACCCGGGCATGGATCAGGCGGTTGGCGCCGGCCTTGGCGCTGCCCAGGTCGTCGCCGTCGAGAAAACCGCCGGCGAGATTGAGGAAGTGGTAACCGTCGAGGCTGACCCGGCCGGCGAGCAGTTCGGCGATGTGGACGATGTCGCAGGCGGCGCCGGCCAGCCGGCAGGCGTTGGCCACCTCGCGCTCGCAGTTGGTGCCGTTGCCGGCAATGACGATGGAACGGACCTGTTTCGACATGATTACAGCTCCCGCAGCGGCCGTTGCCAGGCCTCCTTGAGGGTGGAGAGAGCGGATTTGACCAGGATCTGCCCTTCGCTGCCGAAGATCAGCAGATCCTTCTCTTCGATGACCCGGCCGATCAGGCCGCAATCCTGCCCGGCAAAGAGCGCCTCGAAGGCCTCCATGTGCTCGGGGTGAACGGTGACCAGAAGCCGGCTCTGCGACTCGGAGAAGAGCATCACGTCGTCGCGCAGCACTCCGGCGACGGGGAGCTGGGCGAGCTCGACGTGCAGGCCGCAGCCGCCGGCGAAGGCGCTCTCGGCCAGGGCGACGCCCAGGCCGCCGTCGGAGAGGTCGTGGCAGGAGGCGATCAGTCCCCGTGCCTGGGCCTGCGTTGAGAGCCCGGTAACGGGCCAGGGCGCTCTTCGCCGTCGACCCTGGGCACGTTGCGGCCGATTTCGCCGCGCATGGCGTAGTATTCGGAGCCGCCCAGCTCGTCGCGGGTCAGGCCGAGGACGTAGACCAGGTCGCCGGGGCGCTTGGCGTCCATGGTGACCGCCAGTCCGCACGTCGTCGATCTTGCCGATCACCGAGAAGAGCACCGTCGGCGGGATGGAGATCTTGGTGTCGCCGATCTGGTAGTCGTTCTTCATCGAGTCCTTGCCGGAGATCAGCGGCACGCCGAAGGCCAGGCAGTAGTCGTAGAGGGCCTGGTTGGCCCGCACCAGCTGGGCCGCCTTGTACTCGCCGTCCGGGGTCTTCTCGCTCTTGACCGGATCGCACCAGCAGAAGTTGTCGAGCCCGGCCACGTGCTCGATGTTGCCGCCGACGGCGACGTAGTTGCGCACCGCCTCGTCGATGGCGCAGGCCATCATGTGGTAGGTGTCGATGTCCGAGTAGCGCGGGCAGATGCCGTGGGCGATGACCACCCCTGCGAAGGAGTCGAAGAGGGGCCGCACCACCGCGGCGTCGCTCGGGCCGTCGTTGTCCACCCCGGCCAGGGGCTTGACCACGCGTGCCGCCCTGGACCTCGTGGTCGTAGCGGCGCACCACGCTCTCCTTGGAGCAGATGTTGAGCCGGCCGAGCAGGTGCTGCAACGTCGCCTCGAGATCGCGTGGCTGGGGGAGCTGCGGTTCGGCCGGCGCCTTCTCGCTCCCACCTGGCCGGGATCACCAGCTGCGGCACCCCTTCGTGGAGAAACTCCATGGCCAGGTAGGTGACCGTCTGCCCCTCGTAGAGGCAGTGGATAGAAGCCCGAGTCGGTGAAGGCGCCGAGATCGGTCGCCTCGACGTCCATCTCCCTGGCCAGGTTCATGAACGCGTCCAGCTTGTCGGGCGGCACCGCCAGGGTCATGCGCTCCTGGGCCTCGGAGATGAGGATCTCCCAGGGCTGCAGGCCCGGGTACTTGAGCGGCGCCCGGTCGAGGTGCAGCTCGAAGCCGCCGGTGTCCTCGGCCATCTCGCCGACCGAGGAGGAGAGCCCGCCGGCGCCGTTGTCGGTGATGGCAGTTGTAGAGACCCCGGTCGCGGGCCATGATGCAGGAAGTCGAACATCTTCTTCTGGGTGATCGGGTCGCCGATCTGCACCGCGGTGACCGGCGAGCCCTCGTGCAGCTCCTCGGAGGAGAAGGTCGCGCCGTGGATGCCGTCCTTGCCGATGCGGCCGCCGGTCATGACGATGCGGTCGCCGACCAGCGCCTGCTTCTCGTGCCCGGGGCGGCCGTTGAGCATGGCCGGCATCAGCGCCGCGGTGCCGCAGTAGACCAGCGGCTTGCCGGCGAAGCGCTCGTCGAAGACGATCGAGCCGTTGACGGTGGGGATGCCGCTCTTGTTGCCGCCGTGTTCGACCCCCTCGACGCACCCCTTCGAAGATCCGCCGCGGATGCAGCAGCCGCGGCGGCAGGGGCTTGTCGTAGAAGGGCGAGGCGAAGCAGAAGACGTCGGTATTGAAGATCAGCTTCGCGCCCAGGCCGGTGCCGAAGGGGTCGCGGTTGACGCCGACGATGCCGGTCAGCGCGCCGCCGTAGGGATCGAGGGCGGAGGGCGAGTTGTGGGTTTCGACCTTGAAGACCAGCGTTCCAGTCGTCGTTGAAGCGGATCACCCCGGCGTTGTCCTTGAAGACCGAGAGGCAGAAGTCCCGCTCCCCCTTGGCGGCGCGCACGTCGCGGGTGGCGCCGACGATGAAGGTCTTGAAGAGGGAGTCGATGGTCTGCTGCTTCCCCTCCCCGTCCGTCGTACTCGATCTTCGCCGAGAAGATCTTGTGCTTGCAGTGCTCGCTCCAGGTCTGGGCCAGCGCTTCCAGCTCGGCGTCGGTGAGCTGCGCACCGAGACCCACCTTGGCGCGCTGCGCCTGGACCGCGGGATCGGCGATGTGGGCCTGGATGACCTTCATCTCCTCCAGGTTCAGGGCGAGCATCCCGTCCCTGGAGATCTGCAGCAGCTCGGCGTCGGAGACGTTCAGGTCGATGCGCCGCACCTGCGGCTCGGCGCCGCCGGTCACCTTCGGCACGCTGGCCGGCAGTCCCTTGGCCCGATCGAAGCCCGCCGCCGGGACGATGGTCCAGCGCTGGATCAGCTCATTGGCGAGAAAGCCGCGGGCGATCTTTTCGGCGGCGGCTGCGCTGAGCCCGCCGGAGAGGAGATATTGCACCGAGGTGTAGACCCCCTCCCCGGCCGCGAAGGTTCGCCCGGTCAGGTACTGGATCGCCTCCTTGGCGGTGCGCCCCGCATTGTCGGTCACCCCGGGACGGAATCCGACCTCGATCAGCATGTCGAAATCGTGGGCCAGCGGCGCGTCGATGGCGAACTCCTGGATCACCGGGTCGGAAAAGGGGCCGGCGGCGGCCTGCTCCAGTTCCTCCTCGCTGAGCCGGGCATCGACCGTGTAGACGTCGAGGGTGCGCACCCCCTTCAGCTCGATACCGAGATGCTGGCGGATCTCCTCTTTGACCCGCTCGCCGCGCGCGTCCCGCACGCCGTCCTTCAGGCCAACCACGATTCTCCAGGGCATGGAGTTCTCCTTTGACAGCCGGCTTGCCGAAGTGCACCAGAAGGCACCAGGAAAAGCCCTGTATATCGATTGGTTAAAACGACAAACCTAAACCAAAGTCCAGAGGCGTCTCTCACCCGTTCGCTGCGCTCACTAGAGCTCACAGAGGTCGCAGAGAAAAGCACATTCCAGATCTTGGTTTTAAACTCAGCGTTCCCTGCGCTCTCCAGCGACGGCAAGGATGCGGGCGCGAAACGCATTTGACTTACTCCCCGAACACCCGCTTGAAGATGGTGTCGACGTGCTTGAGGTGGTAGTTCAGATCGAAGGATTCGCGGATCTTGGCCTCGCCCAGCGCCCCGACCACGTCCGCATCGGCCAGCAGCTCGGTGAGAAAATCCTTCCCCTCTTCCCAGACCTTCATGGCATTGCGCTGCACCATGCGGTAGGACTCCTCGCGGGAGACGCCGGCCTGGGTCAGATCGAGGAGAATCTTCTGCGAGAAGACCAGACCCTTCATCTGGTTGAGGTTCTTCAGCATGTTCTGCGGGTAGACCACCAGGTTCTTGACCAGCCCGTTCATCCGGCGCAGGGAGAAGTCGAGGGCGACGGTGGCGTCGGGGCCGATGTAGCGCTCCACCGAGGAGTGGGAGATGTCGCGTTCGTGCCAGAGGGCGACGTTCTCCAGGGCCGGAATGCACTGGGCCCGGATGTAGCGGGCCTGGCCGGTGAGGTTTTCAGAGAGGATCGGGTTGCGCTTGTGGGGCATCGCCGAGGACCCCTTCTGCCCCTTGCTGAAGAACTCCTCGGCCTCCAGCACTTCGGTGCGCTGCAGGTGACGGATCTCGATGGCGATCCGCTCCATGGACGAAGCGATGATGGCCAGGGTGCAGAAGTACTCGGCATGGCGGTCGCGGGGGATGACCTGGGTCGAAATCGGCTCGGGAGCCAGCCCCATCTTCGCGCAGACATACTCCTCGACGAAGGGATCGATGTTGGCGAAGGTGCCGACCGCCCCGGAGATCGCCCCGGTGGCGATATTCTCCCGCGCCGCGCGCAACCGGGTGCGATTGCGGTCCATCTCGGCGTACCAGGTGGCGAGTTTGAGGCCGAAGGTCACCGGTTCGGCGTGGATGCCGTGGGAGCGCCCGATGCAGACCGTCCCCTTGTGTTCATAGGCCCGCAGCTTGATGGCATCGAGAAGGGCGTCGAGATCCGCCGAGCAGCTCGTCGGCGGCCTGCACCAGCTGTACCGACAGACAGGTGTCGAGCACGTCGGAAGAGGTCATTCCCTGGTGGATAAAACGTGCCTCGGGACCGACGTACTCGGCCACCGAAGTGAGAAAGGCGATCACGTCGTGCTTGACCTCGGCCTCGATGGCGTCGATCCGCGCGATGTCGAAGTTCCCCTTGTCGCGGATCACCTGGACGACTTCTTTGGGGATCACGCCGAGTTCGGCTTGGGCCTCGCAGGCCAGGGTTTCAATCTCCAGCCAGATCCGGAAACGGTTTTCAGACTCCCAGATGCGGGCCATTTCCGGACGGGTGTAACGAGAAATCATCGGCTGCTAGCTCCTATGGAAAAAGTGGTGTGCCGGCCGTCAGAGTACCAAACAGCGGCTCGGCCGCGAGGGTCCGCCGACGACGAGTTCCGGCCGACAGCGGTCCTGGCGGTCGAGCACCGCCTGGAAAGAGTCGCAGGCCAGTTGCGGCAGATTGTTGGTTTCGCTGAGGTGGGCAAGAAAAACCGCCTCCAGGCCATCCCAAAGCAGCCCCGCCAACAGTTCGGCGGCCGCGGCATTGGAAAGATGACCGTGGTTGCTGCGGATCCGCTGCTTGAGCGGCCAGGGATAGGGGCCGTCGCGCAGCATCTGTTCGTCGTGGTTGGCCTCGACGACCAGCGCCCGGCAGCCCTGCAGGCGATCGGCGACCAGCCGGGTGGCGATTCCGAGGTCGGTCACCATGCCGATCTTGCCGTCGGCCGACTCGATGCAGAACCCCACCGGCGCGGCCGCGTCGTGGGTCAGGGGAATGGCGGCAATCTGCAGGTCGCGAAAACTCCAGGACGCGCCGACCTCGAACTCCCGGTGACCGTCGACGGCGCCCAGTCCGGGAATGGCCCGGCGGGTGGCCGGGTGCATGAAAACCGGCAGGCGAAATCGCCGGGCAAACGGGCCGAGACCCCGGCAGTGGTCCTGATGCTCATGCGTGACCAGGACGGCATCGAGATCCGTCGCGGCGACGCCGATGGCGGCCAGCCGCGCGGTCAGCTCCCGGGCGGACAGGCCGGCATCGACCAGGACCCGGGTTTCTCCGCAGTGCAGGTAAATGGCGTTGCCCTTGCTGCCGCTGGCGAGCAGACAGATGCGCACGGTACTCCTCCCCGCCCCCGGGGCGGTGTTTATATACCGGAATTTACCCGGGCACGCAAGGGGGAAATCAGGCCGGAACGGCTGGTTCCGGGACCTTCGCGGCCGCCTTGTCGACAGGCGCCAGCGGCAGCAGCACATGGAAGGTGCTGCCCGGGCAGAGCCGGGCATCGTAGCCGGGGCTTTCGACCCAGATTTCGCCGCCATGGCGGTCGACGATCCCCTTGGCGATGGTCAGGCCCAGGCCGGTCCCCTTCCCTTTGAAGGCGGTCCTGCCGGTGAAATGCTCCTCGATGTTGCCCACTTCGTAAAATTTGTCGAAGATGTTCACCTGATCCGTTTCGGAAATGCCGATGCCGGTATCCTGCACCAGCAGTTCGACGTAGTCGTGCAGCTCTGCGGCCAGCGCAACCGCACCGTCGGCGGCCGGGAGCCCTCCCCGATGGGACGCAGGAGCCGGTTGATACGCGTCCGGATGGTGATCGTCCCCTCGTCGGGAGTGAACTTGATCGCATTGACCAGCAGGTTGGTGAGAACCTGAAAGATCCGCTGGACGTCACATTCCACCAGTGGCAGATTCGCGCCCAGATCGAGAACCAGGCGTTGATGGCGTTCGCGGGTGAACAGCTCGAGGTCGCCGACGGTCTGCCGCACCATCTCGTTGATATCGGCAGGATGCAGCTTGAGCCGCAACTGCTGGCTGTCGAGCATCGAGACGTCGACCATATCGCGGACGATGGTTGAGAGCCGCTCGGCCGCATTGCTGATATGCTGCAGCATCGGCAGCAGCATCGGATCGAGCTTTTCCGACATATCGCCGAGCAGCAGGTCGGTATAGCCGATAATCACCGTCAGCGGGGTCTTCAACTCGTGAGAGGCGACGCCGAGGAAGGAGTCCTTCATTTTATTCAGACGCTCCAGCTCCCGGGTGCTCTGTTCGAGGTTCGCCGTGGTCTGCCGTTCCCGGGTAACGTCGCGAATGATGGTTTGCACCATGCGCTTGCCATCCCTGCCGGTGACCGGCGAAGACCGGGCCCAACCGACCAGGCGCCGCTGGTCCGACTGGCGGACAAAACGAATCTCTGCTTCCAGACTCTCGCCATGCAGCACCTTCTGGTGCTGGTCGTATTGGATTTCGAGTTCCTCGCTGCGAATCTGCTCGAAAAAAGAAAAGAGGTTGCGACCTTCGACCCCTTTCCGGGGAATCCCGAAAAGGGTCTCGGCCGCCTTGTTGATGAGAACGATGCAGTCCTCTTCGTCGCTGACCAGGATCGCGTCGGAGGCCTCCTCGAGCAGGGAGCGGTACATTTCCCGGCTGCGGCCGAGTTCGGCGCCGATCGCCTCCTGGTACTCGTACGACTCCTGCAGCTGCAGATTGGTCACCTCGAGGTCGCTGTAGCTCTGCCGGACCTGTTCGTCCCGTTCGCTCAGCGAATTGGCCATATTCTGCAGGGCGGTGGCGAGTTCGGCGAAGTCCCGGGTCGGCATGTCCGGGACCGCGACCCGGAAATTTCCCGAAGCGATCTCCACCGCCACCGAACAGAGCCGGTGGATGGGGCCGATCAGGATCCGCTTGGCAAAGTAAACCACCACCGCGAAGACCACCAGAAAGGCCACCGCCAGAACCAGGATCGATCGTCGGAAGACCTTTGCCGTGCGCTCCGTCAGGACGCTGGTCGGGAAACCGATATGGACCCGCCCGGCCAGGGAGCCGTCGGCCGCCAGCAGCGGCAGGGCCACATCGTACGCTTCGCCAAGGTCGGCGATCTTGACCCGGGTCGTACGCCCCGGCAGGGAAGAGGGGAAATCGCGCAGAGTGGAAATACGCAGGGCCGGATTGCTGGAGTAAAGGGGAGAGCCGTCCGGGCCTTCGATCAGGCAGTAATAGATTTCCGGATCGCTGGCGACGATTTCCTGGCAGCGGGCATTGATCCCCTCGAGTTCGTTGAGGGCGATACCGAGGTCGAGAACTTTTTCCACCGCGGTCTTCAGGCTGGCGGCCAGGGTCTGACAGCGCAGCAGGATGCCATCCCGGAAATCCCTGTGGAATTCTTCGATGTTGAGCCCGGTATTGATGGAAATCGTCAGGGTCAGGATCAGAAAGCCGAAAATCAGAATACGTTTTTCAAGGGTATTTTTCATGCACCGCACACGGGACGGGGAGATTGTCTGGCAATCAGGAGGGTCAGCTCAGGCTTGCACCTAAATAGCACAACAACCGGCAAAGGGCAACAACGCAAATCCCCTTTTGGCGGTTGACGGAACGCCTCCTATCCGTTATCATCTGGCGGTATGGCTCGGCCCCTAAGTCCCTGTTTTGAATCCCGCTTTTTCTCGGCAAAATTTTTCCCGGAGAAGGAGAATCCCATGGCAGCAAAAGTCGCCATCAATGGTTTCGGCCGCATCGGCCGCAACGTCTTCCGCGCCGCGTTCGATTCCCCGGACCTGGAATTCGTCGCGGTCAACGATCTGACCGACGCTGCCACCCTGGCCCATCTGCTCAAATACGACTCGGTCCACGGCCGGTTCGCCGCCGAGGTCGCCGTCGCGGGAGACAACCTTGTCGTCAACGGCAAGACCATCCGGGTGTGCAAGGAAAAGGACCCGGCGGCCCTCCCCTGGAAGGCCCTCGGCATTGACCTGGCCATCGAATCGACCGGGCGCTTCACCGCCATGGAGGATGCCGCCAAGCACCTCGCCGCCGGCGCCCGCAAGGTGGTGGTCAGCGCTCCGGGCAAGGGGGTCGACCTGACCGTCTGCATGGGGGTCAACGAAAAGGACTACGATCCGGCCCGCCATCACGTCATCTCCAACGCCTCCTGCACCACCAACTGCCTGGCCCCGGTAGCCAAGGTCCTGCTCCAGGAATTCGGCATCGTCAAGGGCCTGATGACCACCGTGCATTCCTACACCAACGACCAGCAGATCCTCGATCTGCCCCACAAGGACCTGCGCCGGGCCCGCGCCGCCGCCGTCTCGATGATCCCCACCACCACCGGCGCGGCCAAGGCGGTCGCCCTGGTCCTGCCCCAGCTCAAGGGGCGGCTCGACGGCATGGCGGTGCGCGTCCCGACCCCCAACGTGTCTCTCGTCGACCTGGTGGTCGAAACCGAACGGAGCACCACAACCGCCGAGGTCAACGCCGCCCTGCAGCGGGCCGCCGCCGGGCCGCTCAAGGGGATTCTCGACTACTGCGAGGAGCCCCTGGTGTCCATCGATTTCAACCACTGCCCCGCCTCTTCGACGGTCGATGCCCTGTCGACCGCGGTTATCGGCGGCAACCTGGTGAAGGTGCTCTCCTGGTACGACAACGAGTGGGGTTATTCCAACCGCATCGTCGATTTGACCCGATACCTGGTCGGCCGCTAGCCCTCCCACCGTCCGTGAAGGGCAGGATCCCGCATCCTGCCCTTTTGCTTTGCCGGAAAGGTCCGGCACGACGATTCCATTTTCCGCTGGAGGCCCCGCCATGCTGAACAAGACGACCGTCGAAGACCTCGCCCTGAAGGGCCGCCGGGTCTTCTGCCGAGTGGATTTCAACGTCCCCCTCGACGACCAGCGTCGCATCACCGACGACACCCGGATCGTCGCCGCGCTGCCGACCATCCGCTACATCCTCGAGCAGGGTGGACGGCTGATTCTCGCCTCCCACCTGGGCCGGCCCAAGGGACAACCGAATCCCAAATACAGCCTCGCTCCGGTGGCCCCCCACCTGGAGGAGCTGCTCGGGCGCCCGGTGGCCATGGCCCCCGACTGCGTCGGCCCCGAGGTCGAAAAACTGGCGGCGGGCCTGCACGACGGGGAGATCCTGCTCCTGGAGAACCTGCGCTTCCACGCCGGGGAGGAGAAGAACGACCCGGCCTTCTGCCGGCAGTTGGCGGCCCTGGCCGAGCTCTACGTCAACGACGCCTTCGGCACCGCGCACCGCGCCCACGCCTCCACCGAGGGAGTGGCCCACCTGTTGCAGCCCGCGGCCGCCGGCTACCTGATGGCCAAGGAGCTGCAATACCTCGGCCAGGCCCTGGCCGCACCGCAGCGCCCCTTCGTCGCCGTGCTCGGCGGAGCCAAAGTCAGCGACAAGATCGAAGTCATCGAGAACCTGCTGAGCAAAGTCGACACCCTGATCATCGGCGGCGGCATGGCCTACACCTTCCTCAAGGCTCAGGGGGTCGCCTGCGGCCGGTCGCTTTTGGAAGAGGACAAGGTCGAGCTGGCCGGGCAGCTCCTGCAACGGGCCAAGGAGCGGGAGATCGACCTGCTGTTGCCCGAAGATCACGTCATCGCTTCGGAATTCAAAGCCGATGCGGAGCACCGGGTCTGCGGCAACGAGGACTTTCCCGGCGACTGGATGGCCCTCGACATCGGGCCGCGGACCCTGGCCCGCTACACCCGGGCCCTGCAACGGGCCGCCACGGTGGTCTGGAACGGGCCCATGGGGGTCTTCGAATTCCCGGCCTTCGCCAAGGGGACGGTGGCGGTCGCCGAGGCCATTGCCGACTCCGGCGCCCTGTCGATCATCGGCGGCGGCGATTCGGTAGCGGCCGTCAACCAGGCCGGTCTCGACGGCCGCATGACCCACATCTCCACCGGCGGCGGCGCCTCCCTCGAATTCCTCGAAGGGAAGGAGTTGCCGGGGGTCGCCGCCCTGACCGACAAGTAGCCCGCCCCTGCGGGGGCGGACCCGCGTTCGCCCCCGTGAATCGGCCCTCGTGCCACCCGTCCAGCCGGGAGACCGGCGGCGTTTCGCGAGCCGCAGCCTTCCGCTCCGCCCCGGAGGTATCGACCCATGCGCATTCCCCTGATCGCCGGAAACTGGAAACTCCACAAGACCCGCTCCGAAGCTCTCGACCTGGTCACGCATCTCAAGGCCGCCGTGGCCGGACTCGCCGACCGGGAAGTCGTCGTCGCTCCGACCTTCACGGCCCTGGCGGAGGTCGCCGCCGCTCTCGCCGGCAGCAATATTCAGGTCGCCGCCCAGAACTGTTTCCCGGAAGCCAGCGGCGCCTATACCGGTGAGGTCTCCCCGCAGCTGCTGGCGGATGCCGGCTGCCGCTACGTCATCGTCGGCCATTCGGAACGCCGTCAGCTGTTCGGAGAAAGCGATGCCTTCATCAACCGCAAGCTGCTCGCCGTTCTCGGCGCCGGCTTAAGGGGCATCCTCTGCGTCGGCGAGACGCTGGAGGAACGGGAAAGCGAACAGATGCTCGACGTCCTCGCCCGGCAGATCAAGGGCGGGCTGGAGGGGGTGACCGCGAGCCAGATGGCAGAGCGTGGTCATCGCCTACGAGCCGGTCTGGGCTATCGGCACCGGCCGGGTGGCGAGCCGGGATCAGGCTCAGGACGCCCATTCCTTCATTCGCGGCCTGCTGCAGGGCCGGTTCGACCCGGAAACGGCCCTGGCCACCCGGATTCTTTACGGCGGCAGCGTCAAACCGGACAATATCGACGGCCTGATGGCCGAGGCCGACATCGACGGCGCACTGGTCGGAGGGGCCAGCCTCAAGGCGGAAGATTTTGCCCGCATCGTCGCCTACACCCCGAACTGACCCAGGCTTTTTTGCCGCATGCGGCGATTTTCCCTTGGCGGCAGGGGTTGCTTGTGCTAGTTTACGCGGTGCTGTGAATTTCCAAAAAGCAAGGAGTTTCCAATTCGTCATGACTTATCTGTTAATCAGCTCTGCACGTCGTGGTTTGCATCGCCCTGATCATTATTGTTCTGCTTCAGGCCGGCAAGGGGGCCGAGATCGGAGCTTCCTTCGGTGCCGGCGCCAGCAATACCGTCTTCGGCGCCTCCGGCGGCAAGAGTTTCATGAGCCGCATGACCGCGGCCGTTGCCATTGTCTTCATGCTGACCAGCCTTGTCCTGGCCTATTTCTGGGGGAAACCCGGGAGCTCCAGCGTCATGCCCGAAGCGGTTGCCCCGGTTGCCGCCCCGGCGCCTGCCGCGCCCCCGGCGACGGCTCTCCCGCAGACGGAAAAAGCTCCGGCAGCTGCTCCCGGCCAGGCGCAAAAAAAGTAGCCGGACGCCCCTGTTTGCTGTTGACAGGAGCACCCCGAATCAGTATAAATACCAACCGTTCGGCACCGGAGCAGAACCGGAATGAGTGCTAAAAAAGCTAGTTATTCCGCGGTTGTGGTGGAATTGGTAGACACGCTAGCTTGAGGGGCTAGTGGCCGCAAGGCCGTGGGAGTTCGAGTCTCCCCAACCGCACCAGTCATAAACGGAACGAGGCCGCAATCATCCGATTGCGGCCTCGTTCCGTTTATGACGTGGGGTGGCGGCGTCCTGTCACCCAACATTGCCGACCCTGGCGGTTTCGGGTAAGCTTCTGCTAGCCCATTTTCCTGACCGAGGGAGGTTCCTATGATCAGAATTGCCTTGCTGTTGTGTTCCTTGTTTCTGGCCTGGGGGATGTTGGCCGTTGCTGCCGAAGGTCCTTCTGCCGCACTCGGCAAGTCCCTGTTCGAGTCGACGGCGCTGGGCAGCAACGGCAAGAGCTGCTCCACCTGCCATCCTGCCGGCAAGGGCCTCAAGAAGATAGCGGTTTACGACGACGACCAGCTCAAAGGGATCATCAATTCCTGCATCAGTGGTGCGCTCAAGGGGAAAAAGTTCACCCCCGACGCCCAGGAGCTGAATGCCCTGCTCGCCTATCTGCGCTACCCTGCAGAAAAACTAGCCGCGCTCAGCAGCCGCAGCCGCAGTTATGGCAGACGACCTTGCTGCTCCCCTCGGGCTCCACGGTTTCCGGGGCAAAGGCAATCCGGTTGACGCCACGGCGGATATCCTCGAACAGGTCCCGGTTGGGGCTGGCGCCGATCACGTGCCCGAGGCAGAGGTTGCTGAAACCGTCCTGGGGCGACCGCAGCCGAACGCTGTTGAGCAGGTCGCCATAGCCTTTGACCTGGAGAGTGACGGCGTCCTCCTGGCCGTGGCAGAGCCGGATGCCAAAGGCGGCCAGCTCCTCGGCGAATCCGGGCGAAGAAGCTCTCCAGGGCCTGCGGGATCGAGCGGATAATGCCAATCGTCACGCGTGAATTCCCGGCGATAAAAACTGACGCGAATTTCCTTCTCTTTCATCACTGTCCATTATCTTTCAGCTGATTCGGTTGCGGTTGCAGCATCTGCACTTCGACCGGAGTCTCCGGGACATCCCCCATAGGTGCCCTGGTCACTTCGATTTCGTGTACCCCGACCACACCCGGGCGAAGAAAGCGGATGGCGATCTTGGCGCCCGACGGTCCCCAGAGCGCCTCCTGGGAGATGGCAGCGAGATCGCTGCCGGCCAATGCCCGCCCATTGATGCTCAGCAGCAGGTCGCCGGGACGAAACCCGGAACGCTCGGCCGGCGAGTCGGAAACCACCCGCACCACCACCAGTTCCCCGCCGGGCAGGGCCACCACCTGCAGGCCGACCCCGGTCCGTCCGGCCCAAACGGTTCCCGCGACAAGAAGCGCGGCGCCGACCAGCAGGCCAATCGCAAGAAACCGTCCGGAGCCGTTCATAGCTGATGAATCCAGGAGGTATCGCCGCTCCCCTGGCGAAGAACTTCGACCCGGTCGTCGACCAGACTGATCACCGTGGACGGCTCGCCGAGCAGGACCCCGCCGTCGATAACGGCATCCAGCATCCGTCCCAGGCGGTTGTCGATATCGGCGGGATCGTGGAGAGGGTCTTCCCCGGAGATGTTGGCGCTGGTCGTCACCAGGGGGTGCCCCAATTCCCGGACAATGGCCAGGGCGATCCGGTTGTCGGGAATGCGGATGCCGACCGTCTTCTGGCGGGTGGTCAACAGGTCGGGGACCAGCCTGGTCGCTTCGAGAACAAACGTGTAAGGACCCGGCAGGTTGCGCTTCATGGTCTTGAAGGCAAAGTTGCTCACCTGGCAGTAATTGGCCGCATCGGAGAGATCGGCACAGATGAAGGAGAAGGGTTTGCGCGGATCACGCTGCTTGATCTGGTAGATCTGCTTGACCCCCTTCTTGTTGAAGATGTCGCAGCCGATGCCGTAAGTGGTGTCGGTGGGATAAGCGATCACCCCTCCCTGCTTGAGGATTTCGACCACCTGCTGGATCAGTCGGGGTTGGGGATTATGGGGATTGATCGAGAGCATCATGGCGACCTCCGGGCTGGGATGCGAATTGCAGGGAGTCTACCACATCCTGCCGAATCCGGCAGTCAATCAGAGCAGGTAGCGCAGTTGCGGCACCCCGCGCAGGGCCGTATAGAACGCATTGAGCTGCTGTTGGTTCAGCAGCCGGACCATCAGGGTAACGCAGAGGTAGGTCCCCTCGCGGCTTTTGCGGACGCGCAGGGCATCGCGGGGCACCGGCATGACCGTGCCGGCCGCTCGCTGCACCGCCGCTACGAAATCGACATCGGGATCAGCCGGACCGAAAACCTTGAACTGGTAGTCGCAGGGGAATTCGACCAGCGGGCGCTGATCCTGCCGGCGGCGGCATCTAGCCGGCACCGTTGGTGCCGGTATGGCCGAAGCCGCCCTTGCCACGCAGGGTCATCGGGAGTTCGTCGTACTCCTCCAGTACCGCGTGGGCGACCGGCGCGATCACCAGCTGCGCCACGCGGTCGCCGGGATTGAGCACCGCAGCCTGCTGGCCGTGATTGATAACGATGACCCCGATTTCCCCGCGGTAGTCGCTGTCGATGGTCCCGGGGCTGTTGAGCATGGTCAGCCCCTGGCGCAGGGCCAGTCCCGAGCGGGGCCGGACCTGCCCTTCAAAGCCGGCCGGGATGGCCAAGGCGAGACCGGTCGGCACCAGCCTGCGTTCCCCCGGGGCGAGGCTGAGCGGCTCATCGATGGCCGCACAGAGATCCAGGCCGGCCGCGCCGGCGGTCATATAGCGCGGCAGGACGGCTTCGGGGCGGAGACGTTTGACGGCAATGCGCGGCGAATCCATGGGCGGGCGTCCTGTCATCCGAGGGTCAGATCGAGATCGGGGAAGTCGGCCGGGTCCACCCGCCCGAGGAGCTGCAGATTGAGGTAGTCATCCTTGAAGAGGAAACCGGCGAGGCGCTGGACATCTTCGGCGGTGACCCGGTCGAAGCCGTGGAGAACGTCCCTGAGGGAGACCTGCCGGCCGAGATAGATCTCGTTCTTGGCCAAACGGGTCATCCGGTTCTCGGTGCTTTCCAGGGAGAGCAGAAGGTTGCCACGCAACCTCTCCCGGGCCGCGGTCAGCTCCTCCTCGGGGACCGGAAAATCGCGCAAGGAACGCATCTCCCGCAGGATGATCTCGACCACCCGGCGGGCATCGGCCGGAGCCATGCCGGCGCTGACGACGAGGGCGCCGACATCGCTGTGGCAATGGAGATAACTGTAGATCGAATAGGCGAGCCCCTGCTCTTCCCGCACTTTCTGGAACAGGCGGGAGCTCATGCTGCCGCCGAGCAGGGCATTGAGCAGGTAGGCGGCGAAGCGGTTGGGGTGATTCTGGGGAAGTGCCCGGGTGCCGAGGCAGAGGTGGACCTGTTCGAGATCTTTTTCGCAGACGGACAGGTGACGCCGATATTCAGGCGCGACATTGGCCAGTCTGCTCCCGACGGCGGGGAGGTCGCCAAAGACCCGGCTCAGCTGGTCGACCAGGTCCTCATGGTTGAGGTCTCCGGCGGCACAGACCAGCAGGCGCTGGCCGGTGTACCGGCGCTGCATGAAGTCGATGAGGGCGTTCCGATCGAACGCCCCCACCGTCTCTTCCGTGCCGAGGATGGGGCAGCCCAGGGAATGGTTCTGCCAAAAGACCTGATTGAACAGATCATGGATCAAGTCGTCGGCCGTATCCTCCACCATGTGGATTTCCTGCAGAACGACCCGTCGCTCCTTTTCGATCTCATCCAGATCGAACAATGGATGGCGGATGACGTCGCCGAGCAGGTCGACGGCCAGGGGCAGCCGCCGGGCCAGCACCTTGGCGTAGTAGCAGCTGTACTCGCGGCTGGTGAAGGCGTTGAGCATGCCGCCGGAGGAGTCGACCTCCCGGGCGATGTCGCGCGCACTACGCCGCTCCGTCCCCTTGAACAGCATATGTTCAAGGAGATGGGAGATGCCCTTTTCCCCGGCCAGCTCATGCCGGGAGCCATTCTCCACCCAGACGCCGATGGCAACCGAGTGGGCGCTGGGCAGGGATTCGCTGATGACCCGGATCCCGTTATCCAGGACCGTCTGGTGAATCATTACGGTTAACCGTCACTCTTCCGTCGGCAGGCTCTGACCGAGAGCCTCTTTGCGCGACAGTTTGATCTTGCCCTGTTTGTCGATGCCGATGCACTTGACCAGGATCTGCTCGCCTTCCTTGACCACGTCGGAGACGTTGCGCACCCGCTCCTTGTCAAGTTCGGAGACGTGCACCAGACCGTCGGTGCCGGGGAAGATTTCGACGAAGGCGCCGAACTCCATGATCTTACGCACCGTGCCCAGATAAAGTTTGCCGACCTCGGCCTCCTGGGTCAGGTCACGGATCATCTTGATCGCCTTCTTGCAGGCGTCGCCGTCGGCGGAGGCGATGTTGACCCGACCGTCGTCCTCGATGTCGATGGTGCAGCCGGTTGCTTCGATGATGCCGCGGATGTTCTTGCCGCCCGAGCCGATGACGGTACGCACCTGGTCCGGTTTGACGTAAATCGTGGTAATCCGCGGTGCGTACTGGGAGAGTTCCTTGCGCGGTGCGACGATCGCTTTGGCCATTTCGCCGAGGATGTGCAGGCGTCCTTCCCGGGCCTGCGCAAGGGCCTGCTTCATGATCGCCCGATCGACCCCGGTGATCTTGATGTCCATCTGCAGGGCCGCGACGCCGTCGGCGGTGCCGGTGACCTTGAAGTCCATGTCGCCGAGGTGGTCTTCGTCGCCAAGGATGTCGGAAAGAACGGCGACGTCGTCACCCTCCTTGATCAGGCCCATGGCGATACCGGAAACCGCCTCCCTGATTGGCACTCCGGCCTCCATCAGGCAGAGCGAAGCGCCGCAGACGCTGGCCATCGACGAGGAGCCGTTGGACTCGAGGATGTCCGAGACGATGCGAATGGTATAGGGGAAGTCGTCGTGCTTGGGCAGGACCTTGGCCACCGAGCGTTCGGCGAGCATGCCGTGGCCGATCTCGCGGCGGCCGGGGAAGAGGCGCATGCTGGTCTCCCCGACGGAGAAGGGGGGGAAATTGTAATGGAGGAGGAATTTCTTGAATTCCATTCCCTGGATGTTGTCCATGCGCTGTTCGTCCCCGCTGGTACCGAGGGTCACGGCCACCAGGGCCTGGGTCTCGCCGCGGGTGAACAGGGCGCTGCCGTGGGCACGGGGGAGTACGCCGATCTCGCAGCTGATCGGCCGCACGGTCGTCATGTCGCGGCCGTCGATGCGCACCCTGTCCTTGAGCACCATCTGCCGCAGGACCTTCTTGGAGATCGAGCCGAGAATGGCATCGATTTCCGCACTCCGCCCCGCGAACTCTTCGGCCAGGGCGTCCTGGACCTCGGCCTTGATCAGATCGATGGCTGCTGTAACGCTCCTGCTTGGCGCGGATCGTCGCCGCCTGGGCGAGACGCTCGGCGGCCAGTTCCTTGACCCGGGCTTCGAGTTCCGGGTCGGTCTGCGCCACCACGAATTCGCGCTTGGCCACGCCGACCAGTTCCTGCAGCTTAAGCTGCATATCGATCAGCGGCTGCAGGGAACGGTGGCCGAAGAAGATCGCCTCGAGCATGTCGTCCTCGGAGACCAGGTCGGCCTCCCCCTCGACCATCATCACCGCGTCGCGGGAGCCGGAGACGACGATTTCGATATCGCTTTCGGCCATCTGCTGCAGGGTCGGATTGGCGATCAGCTGGCCGCCGACCCGGCCGACGCGCACCGCGGCGATCGGTCCGGCGAAGGGGATGTCCGAGACGACCACGGAGGCCGAAGCCGCCACCATCGCCAGGGTGTCGGGATCGTTGATCAGGTCGGCGGAAATCACCGTCGGCATGATCTGGGTTTCAAACATGTAGCCCTTGGGAAAGAGGGGCCGCATCGGCCGGTCGATCAACCGGCAGATCAGGGTTTCGCGCTCGGTGGACCCGCGCTCGCGACGGAAGAAAGAGCCGGGGATCTTCCCCGCGGCGTAGAACTTCTCCTGGTAATTGACGGTGAGCGGGAAGAAACCCTGCCCTTCGCGCATCTTCCTGGCCGAGACCGCGGTGCACAGCACCTTGGTTTCGCCGTAGGTGATGACGGTGGCGCCGTCGGCCTGGCGCGCCATTTTCCCCGTTTCGATGGTCAGGGGCTGACCGTTGAAATCGATTTCGACCTTGTGATAAGCCATGAAATTCTCCTTTCCGCGCGACCCTTGCGGCCCGGCGCGGGACCTGCCGCCCGCAGGCGGCTGTTGTCTAACAAAAAATGGCAGAAGGAGGATGGCCTGAGACAGGACCCGCAGCCGGCCTTAAGCCGGCTTCGGGTCCTCTCTCCGGACAACCTCCCGTGCCATCGACAAAACGAAGGGCAGCAGACTCTCCGCAGCAGCGAAGAGCATGCTGCCCCTGATTACCGGCGGATACCGAGCTCCTTGATGACGATCCGATAGCGCTCGACATCCTTTCTCTTTCAGGTAGTCGAGAAGCCGCCGTCTTTGCCCGACGATCTTGAGAAGACCCCGACGGGAATGGTGGTCCTTCTTGTGGGTGCGGAAATGTTCGGTCAGATACGTGATCCTCTCGGAGAGGAGCGCGATCTGCACTTCCGGAGACCCGGTGTCGCCCTCGTGGGTCTTGAACTTGTCGATGATTTCCTGTTTGCGTTCCGTGGCCAGCACTGTGCCACCTCCTTTCAGCGAACTGTGCCGGCCAAGGCCGGCACTTGAGATTTGCGAAACATCGTCCCTTTTATCACAACCCCCTGCTCCTGTAAAGCACTATATCACCAGATTTCCGGGTGACTGAAGACCCGCAATAGTTCAAAATCGCCACGCTTTTCCCGTTCGCGCAACGGCGCGTAACGGGCGATGGCGGCGATCTTCCCGGCGACCTCGAGCAGCACCCGGTCGCCATTTTCCAGGCTGGCATCGAGGTCGCACTCGGCAGCGGATGGCGGGATGCCGTTGGCCAGCCGCGCGGCCGCATCAGGCCCGACAGCGACGACAGCCAACTCCGGCAGTGCGGCACGCGGACCGAGCAACGGCAGGGGCCGGTCCGCCGGCCCCCCTTCCAGGGCTTCCAGGGTCAGACAGTCGGCAACGGCAAAGGGGCCGGAGCGGGTGCGACGCAGCGCCGTAAGGTGGGCGCCGCAACCGAGCGCCTCGCCCAGATCGTAGGCCAGGGTGCGGACATAGGTCCCCTTCGAACAGGCCACCGCGATCTCCACCAGGGGGAGTTCGACGCGCAGGATATCGAGACGGAAAATGGTGACCGGCCGGGGTTCCCGTTCGACCTCCATCCCCTGCCGGGCCAGCCGGTGCAGAGGCACGCCGTTGCGTTTCAAGGCCGAGTACATCGGCGGCAGCTGCAAGATGGCGCCGCGCAGATCAGCGGCAGCCGACTCCAGCGCCGCGCGATCGACCCCTTGCCAGGAACGCTCGTCGAGGATCTCCCCCTCGGCGTCCTGGGTGGTGGTGGTCATGCCCAGGCGCAGAGTGGCCAGATACTCTTTGTCCCCTTCCATGAGGAACTCGACCAGCCGCGTCCCCTCCCCGACCGCCACCGGCAGCACCCCGGTGGCCATGGGATCGAGGGTCCCGGTATGACCGACCCGGCGGGTGCCGAGCAGTCGCCGCAGGCGGCGCACCACGTCGTGGGAGGTCATCCCCGGCGATTTGTCGATGAGCAGGATACCGTGCACGAAGTTTCAGTCGGTGGGAATCTTGAGGCGGGAAAAGACCGTCCTGCGAACCTCCTCGAGGTCTCCTTCGACGAGAGCACCGGCGGCGTTGTGGTGCCCGCCGCCACCCAGCTCCCGGGACAGGGCGCCGACATCGACCTGCCCCTTGGAGCGGAAGCCGACCTTGAAGGCGGTGGCGCCAACCTGTCGAAAGAAGATCGCCACCTCGACATTGCGGATCGAACGGGGGTAGTTCACAAACCCGTCGGTATGTTCGGCGTTGGTCCCGGTGGCGGCGTACATCTCGCTGGTGACGCCAGCGAGGCAAAGCGGCCGCAGGAGGAAACGGCCAGCGTGGCGAGCGCCCTGGCCAGTAGTTGCAGCCGCCGCGGATCCTGGTTTTCGTAAAGGCCGGTGGCGATGTCCCAGGGACTGACGCCGAGGGCGATCATCTCGCCGGCAATGCGAAACGCCTCGGGATTGGAATTGGAATAGCGGAAGGAGCCGGTGTCGGAGATGATGGCGGCGTAGATGCAGGCCGCCACGTCCCGGGAAATGGGCCAGCCCGCCGCCGCCAGGATCCGGTAAACCAGCGCGCCGGTGGCGCAGGCCTCGGTGTCGACATAGTAGATCGCACCGAAGTTTTCCGAATAGGGATGGTGATCGACGTTGACCAGCGCGGTGCAGTGTTCGCGCAGTTCCAGGCCGGCCCGCCGCAATTCCCCGGCATCGAGGATGAAACCGGCATCGAAATGGTCATCGGCCGCCAGGGAGTCGACCAGGGTGTCGGCCCCGGGGAGAAAATCGAAGGCCGCGGGAAGCCCGTCGCGGTTGTAGGCGACGACCTCCTTGCCCAGCTCACGCAGCGCCAGGGTCAGCGCCAGGGTCGAGGCGAGGGCATCGCCGTCGGGGCCTTCATGGGAAGCGACCAGGAACCGCTCCCCCTCATTGATCGTCTTCAGGATCGCCTTGAGCATCGTCGCCGCCGCTGTTCAGGTCACGAAGGAGGGATTCGATCCGGTTGCCGTATTCCAGGGAGGTGTCGAACTGGAAAGTCAGTTCCGGGACCAGGCGCAGGCGCAGACGCTTGCCGAGTTCCCGGCGCAGGAAGGGGATCGCCGAGGTCAACCCGCGCTGGGTCTCCTGCCGAACCTTCTCCTCACCCATGGCGGTGAAGTAGATGCGCGCATGCCGCAGGTCGCCACTCACCTCGACGGCGGTGATGGTGACAAAGCCGACCCGTGGATCCTTGAGCCCCTTGACCAGCAGCGCCGAGATTTCTTTCTGGATCTGCTCACCGACGCGGTGGCTGCGCTGGAATTCCAAATCGGTCTCCCGTGAGTTCCCTCAATAGTGGAGAAATTCGCTGAAGCGTTCGCTGATTTCCGCGGCACCGAGACGGTAGATCTCCTCCTCGATGCGGTCGAAGACGGACTGAACGGTCTTTTCATCCCCGGCGACCATGGCGAACCCCAGTTCCGTCCGCTGCCAGAGGTCGTGCAGGCCGGTTTCCGCAGCGGAAACCGGAAATCGTTCGCGGCAGCGGCCGAGGAGACGCTTGACGAGCGCACGCTTCTCCTTCAGATTCTGCGGCGCGAAAAGCACCAGGTCGAGTCTCAGGATACCGACGACCACGCCCTTCCCCGGAATTACAGGGTGGTTTTGATCTGCTTCGATCTCAAAGGCCTCGATGACGTCGCCGACCTTGATGTCGTTGTAGTTCTCAAGGCCGATGCCGCACTCGTAGCCGGTGGCCACCTCGCGAACGTCGTCCTTGAAGCGCTTGAGGGAACTCATCTTCCCTTGCCAGACCACCACGTTGTCACGCAGCAGGCGGACCTGGGCGCCGCGCAGGACCTTGCCGTCGGTGACGTAACAGCCGGCGATCGTCCCCACCTTGCTGACGCTGAAGGTCTCGCGTACCTCGACCCGGCCGAGGTACTTCTCCTGCAGGGTCGGCGCCAGGAGACCCTCCATGGCGTCGCGGATATCGGCCACCGCATCATAGATGATGTTGTAGAGTCGAATGTCCACCCCTTCGGACTCGGCCAGGGCCGCGGCCTTGGGTTCGGGGCGCACGTTGAAGCCGAGCACGATCGCGTCCGAGGCCGAAGCCAGGGAAACGTCGCTCTCGATGATGCCGCCAACGCCGGTATGGATGACCACCAAGCGGCAGGCTTCGGTGGAGAGCTTGAGCAGCGAATCCTTGACCGCCTCGACGGAGCCCTGGACATCCCCCTTGATGATGACCTTGAGTTCCTTGACGTCCCCCTGCTGGATGCGCGCATAGAGCTGCTCGAGGGAGATCTTGCTGGTCTTGGCGAGTTCCGCTTCGCGCAGTTTCTGCTGGCGATGCTGGGCCACCTCTTTGGCCGCCTTTTCATCCTCGACGGAATGGAAGGCATCGCCGGCATCGGGCACTCCGGAGAGTCCGGTGACCTCCACCGGGATCGACGGCCCGGCCTCTTCCAGGCGGTCGCCGCGATCGTTCGTCATGGTCCGCACCCGGCCGAAATGGACGCCGGTGACGATCGGGTCGCCGATCTTCAGGGTCCCCTCCTGCACCAGGACCGTGGCCACCGGGCCGCGCCCCTTGTCGAGACGGGCTTCCACCACGACCCCTTTGGCCCGTTTGTCGGGGTTGGCCTTGAGATCCATGACCTCGGCCTGCAGCAGAATCATCTCCAGCAGCTGGTCGAGGTTGGTGTGCTGCTTGGCGGACACCTCCACGAAGATCGTTTCGCCACCCCACTCTTCGGGGACCAGTTCGAATTCGGTCAGTTCCTGCTTGACCCGCTCCGGGTTGGCGTCGGGCTTGTCCATCTTGTTGATGGCAATAATGATCGGCACCCCGGCCGCCTTGGAGTGGTTGATCGCCTCCTTGGTCTGCGGCATGACGCCATCGTCGGCGGCCACCACCAGGATGACGATGTCGGTGGCCTTGGCACCGCGGGCACGCATGGCGGTAAAGGCCTCGTGACCGGGGGTGTCGAGAAAGGTGATCTTCTTGCCTTCGAGCTCGACGTCGTAGGCACCGATGTGCTGGGTGATCCCTCCGGCCTCGCCGGCGGTCACGTTGGCGGTGCGGATGGCGTCGAGAAGGCTGGTCTTGCCGTGGTCGACGTGACCCATGATCGTCACCACCGGCGGCCGTGGCTTGAGGTCTTCGGGCTTGGCCTCCTCGCCCTCCTTGAGGCTGGCATGGTCGAGGATGGTCTCCTCGTCGAAGGCAACGTTTTCGACTTCGTAATTGAATTCGGAGGCGAGGATCGCCGCGGTTTCGATAGTCGAGAGGATGGTTGATGGTCACCATCGACCCCTGGCGCATCAGCTCCTTGATCAGGTCGTTGGCCTTGACCCCCATGCGCTTGGCGAGTTCGCCGACGGTGATCACGTCACTGATGCGGATGATACGCTTGATCGCCTTGGAGACCGTGACCTCGGTTTTCTTCTGCATCTTGGGCGCTCTCTTGCCACGCCGCAGCTTGCCGCCATCACGATCGGGTTCAAAGACTTCCCGCCGTCCGCGCCGGCGTCCAGCCTCGGCCGGTGCCTCGCTGTAATCGGCGCCCTTCCCTTTTTTCTTCTTCTTGCCGCCACGGGCTTCCTTGCCGACAAACGGTTCGCCGGCAGCCGGCAGGGTGGGTGCAGGACCGGCACCGGGGCGTGCCGGGCGTTCCGGACGCGGGCTACTGGGACGCTCAGGGCGCGGCGCACCGGGACGTTCCGGACGAGCCGTGCCGGGCCGTTCCTGGCGCGGGGTGCCAGGACGTTCCGGACGGCCGGGACGACCTGTTTCAGGTCGATTGCCGCCGCGCGGCGCTTCCTGGGGGAGTTCAACGCGACCGAGGATTTTGGCGCGCGAGGCGGTCACTCTCTCCACCTTCGGCTCGGGGTGCGCGACCGGTTTGGCAGGCACCGGTTCCTTGGCGACAGCCTCCCTCTCCTTGGGCTTTTCAGTCTCGGCGGCCGGCGCGGGTTCCGGCGCGGCGACCGGAGCCGTCTCGGCAGGGGGGGCCAGAGCTTGCGAGGCGGATTCCACCGCGGTGGGCGCTGCGATCTCGGCGGGAGCGGCCGGCTCTTCTTCCGGAGCGGTCTCCGGGGCACTCTCCAGGGTCACAGGCGGAGCGACTTCCTTGCGCCGGCGACGGATGATGCCGGGAGTGATGCGCTCCTCCTCAATCTTCTCGACCGCCGGCGTCTGGGCCGCTTCGAACTTGCGAAGATCCTCCTCTTCCAGGACGCTCATGTGCGTCTTGCCGTCGACACCCGCTGCCTGCAGTCGATCAAGGAGGGCCTTGTTGTCCAGGCCGAGCTTTTGCGCCAGTTCGTAAACCCTTGTCTTTCCCATCAATTCTCCCCTGCGATGTGCGTAAAGCGGATCAACTCCTGGTGCAGCGAAGCGGCCAATGCATGTTTCCTGACCGCAATGACACTGCGTTCTTCTTTGCCCAGCAGGCGGCCGAAGGTTGCTTTGTCGAAACAGCGCCAGCAGGGAACGTCCCGGGCCGCCGCCTTGCCGCTGACCTTGTCGCCGATCCCCGCCGAGACATCCTCGGCCACCAGCACCAGGGCCGGGGGCTCCGGACTCCCGAGAGCGTCGAGGACCAAATTCGACCCGGAGAGGACCTGCCCGGCCTTGCGGGCTACGGCGACCAGGCCGAGAATGCGTTCCAGCAGCTGCGTTCCCAAGGCGCTCTGCAGATCGCCGGCGGCGATTGTCGGCAGCGAGCGGCGAAAGGTCCGGGCGAACTGCCCGCGGCGGACCGCCTCGGCAATGCAGCGGGGCTCAAGGCAGGTATAGGCCCCGCGCCCCGGCAATCGTTGCGAGTAGTCGACCAGCAGATTGCCGTCCGGAGCCACCACGTAACGCACCAGGTCCTCCTGGGGCGCGGTCCGACGGCAAGCGATACAGCTCCGCTCGGCAATGTGCCTGGCAGCTCCCAAGGGCAGCCTACTCCCCGGCCCCGCCGTCGTGCCCCGGCAGAACGCCGAGCTCCGCCAGTCCGTGAGCCAGCTCATCCTTGGTCATCGAGCTGCGCCCGGCCAGCTTGTGCTCCTTGGCCAGTTCGTAAAGGGCATCACGGGACATCTCGGCGACGGCATCCTCGGCCTCGGCGGCAATCGCTTCGGCCTTTTCCTCGGCTGCTTCAGCGGCCAGTTCCTCGAGTTCGGCTTCGGCGGCGCGGGTTTCGCTCTTGATATCGATCTTCCAGCCGGTCAGCTTGGCGGCCAGGCGGACGTTCTGTCCCTTCTTGCCGATGGCCAGCGAGAGCTGGTCATCGGGGACGATGATCTCCAGGGCCTGCTCGTCGTTGTCGACGTAGACCCGGGTCACTTCCGCCGGCGACAGGGCGGAGCAGGCGAAACGAGCGATGTCAGGCGTCCAGGGGATGATGTCGATCTTCTCGCCGCGCAGCTCGGAGACCACGTTCTGGACGCGTGAGCCGCGCATGCCGACGCAGGCGCCGACCGGATCGACATCCGAATCGTGGGAGACGACGGCGATCTTGGCGCGGCTGCCCGGCTCACGGGCAACGGCCTTGATTTCGACGATCCCTTCGGCGATCTCCGGAACCTCGAAATGGAAGAGTGCCGCCACCACGCCCGGATGGGTCCGGGAGAGGATGATCTGCGGCCCCTTCGGGCTCATCTTCACATCGGAGATATAGGCCCGGACCCGGTCCCCCTGGCGGTAGTTCTCGCGGGGAACCTGCTCGCGATGCGGCAGCAGCGCCTCGGCCCGGCCCAGGTCGACGATCAGGTCGCCGCGCTCGTAGCGGCGGACGATACCATTGACCAGTTCGCCGAGGCGGTCCTTGAATTCGTTGAAAACCCCTTCCCGCTCGGCCTCGCGGACCTTCTGAATGATCACCTGCTTGGCCGTCTGGGCGGCGATGCGGCTGAAGTTGCCCGCGTCCAGTTTCATGCCGAGGGAATCGCCGACCTCGACCTCGGGATCGATTTCCCGGGCCTCGCCGAGATCGATCTCCTTGTAGGAATCCTGGACCTCTTCGACGACCGTGACGAACTCAAAGACCTCGACCTCGCCCAACTCGTCGTTGAAATGGGCCTCGAGATCGCGGGTGTTGCGATACTTCTTGTTGGCCGCCGAGAGGACCGCCGACTCGAGGGCTTCCACCAGCACGCCGCGGTCGATGCCCTTGTCCTTGACAACCTGGTCGATGATATGGTTCAGGTTCACCAACATGTTCCTGTCCCCCTGTTGCTGACTCCTCCGCCGGGACTTGGCTTTAGGGCGAAGGGCTGAATGGTCGTAGTAAAACCCGTTGGGTTCAGAATTCCGGGTCGAGATGGGCCATGGCGATGGCGTCGAGGGAAATCGCCACCTCGCCGCCTTTCTTGTCGAGCTGCAGCAGCCGCACGAACCCGTCTTCGAGGCCGAGCAGGCGCCCGCTGAAGGTTTTGCGCAGATGACCGCGGCCGTCGGGATCGAGCTGCTCGAGGGTCTTGAGCTTGATCCGCTCGCCGGCAAAGCGCCGGTAGTCCTCGGGACGCTTCAGGGGCCGGTCGAGCCCCGGCGAGGAGACCTCGAGCCGATAGGCCGCGTGGATCAGATCCTCGATTTCGAGAACCGCACCGAATTCGCGGCTCAGCTCGGCGCAATCATCAAGGGTCACGCCGCCGGGCTTGTCGATGAAGATGCGCAGCACCATCTCCCGTCCCTCACGACGGTACTCGAGATCGACCTCCTCGAGGCCGAGATCGGCCAGGATCGGGACGAGGATGCGCTGAATTTCATCAAGCAGGGTTCCTTGGGTCACTGCAGCTATTCCCGGAGCACGACAGCCTGAAATAAAAAAAGTGAGCGAAAAGCTCACTTAAAACCAGTGAACGACCTGAAACGTTCAAGTTGATACCATGGAAAATCACTGGATGCAAGGAAAAAACGATTTTGTGTCACTCGCGGGCGGCGATCCGGGCGCCGGCCAGCAGGGCTTCCATCTGCCCGTAGTCGGCAGCGTTTATCCCCTTGTCGGTGTAGTAGAGAAAGACCCAGTAAGGGGCGCGAAAACCGATGATGCCGATAAAGCGGCGGGGAGCGCCGTTCTGCCGGTAGCGGGCATCGAGCCGCCAGGCCCAGCTCATGCCGGGAAATTCCACCCGCTGCCGGTTGGTCACCACCTCCGCCGTCCCCTCCTCCTGCTGCAGGACCTCCGCGGCATCGCGGGCCGAGGCTGCGACGGCCGCTTCCCCCGGGGGTTTTTCGCCTTGCGGCAGCGGGCTGAAGTCGATCAGCAGATAGGATTCGCTCCTCGGCTGGTAGACGAAGCCTTCGTTTTCACGCAGCCGCTCCCGGACCAGCGCCTCGAGCCGCTCGGGACTGACTGCCTGGCCCTTGGCGGCCAGTTCGCCGCCGAGATCGGCGCTCGCAGCGCGGACCAGAAAGTCTGGAGGGGTTCGGCTGAAGACCCAGCCGCCGGCGGGAAGCGTGAACTGCAGGGTGGTGCCGTCGGCCAAGGCGAGCGCCTCGGACCCGCCGGCGAGAGCGGGAGAACCCAGCACCAGCAGCAGACAGAGGATGAGAATCGGCATGGACGCCTCCGGGAGAAATTCGCAGTCCGACCCATTATAGCGCCACTGCAGCCAACGCGGGAAGACCCGCTATTTTTCCCGGTCGGGACGGCGTTCAAGCAGGGTCAGGCTCTCGATATGATAGGTCTGCGGGAAGAGGTCGACGGGCCGGGACCAGAGCAGCCGGAAGGGTCCGTGCAGCAGCGGCTGCAGGTCCCGGGCGAGGGTCGCCGGATCGCAGGAGACGTAGGCGACCCGTGCCGGCGGCCGGGCGGTGAGTTCCCGGGCGACCTCGTAGGCGCCGCTGCGCGGCGGATCGAGAACCACCAGATCGGGCGGCGCGTGGGGAAAGAAGTCCTGCAGCGCCCCTTTCGCCGGGCGGGCGGCAAAATGCAGGTTGCCCAGGCCATTCTGCCGGGCATTCTGCTGCGCAGAGGCGATCGAGGGGGGATAGTCTTCGACCCCGACCAGGGAACCGATCCGTCGCGCCAGGGGCAGAGAGAAGTTGCCCATGCCGCAGTAGAGGTCGAGGGCGCTCTCACTCCCCTGCCAGGCCCGGGCGGAGAGGAGCAGCGCCACCAGGGCCCGGTTCTGCTCCAGGTTGACCTGGGCGAAACCGCCGGGACCGTAGGCGAGACGCAGCGGCGGGTCGTCGACGGTGATCTCCAGCTGTTCCTCGCCGCAGACCCGGGTCAACGTCGCCTTGCGCCCGGTCTGCAGAAAGAGGGCGAATCCCGCCGCTTCCGCCAGCGGCCGCAGATAGTCAGCCAGCCGCCGTGGCTGCGGATCGAGGCAGTGGACCACGGCCCGCAGCCGTTGAAAATCGTCGACGGCGAGGTCGACCTGGGGGATCTGCTGCGGACAGGGGGATTCGGGAAGCCAGGCGCGAAACAGCGCCAGGCCCCGGTTGATGGCCGGCGCGCTGATCGGGCAGTGGGCGACATCGACGACGAAGTGGCTGCCCGGGCGGTAGAAACCCATCCGCCAGCCCGCCGCCGTCTGCCGGCACTTGAACTGCACCCGGCTGCGGTAGTTCCATTCCTCCGGCGCGGCGAGCAAAGGACGGATTGCAGAGGGGTCGACACCGGCTCGCCGCCCGAGCTGGTCGGCGAAGATCGTCTCCTTCCAGCGGCACTGGGTCGGGTAGTCGAGATGCTGCCACTGGCAGCCGCCGCACTCGGCATAGACCGGGCATGGCGCTTGTCGGCGCCCCGGCCCGGGTTCCAACAGCTCGACCAGTTCCGCCTCGGCGTAGCGCCCGCGGTCGCGGACCACCCGGCAGCGCAGCCGGTCGCCGGCGGCGCTGCGCGACACGAAGATCGCCTTCCCCTGGTGGCGGCCCACGCCGTTGCCGCCGAAGGCGAGGCTGTCGATGGTCAGCTCCAGGGTCACCGCGGCACCAGGCGGGGGAAAGGCCCCTGGCGATGGCCAGCCAGGCGCTTGTGGAGGAGCAGCCGCGGATAATCCGGCCGTTGCAGGTAGCCGAGGCCGCTCTGCAAAAAAGAATCGATCATCGCCTCCCGAACCTCCTCCACTTCCGCACCCGCAACCCCCATCCGCTCGAGAAACCGGCTCTCCACCAATTCGGCGCCGAAAAGCTTCCTGGCCCGCTGCAGCGCGGCCAGCGGGTCCGCCTCGGCGCTGAAGAGCTCGATCTGCAGCAGCAGCCGGGTCCGGATCTCGACCCGGACCTTGTGGAAGTCGCCGTAATAGCGGTTGCTTTGGTCATGGAACTCCAGCACCAGGCCGTTCTCCAGGTGCTTGCAGCGCAGCGTCCGGCCCTCAGTCATCCCCGTCTCCCGTCTCCAGCCGGCGGCGCTCCCCTTCGACCCAATCGATTTGTCGCATCATCCCGTGCAGAATCTTCACTTCCCGGGGGTTGAGGCCGGCCCGACCGAAGATCCGCCGGAAGGTGTGGAGGATATGATCGGGGTTCTGCGCATCGAGAAAGCCGATGTCCAGCAGGCTCTTGCGGATGTGGGCATAGAGCGCTTCCAGCTCCCGATGGCTCGCCAGCTTGCGCCCTGCCCGCTTCAGGCCGGCGGCGGAAGCAGCCTCCCGGGCGACGGCGTAGAGACAGAGGGAGACCGCCTGGGCGAGGTTCATCGAGGGGAGCTCTGCGCGGGTCGGAATGGTGATGAAGCGCTGGCAGAGATCGAGCTCCGCGGTATGCAGCCCCTTGTCCTCGCGGCCGAAGACGAGGGCGACGCGGTCCTTCGCCGCCTGTGGCAGGAGAAAGGCGGCGGCTTCCTGCGGATGGAGGAAATCCTCGCGGTACTTGCCGAAGCGGCGGGTGGTGCCGAGGGCCAGGTGGCAGTCGGCGAGGGCGGTAGCGAGGTCGGGATAGAGCCTGGCCCCTTCGAGGAGGGGCGCCGCCTTCACCGCCATGCGCCGCCCCTCGTCGCCGAGGTAGTCGACCTGCGGCGCCACCAGGCGCAGTTCGCCGAAGCCGAAGTTCATCATCGCCCGGCAGACCGAGCCGATGTTCAGCGCTCCCTGCGGTTCGACCAGGACCACCACGACGTTGCGCAGCAGGTCGGCGACCATGTCAGTGGTTTCCAGGCTTTCCTCTGGCGCTGCTTTCATTCTGGGCAAACTGGCTCCTTTGAAACTCACCAAAATCTTTAAACTTCAAATTCGTTTCGCGCGGATAACTTCGGATCAAATCTGATTAAGTTCAGATTTAACCAGGACCAAAAGCCTGATCAGATTTTTATCCGAAGTGATCAGACTTGATCCGCGCGAAACCGCCTTTCCTGTTTAGCCATGGGGCACCCTTCCGGTCCGGCGGAGAACCGTACCGTCTGCAGCAGTCCCTCAGCGCAAATCACCGAGCGCATATTGCAGCACGGCAGCGGCGGCGATGGCGGCAGTCTCGGTGCGCAGGATGCGCGGACCGAGGGAAACCGGCAAAAAGCCCAGCTGCCGGGCCTCTTCCACTTCCTCGGGGGCGAAGCCCCCTTCGGGCCCCACCAGCAGGGAAACCCGCGCCGGACGCTGCCTGCCGATGGCCTCGTCCAAGCCCCAAGTCCCCTCCCCTTCGTAGAGCATCAGCCGCATCTCGGCCGCGGCGGCGGCGCGAATTGCCGATGGCCAGTCAGCCACGGCAGTCAGCTCCGGAAGCATCGCGCGGCGGCACTGGCGGGCGGCGCGCAGCACCACCTCCGGCCAGCGGTGCGACTTCTTCTGTCCGGCGTCGCGCTCGGCCAGGGTAGCGGAGCGGCGGCTGATTATCGGCACGATGCGGACGGCCCCGAGCTCGGTCAGTTTCTGCAGCACCAGCTCGAAGCGTTCCTTTTCCGGGAGCGCGTGGTAGACCTCGAGGGCGACGCCACTCTCCGCCTGACGGGAAAGGCGCTGAAAGGGGACCAACTGCCACTCTTCCCCTTCCGCCACCAGCCGGGCTCGAAAACAGGTCTGCTGCGGGTCGACCACCGTCAGGATCGCCCCGGGCCGGGCCCGCCAGGCGGCCAGGGCGGTCCTTGCTTCTGCGGGCAGGGGAAGAGCGGTTTCAAGGGTCGGGACGACGGCGAGGCGGACGATGCTGCCGGGGCCGCCGCTATTGACGCATGCCGGGATCAAGGCCGGCCTCCCGGTACTGAACGAAGCGCTGGCGGGATGCGTTGGCGAGTTCGTCGTCATAAAGTTCGGCGAAGTCGATGGCGGCCTCGAATTGGCGCACGAAGCCGGGGCTGCAGGGTTTGCCCATGATCAGTACCTGGGCGCCGTTGGGATTCTGCTCGTCGGTGGTGATCGCCACCGGCTCATCAAAGCAGTCGACCGCGCCGTTGGCGTAGGCGTGAGGGATGAAGGCCCCCTTCTTCCAGGTCCACATGAAGCCGTCGAGGGTCACCCCCTGGTTGTCGTCAAGAACGGTGATCAGCACCCGCTTGCCGGCGTTGTAGTACTCCTCGGCCAGCTCGCAGAGGTGGCGGGCCTTTTCGGCCTTCTTCAGGCGGATGAACTCGACGCGCGGCATAGTTCCTCGGACGGAAAACGAAATCGGGCGACCGCTTGGCCGCCCCTGTCTATAGCATTTTTGCCGGTGGAATTGCAATGTCGGTGACGGGTCTGGAACCACCCAGCAGGCTACAGCCCCAGCTCATCGACGCACAACAGGCGATGCCCTTCGAAGACGGTGAGAACGTCGATCCGCTTTTCGGTCAACCGATAGACGATGCGGTAGTTCCGATACAACAACTCGCGGATGTCGGGCATAGAGAGCTCCGGAGCGATGCGGCCGGTGCGGGGATTGGCGGGCAAGGTGCCTTCGACATGGTCGACGAGCCTGTCGACGAAGGTCGCCGCCCGCTCGGGATCGTCCTTGGCGATGAACTCCTCGATTTCGATCAGTCGCTCAACGGCTTCATGGCTCAAACGCAGCTCCATCCGAGATCAGCCTCTGTCCCTGCGGGTTGCAAGAGCGGACCTGACCTCCTCGCTGCCGTAGCTCCTGCCAGCGTCAACATCGGCAATCCCGCGGGCAACGGAGTCGAGGAAGGATTTCCGGTAGACCAGTTCATCGTAGTCCTCCGGCGACAGCAGCACTCCGGCAGGCTTGCCGTTCTGGGTGATGATCAAGGGATGCCCGGATTTCTGAATACTCTTGAACCACTTGGAGATGCCGGTTTTGAATTCGGCGATGGGGACGATATCGCTGCTGACAGAAATGGCTTTCATCGAGGAACTCCGTATTTTGATTCACAGGGTGGTCAAAATATAGACCAATCTGAGGGGTGGGACAAGCTTTTCTTTCCCAGCGATGGGGGGCGTGATGGGGACGTAGGGTAATAGGTATTATGTCCCCGGAATTCGCGGCTCAAGCAGGACGGCGTGGTCGCCATCGCCACCCTCGGCGAGGACGGGCCGCATATGGTCAATACCTGGAACGCCTACATCCGGGTATCGGCCGAGGGGAAATTACTGATACCGGCCGGCTACATGCACCACACGGAGGCGAATATCGCCTTCAATCCCGAGGTCCTGATTACCATGGGGAGCAGCAAGGTGCAAGGTCTTCATGGCCCCGGCGCGGGGTTCCTGGTCAAGGGAAAGGCCGCCTTCGTCACCTCCGGTCCGGACTTCGATCTGCTCAAATCCAAGTTCTCCTGGCTGCGTGCCACCCTGGCCGTAACGCCCGATTCGGTGACCCAGACCTGGTAGTAGTCACGAGGTCCGCAATCCTTATCGCAAAGAGCGGGGCAAGATTTTCTGCCCCGCTCTTTCAATGCCCAAGAGACTAAAGTTCCCCGTTGCTTTCCAGCCTCAGGATAGCCGATTTCCTTATTCCTTCCACATTTGTTTCACATTCCCGCGCTACCCTTTAATCAAAAGCGGCGAGAGCTAGAAGAGAAGACCCCGACTTTCCGCTGAGGAGGTGTCCATGGCACGGATTATTACGATCATCAGTCTATTCGCCCTGCTCGCGGGCTGTGCCTACCCGGCCGGTCCGCGGGAGGGCAGCGGCACCCTGCTCGGCGCGGGCGCCGGCGCCCTCATCGGCTCTCAGTTCGGTGCCGGGACCGGGAGGCTGGTCGGCACCGCCATCGGCACCCTGGCCGGCGCCATGATCGGCCAGGACATCGGCCGCACCCTCGACCAGGCCGATCGCGCCTATATCCAGCAGACCACCCAGCAGAGCCTGGAAATGTCGCGGAGCAATCAGACCAGTTCCTGGGTCAACCCGGACAGCGGCAACCGCGGGGCGGTAACGCCGACCCGCACCTATCAAGACCGGGACGGCCGCTATTGTCGTGAATACCAGCAGACCGTCATCGTGGCCGGCGAACAACAGCAGGCCTACGGTACCGCCTGCCGGCAGCCGGACGGAACCTGGCAGATCAGCAACGCCGAGCCGGCGGCGCCGCAGGTCACGGTGCAGCAAGCCCCGCAGGTCTATTATTCCGAGCCGGCCTACTCCCCCTACTACAGGCCGCTCTACTTCTGGCCGTACCCGGTCAACTTTTCCTTTTCCTACAGCCGCCATTCCGGCCACTACGGCGGCTGGGGACGCCGCGGCCACCGGGGTTATTGACCCCGCGCAGATCCGTCATGACCTCAAGACGCAGGCAGCCGCTCCAAATTGGGGCGGCTGCTTTTTTTCTGACTGAAGTACTGAAATGTGCTTGCTTTATTCTCTGATCGGCCAAACCTTTCCAATCCCAGCACCTTGGAGGCTTGACCCTACTGCCCCCGATTCTGATTAGTGGGACAATCTTTTCTTTCTCAGCGATGGGGGGCGTGATGGGGACGTTGAGTAATGGGTATTATGCCCCCGGAAATTCTATTCCAGCCACCGCCAACCGCTTGCTTTGATTGGAGGTCCGCCTCGCTCCCACATTCAGCTTGCGCGATGGTCCAAGGGGCCAGCGCCGGATTCTGCCCCTTCCCCGAGCCCGCACCTAACTGCGGTCATCATCGGCAGTACGGATGAACCTCGATGTCTTGACTGGGACGGCATAAGGGCACGCGCGTGATTCCAGGCGGCGGGGAGGACTCGAACGAGCCCCCGCGAAAAGAGCCTCGATAAGTGTTTGGAGCAGAGTTCGTCTGCAGCCAGAAATGAATCCCAAGCCGGAAACCGGTGGGTTCTGGGTGATCAGTCGCTTGTCAAAGAACGAAAAGGGATCAATCTTTTTCGTGCGCGGAGGATTTTACCTCTTGACGGCCGGGGGCCTGATAAGGGTTAGCTACTTTCCTTGGGTTGAAGCAAATACGCGCCTTTCAATTGAATGGCGTGTGGATCGCTCAACCTTTGGATTGGTGTTGATTGGTGTTCAATTTCCTTTTTGCATTTCGGGCATTTTGGATTAGCACTTGGGCTAAATTGCCCCCCACAAATGCATTTCGGTAGATCCTTTGTTATTGCGGCAAATAATTCTTCAGTTATTTCATTTTCGTATATTGATATTTTGTCTTTTTCTCGGAACAGAATATTTGAGCACGAATCACAGTAAAAGTGCGGAGCAAGGTCACCCATGCCACTGTAATAATAAAATTCAATTGTCTCTTTGCAGTGCGGGCAACTGACACTTTTACACGGTTTTCTTTTGGTCTTATTGAATTTCATATTTCTGTAGCTAACAGGGATTAGGCGGTTGCTGTCATATCGGATAAAACAGCAACTGTCATATCGGTTGAAAATCCAAACAATTCCAGTAGCTTATTTTTTAAAAGTTTTTCATAAATAAATCAACGAAATTAATGGGTCATTGAATTACCGGCGCCACTCCCCCCGACACCCGCCCAAATCTCCACAAATGGTCTCCATTCACCGATTCCCGCTCCCACCTAAAAAACGAAAAACCGCCCGCCGGCTCTGAGCCGGGACGGACGGTTTTCTTTGTTCGCCAGCAACGTCAAACGCGTCGCCATATCCCCCTCCCTGATTCTTCCTGGCCCCCTACCCTGTTTCTTTCAAGCCTGCTCCGCCCCAGGATTCCCTCGGATGAATCGGAACAGGACCTCGAGGCCAGAGTTGCTTTACCCTTCGCCAAACTCCCGCCGGTACTCCTCCCACTTGTGATCGACCCCCTCCTGGATCGCCGACACCTGCTCCTTGGACAGCGCCTTGAAGCGCACCTGCATCCCCAGGTACTCGGTGACCGGGCGCTGCCTGGACTTGTCGAGCAGGCGGCGGGAGGGTTCGGAGAGGATCTTTTGGCCGTTCTCGATCTCGTAGAGGTCGAACATGCCGCTCTCGACGGCGGCCTTGCCGATCTTGATGGTCATCCGCTCTTCGCATCCCCAGCCGGGCGGACAGGGGGTCTGGATGTGGATGTACTTCAGGCCGCGGATCTGTTTGGCCTTGAGCAGCTTGTCGTGGAAATCGAGCGGGAAGGCCGCCGAGCAGGTGGCGACGTAGGCCGGGTTGTGGGCGGCGACGATCGCCGGCACGTTCTTGCTCCCCTCCCGCTTCCCGCAATAGGGGGTGGTGGTGGTCAGGCTCCCCTGCGGGGTGGTGCCGGAGCGCTGCACGCCGGTGTTCATGTAGGCTTCGTTGTCGTAGCAGATGTAGATGATGTCCTCGCCCCGCTCCAGCGCCCCGGAGAGGGCCTGGATGCCGATGTCCGAGGTGCCGCCGTCCCCGGCCCAGGCGACGACCTGGGTCTGCTTGCCGAGGCGCTTCATCGCGGCGCGCACGCCGGTGGCGATGGCGGCGGTGGAGGCGAAGGTGCCGTTGAAGATCGGCAGCTGCGAGGCGGCGATGGGATACAGGCCCTGCATGACCGTCAGGCAGCTGGGCGGGACGACGAAGATGCAGTCGCGCCCCAGGGCCTTGGTGCCGATGCGGTAAAGAACGCTCAGCCCGCAACCGGCGCAGGCGCGGTTGCCCGGATGGATGAATTCCTCTTCGGTCAGGTCGAGAACGGTGGTCTTGGCGACTGCTGGTCATAGCTGTAATCCAATCCATTGCGGAGTGTCCTGCTGCTCCGGAGCGACCTGCTGCTCCTGCAGACAGGCCGCCTTCAGGGTCCGATAAAGATCCTCGGTGCGGATATCGCGACCGCCCAGCCCGACGATGAAGTTGTGCAGCCGCGGACGGTTCGGATAGGGATAGAGGGCCGACTTGAGGTCGGCGTAAAGCGCCCCCTGGTTGCCGTAACTGAGGCCCTTCTCGTAGACCATGACCCCCTTGGCCGTTCTGCAGCGCCGCGGCGATCCTGGCGGTCGGGAAGGGACGGTACATCTGCAGGGCCAGCACGCCGACCTTCAGCCCCTCCTCCTCGCGCAGGCGGTCGACCACGTCGCGGAACTGGTTGGCGAGGGTGCCCATGGCGACGACGACGAAGTCGGCGTCCTCGCAGCGGTAGGGGTCGAGGATCGGCGCGCCGCCGCGGCCGAAGCGCTGCCGGAAGTCGGCGTCGATCTCCTCCCAGAGCTCCATGGCCTGGCGCATCTCCTGGTGCAGGTTGTGGCGGATGTCCATGTATCCCCCCTGCTTGACGCCGTGGATGTCGCTGCGGGCATCGGGCAGGGTCACGGTGTTGAGGCTCTCGGGGTGCTGCGGGTCGAGGGCATGCAGGTAGCGATAGGGAGGCAGGAAATCCTTGACCGCCTGGGCCTCGGGGAGCTCGAAGGGCATGTAGGTGTGGGAGAGGTAGTAGCCGTCGTAGTTGACCATTACCGGGATGTGCACCGCCTCGGCGAGCCGGAAGGCCTTCAGGGTCATGTCGACGATTTCCTGGTGGTCCTTGGCGAAGACCTGGATCCAGCCGGTGTCGCGCTGGCTGATGGCGTCCTGATGGTCGTTCCACACCGACCAGGGGGCGCCGACGCCGCGGTTGACGACGCACATCACCAGCGGCAGGCGGGCGCCGGCCGCCCAGTGCAGCTGCTCGCTCATGTAGAGCAGGCCGTTGGAGGAGGTCGCCGTGAAGGCGCGCACCCCGGCGCTGGCGGCACCGATGCAGACCCCCAGGGCGCTGTGCTCGCTCTCGACGGCGACGTATTCGGCGTCCATCTTCGCCCGCGGCGATCATCTCGGAGAGCTTTTCCGTCAGGGGGGTCTGCGGGGTGATCGGGTAGGCGGCGATCACCTCGGCGCCGGCCAGTTGCACCGCCAGGGCGGCGGCGGCGTTTCCGGAATCGATCCGCTTCTCACTCATTGTCACCCCCCTCGAACTCCTCCTCGGGGACCATGCTGATTGCCCCGACGGGGCATTCCTCGGCGCAGATCCCGCATCCCTTGCAGTATTCCAGGTCGATGGACGGCTCGATGTCCTTGCTGACCGTGCTGTCCGGGCAGTAGAGCCAGCAGAGATGACAGGCGTGCTTGCCGGTCCTGGCCGGGGTGCAGCGGCTCAGGTCGATAACCGGGCGCTCGACCCGCCAGGAACCGGTACGACCGGCATCGCCGGGACCGGAGGTGCTTGCCGAGGTCAGTATCTTGAATCGTGAATCAGGCATTGATAACTCCCGCGCGCGGCTCGCAGATCTGGGTGGCTGCATAGACCAGCCGGGCCGCCTTGACGTTTTCTGCCGGTTTGCGGCCGACGAACTCGTCGGCAATACAGCTTGACAGGATTTCGAGATCGACCAGACCGCTGGCCTTGCCGAGGGCGCCGATGATGCCGCTGTTGACGATCCCCTTGCGCAGCCCGGCCTCGATGCCGAGCCGGGTGACGTTGGCGACGGCGACGCGGAAATCAGCCAGCTGATGTTCCTCCGCCGGCCGGGGCGAATTGATGACCAGCAGCCCCCCCGGTTTGAGACCGACGGTGACATCGACTTCGTTAAGGATCAGATGATCGAGGACGACGACGATATCGGGAGACTGGATCGGCGACAGATCGTAAATCTTCTCGCGGGAAATCTTCAGCGAGGTGGAAACCGGCGCGCCGCGCCGCTCGGTGCCGAAGGTCGGCGCCATGACCACGCCGCCGTAACCGCTCTTGAACATCGCCTCGGCGACCACCTTGGCCGCCGTGATGGCGCCCTGGCCGCCGCGTCCGTGCCAGCGGATCTGGATCATCTTGGAGGGACTTTCCTGCATCGGCTGCTCCTGAAGTTAAAAAGGCTCAAACTACCCGTCTTTCAGGGAATCTTCATTATGGGGCCAAAGCGGCCCGCGTGCCAAGGTCCTTTTCCCCGCGGCGGGCAGCCGGCGGCCTCAGAGCTTGCCGGCAACCATCCCCGGCAGCAACCGGCAGGCGGCGGGGAGGAAGAGGCCCGAGGCAGCCGCGGCCACCTCGTCGAAGCTTGCGGCCGGGGTCGCGGCGGCGAATTCGCCGTTGCTGCCGCAGAGGGCGAAGGGGACCGGGCCGAGGGTATGGGTCATGCGCTTGACCGGGGTCGGGTGGTCGGGCAGGACCAGGACCCGGTAGTCGCCCAGCGCCGGCAGGCCGTCGAGGACCGTGCCGACCACCTGGGCGTCGAAATCCTCGATCGCCTTGAGCTTGTCGTCGAGGTTGCCGGCGTGGGCGGCCTCGTCCGGGGCCTCGACGTGGAGGTAGACGAAGTCCCGGGTCTTGAGTGCTTCCAGGGCGGCCTCGGCCTTCCCCTGGTAGTTGGTGTCGATGTAGCCGGTGGCGCCGGGGACCTCGATGACCTCGAGGCCGGCGTAGATGCCGATCCCCTTGATCAGGTCGACCGCCGAGATCACCGCCCCGGTCAGGCCGAACTTCTCCTGCATGGTCGCCATGCGCGGCGCGCGGCCATGCCCCCACAGCCAGATGGAGTTGGCCATGGGCTTGCCGGCCTTCTGCCGCTTGAGGTTGACCGGGTGGGTACTCAGAAGCATCTGCGCCGAGGTGGTCAACCGGATCAATTCCCCGGCCCCGTCCCCTTGCGGCAGGTGCCCCTCGATGCTCTGGTGGGTCAGGTCGTGGGGCGGGGTGAAGGTCAGCGCGTCCTTGCCGCCGTGCCAGACCAGCAGGTGGCGATAGGAGACCCCGGCATGGAAGCTGAAACGCGCGTCGCCGAGTTCCTCCTGCAGGCAGGCGATCAGATCGCCGGCCTCGGCGGTGGTGATGTGCCCGGCGGAAAAATCCTCCATGTAAAGCCGGCCGTACTGCGGGGCGAGGGTGACCAGGTTGAGGCGGAAGGCGACATCGTCGGGGCCGAGTTCCACGCCCATGCTCGCCGCCTCCAGCGGCGAGCGGCCGCTGTAGCAGGTAGCGGGATCGTAGCCGAAGACCGAGAGGTTGGCGACGTCGCTGCCGGGGTGAAAACCGGCGGGCACGGTTTCGGCGAGGCCGATGACCCCGCGCCGGGCGATCTCGTCCATGCGCGGGGTGCGGGCATGCTGCAGCGGGGTGAGGCCGCCGAGCTCCTCGAGCGGCTCGTCGGCCATGCCGTCGCCGAGCAGAATCAGGTACTTCATCAAAACTCCTCTTGGTCCCGGGTCAGCCCCGCGGGTGGTGCTGCTCGTGGAGGCGGCGCAGGCGTTCGCGGGTCACGTGGGTATATATCTGGGTGGTCGAGATGTCCGCGTGACCGAGCATGCTCTGCACGGCCCGCAGATCAGCGCCGTTCTCCAGCAGATGGGTCGCAAAGGAGTGGCGCAGGGTGTGCGGGGTGATGCGCTTGCCGATCCCGGCCTGGCGGGTGCGGCGCTTAATGATCTTCCAGAACCCCTGACGTGTCAACCCCCGCCCGAGGCGGTTGAGAAAGAGCAGCGGCCCGGCCGTTCCCTTGTCGAGCTGGGGCCGGCCGTAGCGCAGGTAGCGCCCCAGTTCGGCGATGGCCACCTCCCCCAGGGGGACGATGCGCTGCTTGCTGCGCTTGCCGAAGGCGGTCAGGTAACCGACGTCGAGCTGCAGATCGGCCTGCTTGAGGCCGACCAGTTCCGAGACGCGCAGCCCGGTGGCATAGAGGACTTCCAGCATCGCCCGGTCGCGCAGCTCCAGGGGCGCCTCCCCCTGCGGGGCGGCGAGGAGCCGTTCGACCTCGGTCGGCGTGAGGGTATGGGGGAGCGCCGCCAGGCTCTTCGGCGCCTCGACCAGCGCGGTGGGGTTGCGGGTTGCATATCCTTCGCTGAGCAGAAACTTGTGGAACATGCGCAGGGCGACCAGCGCCCGCGCCCGGCTGCGCGGCGCCAGGCCGGCATCGCGCAGCCGGGCCAGAAAGCGCAGCACCGTCGGCGGACCGATGGCGTCCGGCGCGGCGATCCCCTCCTTGTCGAGAAAGTCGAGGTACCGGGCGAGGTCGCGGCCGTAGGCCTCCAGGGTGTTGCGCGCCAGCCCCCGCTCGACTGTCAGATAGTTGAGAAAAAGATCGAGGTATTCGTTCATAACCGACCGCAGCAAAAAGCTAAACCGTCATTGGTCATTGGTCCTTTGTCAGTGGTGTCCACCCCCTCGCCACGCTTCACGCGCCACGAGCTGCGCGCCCCTCAAACTTCCTCATCCAGGCATTCGAGCAGCTTGCGCTGCAGCTCCTCGAGCTTGTCGGCGAACGTCACCTTCTGGCCGAAGATGTCCTGGACGTAAAAGGTGTCGGTGACCTGGTCGACCTTGGTGGAGATCTTCGACACACCGATGTAGAGGCCGAGTTCCTTGAGGGTGCGGGTGATCCGGTAGAGGAGGCCGACCTGGTCGCGGGCGTAGATGTCGATGACGGTGTATTCGTCCGAAATCTCGTTGTCGATCTCCACCCGGTTGGGGTGCCGCGGCCGCGGCCGTTCCGGGAGGAAGCTGGGACGGTGGCGTTTCTTCACCAGGTCGTCGACCCACGTCCGCCCCTCGATGACCGCTGTCAGGTCGTCCTCGAACCGCCGCCACTTCTCCGAACCGGTGATCCGTTCGCCGCCGGAGCTGCGGACCTGAAGGATGTCCAGCGCCACCCCGTTGCCGGTGGTGAAAATCTGGGCGCCCAGGATGTTGATGCCGTTGGCGGCCATCACCCCGGTGATCCGGGAGAAGAGCCCGGGAATATCGAGGGTGCTGATCGTGACCTGGGTGTATTCGGCCTCGGTGTCCTGCTCGATTTTGAGGGCGACGGTACGCTCGCCGCGGCCGAGGACCACCCGCAGATGCTCGGCGATCTCCTGGGAATGGTAGGACATCAGGTAGCGGGTGCCGAGGGTCGCCACCAACTCCTTGACCTGCCGGGCGTCGTACTCGTCGGCCAGGCGTTCCACCACCTTGCGCTTGCGGTTGCGCAGTTTTTCCGAGCGCCTTTCGAGGCGGAAGTTGCCGCGTTCGAGAACATCGTAGGCCTTTTCGTAAAGTTCCTGCAACAGCAGCCCCTTCCATTCCGACCAGACGTCGGGACCAACCGCCTTGATGTCGGCGAAGGTGAGCAGAAAAAGCATCTTGAGGTTCTCACTCATCTCCATCGAGCGGGCGAACTGCACAATCAGCTTGTCGTCGTGCATGTCGCGGCGCTGGGAAATGTGGGCCATCTGCAGGTGGTTGCGGACCAGAAATTCGAGACGCTGGCTGTCCTCCCGGTTCAGGCCGAGACGGCGGGCGATGGTCGGCACCATATCCGCCCCCTTGTTGGAGTGGTCCTTCCCCTCCCCCTTGCCGATATCGTGGAGCAGCACCGCCAACAGCAGCAGTTCCTTCTTCTCGATGTCGCCCGCGACCTGGGTCAAAAGCGGTTTCTTCTGCTGGTACTCACCGAGCCAGAGCTTGGCGATCTCCTCCATGGCGAAGAGGGTGTGAATGTCGACGGTGTAGATATGGTAGGCGTCGTGCTGGACCTTGCAGTAAATGCGCTCGAATTCGGGCAGGAAGCGATTGAGGAACTGCAGGTGGTGCATGTCCCGCAGGACCCGGCCGAGCCCCTTGGGCTGGCGCAGGATTTCGAGAAACCCGTCGGCCATCTGCCGGCTGCGGCGGACGCGGTCGTTGATGCGGTGCAGGTTGTCGCGGATCAGCCCCTTGAGGGGGACCGCCAGCTTCACGTCGTGGCGCTGGGCGAGGCAGAAGGCCTCCATCATCGCCGCCGGATTCTCCGCGAAAAGATCGTCGCGGGTCACCCGCAGCTCGCCGCGCAGGACGTAGAACCCCTCGGCGACGGAGCGGCGCTTGAGGTAGCCGAGAATGCCCAGGCCCGACTCCTCCTGCTGGATCGCCTTGGTGATCAGCAGCGAGGACATATGTTCGACCTGGGTGGCGTGGGAATAGTAGTCCTGCATGAACTGCTCGACGGCCGGCGCCTTGCGGTTGTCCCGGTAGCCGAAGAAGGCGGCGATCTTTTCCTGCTGATCGAAATTGATCTGCTCGTTCTTGCGCGGCGAGAGAAAGTGCAGCTCGTTGCGGATCCTCCACAGGTAGTCCAGAGCCGCCTCGAAGGTCGCCCCTTCCCGTTCGGTCAGCACCCCCTTGATGATCAGGTCGCGCAGCGAACGCGCCTTGAACTTGACCTGGGCGATCCACAGCGCGGTGTGCAGGTCGCGTAGCCCACCCTCGCCTTCCTTGATGTTCGGCTCGAGGAGAAAGACCGAAGAGCCGTATTTCTGAAGTCGACGGCTGTTTTCCTCGAGTTTTTCCTTGATGAAGGCCTGGCTGCTGCGCCCCAGCACCGCCTCCATGACGGTCCGTTCGTAGGCCTGGTAGAGGGGTTCGTCCCCCACCAGATAGCGGGAATCGAGCAGGGCGGTGCGTGCGGTGATGTCCTTGTCGGCCATCTCCAGGCAGTCCTTCTCGGTACGCACGCTGTAGCCGACCTCGCAGCCCCAGGTCCCAGAGCAGGTAGAGCATCCGTTCCGAAATCTTCTCGGCAAAGGGACGGTCCTTGCCGCTGTAGTAGAACATCAGGTCGATATCGCTGTGCGGGTTGAGTTCGCCGCGGCCGTAGCCGCCCAACGCAATCAGGGTGCAGGCGCCCATGCCCGACTCGGGGACATCGGCCGAGACGCTCCGATAGAGATTGCGGATCAGGGTATCGGCCAAAGAGGTCAGGCTGCCGACGATGCGGCGGCCGCTCTCGCCACGGCGATGCCGGGTGCGGATCTCGTCGAGGTGATGCTCGAGAAAACGCCGGGAACCTTCCAGCAGCCGGACCCGGCGCTCTTCGTAAGGGATGGCGGGATCGGTGAGCAGCTCGCGGGAGAAGAAGTTTTCGGTCTGCATGGGGGATCGGGCTTTCATCGAGCGGCCAGCATCTTCAGGGAAACGGCGTAACTGCGGACGCCGGCCACGATGGCGGCGGCGGCGCGGGCGCGGAAGTCCGGATCTTGAAGCCGGGCTTCTTCGCGGGGGTTGCTGATGAAGGCCGTCTCCACCAGTACCGAGGGCATGGTGGCGCCCAGCAGGACGTAAAAGGGGCCCTGGCGGACACCCAGGTCGCGAACCGAGCGGTAGTGGCGATCGAGATGCTGGACCAGCGAACGCTGGATCTCCGCCGCCAGCCGGCTCGATTCGTTGATCTTGGCGTTGGCCATCAGATCGAACAGAATCAGCTCCAGGTCGCCGACCTGCTTGAGGGAGGTCCCGTTCTCGCGGGCGGCGACTTCCACCGCCTGGTCGTTCTTGGAGAAGTTCAGGTAGTAGGTCTCCACCCCGTAGGCGTTTCCTTTGGGACTGGCATTGGCATGCAGGGAGATGAACAGGTCGGCGTCGACCTTGTTGGCGATGGCGGTCCGCTCCTCGAGGGGGATGAACGTGTCGTCGTCGCGGGTCATGATCACCTCGCAGCCGAGTTCCTTTTCGAGGCGCGGGGCGAGGGCCTTGGCCATCGCCAGGGTCACGTCCTTTTCCAGCGCACCGCCGGGGCCGATCGCTCCGGGGTCCTTACCGCCGTGGCCGGCGTCAACGACGATGCGCAACAGCTTTCCGCCGGTCTTTTTCGGGATGTGCAGCTTAACCGGGCGCTCCACCGGGGCATTCTCCAGGATTTTTGATATGCCGTCCTTGGCCGGCAGGGTAGCGAGGGCCGGGGCATCCTCCTTGAGGACCGGCGAGCCGTCGCCCCTGACGTCGATGACGATGCGGAACGGATCGTTCAGGGGGAAGACCTTGTAATCCCGGGAGCTGACCAGGTCGAGGACCACCCGGGTACGGTCCTGGTCCGGGCGGCCGTTGCGGATCTGTTTGAGCAGGCCGTCATCGACACTGGTCGTGTCGGCCAGGCCGGCGACGGGCGCGGTCTGCGCCAGATCGAGGTAAAGGCGGGGATTGATCCCCTGCGCCGGATTGCCGGGCAGCAGGTTGGAGACGAACCGGACCGGCGCGGAGAGTTCCAGGACCACCCGGGTATAGCCGGGGTTGGACCAGAACCGCACTCCGGTCAGCTGGGCGGTTTCCCCTGCGGCCGGCGCCGGAACGGGGGCAATGTCCGCCGCTGGGACGGTTGGCGGGGGCGGACAGCCGCCCAGCTCCTGGCAGCGCCGGCGGGCAGCCGCGGCCATGTCCCCGGCGGGGTAGCGTTCTCCGAGCTGCCGGTAGAGATCGCGGGCCGCACCCGACTCACCGAGCTCTTGCCGGTCGATATCCCCGGCCAGCAGCAGGGCATCGTCGGCGAGGGAACTCCGTGGGTACTCGGCCGCTACCCGCAGGAAAAAGCCGACGGCCAGCCGGGCATCGCCGGCCAGCCGCGAGACCTGGTAGAGGCCGTGGCCGGCCTTCCCTGCCAGGTAGAGGGCCCGAGCCCCTTCCGGTGCCCCGGGGTAGTGCTCGGGAACGGCCAGCAAGCCGTCGATGACCCGCTGCCATTGGTCGCGATAGCGCTGCTTTTTCGGCGACTCCTGCAGTCGCTGGTAGTCCTGCCGGGCGCTGGCGTAGGCTGCGGCGGCGCTGCGCGCAGCCGCGGCGGGGACGGCACTCGCGAAGAGCAGCAGCAGGATCGGGAGCAGTCGCAGATAGCGCATCCGTCACACCAGCCTTTTCAATTCGTCGAGCAGGTTGAGAGCCTCCAGCGGGGTCAGCACCGTGACGTCGACGGTCTCCAATCGCTCGCGCAGCGGGTCGGGACCGGCGCTGCCGAACAAGGAGAGCTGCGGCGACGGCGGCACCTGGCGCTCCGGGCGGCGGCTGCGCGCCAGCCGCGGTTCCCCTTCGCCGACGAATTCACCGGCTTCGAGGTTGCGCAGGATCTCCCGGGCGCGGGCGATGACGGCCTCGGGCAGCCCGGCGAGACGCGCGACCTGGATGCCGTAGGAGTGGCTGGCGCCGCCCTTGACGATCTTGCGCAGAAAGACGATCTGCTCGTTCCACTCCTTGACCGCGATATTGTAGTTGCGCACCCGCGGCCGGGTCACGGCCAGCTCGGTCAGTTCGTGATAATGGGTGGCGAAGAGGGTGCGGGCCGCCACCGGGGCATGGTCGTGCAAATATTCGGCCACCGCCCAGGCGATGCTGACGCCGTCGAAGGTCGAGGTGCCGCGGCCGATCTCGTCGAGGATGATCAGGCTCTTGGGCGTCGCGTGGTTGAGGATGTTGGCGGTTTCGGTCATCTCCACCATGAAGGTCGACTGGCCGCGGGCGAGGTTGTCGCTGGCGCCGACCCGGGTGAAGATCCGGTCGACCAGGCCGATGCGTGCCTCTTTGGCGGGCACCAGGCTCCCCATCTGCGCCATCAGCGTAATCAGCGCCACCTGGCGCATGAAGGTCGACTTGCCGGCCATGTTCGGCCCGGTGATGATCAGCAGCTGGTTCTCGCCGGCGTCGAGGGCGACGTCGTTGGGAACGAAACGCTCGCCCAGGGGCATGGTTTCGATGACCGGGTGGCGCCCCTCGACGATCACCAGTTCACCGCCGGCGTCGATCTCGGGGCAGACATAGTTGCGCTCGTGGGCCAACTCAGCCAGCGCGGCGAGGACGTCGCACCCGGCCAGGGCGTCGGCGGTCGCCTGGATGCGCTCGGCCTGGGCGGCGACCTGCTGGCGCAGCTGCTGGAAGAGGTCGTACTCGAGTTCGACCAGCCGCTCCTCGGCGCCGAGGACCTTCTCCTCGTACTCCTTGAGCGCCGGGGTGATGTAGCGCTCGGCGTTGGCCAGGGTCTGCTTGCGCTGGTAGTCCTCGGGCACCTTGTCGAGGTGGCTGCGGGTCACCTCCAGGTAATAGCCGAAGACCTTGTTGAAGCGCACCTTGAGGCTGGAGATGCCGGTGCGCTCCTTCTCCTGCTGTTCGAGGCGGGCGATCCAGCCCTTCCCTTCGCGGGCGATGGCGCGCAGTTCGTCGAGGGTCGGCGTCGAAGCCGTCGCGGATCAGTCCCCCATCGCGCAGCACGAAGGGCGGATCGTCGACCAGCGCGCCGGCGATCAACTCGGCGATGTCCGGCAAGAGGGTCGACCGCCGCCGCCAGTTCCGAGAGCAGCGGGCTGGTCAGCGTCTGCAGGGTATCGCGCAGCGCCGGCAGCCGCTGCAGCGAGGAGCGCAGCGCGGCCAGGTCCTTGGCATTGGCGTTGGCCATGCTGATCCGGCTGCTGAGCCGCTCCAGGTCGTAGATGCCGTCCAGGTGCCGGCGCAGTTCCACTCGCGCCAGGGACTGCTCGACGAGCTGCGCGACCGCCTGGTGGCGACGGCGGATCGGCTCGACGGCGACCAGCGGGTGGTGCACCCAGTGACGCAGCTTGCGGCCGCCCATGGCGGTCAGGGTGCGATCGAGAACTCCGAGCAGGGAGCCCTTGCGGCTGCCGTCGTAAATGGTGGCGGTCAGCTCCAGGTTGCGGCGGGTGGCCGCGTCGAGGACCATGAAGTCCCGGCTGTGGTAGGTCTGCAGGGTGCGGACGTGAGCGACCACTCCTTTCTGGGTGAACTCCAGGTAGTGGAGGATCGCTCCGGCGGCGCCGGCCGCCGCCGGCAGTTCGGCGCAGCCGAAGGACTCGAGGCTGGCGCAGGCGAAGAAGCGGCGTATCTGCTCGGCCGCCCGGTCGGGCTCGAACACCCAGGCCGGCAGCCGGTTGACCGCCACCTCGGCGGCCAGTTCGGTCAAAACCGGCGGCGGTGCGCTGCCGGGTTCGGCCTCGGCGAGAAGGATCTCCCGCGGCGCAAAGGCGGCCAGTTCGCTGCGCAGGGCGCTGTCGCCGGTGACCTCGGTGGCGCGGAATTCGCCGGTGGTGATATCGAGCACCGCCACCCCCCAGCGCCCGCCCTCCGCCCGCCGCCACGGCCGCCAGGTAGTTGTTCTCCTTGGGCTTCAAGGTGTCGGTGTCGACCACCAGCCCCGGAGTCACGACCCGCACCACCTCGCGGCGGACGATCCCCTTGGCGGCTCTTCGGATCCTCGACCTGCTCGCAGATCGCCACCTTGTAGCCGTTCTCCACCAGTCGGGCGATGTAGGGCTGGCAACTGTGGTAGGGGATGCCGCACAGCGGCACCTCGTCGACCGACCCCTTGTTGCGGGAAGTCAGGGTGATATCGAGAACGCGGGAGGCGGTGACCGCATCATCGAGGAACATCTCGTAGAAATCGCCGAGGCGGAAGAAGAGGATGGCGTCAGGATAGTCGGCCTTGATCTCCAGGTACTGACGCATCATCGGGGTGGTGGCGCTCATACTGCAATCCTTGGCAGGAGCCGGAAGAAGCCGGTCCGAAATGGGCGTTATGTTACCAAACCGGGTGCCGCTCTGTAAACAGGGAAAGCCCGGGCCGGAGAGGGGCGATGGGCAATGGTTTAGGCCTTGACGGGGGCAGCGCGGGGTGATAAGAAAGGCCCCAGCCAAGGAGCCCGTGCATGACCCAAACCGCCCGCCTTCAACTGCCGCTGGCCGCCGCCTTTCCGGAAGCGGCCTTTGCCATCGCCTCCTCTCGCGGATGAGATTCGTGCCGACCGGCTCTGCCACGAACTGCTGCGCCGCTTCGCCGCAGACCTGACCACCGGGGAACAGTTCGCCCCCGCCGCGGCCGGGGCTCTGGCCCACGGCGCCGACTACTTCCTGCGCGAATTCGTCATCGGCGAGCGCCGCGAGAACATCTACCGGCTGCAACCGAAGCGGGTGCGCCAGTTCGCCGGCAACTGGTATATCGTCCGCAACCTGGAACCGAATCTGCCGGAACTTCTCGCCATTCTCGAAGGCGTTACGATTTTCTACCACTACCTCGCCGAGCACGGCCTGGTTCCCCCCGCCCTCGCCGCCGCGGTCGGCGAACAGGCCGCCGACAGCGAATACTTCAACGCCCGCATTGAGGCCTTCTGGGCCATCGAGGGGGACGGCTTCGACCGCTGGGACCAGGACTGCCCGTTCGGCGACTGATTTTTCGACCGACTCTCAACCGGAGCCACAGCCATGGCGCCACCCTCCGCCAAGATCCGCGCCGCCAGCCTCTCGATTCTCACCGCCACCGGCCTGGCCATCATCAAGCTGGCGACCGGCATCCTCACCGGTTCGATGGCAGTTCTCTCCTCGGCCATCGACTCGCTGCTCGACATCCTCATGTCCGGGGTGAACTTCTTCGCCATCCGCCAGGCCGAGCAGCCCGCCGACCGGAGCCATCCTTTCGGCCACGGCAAGTACGAAACCCTGGCAACAATGATCCAGTCACTGGTGATCGCCGGCTCCGGCATCTGGATCATTGCCGAATCGATCTCCCGGTTGCGCCACAAGGTCATCCTTACCCGTATCGACAGCGGCATCGGCGTGCTGGTGGTGAGCACCGTGGTCTCGCTGCTGATCAGCCGCTACCTGCGCCGCGTCGCCCGCGCCACCGAATCCTCGGCGCTGCAAGCCGACTCCCTGCACTTCGCGATGGACGTCTACACCAACCTCGGCCTGGCGGTGGGGCTGGTGATCATCCGCTTCGTCCGGGTTCCCTGGCTCGATGCCGTGCTGTCGATCCTGATCGCCTGCTACATCCTCTTCGAGGCCCTGCGCCTGGTCCGCAGCGGCCTGCGCGACGTCCTCGACGAGGAACTGCCGGCAGTGGTTCGCGGCGAGGTCGAGCGCCTGATCCGCGCCCACCAGGACGACATCACCGGCTACCACAACCTGCGCACCCGGCGGGCCGGATCGCAGAAGATCATGGATTTCCACCTCACCGTCTGCAAGCACCTCTCGGTGGAGGAGGCCCACGCCATCGCCGATCACCTGGAAAAGCGCATCGAAGCCGACATCCGCGGCGCCGACGTCACCATCCACATCGAACCCTGCCGCGAACCCCACTGCCCCGGCCGCCAGGCCTGCCCCGTCGACAAGACCCGCCTCGACGAGGGGGACGAACCCGCCGCCTGACATTTCCCTGCCCGATCCACTCAGCCCGTTCCTGCCGCAAGCGCCTCGCGCCCGTTGGCGTCCTTCGTTCCGGGACGCAGGAAATGCAGCGGGCCGGTCGAAGGCGTTGCGCGCGGATAACTTCTGATCATTTCCGATTCAATTCGGATTACCGCTAAAGACTTCAGGCGGATTCGTGCGAGCCGTCCTTCTCGGTGCCAAAACGTTCCCCAATGAACGGCGGGAGTGGGCGCGTAGCACTCTGGCCCCGGCGGGATTTGCAGCCGGGCCGGGAGGCCTCCCTGGATTCGCCGGACGCTACCGGCTCGTTCAGGGCAGCGCAGTTCATCGCTCAGCTCCGATCCGCTTCCGTCGTTCCCGTCCAGAAATGAAGCCCGCCGGCACGTCCGGGCCGGCGCTCCCCCCGAAAGCAGCTCCACCCCCTCGAAAACCTTGATCTTTTCCGGTTATTGGTATTAATCGAAGCATACCTATTCCTATTCCCCAACGGGGGGGAACATGACCGCTGAACCTCGAGACTGCCCGCATCCGCAAATCCTGGTGGTGGAAGATGACCCTGCCACCCAGGCCTTGTTGAAGGTTGTCCTCGGCAAGGAGGATCACTGGCAGCCGACGACCGTCGGCGATGGCGGCAGCGCCATCGAGGCGTGGATCCGGGGTGATTTCGATGTGATTCTCATGGATGTGCGATTGCCCGATATGGACGGCATTGAGGTCACCGGCAGGATCCGGGAGATGGAGCGCTTGCTCGGCCGTAAACGCACGCCGATCATTGCCTTCAGTGCCCTTCCCGGCCAGGAAAAGCGCCAGAAATTTCTGGCTTCGGGTTTCAATGATTTCATTACCAAGCCCGCGAAAATGCGTGAGGTCATTGATTCAGTTTACCGGCAACTTCCCGAGGCCCCGGCATAATTCCTCCAGGCCGCACCCCGCCAATGAAAAGAGCCGTCCGCCGGATGATCTCCGGTCGGACGGCTCTGCTGCTTCGCCTCCATCCCTCTGTCCCGGCACCGCCCGCGGCGCCGCGCGCCTCAACTCGCTGCGCGCTCGCCTTCTTTGAGCCGCTCCAGGCGTTCGAGCACCTCGCGGCTTCCGGCCTGACGCTCTTCCATGGCCTGAAAAATTCGTCCGACCATGCCGGTCACCACCTTCGCTGCCGCCTCGATGTCGCGGGTATACTGCTGCTGTTTACCGGTCGCGGCGGCCATGTTGTCGGCCATGTTCACGATTTCCTCGATCGACTGCACGATGCTGCGCGTCCCATGGGCCTGCTCGCGGGAGGCGACAGAAACCTGCGTGGACATCTCGCCCAGGTCCTCGATGGAGTGGCTGACCGATTCGACCGCCCGGGCCACCTCACGGGTCGCCTTGCGGATGTCGTGGGCCATGAGCATCGCCTGATCGGAGGAGTGCAGGATCTGCTGCAGGGAGGTCTCCAGGGCATGCCCCTTGTCGATTCCCTGGGTGACCAGGTTGCGGGTCTGGCCGATGTGGTCGACGGTCTCGCGGGTGAAGGACTGGATCTCCTCGATGATGCGGGTGATCGCGCCGGTCGAGCTGGCGGCTTCCTGGGAGAGACTGCGCACTTCCTCGGCGACCACCGCGAAGGAGCGTCCGTTCTCCCCGGCCTGAGCTGCGATGATCGCGGCGTTGAGGGCGAGCAGGTTGGTCTTCTGGGTGATCTCGGTGATCACCCCGGTGATGGCGCCGATCTCCTCACTCTTTTCGGAGAGCCGGTCGATCACAGCGACAGCGTCCTCGACGGAGTTGGCGATGCCGAGCAGCCCCTTCAGGGTTTCGCCAACCCCTTCCGTCCCTCCCTCGGCCTGGCGGCGCACGGTTTCCGACATGGAGTGAGAGCGGGCCCCGGTCTCCTCCACGGACTTGATGGTGGAACCGATCTCGGTCATCGCCGAGATCGAGCGGTCCACGAAGTCGCTGAGCTGGTTGAGGTTCTGGCTGACCTGCTCGATCGAGACCGAGATTTCACTCGCCGAGGAGCGGGTGGTATCCACGGCATGCCGGACCACATCCGCGGCGTGGACGATATCCGCGATCGATTCGCCGGTCGCCGCCGTCGCCCGGTAGAGAGATTCATCGCTGCGCCCGTGTTCTTCCCGGTAGCTCAGCAGCTCGGCAAAGGTCTTTTCCAGCTCCAGGGTCAAGGTTTCCACCGCATCGAGCAGTTCGAGCTTGTTCAGGGTCGCGGAGACCTGGTCGGCGAAGAGCTTGACGGTATCGACATCGGTGTCGTCGAGGCCTTTGCGCCTGATCTTGTTGTCGACGCCGAACAGCCCCACCACTTCGTCGCGGACGATGATCGGGCAGAGGATGAAGCTGCGCGAACGCAGTTGGGTGATGCGGTCGCAGGGCGCCTTGAGATGGAACTCTTCGGGGTAGCGGGTAATGTCCTCGATGAGCAGCAGGTGTTTGTCACGCACGGCAAGATAGAGCGCTCCGCCGCGGTCGTCGAGAGGGATGGTGAGGCCGCTGACGTTGTTGTTCCCGCTGCCGCGGCTGGCCGTGAACTCGAGGTTTTTGCGGTCCTTGCTGACCATCAGGATGTTCACCCGGTCATAACCGAGGATATCGTGCAGGCCATCGGCGGCAAGATCCATGACCTCGCGGGGATCAGCGGTCTTCTGGATGTGGTTGTTGATGGCGTGAAAGTTCTTGACACCATTGTTGAGGTCGCGGAAGCGACGCTCGAAGTCCTCTTTCTGGCTGGCCACCGCGCGGTTGAGTTCGTCGAGCCGCGCGGCGCGCTCAAGGATCTGCTGCGAGGCGTTGCCGATCAGGTACCCGAACAATCCCAGAACCACGGCCGTGCCCATGCCCATGTAACAGTAGAGGGTGAGGCTCTCCATGGAGTGGAAAATATTGTCGAATACCTGATCGAAAAGGCCCAGGGAAGGATCCCTGAACAGCAACAGGCGCAGCAGGATCCACCCGCCGGGTGCAGAAAATCCCAGGCAGACCCCGTAAAATGCATATTTCCAACTGCGTTGAACGCCTCCTGCCATCCTTTTCTCCCTCATCCATCCTCCCCCACCGGACGGTTCCGCCGGGGCGAAAAAAAAGCACCTGGGGAGCATGGCTCCAAGTGCTGGTTCCAGGTCTTTCGCGGGTGATTCACCATGCCGACTCCATGTGCGACATTCCTGGCTGGCAAGCTTCAACTCGCGGAATTGGCAAATTCCAAGTTACACTAGCGACCCGCTTCCCGGTCGTCAAGGAAAAACGCCCATCATCGGCCCAGGCAGATCCCCAGGGCCTCCGCCGAGCGGCACAACTGACCGTGCGGGTCGACGCGATTGAGAGCGCCGACCGCGGCAGCGATCGGCACCGACTCCACCTGCCTGCCGCGCAGAGCCACCATCTGCCCGAACTCGCCCTTTTCGACCAGGTCGACCGCGGCGACGCCGAAGCGCGACCCGAGAATGCGATCAAAAGGAGTCGGACTGCCGCCGCGCTGCACGTGGCCGAGCACCACCACGCGGTTTTCCAGGTCGAAACAGTCTTCGAGCTGCCTCGCCAGGGCCTGGCCGATGCCGCCGAGACGCTCGACGCCGAAATTCTGTGCGGCCTCGCGCTGCACGACCCTTCCACCCGCGACCGGGAAGGCTCCCTCGGCGACGACGATGATCGAATAACGGCGGCCGTGCTCCCGGCGGCGGTTGATCGCGGCACAGACGGCATCGAAGGAAAAGGGAATCTCGGGGACCAGGATCACGTCGGCGGATCCGGCGATCCCCGCTTCGAGGGCGATCCAGCCGGCATCGCGGCCCATGACCTCGACGATCATCACCCGATGGTGGCTCTCCGCCGTCGAGTGCAGGCGATCGAGGGCTTCGGTGACCACCCAGACCGCAGAACTGTAGCCGAAAGTGACGTCGGTCCCGCGCAGATCGTTATCGATCGTCTTCGGCACCCCGACGACATTCAGCCCCAGTTCCCCCAGGCGCAGGCCGATCTTCAGCGTTCCGTCGCCGCCGACGACAATCAACGCCTCGGCGCCGAGTTGCCGGAAGTTCGCCACCACCTCGGCGGAAACGTCGCGCAGCACCGGCTTGCCTGCTTCCATGACCGGATAGGCGAAGGGGTTGCCGCGGTTGCTGGTGCCGAGGATGGTGCCGCCCCGCGGCAGAATGCCCCGTACCGTCTCCAGGTCGAGTTCCCGCCAGCGCGGGGTGCCGACCAGGCCGTCGAAACCATCCTCGATACCGATCACCCGCCACCCCCGCTGCAGGACCGCAGCCCGCACCACGCCGCGGATCACCGCGTTGAGGCCAGGGCAGTCCCCGCCCCCGGTCAGGATGGCGATTGTCCGCGTCATCGGCCCAGGCCCCCCCTGATCGCTTGGCTTCACTGTTCCTCCTTGGGTTCGGTGGCGATCGCGAGTTTGGCGAAGCCGGCGGCCCTCGCCGCGTCCATCAGCTCGACCACCCGGCCGTGGCGGCTCTGCGCATCGGCGTAGAGAACGAACGTCATCTGCGCCCCTTCGCTGCCGTACCCCTGCAGGCGCTGGCGCAGTTCAGCCAGGGTGACGCGCTGATCGCCGAGGGAAATTTCCCCGGCGGCGGAGAGGTAGACCTTGACCTCCTTCGGTTCGCTGGCACTGCGTTTGGCCCCCGACTCGGGGAGTTTGATGGTCAGCCCCGGATTCGCCACAAAGGTGGTGGAGATCATGAAGAAGATCAGCAGCAGAAAGACGACGTCGACCATCGAGGTCAGGTCGACCTTCGGCTCTTCCCTGCGTTTGCGCAGCCAGGCCATGCCTCAGTTCTCCCCCCGGCCGAGAAGGTCGACGATCTGCAACGACCAGGCTTCCATCTCCAGGGTCAGCCGGTCGAGACGACCGGAAAGATATTTGTGGAGGAGGATGGTGGGGATGGCCACCGCAAGGCCGGCCGCGGTGGTGATCAGGGCCTGGGAGATGCCGCCGCCGAGGGTCGCCGGGGTGCCGACGCCCTGAGTGGCGATGACGTTAAAGGCCTGGATCATTCCCAGCACCGTCCCCAGCAGCCCGAGCAGCGGCGAGAGCGAGGCGATGGTGCCGAGCAGGCCGAGATAGCGCTCCAGGGGGGCCGTTTCCCGCCGGCCGGCCTCTTCGGTCACTTCCTTGATCTGGGTACGGGGCCGGCCGGCGGCCCGCAGCGCCGCCAGCAGCACCCGGCCCAGCGGCGTGTCGCCGCGCTGGCAGGCGGCGGTCGCCTCGGCCAGCCGCTGATCGCCGAGCAGGCTGCCGACCTCGCGAACCAGGTCGGCGGCGCCGCGGCGGAAACGGTGAAAGGTCCAGAGCCGTTCGAGGAAAATGGCGAGCGCCAGCACCGAACAGAACAGGATCGGGTACATGAGCGGCCCGCCCTTTTGAAAAATCTCCAGCATGAGCGCCTAAATCCTTTCGTGGTTGGGAATCAGTTGCCGCCGGCGACCCCGCCGCCGGCCGCGGAATCAGCGCCCCGCCCGCCGCGCGCCAGTTCCCGCTCCAGGCGGGCGACCTGTCGCCGCAGGGTGGTCTGGCGGACGGCACCGGCGAGAGCGGCCAGCAGGTAACCGAGGGCGAAGAAGATCAGCAAAAAGACGAACAACGGCAGTTCGGGGGTCTGGTAGCCGAAGGCCGACAGCTTGACCGGAGCGGCGTTGGTCAGGGCCAGGACCAGCAGCAGGCCCAGGGCCAGCAGAGCGACGACATTTCGCAGGATAGTCATGACTCCCTCCCGGCAAAGGCGGTGCGCAACAGCTCGTAGGTCGCCTCGAGATGCTGCGGAATGACCCGCACCTCGGCGAATACCGGCATGAAATTGGTATCGCCGCTCCAGCGCGGCACGATGTGCAGGTGCAGGTGCTCGGTGACGCCGGCCCCGGCAATCTGGCCGAGGTTCATGCCGATATTGAAACCCTGCGCGCCGACCCGCGCGGCCAGGATCTGCTGGCTGCGGCGTAGCAGATCGTGCATCTCGAGGACTTCCGCCTCATTGAGGTCGGCCAGGTCGGCGGTGTGCCGATAGGGAGCGATGAGCAGATGGCCGTTGCTGTAGGGGAAGCGGTTCATCAGCACGCAGGCCGTTGCCCCCCGGGCCAGGACCAGGCGGGAGGCGTCTTCCGCCGCCTTGTCGCCGAGGCAGAAGACACAGCCCTCGGCCGGCGATTCCCCCTGGATGTAATCCATCCGCCACGGTGCCCAGAGCTGCTTCATAGTTCCACCTCGCTGTCGGTATCGATGTTGATGATCCGCCCCTCGATGGTCGCGCCGAGTTCGAGCAGGCCGACCGAATGCCAGGGGGCCCGGCGGCGGTCGGTGGGGCTCCCCGGGTTGAACAGCAGGACACCCTCGCGGCGCTCACAATAGGGAAAGTGGCTGTGACCGAAGACCAGGCAGTCGAGCGCCTCGTCGCGGAATTCCCGCAGAACCCTGTCGGGCAGTCCATCGGGAGCGCCCCAACCATGGATCAGGCCGATGCGAAAACCGCCGAGCTCGATGACACGCCGCTGGGGGACGCTGCGCCGAGGTGGATCGAGGTTGCCGCGCACCAGAAAGAGCTGGCGGTCACTCAAACCGAGCAGGACATCCGGATCGACCACGTCCCCGGCGTGCAGGATCACTTCGGCATCGCGAAAATAGCGCGCCGCCAGCTGATCCATCACCCGCCCGCCCTGTACGCCTTGCAGGTGAGTATCGGAGAGGACCCCGACCCGGAGGATGGCAGCGTCGTGGGGAGAGTTGTTCATCGAATCTACACGTTTGCCGGAGAAAAAAGGCTATCCGGCACCCTCGAGCCCGGAACGGTTACTGGTCATCGCCCTTTTTACCCCCGCGGCAATGGAGTGTCAATCGGATTTGCACCCCCGCGGGGCCCCGAAAGGCGGCGGAAATGACGCGGGAATGGCCAAAATCGGCCAGCCCCCGAACCAGCCCATGGGTAACTCACCAGACAAATAACGGTGCCCTTCCGTTGACGGGCCGCTTTTCGGCGGTATTTTATCAACTGTTGAATCCTGGCATCCTGGTTGCTTAAGTCCTGGAACACCGTTTGCGAAACAATGTTTCCCTTAGAACATTCCGCTTGACAATGAAAAGGTCAGGCGCTATTTTCCCAATTTATCTTCAATAAATTTTTAAAGAAATTATTTTAGTCAAACTATTTTTCATCCGTCCAAACTGGAACACCATCTCGCCCAGCTGTGGTGCGGGAGCCCCCGCACCAATCACCCGGACAGGAGGAACATCCCCATGTCAAAACGTCAGGACGCCCTGGACTACCACAGTTCGGGCCGTAAGGGAAAAATCGAAGTCATCACCACCAAGCCCTGCGCCACCAGCCGCGACCTGTCGCTGGCTTACAGCCCCGGGGTCGCCGAGCCGTGCCTGGAGATCGAGAAGAATCCGCTGCTGGCCTACGAGTACACCGCCAAGGGGAACCTGGTGGCGGTCGTTTCCAACGGCACCGCGGTTCTCGGCCTCGGCGACATCGGCGCCATGGCCGGCAAGCCGGTCATGGAGGGAAAAGGTGTCCTCTTCAAGCGCTTCGCCGACGTCGACGTCTTCGACATCGAGCTCGACACCAAAGACTCGGACGAGATCATCCGCACCGTCAAACTGCTCGAGCCGACCTTCGGCGGCATCAACCTCGAGGACATCAAGGGGCCGGAGTGCTTCTACATCGAGGAAGAGCTGAAGAAGATCATGAACATCCCGGTCTTCCACGATGACCAGCACGGCACCGCGATCATCGCCAACGCCGGTCTGCTCAACGCGTTGGAGGTGGTCGGCAAAAAGATCGAGGAGGTCAAGATCGTCGTCAACGGCGCCGGGGCGGCCGGCATCGCCTGCGCCAACATGGCCCTGGTTCTCGGCGCGAAACCGGAAAATCTCTACGCCTGCGACACCAAGGGGGTCATCTACAAGGGGCGCCCCGAGGGGATGAACCCCTACAAGGCGCGTCTCGCCAACGACACCGAGGCCCGCACCCTCGAAGAGGCCATGACCGGCGCCGACGTCTTCTTCGGCGTCTCCGCCAAGGGCGCGGTCACTCCGGAGATGGTCCGCTCCATGGCCAAGGACCCGATCATCTTCGCCATGGCCAACCCCGACCCCGAGATCACCCCGGACGAGGCCAAGGCGGTGCGCGAGGACGTCATCGTCGGTACCGGCCGCAGCGACTACCCCAACCAGGTCAACAACGTGCTCTGCTTCCCCTTCCTGTTCCGCGGCGCGCTCGACACCCACGCCACGGCGATCAACGACGAGATGAAGATGGCGGCCTGCCTGGCGCTGGCGGGTCTCGCCAAGCAGGATGTCCCCGACGCGGTGCGCAAGGCCTACGGCAACGTCGAGATCAGCTTCGGCCGCGAGTACCTGATCCCCAAACCCTTCGATCCGCGGGTGCTGCTGCACGTCGCCCCGGCGGTCGCCAAGGCGGCCATGGACAGCGGCGTGGCGCGGCGGCCGATCCCCGACATGGACCGCTACAAGGAGCAGCTCGAGGCGCTGCAGGGGCGTTCCAAGGAGATCATGCGGACCCTGATCAACAAGGCCAAGGCGGCACCCAAGCGGGTGGTCTTCCCCGAGGGGGAGGAGGAGAAGATCCTGCGCGCCGCCCAGGTTCTGGTCGACGAGGGGATCGCCATTCCGATCCTGCTCGGCGACGAACAGGAGATCGCCGACAAGATCCAGGAACTCGGTCTCGATCTCAAGGGGGTGCAGGTCATCGACCCCGCCACTTCGGATATCCGCGGCGAATACATCGACGAACTCTTCGCCCTGCGCCAGCGCAAGGGGGTGACCCGCGCCGAGGCCAAGCGGCTGATCAAGAAGAACCGCAACTACTACGGCGCGATGATGCTGCAGCACGGCGACGCCGACGCCCTCCTCTCGGGCCTCAACCACCACTACCCGGACACCATCCGCCCGGCCCTGGAAGTGATCGGCAAACAGGAGGGGCTCTCCAAGGTCCACGGTCTCTACATGATGGTCTTCAAGAAGCAGGTGGTCTTCTGCGCCGACACCACGGTGACCATCGAGCCGACCGCCGAGGAACTGGCCGAGACCGCCGTCCTCACCGCCAAAAAAGCCCGCCAGTTCGAGGTCGAGCCGAGGGTGGCGATGCTCTCCTTCTCCAACTTCGGCAGCGCCGAACACCCCTTGACCCTCAAGGTCAAGCGCGCCACCGCCCTGGTCAAGGAGTGGGCGCCCGAGTTGGTGGTCGACGGCGAGGTCCAGGCCAACGTCGCCCTCGACCCGGAACTGACCGCCCTGCAGTACCCCTTCTCCAAGCTCAAAGGGGACGCCAACGTGCTGATCTTCCCCGACCTGCAGTCGGGCAACATCTCCTACAAGTTGCTCAACAAGCTCGGCGGCGCCGAGACCGTCGGGCCGATCCTGATGGGGATGAAGAAGCCGGTGCACGTTCTGCAGCGCGGCGACGACGTTTCGGACATCATCAACATGGCCGCGGTGGCGGTGGTCGACGCCCAGGAATTGGCAGCACTCTGATTGATCGTCAACCCGGCAAGACAGCAAAAGGGGGAGCGGAATCGCTCCCCCTTTTGCTTATGACCTTCCCATTCCCCCCTTCCCTCCCCTCCCCTTTCCTGTTAAGATTGCGCCTCACTACCCGGCCCCCGGCCGGAGCCGAGAGGAGTCATCTGTCCATGAAATACCTGAGCACCCGTGGCGGCGTCCATGGCCTTTCCTTCAAGGACGCGGTGATGATGGGGCTGGCCGACGACGGCGGCCTGCTGCTGCCCGAGTCCATCCCGGCGCTGACCGCCGGCGACCTCGACGCCCTCGCCAAGCTCGCCTACCCCGAGCTCGCCTTCCAGGTCATCTCCCGCTTCGCCACGGACATCCCCTCGGCCGATCTGAAGGAGCTGATCGAACGCTCCTATGCGAGCTTCGACCATCCGGACGTGACCCCCGTGGAGCACAAGGACGGGGTCTACATCCTCGAACTCTTCCACGGTCCGACCCTCGCCTTCAAGGACGTCGCCCTGCAGCTTCTGGGCAACCTCTTCGAGTACCTGCTCGCCGAGCGTGGCCAGCACATGAACATTATCGGCGCCACCAGTGGCGACACCGGCAGCGCGGCGATCTACGGCGTGCGCGGCAAACAGAATATCAACATCTTCATCCTGCATCCCCACGGCAAAGTCTCGCCGATCCAGGAGCTGCAGATGACCACGGTGACTGACGCCAACGTCTTCAACCTGGCCATCGAGGGAACCTTCGACGACGGCCAGCGCATCGTCAAGGAGATCTTCGGCGATCTCGCCTTCAAGTCCAAACACGCCTTGGGCGCGGTCAACTCCATCAACTGGGCGCGGGTTCTCGCGCAGGTGGTCTACTACTTCCACGCCTGGGCCGAAATCCGCCGCCAGACCGGCTGCAGCGAACTCTATTTCTCGGTACCGACCGGCAACTTCGGCGACATCTTCGCCGGCTACGTCGCCAAGCGCATGGGCCTGCCGATCAAGCGCCTGATCCTCGCCACCAACGAGAACAACATCCTCTCGCGCTTCGTGCGCGACGGCGACTACTCCGTCGGCAGCGTGGTAGCGACCCTCTCCCCGTCGATGGACATTCAGGTCGCGAGCAACTTCGAGCGTTACCTCTACTTCCTCTTCGACGAGAATCCCGAGCAAGTGAAGATCGCCATGGCCGCGTTTCAGCAGAGCGGCCGCCTCTCCTTCAACGCCGCCCAGCGCACCCGGGTCGCCGAGGACTTCCTCGCCCTCACCGTCGATACCGACCAGACCCTCGCCACCATTCGCGACTTTCACGCCGCCACCGGCTATACCCTCGATCCGCACACTGCGGTCGGCGTCAAGGCCGGCAAAGAACTCGCCGGTGGCGAGGTTCCGGTAGTCTGTCTCGCCACCGCCCACCCGGCCAAGTTCGGCAACGCGGTCCGGCAGGCGACCGGCAAGAATCCCGAGCGGCCGGCGTCCCTGGTGGGAATCGAGGAACGGGTTAAGCGTTGCGAGGTGATTGCGGCCGACACCGCGGCCGTCAAGGCATACGTGGAAAAACACGCCCTCTAACCGGAAACTAACTGGAACGGGCACCAATTCCCGAAACCAGAGCCGCCCGACCAGAAGTTTTCCGGCGGGCGGCTTTCTTTTTCCGAAGAATTGCGCAGCAGCAGGATGGGGCAAACGGTTAAGCTGCAAGACAAAGGTGCTTCATTCCAGGCGCATCAAATCGCTATCGCCAGAGCGACTCCTCCCACCACCAGCAGGGCGGCTGCCCAGATCAGATCGAAATTGATCCAATTTCGTTTCAACACCGCCAGAGAGAATCTTCGGTAAAAGATCCAGGCGACCAGCCCCATCACTACCAGCATGATTACGGTGTGCAAAGCGACGGCAAGAATCAGGCCCGTCCCCTGCGCCATCGGCATCTGATGACTGGAGTGCTGGCGGGCCACACCCAGGAGGGCCGGCGTGACCATTAGTCCTGCTCCGTGGGCGGTCGCCATTAGAAAGGACCAGCCGAACAGATCGCCCAGCCCGACCTTCATGCCTACCCAGCGGGGATGACGGTAGTAATTGAACAGCTTGAACACCCCGAAACTCAGCAAAAGTATCGCGGTTCCGATCTGCAGGGGTTTTAGCGGAATGAAATGGGCACCGGTATAGACCAACAGGGCAAAGGCCCCCACGGAGGTGGCGTGGCCGGCAGCGATGGGCAACAGAGCCACCCATAGGGCCCTGGCATTTTGTTGCTGCAGGCCGAGGGAGAGAGCGAAGAGCCAGCCCATACCCGGATTGAGCCCGTGGTAGGCGCCGAACCCGATCATCGCCAACCACGGGCCCAGGGTCTCAAGAGGGATAGCAGAAAGTGTCTGTGGATGCATCGCCACCCTCCAGACGCACTTGATGGGTACGCGTCTCTCCGAAATGCACAAAGAAGTCGGGGTCGATTTCGATGCCTCCGTCAGGATTCGCGTTGACCTTGACCATCCACCCTTCCAGCTTCTCGTCCGCGTAGAACTGGTCGTCCCAGGTACTGTAGAGAGAACTGGTGAAATAGATCCGCTGGCCGTCGCGGCTCAGCTCCACCATCTGGGGACCGCCAGCCAGGGGGCCAGACCACTTGGGATGCCCTTTTCGGCCAACGATGCCGCCGATGGATATCTTGCCGGCAAGCTTGGGCGCGAAAGGATCGGAGACATCATACTGCTGCAGTTCGCCGGTGCCCCAGCAGGAGACGTAGAGAAACCGGTCGTCCAGCGACAGGTCGATATCGGTCACCAGCGGCGGAACTGCCTTGAACGGTTTCAGTGCCGGCGGCAGTTCCTTTTCATCGGCGGGGACCGGTGGAATGGTGATGGTCTTCTTCACGCCCCAGCTGCCGTTCTCCCGGTACCAAGTCCAGATCGAGGCGGACAGATCGACTGTGCTCACCACTACGCAGACAAACCCGTAGGTCTTGGTGGGGTCGTGGGCCGGCCGAAGTTCCAGCACCATCTGGTGTTCGGCGCCAAGGTCCAGGGTCTGGGCGAGTCGACGTTTGCGCAGATCCCAGAAATGCAGACGGTGTCCGTAGCGGTTCCCCAGCAGGTCTTCCGGAACCAGCCCGTTTTCGAACTGGGCGGGTTTGGCCCATTCACTGGTCATCATGACGTCGTCCGCCAAATGCCACCAGAAGTCATACGACAGGGTCTGATCGCCGCGATAAAGCTCCCATGGACCTATAACGTCGAAATTGAAGTGATCCAGCATGAAGATGCCGCCCGGCCCAGATCCATCCTTGCCCGACCCGAGGGCGCTGATATAGATGGCGTCCGGTCCGCAGTGCACAGTGTGCGGGCGGCTGTAGCCCGTTTTGGAGAGGATTTCCTCCGGTTCGATAACTTTGACGATCTTGGGCCGAACCGGGTTGGGTTTGGTGTCGATGATGTAGATGCGCGAGCTGCGCATCCCCGGCACGATCAGGTAGCGCCGCTCAAGGTGGGGGTGAGGTGCATAGGGGCAAAGGGCTGAGCTGCAGGCGTTCCAGCCGAAGTGATGGAATTCGTCTCCGGCATAGGGCATTTCCAGGATGTTGACGTTTTGGCTGTAGGTGGATGAATGAGGGTCCAAGTCAACGACGTTCAGAACATCTGGGCGGTCGTTTCGGCCGACATTGAGTCCCACCACATAAGCGTGTCTTTCGGGGGGGGCCTGCATGGCCATTCTGGGCGACGGATAAAACGAGGGATCGGGTTTCCATAGAACCATGATCAGTCTCCTTTCTCTCCCTTTTTCGGTTCAACTGCTGCTCATGGCCAATCCGAACGCTTTTACCCTCTTATGAATCCCTCCCGAAATGGGGTCGGAAAACTTATCATTCAGCCATTCCAAGGGCTTGATCTATCGATGGAATTGGCTTCCAAGTAACTAACTTTACTCATAGCACCCCCGGTTACATCACGTCAAGTTCGATGGATGCCGCAGGAGGCGCACGGACCCTAGCCGAATTACCGGCTGAGGGCGCCGTTAAGGCAACAAACTGGCCATCCCTTCTCTACCAGAACCGTAGCGCCAAGGTGCCGAACATCGAGAACATGCAGAGGGCCTGGATAAAGTAAAAACCGAAAACGAAGGCGACCACCCGGTCAGTCTGTTCGAAGGCGATATGGGCGACAGTCTGACAGACCCGGGCCGCCAGCAGAATCACCGCCGGCACGTCGAAGGGCCTTCCCGTTGCCCCGGTGGCCACCAGAACCAGGACGATCGCCCCATACACCGGCAGGTTCTCGATGCAGTTGGCATGGGCGCGCATCGCCCTCCTGTACCAGTCGCTGCCGTGGGGCTGGTCCGGCGGGAAGGCACTAATTGCCGCGCTACCGGTCAGAATTCTTCTCCAGCGGTAGACGCCGACGGTTCCGAACAGCACCGCCAAGGTCCAGAAGGCGAATCCCAGCAGAACCCAGAGAGGGATAGTCATAAGGCACTCCTTCCTTGCCAACCGATTCCGACCCAGGTCGAAAGAGTTTAGTTCCAGATAAATTCTAACAGGCTGGAGGGCCTGAAGTCCTCTCTGGCTGATCGGGTATATTCCATGCCGGAACGGGAAAAAAGGAATCCTGGTCCCGAAAAATCCAATGGCCGGTTCGCAGAGAATTACCATCGTCCCGTCGTTGTGAGCGTCCGCGCCGAAGCTCACTTCCAAGGAACCGCGATTGGCCTTGTTAAGGACAGGAATGGTTAATGCCCCCCTGGAATCACAAATGAGGAACAGGGACTTGTCTGCAAGGTGGTAAATCCGCCGGGCAATGATGAGATGATTTGCATCGGCATCCTGCTGAAGCAGCTACGGATGCGGTTTCGCTCCCGAATAGCGATTCTGAATTCAACCGCGGGACATGTCACATATACGCATCTCATCGCTTATATGGCAGAGGGCGGTGGTGAAACCGTGAGAGCATTCGTCTCCGACCTGGAGCCTCGCGAATGGCTGAAGCAATCAGGTCGCCCTCGCTAACCAAGCCCCCGTTTCAGCACCGAGGAGAAAGGCAAGCGTGACGGAAACCACTTTTTGCACCACCCTGTTCGTTGCCCTCTGCTGGTCGCCCCGGCCATTCTCTTCCTGATCCAGGTGGTCTTTATCGTTCCGCCGGTGGTGCTGCTCGCCGGACTCGGCTTCATGTTGAAGAAGATCGCCACCGGCGGCTTCGGGCTCGACAACCTTACCTTTCTCGCCTTCCTGCTCCTTCACTTGGCACCCACCCTCCCCATTTTCTCTTTCGCACTAAACGGATACCCGACGTCACAAAGCGCAAAGGCGCCCATCACTACCAGTCCACAACGACGGGCCAACTGACCGCAGGAGAAAACCGATGGCAAACAATTCTTTTATCTGCTTCGAGATTTACCTGCAGGAGATGGAACGTGCGAAGAAATTTACGAATCAGTCCTCCAGATCACCCTGCAGCGACTAAACAGCCCCGACTTGGAGATGTAGGTCTTTCCGATGGCTATGGACAAGGTTGGCGTCTTGGGCGCCCTGGTGAAGATGGATGGGGTTTCTTCCGGCGACTGCAGCACTCTGGTCTACTTCAGCTGCGTCGATTGTGCCGTCGAGGGGCCACGCGCCGTCAAAGCTGGCGGCAGCATGCAGCAAACGAAGATGTCCATCGGCGAGTACGGCTTTTTCTTTCTGATCATCGATACTGACGGAGACACGATCGGCCTGCATTCGATGGAATGAGGTTCAATACTGCCTTGCGGCGTCTTCGAATTTCCAGCCTGCCGATGGGTCGGCAGCGCACCAGGAGCACGGGCACAGGCCCCGCCGAGGACCTGTGCCCGTGCTCCATCTTCTCTCGTCGTCGCCGCAGGTCGCCAGGGATCAGTGCACCCGATTGATCATGTAGTCGACGGCGGCCGCGATTTCCGCATCGCTCAGCCCGGGCACACCGCCGCGCGGCGGCATGTCGCCGATTCCCTCCAGGGTATTCCGGACCAGCGTCTCCCGCCCTTTGAGCAGCAGAACAGCCCAGGCATCCCGGCTACCGGTGACCGGCGCGCCCTGGATTCCCGTCTCGTGGCAGGAGGCACAGGCATCCTGGTAAACCAGCTGACCTTCCGGGAGTCCGGTTGCGGCCGGTCCGGCAGCCATCTCCCTGGCCTGGGGGTTCGGCGCCACGGGCGCCGCCTGCTGCTCATTGTCCGGCGCCTGCCGGTTGCAGGCACCAAGCAGGAGGGCCGATGCAAATAAGACAGCGATTCCGATGGACAGATTCATGACATGGCTCCTTTTCCACAAAAGGTACGAGCTTTCCATTTTTAACTGGAGAGACGACCGGCTGCCAGCCCCAGCCCCGGGTTGACTTCCCACCGGTAGGGACTATCCTACCCCAGGAGTCATCACCCCACCCGCAACGACCAGGGAGAACAGCATGGCCCGCCCCAACGATACCTCCTTTTACCGTACCCTGCCACTGGGCAGCGACCCCGACCTGCGCCGCGGCTTCATGGTGGTGAACGAGCCCCTGCTCGGCAATCTGCGCTTCGGCCGGCTCCTCGAGGCCCTCGACAAGATGGCCGAGGACACGGCTCTCAACTACGTGCGCCAGTTTCACCCCGAGGCACGGGTGGTCACTGCCGCCATTGACGAGATCCTCATCAAGCACGCCGCCGACGTTACCCGCGACATCGTCCTTCAGGCCCGCATCAACCACGTTGGCCGCACCTCGATGGAGGTCGGTATCCGCGTCGAGCACCCCGGCGAGCCGGCGATCCACGTCGCCTCCTGCTTTTTCACCATGGTCGCACGCGTCGGAGTCGGCGAGCAGTCGAAAAGCGTCACCATTCCGCCCCTCGACTACCTCGACCCCCTTGAAAAACAGCGCTGCGCCAACGCCATCGCCAGCCGCGAATCGAGCCGCACGGAACAGCACGTGGCCCAGGAACCTCCGACCCGCGAGGAATATGACCTTCTCAACAGGCTGCACCACGCCCAGGAGGAAACGGATTTCGGCGGCCTGAAAGCCGGCCAGCTGGTCGCCGATTCCTGGGAGCGGATGTACCCCGAGCAGGAGAACGTCCCGACCACCATCTTCGGCGGCTACCTGGTGCGCCGCGCCTACGAGCTCTCTTCGATCTGCGCCGAGCTGGTCGCGCCCAACCGGCCGGTGATCGTCGCCGTCAACCGCATCAACTTCTTCCACCCGGTGCGCCTCGGCGACAAGCTCCACTACACCAGCCGCGTCGTCTACACCGGCAAGACCTCGGTCTCGGTGGAGGCGAATATCCGGCGGATCAGCCGCGACCGCACCAGCCAGGCCCTCTCCAACTCCTGCCTCTTCACCTTCGTCAACGTCGACCAGGACCTCGCCCCCCAGCCGGTGCCAACCATCCATCCCGCCACCTACGCCGAGGATGCCCGCTACCTGCAGGCCTACCGGCGCAGCAGGGGACTGGGCCGTCACCTGCACTGACGGGGGGGCACCTGCCGCAAAAAACGACCGGGCCGCCGCTGTGGCCCGGTCCTGCCTTTATCGATCCCGGGAAGAGCAGCCGGTCACGCCGCCTGGTGCGGATAGACGGCGGCGTAGGCCGCGGCGAAAACTTCGGCGAACTGCTCGATGGAGGTCGGCGTGGTGTTCTCTGGAGTGCGCAGAAGCCCGACGGCGAAGCGCCCCTGGTTCAGGGCCCGGCTCATTTCGGTGAAAAGCCGCGCCGCATTGCGGCTGATCCCCATCGCCACCATTCCCGCCTCGGCTGCGCGGTAAGGCAGATGCCGGTATTTCAGCCGCGGCTTGCCGATGGCGCGGCCGACCACCGCGGTAGCTTCGGCGAGGGGCAGGTCCCGCTCGCCGAGCAGGTCGACCACCCGCCGGCCGGGGGACGGCCTCTTCTGCAGCTCCGCAGCCGTGCGCACGGCAACGTCGCAGGTGGCGATCATGGCCAGGGGCAGATCGCCGCGCACCGCGGAAGCGGCACACCCGAACTGATGGATCAGCGGGATGCTCATCAGCAGGTTTTCCATGAAATAGGTCGGCCGCAGGTGGACGAGACTCAGGCCATTCAGGTCGTTGAGACGTTCCTCCTGGTCCCGCAGCCCCAGGATCGGGCCGGTTCCGGACGTCAGCTCGGCGCCCTGGCTGCTCAGGTTGACCACCCGCGAGACCCCCGCCGCCTCGATGGCGGCGGCGATGCTGGCGCCGACCTCGTTCTGGAAACTGCGAAAGTTCCTGGCCGTATGGTTGGGGGGAATCATGGCGAAGAGGGCCGTGGCGCAACGCATGGCTCCGCGCAGGAATTCTCGGTCCCGCAGGTCCCCGACGGCGCCCTCGGCGCCGCGCTCCACCAGGGGCTGCAGGCGCTCGTCGCTGCGCCCGATCACGCGCACTTTATGCCCCTGTTCCAGGAGGATTCCGGCGGTGCGGCTGCCGATGTGCCCGGTCGCTCCGGTAATGACAAACATGAATAGCTCCTTTCCGCCCCGTAGGACCGGAGGATTTTCATGGCTCTGTCGGTCGCCTGCTGGGATCCCGAAAAGTACTTTTCGATTATACCCCCGCCTCCAGTCCCTACCAGTTTTCTTCCCGGACCTTTTTATCCGATCTTTACACGGGCTTTAAGCACCTTTTGTCCCGATGTTTTATGATGATTCACAGGAAAAGCCGAGAAACCCGTTCAGGAGTGCCCCGACCGCTCCGGGAGGTGTCAATGAAAAAACTTTTGATTGCTATGGCCGTTATCGGCCTCTCCTGTTTCGCCCTGGGGCCGGTCCCGGCCATGGAAAAGATGGCTGACGCCGGCTCTGGGAAACCCGCCATGACCGCCACCGCAGTCTTCGCCGGCGGCTGTTTCTGGTGTACCGAATCGGACTTTGAAAAGCTGCCGGGAGTCATCGATGCCATTTCCGGCTATACCGGCGGAACGGTGGCCAACCCCAGCTACAAACAGGTTTCCGCCGGCGGCACCGGCCACGTCGAGGCGGTCAAGGTCATCTACGACCCGGACCAGCTCAGTTACTCCCAGCTCCTCGACTGGTTCTGGCGCCACGTCGATCCGACCGATGCCGGCGGCCAGTTCGTCGATCGCGGCTCCCAGTACCAGAGTGAGATCTTTTACGCCAACGACGAACAGAAGCGTCTGGCGGAGGCCTCCAAGGCAAAGCTGGAAGCCTCGGGAAAATTCGACAAGCCGATCGTCACTAAGATCGAGCCGCTGGGCCCCTTCTATCCCGCTGAGGATTACCACCAGGACTATTACAAGAAAAACCCCATTCGCTATCACTACTACCGCTGGGGTTCCGGACGGGACCAGTTCCTGGAAAAAGTCTGGGGGAAGGACGTCGACAAGCTGCCGGCCAAGACCACCGACCCGGAAACGATGCCGCAGCCGATGACCGACAAGGGTATGACCGACAAAGGCATGATGGATAAATCGGATCCGGGGAAGGCGTCGGACAAGCCGATGTCCGACAAGGGGACGATGGACAAGGGGCTGGCGACAGCCGGCAAGGCAGAGACCATGAGCGCCATGACCGAGACGATGTCCAGGGAGCGCAACTACACCATCCCCGACGATGCGACGCTGCGCAAAACCCTGACCCCGCTCCAGTACCGGGTGACCCGGGAAAATGCCACCGAACCCCCCTTCCAGAATGCCTACTGGGACAACCATGAAGCCGGGATTTACGTCGATATCATCTCCGGCGAACCGCTGTTCAGCTCCACCGACAAGTTCGATTCGGGGACGGGCTGGCCGAGCTTCACCAGGCCCCTCGCACCGGAAAACGTGGTCGAGGTGAAGCACTTCGGCCTTTTCGGCGGCTCCACCGAGGTGCGCAGCAAGCACGCCGACTCCCACCTCGGCGACCTCTTCCATGACGGCCCGCAGCCCACCGGCCTGCGCTACTGCATCGACTCCGCGGCGCTGCGCTTCATCCCCAAGGCGGATCTGGAGCAGGAGGGGTACGGGGAATATCTGAAATTGTTCGAAAAATAGAGGCTACGACCTGGGATGGGAAATGGCAGGGGCCGCATGCGGCCCCTGCCTTTCATGATTCGAACTGTGCGCAGCAGGTCTTTCCCCTCTCGTGGCCCCTTGTGCGGATCGTCCTTCGGATCTCCGCATTCCCGACCTTCCCGCTATTTCCGCATCGCATTTCCAACCAGCCGCCCGCCGAGCCCGGGGCCAGCGAACGCTCGCGCCGCTCAACTGCTGGCGAACTGCCGGGCGAGGTCGTTATCGATGACGTAGATACAGACCTCCTTGGCGCCTTTCTTGGTGTAACGGGACTTGCTGCACAGGTTGCTGATGAGGAAGGTGACGTCGTCGCGGATACGCTTGTCGTAGGTCTTGAAGTCGTCCCTGCCGAAATCCTTGATGGCGCGGCGAAAGTTCTCGTTCTCCAGGAAGGGATCGAGGACCTTCTCCTTGAGGTTGTGCACGTAGCGTTCGTGCAGGTCGCGGAAGAGTTCGGTCGCGGTGATCGGCTTGCCGGCCGAGACGATCTCCTGGGTGAGGGTGCGGGCGGTGTACTCCTTCTGGGTAGCGCGGCGAAAGGTCTGGCGCCGCCCCTCGTCGACGCCGGCACCGAGCAGCCGGCGTTCGATGGCGGCGAAGAACTCCTCGTCGATCTCCAGCTTCTCGCCGGTGAAGCGGCAGGTCTCCACCGCACCGGGCTCGAAGTTGACCGCGAACAGGTAGTTCTGGAGGTCCCGGGAGATGCGCTCCTCGTTGAAGTAGTAGAGGGACTCCTTGACCTCCTGCAGCACCGTGTAGTTGTAGTTGCGCTGCAGCGAATCGAAGAAGCCGTCGGGGACCAGGTCGAAGAGTTCCTTGTGCAGGGTGGTGAAGAAGGTGCGCAGGATCGCCATGTCGATCAGCTTGTCTTTGCGGGCGTAGGTGGAGTAGAGCTCGTTGAAGATGCGGATCGAGTCGCGCCCGGAGATCCCCTGGCCCCCCTCCCCTTCGCTCTCGGCGATGATCCGGCGCCGGCGTTTGGCCGTCAGGCGCTTGCGATCCTCCTCGCTGAGCCATTCGGGGATGTGGCCGGTGTAGATCTCCATCTTCAGCAGTTGGAGGTTTTCGTCGCAGTAGAGGGCGTACTTCTCCGGGTCCTCGATCCAATCCTGCAGCCCCTCCGACTGGCGGTTGAGGCGGGTGGCGATGATCACCCGGGCGAAGTTGTGCAGCACCCGCGGCAGGAAGGAATCGGCAATGTGGGCGCCGAAGACCTTGCGGTAGATCTCCACCTCGGTGTTGAGATCGAGGACGTAGGGAATCTTGATGTACTCGATGCGATCGAGGAAGGATTGGAAACCCTGGATGTTGGAGCGGTCCTCGGGGTTCATCACTGCCAGGAACAGGGAGGTGACGTTCTCCTCGATATCCTCCACCTTGTGCGTCCCCTCGCTGATGATGTTGTGCAGACCGATCAGCCGCTCGGCGTTGTGGCTCTTGACGTCCATCAGGGCATAGATGCCATTGTTGATCCTGGCGTAGCGGGAGAAGATGTAGTTGACCGCGCTGCTGTCGCGCAGCAGGCTGTTGATTCGCTCCTGGAGGATCGGGTTGCCCAGCGCCGTTTCCTTGAGGGGCCGGTCGCCGGGATTGAAGACGCTGATCCCCTCGCCGAGCCGGCGGTTGTACCGGTAGGGCTGGGCGTAGAGCATGGAGAAGACCTTCTCCGGGCTCTTCAGGCGATTGAGCAGCGCCTGGTAGAGGCTGCTGCAGATGGTGCAGGCGTGGTTGCCGAAGACCCATTCGTATTCCTTCTCGGCCAGCAGCGCGCGCTTCTCCGCAGTCTTGGCGAAGAGGTCGTCGAGGAAACGGCGGCGGTGTTCCTTGGGGATCACCAGCAGCGGATGGTCGTGGCTGGGACAGGGGACCTCAACGTAATCCTCCCCCCCCTGCAACACATTCTTCGCCTCGGCCAGATCCTTCTGGTCGAACTCGTACTCATCGAGCAGATGAGAGAGCTTTTCCAGGAAATGGTTGGTCTCCCCGATCGGGAAACTCGCCAGGGTCCGGCGGTCGAGGCGCCAGACGGTCTCGTAGGTCGTCCCCTCCTCGGTGTTGGCGTACTGCTCGAACTTGAGCAGCAGGTTGTTGAGAAAAGTGCTCTTGCCGCTGCCGTGGGGCCCCTCGAAGATGTAGATCTTGTTCTGCTGGGCGCCCCGTTTCCAGGCCTCGACCAGGTTCATCAGACGGTTGGCGAAGAGCCGGTCGGCGAAAAAGGGGTGGTCGCTCCCCTCGATGAACAGCCGGTCGAAGTTGTAGAAGACGAAATGGATCGACTCGGGGTCGTCGGGGTACTCGTCGACGCCGTTGCCGACGTAGCTCATGACCATGTCGTGGAAAACCTGGAAGACGTTGCGCACCACCCGCTCGGGGCGCTTGATGAGCAGAGCGAGAAACTCGCCGAAGGGGATCGGCGCGCGTTGCCCCCGCTCGCTCAGATTGCGTCCCAGATTCTGCAGCGCCTGACGGATATTGTCCATCATTGCGATCCGTTCCCGGTCATGCCGATTACCGCTAGAGGTGGCGGCGCGAAAGTTTGCGATTGTCCATGGTGTAGAGAACCCGGGCCCATTCCACCCGCCTCGGCAATCCCTCCTCCAACGCCGGATTGACCGAGACGATCTCGTTGGTCTCGAGTTGGACCGCCCCCCCCCACAGATATTCGATGCCGAGCATGGTGTTGGCGATGAACTCCTTGACCAGCGGTTTGCCTTCGAAACGGTGAACGAGATAGAGGCTGCCGTTGCTGCGTCCCTGCTCCTCGTCGACGGCGATGCTCGGCGGGTGGTAGAGACCATCCAGCAGCATCTGCCGATAATCTTCGGCCTTGCGGCTTTTCACCAGGTATTCCCAGACCATGCGCCCCCGGTTGAGGCGCTTGTCGGCAACGAAAAGGCGATTGGCGGTGACGAAGTCCTGATCGACGAAGGTGTTGAGGAAGGTGAAATCCGATTCGTTCTCCCGCACCCGGAAGATCAGTGCCTGGCCCTCGTCGGCGCCGCTGTCGTAGTCCTCGCGCCGTCCGGTGTCGACCAGCCGGTCGAAGGCGTAGCTGCGCCGCCCCGTTTCCCCCAGGGTCTCGACATACTGGAAGAGGCGCATGCCCAGGGCATAGGGATTGAGCCCCACTCGCGGCAGGGCGGTGACCTTGGCATGGACCCGGGCGAACTCGACCTCGTGGCCGCGGATGCGATCGTCGCCCAGAAAGAGCTTTTCGTGCCAGTAGCTGGCCCAGCCCTCGTTCATGATCTTGGTGCGGATCTGCGGCTGGAAGAAGAGTGAGGTGCTGCGTACCACCTCGAGGACCGACTTCATCCACTTGTGTTCCTCGCGGTTCAAAAAAGCCGACTGTTCAAGCAGGTACTGCAGCAGGTCGTCCTGCTGTCCCCCTTTGTGCTGTTGGCTCTTTTCGAACAGGGCCTCGAACTCCGGGTTCCGGGCGGCCACCTCGCCGAAGAAACACTGCTCGGCGGCGGCTCCGAATTTTTCCTGGCAGGCATTGTAGCGCTCGATCTCGGCCACGTAGTCGGAGATTCGGACCTGCTTCACCGTTTGCAGGAAGACGTCGAAGTAATAATCGAGCCGCCGCGAGTGATCCTTCGTTTCCTCGCGGGCAAGGCGGGACAGGGTGCGGTGGTAACCGACCAGGTTGTCGATGCCCCGGGCGAACTCGATGACGTAGTCGACCCAGCGCCCCTTTTCCGAGCGCAGCATGGCGATCAGGCGTTTGTCGGCCAGCGCCTGGCCGGCGAAATCGTAGTCCCAGGTGTGGCGGAAGAAATGGTTGTTCTGGAAAAAGTCGATGTGCGCCAGGACGTGATAGAAGATCATCACGTTGAGCCAGTCAGGGTTGTTGTCGTTGTAGAAGGAGATGGCCGGCCGGGTGTTGATCACCGTCTCGTAGGGATTGTGCGGATAGAGTTCGTAGCGGCCCCGCTCCTTGAGCACCTCAACGTCGTTGACCCAGTAGTCGTAAAGGGTCGGGATCATCGCCTTGGGCGAGAGTTCCAGCAGGTCGCGGTTGGTGACGATGTATTCGAGGGTCTCGTCCTCGAAGCGCAGCCCGGCCGCCCTGGCCCGCTGTTTGCAACCCTCCATGATCGCTTTGGTGTGCTGGTCGATCAGTTCCATCGTCCGTCCTTTGTCCCCGGGCGATGACAAGCATCGCCCCTACGGTCCGACCTTCGCCCACACGTGATGACCACCGTAGGGGCGAACCTCGTGTTCGCCCGATCTTCCCGCGAACCATGGGTTCGCCCGGCATTTTCGCCGCTACGAAATCAGCTTCTTGATCCCCTCGATCAGCCGTGCCTCGTCGGCGTCCTCAGCCAGGGTGTCGAGACGCAGCAGCTCGGCCTGGCGTTCGAGCAGCCCGGACTTTTTCAGGTACTTCGCCACCTCGGTGATGCCCGACGTGCCGTAGCCGTGCTCGCTGATGGTGACCCCGATGCGGCTGGCGTAGCCGAGCATCTTTTCCAGCTCCGGGAGGGCCTGGGCGCCGTCAGTGTCCCAGTCATCGCCGTCGGTGCCGTGGAAGATGTAGATGTTGTAGTCCTTGTCGAGGCTCTCCCTGGCGACGATCTCGTTGACCAGTCGGTAGCCGGCGGCGACCTGGGTACCGCCGGCCACCCGGGAGTTGTAGTAGGTGTAGAAGTCGGGGACCTCGGTGGCCGTGGTGTCGTGGAGGATGAAACGCGACTCGACCTGCCGGGCGTACTGGTAGGTCAGCCAGCTGTAGATCAGCACATGCTGGGTGACCACCAGTTCCGTCGCCTTACCGGCCATCGATCCGGAGTAGTCGCGGACGAAGAAGACCAGCGCCTGGGACTCGAGCTCCTTCTCCCGGGAGAAGATGCGGTAGACCTTGTCCTTGGGGCCGATGAGGAACCGGGTGGTGTCGATGTCGCCGACATCCGGCACGTTACCGAGGGCCAGATTGGTTTCCAGGATGCGCCGCAGCGTCGCCTTCTTGTCGAGGAGCTGGCCGAAACCGCGATTCTTGTCGGTCAGCTCGTAGGTGAAACGGGTCAGGGAGCGTTTCTTCCCCTTCTCCTTGAGGTTGGGCAGCTCGAATTTCTCAGTGAGGATCTTGCCCAGGTCGTAGGCGCTCGATTCGATCTCGTGCCCTTCCCCCTCTCCCTGGCCTGCTCCCCCGTCTCCGGCTTCGCCGGGGCATGCACCGGCTGTTCGCCGATGACCTCCCCTTCCTCCCCCTCACCGGTTCCCCCGGCGCTGCCGCCTTCGCCGTCCTCGGGCGGCAGGTTGTCGTGGTAGAACTTCTCCTCCACGGAAGTCGGCACGATCACGACCTTGTCCTTGCCGCTGGCCCCCGGCTTGATCAGGCGGCCGACCCGGATCTTGCGCGGGAAACCGTCTTTCTCCCGTTGCCGGTCGCGCTCCAGCAGTTCGTCGAGGGAGCGGATGTGGGTGACGTAGGTCCCCTGGGGGGCGTTCATCGCCAGCGGCTCAAAGGGATTCGGCACCGGCGCCTCGGCCAGGGCATGCGTTCCCGGCACCGCCAGCTCCGCCGCCAACCGCGCCGCCCGCTGCGGATCCTTTTTCGCCATCTCGTCAAGCAGTTCGCGGTCCCTGTCGGCCATCGTTGCTTCACCCTTTGCTCGTCATGCCTGCGACCCGTCAGCCTTCGTCCTCTTGGGTACAAAAGTATTCGATCGTCTTCTGGGCGCAGGTGCGGCAGTACCCGAGCTTGCCGAGCATGGTCAGGATCATCCGGTCGTAGAGTTTCTGGTTCTCCTCGTTGGTGCGGTTGGCCAGCGCCCCGACCAGGCTGCCGGCGCCGGCGATGTCGCTTTTCAGGCGCACGTCGGTCACCGCCTTGACCAGTTCCAGGTTGTCCATGAAGTCGTAGTTGGGATCGAGGGAGATCTTCTGGCCGTAGATCTTGCGGATCGAGGTGCGGAAGGTCTCACGCTGCTCCTCGGTCTTGAGCCCCAGCCGGTCCTCGACGCTCTTGAGAAAGCGCTCGTCGATCTTCAGCGCCCTGAGCTTGCCGGTCTGCGGGTCCTTGTACTTCCACATCTTGTCCGGCCCCAGGTTCTCGGCGTCGATACCGATGATCATGTTGACGTAATTCATCACGTCCTTGCGGATCGCCAGCGGCTCGTCCATGTAGGCGTTGAACATCTCGGTCATGATCCGCTCGCGGTAAAGACCGCGGGCCATCTTCAAATCCTCCAGGTACTTGGCGCGGTCGTTGGCGTCCGACACGTAGTCGAGGATCACCCGTTCGATGGCGGCGAAGACATCGAAGGCGACCATGCAGCGTCCTTCGTTGGTCTCACTACTCTCGCCGAGGAGCTGGATGGCCCGTCCCAGGTTGCGCTGGCCAAGCCCCTTCTGGCCGAAACGCTTGGTGATGTCCGGTTCCTGGCCGAGGGTATCGATGACCTCGGCGAGGGTCTTGAGGCTCTTTTCCCCGGCCACCTCGCCGGCGGCGAGCTTCATCATCTCCACCGGGGTGAGCTTTTCCGAGCGGGGCAGGCGCGACAGGATCACCGCCACCGAGGCGGCGTAGTTGAGGTTGGGATCCTGGTGCAGTTCCTCCTTGGTCAGGGTGGTCTTGGTCTCGCTGCCGATGGCGTAGCCGGTCAGCTCGCCCTGCATGCGGTAATCGGTGTTGTGGGAGACGTAGCAGATGCGGCAGCGGTCGACAATCGGCGCCTCCTCCTTTTCGGCCAGAAAGCGGTTGAACTCGCTGTTGTTGCTGGTGGCGACGATCAGGGTGTCGATGGGCCACTTGTAGCCGTCGATCTCGATGGTGCGATTCTGGATCACCCCCAGGTAGACCTGCACCAGGTCCTTCTTGTTCTTGTAGATCTCGTCGGAGAAGTGGATGCCGCCACCGGCCACCCGGGCCAGCGCCCCGCGCCGCAGGTCGAAGCGGTAGGGGTTGTTGGTGTCGGTGATGTGCAGCAGGCGCTGGATCGACTCTTCGCCGAGCAGGTCGACGGCGCTGGAGGTGATCTTGTCCTTGGCCGCGTACTTGCCGGTGATCGTCCCCAGGCTCTCGGAGAGCGGCACCGGAATGATCGCTATATGTTCGAGCATCGCCGCCACATCGCCGCCGGTGAAGGAGCGGATGTCGTTCCAGATGTAGCCGCTGCAGGCCCCCAGGGGCCGGTAGTTGGCGTAGAGCGCGTCGATCGCCTTGTCGTCAAAACCGCCCTGGCGGGCGAGAAACTCGCGGTTCTGGTCGGCCGTCTCGAAGAGGTTCATGGCCAGGATCAGCGGGTCCTCGTAGGTCTGGGACTCGATGGTATGGATGCGGCCGTAGCTGCCGAGGCGGTCGAGGCCGGTGAACTGAAACGTGTACTTGCGGTTCTCCGGGCTCGCCAGAAAGCCCCGGTAGACGCTGCACAGGAACTCGACGAAGAAGGTCTTGCCGTTGCCCGGCTCGCCCACCAGCACAAAGGCCATCTCCTTGGAAGAGCCGCCCTCGGCGGCGTCCTTGACGAAAGAGACCAGGCTGTTGAGTTCGTCGTACATGCCGACCACATGCTTCTTTCCCCGGCGGAAGATCTTGAAGTCGTAGGTCGTCTTGCCGTTGACCACGACCTTTTCGATCTCGTCGGCGAGGATCATCCGGGCCACGCTCTGGAAGGCGTTTTCGAAACGCCGCTCTCCTCTCTTGACGGCTGCCAGATGGTGGGCCAGGGTCCCTGGTGTGCTGTTGGTCATGGTCTCCCCCGTCGATCCTTTTTTGGGCATAAGTATCCCCCTTGGCAACGTTGGCCGGGTAACGACAACGCGACTTGCCGCCTTCGACCAGGAGTCTGCGTCGGTGATCCGGAATGGGAACTTTACCGTTAGCCTTATTATAACGCAAACCTCCGGCGCTACATTAGCACCTGCAAAATTAAGGAGTTATCCAAACTGCAGGGCCTGCCGGCAGGAGCCTGGCGAGCCCTGCGGCAGGCGCGGATTTCTTTGCTATAGTAGGGACATGGACGTAACCTGCGACGACATCGGACCGGCCAAGATCCTGCAGCTGTGGGCCCCGCGCAGCGGCCTCAGAGCGATGGTGGTGGTCGACAACACCGCCCTCGGCCCGGCCATCGGCGGGGTGCGGGTGGCACCGTGGGTGACGCTGGAGGAAGTGGCACGCCTGGCCCGCACCATGACCCTGAAGAACGCCCTGGCCGGGCTCCCCCACGGCGGCGCCAAGGCGGGGATCGTCGCCGACCCCAAACGCCCCGACATGGACCGGCTGATGCAGGTCTTCGCCCGGATGATCACCGAGCTGCGCGAGTACATCCCCGGCCCGGACATGGGCAGCAACGAGCAGAGCATGGCCTTGATCCTGGCGGAGAACGGCCGGGCCTGCGGTCTGCCCGGCGAAATCGGCGGCCTGCCCCTCGACCAACTCGGGGCGACCGGCTTCGGCGTCGCGATCTGCGCCGAGGTCGCCTGCGTCCGAGCGGAACTGCCCCTTGCCGGGGCGCGAGTGGCGCTCCAGGGCTTCGGCAACGTCGGCCGGGCGGCGGCCCGCTGCCTCGCCGAGAAGGGGGCGCGGATCGTCGCCGCCAGCGATACCGGCGGCACCGCCTGGCGCCCCGAAGGCCTGCCGGTGGCCGAGCTGCTGACGGCCAAGGAAAAAAGCGGGCGGGTCAGCGCCTGTCCGGGCGCCCGAACGCTTTCCACCGAGGAACTCTTCGCCCTCGACTGCGACATTCTGGTGCCGGCTGCCGGCCCCGACGTCCTCCACGAAGGAAACGCCGATGCGGTGCGCGCCCGCCTGATCGTCCCGGGGGCCAATATCGCCGCCACCGCCGCCGCCGAGAAACGGCTGGCCGAGCGCGGGGTGCTGGTCGTCCCCGACTTCATCGCCAACGCCGGCGGGGTGATCATGGCCGCCATGGAGTATGCCGGGAAAAGCGTCGAGGAGGCTTTTGCCGCCATCGAGCAGCGCATCCGCAGCAACACCGCAGCGATCCTCGACAAGGCGCGCCAGGAGCAGCTCCTGCCCCGGGCGGCGGCCGAGGTGCTGGCCAAGGAGCGGGTCCTGGCGGCAATGCGCTACCGGGAGTTCACGGCACCGGTCCGCAGCTGAGTCGGACCCGTTGCCGTGCGACGAAAAATGCCGGCGGCGGCAGGTTCAGCCAAGACATTCGGGCATTGTTTAAGGGTGGATTGCAGCAAAACCGGGACTGTCCCCGAACGGGGGCTGTCCCAGGCTTTTGCGCCGCGAACCACCCGAGTTTCATAGCCCGTAAACATCTGGGACAGCCCCCGATGAAGCCGGGGAGTAAACTCGGGACAGCCCCCGATGAAGCCGGGGAGGGGGATAAACTCGGGACAGCCCCCGATGAAGCCGGGGACAGTCCCGAGTTTATTCCCCGGCAGCGTCGCAAAGACCTTAAACTAGCGCCATTCCGGATTCACGCAGAATCAGCAACCAGCTGGAGACGATTTAGGGAGGCAACCTTTGCAAGAGGCACTGAACGATTTGGAGGGGGTCGGGATTCTGAACCAGGAGCAGGCAACGCTGCTGCGCCGGATTTACGGCCGGGAGCTGTTTTCGGTGCACTGGGAGCTGCGGCTGCTCCTGTACGCGGGCATCCTGGTCCTGACCACCGGCCTCGGCCTGCTGATCGCCAAACACTTCGCCGCCATCGGCCATCTGGCCCTGCTCGCTGCCATCGCCCTGGGCTGCGCGGGATGTTTCGCCTATTGCCTGCGCCGCGGCGGCGGGTTCTCGGCGGAGATGCTGCCGGCGCCCGACGCGGCGTACGACTACGTCCTCCTTCTGGGATGCCTGCTCCTCGGGACCTTACAAGGCTACCTGGAACTCCGCTACCAGGTGCTGGCCCAGCACTGGAACTGGTGGCTGCTGGGTTCCGGCCTTTTCTACCTCTTCTGCGCCCACTACTTCGACAACCGCCTGGTGCTCTCCCTGGCCCTCTCCACCCTCGGTGCCTGGCTCGGGGTGAAGACCAGCCTGTTTGCCGGGGTAAGGTGGGAGGGCGCCCTGCGGGGCAACGCCCTGTTCTTCGGCGCCGCGGTGGTGGCCGCCGGCGCGGCCCAGGTCCGGCTCGGCTGGAAACGCCACTTCCTTCCCGTGCACCTGCACCTGGGCGTCAACATCCTTTTCGCCGCGCTGGTCTCCGGTGTCGGCGCCCGGACACAGGGCCTGTTCTACCTCGCCGGCCTGCTGACTGACCGGCACCGGCAGCGCGCTCTACGCCCAGCGGGCACGCCGCTTCGCCTTTCTCCTCTACGCGGTCCTTTACGGCTACCTGGGGGTCACGATCTTCGTGCTGCAGCACTGCTCGGTGGAACGTGGAGGGGATCCTCGGCTACTTCCTGATTACCGCGGCGGCACTGGTTGCGGCCCTGGTGGCCTGCCACCGCCATTTCAGGAGTGCCGAATGATCGCGCGCTACGGAGAAGGCGAGAACCGGGTGCAGGTGGTGGAGGAAGCCCGGCGCTGGGAGGAGGTCGGGCTGATCTCGCCGGCCCAGGCCGCGGCGGTGCGGGAGCGGTACCGCCCCGAGCTGGTGCGGGTGAACCTGTTCATCCGGATCCTTTTGGCCCTGTTCACCGCGGTGGGCGTAGTGGCCCTGGTGGCCCTCCCGGCCGTGGTCCTCCATGTCGAGGAGGCCGGCATTACGGCGCTCCTCCTGCTCTTCGCGCCGCTTTGCGCCTGGGTCGCCGATCGCGGGCTCATTCACGGCCGCCGCCTCTACCGCTGCGGCGCCGAGGAAGTGCTGCTGATCCTGGCCGTCGTCTTCCTGGCCCTGGCGGTGGGCATCCCCGCCCACGACTGGGGCCGGAACGCGGAGCGCCTGGGCTGGCTCGCGGCCCACGGCATCGTTCTGGTCGGCGCCGCGCTGCTGGCCGTCCGCTACGGGTATGCCCTGGCGGCCTTGGCGGCCGTGGTGGCCCTGGCCGCCCTCCCCTTCCACCTCGCCGACGTCCTGCACTGGCACGCGCCGGGCCTGGCCCGGGTCGTGCTCTTCCTGCTCCTGGGTGCGGTGGGGATCTGGGCGCACCAGCGGCTCGGCGTGCCGGGAAAGGCTTCCCCGGGGCTACCTCTGGTGCCTGGAGACCGTGCGCCTCACAGCGCTGGCCGGGCTCTACCTGGACGTGAACCTCTACGCCCACCGCCTGCTGTGGCAGAATTGGCTCGGCTGGAGGTCGGGAGCGGCGAATGTACCCGGGTTCGATCCTTGGTTTGACCTCTGCTGCGCGGTGCTCACCGCCCTGCTCCCCGCGGCGATCCTGGCCCTGGGGATCGTCCGCCGGGACCGGGCGCTGCTCTGGTTTGCGGTCTTTTCCGGCACCGCTTCGACTCCTCACCCTCGCGTACTTTGTCCACCTGGGGTATCTGGCCGAGGAGGTGACAGCCGCAGGCCTGGTTCTCGCCGGGCTGGCCTTCGGCGTCCTGCGCTGGCTGCGTGCCGGCGCGGATCGGCGCCGGGGGGCTTTCACCGCCGAACCCCTGTTGGAACCCCGTCTCTACGGCCTGGACTTCGAGTCCCTGGCGGCAATGCAGCCCCTGGCTCCGGCGACCGAGACCCCGCAGGTCGGGGGATTCCGCCCGGGCGGGGGGAGTTTCGGGGGCGGCGGAGTTTCCGGCGGCTATTGATGCCCGACCCGGAGGCACTTCACTCCAGCCCTTGGTTCCCGGCAAGGCGCGTCAGCACAGACGGTCGACGACAACCGGCCCTACCGGTCGCGCAGGGACCGGAAACTGACCAGCCGCCCCTGCTCTTCATCGTACAGGTTCAGGCGCAGCGACCCCAGGCTCTGGCCCAGGAAAAGCGGTTTTACCGCCTGCAGTTCCGGAACCGCCTCGTAACATTCCTGCAGCCGATAGTTGGGGATGCCGGGGCGCATGTGATGAACATGGTGGTAGCCGATGTTGCCGGTAATCCACTGCAGCAGTTTCGGCAACCGGTAAAAGGAGGCGCCTTCCATGACGACGCGCCAGGGGTCCCAGGCCGCGTGGCGGGCCCAGTAGACCCCCTGGAACTGGTGTTGGATGTAAAACAGCCAGACACCCCCCGTCGCCGCCATCATCAGGACCGGCAGCTGCACCAGCAGATAGGTTTTGAAGCCGATGGTCAGGCTGGCGGTCACGACGATGACGGCCAGGGCCAGGTTGGTGGCGACCACGCTGATAAAGTCGATCCGCTTCGCCCCCGGGGACGGGTAGCGGTTGCGCAACAGGAAGTAATAGAGGGGTCCGATGCCGAGCAGGATGAGGGGGTGCCGGTAGAGCCGGTAGGCCAGGCGCTGCCGCGGGGGTGCGGCCAGGTATTCCGCGACGGTCAGAGTGGTGATGTCGCCCATGCCGCGCCGGTCCAGGTCGCCGGCGGTGATGTGGTGCCCGGCATGACTGCGCCGCCAGTCGTGAAAGGCGGTGAAGGCGAGGATGCCGCAGAGATACCCCACGTTCCGGTTCCAGCGCGGCGAGGGGAGCAGGGCGCTGTGGGTACAGTCGTGAAACAGGATGAAGAGCCGGACCAGCAGGCCGGCCGCCACCACGCCCAGTGCCAGGGTTATCCAGAACGGATAGCCGTGGCGGACGGTCCAAACCATCAGCGCCAGCAGCAACAGATACGGCAGGAGGGTGGTGGCCAGTTGCCGCAAGGCGATCCGCGCATCGCGCTGGGTGAACCGCGCGGTGGCCCGGTACCATTCCGGCTTTTCAACCTTCGCGACGACAAGCACGGGATTGAAGGACATACGAAGCCCCTTCGAAGTTTGCCGGAACGATGATTAGTGGGGGTCTTGCCAGGGGACGGTACAGAAAATTTTCGTGTAGAATTTATCTCACTCCCCTTGCGGGGTCAAATATCCGAAGCGAGGCGATGATGTTTTCATGAGTAATATGTTGGCGGGATCGAACCGAGCCAAGCGCTTGCAATCAAACGGATACACGCCTGTTTTTGACAACAATCCGTACCCTAAACAACCCTTTTTGTACCTGGAACGGAACCCATGAATCCGATCAATTTCACTCCCATCGGCACCATCCATTCCCCCTTCACCGCCCTGGAAGGGATGCCGATCCAGCCCGCCGGCGCGCGGGAAGCGATCGGCACGGTCGTGGTCGACCCGGCGTACGCGGCAGGGCTTCAGGACCTAGAGGGCTTCAGCCACATCTACCTTCTCTACTGTTTCCACCGCGCCGCCCCGCTGCGGCTCAGGGTCGTTCCCTTCCTCGACAACTGCGAACACGGGGTTTTCGCCACCCGCGCTCCCTCGCGGCCGAACCCGATCGGACTCTCCGTCGTCGAACTGCTGGAGATCCAGGGCAACCGTTTGACGGTGCGCGGCATCGATGTCCTCGACGGCACGCCCCTGCTCGACATCAAGCCGTATATCGAGGCCATCGACCGCGTGGAGGAAAGCCGCAGCGGCTGGCTGGCATCTTCCCGCGAGGAGATCGCCAGCAAGCGCTCCGACCGGCGGTTTACCTGACTGCTCAAGCTTTCAGGATGCTATTTTGGAGATCGGGGCTCCCCATTCGCATTACCCGCCACCCACGCCCTCATCCCGAATCGCCGCTGACGCCCCGATTGAAAGGCCTCGAAATGATGCACAAGATCAAAGCTACCCAGAACATCTCCCGCGACTGTATGGTCTGCGGCGTCGAAAACGACTTCGGTCTTAAAACCCGCTTCCACGAGACCGAGAACAACGAGGTGATCGCCGTCTTCACCCCACAGCAATGCCACCAGAGCTACCCCGGGATCACCCACGGCGGCATCACCGCGGCGATCTTGGATGAGACCATCGGCCGGGCCATCATGACCGTCTATGGCCGGACCTCCTTCGGCGTCACCCTCGAACTGAACGTGAAATACAAAAAACCCGTCCCCTACGGCGTGGAGCTTAAGGCGATCGGCCGCATCACCGCCGATAACGGCCGGATTTTCAAAGGGACCGGCGAACTCTATCTGCCTGACGGGACCCTGGCCGCGACGGCCGAAGGGAAGTACCTGAAACGGGCGCTGGAGAAATTTACCGACGCGGAGTTCATCAACCGGGACTGGTTCACTCCGCAGGATGTGCCGACGGAGATGGCGCTGGGGACGGGAGAATCCTGACAAATGGGGATTGGCAGTACCAAGCCAGGCTGGCACCTTGGGTGCGAAGCGAATCGAAGGGGATAAAACAGGGGAAACTTTGACGAAGGAGGTATTCTTGTGAGCCAACAGAAAAGCAGCGAAGTGCGGGACGTCTACTGTCAGCGATTCGGGCAGATCGCCATCCAGATGGGACTGATCGATGTCGAGCAGCTCATCGCGGCCCTCAGTGAGCAGGTGCGGGACGACGTGGAAGGGCGCCCCCACCGGGTGCTGGGGACCATTTTCTTCGAACAGGGGGTACTGACTCCCGGCCAGATCGACCAGATCCTGAATCGCCTATTCCGCCAGCAGGAGCAGAACCCTTAGGTTCCCCAAGGGGAGTGGCACCTTAAGGACAGGAGCCGGGCCGAATCCCAAACACGCTCTTTTTCAAGGGGTGCAGGATGGCGTTCCGGGTCAGACATACCGGCTGATGATCAGGGGAGCGAACACCAGGGTGCCGCAGGAGATGCTGAGCCACAAGGCGCTGGTAATGAAGAACGGAACGATCCAAAGCGCCACGCCGGCGACAAGCACCGGGTAATTTTGCTGTCGCTTGCCGTACATGAAATAGGCGCTGCCAAAAAGTCCGGCAAGGAGGCCGATGATGAGGGTCGCCGCGGTGAAGCTGCCGAACAATGACGAGACCGGGCCGGCCACTGACGGGCCTCCCGAGGATTGAGCCTGGTTTATCAGCCCATCCAGGCTGGTTGTACTTTGTAAATTGATCAAAGTCTGGTTCCTCCATGCTGCAGCTAGTCGATTTACTTGGGTAGGGGTTTGGATGGGCAATCACCAGATTGTCCAGGCAAGTCCGTTGCAAATCATGGGCTCCACCACCCTTCGCTCCAAGGCCATCGCCGGGTTTTGCATTCTAGCACAGCCGCGCAAAGGAGGAAATCTCGGGGGAGCGACCGTTTCCTGCCTCAGGAAGAGGAGTAAAAAACCCCGCCCAAAGGACGGGGCTTTGAGATGCCCTCCAGAAAGGGCTCGTCACGCATTCTGCGTTCATGGATTCAGTTGTTGTTTTCGGCCCAATGACCAAAACAGCTATCAGTTTCAACCATTCAGAAAATTTGGTTCATATCGTCTTGGGACCTGGTCATCCGCGCAGGATCAGTTCCAGGCCTTCGTCGGCCACCGCCACCGCCACCTTCCGTTCCTTCGTGTACTTCCTGATCTTGTCCAGGATTCCCGCTCCCTCCCCGCTGGCGATCTGGCTGCCGCAGTATTTGAGGATCATCTTCGGTACCCCTTCCCTGGCGCGTCAGGTCTCGCCGCAGTCGATGACCACCTCCCTGCCCCGGTAGTTCACTTCGAGAACACTAGGCCGGGTATGGCGACTGCTTGACGGTTAGAAATTGCCGCGGGTGCCGTGGAAGATGAGCTTCATGGATCGAACTTAGCGGCTGGCAAGGAAGAGTCAAGACGTTGTCCCGGCCGGTTTAACCCAGGTCCCGTCCGGCGCGAAATTACGCAGTTTCCCTCCTCGGGCGGTTCTGGCATATTTGTTCGCCGCGTATATACTGAAACAGCTGCAAAGCGGGGCAGCGTTTTACACTCCGACCTGCCTGAGTCGCCCCTATGATCGCCGGGTTGCTCATCGTTTCGATCCTGCTTCAATTGTCCGCCGCCGTGCTGGCCCTTCGCCTGATGCCAGTCTCCAGGGGTCGGACCGCCTGGGTGCTGATCGCCTCGGCCTTCACCCTGCGCGCCCTGCGGCTCATTGCCAACTTCTACTTCTACTTCGACCCGGCCATTCACTATCCGCTGGTCACCTTCGACGTGGTGGTCGGCTTCGTCGTGTCCCTGCTGGCGGCCGCCGGAACCTACCTCATCACCCCCCTGTTCGCAGCCTTCAAGGAGACCGACACCCTGCGGGAAGTCTTCATCAACTCCATCTCCCACGACCTGCGGACTCCTGTCACCATCATCAAGGGCTACGCCGAATACCTGGCGGAAGGCCCCGCGGCCCCAGCTCTCGATTCGGAGAGTCGAAGCGGGCTGGAGGCCATTCGCCACGGCAGCGAAATGATGGAGGCGATGATCGAGGATCTGGTCGACGCGGCCCGCTACGACGGCGGGCAGCTGGTTATCACCGTCGAGCGGGTCAATCTGGCGCCAATACTGACGCGGCTGATCAACAGTACCGTCCGCTACGCCGGGAAGGAACGGATTCTGTGTGACCTCCCTCCCGACCTGCCGCCGATCGCCGCCGATCCGTCCAGGCTCGAGCGCATCCTGCTCAATCTCCTTACCAATGCGCTGAAGTATTCCTCTGCGGAGGAAGGCGTGACGGTCGGGGCCCGGGTGGAGGGCCGCAAAATCGTTGTCACGATCAGCGACCAGGGGCCGGGAATCGCCGCCGAGGAAATCCCTTTCCTCTTCGAACGTTATTTCCGTGCCCACAGCAGCCAGGGACACGCGGGCGTCGGACTGGGCCTGTACATCACCCGCGTCCTGGTCGAAGCCCACGGGGGAAGGATCTGGGTGGCGAGTGAGCCCGGCAAGGGGAGCACCTTCTACTTCACCCTCCCCCTCTTCGGGCAGGGTTCGGAAGTGAGCGACCAGCGGAGATCTGCTGGGGAAGATCCCCGGCCCCAGGCGCCGCTGGGCGCCGTGCGGCGCAAGCTGCCGAAAGCGCGCGGCCGGCTTCTCCTCCTGCTGGCCCTCGTTGCCGGCCTTGCCGGTTGCATCGAGATCGTCAAGGTGGACCACGGCCGGCCGGCCCGGGCCCTTTCCCTGAGCAGTCGGGAAATGGATGTCCCGCAGGCGCAGGGGACGCGGTGGGTCGCAGCCAAGAACGGCCTGCTGCTGAGGGCGGGACCGTCGCTGAGGGACGCGGTCATTGCGGCCATCCCCTTCGGAGCCGGGGTCGGCTTCGTCGAAGCGGTCGGGGAGCCCTTCACGGTGGAGGGCGAAAAGGGCCGTTGGAGCAGGGTGCTCTACCAGGGCCAGGTCGGTTATGCCTTCGGGGGTTTTCTGGCCGATACGCAGGTAGCCGTGGAGACTGAGCGAAAAGCTCACGCGGCCGTCGAAGCCCCGCCCCCGGCCGTCCAGCCTGAAAAAGCGACAGAAGAGAGGAGGGAGCCGGCGCAGGCACCTCCCGCCTCGGCAGGAAACCACGAGTTGGCCTTCGCCTATGGCAGAAACGACAATTCCGGGCTGGTAACCCTGCGGCAGGCCGATTTCGCGGGGGAACTCGGCCAACTAGAAAAGGACCTCGAGAGCAAAAGGGATGCCTACCGAAACAGTGTCGTCACAAAGGGCGAAGGCGAAGACGTCGACCATTATCTGGCCAGGGCCCAATGGGCGAAGGAACGGACCCTCCATGAAATAAGGAGGTATGAATTCAACCTGGCCAAACGGATTTACAGCATTTACGGGGCGAAACTGGAGATCGGCAACTACAGCAACATCCTGGGCAGGCTGGAGTTTCTCGGGACGACCATCGACTTCGGTTCGGCCCGGAAAATCGATACCATTCCCGGCAGCACCATGTTCCGTGACGGCTTCGAAAACGGCAGGAAATACGCGGTAAAAATGACCTCCGAAAAAGCTGCATCCCTGAGAGAGAATGCGTCAAACCTGCTGGTGAGGATCGATTTCAGCTACACGGAAAGCGTCTCAAATATCCTGGACTGGACGCGAAAATCCTATTTCATGCCGAAATACCTGGTGGTTTACAATCGACGAACCGGAGAAATTCTTTACGAGTGCGGCGCCACTCAGGAGATAGAAATCAGTCCCGACCTGGCCGCCCCGCTGCGGATAACCGGCAAGGTGCTGTTCGAGACCATCCATTAAGGAAATCCCCGGCCGCAGGAGGCGCCCGCCGGTCGGGGGGAGACAGAAAACGAAGGGGGAGCGACCATTTACCACCTCAGGCAGAGGATTAAACGGGGTACGGTCGGACCGACCGTCGCCGAAAACTTTCCATAACCGCCAAGAAAGGAAAGTCGATGAAAAGATTGATCGGTACCGCACTGCTGACGTTGCTGCTCACGCTCCCCGCCTGGGCCCTGGAGGGGCCGGGAGTCAAGGCGGTGCAGCTGGCGAAGACCACGACCAGCTGGGACGGGCGGCCCCTGCCCCCCTACCCGGCCGGCCAGCCGGAGGTCACCATCCTGCGCATCACCATCCCGCCCAAGACCCGCCTGCCGCTTCACGAGCACCCGGTGATCAACGCCGGCGTGCTGCTGAAAGGGGAGCTGAAGGTGGTGACCGAAAAGGGGGAGACGCTGCACCTTAAGGCCGGCGACCCGATCGTCGAGGTGATCGACAAGTGGCACTACGGCATCAACGAGGGAAAGACGCCGGCCGAGATCGTCGTCTTCTACGCCGGAGTTCACGATGCGCCGATCACCGTCAAGGAGCCCACGCACCAATAAACCGCGCCGGAAGGAAGCCCGTGGGGAGACCCGCCTGCAAACTGGAAAGGAACGCAGATGATCAACCACGGAACCGTTGTCGGCGCCGGCATCATGGGGGTGGGGATCGCCCAGGTACTGGCACTGGCGGAGATTGAGGTCCGCCTCTACGACACCCATGCTGAACAGCTCGCCAAAGCCCCAGCCCGGCTCGCCGACAACCTGCAGCTGCAGGTCGCCCACGGCCTGATTCCTGCTGAACGGGCTCGGCAGGCATTGGCCCGGGTGACCCTGGCACCGACCCTGGCGGCGGCTGTCGCCGGTGCCGACCTGGTGGTCGAGGCCATCCCCGAGCGACTCGACTGGAAGCTGGAGCTTTACGCCGCGATCGAGTCCCTGGCGGCGCCGGAGGCGATCATCGCCTCGAACACCTCGACCTTTCCGATCCGGGAGCTGACTCGGCGCCTGGCCCACCCGCGGCGGTTCCTCATCGTCCATTTCTTCAACCCCGCCGAGTTGGTACCGCTGGTCGAGGTCGTCGCCATGGCGGAGACTGCCGAGGAGGTGGCCGTAGCGACCCTCGAACTGCTGCGCAAGGCGGGCAAGACTCCGGTCCGGCTCAGGAAGGACATTCCCGGTTTCGTCGCCAACCGCCTGCAGGCGGCGCTGCTGCGCGAGGCGCTGTTCCTGATCAACGAGGGGGTCGTCAGCCCGCAGGAACTCGACGCGGTCGTCGCCTCGGGCATCGGCTTTCGCTGGGCCTTTCTGGGGCCCCTGGAGATCGCCGATTTCGGCGGTCTCGACACCTGGCAGTACGTCACCGAGAACCTCTTTCCCCTCCTCGACAAGTCGACCGAGCCATCGCCGGCCCTCGCCGAACGCGTCGCCCGGGGGGAACTGGGGATCAAGACCGGGCAGGGCTTTTACCACTACGACGCCGAGCAGATCCGCGAGCGGCTGGCGTCCCGGGATGCCAGTTTCATCGGCCTGCTGAAGGCCAAACAGATGGGATGATCATGAACATCAGCCCCTGGCACCGGTGATGAAGGTGATGAAGGGCCAGGCGTCATTCGGAAGGGGTCCTGGCCCGCACGGGTCAGGAGTGATTGGCGGTCAATGCGGGGGATGGGAGTCGGAACGGGGCAGCGGAACCGTAAAGAAATCACTTAAATCCGTGGCTCCGGCAGCGGCGCCGATGTCGGTCGAGACGCCGAAAATTTCGGCCAGGGTTTTCAGCAGCGAGCTGTGGTCGTAATGGATGGCGTTGGAATAATTCTTTTTGGCATAGGGCGACAGGACGATCATTCCGATGGGAGAGTCGCCGCTTTTTTCCGATTCATCCCAGGTGACGAAGATGGCGCCACCGCTTCTATAGGCGGCGGAGTTCATGATTTTCGGCAATTCACGGGCCAGCCAGGTGTCCCCGGTTCGGATCGAACAGTCATGCATGTCGTTGCAAAGATTGGGGATGATAAAGCTGTAGGCCGGTGGCTCCTTCGCTAAATCAGACGCCAACTCCGCGTAGGGCCGGATATGCCGGATGCAGTGCCGGGAGAGGGGTTCGTTGTTGTCGGTGACGTCCCAGAAGAAGAGAAACGGAACGTGCCGGGGCGAATAGTCCCCGCGGGCCTGAAGTGGACAGCTGAAGCCGCCGATATCTTCGGCATACGCTTTCCAGGAAAGTCCCGCTTTCTCCAGAAGCGTTACCAGGTGGTTGGTTTCGCTGGTCGAATTATTCCAGGCGGGATTCCGGTCGGAAGCGAAATCATGCCTTCCCGGCAGGCTGTCGGCAGCTCCGGCTTCCATCCAGACGTAATTCGGCTCGCTCGGGTGCAATCCGGGGGGGTTGTAATAGTGTTGCGCATGGGCTCCCAGCGGCAACAGGGTATCGATAATATACGGCGCGGCAACGCTGTCGATATCGGCCCAGTTGTGGTTCTCCATGACCACCACCCACACATGGTCGATCCGTCCGGCAGCAGGTGTTGCGGCGGCCGAAGATTCCTCCGCCGACGCGGCTTTTGGCGCCAGCAGGAGCATCAGACTCAGCGCGAGGATGAGACCCGGGCCGGCCGCGAGCATTGATCGGTGAATTTTGAATCCCGGTTTCGTCATAACGGATGGATCCCGACAGTTGCTGAACCGATAGCCATCAGCTTGCCTGCAAATCGCGCCGATTTGGGGCGCAACCCGCTCCGTCTTCCTGGGTCATCCCACCTTGGCCCGCCGTCAATCCCCGGCCCCTGGCCTGTTGAAACGCCGGCCGTGTTGGGCCGGCACCACGTCCCGGCCCGGATCAGGGCAACGCCGTCACCCACACGCCCACATCGAGACTCGACCCCGGCGGCCCGACGAAGGTGCCGGCAACGGGGGGGACCGATTCGGGCAACCTTGCCACCGCCACGGGAATGTGGTCGGCTCCCGCCATAGCGCCGATGGTGGGATCGAACCCCTTCCAGCCGGCGCCGGGCAGGTACACTTCGGCCCAGGCATGAGTCGCACCGAAGCTGGCCGGCGAGGGCGGAGCATGCAGATAGCCGCTGACAAACCGCGCGGCGAACCCCAGGCAGCGGGCCGCCTCCATGAACAGATAGGCGAAGTCACGGCACGAACCGGACGTGGAGGAGAGCGTCTGCGCCGCGGTCTGAACCCCGGGTTCCTCCCGGCGCTGATAGCTCAGGGTCTGGTGAATGCGGGTGTTGAGGCGCTGCAGCAGGCCGTAGGTCTGAATCGCTTCGCCTGGCGACCAAAGCTTGGCAACCCATTCGGCCAGCGCTCCCTGCGCCGGGTTGCCGACGGGATGCGCATAGGACGACAGGATAACCCAGTCCTCGGGGGGATAGGCGAAGGGGTAGTCGGTCGCGTAATCGGCCAGCAGAAAATCGAGGGGGTCCTGGTTGTATTGCTGAATGACGACCTGGCTTTCGATCGAGAGCTGCCGGGCGGGTGCAGCGAAGGTTGCGATCGCCACCGAATTGTCCTCCACGTCGCGCTGCCAACGCAGGGTCGCCGGGGGATCGATCTCCAGGATTGAGGATTCGATCCGCAGCTCGTGTCCCTCGCGCGGCCGCAGGCGCAGAGCATGGGGTCCCAGCTGCACCGCGGCGGAGAAATTATAGTAGGTGCGGTGAAGGATTTTGTAACGCTGCATCGTCCCTCCAGCCGGTGTTGGAAAACGCCTTCCCGGCAACCGGCGCCCCTGCTCTGCCGCCACCGGAGACAGACCGGCAGCGCCGGATCTTCACCGTAGAACTTTACCAGACTCATAGCCGGGGCGGCTGGTTCGCCGGCCGGCCCCTGCAGTTTTTCTCCCGACCTTCCCGGAAAGGGTGATTTCCCTCGCCGTTGCCGGGTGCAGCCCCCGCTATTTTCCGCCGCCGGGAGGTCCCGCTTTGCTCCTGGCGAACGGCCCTGGTCGGCAGACGCAGAGGCCGGCATTTCATGACTTCTTTACCAAGGCGCCCCGACCGGTTGTGGAATAAATATTGCTGCTTCCAGTCCATGGAACGAACCACAGCCGAATGGGGGAGCAGAGATCATGACCGACGACCTGGATCATCCCGCCGGTCGGCCTGGAGCGCCCCCCGTCCAGAGCGACGATACCGCGCGGCATCTTGCCGATTTGCACGAGAACATCGATTTTTTGATCCACGAGATCCGCACCCCCCTGACCGCGATCATCAGCTCGGCCGAAATCCTGATGGGGCAGCTGCTTTCCCCGCAAGACCGGGATGGGGTCCTCGACATCATCCACAAGGAAGCCCTGCGCATCAACGAATTGCTCGGCAACTTCCACCAGTTCCACCAGCAGCAAGCAGAGTCCTGGCTTGCGAAAATGACCTTTTCCGCGGTCCGGATCGCCGACCTCCTCCAGGATGCGGCCACCCGTTTCCGCAAAGCCTCCCCCCGCCACGCAATCCACGTCAATCTCGCCACCAACCTGGCTCCGGTCCGCGGCGACCGCATGAAGCTCGACCTGGTTGTGCGCAACCTGCTGGCCAATGCCATCAAATATTCGCCCGCCGGGGGGACGATTCTCCTTTCGGCCTGGGAAGAGCGGGACGAGGTGGTCGTCGTTGTGCAGGACCAGGGGATCGGCATTGCGGAGGAGAACCTGCCGAAGATCTTCGACCGCCATTTCCGCATCGACCATCCCGACAGCCACAAAACACCCGGCAGCGGTCAAGGCCTGGCGATCGTCAGCCGCATCATCAAGAACCACGGCGGCACGCTGCGGGTGGAGAGCGAAGTGGGCAAGGGAAGCGCCTTCTTCTTTACCCTGCCGATCCAGGACTGATCCCGCCCGGCCGCCTCCAGACGGCCCCGAAATGTCACCGCCCCCGGTCAAATACCCGCTTTGGATCATGCAAAGGGGGCAAAAAGAACCTCGACGGTTCGGTAACGGCCGGGCCGCCCGACAACCTTTCGTTTTTTCGGGATGAGCCCGCCAATTCGTCAGGCTGCTCCGAAAGCGGCGATCTGCCGTGCCAGCGGGACCCGGGCTGGTGCTCCGCGGTCGCTCCTCACCGTGCGAGCTGCCGCAACGCCAGGTCGCCGGCCGCTTCCAGGGCGTCGTGAAGGCGGTCGGTCCAGGTTTCGATCGGTTCTCCGGCCAGCTCCGCCGGGATCTGCAACGGCGAACCGAGGACCAGGCAGACGCGGGCAAAGGGAAGCGGCACGGCCATGCGGTCCCAGCGTCCCTTTAGAACCAGGCAGGGATGCGCGGCGAAAGCGGCGGGCAGCAGGGCCATCCGCAGGTCGGCGGCCAGCAGGCAGACCCCGCGTTTGACCAGCCGGTTGGGGCCCAGCGGACCGTCCGCGGCGAGGCCGGCCAGATTCCTTCCCGCCAGGGCGGTCCGCATGAAAGCCAGGGTCTGTTCGCCGCCGTGCTCGGGAATCGTCAGGCAGTTCTGGCCAAAGCGCCGGCAGATGTCGCAGAGTATCCGCCCGCGCCGGGAGCGGCTGGCGAAGACGCAGCCGCCGCGCCCCTTCAGCAGGGGGAAGAGGGGCAGATAACCGCCGTGCCAGAAGGCCACCAGCACCTTCTGTCCCTGTCCCAGCAGGGCGTCCAGCTGTTCCACCCCCACCATCTCGCTGCGCCAGCTGCGCTCCAGGGCGCCCAGAACCATGGCACCGGCCCAACCGAGCAGCCGTTCGCCGCTCCGGACCGTGGCGACATCCCCGTTCATGGCTGTCCGTCTCCGTGGTTGCGTACCCGCAGGGCCTCCTCGGCGGCACGGGCCAGGTTGCGCAGGATCTTCCACTCCTCCTCGAAAAAGCGCCGGGAGGCGGACCAGCGGCCCAGCTCCATCGCCCGGGGTCGCGGTCGTCCGACGGTCAGTTCCCGGTAGAGGGCGAGGAGCCTCCCGGCCGTTTCCTCCATCGAGAAAGCCGCGGCGGTCGCCAAAGCAGCCGCCCGCAGTTCCTGCCGCCGCGCCGGTTCGAGACCGGCGAACGCGACCAACGCCGCGGCCATGGCCGGCTCGTCGAGCGACGCCAGCAGCCGGCCGTTGGCGCCGTCGCGCACCACCTCCCGCACACCGGGCCCGTCCACCGCCACCACCGGCGTCCCGACCGCCATCGCCTCGGTCAGCACCATCCCCTGGGTTTCGCTCTGCGAGGCGAAAACGAACACGTCCATCGCCCGGTAGGCCGCCACCAGCTCCTGCGCATCCAATATTCCCAGGCGGCAGAGGCGGCCGCCGACGCCCGCGGCTTCGAACACCCGGACCATGGCGTCGCGATCCGGCCCGGCGCCCGCGAGCAGAAACCAGGCGGCAGGGGATTCCCGCAGGAAACGCGCCGCGGCCCGGGCCAGAAAGAGCGGGTTCTTCTCCTCGGCCAGCCGGCCGACGTGTCCGGCGACAAAGGCCGTGGCAGGAATGCCGAGACGCTGCCGCAGGGATGAGCCGTCCCCCGGGGAGAAGAGTGCCAGATCGACGCCGGTGGGGATGACCGCGATCGGGGCCTCCACGCCGCGCTCGCGCAGCAGCTGTGCCACCGAACCGCTCGGGGCGATCACGGCGTCGCACAGGTTGGCATAGCCCGTGGCCAGATCGACCGCAAAGCGTTGCAGCCGCGGCGACTCGCCCGGCAGGTAGTGGGTATATCGCTCGTAGAGGGTGTGGTGGGTAAAGACCACCGGCAGGCAGCGGGCGGCGGCGACGCGCAGGGCCGTCTCGCCGAGCAGAAAGGGGTGGTGGGAGTGGATCACCTGCGGCTGCAGGCTCCGCAGCGCCCGGCTGACCCGCCCGGGAACGGGGACCGGGACCGAAAAGCTGCTGCCGCTGAATTCCCGGATCGCCGGCAGGCGCACCACGTCGGTTTCGGTCTCGGGCATCCCTTCGAAGGTGGGGGCCACGACCACGACCCGATGGCCGCGCCGGCGCAGCTCCCGGGAAAACCCCAGCACGCTGCGGGCGACGCCGCCGACGTGGGGGAAGAAGGTGTTGGTGGCCATCAGGATGTTCATGCCCCTCCCCTCTTCAGTTCCACCCGGGAGGCGTCAGGCCCCACCGTCTGCGGGCAAAAACCGGGCAGCCGCACCTCGAGCGCCGCGGGGGGCTGCCGCCAGGCGGCCTCCAGCTCGACGTCCACGGTCTCTCCGGCGGGCCGGATGGTGAGGGTCAACGGACCGAAGGCGGTCGGCGCCGGGCCGAAGACGATGGGGCTCTTCTGTTCCAGCCAGGCGGGAAAGATCCCCGTCCCGAGCAGCAGCCGATCGCCCTCCTCCCGGACGAAGCAGTTGCGCTGCATCAGGATCCATTCGGCCGAGGCCCAGACATGGTGGCCGTCCCCCATGCATCCCCCGCCCGTGCCCGGGTGGACCGCCTCGGGCCACTGGCCGGTGGGCGAGGCCAGTTCCGCCACCGTCCGGAACAGTTCCAGGGCCCGCCGGTCCCCCGCCCGCAGCAGCACCTGGGCCAGGTGCAGGGTCAGGTAGGGGTTGATCCCGGAATGGATGACGTCCTGGAAGAAGCCCCCCTTGACCATCGCGCGGTCGAGCAGGAAGGCCGCCGTGTCGACCAGGCGCGGATCATCGGGGGCGTAGAGCTGCAGGGGATAACCGGCCGCCAGCGAGCCGATCGCGCCGCAGTCGAGACGGCGGCCGGGAGCGGCCGGCATGCCGGGACGCCCCAGGCGCGCGGCCGCCCGCTCCAGGCTGGCCGCAACAACCGCCTGGAACCGCTCCGCTTCCCGGCGCAGGTCGGCGCCCCGCCCGGCCGGGCCGAGCCCTTCGAGCAGGGCCGCGGCGGCCTGCAACCCCGCCACCCCCCAGAAATCGTCCCAATAGTAGTAGTCGTTGGGCCCCAGGTGTTCGGCGCTGAACCCCGGCGGGAAGAGTCCCGCATAGCGCGGGTCGCCCCCGGCCGGCAGGCGCTTGCGCTCGATCCAGCGGGCCCCCTTTTCGATCGCCCGGGCCCAGGCGGGCTTGGGCGGACACCCGGTGAGGCGGCAGAAGCGCTCCAGGATCCAGAGCGCCTCGCCGTTGGCATCCCACTCCCCTTCCTGGGAGTGGAAGAACCCGGTCGGCCGCTGGCGTCCCGGGTAGGTGTCGAGGACGCGCTCGACGCGCTCTTCCAGCCCGAGGCAGAGCAGGGCGTGGAGGATGAAAGCCGCATCGCGGAACCAGAAGCGCTTGTAGGTGTAAGGGCCGGGATAGACCTCCCCTGCGGGGGCATGAAGCACCAGGGAGTGCACCGCCGCCTCGAAGAGCATCTGGAAACGCGGCTCCGGCAGCCGCACCGCCGCCACCCCGGCGAGGGCCTGCGGCCAGCCGCGGCCGCCTGTCCCGGCGCGGCCGCCCTCCGTCAGCGGTACGCTCACCCGCACGCTGCGGCCGCTGCCGGTCACGGCGAACAGGGCCGCGGCCGTGGCCATGCCCACCTTGCAACTCGCCGCCTCGGCGCCGTCGGCGTCAAACAGCCGGGCGTGGACGTCCCCGCCCTGGTAGTCGGAAAAGCAGAAGCGCTCGGCGGCCGGCTCGAAATGGACGCTGCGCTGCCGGCCGATGCGCCAGCCGCGGCACCCCCCTTCGGACTCGATGCGGTGGATGAAACTGACCCCTTCCGGATTGTAGGGACGCAGGGCCACGACCAGCCAGGCATCCCCATTGCAGCGGGCCGAGACCTCCAGGCGGCAGACGGGTCGCCCTCCATCCTGGTCGACCAGGGCCCGGGTGCGCAGCTCTTCGCCGGCGATGGCGCTGCGGGTCACCACCGCCAGCTCCTCTCCCGCCTCCAGGCACTGTTCGACAGCCGCCAGTTGGGACGGGACGAGCCACGCTCCCTGCTCCCGCACCAGCCAGCAGTCGAGGGACCAGCCGTCGAAGAAGGGGGTCAAAAGGCCCCGCGGATCAACGATGGGAATCTGCTCCCGGTCGGGCAGGCCGATGGCGGTCCAGTTGCGGTGGGTCAGGTTGATGTGGGTGATGGAAAAGGCCCGGGGGATGAACGCCGGGTCGAGGGGATCGTACTGGCGCTCCACCCAGAAGGGCCAGATCCAGTCGAGGTTGTGCTGGATGGCGCCGGTGTTGAGCAGCCCGCGGGCGTGGAACACCACCCCGGAGCGAAGCAGTTCCAATGGCTCCCTCACCTCCAGGGGCTGACCGAAATTCTCCAGCAGCGAAAGGAGCCGGATCGGGTCCACCAGCCCGCGGGAGCGCGCCCAGCGCCTGACTATCTGTTTCCATGGAAACCATCCCCACAGCATCTTCCTGCTCCCGGGTCCGCAGCTTATCCCGGAGGGCCGTGACCCCAAACCGGACGGAATCGCAGGCCGGCGCCACCCTCCCCGGCCATTTCGGGGGATCAAGCGCCATGACAGCCGGCCTACTATTATGTACCATAAAGCAAAGGGTTGTCCGCACTGACCGGGGACCGGACCCCGAAGGTTCCCGCCAGCTCGGGCCTGGCTGGCGACATGGTCTGATCCGGAATGCCCGAACCTGAACCGAGACCGTGATCGTCGGGAGGTTGCCCATGCCTGCCAAGTCCCGCATCCTGCTCGTCCTGCTCGTAGCCCTCGCCCTCGCGACTCTCGCCGCGGTCTGCCTGCACTCCCTGGAGGAAATCCACTACCTCAAGAGCTTCTTTCCACCGACCTTCACCGTCCAGGAAGCCTTTTACGCCGCCGCGCTGGAGTTGATCAAGATCGTCGTCATCGCCCTGCCGCTGGTGCTGGTCGTCGCCGTCTGTCTCTTCTTCTGGCGCTACCCCATGGACCGCTGAAACCCCTGCCTCCGGCGCCTCTACGGCAGTGAGCTGCTGATGGCGGCGAACGCCGCCCGCTGGGCCGGGCCCGCGGGAAAGAGGGAAGCTACCGCACCCGCGGGGCCAGGAGCCCCCACGCCCTTGCCTGGTCCTCGTCGGTGAGGGCCCACACCGACTGATGCAGGGCGCACAGACTGGCCGGGTCGGAAAGCAGGACGGTCTTTTCTGCACCGGTCAGACTGTCGGGCCCCTGGCGGAGCGCTTTTTCCCGGAGGTTTCGCCGGCGGGCGGCGATCGCCGGAGAAACCTTGCGTTCGGCCCGCAGCAGAGCAAGATGCAGGGACGTGACGCGGGGGTCGACCAGGGCCCGGCGAAAGCCGTCCGCCCGGGCGATGGCCAGGGGCGAAACGGTGCCCTGCGTCTCCTGCAGGCGGTTGCGCAGCCAGACCAGTTCCTGCGGCGGAGCGAGTTCTTCGGGGATGAGAAAGAGTCCTGCCCGGCGGAACATTCTCCCGGCTGCGCTCCGGCTGGAATAGACCGAGAGGGGGATGGCCAGGACCAGGGAGAAAAGGATCGGCGTGAGCCACCAGAAAAATCCCGGGTTGATCCAAACCACGACCGCGCCCCAGATGATCCCGAGGATCAATTCCAGCGCGTGGAAACGGAGTGCTTCGAGCCAGCCCGTTCCCCGGTCGCTCCGGGACTGCATTCCCCAGCCGACCCGCTGGCCGAGCAGCGTCAGGAACACGAACTTGCTGTGAAACAACATCCTTATCGGTGCGAAAAGACTGGAAAAAATCAACTCGGCGCAAACCCCGAGGAGGACCTTCCCGGCGCCGCCGAAGGCCCGTCCGCGACTCCGGTGGATCAGGACGTAAACCGCACCGAGCAGCTTGGGCAGGAACAGGATGACGGCGGTGGCGGCCAGCAGGATCACCGCCCATTCTGGCCGCCACACCGGCCAATGGGGGAACAGGCTGAATTTGTTGGGGAAATAATCTGGTTCGGCGAGGGTCTCGGCGAGAGCGGCAACTGTGCTGGCAGCAAGAAAGAGGAACCAGAACAGGGCCGAGAGATAGGCCATGGCACCGTTCAGAAACAGTGCCCGATGGGCGGGGAAAATCCCCCGGGTGAACAGCAGCCTCAGGTGCTGCAGATTCCCCTGGCACCAGCGCCGGTCGCGTTTCAGTTCCCCCAGCAGGGTCGGCGGCAGCTCCTCGAAGCTGCCGTCCAGTTGATACGCCAGCCAAACCCCCCAGCCCGCCCGCCGCATCAGCGTCGCCTCAACGAAATCGTGACTGAGAATGTCGCCGCCCAGGGGCGGCTTTCCCGGCAGCCTGGGTAAGCCGCAGTGCTGCATGAAGGGCGCCACCCGGATGATGGCATTATGCCCCCAGTACTGACCGTCACCCAGCTGCCAGAAATGCAGGCCGGCCGCGAACAGGGGACCGTATATGTGGTTGGCGAACTGCTGGAGGCGCGCGAACAGGGTTTCGTGGTTGACCGTGAGCGGGGCGGTTTGAAGAATCCCGATGTCCGGATGCTCCTCCATCAGTCGCCGCAGCCCGACGAGGGTCGAGCCGGTCATGACGCTGTCAGCGTCGAGGACGACCATATAGCGGTAATTGCGCCCCCAGCGGCGGCAGAAATCGGCGACGTTGCCGCTCTTGCGCTTGAGGTTGACCCGCCGGGACCGGTAAAAAAGCTTGTCGGCCGCCTCCAGGGTATGGCACAGGTCCGCCCAGGCGGCCTCTTCCTCGATCCAGGTATCCGGATTGCTGGTGTCGCTGAGGACGAAAAAGTCGAAGTTATCCAACTGGCCGGTCTGCCGGAGCGACTGGTAGATAGCGTAGATGCCGGCGAACACCCGGTCCACCTCCTCGTCGCAGATGGGGATCAGGACGGCGGTGCGGACCTCCGGTGCCGGGGGCGCGGTCCCGGCATCGGCGGCTCCGGTCACGGCAAACCGGTCGGCGCGGCGCACCAGGGTGAGGTAGCCGAGGACGCAGACCCAGAAGCCGATGGAGATCCAGGCGAAGAGCACGGCGAAGAGCACGACGAGAAGCAGCTCCAGGCCGAGGTTGCCCCGCCGCAGCAACAGGACCGCCACAAAGCCGCTGACCACGGTGGTGGTACCCAGGACCAGGAGCAGCAGCAGGAATCGTCTCCAAAAAGCGATCTTCTCCCACGCCCGGTGGCTCAATTCCCGGCGTCGATGCCGGTCCGATCGCGAAATTTTTCCGACCCCTCCAAGGTCCCCGAAGAGTCGCCCGGATGAGGCGTATCGGCGCCGGCGGCGGCCCATCTCCGGCACCATGGTGCCCCGGTTCAGGGGAGGAGCACCTCGCACGGGCTGGTTTTCCGCGACGGCAGAGGGGAGACGCTCGGCCAGCCGTTCCCGCAACAGACGCATAGTCTCGGCGATGGGGTCCAGGCTCGGGTCACTGCCGACCGTGGCCTGCGCCTCCTTGAGGGCCTCGAAGACCAACGCCAGTCCCTCCCCAGTCCCCAGGGAGAGGGACCGGACATAGAGTACGGCCCGGTCGCAGGCGCTGAGCCAATCCGCTTCGGCCATCGCCGCTCCTTCAAGGGAAAACCACGTAACTCCAGGTTTCGGTCAGGATCTCGTTCTCCTGCCTGAGTAGGGCCCGCATTTCGAGTGGTTTCTTCATCTTGTCGGGAAGGACCTGGTCCAGGGGGCCGGTCTGGTCGGGGAGAACCTCGAAGGACAGCCGCCAGCCCTGGGTGAAGACATTCTTCTCCACGTGCTGTTCGGTTATCTTTCCGCCGCCGACGCTGACCAGGGCTTCGAGCTTGGCGTCCTTGCCGAGGCCTTCCAGTTTGCCACCGGCGAAATCGACCAGAAACCTCCGGGTCTGGTCCTTGCTGCCTTTGGCGCTGCGGGTGGCAACGACCCGTCCCCGAGAGGAGAGCGGATCTTGGCCGCGCCATTGCATCTGGTAGGCGATAGAGAGCGGCTGCAACGGGGGGGGCAATTGTTTCGGAACCCAGAAGGAGACGATATTGTCGTTGGTCTCCTGGTCCATCGGAATCTGGACCAGTTCCATTCTCCCATCGCCCCAGCTGCCGGTCGGGGTGATCCAGACACTGGGACGCAGTTGATAATCGGCCTCCAGATCCTGGTAATGATCGAAGTTGTGGTCCCGCTGCATGAGTCCGAACCCTTTGGGGTCGCTGAGTTGGAACGAGGTGTCGAGTAGCGCGGGAGGATTTTCCAGCGGCCGCCAGATCCATTCTTTGGAGCCGCTGGCGATCAGTAGGCCGTCGGAGTCGTGAACCTCGGGGCGAAAGTCGTCGACCGGGCGCTGGTTGGTATTTTCCCCATAAAAAAACATGCTGGTCAGAGGTGCGACCCCCAGTTTCTCGACCTCCCTGCGCAAAAAGAGCGTAGCGGTGACCTCGACGATGGCCGCTTCCCCGGGGCGGACGACGAAACGGCAGGCCCCGGTCGCCGAAGGACTGTCGATCAGGGCCAAGATGACTATTTGCTTATCCTGGGGATGGGGCCGTTGCAGCCAGAATTCCCTGAAAAACGGGAATTCCTCCCCCGAAGGGACCGCCGTGTTGATCGCCAGGGCTCTTGCCGACAGGCCATAACGCTCCCCCTTGCCGATGGCGCGGAAATAACTGGCACCGAGGAATACGGCCACCTCGTCGTAGTAATTCCTGGAATTGATCGGATAGTGCAGGCGAAAACCGGCGAATCCGAGGTCGGCCGGGACCTTGTCCATGAAATCGTTCAATCCATAGCTGAAAAGGTCGGGAGAAAAATGGATCTGCTCGACCTTCTCCCCTTCGACAACGTTGATGCGGACGGTCTGGTCATATAGAAAGCCGGGATGAAAAAATTGGACCTGAAAGGGGAGCTTTTCCTTCCGCCAGAGGGCCTTTTCGGGCTGGAAGCGGATATCCCGCCACTGATCGTAATTAATCTTGGCCAAAAACTCGGGGATCTTCTTGGGACCCTGGAAGGATTTTTTGGCCAGTGCCCGGGCCTGCTCGACCACGTTTTCCAGACCGAACGGCTTTCCCTTGGTCGTGGCGAAGCAAAGTTGCGGCTGGAGCAGGAGGTAAACTCCGGTCCAGAGAATGAGCAGAGTAAGCTTTATCACTGCGTCGCCTTTCGCTGCCGCCAGGACTTCGCAACCATTCTCCGCCAGGCGCATGGTTCGAAGAAGCCGTTCCGCCACCCCCTGCCATGACCGAAAAGTCAGGGGAAACGGCCAATTACCTGTATAACACGGCCGCCGGCCTTTGCAATTTGTCCCCTGTTTCCCCAAACCGGCCTTTGCCGTTGGCGGGTACAAAATCCCGGCAATTGGTCGTCACCATCTGCCTTTTCTTCTGGCGTCCCCCATGGGCCGCCAGGTCCGTTTCGCCCGGCGCTTGAGAGCCGCCCAAATGGTTCTATAATTAACCCATGTTTTCAAATGGTTACAGTCATATTTTGCGGTAAGACCGCGACCCTGATCAAGCGGCCGGTGGCCTCATGATCGGCCGCCCGAGGGCCATCCACCGCCATCGCCGCCGAGACGGGGGCGGGACCGGACGGAGGGAACTGGGTTGGGAGCACTTGGCAACGGCCGAATCCGCTGTTATTCCTCGCCAAGGACACGGGGAAAATCCGCCATGAACGGAATCGAAGCGGTAGCGATCCGCTGCCCTTATTGCGGAGAAACCATAGAGGTGCTGATCGACTGTTCGGTTTCGACGCAGAGCTATGCCGAGGATTGCCCGGTCTGCTGCCGCCCGATGACCCTCCAGGTAGCCCTGAATGCAACCGGAGGACCGGCCGTTGAAGCCTGGCGCGAAGAGGATGCCTGAATCATGGCCCGGTTGATGGCTGCCCCAACCTGGCCCCTTCTCCAGGGCATCCCCGAGGTGATGAGCTACTCCCAAATCGCCGGGACGCCTTCTATGAGACCATCGGCGGGGTCCTGGTTGCAGTCCGGCAACGGGTCATGGGGGAAACGGACCTCCGCGCATGAGCAGGGAATGTAGACGACGGTCCTCACACTAACCCTTATTTTCGATGGGCGACTGCCAATGGGAACAAATCGACTTGAGGCCTTCAGCGACGGCGTGATCGCCATCATCATCACCCTCATGGTGCTGGAAATGAGGGTTCCCCACGGCGAGGATCTCGGGGCGCTGGTGCCGGTGATCCCGGTCTTTTTGAGCTACGTGCTGAGCTTTATCTATCTCGGCATCTACTGGAACAACCATCATCACATGCTCCATACCACCCGGACCATCCGCGGGGGGATTCTCTGGGCCAATCTGCATCTCCTGTTCTGGCTTTCCCTGATCCCCTTCACCACCGGCTGGATGGGAGAAAACCAATTCGCGGCGGCGCCGGCGGCGCTTTACGGCGGCGTGCTGTTGATGGCGGCGATCGCCTATTTCCTGCTGCAGCAGCGGATCATCGCCGCCCAGGGCCCCGACTCGCTGCTCAAGAAGGCCATCGGCAGCGACTGGAAAGGCAAGCTTTCCCCGATCCTCTACGCGGCCGCCATCCCCCTGGCCTTCTGGTATCGCTGGCTCTCCATGGGCCTCTATGTCCTGGTGGCCCTGCTCTGGCTGGTTCCGGATCGGCGGATCGAAAGAATCCTGGAGCATGGGGATGGCCAACGGCCTGAACCCTGAACCGGTTGGCCAGGGTGCAAGTCCTTGGTCGATCCCCGGCGTATCTGATATGCTTTGGTGCCTGGCCCTTCCGTGGCGGAAACCACATCCGGCGATCATGCGGGCCCAATCACCGGCCCCAACCACAGCATACGTACCCGAAGGCCTGATCTGATGACCACTTCCGACCTCAACTGGAACACCCGCTGGCGGGAAAAGGCCGATCAACCGTTTCTGGTCGATCCTTGGCTCCTCGCCATCGCCCCGCTCCTGCCGACCGCGGGCCGCGCCCTCGACCTGGCTTGCGGACGGGGACGCAACGCCCTGTTTCTGGCCGAACGAGGGTTGTCCGTCACCGCCCTCGATATTTCCGCCGAGGCGCTCGCCCAGCTGCGCGCCGAAGCGGGCACCCGCCACCTTGCGATCGCTACCCGGCGGGTCGATCTTGAAGCCGATCCGCACTTGCCGGCGGCGGCCTTCGACCTGGTCGTTCAGCTCTTCTTCCTGCAGCGCTCCCTGTTCCCGCAGTTGCTCGGCGCCGTGCGTCCCGGCGGGATCGCCGTGGTGCGGACCCTGAGCAGCGCCGGCCCGTTTCCCGGCGCTCCGGACAACCCGGACTTCGTGCTGCACCCCGGCGAGTTGCTGGAGGTCTTTGCCGGCTGGGAGATCCTGCGCCATGAGGAAGGCGTGGAACCCTCCCACAAGGGCGGTTCCCTGGCGGGGATCGTCGCCCGCCGCCCGCTCGGTTGAGGGGGCCGAACGTTACGCCGAGCCGGGAGAACACTCGAATCAACCCGGAAGCATGATGCATCCCCGGAAAGGACTCCCATGCTCGACCAGGCACAGGCCATCGCCGCCGACATCGTCGCCATCCGCCGCGAACTCCACCGTTTTCCCGAACTCGGCTACCGGGAGGAGCGGACCGCGCGCCTGGTCTGCGCCCAGCTCGAAAAGCTCGGCATCCGCTACCAAAGCGGCGTCGCCGGAACCGGCGTGGTCGCCGAGATCGGCGGGGGGAATGGCCGAACGATCGCCCTGCGGGCCGACATGGATGCCCTGCCGATCAGCGAGGCGACCGGCCTCCCCTTCGCCTCGGAGAACCCCGGCGTGATGCATGCCTGCGGCCACGACGCGCACACCGCGATGCTCCTCGGCGCGGCCCGGCTGCTGCAGCAGGCGAGCTTTCGCGGCACCGTGCGGCTCCTCTTCCAGCCGTCGGAGGAGGACAATGCCGGCGACCCGAACGGCTATTCCGGGGCCAAGCGGCTGCTGGTCGAAGGGGCACTGGCAGGAGTCGATTGCGTCCTCGGCCTGCACCAGTTGCCGATGCTGCCGACCGGCAGCATCAGCCTGCGCGAAGGGCCGATCCTCGCCGCGGCCGATCATTTCGAGATCGTGGTCCGCGGCCGCGCCGCCCACGCCGGCGTCAACCCGGAGGCAGGCATCGACGCGGTAGTCATCGCCGCCGAGTTGGTCGGCCACCTGCAGACCATCGTTTCGCGCCGGACCGGCCCCGGCGACCCGGCGGTGGTCAGCGTCGGCACCATCAGCGGCGGCAGCAACTACAACGTCGTCGCCGACCGGGTGACCCTGGCCGGCACCACCCGCGCCCTCAACGATACGACCTACGCCGCCAACATCGAGCAGATCCGGACCATCTGCCGCAGTCTGGCGCAGATGCACGGGGCCGAAATCGATTTCAATCTGCTCCATGCCGTGCCGGTGACCGTCAATCATCCCGCGGTGACCGCTGCGGCGCGCCGGGCCGCCGCGGGGATCTTCCCGAAGGGCGGCATCCTGGCCCTCTCGCCGCTGCTCGGCGGCGAGGATTTCGCCTACATCGCCCAGGAAATACCCGCCTGCTTCGCCCTGCTTGGCACCCAACGGCCGGGCGGCCCGCCCTCTTCCCTGCATCATCCGCAGATGATGCTCGACGAGTCGGCCCTGCCCCTCGGCACGGCCTTCCTGGCCCGGGCGGCCCTGGACCTACTGGAAGAAGCCGACCACCCTCCCGGCGACTGATTGACGGCCACCGTGAGGCAGGAGAGCGGCAGGTTCCGATTCAAACCAAAAAGCCACTCAAGGGTTTCGCCCTTCTTTGCGTCCTTTGCGCCTTTGCGGTGAAATCAAAAACCTGGTCCTTCCTCACCGTCCGTTCGCTCCGCTCTTAAAAGACGCAAAGGGCGCAAAGGAAATCTATTAGCGATTATCGTGATCAAATGGACGCCCCGGCCTGCCGGGTGGCGAACAGGTTGAACCGGGGACGACCTGCCCGAGGCGGCGGCCACCCCTTTCAGGACCGAACACCATGGGAGATCGATGTTTCGATGCTTTGTCCTAAATGCGGCCAGGAGAACCCGCGGGCGGCCGCGGAGTGTCTCCGCTGCGGGGTGATTTTTGCCAAGATCAAGAGTCATCCCCCGCCGTCGTCGGAACCGGGCAGCCCTGAAAATCATTCGGTCGAGCCCGCGGGAAGCGGTTTAAGGGACCTGTTCCTTGCGGTTCCGGACGGGACCGGCCCTCTTCTCGCCTGGGGACGGAGCCTCCTGCTGGCGGGGCTGGTGATCTGGAGTGTCCGGCTGATCCTGGTCGATATCGGCGCCAACGTGGCCGGCGAGAGCCTGCTGCACCTGGTCAACCTCCCCTTTCACGAGGCCGGCCACGTGCTGTTTCGGCCGTTCGGGAGGTTTATGACCACTCTCGGCGGCACCCTGGGTCAGCTCCTGGTGCCGCTGCTGTGCCTGGGAACCCTGCTCCTGAAGACCCGCGACCCCTTCGGGGCGGCGGTCTGCTTCTGGTGGTTCGGCGAGAATTTTCTCGACATCGCCCCCTATATCAACGATGCTCGCGCCGGGGCCCTCCCCCTGGTCGGCGGCAACTTCGGTCATTCCTCCCCCTACGGCTTCCATGACTGGGAATACCTGCTGACCGAAACCGGGCTGCTGCGTTACGATCACCTGGTCGCCCGCATCGCCCACAGCACCGGCGCCGTCCTCATGGCCGCGGCACTTGGCTGGGCGGGCTGGCTGGTTTTTCGCCAGATGCGCCGTTCCGGACGGGACATCGGCTGACCCGGTAACGGCAATGACAACCATCAACCAGGAAACAGAAGGTGAACATGAGTGATTTACCGAAATGCCCGCAGTGCGGTTCCGAATACACCTACGAAGACGGCGAGCTCTACGTTTGCCCGGAATGCGGCCATGAGTGGGGCAAGACTGTAGAAGGGGAAAGTGCCGGTGAAGAACGGACGATCCGTGACGCCCACGGGACGCCCCTGGCCGACGGTGACACGGTAACGGTGATCAAGGACCTCAAGATCAAGGGTTCTTCCTCGGTGGTCAAGGTCGGGACGAAGGTGAGAAATATCCGCCTGATCGACGGCGATCACGATATCGACTGCAAGATCGACGGCATCGGCGCCATGCAGCTGAAATCGGAGTTTGTCAAGAAAGCTTGAAGATCCAAGCCGGGAGAAGGCGCCCTTGCCACCGGCGGTTTCGGTGGCGCGGCCTTTCTGCTGATCGGCCGGGAAAACTCGTCGGAGGGTTGCGCCAGGGCATTTTCGACGTCCGCTGGCAATCCTTTGTTGATGTCCGCTGACCTTCCCCACCCCCCACTTTGTAACCACCCCCTCAGAAGACCGGCCGCAGCAATTCCAGATCCGCCCGCGCCCAGGCGCGGCGGAAGCGCTGTTCCGCGTCGGCCGCCTGGTCATTCTTTCCCTCCGCCCGCAGCGCCTGCGCCAGCCCCAGCAGGGACCAGGGGTTCTCGGCGTTCTTCAGCAGGTCCCGGCGAAAGACGGCCTCCGCCTCCTGGTTGCGGCCGAGGTCGAGCAGCAGCGCGCCCAACGACTGGCGGACTGGGTAGTACCAGGGGGGCGGCTCATCGGATACCAGGCCTTCCTCCAACACCACTCCGCGCTCGAAGTCGGCGAGGGCCGACTGCTTCTCCCCCTTGCCGGCCGCAATCTCGCCGGAGAGAACCTCCACCGCAATCCCCAGCAGTGCCCCGCCACTGTTCAGTTCCCAGATCTTGAGGGCCGCCGCCTCGGGATCGGCCGCCACCCCCTTCAACGCCGCCAGTTCTTCTTCACCTCCGGCGAGATTCCCCTTGCGAACCTGGGCCAGACCGCGGGCATAGTGCCACATGCCGAGGGGATACTTGAGGTCTGCAGGCGGCGCGGGCTCGGCCAGGATCTCGTCCCAGAATCCGAACCGGGCCAGGGTGTAGTAGGGGGTCAGGTAAAATTGCTGCAGCCCTCCCAGACCCGGTCGCCGCATCTGCTCCGGATCGACTCCTGCCGAGAGGGTCCTGGCCAGGACGACGGCCTCCCGGGAGCGACCTTCCATCATGTAGCTGGCAAGGAGGAAATGCAGGTTGTGCGGGACGTAGGCGAGCCGGTAGAGACCGTCGGTGTCGAAGGCGGCGATGAGGGTCTTGTCCACTTCGATCGCCTCTTCGTTGACCTGGCTGCAGTCGTGATAGAGGCCGGAAGCGTAGTAGGCGTGGCCGGCCATGTGCACCAGGTGTCCCGAGGCCGGGGCCAGTGTGCGGATGATGTCGGCACTCTTGACCAGTACCTCGGGATGCGGCGAATTTTCCAGCAGATGGATATAGAGATGGCGGCCGTGCGGGTGGCGGGGATGCGCCTGGATGACCCGGGTCAGGATCTGCTCGATCTGCGGTTCCCAGGGCTGGGGACTGCCGTCGGCGTTCCAGTAATCCCAGGGGTGAAGGTCCATGAGGGATTCGGCATAGAGAACGGCCACGTTCGGGTCGTCGGCATAGCTCTGGTAGACCTCCCCCATCGCCGCGGCGAAGGCCCGGTCCAGGCTGGAGCGGTCGGCCACCGGCGTGGGGGCGTAACGGGCGGCCAGGGCTTTGATCAGCGCCCGCTCCTTTCCTGTTGCCCGGCCGGCCAGGGCCAGCGCCTTTCGCGCCAGGGCATAGGCCCGCGGAACGTCGGCGTCGTCCATCGGCGCGTTGATGTTGGGCCCGAGAACAAAGGCGGCGCCCCAGTAGGCCATGGCGCAGTCCGGGTCGAGGCGGGCGGCCTCGAGGAAGGAGGTCCCGGCGTCGGCGTGGTCAAAACCGTAGGTCAGAACCAGCCCCTGGTTGAAATAGGCCTGCGCTGCTCTGCTGACGGTGGTGATCGGGTAGTCGATGGCGAAGAGCCCTTTCAGGAGCGGTACGGGCCGGGTCGCGACTTTTGACGGAGAGCGCTGTTCGCCGTGGGGGATGGCATTTCGGGCCGGGAAAAGGGAGAGGATACCGAGGAGGATGAGAGGCAGGGTGGCTTTGCCTGGTTGCATGTGGCCTCCTGACCGGGAATACTCCCGCAAGCTGGGGGGCGCGCACTGCCGAAGGTTGCGAATCTGCGAGAGGTGGCATTTCCTCTGCATCGAGGCCGCAGGGCCGGCCGTTACTGTCGCAGTTCCAGCTTACTGCCGCAGGGAAGGTTTGCAATCGGGGCGCAGTTGCGTAACCGGCAGCCTGCTAACTGAGGATGCCGCGCACGATGACGTCGACCGCCTCCTTCGGTGAGAGGCCGCGAGCCATGAGGGTTTCCAGCTGCCGCTGGTCGACCCTACCGATGGCGGCCCCGTGGGTGACCTTGGCCACGCCGTTGGGAGCCTGATCCTCCGCTTCAGCGCACAGGGTTGGTCTTTCCATAATAACGGCAAACCAGACGGCTGCCAGTCGGGCAGCCTGTCCCCCCCAAGGTGCCGGCGCCGGCCATTGAATTGGCAGATTTGCATCTCGACTTCTCTATTTTGGGCAGTTTCGTGTTATTCTGCGGTCCGTGGATCGCGAGCCACATTCCAGGGTTCCTGACGCGGCTGCCGCGTCGGCCCGGTTGCTGCGGTGAAATGGCTTAAAATTCGGTCATATTTGCTGACACTTATCTTCCATCGTTCAGAAACAACCGCAACTCCCTCCGGGCGGATGCCGACGGCGATGCCCGACCCGAATCGGCGGGGCCTTGGAACAGGATCCCGCCCAGGGAGGAATTTATGTCCCCGGCACTGCTGATCATCGATATCCAGAACGACTATTTCCCGGGCGGGACGATGGAACTGGTGGGCAGCCCCGCGGCGGGTGCCCGTGCCGGCGAGTTGCTCGCCGCCTTCCGTCGCAATCAGCTGCCGGTGGCCCACATCCAGCACCTCTCTACCCGAGCCGGGGCCGGTTTCTTTCTCCCCGGCACCCACGGCGTGGAGATCAACCCCTGCGTCGCACCGGCGAGGGGTGAGCCGGTTTTCCACAAGCATTTTCCCAACAGCTTCCGCGACACCGGGCTGCTCGCCTGGCTTCGGAAACGGGGGATCGACCGCCTGGTCGTCGCGGGAATGATGACCCACATGTGCGTCGACACGACGGTGCGTGCCGCCTTCGACCTCGGTTTCGGCTGTACCCTGGCCCACGACGCCTGCGCCACCCGCGACCTGGATTTCGCCGGGCAGACCGTCGCCGCCCAGCAGGTCCAGACCGCCTACGTTGCAGCGCTCGGTGCGCTGTTCGCTATCCCCCTGTCGAGCGCGGAAATCACCTCCCGCCTCTGAACGCTCCTCCCCGTCAGGGGAGAATCCAACCAGCAACCTCGAAGGAGACGACGATGCGGTCAAACCGGTCATTCCTGAATCTGGCAGGGCGAAGGGCCCTGCAACTTCTAGCCGCCCTGCTGCTTCTTGCCGGGTGTGGCGCCAAAACCGTCACGGTGGAAATTCCGCCCCCCGTCGACCTCAGGGCCTGGCACCTCATCGGGGTCATCGACTTTTCCGCCGACACCCACCCCGAACTGGCCGCAGCGGCCACCAAACAGTTCATGATCGACCTGCAAAGTGCCCAGCCGGGGGTTCGCCTGCTGGAACTGGGCAACAGTCGAACCCTCCTCCAGGGGGTGAACCGCGGCCAGCTGGATCCCGAAACGATCAAGGCGATCAGCGCCCGATTCGGGGTGGACGCGGTCCTGACCGGCAACCTGGAAGTCTCCGAGGCGGCGCCCGACATCTCGTTTTCCCCCGACCTGAAATCGCTGCACGCCAAGGTTTCGGTCAAGGGGGAACTCTTCGCCAAGCTCCAGGAGGCCGCCACAGGCGCCACCGTCTGGTCCAACGGCGCTCACGGCACCTGGTCCCTGGCCCGGGCCAACTTCAATGCCAACAGCATCGGCTTCAGCCCGGCCAGGGAAGGCTACAACGGGATGCTCCGCGACCTGGCCTGGACCGCCACCCGCGACTTCCGACCCCGCTACGAGACGCACCGGGTTCAGGAGTAGACTCTTATCCGCTGCACCTGGATCCTGCCGAGGCCCGACCATGACCGTCAGGACGTACCCGCTCCTGGTTGTCCTTCTGCTGCTGATGGTGGTGCCGCCTGCCGCCGCCGACCGCTCCGGCTGGAACGAGCCGCCGCGGCCGGCCGGATACGATCCCGGCGGCCTGCTGCACATCAACCCTGGATATTTTGCCCTCGCCGCTGCCACTGGCGGCGATTTCTATTTCTGGGCACCTGGGGAATTCGCGGCGGCGGCCGGATTACTGGACGTTCCGATCGCCGCCGAACCGATCGCCCTGGCCTACGGCAGCCGCACCGGACCCTTTACCCGGGAGCTCGAGGTCCCGGTCGACGGCACCATCTCCCGGCTCAGCTTCTTTGCCGGTGCGCAGCGCCTGGATGCCCTGCGGCTGCTGCGGCCCGACGGTCGCGGCGTCGAGGCCAATCCCACCGGAGTGGCGGTGCAGGCCTTCCGGCACATGCGCATCATTACCGTTACCGACCCGGAAGCGGGAGTGTGGCGGGTCGAGCTGCGCGGAGCCGGTCGCTTTGAGGTGGCGGCACGCTACCTCGCCGAACGGAGCAGGCTGCGGGCGCTCGACCGGGAAGGGATCGATCTCGTCGACTTCGACTTCGTCGAGCTGCGCGGCCGACCGGGTCACGAGGGATTCTTCCCGGTGCAGGGACCGGTCCTCGCCGGCGCCCGGCATCGCTGCCGGATCAACCTCTCCGGAGGAGTCGAACGGCCGGGGGCCGAACTGGTCTCCGCCGACGGTGCCGTTCTCGGCACAATCAGCCTCGAAGCGCCCGGAACGGAGGAGGCCGACGACGAATTCATCGGCGATTGCCGCATCCCCGACCAGCCGTTCCGGGTACGGGTGCGCGGCAGCGACCCGGAAGGCCGGTTTTTCCAGCGTCTGACGCCTGGGCTCTTCACTCCGGCAGCTGACCGCCAGCCCCGTCCAAAATAGAGACCACGATCACGCCAGACGGCGGGAAGTGGGACCAGGGAGGATGCGATGGACGAATTTCTGCAGGCGGCGCTGGAAGAGGCCGCAAAAGGAGTGGCCGAAGGCGGGATTCCCATCGGCGCGGTGCTGGTGCTGGACGGCAGGATCATCGGCCGGGGGCACAACCGGCGGGTGCAACGGGGGAGTGCTGTGCTCCATGCGGAGATGGACTGCCTGGAGGATGCCGGCCGGCTGCGGGCCGCCGACTATCGGCGCGCGGTCCTCTACACCACCCTCTCGCCCTGCGACATGTGCAGCGGAGCGGTCCTCCTCTACGGCATCCCCCGCGTGGTGATCGGCGAGAATCGCACCTTCCAGGGGCCGGAAGAGTATCTGCGGTCGCGGGGGGTGGAACTGGTGCTGGCCGATAGCCGGGAGTGCATCGATCTTTTGGCGGGCTTCATCGCGGCGCACCCCGATCTCTGGAACGAGGACATCGGCGTTTAGTTGCGCCTTCGCGGTTCGGCGCTCGCGGCTCCCCTGAGCACATAGTCTGAGAAGATTTTCGGGACGTCCTGATAAAATCGAGCGGGATTCTTCCCTTTCAATGGGCAGCACGGCGGACTTGACAGTTCATCTGGACGCCGGCGCAGAGCAGTCTCTAACTTAGCCGGTACTGGTCGAGGGCAGGTAGCGGGTGTTTCCCCGAGGGGAAACTTCGTAGGTGACGAGATTCCCCGTCCCTGTGCGGTGGGTGATGATGGCATTTCGCCCAACCAAAGAAAGAGTTACGACTTCCGCCTTTCGGTAGCGCAGCTTTTTCAGATAGTCCTTTTGCGACGGGGTCAGGCCCTCCGGCTCGGCTACTTGCGCGGGCGCCGCCTGTGCTTTGGCTTGCCGCTTCCGGATCTGCTGCCGGCGGCGCAGCAGATAACGCAGGGTCATCCAGTGGGTGAAGCCGAATGTCTTGGCGAAGCTTTCGCACACTTGCCCTTCATTCAGGGGTTGTCCGCCCCTTCGCAGAGCCTGTTGCACCGATTGGGCAACCTGGGCATGGACTTGGGCGTAGAACATTTTGAGCGTCAGGTCCTCGGGCACACCTTGCTTTTCGAGCAGGTCCAATACTTCTTCATCGGTGCGGTGTTTCAACGAAATCGCCTCCTATCAGTGGCTCGTATTCGGAAAGCCGATTGTATTGATCCTGGGGGTTTCAATCAAGGGCTTTCGAACGTTGCCGAGTTCCAGGTGGGGGAATCTGCAATTCCGTCTTCCATCCCAACCACTGATGGATCTAAGCCAGCGGAAGGGCCAAGTTCACGAAGGGAAAGGACCTTGGTTATTCTGATCGAAACCAGCCAGGGGGGTATTGAAGAAACCCTTCCGCCCGTTATGCGACATAACCACCCGGGTATTCTTGGCAGGAAACCGTCCACCGGTATTGTGGATTGTTTGGGAGTTTCTGTTTGCAGGAGTCATAAGAATCCGGTTTTTTGCCATATCCGACCTCTGAATATAATCTAAGCCAATATTTAGGATGATTCTGCTTGAGTCGACGTTTATAGCCTCGGAGGAGCGGTGTGCCAGGGGGGGGCAGGGAAACCAGTGGCAATTCACGGGGGGAGGATAGCTGTAATGCTTGCGAGACTTTTTCAGGAAAGCTCGATCCATTCTGCTGGGAAAAACGCTTTTCGTCTTTTGCCGGTGAAATTCGGGTGAGACAGGAAATGTGTTGACATAGAAAAAAATTGCGGGCAGTTTAGCGAGAAATTGCAAACGCTTGAATGTGGTTGGATTGTTTGTTTGCGGGGAATTGTGAGGGGAATGACTACCAAGCTGGGCCAGTTTTGAGCCTGATAGAAATCGGACTTGGAACTGGCCTTTTTACATCGAAAAATGGGAGAAAAACACCAACTTGGTATAGTGCCCATAAGGGCCATAAAACTGAAGATTTAATGCCGCCGAAAGGGTAAACCCCGGGAAACCGGGGGGCACAAAGCCATCGGTCCGACGAAGCCTCGGCGAAGTCGGACGGCCGGGCTGTCGAAGTGGCCGCAAGCGCATCAATGCCATTATCGAAGCCCGCCCTTTTCCATTGAGGGTGGGCTCCTTTGTTTTGAAAGGAAGGAATTTTAAATGGTTACGCATGCCGGAGGGAAGCGTTTCAGTGGCCCGCTCAGGGTAACGGCCCTGATCATCGTGTTTTTTTTCGCCTGGACCTTGGGCGGTCTGGCCAGCCTGGCCCAGGCCGCCAAGCTGAGCGAAGAGCGTGGCCCTGCTCGGCCTGTCGTTCGGGAGAAGGCTCCGGAGGAACGCCTAGGGGCAGTGTTGGCCGAAGTCGGCGCGGATTTATCTACTCCTCCTGCGGATATGAAGGCATTGCGCCAACGGCTCAAGGCAAAGCGGGGCGAAATCGAAACCTTGGATGCCGAGATCCGCCGGCAGTTCGCCCAGACCGAGAAACGGCTCAGGGATGCAAAGCTCCCGGACGAAATCCTTAAGCGGCACGAGGATTTCGTGCAGAATTATGACGAAAATCTGCAGACCCTAGAAGAAAATATCGTCACTATCGAGAAGAGCAATACCTCCGCGGCCGCTGCGCCGGCCATCGAGAGGATCAGGACCCACCTGGAGAAATCCCGCGCTCCCTCCCACCACCGCCCCCTCGATCCGGACCACCTCCCCTTCCGGCAGCCGACGGCCAACAAGCGCGAGCCGCGAATGAAAAAGGAGGAGTTCCAGCGGGATCTGAAAAAGGATCGTCTCTCCTGGCGGAACCAGCGCAGGGTTCTGGTTGCTTCGGCCGGTGACCTGACCGGCCTGCTGGGGCCGGACGAACTCGCCGAAACCATCGAGGTCCAGTTCACTCCCGAGATCCAGGCCAAGGCCGCGGATCTGGGGAACAACCCGGTCAAAATCTACAACTGGGTGCGCAACAACATCGAGTTCGTCCCCACCTGGGGCTCCATCCAGGGGGCGCAGCTGACCCTGGAGACCAAACAGGGGAACGCCTTCGACACCGCCTCGCTGCTCATCGCCCTGTTGCGGGCGGCGGGGATCGAGGCCCGGTACGTCATGGGCACCGTCGAGCTGCCCATCGCCAAGGTCATGAACTGGGCCGGCGAGTTCACCGATCCCCTGGCCGCCCTGGACTACTTCTCCAGCGGCGGCATTCCCACCAAGGGGCTGCTTGATGGCGGCAAGATCGTCGCAGCGCGCATCGAGCACGTCTGGGTCGAGGCCTACATCGACTACATTCCCTCCCGGGGCGCGAGGCAGAAGACAGGGGACACCTGGATCAGCCTCGACCCCTCCTTCAAGCAGTACAGCTACAGCGCCGGGATCGACCTCAAGAGCGCCGTCCCCTTCGACGCCCAGGGCTTTCTCGACCAGGTCCAGGCCGGCGCCACCATCGACCCGGCCCAGGGCTACGCCACCGGCGTCGATTCCCTGCTGGTACAGCAGACGATGCAGGACTACCAGACCCGGGTGCAGGACTACATCACGCAGAACTACCCCGACGCCACCGTTGGCGACGTGCTCGGCAAGAAGGAGATCGTCAAGCAGGAGTTCCCCTTCCTGCTCGGCACCCTGCCCTACCGCACCGCCGTCAAGGGCTCGACCTTCGCCGCCATCCCCGACGCCTATCGGCACAAGCTCACCTTCCGCGTCGAGAGCACCGGCGACGGCGCCGCCACCGTCGACCCCGATGCGCTGCTCACCGCGAGCCCCCTGCTGCTGACCAAAAGCCTGCCGGAGCTGGCAGACAAGAAGATCACCCTCAGCTACGCGCCGGCCACCGCCGCCGACGAGGCGGTCCTCGAAGCCTATCTGCCCAAGCCCCACGCCGACGGCACGCCGATCCAGCCGAGCGAGCTGCCGAGTTCGCTGCCGGCCTACCTGATCAACGTCAAACCGGAACTGCGCATCGACGGCCAGGTGGTGGCGACCGGCGCCCCGCTGGGCCTCGGCGGCACCGACGTCTTCACCATGACCTTCTCCGACCCGTCCTACGGTTCGAGCACCGTCACCAATTACATTGACGCCGGGGTCTTTCAGGCCATCGGCCTCAACCTGGGACGGATCAGCCAAGAGCAGCTGACGGTCCTCAAGACCAGCCTGGAGACGACCAAGGCCAAGTTGGAGAGCCAGGACTTCACTGGCCTGACCAAGGACCAGTTGGTGGGCGATCTGCTCTACACCACGGCCATCGCCTATCACGCCGAGCTCGGCACGATGAACGCCATCGCCTCCCGCACCCTGAGCGTGAACGCCCTGACCCTCCCCTCGGAGACGATCTTCGCGACCAAGCTCAAGGTACTCACCCTCTGGGGGCTGCCGGTGAATATCCAGCCTGGCGGGCTCAACATGGATGCCGACTACCTAATGCAGGTGGCCAAGGCCAAGGATGGAAACGCGGATACGGTCAAGCGGTATATGCTTGACAGCGGGATGACATCTTCGGCTTTAGAAAGTGAAGTTCCCGAACGGCTGTTTTCATCCCCAGACAATCCGGTAGAAGGAGTCAATACGATCAGGGCCCTTAAAATAGCCAACGATCAGGGCATACCCATTTACACGGTCAACCAGGCCAACATCGCCACGGTGCTGCCACAGCTTCAACTTGACCAGCAAGTGAAAGCGGATATCCAAAATGCGGTCAATGCTGGAAAGGTAGTTACGGTTTCGAAGACAAATATCAGCTCCAACGGTTGGACAGGTTGTGGCTATATCATCACCAACCCCGAGACCGGGGGCGGGGCGTATATGATTAGTGGAGGAGGGAATGGAGCAATCCTGCTGATCATTGGAATTTTGCTTCTTGTTTTCTTTTTTTGGCCAATTTTGGCTGGACTTTCAGCATTCACGATGGCCCTTTTCTCTGGAGGGTTATACTCATATATTACTGCATTTTCTGCCACCATGATATTGCTTGCTTTGTTCGGAGACTCAACCGATAAAGCGCTCGTTAAAGATATTACTAAATATTTTATTAAGTCAGTATTTTTCGGATTAATATTTTTTCCATTCTTAAGCATATTTACTATTGTGGCACTATTGGTGTTGTATAAATATATTGACGAAGTTCCTGTCGGTATTAATTACCGATTTAACAGAAAGGTTATATATACATGATAGATCCTTATTTCAGCTACAGATTTTTGGCAATTGGATTATTTTGTATGTATATTTTTTTAAGGAAAAAACTAATAATATTTCTTGCTTTTTCAATAGTTGTTATCATCCTTGGAGTATTGCCACTGGTAATGGTTGAGCCATTCAGGAATTTCTTTATACTTATTGGATGTCTTTCAATCCTGATTGTCTCTATATTTGCGTACACTGGTAAGGAGCTGAAAAGTGGCGATAGCCTAAAGGAATTATTTGATACGTATGATTGGATCGTGTTTATTTTAGTTCTTGCTGTCGTTTTCATCGGAGGGAAATAGGGAAACCAAACAGGTGTCTGGTCTACACATTGACAATATATGGGATCATCCACCGAATTATCCAGGCAGCAAAGGAGCTTGATTCAAATTATTGAGCCCTACCAATCTGGTAGATTCAACTCGTAAGTGCACCACCCGCATGGCGAGCTAAAAGAAGGACATGATGAGGTTTCTGGTAGAGCGAGGGTCATAGGGGTCAGGGCTACACATTGATAAAATAAAGCGTCGTAAGATCGAGCTGCAACTCGGGAGGGGGGGATGGCACGACCGCTACGCATTCAATATCCAGGAGCTTATTACCATGTCACCTCCCGGGGCAATGAACGCAAAGATATTTTCAGAAGCCGCCGTGACCGGGAAAAATTTCTCGAATATCTCCAATCAGCAACGCAGCGCTATGGCGCACGGATTCATTGCTACTGCCTGATGAGCAACCACTACCACCTGCTCATGGAGACGCCGGAGGGGAATTTGTCGCAGATCATGCAGCACATCAACGGCTCATACACGACCTACCACAATATCAAGCGCAAGCGCGCGGGCCATCTGTTTCAGGGTAGATACCATGCGCTTCTCGTCGAAGCCGATGCCTATGCCTTGGAACTGAGCCGCTACGTCCATCTCAATCCGCTACGGGCAGGGATCACCGAGCCTCCGGAAGAACACCCATGGAGCAGTTGTTCATCCTACATAGACGGTCGTGCTGTTCCCGAATGGCTGTACACCGATGCCATATTGGCGTATATGAGCTCAAACGAGTCGGAGGCCCGCAGCAGGTATTGGCGATTCGTTCAGGACGGGTTGAGAATCAGTTGTTCCAGTCCACTGAAGGAGGCAGCCGCCGGAGTCATACTTGGGCGTGCCGCTTTTGTCGAGAAGATCCGGCGCAAGCATCTGGACGGCGGAAAGCAGGATCGAAACCTACCTGCGCAAACGGTGCTGACCAGGCGCCGTTCGGTTGGCCAGATCATCGAGATGGTCGCAGAGCCGCCTCGCCGATAAGAAGCTCGCCCAGAAAGGTCGGCATCCATCTTTGTCATCGATACAGTGGCGAGAGGCTGCGCACTCTGGGAAATCGATTCGGCCTGAGCGAATCAGGGATCACCCAGACCAGTCGCAGATTGGCTCACAGGGCGAGCCGGACCGGTGTTGAAGAGTCTGCTTGAAGAAAAATCCTAAGAGAAGCTTGGATCTGTGCAATGTTCGCTCCTGACCCCTTTGGTTTGTCTGTTTTCTTTTTGGCCAATTTTGGCTGGACTTTCAGCATTCACGATGGCCCTTTTCTCTGGAGGGTTATACTCATATATTACTGCATTTTCTGCCACCATGATATTGCTTGCTTTGTTCGGAGACTCAACCGATAAAGCGCTCGTTAAAGATATTACTAAATATTTTATTAAGTCAGTATTTTTCGGATTAATATTTTTTCCATTCTTAAGCATATTTACTATTGTGGCACTATTGGTGTTGTATAAATATATTGACGAAGTTCCTGTCGGTATTAATTACCGATTTAACAGAAAGGTTATATATACATGATAGATCCTTATTTCAGCTACAGATTTTTGGCAATTGGATTATTTTGTATGTATATTTTTTTAAGGAAAAAACTAATAATATTTCTTGCTTTTTCAATAGTTGTTATCATCCTTGGAGTATTGCCACTGGTAATGGTTGAGCCATTCAGGAATTTCTTTATACTTATTGGATGTCTTTCAATCCTGATTGTCTCTATATTTGCGTACACTGGTAAGGAGCTGAAAAGTGGCGATAGCCTAAAGGAATTATTTGATACGTATGATTGGATCGTGTTTATTTTAGTTCTTGCTGTCGTTTTCATCGGAGGGAAATAGGGAAACCAAACAGGTGTCTGGTCTACACATTGACAATATATGGGATCATCCACCGAATTATCCAGGCAGCAAAGGAGCTTGATTCAAATTATTGAGCCCTACCAATCTGGGTAGATTCAACTCGTAAGTGCACCACCCGCATGGCGGGCTGAAAAGAAGGACATGATGAGGTTTCTGGTAGAGCGAGGGTCATAGGGGTCAGGGCTACACATTGACAAAATAAAGCGTCGTAAGTTCGGGCTGCATATCAGGAGGGGGGGATGGCACGACCGTTACGCATTCAGTATCCGGGAGCGTATTACCACGTGACCTCCCGGGAGGGCCATAGGGGTCAGGGCTACACATTGACAAATTAAAACATCGCAAGTTCGGGCGGCATATCAGGAGGGGGGGATGGCACGACCGTTACGCATTCAGTATCCGCGGGGAAGAGGGGTCGGCCCTTGAATGTTGAAACCGGGAAGTTGCAGAAGAGGAAAGTTTTAGCGCCAGCATCTTGATATTTGTTCTTTGACAATAAAATCCATCTCTTCGATCGCAAGGAAGCGACCTGGGGCTCCATCCAGGGGGCGCAGCTGACCCTGGAGACCAAACAGGGGAACGCCTTTGACACCGCCTCGCTGCTCATCGCCCTGTTGCGGGCGGCGGGGATCGAGGCCCGCTACGTCATGGGGACCGTCGAGCTGCCCATCGCCAAGGTCATGAACTGGGCCGGCGAGTTCTCCGATCCCCTGGCCGCCCTGGACTACTTCTCCAGCGGCGGCATCCCCACCAAGGGGCTGCTTGATGGCGGCAGGATCGTCGGGGCGCGCATCGAGCACGTCTGGGTCGAGGCCTACATCGACTACATCCCCTCCCGGGGCGCGAAGCAGCAGGAGGGGGACACCTGGATCAGCCTCGACCCCTCCTTCAAGCAGTACAGCTACAGCGCCGGGATCGACCTCAAGAGCGCCGTCCCCTTCGACGCCCAGGGCTTTCTCGACCAGGTCCAGGCCGGCGCCACCATCGACCAGGCCCAGGGGTACGCCACCGGCGTCAATTCCCTGCTGGTACAGCAGACCATGCAGGACTACCAGACCCGGGTCCAGGACTACATCCAGCAGAACTACCCCGACGCTACCGTCGGCGACGTGCTCGGCAAGAAGGAGGTCGTCCCGCAGGAGTTCCCGATCCTCCTCGGCACCCTGCCCTACCGCACCGCCGTCAAGGGCTCGACCTTCGCCGCCATCCCCGACGCCTATCGGCACAAGCTCACCTTCCGCGTCGAGAGCACCGGCGACGGCGCCGCCACCGTCGACCCCGATGCGCTGCTTACCGCGAGCCCCCTGCTGCTGACCAAAAGCCTGCCGGAACTGGCGGGCAAGAAGATCACCCTCAGCTACGCGCCGGCCACCGCCGCCGACGAGGCGGTCCTCGCAGCCTATCTGCCTGAACCCCACGCCGACGGCACGCCGATCCAGCCGAGCGAGCTGCCGAGCTCGCTGCCGGCCTACCTGATCAACGTCAAGCCGGAGCTGCGCATCGACGGACAGGTGGTGGCGACCGGCGCGCCGACGGGACTCGGCGGCACCGACATCTTCACCATGACCTTCTCCGACCCGTCCTACGGTTCGAGCACCATCACCAACTACCTCGACGCCGGGGTCTTTCAGGCCATCGGCCTCAACCTGGGGCGGATCAGCCAACAGCAGCTGGCGGCCCTCAAGGCCAGCCTGGAGACGACCAAAGCCAAGCTCGAGAACCAGGACTTCACCGGCCTGACCAAAGACCAGCTGGTGGGCGATCTGCTCTACACCACGGCCATCGCCTATCACGCCGAGCTCGGCACGATGAACGCCATCGCCTCCCGCACCCTGAGCGTGAACGCCCTGACCCTCCCCTCGGAGACGATCTTCGCGACCAAGCTCAAGGTGCTCACCCTCTGGGGACTGCCGGTGAATATCCAGCCCGGCGGGCTCAACATGGATGCGGATCACCTGATGCAGGTGGCCAAGGCCAAGGACGGCAATGGCGAAACGGTCAAACAGTATATGCTGGGCAGCGGGATGACCTCTTCGGCGTTGGAGCACAAGGTACCGGAGGAGTTGTTCTCGACACCGGACAACCCGGTGGAAGGTATCAGCACGGTCAAGGCCCTGAAAATCGCCAACGATCAAGGCATACCCATCTACACGGTCAACCAGGCCAATATCACCACGGTTCTGCCGCAGCTTCAAGTGGACTCGCAGGTGAAAACGGATATCCAGAATGCGGTCAATGCCGGGAAGGTGGTCACGGTTTCGAAGTCCAACATCAGCTTCAATGGTTGGGTGGGCTGTGGTTATATAATTACAAACCCTGAGACTGGGGCTGGGGGGTATATGATTAGTGGCGGTGCGAGTGGTGCTGCCTTTACTGCCGCATACATTGGACTTTTCGCACTGCAGTTGGTGTTGGCATTGTCATTCGGGGGCTGGCTTGCGATAATTTTAATTCCAATATTGATATCGTTTCTTCAGATCATTGCCTCTATGTACATAAAATATATGTATGGCATGGAGTGGAAACTTACTGACGAGCAAATAAGGGCTGCGATATTTGATGTTGGTTTACAAATAGTGCTTGGCCCTGCATTTAAGGTTACGGCAGAAGCTGCAAAAACCACTATGAGATCAATTATATATGGCATATTGACACTTATCGGAGCAGTCCCAGACGAATATATATTTTTCTACTCAAATAATACTAATTTCAACTTAAGGAACGGTTCAGATGAAATCACTACGTAAAAAAAATGAAATAATGAATAGTGATGAAATATACAGGATTGAATCTATGTTTAGATCGTATAGTTTTTTTTCAAAAACACTATCGACAATCATTGTATTGGTTGTTGAAGTGTATTTTGCATATTACGCACTGGCCAAGTTTCCATTTGATTTGTCAATGTTTCTTATAATTGGGACCATTGTTCTTGCGTCATCTCTTTTGCTTCTACTATATAGAATATTCTCTCGCGGAAATCCTCTTGTTTTTACGAAAAATGGAATTTTTCTTCAGCCATTCTTTTACGAATATTGGGATGACATTGAAAGTTTTTCTTTTAAAAAATATTTTGGAAAAAACAGAATTACTTTGTCTAAAAAAGGTGAAGGAATAGCCTTGTCGATACAGAATAAAGGATTGGTTCAGAGAACAACGAACCTACGCGGTAATTCGTATATTGTAACAAATGGAATCTTTATTGATGCATCACAAGTTAATCGTGTTGAAGAGATATTCTTGTCACATGGAATACGAAGAAATTTATTGAGTGATGAGCTATGATATTCAATTTTCTGGTATTAATCGAGTTCAATTTGAAAGCGAACCACGCAAAACATCCACTTCCCAAATCTGGCGTTGTCTAGTTATGTCTAAAGATGAAAACGAAGAATTCAGAAGAGCTATTGACGACAAATTATCACAACTTTCACAGCCCTACATATGTCCGATATGTCGAAAAAAATATTGTAAAAACCCAATTCATATGCTGAAGCTTCTGACCGTGCAAAGATCAATATTGAAGCCTAAACATTATTTCCTTGTTTTTATATTTTTAATATTGCTTTTGTTTCTAGCAGTTGGTGCATATTATCTATATGTATACTTACAATGCTAAAATTACTTTTGGCGTTATTTCATTGGACTGGTCGGACAAAGCCAGTCTAGAAACAAAATAGTTGTCTGATTCTACACATTGACAAGATATTGGATCATCTACCGAATTACTCAGGCAGCAAAGGAGCTTGATTCAAACTATTGAGCCATACCAGTCCGTTGGGGCGGGTCAAATTGCAGATATCCAGGAGGCGAGGGGATGGAAAAATACAGCATAGGGGTGACAGGGAAGATTCTGGAGGGTTTCGAGCCTGCCGATGTTCAGCAACGATTGGCGGACCTTTTCAAGTGTTCACCCGAGAAGGCCCAACGCTTGATTTCCGGCAAGCCGGTGATGCTGAAAACCGGCTTGGATCGCCAGGCTGTCGAGCGTTACCGGCAGCAGCTCCTGAAAGTCGGTGTTGAGCCGGCCATCAAAAAGCTGCCGGCAACAGAAAATTTACAAACCTCTTCGCCCAATCCCCCGCCTGCAGCTGCCAGCGATAGCAGAGCCGCTGCTGCCGCATCCCCTGGGACAATTGAGATTGTGCCCCGGCAGGCGACAAAGCCAAACCAGCACCCCGGTTCGGCATCCCTCCAGGCGGATGCCCCTGCCATGGAGTGCCCGAAGTGCGGCGCCCGGCAGCCCCGTGCCGAGTGCTGCGCTCAGTGCGGAATCATCATCGCCAAATACCGGGGCGCGCCGACCGCCACGGTTGCGGATCAGCGAGTTGCCGAGGGTCCGCCCTCGGAACTTGAAGAACTCGGCAACTATGTGGGGCCGAATTTCTCCGCCTATCGCCATAAGTTCCAGGAACTGATCGACAATCAGGGGAACTATAGCTTCCATTGGCACTGGCCGGCTTTTTTCCTCGCCTTCCCCTGGCTGCTGTACCGCAAGATGTATGTCTTCGTCGCCCTTTTGGTGCTCCTGGCCCTGACCCCCGTGCCTTTCCTGGGACTGGCTCTGCCGCTCCTGTGCGGCGCACTGGGAAACTATCTCTACTTCCGGCACTGTCGCAGAAAACTGGCTGCCGTGCACGCAACGGGCGCGGAGCGCTATCGGGCCATCTCCGCCGCCGGAGGAACGCTGTCGATACCGACCACTATCCTGGCTTCGGTTCTGGTTTCCGTCCTGGTTTCTTATGCGGGATACCAGTTGATTTATAAGGACCGGGTCTTTCAGGACCGAATCCATCAGTTCAAAAACGATCATCAACTGGCTGCCCTCTCCCAGGCCAAAAGCGAGGCCGAAAGGAGGACTCTCGGCAGGATGATGGCCATTGGCGGGTTCCTGCGGGTCTATACAGCCGCCGAGCAATTAGCCGGCAAACCGACCGCGCCGCCGGAATCGATGGCGGACATCCAGAGGGCCCTTAGGCTGAAGGCCAAGGATGTGAGCGACGAGTGGGGGACGCAACTGCAGTTCGTCAAAGAGGGGGAGAAATCGATGCTGCTTTCGGCCGGCCCGGACCGGGAATTTTCCACCCCGGATGACTTGTCCTACGAAATCCAATTTTCCAGCGGGACGTAAAGGCCATGTCTGACGTCATCCTGACCTGCCCATCCTGCCGGTTCAGTAAACGGGTGCCTCGGCACATCCTCCCGCAAAACGCGCATTGGGCCACCTGTCCCAAATGCCGGAAGCGCTTTCCGCTCGCCCCGCCCGCAGTCAAGGGGGACCCGCACCGGCTTTCGAGCCCACCGCTTCCGGCACCCGCAACCGACGGGGTCGAGCTCGGCGGCGATCTTCGCAAACCCAGAAACCTGTTCTTCGCCGGTCTCTTTCTGGTGGTCTTTCTCGCCATGCTCGGGGGGCGTCTCTATTCCTCCCACCGTGCCCAGAATATTCCCGCGCCGAATTATATTGCCGCATCGGCCAAGGGCATCGCCACCCTCTGGCACGACCAGGTGTTGATCACGGATCAGGAAGGAACCCTGCTCCGCAAGGTTGCCATCCCGGCCAGCGTTGAGCCGACCCAGATGCTCTGGGTGGGAGACGACTTGTGGATCGCCGACTACCGGACCAAGAAGATTCTGGTGATCGGCGCCGGCAGTCAGCGCTGGCTGGTGCTTAATGGGCCCAGGATTCCGGCCCATTTCAAAATCCACCCCGATTTCGGCAACGGCCGCCTCTTCGTCAGCAACGGCGCCGGTCACAACCTGCAGGTTTATGATCCGCAGGGGAATTTCCGTTTCGCCTTCGGCCAACAAGGCCGGCAGCCGGGTCAGCTGATGTTTCCCAATCAATTCCTGCTCGAGGAATCGGGCAACCTGCTGATTGCCAACACCAAGAGTCCAGGCATCGATCGCTATTCGCCCGAAGGCAAATTCCTCGCCCGGGTCGTTGTCCCGACGGGAGATGCCATCTATCGATATCCGACCAAAGTCGCCCTGGCTCCCGACCGAATCGTCACCCTGGAAGAGGACGGCTTTCTTCAGGACGGCCGTCTGGCGCTTTACACCGCGCAGGGGGAATACCTCGGCAGCCAGGAGCCGGTGGAGGATTTCAGCCTGATCGGGGACATCGCCACCTGGGGAGACCGGGTCTTGGCGACCGACCTGAAAAACGCCAAGGTCTATGCCTTTGCCGTCGCCGACCTTCATTTCCTCGGGGAATACAGCCCTGACCTGAAGCGGATCGGCGCGGAGTACCGGAAGGATTTTCGGCGCTGGGACAGGCTTTCCACCCTATGCCTGTGGGGCCTTTTGGCGATCCTGATCCCGCTGGTCTACTTCTATGCCAGGTTCCGGAAAAATCGGGCCGCCCTACCGAATTTGCAATCCGGCGGCACTCGAAGCACCGGGAAGCCCTCGGCAGAAAACGATCAGGGGCACCGACCGGGGATCTTGCCGCCCCAAAAACTGAATGGTAAAGCGGCTCTGCTATCGGCTCTTTTCCCGGGACTCGGCCAGCTTTACAAACGACAGATAGTCAAGGGCCTGTTGTTCATGGGGGCCTTTACGGTGGTGGCCTTCTTCATCGCCGTGAGCTTCGAGCCGATCCTCGCCGGCTCGGTCGAATGGACTCCCTATTCGGTTTTCGGCATCGGCATGATCCTGTTTTGGTGCTTGGTACTTTATGCCGGAGGTATCCGGGACGCCTGGAAGAATCGATAGCGATAAAAGCGCTTTAGATGAAACCGCTGGCCTCCCGGTTGAGATTGCCCGGGAAGGAGTTCTTAGAACGTGCCAAGAGCCCACTTTTGCTGTTTTCCTTAAATTCTGCCATTAGGCAATTGTTAGTCCAGGAGGGTTTATGTCGAGTTGCCGGAACCTGATTCTTTTTTCCATCTGTATTCTTGCTGGCTTTGCCACCCCGGCATTTTCCCAACTCCCGCAGATTGACGCCGGCCTCGCCTATCTTACCGCCGCCCAAAGCCCGGACGGCAACTGGGACAGTGCCAGCACCCAGGTCGAGACCACCGCCGCCACGGCGACGGCCCTGGAGTCCCTGAAACTCCTGAACCAGACCGGCAGCGCCACCTATGGCGCGGGTAGTTCCTGGCTCCAGGCCCAGGCGCCGCAGTCGGTCGATTTTATCGCCGAGAGAATCCTCTCCCTGGATCTGGCCGACGGCAGTGCCGACACACTACTCCCCGCCCTCGATGCGCTCAAGGGCGGGTGGGGCGGATATGACGGCTACGCCGTCAATCTCCTCGACACCGCCTACGCCCTGCGCGCCCTGCAGGCCGTCGGCGGCGCCGACGATACCACCACCAATGCCGCCCTGGCCTTTCTCACCACCCGGCAGAATCCGGATGGCGGCTGGGGCTTTCTGCCGGGGGACGCCAGCCACGTCTACCTGACGGCGGAGGTCTCCCTGACCCTTCAGCAGTTCCCCCAGATGCCCAGCATTGCCGCCGCCGTCAGCAGAGCCAGCACCTTCCTGGTGGGACACCGCAACGCGGACGGCGGCTTCGGCAGCTCGCCCTCCACGGTCTACGAGACCGCCCTGGCCTATAAGGCCCTGGCGGCCGTTTCCGACGACCCGGCGGTCACGGCGGCAACAGTCAACTACCTCACCACGACCCAGGCGGCCGACGGCTCCTGGAGCGACGATCCCTATTCCACCGCCCTGGCCCTCCAGGCGCTCTACCTGGCGGAGAACAAGCCGTCCCCGCCGCCTCCGCCGCCGCCCGGCGGGACCATCACCGGCATCCTGGTCGATGCGACGACCCATCAGCACCTCGGCGGTGTGGCCGTGGTGCTGGCGAGCAATCCGCTGCTCCGTACGTCCACCGACTCAAGTGGCAATTTCGTCCTGCATGACATACCGGCCGGCACCCAGCAGGTGAGCTTCTCTTTGGAGGGTTACAAGTCTTCGACTGCCACCACCGATGTCGTGGTCGACGCCTCGTCCGACCTAGGGAACATCTCCTTGGTGTCGAGCTACTCCACCGGCACCATTGCGGGCACCATTACCGACCAGGCCGGCCAGCCGCTGGCCGGCGTCGCCATCGGTGTCAACGGCGCCTGGAATGGCGGTACCCATACCGGGGCAGACGGAAGTTTCGCTATTCCCTATGTCACCCCCGGTGCCGTGACGATCTCGGCGGCGAAAGAGGGGTATCTGACCCTGACCTCTCCCGGAACCGTCTATGACCGAACCACGTTGACCTTTTCGCCGCGGCTGGACTCCACGCCTCCCCTGGTAAGTACGGGCACGTTGGTCGGACGAGTCGTCGATAGCCATTGGGGGCTTCCCATCGACCATCTCCCCGAGGAGAAGGGTGTGACTGTGACCCTGTCGGGCGGCATCGAGGCGGCACTAGACCCCAACAATGGCGGACTTTTCGAAATTCATGATCTGGCTGCCAATACCTATCAGGTCACTGTCGGCATGAACGGGTTCGCCAGCCAGACGTTCCTGGTGGTCGTCGTTCCCGGCGCCACCATCGACCTGGGGACAATCCGCTTGGAGATGTCCATTTCAAAAATGACCCTGACCGGTGTGATTAGCAATGCGGTTACCGGCGCCCCCATCCCCGGCGCCGAGATCGTTGTTGCCGCGGGGACGACGCTAACTGGCCACACGGATTTCGGCGGAACCTATGCCATTGCGGACATCGATCACCCGGCGGAAATCACCGTCAAGGCCTATGCTACGGGCTATGGCAGCAAGTCGTTCCTGATTCGAACCTCTCCCTGGACCCGAACGTTTAACATTACGCTCGCTCCGCAGGTGGCCACGGGGAGCCTGACGGGAACTGTTGTGGATGCGTCTTCCCGCCAGCCGTTGGCTGGCGCGACCCTCACGCTCATGACAAACCCGTCGGTAAGTGTCTCAACCGATAATGCGGGCACCTTCACATTTGCGGACCTCCTCAAGGGATCGCAGCAAGTTATTATCCTGCTCGACGGCTATGCTCAACGCACCTTGACCACGGCGGTTGTCGCAGGCACCGTCAACGACGTCGGCATGATCCCCATCTCGGCGACCCCAATGGTTGCCACCATTCGGGGTAGGGTGTGGGATGGCATGGCAAACCAGCCCTTTCCCGGTGTCGCAGTCAACACGACGGGAACCGGCACCCTGCGGACGACTACTGCGGCTGATGGTAGCTATCTCCTAAATGATGTCAGCCCAGGCATGATCACCATGTCAGTCGATCCCCTAACCAAACCGAGTTATTACGGCGCCAGCTTTACTGGCCCGCTTGACACCGGCGGCATTTTGGTCTTCAGCCCGTCGCTTTCCACGATCGTTCCTACGTCTGTCGACGTAATGGTGCAGACCGACAAGGCTGTATATTCAAAAAGCGACACCATAAATATTGGCGTCTTTCTCCGGAACACCGAGGGAGAGAGTTTCGCCACGTCATTGCATACGAGGGTGATTGATCCTGCCGGCGGGACCATTTACGAAACGACACGGGACCTAACGCTGGCTGCCGATGCCGAAGTTTTCCAGACCTTGAATTAACACTGCCGTCCTCTGCCCCCGGCGGAACCTACAGAGTCGTGGCAGATCTGGAAGGAATCAGCGGTAATCTGCTGGGTACTGGCGCGAAGACGTTCGAGGTAGCGGCCAGTCAGATTGCAATCACACCGATTCTTTCCCCGGCACTGACGATGGGAGGCAACACCCTCTCCTTCAAGCTTGTCAACACCGGCAATATTGCCGTGTCGGCTGGCACCCTTGACATCACGCTGAAGGACCCCGACGGTGAGGAAGTTTTTACGACGACCCAACCCTTTAGCCTCGGCCTGGGAGAGAGCAAGACGCTAAATTACTCGGTTTCGATACCTGCACTCAAGTTCGGCACGTATACCCTCACCTGGGTCCGAAGCGACGAAACGGTCACGGGGGCGACGACGGATCTTCCCTTGCCGAACAATGTCGTCTTGTCCCCGATATTCGATAAAGCTGATTACAAAATCCGAGAAACTGCAAACTTACAGTTAAGTTTGAACAACGTGGGCAAGTTCAAGCTTGAGGCCGTGACCGTAAGCGTTTTTGACCGGGATAGTGGATATTCGGACACCAAAATTTTAACCATTGGACAGGGACCACTTCCGCTACAGTACGCAATCGCCCTGCCTGCTTCTTTGGCGAGTGGACGACATGTTGTGGCGGTGTCACTGACACTTCCGGGGGCTCCGTATTGTCGGGTTCCACGTCCTACACGGTCCCAGGACCTGATCTGATATTCGGAAATCTTTCTTCAGAACAGTATGCCGCGGGCGATACGCTGAGCATCTCGCTTAGCAACCTGGGCGGAGTTGACTCGGTTGCCGAGCACACTCTCACTTTCTATGACGACAAAAACACCAAGATCGCTGACATAAACGGAGTGTCTGCGCTAAGTGTGGGAATGACGGTTCCGCTGGAATTGCAAATCCCCAAAGGGGTTGTGAGTGGAACCTATTACCTCCAATCCAGCGCCCAAGACTCCAATGGAGATAAGTCAGTCAACGATTTCAAGCGCATCAGCGTGAACGGCATCGACCTCAGCTTGGCGGTGACGACCTCTAAAGACTGGTATCTTTCCACAGAACCAGTGGAGGGGACTACCGAAATAACATCTAATGACGGGGGGCTAACTGGAGCTACCCTAAATGTCAAGGTATTGAGCGCGGCTCCAGCACAAGGAGATTGGTGGGATAAATCATGGAAATATAGACAACTCGTCGAAATCAATGTGGGGAACTACGAAAGGGAAAATTATCCCATTAGCGTTCCGGTGAATTTCACGGATGAATTTGCGAAAAACGGTAGTCCTCAGACCTTTGACGAAAATTCTCTGAGAGTCATCGAATATGATGCTAATGGAAAGGTCCTCAAGGAAATTCCAAGCCAACTCGACAGAGCCGATGACTACGATGCCGGGAACAATGCCAAGGGGAACGTGTATTGGATAGCGGATGGCATCACTCCAGTCGGAGCTATCAGACATTTCGCAATCTATTTCGACGCAATGGAGAATGGTCCGAAAATGCAGCGAGACTATGGGCCCGTTTCGGCGGTTGTCGACAATACGAATAAGTTTTTGAAAACAGACAGTATTTATATCAAGTGGGGTGGATATGGGCTCGATAGGTATGCCGATGATATTATAACCGAACTTAGGTTCGATGACGCTGGCAGCGGAAGTCCAAAAAGCGGTTTCGACCGATTGCAGGATAGTTCAGCATTTGGAAGCCAGTGGCATGGCTATCTTGGGGGAGGTTTAGTCTATGGTTTTGGTGGATCTTCCGCTATTATTTCAAAACAAGGCCCAGTATTTGTAGAATTTTCCATCGGAAGTGCAAAAATAAGATATTTTAGAGATAACAAGGAATGGCTAGAAACTAATGCAGTTGTTAACTACCTTTATAACTTCAACGCGCTTTACGATTTTGTAAAAGCAGAAAACGTGGCCGAGAAAACAATAATCAACGGCCCTGGTTGGGAGGGCTACTATTCATCTTGGACCCAGCCTGGTTATGTGGCCTATAGAAGCAGTTCAAAGGGCATTGTTTTTGGTGCTATCGCGAGCAATGGCGCCTATTGTAGCTGTAGCAACAAATCCTCTCCTGGCTATAACCGTGCATTGTCATATTCTTTCAGTTCAACAACCGCTGATCCAAAAATATATTGGTACTCCGATGCTACTGGTAATTATAAAAAAATAAGTAAGTTGGCTGACAGCCTACTGAATAAAGTCGACACGTCAGTAAAAGCAAGCGAAATTTTGTCGGAAGATTCAGTGGCCCCTGCGGTGTGGGAAAAGACTATTCCCGTAAATATTGACCAATCCACGGTTGTCCCGACTGAGATCGATTTTCAAAAAATTCCTGCAGGTAAATATTATCTGCAGAGCAGTTTGATTTCACCCCTCAATCAACTTGTCGCACAAAATTCCAAAGAATTCTATGTAGTTTCCGGAAACGCCGTTCTTGCATTCAATACCGACAAGCGGATTTACAAGCCAGATGAAATGGTGACTGTAACTGGAGAAATCAGGAATCTGGCGGCGACCGAAATGACAAATGCGGCCCTTACCCTGATATCGAAATCGCCTGGGAGCGACGGGCAGACAATCTATTACGAAACCTTCAACCTTTCGGCAGGCGGGACCCATCCTTTCAGTGTCACGTTGCCTGCGGAATCGGTTGGGACTGTTGACCTGAATTGTAGCGTGACCCAAGGAAATATTGTCCTGGGTTCCGTCACCGATCAGTATCAGGTTGTGGTGCCACAGGTAAGTGCAACTTGGACGGCACCGAATCTGGCTGGGGGCGATGCCTTTAGAATGAACCTTGAATTGGAAAATACTGGCGAGGTGGATGCTACAACTAGTGTGCGCCTCACGGATGATGCCGGGCAACTTATCGATCTCAGACCGGTAACGATACCTGCGGGTGAAGTATATTCACTGGGATATACACGGCAAATTCAAAAAGCCACGACATATAGGCCGTCTTGCGGGTGACTTGAGCCTGACACTGACCAAGAATGTCGGTTATGTTGGACCCAGCAATGTTTCCGACCTCAAGGGGAACATTGTCGTTGACAAAATCGCTTACAACCCTAATGAGCAGGCGACATTGACAGCAACGGTTGCTGGAAGCTCGCTGGCTGAGAACCTGACGGCATGGATAACTGTGTCGGACAAGCAGGGCCTGTCGCTGTTCACTAAGCGGCAACAATCCAAACGCTCAATCCCGGCCAGACAATTACTATCAAAGAAATCTGGAACGTTGGAGCCAGCCCGGCGGGAAGCTATCTCGTAACCCTACAAGTGCTCGATGCTACCGGCACCACTGTGACTACGGCTAACTGCGACTTGGTAGTCAACAGCGTCACCAATCCCTCCGCGCTCCTTAAGGGACAAATTTCGCTAGACAACCAGAGAATCCTCACCGGCGAACCGATCAGGGTGTCCTATAGTGTGGCAAATGTAGGGAATGTCGATGTGGAAGGCCTTGCTCTCACCGTCCAGACGGTAGGTCTGGACGGCCAAACCATCTACCAAACGGTCACCGACCAGGCGAACCTGCCTATTGGCACCATCTACAGCAGCAGCGGGCAATTATCAACCCAGGGCTACAGCGCCAAGGACTATCTCGTTGTTCTCCGGGCAGGCATTTCCGGAACGGAAGAAACTCTCGCCAGTGCGTACTTTCGGGTGGAAGGTGCACCAACCGCGCCGGCGTTGGCGGGGCCGGCTAATGGCTCCGATATAACAACCTTGACCCCGGCGCTTGCAGTAAGTGATTCCTCCGATCCCAACAATGACAACCTCACCTATGAATTTGAAATCTACCAGGACAGCGGTCTGACGAGCCTCATTACGAGCGGGACCGCAACCGAAACGACTTCCATCACCCGATGGACGGTTCCCAGGTCCGACGGAAAACCAGACATACTACTGGCGGGTCCGGGCTTTTGACGGGCAGCTTTACGGTCCCTGGATGGCACTTTCGTCCTTCCGGGTTAATGTCGCCAACGATCCGCCTTCGGCACCGGAAATCTCCAGCCCGGCCGATGGCACGGCGGCGACGACCCTCGTTCCTAATCTGGCCATCGTTAATGCGGCGGACCCCGACAGTGCCGTTCTCAGTTACAACTTTCAATTGGCCCTCGATCCTGATTTTACCCAGATCGTGGCCTCGGCCGATGGCGTCACAAGCGGACAGGGGACGACCGCCTGGACCGTCCCCGTTACTCTTGCGGAGAACGGCTGGTATTACTGGCGTGCTCAGGCCGACGACCTGCTTGATTTGGGGCCCTGGTCAGCGCCCGCTGAATTTTTAGTGAATACGGCAAACGACCCGCCCACGGCACCCACCATAATCGCCCCGGCAGAGGGTTCCGATGTTGCCGAGTTGTCGACTGAGGTCGTAGCAGCAAACGGCACCGACCCTGATTCTCCGGTGCTCTCCTATTATTTTGAAGCCGACACCTCTCCAACCTTCGATTCCACAAATATTATCCGCTCGGAATCGGTGGTCGAGGGGATGGATGCCACGCGGTGGAACCTGAGTGGGTTACAGGACAACACCCGGTATTATGTCCGCGCTAAGGTCAACGACGGCCTCGCCGACGGCCCGTGGTCCACTGCGGTCGGATTTTTCGTAAATACCGCCAATGATCCACCCACCCGTCCGGTCCTTGACAACCCCTCGGATGGCGCCGGTGTCCAGGTCTTTACGCCGACCCTGTCGATTCGCAATGCTACGGATCTGGATGGAGACCCCCATACCTATGAATTCGAGGTCTACTCTGATAAGGAATTGACAAATCTGGTTGCCCAAGAAAGCAGTATTGCCGAGTCTCCCCAGATAACTTCCTGGGAAATTCCTCGATCCCTCATTGAAAATCAAACGTACTTCTGGCGAGCCCGGGCTTTCGACGGTCTGCTCCAAAGCGATTGGATGCCCGTGGCCTCCTTCATGGTAAATACGGCCAACGACGCCCCCGGCGCCCCGCAGCTCTTGGCACCTGCGGATGAACTGTCGTTGGAAACCTTGACTCCCGTCCTTGAAGTTGTGAATGCCGTCGACCCTGACATCGACACACTGACTTATGATTTCGAGATTTATGAGAATGACGTCCTCATCGATGCGATAAGGGGCGTCCCTGAAGGTGGGGCCGGAACGACCTCGGTAACACTCGATAAATCGCTGGCCGATGAAAGCTCCTACTCCTGGCGGGCCAGGGCTTTTGACGGCGAACGGTATGGGCAGTGGATGAATATGGCGACTTTTTCGATTCGCGTTCCAAAGGCATCCATTCAGGCGGAAATCCGATTTGAGCCCAGAACCCTCAATAAAAGTGATCAGGGGGAATGGGTGAACGTCCGCATCGCGCTTCCGCCAGGATATAACGCAGCCGACATTGATCTCACATCGCTGCGACTGGAGGAGACTGTCCCAGCCGAGCCGGGGCCGGTCAGTATTCAAAATGGGAAGGCAGGGGGGCAGCTGATCGTGAAATTTAAAAGGAGTGAAATCATCGGGCTCCTCCCCACGGGAGAGCACGTGCCAGTGCATCTCAGTGGAGTGGTGGATACAAGACCGATCGAAGGAGTGGATAACATCAGAGTCATTGACAAATAAAGGTGCGAAGAGTCCAAAGAAAAGAGTACAGTTTGTTCCTAGCATGGCAGATATTCTTTACCATGTGTGTCAAAAATCAAGACCTTTAGAACTTCGAAAGCCCACCCGGTGATCCGGGTGGGCTTTTCCAATAAATCACAACTGACCAGACACTCAACGGCCCAACCTGAATATCCAGGTTGGGCCGTTCCTAATTGTTGTCCCAGAACAAAGTCTTAGAAATTCCAAGCATTTCTGAGACAGGGCATTCTCCTCCAACGAACATATCCTCCAAAACGGGACCCATTACATCCAGCGTGGGGAGCCAATACCTCAGGTGTCCCCCGTTCAGCCCAAGGCTGATTGGGGCCAATATTCTGTCGGGAAAGTTCCCTGCCGTCTATTGACATTGGAGATTTTTATGGGTTTCTTGCTTGGCGGGAATAAAAAGCCAGCAACCCGGATTTCTGCGGGATGTCAAAGGAGGCAGGGATGGACTTTTTTGAAGGCGAACGGGTCCGCTGTCTCGGCCGGCCGGAATGGGGGCCAGGGTTCGTCGAGGCGAACAGTCAAAACGGCAAGGTCCGGGTCGCCTTTCTCGGCGGCGGGCGCAAACTCTTCTGCCTTCGCTACGCCAAACTGATCAAGGTCGGCCCCCCCCGCTTCGAGACCGGGAAATCTCCCCGGCAGTAACCAGTCTCCGATCGAAGCCCTGCTTTTTCGCCTGCCGCGAGCCTCCTGCCGGAGCCGGTGAAGCGCTGCGACCGGGACTTGCCGGAAAACTTCCGCCGCTTCAATGCCGGGCCTGCAGCAGGAGCTTTTCCGCCTTGGGGAGTTCCTCTTCGGCAACGCTAATCTGGCGTGGGCCAAGCCCCTGCACCGGTTCGGCCCCGAGACTGAATTCGATCCCTCCCCCGCTGAGGATCGCTGTCACCCGCTCCAAATCGCTGCTGTCGATCGGATCGTAGAAACGCACCATGTTGCCACCTCCTTGTTCAGGAGTCCTTTTTCCTTGATTCTAACCTGTCGCCGGGTTTCCGGTCACCTTCGTCGGGCGCGGCTTTGAACCTGCCCTGCGGGTAGGACTCCCGCCGCTCGAAAGAGGGTTGGGATTCGGCCGGGAAAGGGTTAGAAATCAGATTTTCTGGAGCATCCTCATCGCGAGGAGCCCGAACAACCGGCGAACGCCAAAGGATCCCACCGTGAACGCTATCCGTACTCTCATTGCCATCGGCCTGTTTCTGTTCGCCTTGCCCATCGCCGCCGCAGCATGCCCGGTGGCGAACGGCTCCGGCACCGCCTCTCTTCCCGACGGCTCGGTTTACCGGGGAGAATTCGCTGCCGGTCTTTTCGAAGGAGCGGGCGAGTTGCGCTGGCCCGACGGCTCGACCTACGCGGGAACTTTCCGCCAGGGGCGGCGCAACGGCCACGGCCGGATGACCTCGGCGCGCTGGACCTACGATGGGGAGTTCCGGGACGGCCGCCTGAGCGGAACGGGGGAAATGACCTTCAGCAATGGCGACGTCTACCAGGGCGAATTCGCCGACGGCCGCTTCAGCGGCGATGGCACCTTCATCAGCGCCGGCGGCGAGACTTACCAGGGGCAGTTCAAGGACGGCCTTTACGACGGTACCGGCGTGCTGCTCCAGGAAGACGGCGCGCGGATCTTCGGCGAGTTCCACGCCGGCCTCTGCAGCGGCAAGGCCCTGGCCGTCTACGCCAACGGGGATTGCTACGAGGGAGAATTCCGCGACGGCTACTGGGACGGCACCGGGGTCCTGGTCTATGCCAGCGGCGACAGCTACATCGGCCAGTTCCGCCAGGGGGTCTTCAACGGCAGCGGCCGTTATACCTCGGCCGAAGACGGCGAAATCCTCGAGGGGGAATGGCAGGACGGTGAATTCGTCGACCCGGAGACCCAGGCCCACGCCCCCGCAGGCACGCCCCCGGTCCCGATCTGAGAACTCTCAGCACCCCCTGCCGAGCAGCCGGACCGACCGCTCGGGTAAATCCCTCTCTCCCTCTTATCCATCGAGCGCCCATGAAGGTTCATATCCTGCAGCACGTCCCCTTCGAAGACATCGGCAGCATGGCCGGTTGGCTGGCCGGCCGCCGGGCCAGCCTGACGCGCACCCGGTTTTTCGCCGATCCCACCTTGCCGCCTGTGGACGGCCTCGATCTGGTGATCGCCATGGGCGGGCCGATGAGCGTCAACGACGAAGATCGCTATCCCTGGCTGGCCGCCGAGAAGCGCTTTCTGCGGGCGGCGATCGACCAGGGGGTCGCGGTGATCGGCATCTGCCTCGGCGCCCAGTTGATCGCCAGTGCCCGCGAAGCGAGGATCTATCCCAATCCCCACAAGGAAATCGGCTGGCTGCCGATCCAGGGCCGTGAGGCCGACCCCGGCTGCTTCCCCTTCCCCGCCGCCACCGAGGTCTTTCACTGGCACGGCGAGACCTTCGATCTCCCGGCGGAGGCGGCACTGCTGGCGAGCAGCGCCGCTTGCCGCAACCAGGCCTTCCAGATCGGCCGCAACGTCATCGGCCTGCAGTTTCATCTCGAAACGACTGCGGAGAGCCTCGACGCGATCATCGTCAACAGCCGTGGCGAGTTGGTGTCCGGCCCCTATATCCAGAGCGAGGCGGCGATGCGCGCCGCCGGGCCCGACCATTTCCCCCGGGTCAACCGGCTGATGGCAGAGGTGCTGGACTACCTCTGCCGTCCAGCCTGACACCGGCCTGTCCGCCCGCTGATCCGAGAAAGGAGAGTCCCATGGCTGCCGTTGCCCGCCTGTCGTTCCTGCTGCTCCTGCTGACCCTGGCAAGCCTCCAGCCCCTGCCGGCCTGGGCCGAAAAACCGCCGGCGCAGTTGACCGTTCACGGCTCTGCCGAACTGGCGCTGCCAGCCGATCAGGCGCGACTGGACCTGGCCGTCGTAACCACCGCACCTTCGGCCGCCGCGGCCCTGGCGGCCAACAGCAGCCGACTTTCGGCGGTTGAAAAGGCCCTGGCCCAAGCCGGACTGGAAACCGGAGAGTACCGGACCGGCCATTTCGAGATCCGCCCGGAATGGACGCCCCGACCGCGCGATGCAGCGCCCGACTGGCAGCCCTCCATCGCCGGTTACACGGTCAGCAACAGCCTGCACCTGACTACCGGCAAGCTCAACCTGGTCGGGGCCCTGATCGAGGCCGGAATCAAGGCCGGAGCCAACAGCGTCAACGGGTTGAGCTACGGGCTCGCCGATATGGGGCCCGGACGTGCCAAGGCAATAGCCCAGGCCATTGCCAACGCCCGCAGCGAGGCGGACGCTGCGGCCCGGGCTGCCAGCGTGAAACTGGGGGGAATTCTTTCCATGCAGCTCGAACCACCCGTCGCGGTTGCTCCGGTCAGAATGGTGCGCATGGCCGCCGAGTCGGCAGCCCCGCCCTTGACTCCCGGCGAGGTAACGGTGCCCGCAAGCGTGACGATGGTTTTCACCCTCGTCGGTCAGTAAGGGAGTGGCAAAAAATAAGTGAAACACTATGGCGCTCGGATTTGGGCCAGATTCGGCTGTGCTGATCAAGCAAAGCCGCAGACGTAGCAGGGCTACGTTGAGGATTTGGCGATTGAGGCACGGTCAAAGATGGCCTGAAGATGAGATGCCCGATGTAATACTTATTTTTTGGCACTCCCTAAGCCCGGAGAATTTCAGGATCGGGGAGTTTGGGCAGGAATGGGGGAGCGGGTGCGGGGCGCGTTAAGGGGCGGCCCCTTTGCGCTGGGGGCGGGCACCCTTGATGGGCCCGGGAATGGGGAGCAGCCGCCCCAGCAGCATTCCGCCGAGCAGACCAGCGAAATTGACCAATTGATCGCCCAGGGCCGTTGAGAAGCTATGCTGCGGGCCAAAGCCGCCGGCCAACCCCGAATAGATAAAGAACCCGAGCAGGGCCAGGGTGTTGAAGCGCACTTCGAAGCCGAGGGGGTAGACCAGCGGCAAAGCTCCGAGCAGGGGGAAGGGAAAGGTCAATACCGGCCCGATGCCCCCGGTCAGACAGTACCCCAACAGACCGGCAATGGCTCCTGCCGGACCGAAACCGTGCAGTGCAGAACCGAACAGGAGCAGGTGCAGGAGGCCGCCGAAAGCGCCGGCGACCATCCCCAGCCCCAGGAAACACCAGAGAAAACGCAAGCTGCCGAGACGCGGCTCAAGCCCCATTCCCACCGCCCAGAGGAACAGGATCCCTCCCCACAGCTGGCCAATGTCGGTGTGCAGAAACGGCGCGGCCAGGGCACTCAGGGGCACGCTCCAGGCGTTTGGCCGGGCCGGGAAAAACGCCAGGTAGTCGTTCATGGTTGCCGGCGACAGGTGGATCGCCAGGGCGTAATAGAGCAGGATGTTGGCCAGCACCAGGGCATAGGTGACCTTGAGCGGCAACCACTGTTGGCGACGGTCGACGCGCAGATGGCGTTCCGCCGTCATGGACAGATTTTCGGCGAACACCTCAAGCAGCTCCCGGCCGCTGAAAGCCGCGGAAAAAAGCAGCAGCAGCGGGAAAAGGGCCGCCAGAATGAGGAAACCGGTGGGTTCCAGCTGGCGGCCGCAAAGGTAGCTCTGGGAAAGGCCGACCACCACGGCGACCAGGAAAGCCAGTACCGCAGGTGAGAAGTGGAAGTCAATGCGGGGGCTGGCAAGCCGGCCGGCCCTCTCAGCGGCAGCGGGCGGCTCCATTATAAGCCCCTGAAGTTCTGCCTGCAGTGCTTCGGCCCTGCGTTTCTGGACGGCCTCGTAACGGGTGAAGAAGATCCCGCAGGAGATGCAGACCTCCCCTTTTTCCTGTACCAAATCGCAGGCCGGGCAGGAAAAAGGAGCGGCACCCCGGGTGGCCGCTGCCGCCGCGGGTCGCCGCGCCGCTGCCGCCTGGGGGATCGTCATCGGCTCGATCTCGGCCAGGGCGCCGATGCGCACCAAGGCTTCGCGAAACCTGCTGGCCGCCTCCCGGTCGGCATCCTTTTTCAGGACGTGGGTTTGACCGGAGAAGAGCCGGTCGACCTTCTCGCGGCTGAAGCCCGACATCTGCTGCAGGTTGAACTTGACTTCTTCCTCTTCGAATTCGAAGCCGACTTCTCCCCTGAAGACCACCTTGAAAAGATTTTCACTCATCGCAGCCCTCTCCGGAAGCCGGCTCCATCGCCTCGAGCGCTTCGGAAGCCCGTGATATAACCGAAACAATGCCGATTCTTGTCAACCATATTGCCAACCGGACGGCATTCCAGCCTCCCGCCCGACCGGGAAACCCTCTTGTCCGAGAAAGCCGCCTCGGGCGGTGGAGCCCGGCGGTGGGGACAACCCCCAGAAGGCGGGGAGGCTCGCGCCCGCCCCCGCAATTTCTGAAGCCCTGCCCAGGGGCAATATTCAGCGGATTTCTAGCAAGGAGAAGGCCAACCCCGCGCAACCCTTGACAATTGATCCGGATGACGGCATAAAATCCGCAGCGGCCGATTCCCGGCCGCTGTCCCGACGGCACGGCGGATCTCCTGCGCCGCCCCCTTCCCTTCCGATCCAGGAGCCCAACCATGAGCACAGCCAACCCACTGGTCCAGATGGAAACCTCCCTTGGGGAGATCCTGCTGGAACTCGATGCCGCCAAGGCGCCTCTCTCCGTCGCCAATTTCGTCGCCTACGCCAAGGCCGGCCATTACGACGGCACCATCTTCCACCGGGTCATCAAGGGCTTCATGATCCAGGGCGGGGGAATGACCCCGGAAATGGCAGAACGCCCGACCAGCGAGCCGATCAAAAATGAGGCGGGCAACGGCCTGAAAAACAAGGCCGGGACCATCGCCATGGCGCGCACCGCCGAGGTCGACAGCGCCACCGCCCAGTTCTTCATCAACACCGCCGACAACAAGTCCCTCGATCACGGCGGCTCCCGCCCCGAGCTCTTCGGCTATGCGGTCTTCGGCAAGGTCGTCGACGGCATGGACGTGGTTTATACCGTCGAGCAGGTCGCCACCGGCAGCCAGGCCGGCCACCAGGACGTACCGTTGGAAGCTGTAATCATCAACAGTGTCTTGATCATCGATTGACGGCGGCCCCCCAGGGAGAAATTCCCTTCCGCCGCGCCTGACATGACGGCAACTTCGATTATGCTTGAACGGCGCCGGCGTTGCCGGCGCCATGCCCCGAACCGGAGGAACGCCCATGCCGGCAACTCTCGCCTTCGATGTCTACGGAACCCTGATCGACACCGCCGGGGTGGTCGACGCCCTGCACCGGCTGGTCGGCGGCCGGGCCGGAGAATTCTCCACCGCCTGGCGCAACAAACAGCTGGAATATTCCTTTCGTCGCGGCCTGATGCAGAACTACCAGGACTTCTCCGTCTGTACCCGCCAGGCCCTCGACTGGACCTGCGGCGACCTCGGGATGACGATCGCTGCTGCCGACCGCGACGAATTGCTGGCCGGGTACCGCCGGCTGCCGGCCTTTGCCGATGTCGGCGGCGCGCTGCCCGCCCTGGCCCGGGCCGGCCACCGGCTCTTCGCATTTTCCAACGGCAAGGCCGCCGATGTCGCCACCCTGCTGGAAAACGCCGGCATCGCCGGCTACTTCACGGACGTGGTCAGCACCGGCGAGATTTCCAGCTTCAAGCCCAATCCGGCGGTCTACGCCCATTTCCTGCGCCGTTCGGGAGCG
>CAVXNQ010000020.1:0-49662 GCA_963763205.1 uncultured delta proteobacterium | reverse complement strand
CGAAGAACAGCGTCAGTTCGGTAACCGTGCTCAGCTGCTCCCGGACCCGCGCCAGCATCGCCCCGTGGGTGGCAAGACTGCTGTCGGCCGCAAACAGGAGCTGGGCATAAGCCTGGGGCCGCAGCAAGGTCTTCTGCAGGGCTGCGTAGCGACCCAGGGCGAGCGCCAACAGCCGGGCGTCGCCGTCAGCAATCCGGCCGCGAAACTCCCGGCGAAAGCTCTCGGCGTCCGCCAGCGCCCGTTCCAGGTCGGCCAGCCAGCGGGGATCCTCTTCGCCCGCATAGAGGGCGGTCAGGTTCCAGCGTTGCTCGTTCAAGGCGATACCTCCCGGATGGATACAAACGCCACCACCATACGCCGCGCGCCGCCGGCTGTCAAAGCAGCGGCGCCGCTACCGGCGGGCGGCATGGCGGGTCGTTTTTGGCTGTCCCCGTCGCCGGTTTTATTCTGCTCGCATTGCTCCATCGGGCCAGGCCATCGCCAGATTGACAAGCAATGCTTCCCAAGGTTAACCTTTGCCCCCGGACGCGCAATCTTCATCCGCCCGGTCAATGTTCAAGGCATCTCGATTCCGGACCTGCGCATGCTTGTAATTCTGTTGGTCGCCCATGAGCCGTAAGCTTCCTCCGCAGTTTCCCCGCTATCTGGTGCAGGCCTGCTTTCTGGTCTTTTTCCTGTGGATCGGCTGGCGCTTTGTCCACTGGGTCGACCTGCTTGCCGCCGGCGTCGCTCCCGGTTATCCCCGGCCGACCGCCATCGACGGCTTCCTGCCGATCAGCGGCCTCGCCGGGCTGCGCTACTGGCTGCAAAGCGGCGAACTCTTTCCCGTCCATCCGGCCGCCGCGCTTATTCTGCTCGCTGCCCTGCTCACCGGCCTGCTGCTGAAACGGGGCTTCTGCTCCTGGGTCTGCCCGGTCTTTCCGCTTTCGGAAGGCCTCTGGCGACTGGGCCGGCGGCTGTTCGGGCGCAACTTCGCCCCGCCGTTCTGGCTCGACCTGCCGCTGCGCGGTCTCAAGTATCTGCTGCTCGGCTTCTTTCTGGTGGAAATCGGCTGGCTGATGCCGCTGCCGGCGCTGCGCGCCTTTCTCGCCTCCGACTACCATATTATCGCCGACGTGCGGCTGCTGGAGTTTTTCCGCCATCCCTCGCTGCTGCTGATCATTGTCCTGCTCTTACTGGCCCTGCTCTGCCTGCTGGTGCAGATGGCCTGGTGCCGTTACCTCTGCCCCTACGGTGCCCTGCTTGGCCTGGTGTCGCTGCTCTCCCTGGGCAAGATCGGCCGCTCCGAACACCTGTGTATCCGCTGCGGCCTCTGTTCCGCCCGCTGCCCGGCCTGGCTGCCGGTGCGCTATAAGAAGGTGGTCCGATCCCCCGAATGTTATGCCTGTTACCGCTGCGTCCACCACTGCCCGGCCCCCGGTGCCGTGACTTTTCGGGTCCTGCAGCGCCATTCCGTCCCTTCCTGGCTTTTCGCACTGCTGCTGGTCGGCCTCTTTCTCGGCGTCGCGGCCATCGGCCGGTTCACGGGGCATTGGACCGGGGCAGTCCCCGATGCAGCGATCATGCGTCTTTTAGGGCCGCCTTGAAACCTTCCTCACGGCTCTTTAGCGGAAAATGGCCCGCCGAGTTTCCCGGCGGGCCATTTTCCGTCCCATCATCAAATTTTCCGAATTGGCGGCCTAGGGCAGCTCGTAAACGACGAGCGCCGAGCGGGCAAGTCCGGGGGTTAGCGCATTTCCGTGGTTGAAAATCACCGAGGTAACCGCCTCGTCTTTGCCATCGTTGTCGACATCGGCGTAGGCAAAGCCGGTCAAGGAACCGCCCTGGGGGGCGGTGTGCCACTCCTCCTGCAGGCTGCGCCCGTCCCAGCGGTAGGCAGTCAGCGACCCCTTGGTATAGTCCCGGTATTTAAACATCCGGGTCGATCCCTCGTTGAACGGCACCAGGATCAGGCCATCCTTGGTGACCGCAAGCCGGGCCTTCAGGTACTCATACGCCATGTCCGTGTCGCGGGGGTTGACACCGGGTCGCCGGAAATACGATTCGGTACCGCCGACCACATCGCCATTGTCCCACAACTGATCCCCGTCGGCTGAGTAAACCTCCAGTTTCTCATTGATGTCGAGGAGCACGTAGAGGGGTTTGCCGTCGGCGGCTTTGGTGATCGCCAGGCCCTGGACACTCGCCTTATCGGTGGGGACGTTGAACTCCGGCCCCCTCTCCAGCTTTTCCCCTTTCTTGACAAACCGGAACAGAGGCCCGGAATAGGTCGCACCCGTTTCAGCCGCCCGTTGTCCAGGAGAACCCGCCCTTCCCCGGGGACCTCGACCACCCCCAGCAGGTAGGGAATTTCTTTCTGTTTGATCCGCATGGCGCCATCCGCAACCTCGGCATAAAGCGAAGCGATTGCTTCCGGGCCTTCGGCGATGCTTTGCGCCGCCGCGCTCATATAAATTTCGTCCTTGCCGTCGTGGTCCAGGTCGGCGGCGTCGATACTCAGGATGCGATATTTGCTGTCAATGTCGAGAAATCCGTCGCCCTGGTACTGACCGTTGCTGATATGCCCGATCAGCACTTTGTTGGGAAAAGCGATGGCGACCTGGTTGCCACCGGTGCCATTGAAATTGCCGACCGCCACACCGACCATCAGCCCGGGCATATCCGGACCGTACCAGACTCCCTGCTGATCCGGCCGGCGGTCCTGGATCACGCCGGCGCCGGTTGCCGGCAGCGGCGCCTTGATGATCGCGGGAGTGGCCGTGGGGAGCACCGGGGTGGAGGCAACCACAGGTGCCGCCGGGATGGCCGCGGTTGCCGCCGTCGGTCCATTCAGCGCGACGCTCGGATAGAAGTTGATCGGCTGGAACCGCTGCCACGGACCCCCAACCCCTGGCCGGTGAGGACGAAAACCACGCCCTTCAAACCGGGGACCGGTCCCGGCTTTTCCGGCTTCTGCTGCTGGGCCAGGCCGTAGGGCTGCCACTCCAGCTCCGGCAGTCCGGCCTGCAGCTGGGCAAAAAGGTTCTCGCCACTGCCGGTGTAATCCCAGAAAGTGGCGGGAATACCGGTAAAGGTGCGGATCGGATCCCCCTTGCTCACCGCGCCGCCGCCGGGCAGCAGGGCCGCATAGGAATAGCCGGACTTGACCCGGGTCACGCGCAGCACCGCTTTGACCGTGTCGAGGCTACCGATGACCTCATGGGTCACGGGATGCACGATCTTTTCGCCGGGCTGCATGACGCTGACCAGATCGCCGACCCGGATGCCCTTGCTGGCATCGAGATCGATCAGGTATTCCCCGCCGATCTGCATGACCACCACCCCCGCCTGCGGGGTCATATCCCTGACGACCTGATCCACGCCGGCAGCCCACAGGCCGGTCACCGAAGCGCACCACAACAGCACCGCCAATACGGTGCTCTTTTTCCAGGGCAATCCTTGCATAGAGACTCCTTCGAACGGATGAGTGGGTTTGGCCAGCGGCCAGGACAACCCCCGGCGCCGGTACGGGACCTCTCCCGGCAGCTGCCGGCAGGCTTGCATTCTGAATGAAAAAGGCCCCGGAGGCAAGCCTCCGGGGCCGGGTGCTGCAAAGAAGTGGCTTAGTAGCCCATGTTGATCATGAAATTCACTTTGTACATGTTGTCGGGATCGGGGCCACCGCCAGCCGGCTTGTAGAAGCTGCCGACGAAGGCATAGGCGCCGCCGAGGCTCACGTCGACCTTCTCGGCGATCTTGGTGCCGACGCGGGCGGCGACTTCGATGCCGAGGTCCTTGCCGTCCACGGTCGCGCTGGTGGCGCCGTTGGCCCGGTCATCGAGGGCCATGAAGTAGCCGGCGCCGGACTTCAGGTAGAGGTTGGCCGGCAGTTTGACGTCGGCGGTGGCATTGGCGCCGAACAGGCCGTAACCGCCGTAAACGGCGTCGGTCATGGCGTGGCGGCCGCCACCGGTGTTGTTGTAATAGATATCGGTGAGGAAGATGGAGAGGTTTTCCTTGTAGAAGTCGAAGTTGCCCGTGCCAACCTGCTGCCAGGTCTTGGTATCGGTGGCGTCGTCGTCCTTGGAGAAGTAGATCAGGCGCAGGCCGACCTTGGCGGGACCGAGATCCATGCTCGCCTTGACGGTGGCGCCGAGGGAGCCGTAATTGGAATCAGAATGACGTGGCGGTCCTGCTTGCCGAACTGGTAGGCAACCCAGCCGTCCAGGCCGACGCCGGCGACCTTGGCCTGGGCGCCGACACCGGCCACATAGAGGTCGTCCGACTTGTTGAGCAACGGGAGCTAGTGTATCCAGAGAGGCGCCGGGGGGGATGACGATCCCGCTGGCATTGTCGCGCCAGTAGAGGTCGGCATTGATCTTCAGGTTGTCGTTGACCTTGATGGTGTTCTGCAGGCCATAGAGATTGACGTCGTCCCATTTCGTCTTGTTGTTCTCATAGAACTTGAAGTAGGCGAGGTTGGTGCTGAACATCGGGGCGATGGACAGGTTGGCCTGGATACCGGCCATGTCGTCGAAGACGAAGGCGCCGTCAAAGCGGTCGGCGTAACCCTGCACGCCGGAGCGGACGGAGAAGATGCTGTTGGGAATCTTGAAGTCGATGTAGGCGTTCTTGGTCTCGACGTTGACGCCGTCGGCACCGACCTCGCCGCCGCTACCGATCGCTGCCCTTGGAGTTCTGGCCCCAGGGGGTGTCGACCTCGGCGTAGTACACGAAGTAGAGGTAGTCGTTCAGCTGGTTCTTGTAGGCCATGCGCAGGCGGTTGTCGACCACGGATTCGGCCGGCTTGTCCTTGGCCGGGCGCCATTGATGGTCTGGGTGATCATCTGCATGCGGTAGTAGCCGCTGACGGAGCTCGTCGCGAATGCCGGCGCGGCAAGGGCGACCGCCGCGAGGGTCGTGACAACAATCTTCAGATACTTGCTCACTTTTGCCTCCTGAATAGAAAAATTAACGGTTCTCCGGCCGCAAGGGCCGCCGTCGGCCTCAACAATGAGGCCTCAGAAAGGTTCGTTACGGGGTCGCGGGGACTTCGAATTCATACCCACAAGCAGGGCACTTGACACGGGTCGCCTCTTTTTTGCCCATACCGGCGCATGCGGAAAGGGTGAGAGCCAGCATCATCGTCAAAACAAGAGAGACCAGTTTCCTCATCCTTTCACCTCCTTTCAGTCATTGGCATACTGTTCCGGGTCGTTTCTGACCTGCGTGGGCGGGGCCAATCCAAACCGTATTTCAACAGTTTCAACTACAGTGCCAATTGCAGCCCGGCGACCACACTTTTTTTACCTCTACAACCCATTGAAAACAATGGGATATTCAATCGACCATCAAATTCCGCCGCAAATTCGGTTGGGCGCCCTGTGTCGTCCCTGCATCGTGCTGTAGCTTTTCCACCACTTCCAGCGGCGGCTAGGGATTTTGAAACCGAAGTTCAATCCAACACCGAAAATCATCGAAAGGTGAAACGGAATTTCACAATCCCTGCAAGTCTAGGCAATGGATTCCATCTGTCAAGAACGATCGCCGTTCAAACCTACTTGCCGGCAATCATCCGCTGCAATGCGGCGGCGAGTTCGCTGGCCGGCATCAGGCTGCCGTCCCGACGGACCTTGAAATCCCGGTCGATGAGGATCGTGCGCGGGATGACGAAGACGTTGTAGGCCTTGACGACACTGCCGTCGTCGAGCAAAACGGTGTGGGGCATCGGGTAGTGCCGGTCCTTGAGGTAGTCGCGAACCATCTGCGGTGAATCCTCGACAAAGACCTCGACGACCATCACCTTGTTTTTGGTAAGAAAATCCCCGATAGAAAGAATTTCCTGGGTCTGCTGGCGGCAGGTCGGGCACCAGGTGGTAGCCAGTTTGAGCAGGATCGGCTGGCCCTTGAAATCCGAAAGGTGAACGACCTTGCCGTCAAGCGTTTGCAGGGTGAAATCAGGGGCCAGTGATCCGGACTCGACCGCATGGGCCGATACGGACAACAGCAGGGCAAGAAGCAAAAGCGGAAATAGCTTCTTGGTCATGGTTCACCTCCGGGATCGGGGAGTGGTTACAGGCGCCGCTCCAGTCTAGCAATCCCACCCTGCATCGCAAGCATGAAAAAAATGGAATGTTCTAAAAATTAAAACAACGGTACATAATAATAAAACACCCTGTCAAGCCAAAAAATTCAAAACCTTCCCGCCCCCGACATCACGGAATTTTATCTCGGTCCCTGTCAGGGAGCGGCGAGAGGGCGGTTAGGATTCAATGAGCTCCGGGCTCGCAGAGCTCGGTCAGCACCCCGCCGCTCGCCTTCGGGTGGAGAAAGGCAATCCGCGTGCCGTGCGCGCCCCGGCGCGGCACCTCATCCACCAGCCGGATCCCCCGCGCTTTCATCGCCGCCAACGCGGCGGCCAGACCCTCGACCTGGTAGGCGATGTGGTGAATTCCTTCGCCGCCCTTCTCCAGGAACCTGGCGACCGGGGAATCCTCGGCGGTCGGCTCGAGCAGCTCGATGCGACTTTCCCCGACGGCGAGAAAGGCCACCCGAACCTTCTGCTCTGCCACCTCTTCGGTCCCTTCGAAAGCCATGCCGAGCACGTCGCGATAAAAGGGGATGCTGGTTTCAAGACTCCTCACGGCAATGCCGATATGATCGATTTTACGGGTCATGGGGATCGCTCCAAGATTGGTGAAGGGATTTGCCGGCACCTCAATGTGGCAAACTCGAAAAAACCCGAATTTACCGCAGCGGTCGCAGAGAAAATTTCGTTCGCTTCTAGTGGGTTAACTCTGCGCTTTCTGCGTTCTCGGCGGTGGGAAAAGGTATTATGCGAAGCTATAAATGGTGCCGTTTGAAGACTTCCAGCAATCGCCGCGATGCGGCGGACGGCGTCGTCAGGCCCCTGGCTACCGCGTCCTGAATGGGACCGATCAGGGGCTCGACCTGAGGATCGCGCAGAAAGAGGTCCTTGAGGTCGTTCAGCAGCAGCGTCCACATCCAGTCCGTCGCCTGCAGCTGCCGCTTGCGGCTCAGTTCGCCGCTACTCTCCCAGGCGCGGCGACAGTCCAGGATCGTCTGCCAGACCTCGGCCACCCCCTCCCGGCGCAGGGCACTGCAAAGCAGGACCGGGACCTGCCAGTTGGCACTTTTCGGTTTGAGCAGGTGAAGCGCATTGACGATATTGCTGACGGGCCAGTTCGGCCCGTACCCGGTTATCCCCTTCGGCCTTGTTGATCACAATGGCATCGGCAATCTCCATGACGCCTTTTTTGATCCCCTGCAGCTCGTCCCCTGCCCCGGCGAGTTGCAGCAGAAGAAAGAAATCGACCATCGAGGCGACGGTGATCTCGGACTGGCCGACGCCGACGGTTTCGACAATCACCACGTCATAACCGGCGGCTTCGCAGACCAGCATGGTCTCGCGGGTCTTGCGCGCCACCCCGCCGAGGGTGTCCCCGGACGGCGAGGGGCGGATAAAGGCACGGGGGTCGCGGGAAAGCTCCTCCATGCGGGTCTTGTCGCCCAGGATGCTCCCCCCGGAGAGCTGGGAGGAGGGATCGACGGCCAGGACGGCGACCTTGTGCCCCTGGCCGGTCAGGTAGCAGGCCGAGGGCCTCGATGAAGGTACTCTTGCCGGCGCCGGGAACGCCGGAGATGCCGACCCGGATCGACCCTCCCGGAGGCGGGGAGGAGTTCGTCGAGCAGGGTGGTGGCGGCCAGGGAGTGATCGAGGTTGCGGCTTTCGATCAGGGTGATGGCTTTGGCCAGCGCGCGCAGCTGACCCTTTTTGACTCCCGCGGCGATGTCGTGAAGCTTGATCACGAGGGATACCTCGAAAAAAGCAGGAAGGCACCAGGTCGCGAAGATGAAGTGCCTTCGAAGAGCTCCCGATGCCTTGCCGATAGGAATGGAAAGAGCAGGGGCGGGCTCACAAGCCCGCCCCTGCGCTTGCTTAGGTATTGGTTTATTTCTGTTTCCGTCTGTTCCTCGATCGCAGCCAGGGTCTCCCCGGCGGAGGTCACGATCGGCGTCCCCGGGCCGAAGATCCGCGCGGCTCCGGCGGCATACAGCGCCTCGTAATCCTGGCGGGGGATGACGCCGCCGCAGACGATGGCGATGTCCTCGGCGCCGAGCTCCTTGAGCGCGGCGGCCAGTTGCGGCACCAGGGTCTTGTGCCCGGCGGCGAGGCTGGAGACGCCGACCACGTGGACGTCGTTTTCCACCGCCATCCGCGCCGCCTCTTCGGGGGTCTGGAACAGCGGGCCCGACATCGACGTCGAAGCCGGCATCGGCGTAGGCCGTGGCCACCACCTTGGCGCCCCGGTCATGGCCGTCCTGGCCCATCTTGGCAATAAGAATGCGCGGCCGGCGGCCTTCCTTGGCGGCAAACTCCTCGATCCGCTTCTTGAGCGCGGCAAAATCCTGATCTTCAGCGACCACTGATCCGTAGGCTCCCGAAACCAGCTTGATTTCCGCCCGGTGGCGGCCGAAGACCTTCTCCATGGCATCGGAAATCTCGCCGACCGAAGCGCGCAGCCCTGGCAGCCTCGACGCAGAGATCCGAGCAGGTTTGCCTCATTATTCTCGCACGCCGGCGGTGATGGCGGCAAGCGCCTGCCGGCAGGCGGCCTCGTCGCGCTCGGCCCGCATCTGGTCAAGGCGGGCGATCTGCCCCTCGCGCACGCTGGTGTTGTCGATGTCGAGGATCTCGATCGGATCTTCCTTGGCCAGCCGGTACTTGTTGACACCGACGATGACATCCCGCCCGGAATCGATCGCCGCCTGCTTCTTGGCGGCCGACTCCTCGATGCGCAGCTTGGGCATCCCCGATTCGATGGCCTTGGTCATGCCGCCGAGGTCCTCGATCTCATCGAGGATCTTCTGCGCCTCGTCGATCAGCCCCTTGGTCAGCGACTCGACGTAGTAGGAACCGCCGAGGGGATCGACCACCTTGGTGATGCCGGACTCTTCCTGGATGATCAGCTGGGTGTTGCGGGCGATGCGCGCCGAGTGGTCGGTGGGCAGGGCGATCGCCTCGTCGAGGGCGTTGGTGTGCAGCGACTGGGTGCCGCCGAGCACCGCGGCCAGTGCCTCGAGGGTCGTGCGGATGACGTTGTTGTAGGGGTCCTGCTCGGTCAGGCTCCAGCCGGAGGTCTGGCAATGGGTGCGCAGCATCAGCGACTTGGGGTTCTTGGGATTGAATTGCTTCATCAGTTTGCGCCCACAGGTAGCGGGCGGCCCGCAGCTTGGCGGCTTCCATGAAGAAGTTCATGCCGATGGCGAAGAAGAAGGAGAGGCGCGGGGCAAAGGCATCGATATCGAGTCCCTTGGCCAGGGCGGCCCGCACATATTCGAGGCCGTCGGCGAGGGTGAAGGCCAGCTCCAGGGCGTTGTTGGCCCCGGCCTCCTGGATGTGGTAGCCGGAGATCGAGATCGAATTGAAGCGCGGCATGTGCTGGCTGGTGTATTCGATGATGTCGGAGATGATCCGCATCGAGGGTTCCGGCGGGTAGATGTAGGTGTTGCGGACCATGAACTCCTTGAGGATGTCGTTCTGGATCGTCCCCGCCAGCTGCTCCTGGGCGACCCCCTGCTCCTCGGCGGCCACGATGTACATGGCCAGGATCGGCAGCACCGCGCCGTTCATGGTCATCGAGACCGAGACCTTGTCGAGGGGAATCGCATCGAACAGGATTTTCATGTCGAGGATCGAATCGATGGCCACCCCGGCCTTGCCGACGTCGCCGACCACCCGCGGATGGTCCGAATCGTAGCCGCGGTGGGTGGCCAGGTCGAAAGCCACCGAAAGCCCCTGCTGGCCGGCCGCCAGGTTGCGCTTGTAGAAGGCGTTCGACTCCTCGGCGGTGGAGAAACCGGCGTACTGGCGCACCGTCCAGGGGCGACCGGCGTACATCGAGGCCATCGGCCCGCGGATAAAGGGGGCGAAACCGGGGAGGGTGTCGGCGGTTGCCAGGCCCGCGATGTCCTGGCGGGTATAGAGGGGTTTGACCCGAATCCCTTCCGGGGTCTCCCAGTCGAGGCGGGAGAGATCCTCGGATTTGATCTCCTTCTTGACCGCGGCTTCCCAGTCGGCCGTGGTTCTGGGCTTGAATTCACTCATGACATGATCCTCGTTCCAAAGGATTTCCTGGCGTCGGAAGAACTCCGCAGCCGGGGCCGGGAGCCGGCCCGACGAATGAATAAACTAGCGAAATATCAGCGGGCCGTCGCTGGTTGGCCAAGCCGGCCGTAGGGCAGCCATCCGGACTATTCTCAGCGCGTCACCACGGCCAGAACCTGGACCTCCTGATCGTCATAGGAAAGGAGGCGATGACGCAGGGATGAGTCGAAATAGACGGCATCACCCTCTTCGAGCAGCAGGCGCTCGTCTTCCAGCAAAACCTCCGCGCGCCCCTTGAGGATCAGCAGAAACTCCTCCCCCTCGTGATTGTAGAGGGTTTCCTCGCCGGCCCTTTCGGAGACGGTGAGCAGAAACGGCTCCATCTTCTTGTTGCGCTTGCGGAAGGAGAGCGCCTCGTAGGTATAGCCATGCCCGGTCCCCGCCTTGGAAATCACCCGGCTGACGACCCGCCGCTCCCCCTTCTTGACCACCTCGTATTTGCGCTCCTCCTCCTCGCTCTCGAAGAACATGCCCATCTTGACGTCGAAAAAACGGGCGATCTTGGAGAGGGTCGCGATCGGCGGCGAGACGTTGTTGTTTTCGATCTGCGAAATCAGCGCCGGCGAGAACCCCGTCTCCCGGGCCACGTCCTGCAGGGTGAGCTTTCTGGCTTTGCGCAGCTTTTTTATCTTGGCACCGATGTTGTAGTCCATAGTCAGCCAATAAAAATAAAAAGTGGTTTTATTCGGGCAGGATATATCGGAAATGGTGAAAATTGTCAACTAAAATAATTTATTAAAGATAAAACCTCTTTACTGAAAATAAAGCGGGCGCGCCGCCGCCATGTCCTTAAAACCTATCCCCGGGGCCGGGCGCAGAGCCTCCCAGCAGCAACCCGCCGCGACCAAACCGGTCGCCCCTACCGTCCAGCGGAGGGCCGTATTGACTTTTTCCTGGCACTCCTTTAGGTTTAGGCCTGTTCCTTCAGAATGGCGCCTCGCATATTCAAGCGTCGAACTCCCGCGCAAAGGACCTTTACTTGTCACCAAAATTGCCCCTCCAACTACCCCACGGTGTCCGCGTCTGGGAAAACGAGCTCAAGGGCAGCGCGAAGCCTCTGCAGGAAGGGTACACCTTTTCCCTGCTCGAAAACTCCACCGACTCGTACCGCTTTACGGTGGTCGTCAACCCCGACCGGGTCCCCGAGATCTTTCAAGCCTTCGCCCGGACTCTGGCCGACGACGCCTTCTTCATCCTGGAATACTACGCGGAGGAGGTCGACCCGGGAGCCGAAGACCACCCGGAACCGACCGTCTATTATTCCCCCTACTACGAACCCTCCGCCCTGCTCGAAACCCTGGAAGGCTTTTTCCCGCGCCTGATTCACGACGGATTCGTCGGCTTCGGTCTCGCCAACAATCGCGCCGGAATGGAGCTCTTCTTCTCGGAAGAAAAGGTTCTGACCTGTTTTACCGGCAATCATCTGCGCTTCATCAACCTGCTGCACACCTTGAACGTCGGTCACGTGCCGGACCTGGTCTTCCCTACCGATCTCGGCCACGATCACCTCTCCCTGCTCTGTCACGAGCGCCAGTCGCTGCCGCTGCCGTTCTCCGCCATGACCGACAGCGAGCTCGACTATATCTGCTTCTGCGGCGAGTTGGTCGAACTCCTCGACATGTACCCGGTCGAAGAAAGCCTCTCCTTTTTCCTCTCCAAGCGGGAGCAGGACGAAATTGAACTGCGGCTTGCCAGCCACCCCGAATTCGTCGAATTTAGCGAAGACGACTTCGGCAGCCTGCTGCTCGACTGGAACGACTTCGTGAGCGAATGCGAGGAGGGCTTCCAGGGTGATCTCTGGGAATATCGACAGGGCCTGAACCTTCGCGACATGATCCAGTTCGTCATCGAGGGAACCCCGTCCGCCCTGGGGACCAAGCTGCTCGATATCGTAGCCGAAGCGGACAGCCAGTTCCGGCGACTCCTCATGGACCGCCGCAAACGGCTCGACCCTCCCGACGGCGTGCCGGTCCGCGAAGAGCGCTTCTGGTACCAGGGGATGGTCGGCAATCAAGGCGTTTCCCTGCGCCGGGACCTGATCCGCCAGGGGTGGTTTAAACCTTGAAGGCAGGCCCCAGGGTTCATGGTCCAAGGATTTGTCTGATTCCCTTACCATTTGGCCTTTCGCCTTTTCCTTTTCACCGGGCCCTATGATCGCCCTGATCGCCGCCGTCCCCTTGGAAACTACGTTGCTGCGCCAGGCCTTGTCGCCCTGCGAGGTGCGCAGTTGCGGACGGTTCGAGCTGTATCGCGGCACCCTTGAGGGCCACCCCGTGATGCTGCTCCATTGCGGGGTCGGCAAAGCCAACGCCGCCGCCGCCACCGCCATCCTGCTCGAAACCCAGCGCCCGGAAGCCGTGATCAACTTCGGCTGCGGCGGTGCCTACCCGGGCAGCGGGCTCGAAGTCGGTGACCTGGCCCTGGCCAGCGAAGAACGCTACGGCGACGAAGGGGTCGACACTCCTGCCGGCTTTCTCGATCTTGAGGCCATCGACCTCCCCCTGGTTCGCCATAATGGCCAGCGCCTGTTCAACCGTTTTCCCGTAGCTTCCACGCTGTTCGATCGTGCCCGGTCCCTTTTCGAGGACCCGCTGATCCGCAGTAGTCCCGGTTTCGCCGTCGGCCCCTTCGTGACCGTCTCCACCTGCTCCGGCTCGAATCGGTCGGCTGCGATCCTGCGTCAACGCACCGGCGGCCTTTGCGAAAACATGGAGGGCTGCGCCATCGCCCAGCTCTGCTATCGCTACAATGTCCCCTTTCTCGAACTTCGCGGCATATCCAACCATGCGGAAGACCGTGATTTGGCCCGCTGGAACCTGTCCGGCGGTGCCGCCACCGCGCAACAAGCCGTGCGCGCCCTGCTCGGCCGCTGGCACGTCCAAAAGGAACCGGCATGACCCGCGCCCTGGCCCTCGGCTACTCCCCCTGCCCCAATGACACCTTTATCTTCTATGCCCTGGTCCACGGGCGGATTCCTCTTCCCGGCATCAGGATCAGGGAACAACTCGCCGATGTGGAAACCCTCAACCAACTCGCCCTGCATGGTGCCCTGGAACTGACCAAAATCAGCTACCATGCCTTTGGCCACCTGCGCGACCGCTATGTCCTGCTGCGCAGCGGCGGCGCCCTCGGCCGCGGCTGCGGCCCGCTGGTCATCGCTCCCCGGCCGCTGATGATGGAAGACCTGCGCGGGCGCCGGATCGCTATTCCCGGGCGCCTGACCACAGCCAATCTGCTGCTCCAACTCTATGGCGAGGGTTTCGACAACCTCCTGGTTTTGCCCTTCGACCAGGTCATGCCGGCCATTCTGCGCGGGGAGGCCGAGGCCGGGGTCATAATTCACGAATCGCGCTTTACCTACCGCCAGCTCGGCCTGTACCAGGTCCTCGACCTCGGCGCCTGGTGGGAAACGGTCAGCGGCCTGCCGATTCCGCTGGGCGGCATTCTGGCCCGCCGGGACCTCGGCACCGCCCTGATTCATACGCTGGAAGAGGCGCTGGCCGCCAGCGTCGATTATGCTTTCGCACATCCCCGCGAGCCTCGCGACTACATCAAACGGCACTCCCAGGAACTGGCCGATGAGGTCATCGACAGTCACATCGGGCTCTACGTCAACGACTTTTCCCTGGCCCTCGGCCAGGAGGGGGAAGCTGCCGTCGCCGAGCTGCTGCATCGCGCCGAAGCATCGCGGCATCGTCCCGGCCAGTTCCTGCCCGCTGTTCAATGCCTGATCGAATACCTGATCGCCAGCCCTTGCCGAATCAGTTCTCCCCTCCCATTCCAGGTCCAACTGGTCACCCTGAGTTATATTCAGAAGGCCGAGTCCCCGAAGTGATAAAATTAGCAAAAAGGGGCAGGATAGCGGCAAGACAAGGTTTGATAATGGTCTGACCAATCTTTCGATGATTATTTTCTCCCTGTCCGCGGGGAGGATCCGGCTGTCAACCCGGAAACCGCAGAATGCCGGTCTATTATTTTCGACATTCTAAGTTGCCGTAATTCCATGATCTTTTATTGCCCCCGTGGCCGGTGTCGGAAACAGAGAAACAGATAAATTTAAACCAATGGTATGCAAGGCAAAACAGTGGTCCCCATAACATGTTGTTTTGACGATGTTTTTCCAATTTTTTCGGTTGCATGCCACGTCCAGGAGGGTATACTGGAGCCAACCTAAAACAGCGCTGGTATTTTTAACTACATCGCGCGGAAGGAGCTTGGCCATGAAATGCCCTGTCTGCAACAAATCGGAAAACCACATTGAAATCGGAGCGCACAGCAACGGCTTCGCTGAGGAGATCATCCAGTGCGACATTTGCGGATCCCTCTGGGCCGTCAACCACGGGGTCATGGAGGTCGTCAAAGACGCACAGGCCAAATCCTTCCTCTCGGCAACCACCGAATGTGTTGAAGCCGATGACTATTGCCTGGTCGCCTGAGGCGATCGGCAGCGCCCAACGAACTCTTCGCCGACTGATCGCGCCGGAGGTGAACGCGCCGCCTTCGGGGGGCGATTGCGCTTATCACGATAGACAAAAGGCCCCTGTCCGGACTGGACAGGGGCCTTTTGTCTGCTGGGAATGACCGGGCTGCGAACCTAGCCGAGCACCGCCTTGAGGTAATCCGCGGTACGATTACGCCGCTCCTTCTCAATCTCCTTGGCGTCGACTTCCACGAATTTTTCGTCCGGAGTGACCTTGAAGATCGGCTGCCCCTTCTGGACGATGATCCCCTCGGTGCCGTCGATGAGGATCTTGTCGATGGTGCCGGAAAAGGGTGCCGGGACCTTGTTGAACATCTTCATCACCTCGAGGATGAAGAGCGGCTGGCCCTTTTCGAAATGCTCCCCTTCGGTGACAAAGGGCGGCATGCCCGGGGCTTCCTGGGCGTAGTACATGCCGCCGCCCGGGGTGACGATCTCATCGGCCTTGGTGGACGGCGGCGGCACCAGGATCTTCTTCATCGCCGCCTGCAGGTCGGGCTCGTTGAGGTATTCGGGAATGGTGACCTCGAGATCCTCCTCGACCCGGAAGGCGAAGAAATCGGTCCGTTCGGCGATCAAGAAGAGCATGCCGAAGAGTTCGTTGCCGACCTCGTAGCCGGCGTGGGCCGCCTGGATCTGTGCCCAGGTCTCCTGATCGAAACCGCCCTGGGGCTTTTCCTTGGCGAGGATGTCGTTGAGCTTGAGGAACTCTTCCTTGTCCAGCTTGAAGCGTCGCGCAGGTCGGCGTAGAACTTGAGAGCCCTCTGCAGCAGCGCATTGTCGTGGGACCAGATGACCTCGGCGGCGGGGCGCGTCGGCTCGAAGGTCATGTTGAGATACTCGTAGGTCTCCTCGAGAATCACCAGGGGATTGCGCAGCCAGACCAGCTTGCCGTCTTTGTTGGAAAGCTCTTGCGGTTGATGGCTCAGCCAGCCGGAGAGCAGATGCGGGTCGCTCAGCAGCACCTCCATCGGCCGGGTCAGCAGGGTTCCCTTGCGGTCCAGGATCTCCGAGACGGCCTTGGCGGCTTCCGGATCATTCGCGTAGAGACCGGCATAATGCTTCTTCATGGCCAGAAAGGCATAGACCACATCGAGCTTGCTCGCTTCTTCCTTGAGCTTGCCGACCAGGGTCAGGTAGGGGACGACGAAGCGGGTGGTCGGCTTGGCCATGACGTTCTGGCCGAGGAACCAGTTGACCAGGCCGTAGTGGAACTCGAGGTTGGTCGCCAGGTTGGTGCCGCGCAGGACCGTGCTGCGCAGGACCTTGGCGAGGTGCTGGTAGCTGGCGAGCCGGTCCTCCCCCTTGGTCAGCAGCAGGGCGATGTTGGAGTCGTAAGCCCCGGCCAGGGTGTAGCGCATGAACAGGCCGGTGTCGGGGTTGGTGATGCAGATCCCCTGGTCGTCACGAATCTCCCCCTCGATCGGCTGCGACCAGTAGCGGATCACGCCCCCGGCGCTCGGTGACAGCGAACAGTCGGTGGCGTTGAGGCGGGCTTCGGCGCCGGCGCCGAAGCGCGGCAGGCGCTCGGGACGGGGCAGGCGCTCCTTGTGCCTGGCCAGCAGCGCCATCGCCTCGACCAGCGATTCGACGATGAAATAATCCTTCTTGTCCTTGGGATTGGTGAATTTGAGGCTGTAGACCAGCTCGGTGACCCGGTGCTCGACCTGGATGCGGGTGTTGACCTCCATGAAGTAATGGCGGTCGCCGGTCGACGATGCATTCGAAGGTCGAGGCCGAATCGAGGCCGACGGCCTGGCCGAAGCGCTCCGACTGCTCCTCCATCCGCTTGAGGACCTGCAGGTCGGTTGCCAGCGCCTTGGCCTGGGCCTTCATGGCCGGCCTTTTTCGCCTTTGCGATCTCCAGGGCCAGCATCTTCCTGGGTCACCGAAATCTCCAGCAGCTTCTGCTCGTGCATCTGCAAGCGAGCAGTCGCGGCCGCCCAGGGCGATGCACCAGTCGCCGTTGCCGAGCAGCTGGATCTCGTTGTGGCGGGTCTGCTCGATGTTGAGTTCGATCAGGACGTTCTTGTTGTCGCCGATCCCGTTGGCCTTGACCTCCTGCAGCACTTCGCGGACCAGCCCCGGAGCAGTCGGCCGCGGCCTTCTTGATGTCGGCATCGCTCGGGGTTCTTCTTGGTCAGCAGCGAGGCGCCGAGAATGCGCTGCCCCTTGCCGCCGCCGCCGCCGATCGCCTTGAGACGGATGCGGGCGCCGGGATAGTTCCGGAACATTTCGGCGCATTCGGTCTCGACCTGGGCGCAGAGCTCCTCCATGGAGAAGAGGTCGATCCCCTTCTCGTAGGAGGCGAAGAGGATCGCGTCGGCCAGCTCGTTCCAGGGCAGAGCTTCTTGTCGTCGAGGATCTTCTTCGCCACCTTGAGCCCTTCCGCCTTGACCAGGGCCAGCAGCGCCTCGCGGCTCGGGTGCTTCTTGACCAGGGTCCGGGCGGTGACGTTGTCGATCCCCGGGGTGACCGAAACGTCGACCGACAAGGCGGTGCGCTTCGCTTCGTCCTTCTTGCCGGCGCCGCGCTGGGTCGCCGAACAGGGGCCGATGAACTTGAGTCCGGCCTCCTCGATGGCCGCGACGAACTCGTCGTCCTCGGCCATGAAGCCGTAGCCGGCAAAGACCGCGTCGTAGCCGTTGTCCTTGGCGATCTGGATGATCTGGCCGATCCGCTCGACCCGCTCCTCCTTGCTCGCCCCGGTGTAGTCGGGCACCCGGTGGACGCGGCTGGTATCGGTCAGCTTGCGCAGCTCCGGCGAGAGAGCGTTGGGGTAGACGATCGAGTCCTTCTCGGAGAGCAGGATGCCGTAATGGCTGATCCCCATCTCCTCGTAGACGGTCATCGCCTCCATGCGGATCGGGCCGCGGCAGACGATCAGCGGCTTGAGGTCCTCGCAGGAGAAAGACCGGACCCATTCGGAACCCGATCTGGCTCAGGCGCCGGTCGCGATGGATCAACGGATTGTTGCTGTAGTAATCAATCTTCTCTGCCATGGGCTTTATCTCCAGATCGAAACCTTGATTCGCTTTCATTCTCAATCACTCCCCGGGTTCCTTAATGGAACTCGCGCTGCACGACCTGCCATCGGTCCAGGCTTGTAGTGGCGCAGCAGGAAGCCCATGTTCTTGCCCAGAACCTCGCGCAGGTCGGTCGGCATGACGATCGAGGAGATCGAACCGAGGGCCAGGCCCTCCTTGGGGTTCATCAGTTCCTTTTCGTAGCGCAGGTTGAGGGCGGCCTCTTCGGCCTTGAGCCATTCGGCGGCTTCCTTCTCGGCGTCGCGCTTGGCTTCGACCCCGTCCATACCGGCGGTGATCCGTTCGGCCGTCCCCTGCTTGACCATGGCGGCGGCGGTGCTGCGGATCTTGCGCAGTTCGCCCTTGTAGACGAACTCCTTGCCGGCCGGCCCCATAACCGCCAGGCGGGTGGTCGGCAGCGCCAGCACCAGATCGGCACCGGTCGGGTAGTTGTTGTAGGAGGCATAAGCGCCGCCGAAGGCGTTGCGCAGGATCAGCAGGATGCGCGGGGTGCGCACATCGACGATCGAGTCGAGCATCGAGCGGCCCGCCTGGACGATGCCGCGGGCCTCCTGCTCGCGCCCGGGGAGGAAGCCGGTGGTGTCCTCCATGAAGATCAGCGGGATGTTGTAGATGTTGCAGAAGCGCACGAAACGGGCGATCTTCACCGCCGAATCGCAGTCGATCTGCCCCGAAGCGACCGCCGAGTTGTTGGCGACGAAGCCGACCACGTTGCCGCCGAGGCGGCCGAAGGCGGTGATCGCCTCGCGGGCCCGCTCCGGCTGGATCTCGAAGTAGTCGCCGTGGTCGCAGATCTGCTGGATGACGATCGAGACGTCGAAGGGGGTATTGAAGCCGGTCGGCGAGTTGAAGGCCTTCTTCAGCAGGGTGTTGATCTCCCAGGTCTTGCGGTCGAGCGGGTCGCTGGTCGCCTGGAAGGGGGCCAGACTGTAGTTGTTGTCGGGAATGTAGCTGAGCAGGCGCACCGCGGTGCGCAGGGCGGCGACCTCGTCGGCCACGGTCAGGTCGGCGACGCCGGAGGCGCCGTGGACCTTGGGCCCGCCGAGTTCCTCGGGAGTGATGTCCTCGCCGAGCACCGACTTGACGACGCCGGGTCCGGTCAGGCCGAAGAAGGTGTCGTTGGGCTGGATGACGAAGCTCCCCTGGCGGGGCAGGTAGGAGCCGCCGCCGGCGTTGAAGCCGAACATGCACATGATGGTCGGCACCACGCCGCTGATCTTGCGCAGGGCGGTGAAGGCCTCGGCGTAGCCGTCGAGGCCGCCGACCCCGGCCGGGACGAAGGCGCCGGCCGAGTCGTTCATGCCGATGACCGGGATCCCCTTTTCGCCGGCCATGTTGAATAGCCTGGCCAGCTTGCTGCCGTTGGTGGCGTCGATGGAGCCGGCGCGCACCGTGAAGTCGTGGCCGTAGACGCGCGACATCGCGGCCGCCGATGTTGAGAATGCCGGTCACCAGCGAGGCGCCGTCCAGGTTCTTCCCCCAGTTCTGGAACAGGATGTTGGGTTCCTCCTGGGTGAGGACCTTGATCCGCTCCCAGACGGTCATGCGCTTCTTGAAGTGCTGCTTCTCGATCTGGCTGACCTGCACCGACTTGATCGGCCGCTCGATCAGGTCATGGCCCTCCTTCATGACCTCTTCATAAGGCCCGTGTTTGCCGGCAATTTCACCGGGGATGGTAAACTCGACTTCCTCGGGCGGATGCCAATGGATTTTTCAGTGACGGTTTGATCGCACTCTTGGCCATTTCAGACATCCCTCTGCTGGATTGGATTTATTCGCCCCCGCCGACGCCGCCGGGGGAGCTGCCTGTCAATCTTGATGGCGTCGCAAAAAGTCCGCCCTACGGCGTTACGGCGTTTTTTCAGGACCTCGGCCTACCTGATGTAGGCCTTCGCCCCTGAAAAACCACCAGGCCTTGTCGGACGAAATTTTTGCTTAGCCATTCCATGTGTTTCTGCGAAACCATCAATCTTAACTGCCTGATTATGCAGGGAACCGGTTCGGATTTGTTTAAAACGATGTTTCTCTTGACCCCCAGTACAAAACAAAAAACTCGCCGAATTGTCAAGAAAAATTTTATTTTGGGTAAAATATGCGCCCCGCGGGATGAGGCCCTGCTTTTATCATCAATGAAATTTTTCACCCGACAGAGAACAACGGGAGCCGCCGCGGTGCCGGCTTCAGACCCATGAACCGAAGCCGAACACAAGATTCAACTTCTTGAAATAAATAACTTAAAGAACAGACAGCCTGGCGGTCGACGGGACTTCGGCCCGATTCATCCGCGCCATGCCGCTGCGGAAGACCAGACAAGGTTTTTCTTCCCCTCGACATTTTATTAGTCTAGATAAAATTTCGTTCTGATTTTCAGACGAAATTTCAGGGAGATTGATTCTACGGAGGCGATGGGCCGGACGACGGCGGGGCGGGAGATTTGCACAAGGCCCCCGGCGGAAATCCGCCGGGGGCCTCGGGGGGAGAGCAGGGTCGGATGCGGGTGGATCAGAGCTTCATATGCACGGCTTTGATGAAATGAGAGTCGACCGCCTGGGCGAGGCGGGCGACGACCTCCTCGCTGGCCGGGGTGTCGAGGGACAGCACCACCATCGCCTCGCCGGCCTTGGCCCGCCGCCCGAGATTCATCGAACCGATATTGATGCCGGACTCGCCGAGGATGGTGCCGATCCTGCCGATCAGCCCGGGTTTGTCCTCATAGGTCATCACCAGCATGTGCTCCTCGGGCTGGAAGTCGGTCAGGAAATCGCGCATCTTGACGATTTTCGGGATGCCCTCGAAGAGGGTCCCGGCGATGGAACGCTTCCCTTCCGGGGTTTCCAGACAGAGGGTCACGAGGTTGGAAAAGGATTCCGATTCGGTGGTCCGCATCTCCTCGACGGCGATCCCCATGGTCTTCGCCACCAGCCGGGCGTTGACCATATTGACCTCCTGGTCGGTCTGTCGGTTGAGCAGCGCCGCCAGCCCGCAGACAGTGATCGGCGCGCAGTCGAAGCGGGCCAGTTTGCCGTTGTAGGCAAAGACCACCTTGTTGGGGTTGGGCGGGGCCAGTTGGGAGACGAATTCGCCCATCTGGCTGACCAGGCGGAGGAAGGGCTTCATTTGCTCCATCAGGTCGGGATCGAACTTGGGGATGTTGACGGCGTTTTCCAACGGCCGACCGTCCAGGTAGTTGACCAGCTCGCGGCTGACATCCACCGCCACGTTCTTCTGTGCCTCGAAGGTATTGGCGCCGAGGTGGGGAGTGACGACCATCCGCGGATGGGCGATGAGCTGCTGCAGAACCTCGCTGCGCGGCGGCTCCTCGCTCCAGACGTCGAAGGCGGCACCGCTGCACTTGCCGGACTGCAGCGCGGCGAGCATCGCCGCCTCGTCGATGATCCCGCCGCGGGCACAGTTGATGACGATCACCCCGTCCTTCATCGCCGCGAAGTGGCCGCCGGCGAGCATGCCGCGGGTCTCGTCATTGAGCGGGGTGTGGACGGTGATGATGTCGGCGTAGCGGACGATATCCTCCAGGGAGACCAGCCGCACGCCGAGATCTTCGCCACGCTTTTCGGCGATGTAGGGGTCACAGGCGATGACCTCGGCCTCGAAAGCCTTGCAGCGCAGGGCCACCCGGCCGCCGACCTTGCCGAGGCCGATGATGCCGACCGTCTTGCCTTTGAGCTCGGAGCCGGTAAATGGCGCCCGTTTCCATTCCCCGCCCTTGAGGCTGGAGTTGGCGACGGTGACGTTGCGACAGAGGGAGAGCAGCAGGGCCATGGTGTGCTCGGCGGCCGAATTGACATTGCCGAAGGGGGCGTTGACGACGATGATCCCCTTGTTGCTGGCCGCCTCCACATCGACGTTGTCGATCCCGACCCCGGCGCGGGCCACGATTTTCAGGTTCCGGGCGTGCTCAAGCAGTTCGGCATCGACCTGGGTGCCGCTGCGGGTGATGATGGCATCGTAGCCGGCGATGGTCCGAAACAACTCCTCGCGGGGCAGGCCGAGGCGCACGTCGAAGTCGATGCGCGGGTCTTCGACCAGGGGCTGCAAGCCATCCTGGGAGATCTCGTCAGTAATCAGAACTTTCATGGCAAAACTCCTTCCGTTGCCGGGCTCGCGATGCCGCGGCATCGCCGTACAGCGCTTGAGAAGCGAGAAGTCTAGACCTTTTCCCCCGCCCTGTCAACGCCGTAGACGGCGGAAAAAGCGCTCGCGAATCCAGCTACTTGACTACCTTGAGCCCCGGTCTTTGGGCGCCGTTGGAAGGCTCTGGCGGAGGCTCCGGCGGCGCACCGGCGCTGGGGAGGGTCCCTGCGGCAACCATCTTCGCCACCGCGGTCGGCGATGGTCAGGCACTGCTTCATGCACACCTTGCGCACCGGGCAGCTGTTGCAGTCGGCCTCGCCGCCGGCGACGCGCAGGGCATGGATCACCAGCTCGACACTTTCCGGCTGGCTGAGGGGGATGAGATACATGGACAACTCCCGGAATTCGGTGACGGGTGACGGGTGCTTCGGGTAACCGTCCTTGGCCGGGGCCGGGGCGGCGGCCCCGGCCCGCGCAAAGAAGCGCCTTGCTACAGGGTTTTTTCCGCCACCCGGGCAAATTCGCGCAGTTTGGCCATCATCGCCGCGAACTCGGCCGGCCGCAGCGATTGGGGACCGTCGCTGGCGGCGGTCTCCGGATGCGGGTGGACTTCGACGATCAGCCCGTCGGCGCCGGCGGCGACGGCCGCATAGCACATCGCGGGGACCAGGCTGGCGTGGCCGGTGGCATGGGAGGGGTCGATGACTACCGGCAGGTGGGTCAGCTCCTTGAGCACCGGCACCGCCGAAATATCGAGGGTATTGCGGGTCGCAGTCTCGAAGGTGCGGATGCCGCGCTCGCAGAGAATCACCCGCCGGTTCCCCTCGGCGAGGATATACTCGGCGCTCATCAGGAATTCCTGGATGGTAGTGGCCATGCCGCGTTTGAGCAGGATCGGCTTGTCGAGCCGGCCGAGCATCTTGAGCAGGGCGAAGTTCTGCACGTTGCGTGCTCCGACCTGCATGATGTCGGAGTAGCGGGCGACCAGCTCGACATCGCGGGGATTGACCACCTCGGTGACGATCGGCAGCCCGGTCGCCTCGCGGGCGAGAGCGAGCAGCTTGAGGCCCTCCTCCTCCATTCCCTGGAAGGAATAGGGGCTGGTGCGCGGCTTGAAGGCCCCGCCGCGCAGCACCCGGGCGCCGGCCGCCTTGACCGCCTGGGCGCATTCGAGGATCTGCGCCTCGTTCTCCACCGAACAGGGGCCGGCCATGACCGGAAATGAGCCGCCGCCGACCGCCAGGCCGGGAACGATTTCGACCGCGCTCGGCTCCGGCTTGATCTCCCGGCTGGCGAGCTTGTAGGGCTTCAGGATGGGGACCACGCTCTCCACCCCGGGGAGGGACTCGAGCGCCTGCAGCACCGACTTGCCGCGCTCGTCGCCGACCGCGCCGACGACGTTGCGGGTCTCGCCGTGGATGACGTGAGGCTTGTAGCCCAGTTCGCGGATACGCTTTTTTACCTCGGCCAGTTCGTCCCTGCCGGCTCCCTGCTTCATGACGATGATCATCTCTTCTGTGCTCCTTTCATCCGGTTGGTTGATCAAACAGCGCAGGCCGCCCGGAAGTCCCATGGCGGCCTGCTGTTCGCTCCGGAGCACCGGAAACAGGAAACCATGGGCGGCCGGTCGGTCTGCCCATGGTTTTTGATCCTCTTCTATCGCGCGCGGCTTACGACAGCGGACCCTTCCCCCGGGCAGACGGCCTAAAGTAAAAGCCGTACCAAAAGGAAAAGCTGGTCAAGCTGGCGCGGTAAAAACGCATGCTGAATGGCCTCTTTTGAATCAAGAATTCTCAGTAACTAGCAGAATCCGCGGCCCTTGGCAAGCGTTAAATCGCCCCCTCAGGCGAAGTCGCCGCCACCAGCGAGGTGCTCCATGAAGCGCCGCAGCCAGAGGTGGACGTCATGGCGGCGGACCTGGCTCTGCAACAGGCCCATCCGCCGCTGCCGCTCGGCGTGGGGCATGACGAAGGCCTGGTGGATGGCGTCGGCGCTGGCTTCGACGTCGTAGGGATTGACCAGCAGGGCGCCGCGGCCCAGCTCGTCGGCGGCGCCGGCGAATTCGCTGAGGATGAGCACGCCGTTGCCGTCGACGGAGGCCGCGCAGTACTCCTTGGCCACCAGGTTCATGCCGTCGCGCAGCGGGGTAACCAGGGCGATCTCCGAGGCCCGGTAGTGGGCCAGCAGCTGCACCCGCTCCAGGCTGCGGAAGACGTAGTAGATCGGCGTCCAGCCCGGTTCGGAAAAGCGCGCATTGATGCGGCCGGCCAACTGGTCAAGCTGTTCCTTGAGATCCTGGTAGTCGGCGACCAGGGTGCGGCTCGGCACCACCACCTGCAGCAGGGAGGTGCACCGGTGCAGGTCCGGGTATTTCTCCAGGGCCCGTTCGAAGGCGAGAAACCGGTCGGGGATGCCCTTGGTATAGTCGAGTCGATCGATGCCGAGCAGCAGCTGGCGTTCTTCGAGCTGTTCGTGCAGGTACCAGGCGGCATCGGCGACCTCCTGGGAGCGGGCCGCATCGTGAAACTCCGCATAGTCGATGCTGATCGGATAGTGGCCCACCTTGACGAAGCGTTCGCCGCTGCGCAGCAGGGTGAAATGCCGGTGCCGGCTGATCACCTCGGTGTCGGGCAGCAGGCTGGTGGCGCAGGCCACGAAATTACGGCGGTCGCGTAGGGTCTGAAATCCGATCAGGTCGTAGGCGAGCAGGGCCTGGATGATTTCATTACGCCAGGGGAGGCGGCGGTAGAGGTCGGGAGAGGGGAAGGGAATGTGCAGGAAGAAGCCGAGCGATTGTCCAACCCCCAGCTGACTCAGGGCCTGGCCGACCAGCAGCAGCTGATAGTCGTGAACCCAGATCACATCGCCCGGCCGGTTGTGGGTCAGCAGCACTTCGGCGAAGCGGGCGTTGACCTGCTGATAGACCTGCCAGGTTTCGGTCCGGAAGCGGCAGTAGCCGAGCAGGTCATGAAAGAGCGGCCAGAGGGTCTCATTGGAAAAGCCGCGATAGTACTTGTCCACCTGATCTTCGCTGAGCGGGACCGGTGCCAGTTGATACCCCTGAGCGTCGCTGAAGCGGGTGAAGAGTTCCTCCAGCGGGGCCTCAGCGCCGCAGCCCGGCCAGCCGACCCAGAGTCCCGAGTTCCGGCGCATGATCGGCGCCAGGGCGGTGACCAGCCCGCCCGAACCCGGGACGATCCGCCAGCGGTCTTCCTCCCGGTCAATGACGATCGGCAGCCGGTTGGAGACGATCACCAGCCGTTTCATCCGTTGATTCATGCCTCATCCCTCCCGCGGCAGACCGGAGCCTGACAGCGAATTAGGCGAGCTGTTCCTCTCTGAGCCGGTACTTCCCGCCCCGCTTCCGGGTTCAATAGGGCGGGACCTCGATGCGCTCCCGGCTGCCGTAGTGCAGCCCGACCATCAGGGTGAGGTATTCCCGCAGATGGCGGGTCAGCAGGTAATTTTCCCAGACGAAACGCCGCGCCCGGCTGCCCATCTCCTCCAGCAGGTCGCGGCGGTGGAGCAGATAGCGGATGCGCAGCGCCGCCCCTTCCGGAGTGCGGACCAAAAAGCCGGTATAGTGATCGACCACCTGCAGGCGGATGCCGCCGGTGTCGCCGCCGATCACCGGCTTCCCCTTCCACATCGCCTCGGCCACGGTCAGGCCAAAGCCTTCGCGCAGCGACTTCTGCAGGACGATGTCCGCGGCGCGTTGCAGGGCGTTGATGGTGCGGTGAGCATCGGGCGGCAGCAGCAGGACGTGGATGTTGGGATCATTGTTGGCGGCCTGGCGGACCTCCTCGAGGACGGCCCCACCCTCCGGATCGTCACTCGCCCCGCCCCCGGCCAGCACCAGCTGCAGGGGGGTCAGCTTGGCCGCCAGCCGGTAGGCCTCGACGACGCCGAGGGGATCCTTGAAGCGATCGTAGCGGGAGACCTGCAGGATCATCGGCAGCTCCGGATCAAGGCCGAAGCGGTCGAAGACCTCGCGCGTTTCCGCCTCCGGCAGATCCCGGTTCTTCTCGCTCAGCGGATCGATGCTCGGGGGGATGATGTACTGGGGGTGGGGAAGAGGCTGGGCGAATTCGGGAAGACTGAAGATGCTGGCATCGTAGGGAACGATCCACTGCCGCAGATACTTCCAGACCGGGCGAAAGGGGTGGCTGGCATCGATGTGGCAGCGCCAGATCCACTTCCCCTTGCGGTTCGGACAGCTGGCCAGCAAAGCCGCCGGCTGGGGATCATGGATGAAGACGAAATCCGCGGTTTCGAGGAGCTCCCGCAATATTTCGGCATTTTTGACATTGGTCGCCTCGTACTCCCGCAGCAGGGTTTCGGGGATGGCCACCTGGTTCCCCTGCAGGGCATTGTGGAAGGCCTTGGTGCACTGGTAGAAAGGCCCCGACCCGTTGATGACCTCCCAGCGGGCATCGATGCCGAGGGCCTGCTTGAAGGGGATCAGCTTCTGCAGAATCTCCGCCACCCCGCCCCCCTCGCGGGTCGAGTTGACATGCACCACCGTCGCCCCCTGCAGGGGGGCGGCAAGCTGCCGCAGGTGCTCGATCACCGTGGAGCCGGTCACCGCCTGGTATTCTTCGACGAAGTTCTGCAGGTATTCCTGGATGATCTCCTCGTCCATCAGGTCCTCTCGGGAAAGAACTGCTCGAAGAGGCCGGCAATGATCTGACGCAGCTCCTTGAGGGAAGAAAAGTAGGGGTCGATGCCGCACAGGCGCGCGGCAAGTCCACGGCCTTTATCGCCGCACCCGGTCAGCCAGACGCTGAAATCGTCGCAGCGCTCTGCGGTGCGGTTGCGGGCGTCGATGAAGTGATAATAGATGCTTCCGGTCGACAGGGAGCGCAGGCGCGGCGCCAGGTCCTGCGGCGAGGTGCAGCGCAGGCCGGTGTCGAAAACCACGACCTGCGAGAACAGAAACTGGAACTGCTGGTCGGCCATGGCCCAGGGAACCAGCTCCCGCTCGTCGAGGCGCTGCTCGAGGATTTCCAGAACTTCCTGGCGCAGACTCTCCTGGTCCGGATAGTTGGTCGGGGTGACCATGCTCAGGCGCTCGGCCAGCTCCTTGTCATGCAGGCCGCGCCAGGCCCAGGAAGCGAAGTCGTTGTTGTATTCCGGCTCGTCGAACTGGGGGCGCAGCAAGCGCCCCCAGAAGTGGTGGTCGAGGCTGCCGAGCGGCGCCTTGAGCAGCCCCTCGCGGAATTCCTTGAGGTTCTGCGCCCGCACCCCGCTGGCAATGGTGATGAGGGCACAATCCATGACGGCGAAAGGCTGATCGTCGACGTCCGGTGCAGCCGGATCGTGCATCGGGCACTCCTTCGCTGGGCAGCGGAAAAAAGGCCGGAAGAGCGGCGGAAGCTTGTCTAATAGGAATAACACAAAGCCCGGGGGGTGCAATTCAGCACCCCCCGAAAGGCTCAGGGAAGGGGCTTGTACCAGACGTTCATGCTCTCCAGGCTGCCGGAGATGTTGGTGTTGTTGGTCAGGGTCCCACCGAAGCGGTAGCCGCGCCGGGCAAAGGTGATGTTCATGCCGAAGGAGACCGCCCGGGCGATGGTGTAGGCGGTCGGCAGATGACGCCGTGCCATCTCCTCTTCCATGCGCGCCAGCAAAAAGGTGGCGAAGCCGCCGCCGCGCTGGTCCGGCCGGGTGGCGAAATCGGTCATCTCGACGTTGCCGCCGGCCGGGTCCATTTCCGCCGAGGCCAGGGCGACCAGCTCCCCGCCGTCCCAGATGCCGAAGTAGACGACATGCTCGGCCATGGTCCGGCGCAGGTAGTCGGGGTCGTGGATCGGGAACGGGTAGGTGGCGAAGACCTGGCGGTAGAGAGCAGCCATCGCCTCGGCATCGGCCGGTTCGGTGACGCGCCACCGGTAGCGGTCGTCCAGCACCGGCGCTTCGCTGTCGGGGCGGCGGTTGCGCGCCGCCGCGAGAACCTCGGCGAGCTGCTCCGGGGCGTCCGGTTGGCGCCGCTCCTCGTCGAAATATTTGGCCATGAAGTGGACGTCCGTGGTGCCTTGGTAGAAGCGGGGTACGAAGGCCTCGGCATGATAGGCCGCCGCGTCGAACGCCCCCCGGGCCTGGCCGGGAACCTTGGCGATGATCTTCGAATAGCCCTCATCCCGGGCCAGTTCCTCGATGCGCCAGGCGGTCTGCCGGGGGTCGTCGCCCCCGAGCTTCATCAGGTAGACCCGATCGTTGGCCGGTCCATGCTGGACCACGGCCCGACCGAGACGGGTGACGTGATCGATCACTGCTGCCTCCTTTCCAGGCGTTCGGTATTTTCCGGAGCCAGGTAGTCGGTGTCGCCGTAGTCGGTCAACAGGCTGGCGATGCCCACCACATCGTTCTCCTGCCCCTCGCGCAGGTCGTGCTGCAGGTCGCAGCTGTCGCAGTTGTCGTCGCAGAGGATCTGCTTGTAGTTTTCCGGCTCCTTGTAGGTGGTGATGACCCCCTCGTAGTTGCGCAGCACCACCTTGTTGGTCGACCAGGAAATGAGGTAGTTGGGCATCACCCGGATCTTGCCCCCGCCGTGAGGGGCATCGATGACGTAGGTCGGCACCGCGTAGCCGCTGGTGTGGCCGATCAGCGACTCCATGATCTCGATCCCCTTGCCGACCGGTGTCCGGAAGTGGGAGAGTCCCTCGGAGAGATCGCACTGGTAGAGGTAGTAGGGGCGGATGCGATTCATCACCAGCTTGTGGACCAGGGCCTTCATCACCCGCGGGCAGTCGTTCACGCCCGCCAGCAGCACCGACTGGTTGCCCAGCGGGATGCCGGCGTCGGCCAGCTTCGCGATCGCCTCGCGGGCCGAGGTCGTCAGTTCCCGCGGATGGTTGAAATGGGTATTGATCCACAGCGGGTGGTATTTCTTCAGTACCGCCACCAAGCCGTCGGTGATCCGGTAGGGGAGGACCACCGGCGTGCGGGTGCCGATGCGGATCACCTCGACGTGGGGAATGGCCCGCAGTTCGCCGAGAAGCCAGTCGAGCTGCTCGTCGCTGAGCAGGAAGGGGTCGCCGCCCGAAAGGAGGACGTCGCGCACCTCCTGGTGCTCGCGGATATAGGCGAGCCCTTCGCCGATCGCTTCCTTGCGGGGGATGGAATCGACATCGCCGACCTTGCGCTTGCGGGTGCAATGCCGACAATACATGGCGCAGACGTTGCTGACCTGCAGCAGCACCCGGTCCGGATAGCGATGGGTCAAAACCCCGTCCACCGGGCTGTCCTGGTCCTCGGCCAGGGGATCGGCCATGTCGGAGCTGTGAATATTCAGCTCCGCGACGGAAGGAAAGGCCTGTTTAAAGACCGGATCGTTGCGGAAGTCCACGGCATCAATCAGGGACAGGTAATAGGGCGTGATCGAAAGGGGAAACTTTTCCAGGGTCGCCTCCAGAGACTCCCGTTCTTCTCCCTCGAACTTCACGCCGAGCAGTTTTTCAAAAGCAGAAAGCGACGTGATTGAATGTTTTAACTGCCACTTCCAGTCCTTCCAATTGGCAATCACAGCCTTTGAACTGAATTGTTCAGCGATTTCTTGCTGTCTTTCATTGTAAATTGTCACTGATTACCATCCTTTTAATTTTTTTTCTGTAAGCTCAATGGTTCGTGGCGAGTGTAAATGGCCTGGCAAAAAATCCAACAAGAACCATAACATGCTGCCGATTTCATGTCAAATTATCGGCTTTTAGGCAAATTTTATCTCTGGTTAGACGATCTGGAAGCATGGCAAATTCCCCCTCGAGAAAATCAAAGTTTCATGGCGCCCAACGGGTGGCCGGGAGCGTTGGCGCCGTCCCGCCGATCGGGGGAATTTTGGCCGCGGGAATTTTCTTGACACCCCGGACGCTTTTCGCTATATACAGGATTCCGTTCGCCCAGATAGCTCAGTCGGTAGAGCAGAGGACTGAAAATCCTCGTGTCGGCAGTTCGATTCTGTCTCTGGGCACCAGACGTCAAAAGGGCCGTGGATGATTCCACGGCCCTTTTTCAATGTGCGCAAAATTTTTCACTCCCCCCGCGGAGCGTCCTGCATCAAGATCCCGGCAATTCCCGTTTCAGCGGATACCGCCCCCAGAAGACGGTCCCACCCGCGGCGCTGCTGGAGAAACCCACCTCCCCCTCCAGGTAGTCGCTCAACAGGCGCATGCTGTAGGTACCAAGTCCCCGCCCTTCCCCCTTGGTCGAAAAGGAACGCTGAAAGATCTGCAGCTGACTGGCGCGGGGGATGACGCCGGGGTTGTGAACCCGGAACTCTATCGTCTCCCTCTGACAGCGACATCCGAGGGTGACTTCCTCTCCGGCGGGAACCGCCTCCAGGGCGTTTTTCAGCATGTTGCCCAGGATCCGTCCCAGCAGGCCGCGATCCGTAACGAAGATCAGCTCCTCGCTCGAATCGTCAACTCTCAGGGTGCGGCCGGCAGCAACCTCGTGACTCCGGTAAAGGACACAAAGCTGTTCGAGCAGAAGGCGGGAAGAGAGGGTGTCGGCTGCTGTCGTGAGGCTTCCCGCTTCGGCGGCGGTCAGGGTCCGCTGGGCCTCGACCTCGTCGATGACCTGTTCGGCCGCCCCCTGGATCAGGGCATAGAGGTCCTCCCGCTCCATCCCGGGGTAGTGCTCGAGCAGCTCGGCGCACCCCTTGATGGAGCCGACCAGATCCAGGATGTCGTGGAAAAAGACCCGCTCCAGGCTCCGCCGGCGCTTCTCGTGGCTGACGTCGTTGACCGCGAAGATGATGAAGTCCTCTTCGCGGTAGCGCAGCGGGGTCGCCCAGACCCGCAGCTCCAGGGGCTGCAGGTCGCCGCCGACGCAGCGCGTCACGCGGCATTCGCGACTGCTCGCGGTGCCGTCGAGCCCGGCCAGGATGGCCAGGACCGCGCCGCAGGTGCTGCACGCCTCCCCGGTCCCGCAACCGCCCGGCGCGGTCTTGCTCACGGCACAGTCGAGGGCCTCCCCGGGGCGCAGACCATAGAGGGCCTCGGGGTCGTCGACGCCGAGCAGGTCGAGCAGGGCGCTGTTGAAATAGACGATCTGGCGGCAGGCGTTGAGGATGGTCAGGATGGCGGGCACCGCGTCGAGCAGCTTCCTGGAGAACTGCGACTCGCGGAAATAGCCGACCTGGCGCAGCAGATCATCCATTTTGAGACGCGCCGCGGGCGCAAAATCAGTTCCAGGCGCAAGGGGCATCGGGCTCTCCTCCCGAAGGGTTCAACCGAACAGAAGCTTGATGGCAAAGATCAGGACGGTGATCGAAACCAGGTTGCGGATCCAGTCGTGGCCTTTTTTTACCGCGACGTGGGTGGCGATCCAGCCGCCCAGGGAATTCCCCGCCGCCAGCGCCATGCCCATGCCGTAATCAACCTGGCCATGGACCATGAAGACCCCCAGGGCGACGATGGTGAACGAAAAGATGACGATGACCTTAACGGCGTTGATCCGCACCAGGTCGAGGCCGTGCAGCAGCAGCCCGGAAATGATCAGGAAGCCGACGCCGGCCTGGACGAACCCGCCGTAGACCCCGATGGCAAAGAAACTGAGGAGCAGGACCGCCCCGCGCAGTTTGGTCATATGTTCGGAGCCGAGATTCCAGCGGCGGACCGGGTCGACCACGGTGAGGACCAGCACCCCGATCATGATGCAGGCCAGCAGCCGCCGGAAGAGCTGGTCGTCGATATTCACCGCCAGTTGCGCGCCGATGTAGCTGCCGACGAGGGCCGGTGCGGTGCAGAGCAGGGCCAGCTTCCAGGGAAAGACCCCCTGCTTGCGGAAGCCGGCCATGGCAAAGATATTCTGGAAAAAGATCGCCACCCGGTTGGTGCCGTTGGCCACCGGCGCCGGCAGGCCGAGAAAGAGGAGCACCGGCAGGGTCAACAGCGAGCCGCCGCCGGCCATGACGTTGAGAAAACCAGCCAGAATACCGACCAGCATCAGCGCCGGGTACTGCCAGGGGAAAGGGGCCATGGTCGGTCATCCTTTTCCGGGAAGGGTCAAAAGTCGCCGGCTGGGGAAAGGGCGACCACGCTGGAGCTTTGATCGGACCAATATAGGAAAAGGGTGGGCCGGGCTGCAAGCAGAAACCGCCGTGGCCGCCCCCCAATTCCAGTCTTCCGAAAAGGGCGGCGGAATTACTTCCCAAGCAGGGAACGGATGACTTCGCCGGCCATGGTCAGGCCGAAGATCGGCGGGATGTAGGAGGAGCTGCCGAGGATGACTCGGCGGTGGCGGCAACTCCACTGCTGGTCGTCCTGGTTGGGGCAGACGCAGTTGTCGGCGCAGCCCCCGCCGGCGGGGTCGAGGGGCCGGAATTCCTCGGTGGAATAGACCACCCGCACCCCGGAGGTGATGCCGCGGCGACGCAGCTCCTTGCGGATGATGCGGGCCAGGCGGCATTTCTGGGTGTGGAACAGGTCGGCGACGGCGATCTTGGTCGGATCGAGCTTGTTGGCCGCGCCCATGGAGGCGATGATCGGCAGCTCCCGCTCCCGGCAGCTCTGGATCAGATGCAGCTTGGCGGTGATGTGGTCGATGCAGTCGAGGACCTGATCGTAGCCGCGCTCCAAAAGCTGCGCCGCATTGTCCGCCTGGAAAAAGGCCTTGATCGGCTCCACCTGGAGGCTCGGATTGATGGCCCGGCAGCGCTCGGCCATGACCTGGACCTTGGCCTTGCCGATGGTACCGTCGAGGGCGTGGATCTGGCGGTTGACGTTGGTCAGGCAGATATCGTCGAAATCGACCAGGGTCAGCCGCCCCACGCCGGCCCGGGCCAGGGCTTCGGCGGCGTAGCTCCCCACCCCGCCGACGCCGAAGACCGCCACCGAGGCGCCGGCCAGACGCGTCATTCCCGCGGCGCCGGTCAACAGTTCCATGCGACTGAAGCGATGCTGTTCCATGCTTGCCTTTCCCTAAATGGATGCACCGGGCGCCAGCTTCAGCACCCGGCGGGCGTTTTGCGTAGTGATAGCGGCCGCCTGCTCCAGGCTCCAGCCCCTGACTTCGGCGACCCGTTCCGCAATCAGCCGCAACCGTTCCGGCCGGTTGGGCTGCGCCCGGAACGGGAAGGGGCTCAGATCCGGGGCGTCGGTTTCCAGCACGAGCATCTCCTCCGGGAGCTCCCGCAAGACCTGGCGGACCCGGTGGGCATTGGGGTAGGTGACGGCGGCGCCGATGCCCACCGCCAGACCCAGGCGGCGCGCCGCCAGCGCCGTCTCCAGGCTGCCGGAAAAGGCATGCAGAATGCCGCCGACAGCGGCCGCATGCTCCTCGGCGAGGATCTCCAGTAGCCGGCCGACGGCCCGGCGGCAGTGGAGGATCACCGGCTTGCCGCAGCGCACCGCCAGCCGCAGCTGGCCGCGGAAGGCCGCCTCCTGGACGGCTACGGCGGGCATTTCCGGGCTGCCATCGAGACCGATCTCGCCCACCGCCAGCGTGCGCGGATCGGCCAGCAGCCCCTCCAGTTCCCTGGCGACAGCCTCGTTCCAATGTCCCGCCGCCGCCGGATGCACCCCCGGCGCGGCGTAGGCTCCCGGCACCTCGGCCACGACCCCCAGCAGCTTCGGCCAGCCGGCGGGCCCGACCCCCGGGACCACGAATCCCCCTACCCCGGCGGCACGGGCCGCAGTCACCTGGCAGTCGCGGCTCGGCGGCGTCGGCAACAGGTCGAGATGAACGTGGCTGTCGAGCAGCTCGAAGGGGGCGATCATGGGCCGACTCTAGCACATTGGCCCGCTCCAGGGAAAGCCGGCAGGGCGTTTCCGCCTTGCCTTGCCGGAGAATCTATGATATGTGCTAACGATCCAATTTTACATGTAAAACTCATTTCAAAAGGGTTCCTCCATGGCCGACGCACCTCGCAAGCGGATCTCCTTTTTACGCAAGACCTTCATTTTCACCCATCTCACCGGCCTGGGCGCCGGGATCGTCTTCCCGCTCATCACCGCCTCGATGATCGGTTCCGCCGCCCGCAGCGCCCCCTTCGTCATCAGCTGCCTGATTATGGGCTTCGGTTTGGGGGCCTGCATGTACCAGTTCGTGCGCGTCAGCCTCAAATCCCAGCTGCGCGAGCAACTGGCGCTGCTGCAGCCGCTGACCGGCGCGGTCAGTGCCGACGGCGGCACCATCGAAAGCCTGAATATCGCCCTGCAGACCTCGATCCGGCAGATCGAAGAGTTCGTCCGCCCCCTGCTTGCAACCGTCGATGAATTCGTTCCCCATTACCGGACCCTGGCCGCCTCCAGCAGCTACCTCTCGGAACGGGCCCGGGACGGCCTGACCGCCGCCCAGGCGACCCGCAAGGACGTCGGGGCCATGAACGAAAAACAGCAGGAGATCGCCGCCCAGATGGAATTGCTGGCCGATCGGACCCAGGACGAGGCGGCCATCTCCCGCGAGCTCTCCGCCTCCCTCGAGGAGATGGCCGGGGCGATGGACCACTCCAACGCCCAGTTTCTGGAAACCACCACCAGCGTCGACGAGATGGCCTCCAGCCTCCGCGAGGCGGCGGACCAGGCCGACAAGATCGCGCGCAGCGTGGAGACCACGGCCCGCGACCTCGACGGCATCGGCGAGGCCTTTGCACGGATCCGCGGCGGCGCCTCGGCCAGCGCCGATGCCACCGCCGCGGTGCAGCAGGATGCCGAAAACGGACTGCAGGTGGTCAGCGCCTCCCGGGAGGAAATGGACCGCATCGAGGCCGAAAGCCGCAAGGCCACCGAGGCCATGACCCGCCTCTCCCACCAGACCGGGGAGGTGGCAAAGATCATCGAGGTCATCCGCGAACTGGTCTCCGACACCGAGCTGCTCGCCTTCAACGCCGCCATCATCGCCGCCCAGGCCGGCGAGAACGGCAAGGGGTTTTCCGTGGTGGCCGAAGAGATCCGCGACCTCGCCGACCGCACCACCAACAGCGCCCAGGACATCCAGCGCATCGTCAAGGCCATCGGCGGCGATACCAAGGAGGTCACCGGGGCCATTGCCGCCACCGGGCAGCGGATTGCCCGCGGCAAGCAGCTCAGCCAGGAAACCAGCGCCGCCCTGGAAAAGATCGTCGGCAGCGCCCGCCAGGCCGCCAATTCCTCGGAAGACATCGTACAGCTGACCGGCGAGCAGGAACACCGGGCGCGGGAACTGGTCACCAGCGCCGGCCAGGGGATGCGTTCGGTCAAGGCCGTTGCCCGGGCCATCCAGGAACAGCAGCAGGCGATCAACCGCATCCAGCAGGGGGTCGGCCAGATGAAATCGGCGGCCGATCAGGTCTCCCGCGGGATGGAAGAGCAGGTGCGGGCCAACCGCGAATTCGACAAGGCGCTTGCCGGCAGGGAGGGACAGATTCAGGCGGTCGACGCGGCGATCCGCTTCCAGACGGGGGTGGCCGAGCGGGTTTTCTCCCATTTCAACATCTCGGAAAAACGCCTGCGCAACAATGCGGAGCGGGCCGAGGTGATCAACAAAGAGATCGATGCCATGGAAGTCCTCAGCACCCGCCTGCGCAACCTGGCCGAACAGTTCCAGAAGCTGTCGGAACAGGCCAACTGACGGCGCAGGCCCCGCCGCCGCGGATGAAGTTTTTTATATATGAAAACCTGAATTTAAGAATTGTCCTCCCGCCCCCCGCCATGTTATAAATCCCCCCGTCGCTTCACCTATTACGGCAGTTCTGCGGCGCTGCCGGACACCAAGGGGGACCCATGAAAACCACCTACACCACCTTCGGCACCTGTTCGCGCTTCATCGATATCGAGCTGGACGGCGATCTGGTCCGGGCCGTACGCTTCGTCGGCGGCTGTGCCGGAAACACCCGCGCGGTCGCGGCGCTCGCTGCCGGCATGCCGGCCAGCGAAGTGATCCGGCGCACCAAGGGGATTGCCTGCCGGGGCAACACCAGCTGTCCCGATCAACTGGCCCGGGCGCTGGAAGCCCTCTCCCTGCAACAGGCCAGCTGAACTCCCAGCGCAGCATCGGGTAGGAGGCGGGGTCACCCCCGCCGTCCTCCCACACCACCGTTCGTACGGTTCCGTTCACGGCGGTTCACAAGGCGCTCTGAAAGCGACGGTGCTGATCGGTCAAGCGGATCAGCCCCAAGTTGCGAAAGAAGGATGTCGAATACGCTTCATTCATGTGCGAGGCCCCGGCATTCCACCAGGGGCCTCGCCCGTTCGTGGCCGATTTCCACGCCCGGGCTTTCGTCAATCCCCGCTGCATCGACCTCCTGGCCCGGGTATAGGGGCGCTTCCACTGTCGCCACAAAATGCAGCGCAGTTTCCGCCGCAGCCATTGGTCCAGGTCTTCGAAGATGCCTTTGACCTCCGCCAGGCGGAAGTAGGAGGCCCACCCCCGTAGCTTCGGGGCGATTTCTTCGATGACCTTGGCGATGCGGCGTCCCCTTCCCCGCCGGCAGACCTTCCTGAGTCCGGCCTTGAACCGCTTCACCCTCGCCGCCGCCACTTTGAGCCGGGGCTTGTGGTGAAAGGTCATGCTGTAGCCCAAAAAGATCCTTTTCCAGGGGCGGTAGACGGCGCTTTTGGCGACGTTGACCTTCAGTGCCAGTCGCTCCTCCAGGAACCGGCTGAGACTGGCCATGACCCGCTCGCCACTGCGCCTGGTCTGCACCTAGATGTTGCAGTCGTCGGCGTAGCGGCAGAAGGCATGACCGCGCCTCTCCAGTTCCTGGTCGAACTCGTCGAGCAGGATGTTCGACAAAAGGGGGAGAGGGGACCACCCTGCGGCGTCAGCACCTGATGCAGTGCCTGCTGAATGAGCCGATCGCACACCGTAGGTATCCCCAGGGTGCGCGTCCCCCCGTCGGGCTTCTCGATTTCCACCTTCCGCACCGGCTGGGGGCGATACCTCCCATCAAGCAGTTCTTCCCTGATGATCGGCCATCTTTCCTTGAGGACGCCGCGAAGCTCGCCCGTCGTCATTTCGTCAATGCCGGGGGCGCCCTTGTTGGCCTCCACGCGCCCTAAGGCCGCCATCATGTTCGGGCGGCTGACGACGTCCTCCATCAGCCCCCTTTCCGCTTCCGTCCAGGAAGGTTCTCGTGTTGCCGTGACGTTTGACGCACCGCTCCCATGCTCTGGCGGCTTCCGGCCGCTGCCCTCCGGGGCGGCTCCCGGTATCTCAACCGGGACGTCTGCGTCTCTTGTCGTCATCGAAACTCAAGCCTCCTGTCCGACGCCTTGTGTTCGGCCCTTTGCCGGGCGGTCAGGCCGGCTCGTATGGCCTCTGCTGACTTCTGCCGACCCGTCCCGACGCCGGTAGCACGAGGCAGACCGACAGACCTCCCAGGGTAATGCGCGTGACCCTCCTCCCATATACCCGCCGCATCTACAGCCCCACCCTCCCGGATGGCTATCGGGCTTTGACGATATTGGCCTTCTCGCCCGGATGAGACTGCCTCATGCGATTTCTGTACGTCGGGCCGGGAGTTTGCCTGCGGCTTCCTTCAGATTCCACCTCGCGGTGGACACCCTTGCCGTCCGGCTAGCGGTTCCCGCCTTCAGGGTCCGCTGGGGACTTGCACCCCCAAGTCATCCGGTTACCACCACGACAACCGGAACAGCGCCAGTCAAGGCGCTACGCGCCATGCCTGGCGCACTAACGAAAAAGCCCCCGGCTGCTGCCGGGGGCTTTTTCGCGATCGCTTCTATGCGGCCAAACTAGGCTTTCCGCACATTGCTCGCCTGGGGACCTTTCTGCCCCTGGGTGACATCGAAGACCACCCGGTCGCCTTCGGCCAAAGACTTGAAGCCTTCGCCCGAAATGGCCGAGAAGTGCACGAAAACATCCGGGCCGTTGTCCTGCTCGATAAAACCGAACCCCTTCGCATCATTGAACCATTTCACCTTGCCTTCTGCCATTGCCTTTACTCCTTTTGTCCTTCCCGTGCCGGGAGCCTGATTTGGCTGGGAATTTTTCCTGCCCGCAAATAATCCACTCGTCCTGACCGGGACCGATGCGGATAGGTTGCTGAGCTGATTGGGACGGCAGCCGAAAAATCCCACAACCATGCCTGAGTTCAGCACAGTATTTCAAATTCGGCCAAGAAATCAAGGGCCTCGATAAATTTTTTCCGCCTGCCCGTCGCTATGTCACTTCGGCACCGGCCAGCGCAGCCTCCCGCTGCCGGTCCCGGGAGTGGTCGCGGGCCACCAGCATGTAGATCGAGGGGACCACAAAGAGGGTGAACAGGGTACCCACCGCCATGCCGCCGACCAGCACCAGACCGATGGAATTCCGCGCCGCGGCCCCGGCGCCGGTGACCAGGGTCAGCGGGAAATGGCCGGCGATGGTCGCCGCCGAGGTCATCAGGATCGGCCGCAGGCGGGTCATGGCAGCCTGCTGAATCGCCGCTAGCTTGGCCTCTCCCTGCTCCTGCAGCTTGTTGGCGAATTCGACGATCAGGATGCCGTTTTTGCTGACCAGCCCGACCAGGGTCACCAGCCCGACCTGGCTGTAGATGTTGAGGGTGGTCGTCCAGCCGTGGGTCCAGAACGGGACATTGGGGTTGGGGATCTTCAGAAAAGTAAAGATCAGTGCCCCGAACATGGCCAGGGGGACCGAGCCGGCGAGAATCACGAAGGGGTCGCGGAAGCTGTTGAACTGGGCGGCAAGGACCAGAAAGATGAGGACGATCGCCAGGGCGAAGGTCGGCAAAAACTGGTTTCCTTCGCTGCGCAGCTGGCGCGACTCGCCGGTGTAATCGAGAACATACCCCTTGGGGAGGATCTTGGCCGCCTCCTGCTCGAGAAAACCGAGGGCCTCGTCGAGGGGGCGCACCGCGACGCCGCTGATTTTCACCGCATTGAGCTGCTGAAAGCGGTTCAGAGAGCGCGGCACGACGCTGTTGCGCAGGGTGGCCACGGTGGAGAGCGGTACCAAATCGCCGCCCGGTCCGGTGACGTAGATGCTGCGCAACTGGTCGGCGGTCAACCGGTCGACCCGCTGCACCTGGGGGATGACCTTGTAGCTGCGCCCGGCGATATCGAAGCGGTTGACGAAGTTGCCGCCGACCATCGCCGATACGTCGGCGCCGACCTGGCCGAGGTTGAGGCCGAGGTCGGCGACCTTGTCGCGGTCGATGACGAACTCGGACTGGGGCTGGTCGATCTTGACGTCGATCAGCGGGGGGAAGGCGAACATGCGGCTCTGCATCGCCTTCTGCTGCAGCTGCCGGGCGAAGTCGAGAATCTGTTCCTCCTCGGCGGTGGAGGCGAGGATGAACTCGACCGGGAACTGGCCGCCGCCGGGGAGCGCCGGCGGCAGGACCGGGAACATCTGGATGCCGGGAATGGCCGCCAGTTTCTGCTGCACTTCGGGGAGGATCTGAAAGATGGTGCGCTTGCGGGCGTCCCAGGGCTTGGTCACCATGCCGCCGAAGCCATTGGTGGGGAAGGTGATCTGAAAAGTGAACTCGGTCTCGGGGATGCTGAGGAAGGCGTGGTTGGCAGCGGCGGCGTAAAGGCTGGTCTGGTCGAGGGTCGAGTTGGCCGCGGCATCGAGAATACCGAAGATGACCCCCTGGTCCTCGGTCGGGGCGAGTTCCTTGGCGGACATGCTGAACATCGGTACGGTCAGGCCGCAGATCACCAGCCAGAGGAGATAGACCGCCGGCCGGCGCTGCAGGGTGCCCGCCAGCAGGCGCCCGTAGAAACCGCGGAAGCGCTGGAAGTCACGGGCAATGCGCCCGGCCAGGCCATGCTCCTCGATGCCCGGCTTGAGCAGGGTGGCCGACATCATCGGCGACAGGGTCAGGGCGATGATCCCGGAGATCGTCACCGCCCCGGCCAAGGTGAAGGCGAACTCGCGGAACAGGGAACCTGTCAGCCCCCCTGCAGACCGATCGGCGCATAGACCGCGGCCAGGGTCACGGTCATGGCGACGATCGGGCCGACCAGCTCCCGGGCCCCCTTCAAGGCCGCGTTGAGGGGGGATTCGCCGAGGCCGATGTGACGCTCGACGTTTTCGACGACGACGATGGCGTCGTCGACGACCAGGCCTACGGAGAGGACGATGGCCAGCAGGGTCAGCAGGTTGATGGTGAAGCCGAAGACCTGCATCAGGAAAACCGCGCCGATCAGCGACAGGGGAATCGCCACCACCGGAATGAAGACCGAGCGCAGCGAGCCGAGGAACAGGAAGATGATAATGACGACGATCAGCAGGGTGTCGCCGAGGGTCTTGAGAACTTCGCGGATGGCGGTGTGGATGTACTCGGTGGCGTCGTAGGCAACGCGGGCCTGCATGCCGGTGGGCAGGTCCTTCTGGATCCCCTGCATTTCCTTCCGCACGCGGGTGATGACGTCGAGGGAGTTGGCATTGGGCAGCGGCCAGACGCCGATGAAGACCGCGGTCTGGCCGGTGAAGTGGACTTCCGCGTTGTAGTCCTCGGCACCGAGGGCGACATCGGCGATGTCGCCGAGGCGGATGATGGCGCCGTTCTGCTGCCTGACCACCAGGCGCTTGAAATCGGGGACCGAGGTGAGGTTGGTGTCGGCGGTGAGGTTGACCTGGATCAGCGATCCCTTGGTCTGGCCGAGGGCCGCCAGGTAGTTGTTGGCCGCCAGCGCCTCGCGCACCTCCACCGGGCTGACGTGGTAGGCGGCCATGGCGTCGGGCTTGAGCCAGATGCGCATGGCGAAGGTGCGAGCGCCCAGAATGTCGGCGCGCTGCACCCCCTCGAGGGCCGACAGCCGAGGCTGGACCACCCGCACCAGGTAGTCGGTGATCTCGTTCTGCTTGAGGAGATCGGAGGTGAAACTGAGATAGGCCGAAGCGAAGCGGCTGTCCGCCGACTCGATGTTGATCACCGGCACCTCGGCCTCGGGGGGGAGGTCGGCACGGACCTGGTCGACCTTGGAACTGATCTCGGCGAGGGCCTTGGTGGCGTCGTAGTTAAGCTTGAGGCGGGCGGTGATGGTCGAAAGCCCCAGGGTGCTCTGCGACTCGAGGTAATCGATGCCGTCGGCCGCGGCGATTGCCCGCTCCAGAGGCGTGGTGATGAAACCGCGCACCAGCTCGGCGCTGGCCCCGACGTACACCGTGGTCACCGTCACCGAGGCGTTTTCGCTGTGCGGGTACTGGCGGACGTTGAGGGTCCGGATCGCCTGGAGCCCGGCGATGACTATCACCAGGCTGACGACCATGGCGAGAACCGGACGACGGATGAACAGATCGGTGAATTTCATCGGGTCTTGACCACCGCGTAGAAAAAATGCCGCCTTGGTTCACAGCTCCGGCCGGAATCCCCACCCCGGCCCGAGCCTCCCCTTACTCGTTGTGCGGCCTGGGCGCCAACTTGAATTCCGGCGCCAGACTATTGTCCACCACCGCGCGCTGACCGTTGCGCAGCTTGAACACGCCGGTACTGGCCACCTGCTCCCCTTCCTTGGCGCCACGGGTAACCGCGACGTAGTCGCCGCGCTTTTCCCCGAGCTGGACGAACTGCTGGCGCAGCACCAGCCCCTTCGGTCCGCCCTTCGCCGTCGGCTGCGGCCCGGGCTGCTCCCGGGCAGGCGGCTCGACGACGAAAACCGAGTCGCCATAAGGGGCGTAGAGAACCGCGGTGGCTGGGATCATCAGGACCTGCTCCGGTGCGGGCAAAAGGACCTCGACGGTAACATACATCCCCGGCCGCAGGGTTTCGTCGGGATTGTCCAGGGTCGCCTGGAAGCGGATATTGCGCGTCGCCGGATCGACCTCCGGGTTGATCGCAGTAATTTTCCCGGTCAGTGCCGCCCCGGGGATGGCGTCGCTGGTCACCCGCACCGTGAAGCCGGTTTTGACCTCGGCCAGAAGCTGCTGGGGGAGGGAGAAGTCGGCAAAGATCGGATTGAGGACCTGGAGGGATACGATGCTGTCCCCTTCGCGCAACATCTGCCCGAGATTGACCAGGCGGATGCCGAGCTGACCGGCAAACGGGGCCTTGATGGTCTTTTTGCCGATCGCCGCCCGCAGGTTGTCGACCGCCGCCTGGGCCTGGCGCTCCGCCGCCTGGGCAGCATCAAGCTCCGCCCGGGAGATGATCCGTTCGGCAAAGAGCTGGCTGGCCCGCTGCAGATTGGCCCGGGCCAGGGTGAGTTCCCCTTCCGCCCCGGGCAACTGGGCCTGCTCCGAAGAGATGTCCTGCTTCACCAGCCGCGCCCCCTTTTCGACCCGGGTACCGGCGGCAAAACGGATCTCCACCACCTTGCCCGGTTGATCCGCGGCAACCATCACCCCCTGGACCGCGCTCAGCGAACCGACGGCACTCAGAGCCTTCTGCCAGGCGTCGCGGGTAACCTTGGCCGTTGTCACGGTCACCGGCGGCGGCACGAACGACTTCCCCTGGGCTATCATCTTGCGAATCTGCAGGGCCTTGATCCCGCCGAGGATCCCCACGAGCAGCACCAGGCCGACCAAGGTCAGGATAATCGCTTTTTTCATAACCGTGCTAACTCACCAGGCGCAGTTGAAGGGGGCCGGCACCTCCGCCGGGGAGGTTTGCCCGGCCAATAGCTGACAGTTTACCTCATAGGTTCCCTGCCGAAGAAGAAGTAGAAACGATACCATGGTTTTCCCCCGGGCAAAACCTCTTGCCGCAGCAGTGGCAAAACCGCTATGCTGGCGCCAGAAGGTGAAGCCAACCGCACCGCTCTTCCTGGCGTCGCCACTGCAGCTTGCAGCCTTCAACCCCGAGGATTCCGATGATCGACGACCGCAGTCCCGAAGACGATTTCAACGACGAAGAGGATTTCGCCGCCCTGCTCGAAGCCAGCCTCGGCCAGAGCGCTTCCCTGCGCCCCGGGCAGAAAATCACCGCGACGGTGCTGCAGATCGGGGCCGAATGGGTTTTTCTCGATGTCGGGCAGAAGGGAGAGGGGGTTCTCGACGTCAGGGAGTTGCTCGACACTCAAGGCGACCCGATCCGGGCCGTCGGCGAAACCATCGAGGTCTACTTCCTCTCCCGCGCCGGGGGAGAACTGCGTTTCACGACCCGCATCGGCGGCGCCGGTTCCGGGACCGTCGAGCTGGAGGAGGCCTGGCGCAGCGGCGTCCCGGTCGAAGGCCGCATTGAGAAAGAGATCAAGGGGGGGTACGAGATCAAACTTCCCGGCAATATCCGCGCCTTCTGCCCCTTTTCCCAACTCGGCCTGCGCCGCGAGGAGAATCCGGAGGGGATTCTCGGTACCAGCCTGACCTTCCGCATCACCCGGTTTTCCGAGCAGGGGCGCAACATCGTCGTCTCCCGCCGGGAACTCCTCGAAGAGGAGCGCCGGCAGCAACGCGAGGTGCTGCGGCAGACCTTGAAAGAGGGGGATATCGTCACCGGCACGCTCACCTCGCTGCGCGATTTCGGCGCCTTTGTCGACATCGGCGGCATCGAAGGATTACTGCCAATCTCCGAGGTGGCCTACGGCCGGGTCGACGATCTTCAGGCCATCCTTCAGGTCGGCCAGCAGCTGCAACTGGTGATAAAGTCCCTCGACTGGGACCGCGACCGCTTCTCCTTCAGCCTGCGCGAAACCCTCACCGATCCCTGGACCCAGGTCGGCGTCCGCTATCGGGAAGGACAGACGTTGACCGGAACGGTCTCCCGGCTCACCCCCTTCGGCGCCTTCGTCACCCTCGAGGAGGGCGTCGACGGATTGGTTCACATCTCCCGCCTCGGCCAGGGGCGCCATCTCAAGAACCCCGGTGAGGTGTTGCGGACCGGGGAGCAACTGGCCGTGACGATCGAAAAGATCGACCTCGAAAACCGGCGCATTTCCCTGATCCCCGCCACGACCGATGCGGTGGACGATGCCCCGCGCGCCTACAACGACCGCCCGGCAGGTACCGGCATGGGCACCTTCGCCGACCTGCTTAAAGGGAGTGCCAAGAACCGGAATAAGTCCTGAGACTCAGCGGCGGCGTTAACAAACCGGAACGACCCGGGCGCCGCACGGGCCGCCCGCATGGCAGGCTTTGGCCGCTGCGCCTTCCGTCCCGCAGGAGATTCCCGATCCTGCCCCAGTAGTGCCGGCTCTGCTGCCGGCCCCATCCGCGTTGGAAAGTATGCCACATGGCCCTGCCGCCAACCCTCTATCGCGCCAACCTGCAACTTGCGGATGTCGATCGCGGCTGTTACCAACAGCTTGCCGTGACCGTGGCCCGGCACCCCTCGGAAACCATCCAACGCCTGCTGGCGCGGCTGCTCGCCTATGCCCTCTGTTTCGAAGAGGGATTGAATTTCACCAGGGGAATCAGCGCCGGGAACGAACCCGACCTCTGGCTGAAGGAGCCGGATGGCCGCGTGGATCTGTGGATCGAAGTTGGTCTGCCCGACAGCGAGCGGATTATCATGGCCACCCGCCATGCGCGGCGCGTCATCCTGCTTGCCTTCGGCAAGGGGTTGCCACGCTGGCGCGACCAGCATCTGCCACGGTTGTTGGCGGTGAGAAACCTGCAGGTCCTGACCCTTGATGCGGCTTTTCTGAAGGAACTCGAGGATGGACTGGAGCGAAGCATCGCCTGGGAGATGACGATCAGCGACGGGACCCTCTACCTGAACAGTGCCGGCAAGGTGTTGGAAACCGTCCTTCATCAGGCGGTGGGAGAGCGCTCTCCCGGCTAGGGTGCAAAGGTGTGCTGGCAACCGAGGGGATGCAGCAATACGCGAGCCGGTGCGGCCTCGGCGTCCGCAATTCGCAGCGGCAGACAATAGAGCTGGTATCTGCCGGGCGCCACCGCCGCCAGGTTCAGACCCTCGATCAGCCAGATGCCTGCCTCGAGCAAGCGGCGATGAATTGCCGCCTGATCGGCGTGCATGCCGGCAACGGAAAGGTAGTCGATGCCCAGGGTCCGAATCTGCCGCGCCGCCAGCCATCCGGCGGCGTCCTCCGTCAGACCAACGAAGGATGGATCGAAACGCTTTTGGGCATAAAGCCGGGAATTGCCGGTGCGCAGCAAGACGCGGTCACCGGCGGCGATATCGAGCCCTTCGAGGTCCGCGACCTCGATCGCCCCGCCCGCCGGCACGCTGAAGACATTGGCCGGCCCGATCATCGCCTCCGGCGGCATCCCGTCGATCCCGGCGCCACCGGGCAGATAGTGCGCCGGAGCATCGACGTGAGTTCCGCAGTGCAGACTGGCCGAAAACGCCGAGAGATTGACCGCATCGCCCAAGGCCAGACTCGCAAGCCGGTGCAGGCTGACCGGCGGGTCCCCGGGCCAGGTGATCATCTGCGGCTCAATCGCCAGGGTCACATCCAGCCATGCTGCGGAATCAGGCATTGCGTCCTCCTGCAAAGGATGTCCCTCCCGGGCCAGGCCTACTCTAGCAGTCCCGGCAGGCCTGAGCAACAGCGCTCGTCCAGCCTCTTTTCCGGAGTCGTCCCCGATGAATGCCCCGCTGCCGACCATTGTCGTGGTCCTGGTCGAACCCCGCACTCCCGGCAACATCGGCATGGTGGCCCGCGCCATGGCGAATTTCGGTGCCACCGAGCTGCGCCTGGTCAACCCCTGCGATTACCTGGCCGAGGCGGCCAGGCGCCTGGCCGTCGATGCCGTCGGCCATCTGGAGAGCGCCAGGGTCTTTCCTGATCTCGCTGCGGCCCTCGGCGACTGCGAACGGTCCGTCGCCGCCAGCCGCAGAAGTGGCAAACGGCGCGGTGCCGCCATCGACGTGAGTCAAGTCGCGAGACTGTGCCTGCAGGGACCAAAACTGCAGCGCCTGGCCCTGGTCTTCGGCCGCGAAGACGCCGGACTGACCAGCGGGGAGGTCGCCTGTTGCACCCACACGGCGGCGATTGCCACGCCGGGTTTTCTCGGTTCTCTGAACCTGGCCCAGGCCGTGTTGATCTTTCTTTACGAACTGAGTCGCAGCGGAATATCCGGTGGATCGACCGGTGAGGTTCCAACCCATGACGATTTCGCGCCCCTCTTCGCCCAGTTGGCCAGAGTTCTCGACCGCATCGCCTTCCTCAACCCCCATCGTCCCGAGCATGTCCTGACCCCCCTACGCCGGATGCTGGCGCGCGGGATCGCCACCCGTCACGAGTTGGAACTGATGCGCGGCATCTGGAGTCGCCTGGAAGAGAGCATCAACGACTGGCGGGGGCGCCGTCGAGGGGACGAAAAGCCCGGATAAACCTGTTGACAACGGCCTTTGCGCTGTGTTATCAAGTCCGGGTTTCGCACCTATAAACTGTATGCTGTATACACAAGGCTGACTATGGCCGAAGACAAGCGCCAACTTATCAAAGCGCTGGGTTTCCTTTCCAGTGTTGGGATCTCGATGGTGGCCTCGACCTTTATCGGCCTGGCCATGGGCTACTATCTCGACAAGTGGCTGGGAACGACGCCCTGGCTGACGCTGATTTTCCTTGTCATCGGCATCATTTCGGGATTCCGCAATATTTATATCCTGACCGAGCGGGAACTGCGCCGCCAGAAGAATAATCAGCAGGACGACGGTGACCGACCAGGATGACCATCTGGTGGAGGCCCTGGGGCGGCGCAACTGGCTGATCCTCGCTATCCTGGTTGCGCTGAGCCTGTTCTGGCAATCGACAGCGGTAACGCTCGGGGTGCTTGCCGGGGGGCTGGTGGCCATTATCGGCTTCTTTTGGCTGCGCCACGCCTTGGTGCAGGCTCTGGCGGACCCGACCAGTTACTCGGCCAAACGATTTCGTTTCAGCTATGTGGTGCGCCTGGCCGCCCTCGCCGCGGCCCTGTTCCTGCTGATTGCAGTGGCCAAGGTTCACCCCCTGGCTCTGGTTGCAGGCCTTTCGGTCGTCGTTATCAATCTTTTTTGGACCATGCTGCAGCGATCGCTTTGATCTAGGAGTTAAACGTTATGACTCAACCGTTTCTGTTCCTGGAATGGCTTGAGGAGCAGCTTCACCTCCATATCGGCAAGCACGTGCTGTATACCTGGCTCGTCATGGTGGTGCTCATCGTCGTGGCCCTTGCGGCTTCGAAGGCGATCAAGCTGGTCCCCACCGGTCTGCAGAACCTGATGGAATCCGTCCTCACCGGCATTGCCGATCTCATCGAAGAGACCATGGGTCCCAAAGGGAAGGCCTATTTCCCCCTGCTGGCCACTTTCGCCCTGTTCATCCTGGTCTCCAACCTGATCGCCCTGATTCCCGGCTTCTACCCGCCGACGGCCAATCTCAACACCAATGCGGCCCTGGCCCTGACGGTCTTTGTCATGACCCACGCGGTCGGCATCAAGGAACACGGCCTGTCTTACCTGAAGCACTTCATGGGCCCGATTCTGGTCCTGGCACCGCTGATCTTCATTATCGAAATTATCGGTCACCTGGCCCGCCCCCTCTCCCTGTCTCTGCGTCTTTTCGGCAACATGTACGGCCATGAGATCGTACTGATGATCTTCATCGGCCTGGTGCCCTTCCTGCTGCCGGTGCCGATGATGCTGATGGGGGTGCTGGTCGCCTTCATCCAAACCTTTGTCTTCACCCTGCTGGCCATGATCTACATTGCCGGCGCGATGGAAGAGGCCCATTAACTCGTCGTTTATTTTCGGTTCGCAGGGGCGAACCGTCAGGTCCTATACTGTATAGGAACAACAACCTCGCAGGGAAAAGGAGTAGCACAATGGAATTTTTCGCTTGGGCAATGGTAGCTGCCGGTATCGGCATGGGTCTTGGTTCCCTCGGAACCGGTATCGGCCAGGGTCTGGCCATCCAGAAAGCGGTTGAAGGCGTTGCCCGTAACCCCGGCGCCAGCGGCAAGATCCTGACCACCATGATGATCGGTCTGGCCATGATCGAGTCCCTGGCCATCTACGTCTTCGTTGTGGCCATGATCATCCTCTTCGCCAACCCCTTCACCGAAGAAGTGGTTAAACTGCTCGCCAAGTAAGGCGAACCGTTCGAACACAGCAAGGTTCTCAAGGCGCATCCTCCGGGATGCGCCTTTTTTGCGTTCCTCGAACCCGCCTCCTCCACCTGCTTCTTCGAACCCGAAAATTACAGCCAGGATTAATTTACTGTTGCTAATTCTGGCACCGTTAATGATATAAACGCGAAGATTTTTAATTCAGGGAGGAGAGCATCATGCTGCAGAGTATCTATTCGTGCCTTTTTTGTCCTTGCCATGCTGGTCCTTTGCGCCGCTCCCGCCTCGGCGCAAAGCGGCATGGCCATCGACCCGGCGACCTGCCTGGATGCCATGAGGACGTCGTCTCCGCCGAAGATTTTGCCAATTCCGTTCATGGCAAAAATGCCTGCACCAGCTGCCATGTGGAAGTCACCGATCTGGACATGCACAAGGCCGGCGAACTCGATGCCCGGCCCGGTAAATGCGCCCGCTGCCACAAAAAGGAGACCGCCGAACATTATGCCAGCGTGCACATGATGAATGAGATCGGCTGCGCCGACTGCCACACCGACATTCACACGACACACCTACTGGAAGGGCGACAAGCGCAAGGTCGTCGCCAAATGCCTGCAGTGCCACGACGTCGAAGCGATTTATCAGAACTCGTTCCATGGCAAGTCGCTGGCGGCCGGCAATCAGGATTCGGCCGCCTGCAACGACTGCCATAACCTGCATGAAATCAAGCCGCTCGGCGATCCCACCTCCCACGATAATCGCGATTTCCATACCAAGGTATGCCTGAAATGCCATGCCGATGAAGAGATGATGGAGCGCAACGGCGTCTTCAATGTCGCCGTCGAAACCTACATGGAAAGCTACCATGGGAAGAACTACCGTCTCGGCTTTCCTGAAAAGGTCGCGGGATGCGCCGATTGCCATACCTCTCACGTGTCCTCCCGACCAGCCGATCCCAACTCCAGCGTCAACCCGAAACAACCTGGTTAAGACCTGCGCCAAGTGCCACCAGAACGCCACCGCCCTCTTCACCAAATATTATGCGCACGGCGACACACCGACCGCGAGAACTACCCGATCCTTTACTAGACCTTCATGGGGATGACGGGCCTGCTGGTCGGAACCTTCGCGGTGTTCTGGGTCCATACCCTGCTCTGGATGTTCCGCGGTTTTGTGGAAAACCGTGAAAAGGAGCGGGCCCTCCATGATGGCGGCACGTCCACACCATCATCGATGACCACAAACAGTACCGCCGCTTCAAGCCCCGTCATATCTTCTGCACCTCACGGTCATCATCAGCTTTCTCGGCCTCTCACTGACCGGCCTGCCGCTCAAGTTCGCCGACCAGCACTGGGCCAAGGTGCTGATGTCCTTCTATGGCGGCACCTACAATGCCGGCCTGATCCACCGGGCCTGCGCCATCTGACCTTCTACTATTTCTTCGGCGCCATGGTGCTGAGCATCGACTTCCTCTTCCTGCGCAAGGATATCAAGGGACAATTTCCTGCAGCGGCTCTTCGGCCCCGATTCGCTCTGTCCCAACCTGCGGGATATCAGGGATGTCACCGGGATGGTCCGATGGTTCCTCTTCAGGGGGCCGAAACCGACCTTCGAGCGCTGGACCTACTGGGAAAAATTCGACTTCCTGGCCGTCTTCTGGGGTATGTTCGCCATCGGCGGTTCCGGCCTGATGCTCTGGTTCCCGGAATTCTTCGGCTCCTTCCTGCCCGGCTGGGTGTTCAACGTGGCCACCATCGTCCACTCGGACGAGGCGCTGCTGGCCACCGGCTTTATTTTCACCGTCCATTTCTTCAATACCCATGGGCGTCCGGAGAAGTTCCCGATGGACTTCGTCATCTTCAACGGCCAGATGTCCAAAGAAGAATTCATCGAGGAACGTGGCGACCAATGGCACCGCTATGAAGAAGAAGGTATCACCGAAAGTTTGTCGCGCCCAAAATCAGCGGCGTTCTTTATGACTTCTTTTTCAAAGGATTTGGATTTCTGCCTTCTTCACCGGAATCGCCTGCCTGGTGTTGATG
>CAVXNQ010000019.1:0-36020 GCA_963763205.1 uncultured delta proteobacterium | reverse complement strand
GACCCTTGACAAAGGAGAGGGCCGTTGTTATGTTGTTTTCCGTTAGCACTCCGGCTCCCTGGAGTGCTAAGGAGAGCGGGCCGGATTTTCCGGCTTGATTTTTTGGGGCGGTGATTGACGATGGCCGAAGAGCTCAACGATAGAGGTCGCCGGATTCTCGAGGCGATTATCGAAGATTATATCGCCTCGGCGGAACCGGTCGGTTCGCGGGCCGTGACCCGGCGTCACCAGATGGCCCTTTCGCCGGCCACGGTGCGCAACGTCATGGCCGATCTGGAGGAGATGGGCTATCTGGTGTCGCCCCATACCTCGGCCGGCCGGGTGCCGACGGAAAAGGGCTATCGATTCTATGTCGATTCCCTGTTGCAGGTCCGCCAGCTGAGCCGGAAGAGCAGCTGCGCATCGAGGGCATTACCGGTTGCGCGGCCTGCGGGTGGAGGAGCTGCTGCAGGAGGCCGGCAAGGCGCTTTCGGCGATGTCCGAGCTATACCGGCATCGTCATGGCGCCGCGTTTCACCAGCACCATCTTTCGCCACATCGAATTCGTCGCCTTTCCCAGGGACGGATTCTGGTGGTTTCGTCACCCAGTCCGGACTGGTGCAGAACAAGCTGGTCGAAACCAGCGAGGATTTCTCCCAGTCCGAGCTGGAGCAGATCGGCAACTACCTGAACCGCACCCTCGGGGGGCTGACCATGCAGCAGGTTAAGGCCCGGATCGTCAAGGAGATGGCCCAGGAGAAGGCCCTCTACGACCAGCTGCTGCAGCGGGCGCTGCGTCTCTCCGAGGCGGCCTGCGCGAGGAACGGGCGACCAGGTCTATATCGAAGGGACGACGAATATTCTCGAACAGCCGGAATTCGCCGATGTCGAGAGGATGCGGCGGCTGTTCCGGGCCTTTGAACAGAAAAGCCACTGGTGGAACTGCTCGACCGCACCCAGCAGGCCCGAGGGGTGCAGATCTTCATCGGCAGCGAGAGCGAATACCGGGAAATCGAGGGGTGCAGCCTGATTACCGCCAGCTACTCCAACAGCAGCGGGACGCTGGGGACGCTGGGAGTCATCGGTCCGAGCCGCATGCCCTATTCGATGGTGATCCCGATCGTCGACTACACCGCGCGGCTGGTCAGCCAGCTGCTTGATAGCGAGGAGAACTGAAAGCGTGACCAAGAAACAGAAGACGGAACAGCCCGAAGCTCCGGCCGGGCAGGAGACTGCCGCGGTCAAGGCGGCTGCCGCTGAGGCCGAAAAAGCCCCCGGCGCTGCGGAGCAGCAGGCGCCAGCCGAAGTTGAGGCCCAGCTGGCCGCCAGCCGGGAAGAGGCGGCCAATAACTGGGACCTCTACCTGCGTGCCGCGCCGACCTGGAGAATTACCGCAAGCGGGCGCAGCGGGAAAAAGAAGACCTCGGCCGCTTCGCCAACGAGAGTCTGCTGCGCGAACTGCTGCCGGTGCTCGATAATCTGGAGCGGGCGGTGGCCCATGCCCGGGAAAGCGGCGGCGACGGCACTCTGCTGGAAGGGGTGGAGATGACCCTCGGCCAGTTGCGCAAGGTCTTCGACCAGTTCGGCGTGACCGCGGTGGAGGCGGTCGGCAAGCCCTTCGATCCGGCCTGCCACGAGGCCATGGGGCAGCTGGAGCATGCCGAGCTGCCGCCGGGAAGCGTCGCCCAGGAGCTGCAGAAAGGCTACCTGCTCAATCAACGCCTGCTGCGGCCGGCCCTGGTCCTGGTCAGCAAGGCCCCGGCAGCCGGTCAGGACATTAAGGACGCGTAGTTCCGGAAAAGCCCGGATACGCAGTGCGCCATACTAGAAACCGTTAAAGGAGGATATACACCATGGGTAAAGTCATCGGTATCGACCTCGGCACGACCAACTCCTGCGTCGCCGTGATGGAAGGCGGCGAGCCGGTCGTCATCGCCAACTCGGAAGGTTCGCGCACCACTCCGTCGATGGTGGCCTTCACCGAAAGCGGTGAGCGGCTGGTCGGGCAGCAGGCCAAACGCCAGGCGGTCACCAACCCGGAGAACACCCTGTATCGCCATCAAGCGCCTGATCGGCCGCAAGTTCGATACCGAAGCGGTGCAGAAGGATATCAAGATCAGCCCCTTCAAGATCCTCAAGGCCGACAACGGCGACGCCTGGGTCGAGGCGCGCGGCAAGAAGTACAGCCCGCCGGAGATCTCGGCCATGGTGCTGCAGAAGATGAAGCAGACCGCCGAGGATTATCTCGGCGAGGAAGTGACCGACGCGGTCATCACCGTGCCGGCCTACTTCAACGACTCCCAGCGCCAGGCGACCAAGGACGCCGGCAAGATCGCCGGCCTCAACGTGCTGCGCATCATCAACGAGCCGACCGCCGCCTCGCTGGCCTACGGCCTGGAGAAGAAGAAGGACGAGAAGATCGCGGTCTTCGACCTGGGCGGCGGCACCTTCGACGTCTCGATCCTCGAACTCGGCGACGGGGTTTTCGAGGTCAAGTCGACCAACGGCGACACCTTCCTGGGCGGCGAGGACTTCGACCAGCGGATCATCGACTACGTCGCCGACGAGTTCAAGAAAGAGCAGGGGATCGACCTGCGCAACGACAAGATGGCCCTGCAGCGCCTCAAGGAAGCAGCGGAAAAGGCCAAATGCGAGCTCTCCAGCTCGATGGAGACCGACATCAACCTGCCGTTCATCACCGCCGACCGCCTCGGGTCCCAAGCACCTCAACATCAAGCTGACCCGGGCCAAGCTGGAGAGCATCTGCGCCGACCTGCTCGCCAAGCTGGTCGAGCCCTGCAAGACCGCCCTCAAGGACGCCGGTCTCTCCGCCTCCGAGATCGACGAGGTGATCCTGGTCGGCGGCATGACCCGCATGCCGGCGGTGCAGAAGAAGGTCCAGGAGATCTTCGGCAAGCAGCCGAACAAGGGGGTCAATCCCGACGAGGTGGTGGCCATCGGCGCCGCCATCCAGGGCGGGGTCCTCAAGGGCGAGGTCAAGGACGTCCTGCTCCTCGACGTCACCCCCCTCTCCCTGGGCATCGAGACCCTCGGCGGGGTGATGACCAAGCTGATCGAGAAGAACACCACCATCCCCTGCAAGAAGAGCCAGATCTTCTCCACCGCCGCCGACAACCAGCCGGCGGTCTCGGTCCACGTCCTGCAGGGCGAGCGCGAGATGGCCGGCGACAACAAGACCATCGGCCGCTTCGAGCTGGTCGGCATTCCGCCGGCGCCGCGCGGCGTGCCGCAGATCGAGGTGACCTTCGACATCGACGCCAACGGCATCCTGCACGTTTCGGCCAAGGATCTCGGCACCGGCAAGGAGCAGTCGATCAAGATCACCGCCTCTTCCGGGCTTTCCGAGGCGGAGATCGAGAAGATGGTCAAGGATGCCGAGGCCCATGCCGGCGAAGACAAGAAGAAGCGGGAGCTGATCGAAGCGCGCAACCAGGCCGACGGCCTGGTCTACACCACCGAGAAGTCCCTCGAAGAACACAGCGACAAGATCGACGATACCACCCGCGGCGCCATCCGCAGCGCCCTCGACGAGCTGAAAAAGGCGATGGAGGGGGACGATGCCGAGGCGATCCGCAAAAAGACCGAGGCGCTCGCCCAGGCCTCGCACAAACTGGCCGAGGCGATGTATGCGCAGGCGCAGCAGGCCGGCGAAGCCCCGGGCGAAGCGCAGGCCGGCGGCGATGAAAAGGTGGTCGATGCCGAGTTCGAGGAAGTCGACGGCGACAAGAAACAGTGATTTCTTCGTTCTTGATGGGCGGCGGCAGAAGCCGGGCTTGGTCCCGGCTTCTGCCGCTTGCCGCGAGCCCCACTTGACCCTGGCGGGACCGGTTTGCCGCACACCGCTCCGCCGCAGCGAGGACAGATCTTTTGGCCAAGCGTGATTATTACGAAACCCTCGAAGTCCACCGCAACGCCAGCGAAACGGAGATCAAAAAGGCTTACCGGCGGCTGGCGCTGCGTTATCACCCCGACAAGAATCCCGGCGACAAGGCAGCCGAAGAGCGCTTCAAGGAGCTCTCCGAGGCCTATGCGGTCCTTTCCGATTCGCAAAAACGGGCCACTTACGACCAGTTCGGCCATGCCGGGCTGAACAGTGGTGGTTTCGGGCGGCGGCGGCTTTTCGGCGGCAGCCCCTTCGAAGATATCTTCGGGGACATCTTCGGCGATATCTTCGGCGGCGGCTCCTCCCGCCGCGGGCGGGGTCGGCGCGGGGACGATTTGCGCTACAACCTGACCATCTCTTTCGAAGAGGCGGCCTTCGGCCTGGATACCAAGATCCAGGTTCCCCGTCACCATACCTGCAGCGCCTGTGACGGCAGCGGGGCGAAGAAGGGGACCAGTCCCAAGACCTGCCCGACCTGTCAGGGGGCCGGCCAGGTTCGCTACCAGCAGGGTTTCTTTTCCCTGACCCGGCCCTGTCCCGAATGTGGCGGCGAGGGGCGGGTCATCCTCAGCCCCTGCCCCGAGTGCCGCGGCGCCGGCCGGGTGCAGGGCAAGCGCCAGCTCTCCCTGAAGATCCCCGCCGGGGTCGAAACCGGGACCCGCCTCAAGCTCAGCGGCGAAGGGGACACCGGCAGCCAGGGCGGGCCGCCGGGCGACCTCTATGTCGTGATCACCGTCAAGGAACATCCCCTGTTCCAGCGGGAAGGGCAGGACGTGATCTGCGAAGTCCCGATCTCCTTCGTGCAGGCGGCCCTCGGCTGCGAGCTGGAGGTGCCGACCCTCGACGGCAAGGTCAAGCTCAAGATTCCCGCCGGCACCCAGTCGGGCAAGGTCTTCAAGCTCGCCGGGAAAGGGATTCCCCACCTGCAGGGATACGGGCGGGGGGACCATCTGGTGGTGGCCCGGCTCGAGACCCCGACCCGGCTCACCGCGCGGCAGCGGGAACTGCTGGAGGAATTCGCCCGCGAGGGGGGCGAGGAAGTCCACCCCACGGGCAAGGGCTTTTTCGACAAGGTCAAGGAACTCTTCGACTGACCGGATTCCGGGCGGACCTGGCCGCCCGGCGAGGATTCGGCCTGGGAGGTTGGGATGCGTCGCTTGCTGAACCTGCTGCTGTTACTGGCTATCCTCGCCCTGCCGCTCCCGGCCCGGGCGGCCCAGGCTGTCGCCCCGGGAGGCCAGGAAACGTCCGTCGGCGAGGAGCGGGCGGCCCTGGAGCAGGGGCTGGAGCTGTATCGGACCGGCCAGTTCGATGCGGCCATCGCCGCTGCTGGAGGAGTTTCTTAGCCGGAATCCCGCCGATCCCGATGCCCCCCGGGCGACCCTGGCGCTGGCGCAGATGCTGCTCCAGGCCGGGCAATCCCCAGCAGGCCCTGCTCTACCTGCAGCGGATCGCGGAGCCGCAGCGGACCCCTGAGCTGCAGCTGGTCCAGGGGCAGGCCCTGGTGGCCACCGGGGATGCCGAATCAGGCCGCCGGGAGTTGTTGGCCATCGACCCCAAGCCTCTGTCGGCGCCGGATCGCACGGCCCGGCTGCTGGGCCTGGCCCATGCCGACGCCGCCCTCGGGCGCGCTTTGGAAGCCCTGACCTTTCTCGATCAGGCGGCGACCCTCGACCCGGACCAAAGTGCGGCCGTGCTGACCGCGGGCCACCAGCTGCTGCAGGCCCTCGACGATGCCTTCCCTGGAGGAGGCGGCGTTCATGCTCCGGGCGACGCCGTTGGGGCTGGATGCCGCCGTGCAGCTCGCCCAACGGGCCGCGCTAGCGCGGCGATACGGCCGCCGCCCGCCGGCTGTTGGCGCCGGTGCTCGCCGCGGCCGTGGATTTCCCCTATCGCCGGGAGGCGACCGATCTCTATGCGCGGCTGACCGGCAAGCCCTGGCTGCAACGGGCCATCGGGGTTTTGCTGCCGCTGTCGGGCAAATACGCCACCTTCGGCCAACTGGTGCGGCGCGGGATGGAGCTGGCCCAAGAGCAGGGGGCGGGCGGTCCTTCCCCGGTACGCCTGCTGTTCCGGGATATCGGCGCCGATCCCCAGCGCAGTGCCGAGACGGTCAGCAGCCTGGTCCACGAAGACGGCGTCATGGCGATCGCCGGGCCGATTACCAGCGCCGCCGCCGAGGCGGCGGCGCAGCGCGCCCAGCAGGAGGGCGTGCCGCTGTTGAGTCTGTCCCAGCGCGAGGGGCTGCCGGCGCTGGGCGATATGGTCTTCCGCGACTCGTTGACCCCGCGCCTGCAGGCCGAAGCCGCTGGCCCGCTACGCGGTCGAGGAACGCGGCCTGACCAAGTTCGCCATCCTGTTGCCCGATACCCGGCCGGGACGGGAGATGGCCGACCAGTTCACCGCCGCCCTGACGCGCTGCGGCGGCCAGGTTCTCGCTCGCGAAGCCTATCCGCCGGAGGCGACGGATTTCCGCCGCCAGATTCGCCTGCTGATGGGTAAAGACCCCGACGCGCGCGATGAAGAACCTTCCAAGGACCCCCTCGAAGACCTCTTCCTGCCGGAGCCGCCGCCTCTGCCGTTCCAGGCCCTGTTCATTCCCGACTATGCCGACAAGGTCGGCCTGATCGCCCCCCAGCTTCCCTATTACGGTCTCGAAGGCCTGCCGCTGTTCGGTATCAACGGCTGGGACTCCCCGGAGCTGGTGCACGCGGCCGGCCCCTACGTCGAAGGAGCCGTATTCGTCGATGGTTTCTTCGTCCACAGCCCCTACCCCTTCGTGCGCGATTTCGTCGACCGTTATTTCGCGCGCTACGGCGAAGAGCCGACCATTCTCGGGGCCCAGGGTTATGATGTCGCCGGCATCCTGCTCGGCATCCTCGACGACCCGGCCGTCGCCAGCCGCGACGATGTCCGCCTGGGCCTGCAGCAGTTGCGCAACTATCCGGGGGTGACCGGAGCCACGTCCTTCGATCAGGAGGGGGAAGCGGAAAAGGTCCTTTTTCTGCTGCAGGTCCAAAACGGCAATATCGTGCAGATCAACTGACCGCAGCGGAGAGGTGCGTCTCCCGCCAATGATGCCTAAGTCCCCGATTCGTGGGGGCTTGGCCTTGACGAATCACCTTTACTGTGGTATTCTTCCAAGGTTGCGGAAGGAGTTTGCCATATGTTCAAGGTTGGAGACAGGGCGGTCTATCCGACCCAGGGTCTCGGCGTCATCGAAGCGGTCGAGGCCAGGGAGTTCTCCGGGGAGCGCAATCAGTTCTATGTCCTGAGAATCGTCGACAGCGACATGACGATCATGGTGCCGGTGGCCAACGCCGAGCAGGTTGGCCTGCGCACGGTTATCGAGCGCGACCGGGTTTCCTCGATCTACACCATGCTCGAGGAAAAGCAGGACAACGGCGGCGCGGTCGCCTCCTGGAGTCGCCGGCAGCGCGAGTATAACGAAAAGATCAAGTCGGGAGACCTGCTCGAGGTCGCCCGGGTCCTGCGCGAACTCTATCTGATCAAGGAAGGCAAGGACCTTTCCTACGGCGAAAAGAAGGTTCTCGATCTGGCCCGGCGTCTGCTGGTCAAGGAACTGGCCTTCGCCGAAGGGCGCGACGAAGACCAGGTCGCGGAACGGGTCGAGCGCATTTTCATCAACTAGTCCCCTGTCATTCAACCCGGGATCCGCCCCCAGCGGCGTGGTCCTGGTTCCTGTTTCCGCAGCCCGGCTGCGGGATCGTGCTTGCCGGCCGCCGCCAGGGTGGCCCCTGCCCCGCGGAGGTGCCGCCGGAGAAGCATGCGAGTCATCGTTCTCATACCCGCTGCCGGTTTGGGCCGGCGGATGGGTGCAGCCGTCAACAAGCAGTACCTGACCCTGGCCGACCGCCCCATCCTGGCCCATACCCTGACCATTTTCGACTACCACCCCCTCATCGATCGGATCCATGTCATCTCCCCAGCCGCGGAAATCGACTTCTGCCGCGCCGAGGTGGTTGAACGGTACGCCTTTGGCAAGGTGCGGGGGATCGTTGCCGGTGGCGCCGAGCGCCAGGATTCGGTGGCCAACGGGCTGGCGGCCGCCGCGCCGGACGATAACGACATCGTGCTGGTGCACGACGGGGTGCGCCCCTTCTTTCCCGCCGGACTGATTCCCGAGGTGGTCGCCACCGCCGCGCGCGTCGGCGGCTGTGTGGTCGGCGTACCGGTCAAGGATACGGTCAAGATGGTCACCGCGGGACGCATCACCGCCACCCCCGAGCGCCGCAACCTGTGGCTGGCCCAGACCCCCCAGGCCTTTCCCGCCGCGGTACTGCGCCGGGCCTATGCCGCGGCGGCGCGGGACGGATATCGCGGCACCGACGATGCCTCGCTGGTGGAGCGGCTCGACCTGCCGGTGGCGATCCTCCCCGGCAGCGAGCGGAACATCAAGATCACCACCCCGGAAGACCTGATTCTGGCCCGGGCCTTTCTGGCAACGGGAGGAGCGGAATGATGCGGATCGGTCACGGTTACGACGTCCACCGGCTGGTTCCCGAACGCAGGCTGATTCTCGGCGGGGTAGAGATTCCTTATCCCCTCGGTCTGCTCGGCCACTCCGACGCCGACGTTGTGCTCCATGCCCTGTGCGACGCCATCCTCGGCGCCCTCGGTGCGGGGGATATCGGCCGCCATTTTCCCGACTCCGACCCGGCCTACCGGGGCATCTCCAGCCTCAAGCTGCTGCGCGAAGTGATGGTCCTGATCGAACGGGAGGGATTTGCCATCGGCAATCTGGACATCACCGTCATCGCCCAGCGGCCGAAGTTGGCCCCCTACATCCCGGCCATGGTCGAGCAGATCGCCGCCGCCTGCGGGTGCAATCCGGGACAGGTAAACGTCAAGGCGACCACCACCGAGGAGCTGGGCTTCGAAGGGCGCGGCGAGGGCATATCGAGCCATGCCGTGGTCCTGCTGGAAAAGATTCGCCGCGCTGAAGAATTAAAACTCTGACCCCAAAATCCGTGCGGACCGCCCTGGACGCAGGGTGAAGAGAACGGCAGGAAAGGTTTTCATGACGACCGAAGCGACCCCCGCCAGCAATTTCATCCGTACCCTCATCAGTGAAGACCTGCAACAGGGGCGGGTCGCCGGCGAAGTGGTGACCCGCTTTCCGCCGGAACCCAACGGCTACCTGCATATCGGCCATGCCAAGTCGATCTGTCTCAACTTCGGCCTGGCCGCGGTCTTTGCCGGGCGCTGCCATCTGCGCATGGACGACACCAACCCGGAGAAGGAGAGCGAGGAATACGCCGCGGCGATCCAGGACGCGGTGCGCTGGCTCGGCTTCGACTGGGGGGACCACCTCTATTACGCTTCCGACTACTACGCCCGCCTCTACGGCTTTGCCGAGGAACTGATCGGCAAGGGGCTGGCCTACGTCGACAGCCTCGATGCGGAGACGTTGCGGGCTTACCGCGGCACGCTCACCGAGCCCGGCAAGGAGAGCCCCTTCCGCAGCCGCAGCGTGGCCGAAAACCTCGACCTCTTCCGCCGCATGCGCACCGGCGAGTTCGCCGACGGCGCCCATGTCCTGCGCGCCAAAATCGACATGGCGGCGCCCAACATCAACCTGCGCGATCCGGTCCTCTACCGCATCCAGCGCGTTCCCCACTACCGGACCGGGGAGGCCTGGTGCATCTACCCGATGTACGATTTCGCCCACCCCCTCTCCGACGCCCTGGAGGGAATCACCCATTCGATCTGTACCCTCGAGTTCGAGGACCATCGTCCCCTTTACGACTGGTTCATCGCCAACCTTGAGGTCCCCGCCCGGCCGCGGCAGATCGAGTTCGCCCGCCTCAACCTCTCCTACACGGTGATGAGCAAGCGCAAGCTGCTGCAGCTGGTCGCCGAGGGGCACGTCGCCGGCTGGGACGACCCGCGCCTGCCGACCCTGGTCGGGATGCGTCGCCGCGGCTATCCCCCCGCGGCCATGCGCGCCTTCTGCGAGCGGATCGGGGTCGGCAAGAGCGACAGCTGGATCGAGATGAGCGTTCTCGAGGACTGCGTCCGCGAGGAACTCAATCTGACCGCGCCGCGGGCGCTGGCGGTCCTCGACCCCCTCAGGGTGGTGATCGAGAATTACCCGGCGGGCGAGAGCGAGGAGTTCGAGCTCGCCAACCATCCGGCCGACACGGCCTTCGGCACCCGCCGGGTCCCCTTTGCGCGGGAACTCTATATTGAGCGGGACGATTTTATGGAAGACCCGCCGAAAAAGTTCTTCCGCCTCGCCCCCGGGGCCGAGGTGCGGCTGCGCGGCGCCTACTTCATCCGCTGCGAAGCGGTGATCAAGGATGCTGCCGGCCAGGTCGTCGAACTGCGCTGCAGCTACGACCCGGCCAGCCGCGGCGGCGCTTCGCCGGACGGACGCAAGGTCAAGGGGACGATCCACTGGGTCTCCGCCGTCCATGCCCGGCGCGCCGAAGTGCGGCTCTACGACCGGCTTTTCGTCACCCCGACGCCGGGGACCGGAGGGCGCGATTTCCGCGCCGACCTCAATCCCGCCTCCTGCACGGTTTTGCACGACTGCTTCCTGGAGCCCGGCCTGGTCGAAGCGGCCGCCGGTCGCTGCTTCCAGTTCGAACGCCTCGGCTACTTCTGTGTCGATCCCGACGCTGTTCGTCAGGGGCTGCCAGTTTACAACCGTACCGCGACCCTGCGCGACTCCTGGGCCCGCCAGGACCAGGCCGGGGGGGCACGGTGAGGCCGCGGGTCGCCCCCGTAGGGCGGTAAAACGATGAATACGGCTAAGGACCTGGAGATCCTGATTGTGGATCGGGACCGGGAACTCTGTCGCTCCCTCAGCGGTGTGCTGGAAGCGACCGGCTGCCGGGTCCATTGCCTGGTCGCGCCGCTGCCCCTGGGCGAGCTGCGCCGCCAGGCTCCCGATTTGCTGCTGATCGACGTCCCTGCCGACGCGGGGCAGGAAATCGATCTGCTGCGCCGGCTTGGTCTGCAGCGTTCCGCCCACCACCTGCCGGTCATTGTCATCTCCGAAGACCCCAAGCTGGAGTATGAGCTGCTCGACGTCTTTGATGTGCTGGCAAAGCCCCTCGACGAAGATCGCCTGCTCGAGAACCTGGCCCTGCTTAAGGCCCGCCGCGGCAACCCCGGGCCCTATCCCTCCCTGGGCGAGGTCGATCTGGCCCTGTTCCGGGACTACCTGGTCAGCCACAGCGGCCTGCACTTCGACCGGCGCAATGCCCTGCTCCTGGAACGGGGTCTGCAGCGCCGGATGCGCGCCCTGCGCTCCCCCAGCTACCGCGACTACCTGAGTTACCTGGAACACCACCGGGAGAGCCGCCAGGAGCTGAAAAAGCTCCTCGGCCTGCTGACCATCGGCGAGACCTACTTCTTCCGCTACCTGGCCCATTTCGAGCTGTTGCGGGAAGTCGTCATTCCCGAGGTGCTGGAGCGCAACCGGCACTCCCGACGGTTGCGCATCTGGTCGGCAGGGTGCTCTACCGGCGAGGAGCCCTACTCGATCGCGATGCTCCTCCGCGAGCGGTTTCCACAGCTGCGCGACTGGCAGGTGGAGATTCTCGGCACCGACATCAACAAGCAGTCTCTGGCCGCGGCCCGGGCCGGCAGCTACGGGCCCCGCGCCCTGCGGGTGATCGAACCGAATTACCGACAAACCTATTTCACGGTCAGAGGGGGACCGCTTCCGGGTCGTGCCGGAGATCCGCGAGATGGTCAGCTTCGAGTATCTCAACCTGCTCAGCGGGTCGATGCCGGGCGCGGCGGGTGACCCCGTCGATCTGATTTTCTGCCGCAACGTGATGATTTATTTCCAGCCGGAGACGACCCAGGAGATCATCGAACGGATGTCCCGGGTGCTGCGGCCGGGAGGCTATCTACTCCTCGGCCACGCCGAAACCCTGCTCAATATACGTCACGACTTTTCCCGGGTGCAGTACGGCGGCGGCTTTGCCTATCGCCTGCAGGAGACCCCGGCAGCGTCCGTTCCCAGGCCGGAGCCGCCCCGGGCTCGCATCCAGCCGGTCGTCCTGCCCCCGCCGCCGCCGAAGCCCCGCCCGGCACCGGCGCCGGCACCGCCCGGCACCGGTCGCGGAGGTTCCGGACCTGGCCGAACTCTACGCCCAGGCCGTCGCTGCCTTTGAGCAGGAAAAATTTAAAACAGCGTCTCAGAAATATGCTATACTCCTGCGCCACAAACCGGAACATGTCGGGGCCCTGGTCGGATACGGTTTTCTGCTGGCCAATCGCGGCGAGTACCGGGAGGCTCTCGACTATTGCCTGCGCGCCCAGCAGGTGGACGACCTCTACCCGGAGAGCTATTTCCTCAAGGGACTGATCCTGGAGATGGAAGACGCGCCGGAGGCGGCCCTGGCGGAATACCGACGGGCGCTGCTTCTCGATATGCAGCTGGTCATGCCCCATTACGCGCTGAGCCGGGTGCTGCGGCGGCTCGGCCGGCGGCGCGAAGCCGCCCGGGAGCTGCGCAACACCCTGCGCCTGCTGGAGCGGCTGCCGACCGGCCGCGACCTGGTTTATGGCGGCGGCTGGACCCCGGCGGCGCTGGCCGAACAGTGCCGGCGGGATCTGGCCCAATACGGGGAAAACTGAAGGCTCCGAGACAGGACACGGCGATGAAGGAATCAACATCCTACGAGATCCAGCGCGTGCTCCAGGAGATGCGCGACGAATACTGGCAGGGGCTGGAGGCGGTCGAAGAGGAGAACCAGGGCGAAATCACCGATTACCTGGTCCTGCGCCTGGGCGGCGAACGCTTCGGCATCGCCACCGACCTTGGCGCGCGAGGTGTTGCGGTCGCCCAAACTGGTTCGCGTCCCCCAGGCCCCGCCCCACATCCGCGGGGTGATCAACCTGCGCGGCCAGATCGTCGCGGTGACCGATCTGGCTCAGGTGCTGGGCCTGGAGGGCGCGGCAGCCGCCGGCGGCGCCCGGCTGGTGGTGGTCGAGGCCCAAGGGCTGGTGACCGCCCTGCTGATCGACGCCGTCGAGGGGATCCGCAGTATTCCGCAGGCGGTTGTCGAGCCGCTGACCGAGGGTCTGGCCCGGCTCCCCCGCGAGGCGGTTAGCGGCCAGGTCGCCGGCGAAGAGGGGCTGCTGGTGCTGCTCGATCTGGCGCGCCTCTTTACCCATCCGCAATTCATTGTCGAACAAAAAGGGGAGTAGGGACGCCCCGCGCTTTTCCCGCTGATTTCATTCCCGTCATCCCGAAGGGGGGGCGCAGGGGGTTGCATGCTCAACTGGTTCAGAGAACGCATTTCCGTCAAAATCGTCGTCTCGCTGATTGCGGTTCTGGCCGTGATCATGGCGCATGTTCACCTTTGCCCTGGTGCAGCGGCGCGGCGTGGTCCTCAAGGAACTGATGCTGACCAAGGCGCGGACCCTCGCCCTGTTCGGCGCCCAGGCCATGGAAGAGGTCCTGGAGGAGGCGATCAGCAGCGGCGCGTTGACCGAGGAGCAGGTTTTCGATACCGACTACCAGCCGATCACCACCGGGCCTTTGGCCGGGGCGGCCATCCCCAAGTACCACACGGCGTATGATCAATACCTCGACCAGCGCATCCAGGGGATCGAGGACACCCTGGTCAACGAAGACAGCATGGTGGCCTTTGCCGTCCTCGTCGACCGCAACGGCTACCTGCCGACCCATAATTCGAAGTACTCCCAGCCGCTGACCGGGGATGCCGAACAGGACAAGGTCGGCAACCGCACCAAGCGGATATTCAAGGATGAGACGGGGCTGAAGGCGGCCCACTACGACGGCAGCGACGGCAACAAGGTCCTGCGCCAGATCTACAAGCGGGACACCGGCGAGACGATGTGGGATATTTCGGCCCCGGTCTACGTCAGGGGAAACACTGGGGGGCCTTCCGCATCGGCTTCTCCATCCGTCAGACTGACGAAGCGATCGCCAGCCTGCGCAACACGGTGGCGCTGTCGATGCTGGCGGTGCTGTTGGTCGCCGCGCTGACCATCTACCTGGTGGTGGCGCGGATCACCCGCCCCTTGCATGCCCTCACCGAGGTGGCGGACCGGATCGCCGACGGCAAACTCGACGAGACGATCGCCATCGGCGGCAGCGACGAGATCGGCAAGCTGGCCGCCGCCTTCAACAAGATGACCCAGGTTATCGTCAAGAACCTGAAGAGCGAGATCGACAAGAGCGCCCGGCTTGATCGGCAGCGTCAAGGAGGCGATCCAGCAGCTCTCCTCCAGCGCCAACGAGATCATGGCGATCTCGGCCCAGCAGGCTTCGGGGGCCACCCAGCAGGCCAGCGCGGTGCAGGAGGCGACCACCACCTCGGAAGAGATCGCGGTGACCGCCAAGCAGGTGGCGGAAAATGCCCTGCGCGTGGAGAGCCTGGCCGAGAGTGCCAGCCAGGCGAGCGGCCAGGGAGTGCAGGCGGTCGACAGCGCGGTCGGCGGCATGGGCCAGCTCAAGCAGCAGGTGCAGTCGATCGCCGAGGCGATGCTCGATCTGGGCGAAAACTCCCAGAAGATCGGCGGCATCGTCGACATCATCGACGAGATCTCCGACCAGACCAACCTGCTGGCCCTCAACGCCGCGATCGAGGCCGCCGGGGCCGGCGAGGCGGGCAAGCGTTTCTCCATCGTCGCCAACGAGGTCAAGCGTCTGGCGGAGCGCACGGTCGATGCCACCGGCCAGATCAAGACCCTGATCGAAGAGATCCAGAAGGCGACCAACTCGACCATCATGCTGACCGAAGAGGGGACCAAGGGGGTGGACGGAGCGAGTGCCCTGGTCGCGCGCATTTCGGAGGAACTGGCCCAGATCATCACCATGGTCCAGGAGACGACCGGCGCCGCCCGCGATATCAAACTCTCCACCCAGCAGCAGACCACCGCCAGCGAACAGATGGCGGAAACCATCGCCGAGGTGCGCGATGTCGCCACCCAGGTTGCGGCCAGTGCCCAGGAGACCACCCAGTCGATCGCCGAGCTGACCGGGCTGGCCGAACGGCTGAAGAGTCTGGTCGAGGAAGAAGCCTGAGCCGTGAAGAACAAGAAGTATCTCGAAATTTTCGCCCGCGAGGCCGAGGAACACCTCCAGGCACTGCGCCAGGGGAGCCTGACGCTGGAAAAGGACGGCTTCAGCCCGGGGCTGGTCCATGAACTGCTGCGCAGCGCCCATACCCTCAAGGGATCGGCGCGCATGCTCGACCTGCAGACCCTCGGTAAGGTGGCCCATTCCCTGGAAGACCTGTTCAAGGAGGTCGAAGAGGGGACGCGGGAGGTGACCTCCGGGCTGGTCGACCTGCTGCTGGTCGCCACCGACGCCCTCGAAGCGCTGATCGCCCAGGCGCACTCGGGCGGCGAAATCGAGGTCAATGTCGATCTGGTCCTCGAAGGGCTGGCCAGCGGGGTGCTGCCCGAGGTGCCGGCGTCCCGCGAGGAGCCGGCCGTCGCACCCCAGAGCGAAGCCCCGGAGCGGGACACGGTCCGCGCCAGCGTCGCGCGGCTCGACCAGATGGTCAACCTGCTCGGCGAACTGCTCATATCGCGGCGCGTTCTCGAGGAACGCAACCGCCAGCTGGCCACCGGCCTGGTCCGCCTCGAAGCCTTCCTGCGGCGGCTGCAAAAAGAGGAGAATCACCTGCTGCTGCGCACCATCATCAACGATCTCGGCCAGGTGGCGGTGGCTCTCGAATCCGACACCCAGGAGCTTTCCTACCTGGCCGAGGAGCTCCACGGCGAGGCGATGGAACTGCGCATGCTGCCGCTGGGGACGATCACCGACGATCTGGAACGCATGGTGCGCACCCTCGGCCGAGAGCTGGACAAGGAGCTGCAGCTGGTGATCAGCGGCGAAGACGTGGAGCTCGACCGGATGATGCTCGAGGCGTTGCGGCCGATGTTGCTGCACATGCTGCGCAATGCCGTCGACCACGGCCTGGAGGAGCCCGCCGTCCGGCGCGCCGCCGGCAAGCCGGAAAGCGGACGGATCACTCTGACGGCCAGCACCGAGGGGGGATTCGTGCATTTGCGGCTGAGTGACGACGGCCGCGGCATCGACCCCCGCGTGATCCGCAAGGTGGCCGTCGACCGCGGCCTGCTCGATGCCGCGGAGGCCGCCGGGTTGAGCGACGAGGAGGCGATCTACCTCATCCTGCGCCCCGGGTTCTCGACCCGCGATTTCATCACCGACCTGTCAGGACGGGGGGTGGGGATGGATGTGGTCAAGACGCAGATCGACCGCGTCAAGGGGAACCTGGTGATCCATTCGCAGGCCGGGGCAGGGGACGGACATGTTCCTCCAGCTGCCGCTGACCATGGCCGTGGTGACGGGACTGGTGGTGGAGTGCGAGGAGGAAATCTATGCCCTCCCCCTGCACTATGTCAGCGAGATCGTCCGCCTGGCGGAGCGGGATGTCCTCATCGAGGCCGGCCAGGAGGTCATCCGGGTGCGCGGCAAGACCCTGCCGCTGCTGGCCCTCCCCGAACTGCTCGGCGTCCCCCGCCAGCCCCGCATCCAGGCGCCCGGGACGGGTCACCGCCCTGGTTCTCAACTACCGCGAACAGCAGCTCGCCTGCCTGGTGACGCGAACGTTGAACGTCCAGGAACTGGTGGTCAAGAACATGGGGCAGCAGCTCAAGAGCGTCCGCTTCTGTACCGGGGCGACGATCCTCGGTAACGGTCTGCCGGCGCTGATCCTCTCCGTTCCCGACCTGTTCGGGGCCGGACTGATCGGCCGCGGGCCCCGGCTGCGCGAGGAATTCGCTGCCCAGCAGGCGGCCCGCATCAAGGGGCGGGTGCTGGTGGTCGACGATTCGATCACCACCCGCACCATGGAGAAGAATATCCTCGAAACCCATGGCTACCAGGTGACGGTGGCGGTGTGCGGGGAGGATGCCCTGGCGCGGCTGGCGGTCCAGGAGTTCGATCTGATGGTGAGCGACGTGGAGATGCCCGGCATGAACGGTTTCGAACTCACCGCCCGGGTGCGGCAGATGGAGACGACCCGCGAGCTGCCGGTGATCATCGTCACCTCGCTGGCCAGCGATGCCGACCGGCGCCGGGGGATCGAGGTCGGCGCTCAGGCCTATATCGTCAAGGGTGATTTCGACCAGGGGACGCTGCTCGATACCGTCGAGACGCTGATCGGCTGAGGGGACTATGATCCGGGTATTGATAGCCGATGATTCTCCGCTGACCCGCAGGGTCATCCGCGACCTGCTCGCCCGGGATCGCGAGATCAGCGTCGTCGGCGAGGCCGAGGACGGCTGCCAGGCCGTGGAGCTGACCTGCCAGCTGCGCCCCGACCTGGTGCTGCTCGACGTCATGATGCCGGTGATGGACGGACTGACCGCCGTCATCGAGATCATGGCCCGCTGCCCGACCCCGATCCTGATCCTGTCCAGCAACGTCGATCCCACCGACAGCCGCAGCGCTTTCAATGCCATCCGTCACGGGGCCCTCGACGTCATGGAGAAGCCGGCGGGGGTGGGGGGCGCGACCTTCGGGGCGATCGCCGCGGCGCTGATCGAGAAGATCAGGTCGCTGGCGAAAATCCGCGTGATTCACCACTTTCGCCGGCCGCGGACCCCGCTGGAGACGCTGCGCGTTCCGGCCGGCAATGGCCGCGATCTCCTCGCTATCGGCGCCTCCACCGGGGGGCCCAAGGCGGTGATGAGCCTGGTCAAGGCGCTGCCGGCCGGTTTCGCGGCGCCGGTCCTGATCGTCCAGCATATCGCCAAGGGCTTTGCCGCCGGCTTTGCCGAGTGGCTCGACCGGGAATCCGCCATCCAGGTGCGTCTGGCCCGGGACGGCGCAGCGCTCCAGCCCGGCGTGGCCCTGGTGGCCCCCAACGAGGTGCAGATGGAGATGCAGGGGCAGAAGGTGCGCCTGCTCGACGCGCCGCCGGTCAACTGCTGCCGGCCCTCGGTCGACACCCTGTTTCGCTCTCTGGCCCGGGACGGCCTGGCGCCTCGGCTGGTCGCCGTGCTCCTCACCGGCATGGGGCAGGACGGCGCCGAGGGTATGGGCGCACTGAAGCTCGCCGGCAGCTTCAATATCGCTCAGGACCAGGCCAGCTGTGCCGTGTTCGGCATGCCCCGGGCCGCCATTCAGCTCAACGCCGTCCACGAGATCCTCCCCTTGACGGAGATTCCCGCCGCCATCGCCCGCCTCTTCGGCTCCGGTAAAAAACTTTAAAACCCCTGGCCGATATGGTATCTACTACTCTCCGACGGCCCGCCGCCGGGGAGCGGGCGTTATCGCTGCAAGGAGAAGAAGGTTCATGAGCCTGCGTGTCTACAATACCCTGACCGGCCGCAAGGAGGAATTCCAGCCCCTCGAACCGGGCAAGGTCCGGATGTACGTCTGCGGCGTCACCGTCTACGATTACTGCCACATCGGTCACGCCCGCGCCAACATCGTCTTTGACATCGTCTATCGCTACCTGCGCTATGCCGGTTTCGACGTCACCTACGTGCGCAACTACACCGACGTCGACGACAAGATCATCAAGCGCGCCAACGAGCGGGGGATCTCCAGCAAGGCCCTTGCCGAAGAGTTCATCCGCGCCTTCGACGAGGACATGGCGGCGCTGGGCCTCGACCTGCCGACCCACCAGCCCAGGGCGACCGAGTATATCGGCGAGATCATCGCCCTGGTGCAGAGGCTGGTCGCCAAGGAGATCGCCTACGAATCGGGCGGGGACGTCTACTACAGCGTCGCGACCTTCCCCGGCTACCTCAAGCTTTCCGGGCGGACCATGGAGGAGATGCAGGCCGGCGCGCGCATCGCCCCCGGCGAGCAGAAGCGCAACCCGATGGACTTCGCCCTGTGGAAGGCGGCCAAGCCCGGCGAACCGAGCTGGCCATCCCCCTGGGGGCCGGGCCGCCCCGGCTGGCACATCGAGTGCTCGGCGATGAGCTCCGCGCTGCTCGGCGAGACCTTCGACATCCACGGCGGCGGCCGCGACCTGATCTTCCCCCATCACGAGAACGAGATCGCCCAGAGCGAAGGGGCGAGCGGCAAGCCCTTTGTCAAATACTGGCTGCACAACGGCTTCGTCAACGTCAACCAGGAGAAGATGAGCAAGTCGCTGGGCAACTTTTTCACCATCCGCGACATTCTCCAAAAGTACGATCCGGAGGTGGTGCGCTTCTTCATCCTTACCGCCCACTACCGTTCGCCCATCGACTTCTCCGACCAGAACCTGGAGGATGCCAGGGCCGGTCTTACCCGCTTCTACGAGGCGCTGCGCAGCGCGGAAAAAACCCTTGCCGCCCATCCGTTGCCGGTCGGCGACACCTGCCCCGCCATCACCGACGCCGAGCGCGAGGTCTTCGACCTGGTCGAGGCCATCGACGAGCGCTTCGCCGAGGCGATGGACGACGATTTCAATACCGCCCTGGCCATCGCTCACCTTTTCGAGATGGTGCGCGGCCTTAATCGACTGGTGGCCCAGGGGGATTTCAGCAACTGCCCGCTCGCCCTCAAGGTGCTGGCCGAGGGGGTGACCAGGCTGCGTAAGCTCGGCGGGGTGCTCGGCCTGCTCGGCTCCGATCCGGAGCGCTGGCTGGAGGGGCGCAAGAGCGCCGGCCTGGCGCAAAGCGGCCTGGCCGCCGCCGAGGTCGAGGCGCTGATCGCCGAGCGGCAACGGGCGCGCCAGGAGCGCAACTTCGCCCGCGCCGACCAGATCCGCGACGAGCTGGCGGCCAAGGGGATCGAACTGCTCGACGCCAAGGAGGGGACGAGCTGGAAGGTTAAATGATCCGTAGGAGCGAATCTCGTATGCGCCCGTGGTGATCGCCAGGTCCGGGTGTTCACAACGATCGCTTCGACAATTCAGGTTGCGCTAGAATAGGGGGGCGACGCATGCGTCGCCCCCTGCGCCGTTGACGGCAGATTATGGCCCGTTTTGAACTAAAATCCGCTTACCAGCCCCGCGGCGACCAACCGCAGGCCATCGCCGAACTGGTTGCCGGCATCGCGCGCGGCGACCGGCACCAGGTGCTGCTCGGCGTCACCGGCTCGGGGAAGACCTTCACCATGGCCAACGTGGTGGCGCAGGTGCAGCGTCCGACCCTGGTGCTGGCCCACAACAAGACCCTCGCCGCCCAGCTCTACGGCGAGTTCAAGGAACTCTTTCCGGGCAACGCCGTCGAGTACTTCGTCTCCTATTACGACTACTACCAGCCCGAGGCCTACGTCCCTTCCAGCGACACCTACATCGAAAAGGACTCCTCGATCAACGAGGAGATCGACAAGCTGCGCCACAGCGCCACCCGTTCCCTCCTCTCGCGGCGCGACGTGCTGATCGTCGCCAGCGTCTCCTGCATCTACGGCCTGGGTTCGCCGGAGGCCTACTACGGCATGCTGGTGCGCCTCGAAGAGGGGCAGGAGCTCGACCGCAACGACCTCCTGAAACGCCTGGTGGAGATCCAGTACCAGCGCAACGACGTCGACTTCCACCGCGGCTCCTTCCGGGTGCGCGGCGACACGGTAGAGATTTTCCCCGCCTACGAGGAGGACCGGGCGATCCGCGTCGAGTTCTTCGGCGACGAGATCGAGGCGGTCAGCGAGATCGAGCCGCTGCGCGGCAAGGTCATCGACCGCATCGGCCGTACCGCGATCTTCCCCGCCAGCCACTACGTCGCCACCCGCCCGACTCTGGAACGGGCGGTGAAGAACATCCAGGACGAGCTGCAGGAGCGCATCCAGTACTTCCGCGAGCGCAGCATGCTGCTTGAGGCCCAGCGCATCGAGCAGCGCACCCTGTTCGATATCGAGATGATGGAGGAGATGGGCTACTGCCAGGGGATCGAGAACTACTCGCGCTTTCTCGACGGCCGTCAGCCCGGCCAGCCGCCGGCGACCCTCTTCGATTACTTCCCCGAAGACGCGCTGCTCTTCATCGACGAGAGCCACGTTTCCGTCTCCCAGGTCGGTGCCATGTACCGCGGTGACCGCTCGCGCAAGGAGACTCTGGTCAATTACGGCTTTCGTCTCCCCTCGGCCCTCGACAACCGGCCGCTGACCTTCGAGGAGTTCGAGGCCAAGAACCTGCAGACCCTCTACGTCTCGGCGACCCCGGCCGACTACGAGCTGCAGAAGGCCGAAGGGGTGGTGGTGGAGCAGATCGTCCGCCCCACCGGCCTGGTCGACCCGCCCATCGAGGTGCGCCCCGCCAAGGAGCAGGTCGACGACCTGATCCACGAGATCCGCGCCACGGTGCAGCAGGGCTACCGGGTGCTGGTCACCACCCTGACCAAGCGCATGGCCGAGGACCTCACCGGCTACCTCGGCGAGCTGCAGATCCGCGTGCGCTACCTCCATTCGGACATCGACACCATCCAGCGCATGGAAATCCTGCGGGATTTACGCAAGGGGGAATTCGACGTGCTGGTCGGCATCAATCTGCTGCGCGAGGGGCTGGATCTCCCCGAGGTGGCGCTGGTGGCGATCCTCGACGCCGACAAGGAGGGATTCCTGCGCTCCGCGCGCTCGCTGATCCAAACCTGCGGCCGGGCGGCGCGCAACGTCGACGGCCGGGTGATCATGTATGCCGACGTTGTCACCCGCTCGATGCGGGCCTGCATCGAGGAGACGCAGCGGCGTCGCGAAACCCAGCTCGCCTACAACGCCGAGCACGGCATCACGCCTGAATCGGTGAAGAAGAGCCTGCGCACCATTCTCGAGGACATCGCCGAGAGGGGGGACTACGGCGCGCTGCCGCGGGTCGCCGAGGAGGAGGAGGAGTACGGCAGCCTGGCCGAGCTGCGCGCCGAGATCGGGCGGGTGAAGAACGAGATGCTGGCGGCGGCGGGCGATCTGGAATTCGAAAAGGCGGCGCAGCTGCGCGACCGGATGCTGGAGCTGGAGAGGCGGGAGTTAGGGATGGCGCGCTAGGGGGGGGATTCCGACATATGTATAGAAAGGGGCCGCTTCAAACTGGAGCAGGCCCCTTTCTATACAAACGAATGATAATTAATTGGTAGTACCAGAAATCGTTATGACTTGAGGAACGCCGTTCGATGTAAAACTGAATTTCAGAGTCGCAGGTTTGTTTTCATTTTTCGTGGCGTCTGCATCAGTAATTGTGACCGAGTAGAAGTCGGTACCGGGAGCATTTGAATCAATGAAACCAATGTTTGTATCGCCAGTCATGGTTCCTGTTCCGGAAAACGCGACGGTTAAGGTCGATCCGCCTGCTGGACGATTATAATTTCGATCGTGCAAGGCAAACCAAATAGTCTGGCTACCACCGTTTGGGACAGATATTGTTGAAGTGTTTGTCACTAAATACAAAATGTCAGACGTAATAAGCAGGTTTATCCTCTTCGAAATCCTCTTGTTGCTATCCCAGCTACCATTCATCCCATCAAAATTGCCATTTCCATTTCGATCAACAATAAGATCTTCGAAGGAAGGATCAAAAGGTTTTCCGGCAACGGGAGAGACAACATCTTCTGGGTCATCGTCCATATCGAGATGGATGTCATCATAAGTATCGACGATGGGCTCACCAGAATCGTAAATCCCGTTTGCGTTTTGATCGGTAAACTCTTCCTCGCCGTCTACCACCGCAATGATCGAGCAAACCCCGTCTCTGGGATTGTGGCCTGAAGGATCAGCAGTAATATCGACGCCGAATAGGTTCTTATACTCTGATATGAAAGAATTCTCATCATCACAGATGACACCACAGCTTCCAAAACCCGGTGGTGTGCCGATTGGATCGGGCGTTATATTATATGGACGCGGGTCCTGGGTTCTAAAGGTAACGGTACCTTGACCGATGCCATCAAGGGCAACAGCCCGATCGATCGCGCCACATTCCGAGTAAAACGAGACAGTTGTTCCGGTCAGGACATTGTAGTTGCCATAGCGGTCGGCGAGCAGGGTTAGGACGCTATCTGTGACATTATCAGTTTCAAGGCCAGGAATGTTTCTTTGGCCAACTGAGAGAGAAAAATGTCCTGCCGAAGGAGTGCCACCGCCGATCGCGATAACGCCACTAGAGGTGGTCAGGCTGGTGGGATTACCTGCACCGTCAAGGACGGTCGCGGTAATAGTTGCGGTGCCCGGGATGGTCCCGCTATGAAGAATGGTGGTGACTCCGCCGTCGACGGTCCCGACGGTAAGACTCTGTGTGCCGGGGGTGTCCCCTAGATACTCGCCGCCGTTCGGGCCCGAAAGGGCAAGTCTGACCTCTGAACTGGTGACGATGGGGTTGCCGCTCGAGTCCTTGACCAGAAACTTGATTTCGGAAGTCTCCTGGCCGCCGGAGCCCTTGATACTGATAATCTGGGGGTCGGCCGAGACGAATTCGATGCTTCCCGCGGTGGTTCCGGTAATTGCAATGGTCGTGGTTCCGGTGGCAACCCCCGAGGTTGCGGTAACGGTCGCGGTCCCCGTCGAGGTGGTGCCTGCGGAAAAGGTCGCCTTGGCAACACCGGCTGTGGTCGTTGCCGAGGAGACGATGGTGCCGAGAGCTGGGTTGTCGACGCTAAAGTTGACCGTGGTGCCGTTGGGCATCGGGTTGCCGTTACCATCGAGGACCGAGGCGCTGACGACGGAGGTGGCACCATTGGTGATGCTGGCTGGACTTGCCGTCGCAGTAAGTGTGCTGGCCGCAATCGTTTTGGAAATCTGAATGTCCTGGGATGCGCTTTTTCCGTCAGCTGTTGCGGTGACGGTGACAATCCCCTCGATGCTCTTGGCGGTGAAGGTTTGGTTGGTGGAGCCGCTCGAAGTCATTACAGAGGGAATGATCGTACCGAGGGCCGGAGCACTCAGGGAGAAAACGACCTCCTTGGGAGAAGTTATCGGCTGGCCGGTCGAATTCAAAAGGACTACGGTGATGGTGGACGTTTCCAGCGGGTTGATCGCGGCGGGGGAGGCCGATATTGAAATATCGGCGACCGTAATCGCGGGCGTATTGTCCCCGGGCGAGGTCGTATCCACCGTCGGCGTCGATGTTGTGCTTTCGGTGCCACAACCAGCTAAAAAAACAAGTAAAATTGTCAGTATAAGCTTTTGGATTTTCACCTTGAAGCCCTCCCTCGGCGGTTACTGCTCACGCTATTTTCCATGGGTGAGTAAATGAATGCTAAATAAATCAACAACACTTCTGAAACCCTCAATCGAACATCTTCAAAATTTCAACAGAAAAATTCAATCCGACAGTGAATAGAAAATCTTGGCAATCATGCCATAAGGTTTTTAGGTTTGGAAGGAATAATTATCGGGTTTTACGAGATAATATTGTCACGCAGGGTTGGCTCCTCTCCTTCTGACCTTTTGGGGGGTGACGAGGAGCGGGCGACACCTTCTACAAATGACCCCCCGAGAAAAAATTTTGAAAATGGCCTGAATTCGGGACGCAATGCCGAAGGGGGACTATGTCTATAACCTAAACAATTTTCTCCCCCCTGGAAACCTTTATTCTGCAGATTGAATGCCATTACCCGAACTGGTCGTCTTTCCCAAGAGAAAAGAGAGGTCTTAATCCCCTTGCCCGGAAATGTAACCCATCAGAACGGTTCATTCCCCTGGATAACCCACAGGGAAAGATGCAAGGGGCTACACCTGCAGGACTCTAGGAAATACCCGTAGCAATTCTCAAGTGTTGGAAAAGGGCAACAAGGGCACCCTAAGGCGCAGCAGGTACTGGTTCTTCCTGGGAAGTTGGACCGGACCTGGTGCACCCTTGATTTATGGCCCCCTGGCTTTCGGGGTCCTTGGGTAGCTTGTAGTCCACAATCGCCATTTGACGTATCACCGGTCCACAAATGGCCCTTCTTTGGCACCCCAGAATCGGCCTAGGCCCGCCTGGTCTTCACGAATGGCAGGGAAAGCAGCTTTTCGGCCAGATTCCGACATTTCTTGCTGAGCCTGTGTCAACATCCGCTGCAGAGACACAAATGGCGGTTATTATTAATTAACAATGAAATCATTGCCAAGGGAGGTCGGGTATGCCTACGCAGGACAGAGAAGAAAAACGCTCCCTGGAAGTCGCCGAGGCGGCGCGAGAAAGCGAGTGGCAGCAGCCGAGTTTTGTCGGTGAGCTGTTCTTGGGGCGGCTGCAGGCGGAACTGGTCTTCCCCTTCCCGGAGCAGGACTCTGCAGACCGCGAGGTAGGAGACGAGGTGCTGGCCAGGGTGACCGCCTTTCTTCGGGAGAAGGTCGATGCCGATGCCATCGACCGGGAGAAGGCGATCCCGGCCGCGGTCCTCGACGGCCTGCGCGACCTGGGGTTGTTCGGCATCAAGATTTCGAAAGAATACGGCGGCCTGGGCATGTCCCAGAGCAATTACAACCGCATCATCCAGCTCATCGCCAGCCACTGCGCTTCCACGGCGGTGACGCTGTCGGCCCACCAGAGCATCGGCGTGCCGCAGCCGCTGAAGCTGTTCGGCACCGCGGAACAGAAGCAGAAATACCTGCCGCGGCTGGCCGCCGGCGCGGTCAGCGCCTTCGCTCTCACCGAGCCGGGGGTCGGCTCCGATCCCTCGAAGATGACTACCACCGCGACCCCCACCGAGGACGGCGCCGCCTGGCTGATCAACGGCGAGAAACTGTGGATCACCAACGGTCCGGTCGCCGACATCCTGGTGGTCATGGCGCGCACCAACGACCCGCAGGAGGAACGTCCGGAGATCACCGCCTTCATCGTCGAGGCGGATACCCCCGGCTTCAGCGTCGTCCACCGCTGCGATTTCATGGGGCTGAAGGGGATCCAGAACGGCCTGCTGCGCTTCGCGAATGTCCGGGTGCCGAAGGAGAATATCATCGAGGGACTCGGCAAGGGACTGAAACTGGCCCTGCAGACCCTCAACACCGGGCGGTTGACCCTGCCGGCGGCGGCCGGCGGAGCGATGAAGCAGGTCCTGGCGATGTCCGTGCAGTGGGCCAACGAGCGCAGCCAGTGGGGAGCGCCGGTCGGCCACCACGAGGCGGTGGCCCACAAGCTGGCGACCATGGCGGCGGAAATCTTCGCCGTGGAGAGCGTCACCTGGTTGACCTCGGCGCTGGCCGACCGCCACCAGGTCGACATTCGCCTGGAGGCGGCCATCGCCAAGCTCTTCTGCACCGAGGCGATGTGGCGCTGCGTCGATGCCGGCGTGCAGGTGCGCGGCGGCCGCGGCTACGAGACCGCCGACTCCCTGGCGGGCCGCGGCGAAGCGGCGATGCCGATGGAACGGCTGCTGCGCGATGCCCGTATCAACCTGATCATCGAGGGGACCAGCGAGATCATGCGTCTCTTCATCGCCCGTGAGGCCCTCGACCCGCACCTGAAGATCGCCGGCGCCTCGGCGACCTCCGATAAAGTCGATCTGCTCGGCGCCGCCAAGTTCTACGCCGCCTGGTATCCGAAACTCTGGCTGCCGCGTTTCGGGGCGCCGGAGGGTGTCGAACTGCCGCGCCGCCTGCGCCCCCACCTGCGCTTTCTGGAGCGCGGCGCGCGGCGGCTGGCGCGCGATCTCTTCCACATGATGTTGCGCTATCGCCAGGGGCTGCAGCGCAAACAGATGGTCCTCGGCCGGCTCGTCGACACCGGCGCCGAACTCTTCGCCATCGCTGCCTCTCTCTCCCGCGCCGCTTCGCCCGGTGCCCCGGCCGGGGCGGTGGAGCTGGTCGATCTCTTCTGCCGCCAGTCCCGGCGCCGGATCGCGGCGCAGCACCGGAGTGTCTACGCCAACGACGACGCCCGCGCCTATCGCCTCGCCCGGGCGGTCCTCGACGATAAGTTCCCCTGGCTGACCCGGGAGAACATCGTCAGCACCTGGCGCAAGGAACCCGGCAAACCATGAGCTCCGGCTACGACCTGGTCATCCTCGGCTCCGGGACCACCGCCATCGCCGGCGCCCTGCGGGCGGCCCGGCGCGGTGCCCGGGTGCTGATGGTGGAGCAGAGCGAGCTCGGCGGCACCTGCGTCAACTGGGGGTGCATTCCCAGCAAAACCCTGATCGCCAAGGGGATCATCCAGCACTGGGCCGGGCGCGGCGCGGAGTTCGGCCTCAACCTGGAGGTCGCTTTTCCGGATTGCGGGGGGCTGATGGCCTGCAAACGCCAGGCGGTCGAGACGGTGCGCCGCGAGCGCTACCAGAAGGCCCTGGACGAAACCCCCGGGATCGAGGTGCGCCGTGGCCATGGCCAGTTCATCTCCCCCCGTGAGCTGCGGGTGGGGGCCGACGTGGTGACCTGCGAGCGCTTCCTGATCGCCACCGGTGGGGTGCCCAGGGTGCCGCGTATCCCGGGGCTGACCGATGTTCCGTACCTGACCAGCTATTCCGCCCTCCACCTCTCCTGCTTTCCGGCATCGCTGATCATCATCGGCGGCGGGGTGATCGCCCTGGAGATGGGGCAGATGTTTGCTCGGTTCGGTACCCGGGTGACCATCGTCGAGCGCGGCGCGCGCCTGCTGCAGGAGTTCGATCCCCGCCTGACGACGATTTTCCAGGAGCTGCTGGCTGCGGAAGGTTTGGAACTGGTAATTGGTGCCGCGACCCGGGAGGTCCGCCGGGAAGGGGATGGCGTCGTCCTCGAGGTGGAGGCCGGCGGCGCGATGCGTGGCCTGCGCGGCGAGCAGCTGATGCTCGCGGTCGGTACCGCACCGGCGAGCGCCGGCATCGGCCTGGAGGAGGCCGGGGTGGCCACCGGCGAAGGGGATTTCATCCGCACCGACGAGGAGCTGCGCACCACCGCGGCGGGGATCTGGGCGGCTGGGGACGTCACCGGGCCGCCGCTGATCGCCCCGGCCGGGGCCCGCGAGGCGGAAGTGGCCGTCGACAACATGTTCGATCCCGATGCCCATCAGCGCATCGACCACCACCAGACCCCGATGGCGGTCTTCGTCGATCCGGAATTCGCCACCGTCGGTCTCTCCCCGGCCCAGGCGCGGGAGGAGGGGATGGCGGTGGTCGAAACCTGGCTCGATCTCGACCAGGTCGCCAAGAGTCACGTCCTGGGGGTAACGCGGGGCGGCTTTCTGCTCACCGCTGAAGATGGCTCGGGGCGGGTGCTGGGGGTGCAGCTGCTGGTCCCGCGCGCCGCAGACATCATCCACGAGGCGGCCCTGGCGGTGCGTTTCGGGCTGACGGTCTTCGATCTGGCCGCGACCGTCCATGTCTATCCGACGATCAGCGACGGGCTGCGCCTGGCGGCGGTGGAAAATGTTCGTCAGCAGCGGCTTTGAATGGAATTCTCCACGCGGGAATGAAGTTGACCAGATGGTCCCGACGCGGCGCGGAGGGCGGCAGACGAGCCGGCCGGGAGATCACCGTAAGGACGCCAGGGGAGCTGGCCGAGGCCGGCGCTGCGAGGGCCCCCGGAAGCCGCAGGGCGGAAAAGGGCTCTTCGCGCCCCCAAAGATTTGCGGGTCTACGGTCCGGATCCGGGGCGCTCGGCGGGATAGGTCTTGAGCTGACCACCGCCGTTTTGCAGCCATGCGGTGAGCTCCGCGGCCGGCATCGGCCGGGCGAAGAGGAAACCCTGCACGCAGGTACAGTCCCGGGCCTGGAGGAAGGCCAGCTGATCATGGGTTTCCACCCCCCCGGCGATGACCTGCAGACCGAGGCTGTGGGCCAGGGCGGTCGCGGCCGAGGTGATCGCCATCGCCTTCTGGTCGCCGGGGATGCCGGCAATGAAGCTGCGGTCGATTTTCAAGGTCTGGACCGGCAGGCTGTTGAGCTGACCCAGGGATGAATAGCCCGTCCCGAAATTATCGATCGCCACGCGCACGCCCAGTTCGCTGAGACTGCCGAGAATGCGGCGGCTGGCCCTGCGATCCTCGCTTAACATCTGTTCCGTCACTTCCAGCTCCATCCCCTCGGCGGCCACCCCCGATTTGGCAAGGATGTCGCCGATCGTCTCCACGAACTCCGGTCCCCGGAAGTGTTCGGAGAAAAGATTGACCGCGGTGCGCAACCGGTCGCTGCCCGGTTGGGTCCAGGTGCGGGCCTGGTCGCAGGCCTGCCGCAGAACCCAGCACCCCAGCTCCCTGCTCAGGCCCGCACTCGTCACCTGCGGCAGGAACTTCAGCGGCAAAATCAAGCCCTTTTCCGGGTGGTTCCAGCGCAGCAGGGCTTCCACGCCAAAGACCCTTCCCCGCAGCGCATCGACCAGGGGCTGGTAGTGGAGTTCCAGCTCGCCGCGCTCCATGGCCCCGACCAGGGCATTTTCCAGCTCCAGGTGGCGGCGGGCCCGCAGCTTCATCTCCGGGTGGTAGATACGATAGTCGTTGCGGAACTTCTCCCGGGTCTGGCGCAGTGCCGTCTCGGCGTTGCGCTGCAGCTCGTCTGCGCGGTGGCCGTCGGCCGGGAAATGGCAGATGCCGGCGCGGGCGGAGAGGTGCAGCGGTTGGCCGGCGACCTGGAACGGCAGGCTGAGATTACGGAAAACCTGCTCCAGAAGCGGCAGCGGGTTCTGGTCGGCGACGATCACAAAGTGGACGCCGTTGCTACGGGCGACGAAAGTGTCTTCGGGAAGGGCGGAGCGGATCCGGTTGGCGACCTCCGCCAGGAGCAGGTCCCCCTGGTCATGGCCGAAGGAGTCGTTGATCTCCTGAAAGCGGTTGAGGCCGAGCATGATCAGGGCGAAGGAGCGATCCTGTGCGGAGGCGGTTGCCGCGATCTCGGTCAGTTGGCGGTTGAGGAGGAGCCGGTTGGCCAGGCCGGTCAAGGGGTCGACCCCGGTCAGGTAGGCGACCCGTTCTTCGAGAAGATGATAGTCGCGGCGGTCGCCAAGGATCAGCAGCACCTCTGAAGGGGAGGTGGCTTCCGGCAGGGCCAGGGCGGTAACAGCAATGCCGCCGAATTCGCCGCCAAGGCTAATGGCCAGGTCGGCCGAAGGTGTGCTTCCCGGTGCCTCGCGGGCGGTTTTCAGAAGACTGTTGAGGGTCGGGCGATCTTCCCGCGCGACGAATTCAGCGAGGGAGCAGCCGCGAAGGTCCGGGTTTTGCCGACCGAGAAGCTCGGCCGCGGCCGGGTTGGCCCGGGCGATCATACCGTAAGCGTCGGCAAGGATCAGGGGCAGGGCCCCGGAATCGAAAAATCGCTGGAAATCCATCTTCTTCTCCTGCCGGGGCAACTTTGGCCGGGATCGACAAACACGACCTGATCCTAGCCGGCTGGTCCGACAATTATCTCACCGGCACCGCCCCCGGCTCCCGGTTGTTTTCCCCGGGCCGGTCGGGTAAGATGCGTTACCCCGCCTGGGCCTGGGAGGAACTACCGATGGGCTATCGAAATCTCGCCGAAGGTGTCGCCGACCTCGAACGCAGCGGCCAGTTGCTGCGCATCGCCGCGGAGGTCGACCCCGACCTGGAAGTGGCAGCCATTCAGCGCCGAGTCTACGCCAGCGGCGGACCGGCGCTCCTTTTCACCCACCCCAAGGGGTGCCGCTTCCCGCTGCTGGGCAACCTCTTCGGGACCCTGGAGCGGACCCGCTTTCTGTTCCGCGATGCCCTGCCGGCTCTCGAAGCCCTGGTTCGGCTCAAGCTCGATCCCGCCGAGTTGCTCCGCCATCCCTTCGCCTTCTCCGGCGTGCCCGCGGCAGCGCTGCGCCTGCTGCCGAAGCGGGTCGCCCGGGGGCCGATCCTCGCCGCCACCGCCGGCATCGCGGACCTGCCGCAGATCAAGTCCTGGCCCAGAGACGGCGGAGCCTTCATCACCCTGCCCCAGGTTTACTCCGAAAGCCCCTCCCGCCCCGGCTGGCGCCATTCCAACCTCGGCATGTACCGTATCCAGCTCTCCGGAGGGGGGTACCGCCCCGGCGCCGAGGTCGGGGTCCATTACCAGATCCACCGCGGGCTCGGCGTGCATCATGCCGAGGCCCTGGAACGGGGCGAGGCGCTGCCGGTCAGCATCTTCGTCGGCGGTCCCCCGAGCCTGACCGTGGCGGCGGTGATGCCCTTGCCCGAAGGGCTGCCGGAGCTGGCCTTCGCCGGTCTTCTCGGCGGCCGGCGGGTGCCGCTGGTGGCAGGCCCCAACGGTCTGCCGCTGCCGGCCGAAGCCGATTTCGTCATCTGCGGCCGGATCGACCCGCGCCGGACTCTCCCCGAAGGCCCCTTCGGCGACCACCTCGGCTACTACAGTCTGGTGCACGATTTCCCGGTGCTGCAGGTCGAAAAGGTCTTCCATCGCCCGGACGCCATTTGGCCCTTTACCAGCGTCGGCCGCCCTCCCCAGGAGGATACCAGCTTCGGCGCCTTTATCCACGAACTGACTGGCGAACTGATCCCCACGGTCCTCCCCGGCATCCACGCCGTGCACGCCGTCGACGCCGCCGGCGTCCACCCCCTGCTGCTCGCCATCGGCAGCGAACGCTACGTCCCCTACGCCGCCGAGCGCCGGCCGCAGGAGCTGTTGACTCTTGGCAACGCCCTGCTCGGCCAGGGGCAGCTTTCCCTGGCCAAGTATCTGCTGTTGACGGCCCGCGAGGACGCTCCGCAGCTCGATATCCACGACATCCCCGGCTTTTTCCGCCACCTCCTGGAGCGGGTCGACTGGCGCCGGGACCTCCATTTCCAGACCCGGACCACTATCGACACCCTCGACTACTCCGGCGGTGGATTCAACCAGGGGTCCAAGGTGGTGATCGTGGCCGCCGGGGCGCCGCGCCGGGAACTGCCTGCGGCGCTGCCGGGAGGCCTGCGTCTCCCCGCGGGATTTTCCGCGCCGCACCTGGCGCTGCCGGGAGTGCTGGTGGTCGCGGGGCCGCCGGCTACCTCCCGGACCGAAGAGGAGGATGCGGCGCTGAAGGCCTTCTGCGCCTCCTTCACCAGTGCCGACGAGATCAACCGCTTTCCGCTGATCGTGGTGGTCGACGACAGCGATTTCACGACGCGGAGCCTCGACAACTTCCTCTGGGTCGCCTTCACCCGCTCCGACCCGGCCCGCGATATCCACGGCATTGACGCCGGCATGAGCGACAAGCACTGGGGATGCCGGGGGGCGCTGGTGATCGATGCCCGCAGCAAGCCGCACCACGCGCCGCCGCTGGAGGAGGACCCGGCGGTGACGCGGCGGGTGGAGGCATTGGCCGCGCCGGGCGGGCCGTTGCACGGCTGCTACTGAAGTGGGTCGTTTTGGAGGGGAGATGAAGTCGGTGCGCCTGGCGGGTTTTGGCGACGCTCAGGGCAATGGCGGTCAACGGCCATTTTGCCCGTGGAGAGGCCGGGTGGGGGGCCGGTCGCGCCTTGGCGGTGAGAATCGTTTTGCCGGCCCTGGCAATGCGCCCCGGACCGCTACAGTCTCGACAACGGGGGTCGTCTTCAACCCGGCCGGGTGACCTGACAATCCTCGCGCCAACAGCAGGCCAGGTGTTCGCAGCTGAAGCGCCACTCGGCACCGAAGCAGGGTCGGTTTCCTTCCTGGCGCTGAATGGTACGGATCAATTCACCCTTTTTGATTCGGCTGATGCCGGTCAGGCCCATAGCGTAGGCACGCTGACGTACCGCGGCGATTTTCATGCAAGGTTCCTCCCAGGACTGAATGCTTAGCTAGACTTAATTTGGCGACTATAATCAACCATTGTCGGCCTTGTTGTCAACCGGGGATGGTCCGGCCAGCAAAAGGGCGTTGCCTTGGCGGCAACCGCGGGTTTAGACTTGATCAGGCCACCCGGGCCTGTGCGCCCGGGCGGCCACAGCTTGATGGCGGCGCAAAAAGTCCGCCCTACGGCGTTACGGCGCTTTTTCAGGACCTCGACCTACCTGATCTAGGCCTTTGCCCCTGAAAAACCGCCAGGCCTTGGAGGACGAAATTTTTGCTTAGCCATCCTCTGCGTTTTTGCGAAGGCAGCACAGGTTGCTTTTTTGGATGGGTGCGATGACGAAAACAGGTTTCAGTCTTGCCGAGGCGATCGGAAACACCCCGCTGGTGGAACTGACCCGGCTCGAAATCCCCCCGGGGGTCCGGATCTTTGCCAAGCTCGAAGGGAACAACCCGGGGGGGTCGGTCAAGGACCGTCCGGCCTGGTACATGATCAGGACCGCCGAGGAGGCCGGCCTGCTCGGCGGCGGGCGGACAATCCTCGAGCCGACCTCGGGGAATACCGGCATCGCCCTGGCGATGATCGGCGCCGCCCGCGGCTACCGGGTAAAGCTGGTGATGCCCGCCTGCGTCAGTGTCGAACGGCGCAGCGTCCTCGAAGCCTACGGCGCCGAATTGGTCCTTTCACCGGCGGAGGAGGCGACGGACGGGGCGATTCGCCTCGCCCACCGGATTCTGGCCGAGGATCCCGAGCGCTACTACATGCCCAACCAGTACGCCAACAGCGCCAACCCCCAGGCCCACTACGAGACGACCGGCCCGGAGATTTTCGCCCAGACCGGCGGAGCGGTAGACCTCTTCGTCGCCGGTATGGGGACCTCGGGAACCCTGATGGGGGTCGGCCGCTACCTGCGCGAGGTGAAACCCGGGGTGCGCATCGTCGGCGTCGAGCCGCGTTTCGGCCACAAGGTGCAGGGGCTGAAGAACATGCGCGAGGCCATCGTTCCGGAGATCTATGAGGAAGCGGCGCTGGATGCCAAACTGACCGTCGCGGACGAGGAAGCCTTCGAGACCGCCCGGCAATTGGCGGTCCGCGAGGGGATTTTCGCGGGGATGTCGAGCGGTGCGGCGGTCGCCGGGGCGCTGCGGGCGGCCGGGGAACTGGGGCACGGCACCATCGTCACCCTGCTGCCGGATCGGGGCGACCGTTACCTCAGCACCACCCTGTTCCGCTCCGTCTGCGCCTGCTGTCCGCCCTGAAGGAAGGACTGGTCATGACCATTCCGCAACTGGTGCGCCGCAACGCTGAGCGGGCCCTGGCGGCCTTCGTGCGGCGGCAGCGCGCCGCCGGGCGGGTGCGCGACGGCCGTCTCGACTGGGCGGCCGATGAGGACGGAATGGTGCTGCTGCTGGTGCGCGAGGCGGCGACCCTTTCCCTGGCCCGCTTTCGCTTCATCGCGGAACTTGGTCAGTGGACCCTGCACTACCGGGATGCCGAGGGGCGCTGGTGCTTCTACCTCAGCGCCGGCCCGACCCTTGAATTCGGTAAGTTGCTGGGCATCGTCGACAACGATCCCTTCGGATTCTTCTGGCCGGACTGAGTCCCGCACCAGGTTTTCCGCCCCACCCCCAGGGCCCGGATGGCGTTTTCCATCCGGGCCCCTTTGGTTTCTTGTGCCCCACCGCCGGCACCGTGTCCCGCCGATTGCATCGCGCCCGGGAACTGCTAGAGTTGAGCTGGTGCCCAGCCAACCTTGAAGGTTTCGCAAAAACTCATGGGATGGCTAAGCAAATATTTCGTCCTCCGAGGCCTGGTGTTTTTTCAGGGGCGAAGGCCTACATCAGGTAGGTCGAGGTCCTGAAAAAACGCCGTAACGCCGTAGGGCGGATTTTTTGCGACGCCATCAACCTTCAGCCGCCACGATGCCGATGGACCCGAACCTGCCCGAGCGTGCCCAGCTCCCCTTCGAAATCCTCCCCCAGCCGGACGAAATCACCTGCGGGCCGACCTGTCTGCACGCCCTTTACCGCTTCTACGGCGAGACCCTCCCTCTCGACCAGGTTATTGCCGAGGTCCCGATGCTCGAAGGCGGCGGCACCCTGGCGGTGCTCCTCGCCTGCCACGCGTTGCGGCGCGGTTACCGGGCGACGATCTACAGCTACAAGCTGCAGCTCTTCGACCCCACCTGGCTGACCGGTTCCGGGACCGACCTGCCGGGCAAGCTCCGGGCGCAGATGGCCTTCAAAGCCGACCCCAAGCTCCAGGCCGCCAGCCGGGCCTACCTGGAATACCTCGAACTGGGCGGCGAGCTGCGCTTCGAGGATCTGACCACCGGTCTGATCCGCCGATTCCTCAACCGCGGCATCCCAGTGATCACCGGGCTGTCGGCCACCTATCTCTACCGCAGCCCGCGGGAGTTCGGCCCCAATGCGGATTACGACGACATCCGCGGCGAGCCGTCCGGGCACTTCGTGGTGATGCGCGGCTACGACCGCCAGCAGCGCACCGTGCTGGTGGCCGATCCCCTGGCCACCAACCCGGTAGGAGCGGGCCAGCGCTACGAGGTGAACATCGACCGGGTGATCTGCGCCATCCTCCTCGGGGTGCTGACCTACGACGCCAACCTGCTGATCGTGCGTCCGCTGGAGTGCAGGGGAGGGGCCCATGCCAACGCTCATCATCGTTGACGATCCGGCCGACTGGCCGCTGACGATTCCCGGCACCGAACTGGTCCCGGCCCGGGCCTATCTGACCGAGACCCGGTTCACCGCCTTGCGCCACGTCAAGGTCTTCAACCTCTGCCGCTCCTACCGCTACCAGAGCACCGGCTACTACGTCTCGCTCCTCGCCACCGCCCGCGGCCACAAGCCGCTCCCTGACATCACCACCATCCAGGATCTGAAATCCCAGGCAATCGTGCGGGTGGCCGCCGAGGATCTGGACGCCCTGATCCAAAAGAGCTTCGGCCACCTGCAGTCGAAGGAGTACACGCTGTCGGTCTATTTCGGGCGCAATCTTGCCAAGCACTACGACCCGCTTTGCCAGCGCCTGTTCAAGCTCTTTCCGGCGCCGTTTCTGCGCTGCTCCTTCGTCTTCTCCGGCAAGGCGGGACGCTGGCTGTTGCAGAGCCTGACCCCGGTGGCGGCCAGCGAAATCCCGGCAGACCATCGCGAATTCGTCGTCGAGGTAGCCGGTGAGTACTTTCGCGGCCGTCGGCCGCGCAGCGGCAACCAGGCGCGCAGCCGCTACGACCTCGCGATCCTGGTGGCGGCGGACGAGGCCGATCCCCCCTCGAATGCGCGGGCGCTGCAACGCATCCTGCGGGCCGCCAGGCGCGTCGGCTTCGCTCCGGAATTGATCGGCCGGGACGATTTCGGCCGGCTGGCCGAGTTCGACGCTCTCTTCATCCGCGAGACGACCAGCGTCAACCACCACACCTACCGCTTTGCCCGCAAGGCGGCCGCGGAGGGGCTGGTGGTCATTGACGACCCGGAGTCGATCCTCAAGTGCACCAACAAGGTCTTTCTCGCCGAACTGCTGGAGCGCAACCGGGTGCCGACGCCGCGGACGCTGATCGTTCACCGCGGCAACCGCTCCCAGGTCAGCGCCACCCTCGGTTTCCCCTGCATCCTCAAGCAGCCC
>CAVXNQ010000018.1:0-446776 GCA_963763205.1 uncultured delta proteobacterium | reverse complement strand
TCGTCGACCACGCCGCCATGGGGGTAGCAGAAGGCGCTGTACTGGACCTGGCCGTTGACCAGGCGGGAGGCGTCGTTGATCGTCAGTTCCTGGATGTAGGCCAGCGCCCCCGGCCCCTTGACCTCGATCTCACCCATGTGGGAGACGTCGAACAGGCCGGCGGCGTTGCGCACCGCCAGGTGCTCCTCGATCACGCCGCGGTACTGAACCGGCATGTCCCAGCCGCCGAACTCGACCATCCGGGCGCCGAGCCTGCGGTGCGCCGCGTTCAACGGGGTCTTCTTCAGCATAAACCCTCCCTGTAACAGCAATGTTGAATTGCGAATTTTGAATTTTGAATTCAATTCAACATTCAAAATTCAGAATTCAAAATTACCCCAGAATTTCCGGGATCCGCTCCTCCCCCCCCAGGGTCATCAGATGCACCCCCTGGCAGTGTTCCCGAGCCGGCGGCGACCAGTTCCCGGGCGATGGCGACCCCTTCCTCGCGCGGATCGGCGGCAGACTTCCAAGCGGGCGATGAGCGCCTCCGGCACCTGCACGCCGGGGATATTGGCGTTGAGGAAGCGCGCCATCCTGGCGCTCTTCAGCAGCAGCACGCCGAGCAGCACCGGCACCCCCAGCGGCCGCGCCGCGGCCATGAATTCCGTCCAGCTTCGCGATGTCGAAGACCGCCTGGGTCTGGAAAAAGCGGGCGCCGTTCTCCACCTTCTTGCGGAATTTCTGGAACATCAGCTCGAAGGGCTCGGCCTCCGGGGTCACCGCCGCCCCGGCGAAGAAGACCGGCGTCCCGGTGCAGCGGCTTGCCGGCCATGTCGTGCCCCCGGGTGAGGCCGTCGGCCACCTGCAGCAGCTGCACCGAATCGAGATCGAAGACCGGCCGCGCCTGGGGATGATCGCCAAAGCGGGCGTGGTCGCCGGAGAGGAGCAGCAGGTTCTCGATGCCGAGCGCCGCCGCGCCGAGCAGGTCGGACTGCAGCGCCATGCGGTTGCGGTCCCGGCAGGTCAGCTGCAGGATCGGTTCGAAGCCTTCGCGCACCAGCAGGCTCGCCAGCGCCAGCGGGCAGAGGCGCATGTTCGCACCCTGGTTGTCGGTGACGTTGATCGCCGTCACTTCCGCGAGCTGCTGCGCCTTGGCCAGCGCCTCGGCAACGTCGCACCCCTTGGGCGGGGCGATCTCGGCGGTGACCACGAAGGCGCCGGCGGCCAGTTGTTGCTGGAGCTGGGACATGGAAATCCGTGACGGGTGACGGGTTAAGGGTGACGAGGATCACAGGCGACAGTTTTCGGGTTTTGGCTCCTCACCCCTCACCCCTCACTTGATCTTGAGCCTCCCGGGCTTCCTCACCTTTCCCCAGTTCTTGGGCGGCACCGGGCGGGCGAAGACCCCCTTGCGCCCCTGGCGCTTGAGGCGCTCATAGATCAGGTGCCAGGCGCAGTCGAGTTCCCGGTCGGCCTCGCAGCGCCCCTGCTCCATGCCGCCGCAGGGGCCGTTGAGCAGACCCTTGGCGCAGGTGGTCACCGGGCAGATGCCGGCGGTCTCGTTGAGGATGCAGTCGCCGCACAGCGAACACTTCTCCTCGTACTGGCCGACCCGGCGGACGTTGCCGAGAAAGAGGGAGTTGAGCCCGCCGATCACCCGCTGATCGGTGTTGGCGGAGACCGACTGGATGCCGGCGCCGCAGGCCAGCACCAAAAGCGCCTCGGCCGCCTCCACCTGGCTGCGGTGGTGGCGCAGGTCGCGGGCGGAGCGCAGGATGTGGCAGGCCTCGTCGACGATCATGCTGCCGGTGACCTCGCGCCCCTGCTCCTGCAGCCACTCCTGAAGCCGGAAGACCTCCTCCTCGCCGCCGGCCTTGCAGACCGTGGCGCAGGCGGCGCAGCCGACCAGGAACAGCCGCTGCAGGCCGGCCAGGGCGGCGAGGAGTTCCTCGGGGCTTTTCTGCTCGCTGATGATCATAAGGAAACCCGGCTTAAGGCGAAGGGCGAAAGGCGAAGGGTTTGGTCCTCACCTTTGGCCCTTCGCCCTTAGCCCTTGGCCGGAGTTTGATCCGCCCGGCGCTTGGCGCTCTCCACCGTGTTGTAGAGGAGCATGGTAATGGTCATCGGTCCGACGCCGCCGGGGACCGGGGTGATGGCGCTGGCCCGCTGCCTGGCGGCCTCGAACTCGACGTCGCCGACCAGTTTCTTATCGCCGACCCGGTTGACGCCGACGTCGATGACCACGGCGCCTTCCTTGATCCAGTCCCCCTTGATCATCTCCGGGCGGCCGACGGCGGCGATCACCACGTCCGCCGCCCGCACCTTGGCGGGCAGGTCGCGGGTCCGCGAATGACAGACGGTGACCGTGGCATGGCGGGCCAGACACATCAGGGCGACGGGCTTGCCGACGATGTTGGAGCGGCCGACCACCACCACCTCCTTGCCGCTGAGATCGACGCCGATGGCATCGAGCATCTTCATCACCCCATAGGGGGTGCAGGGCTGGAAGAGAGGGTTGCCGGTCACCAGCCGGCCGACGTTGTAGGGATGGAAACCGTCGACGTCCTTGGCCGGCGAGATCGCCTCCAGGACCTTGCCCTCGTCGATATGCTCCGGCAGGGGCAGCTGCACCAGGATGCCGTCGATCCTCGGATCGCCGTTGAGCTCCCCGATCAGCGCCAGCAGCTGGGCCTCGGTCGTCTCGGCCGGCAGCTTGTGCTCGTCCGAATAGATGCCGGCCTGGGCGCAGGCCTTCTCCTTCATCGACACGTAAACCCGGCTCGCCGGGTCATCGCCGACCAGCACCACCGCCAGCCCGGGGGTCGTTCCCTGGTTTTTCAGTCCAGCAACGTCGGCGGCGATCGTCTCGCGCAGCCGGCCGGCGATCTCTTTGCCGTCGATGATCTTGTTCACGGTTTCCTCCCTGTCCGGAAATGGATTTCAACTCTACACAACCTGTTTTCCCTTGTAAAGACTGATGGTCGAGGGACCGGCGAGGGATCAGAAGGCACGAACCGGTCCGCGGCCGGTGGCCGCGACCAGCAGCCCCTGCAGGCGGGCCTGGCGGTCGCGCAGGGTGAGCCCGGCAAGGGCCTTGACGCGGGCGTAGAACTGCGGCCAGTCCCCCTGCGACTGGCGCAGCAGCTCGCGAAAAGCGGGCACCAGCCGCTGATAGGTACTGACCGCGACAAAGCGGGCATTGTTCAACTCCGTGGCGAACCAGCGGTCATATCCCGCATACCCCCCCCACTGCGTCTTGAGCTGCTGGTAGGACTGCCGCATGTCGGCCAGGATGCGGGCCTTCTCCTGCCGCTTGCGCGCTTCGGGCAGGGGCTGGCCGTAAAGCGCCGCCAGTTGCTCTCGGGTGGCCCGGACCAGGGCCAGGAAATCCCGGCTGCGTTCCAGACCGGAACGGTAGGCGGTCACCTCCTCCTCCCGGCCGCTGCGCTCCAGCCAGAGTTGCAGCCCGGCCTCCTGGACGGTGCTGGCAAAGGCCTCGTTGAAATCGGCGTCCCCCTTGACGTAGATCTTCTGGTGGGCCAGTTCGTGGAAGATCAGGCCGGCGGTCGCCGTGTCCGGACCATTGATGAAGGTATTGAGAATCGGGTCGTCGAACCAGCCGAGGGTCGAGTAGGCCGCCACCCCGTAGACGTAGACATCGTCCCCCTTGCGCCGCAGCGCATCCGCGAAGGACTCGGCATCCCCCTGATGGTAATAGCCCCGGTAGGGGACGCAGCCGGCGAAGGGGAAGCACCAGCGGACCGGCTCCAGGGAAAACTCCGGCGTCGCGACGACGTTCCAGACGACGCTGGGCCGATCCAGGTCGGCGTAGCACCGGTAGCTGCCGTTCTCCGGCAGGTCGAGTTCGCGGCTGGCAAAATCACGGATGGCGAGCACCCGGGTGAGCTTCTCACGCAGGGGCGGGGGGGTGGCGGGGTCGGCGAGGAGTTGGCGGATATCCCGGCGGCGGGAGAGGATGTCCCACTGCCCCTGGGCCGCCTGGCGGTAGAAGCCGAGATCGCCGCAGGCGGCCAGGGCCAGCAACAGCAGGCCGGTCAGCAGCAGAATCGAGAGTGCGCAGCAACGGCGCAGCGTCATAGCGTGCATCCTTTCCCGGGGATAGTCTCGATTCTAGGTCGGAAATGGCGGCGGGCGCAAGCGGTAGGCGGTACGGTTAAAGCTTTTTCAGCAAAAGGCCTGCCCTAGTTCGGCGTCCCCAACAGGAAAACCCCGGCCGGGACCGGGGTTTTCGGAAGCAACGGCGGTGCTGACAGGTCAGCCGTTCGCCGCCTTCGGGCAGCCGGCGCAGCCGCCGCCCTCGCCCCCGCCGCAGGCGGCGGGTTTGGCCTTGCTCTCGGCGTAGCCCTGCTGGTACCAACCGCCGCCCTTAAGGGCGAAGCCGCTCTGGGAGATGAGCTTCTTCACCGGCCCGCCGCACGCCCGGCAGGAGGTGAGCGGGGCATCGGAAAACTTCTGACGCGCTTCGAAGATCAGGTTGCAGGCTTCGCACTGGTATTCGTACATGGGCATGACACATTCCTCCGCGGATGAATTTGCCCTGCCAATTTAATGCCTCCGTCCCGTCGTTGTCAAGGCCAGGCGGGACAGACGCTTTTGGTTAGGACTCCCGGCATCGCGAACCACCCATCTTCTCCATTGACATCCTTGCCGCCGATACAGTAATGTCCACAAATGTCCAATGCCGAGAACACAAAAGAACGATGAGGCATAAATGAACCTTTCGGTAAAAGCCGCCGCCAGCCTGCTTTCGGTGTCGGAGAAGACCATTTACCGCTGGATCAAGCAGGAGATCATCCCGGCCTACAAGATCCACGAAAGCTACCGCTTCAATCGCGCGGAGCTGATCGAGTGGGCCACGTCGCGGCGGATGGGCATCTCCCCCGCGGCCTTCGCCGAACCGGAGGTCGATTCGCTCCCCTTGCCGACCCTCGGCGAGGCCCTCGAAAACGGCGGAGTCTTCTACCGCATCGAGGGCCGCACCCGGGACGAGGTCCTGGAGGACGTGGTCACCCACCTGCGGCTCTCCGAAGAGGTCGACCGCGATTACCTGCGCAAGGTGCTGATCGCCCGGGAGGAGCTGGCCCCCACCGCCATCGGCCAGGGGATCGCCCTCCCCCACCCGCGCAACCCGGTCCTGGTCCATGTCACCCGCCCCAGCGTGACCCTCTGTTTCCTGGAAAACCCCGTCGACTTCCACGCCCTGGACGGCAGGCCGGTGCGGATTCTGCTGACCCTGCTTTCCCCGTCGGTGCGCTTCCACCTGCATCTCCTCTCCCGGCTCGGCTTTGTCCTCAGGGATCCGGCCTTCCGCCGCATCCTGGACGCACAGGCCGGCCGGGAGCAGATCTTTTCGGCGCTGCAGCAGGTCGAAGCGGCCCTTGGCCGCAGCCCGTCAGGCACCCCATGATCGCGTTTTGCCTGGCCCTGCTGCTGCTCGCCGCCGGGGGCGGAGCGGCCCTTTTGACCGGGCGGCGCTCCGGACTCGCCTCCTGGATCGGGGCGGTCTCTGCGGTCGCCGCCGGGCTGCTGGCGGCGGCGCCTGCGCTGCGCGTCCTGCGCAGCGGCCAGGTACTTTCCTGGCAGGCTCCCTGGGCGGTGCCGGCCGGCTCCCTGGCGCTGCGCCTCGACCCCCTGGCGGCCTGGTTCGTGGTCCCCATCGCCCTGTTGGGGGCGGCGTGCGCCGTGTACGGAGCCGGCTACCTGAAACAGGAAGGGGAGCGCCGGGCGCTGGGGCCCCACTGGTTCTTTTTCAACCTGCTGGTCGCCGCCATGCTGCTGGTGGTCACCGCGGCCAACGCGGTCCTTTTCCTCGCCGCCTGGGAGCTGATGACCCTCGCCTCCTTCTTCCTCGTCGCCTGGGACCATCACCACGAGGAGGTGCGCCGGGCCGCCTGGCTCTACCTGCTGGTCGCGCACTGCGGGATGATGCTGCTGCTCGCCTTCTTCGTCCAGGCCGGGGTGCGCTGCGGCGGTTTCGACTTCGCCGACTTCGGCCCCCTGGCCCAGCTGCCGGCCCCGGTCGCGGCCGCCTTCTTTTTGCTGGCGTTGTTCGGCTTCGGCGTCAAGGCCGGCCTGCTCCCCCTGCACGTCTGGCTCCCCGACGCCCATCCCGCCGCGCCGAGCCACGTCTCGGCGCTGATGTCGGGGGTCCTGGTGAAGACCGCCCTCTACGGCATCCTGCGCGTCCTCACCTGGCTGCCGCCGGCGCCGGCCTGGTGGGGCTGGCTGCTGGCCCTGCTCGGCGCCGGCGGCGCCCTCTACGGCATCGCCCTGGCCGCCCTGCAGCACGACCTCAAGCGCTGCCTCGCCTACTCGACCATCGAGAACGTCGGCATCATCGCCCTCGGCCTGGGGCTGGGGCTGGTCGCCGTCGCCCGGGGGGAGCCGACGGTGGCTCTCCTTGCCTTTGCCGGCGCCCTGCTCCACATCTGGAATCACGCCCTCTTCAAGGGGCTGATGTTCCTCGGCGCCGGGGCGCTGGTCCACGCCACCGGCAGCCGCGACATGAATCAAATGGGGGGGCTGCTGCGGCGCATGCCGCTGGCCGGCCTGCTGTGGATCGGCGGCAGCCTGGCCATCAGCGCCCTGCCCCCCTTGAACGGCCTGGTCAGCGAATGGCTGATCTATCTCGGCCTGCTCCACGCCGGCACCGCCGCCGGCGGCTTCGCCGCCCTGCCGCCGCTGCTGCTGATCGGCGCCGCTCGCCGTGGTCGGCGGCCTGGCGCTGCTCACCTTCGCCCGGCTGATCGGCGTCTGCCTGCTCGGCGAGCCGCGGGGGAGCGGCCGCAGCCGGGGCCCACGAGGCGCCGGCGCTGATGCTGCTGCCGATGGCCCTGCTGCTGACCGGCTGCCTGGCGATCGGGCTGCGGCCGGGGTGGGCGCTGCGGCTGCTGCAGCACCCCTTGTCCCGGCTCGCCGGCGCGCCAGTCCAGCCACCGGCGGCGGCGGTCCTCCCCGCTCGCCGCCTGGGGCTGGCTGCTGCTGGCGGCACTCTGCGGCTGGCGCCCTGCTGCTGATCTACCTGCGCCGGCACCGACCGCTGGCCCGGGCGGCGACCTGGGGCTGCGGCTTTGCCTTCCCGGGCCCGCGCATGGCCTACACCGCCGACGGCTGCGCCGAACTGCCTCTACGACCAGGTGCTGCCCGCCGTGCTGCACCCCCAGGTCGGCGGAGCCGCGGTGACCGGATTTTTCCCTGCCGCCGCCGACCTGCAGCTCGAATCCCATGACCCGGTGCTGACCCGGCTGCTGCACCCCCTCGGTCGCTGGCTCGCCAGCCGCTGCCAGCGGCTGCGCTGGCTGCAGCAGGGACGGCTGCCGGTCTACCTGCTCTACATGTTCGTCATCAGCGCCCTGCTGATGGCCTGGGCCCTCTGGGCCGGACGGGGAGGATGACCATGACCTGGCTGATCATCGGGATGCTGTGCATCGCCCTCTCGGGCGTCCCCGGGCTGCTGTACGACCGCCGCAGCGACGGCGGCGAGCGGCCTGCCGCCGTGCTGGTGGTGGCCGGCTGCCTCGCCTGCCTGGCCGGGATCGTCGGCGCCCTGCTGCACGGCGGAGCCGAGCTCCAGCTGGCGTGGGCGGTCCCGGCCGGCCGCTTCGCCCTGCGCGTCGACGCCCTGGCCGCGGCCTTTTTGCTGCCGCTGCTGCTGGTGGTCGCCACCGGCGCCGTCTACGGCCTCGGCTACTGGCCGCAGCGCGAGCATCCCGACAACGGCCGCAAGCTGCGCCTCTTCTACGGCCTGATCAGCGCCGCGATGATCCTGCTGCTGTGCGCCCGCAACGGCGTCCTGTTCCTGGTCGCCTGGGAGGTGATGGCGCTGGCCGGCTTTTTCCTGATCACCACCGAGGATCGCCGCGCCGAAGTGCGCCGGGCCGGCTACATCTACCTGATCGCCACCCATACCGGCACCCTGGCCCTGTTCGGCCTCTTCGCCCTGCTCGGGCACGCCACCGGCAGCGCGCTGTGGCCGGCGGCCGGCACCCTGCCGGCGGCAGGCAGCAGCCGCCCTGTTTCTGCTCGGGCTGTTCGGCTTCGGCATGAAGGCCGGGCTGATGCCGCTGCACATCTGGCTTCCCGGCGCCCATGCCGCCGCCCCCAGCCATGCCTCGGCGCTCCTCTCCGGGGTGATGATCAAGACCGGCATCTACGGGCTGGTGCGCCTCACCTCCCTGTTCGCCGTCATTCCCCCCTGGTGGGGCTGGACGCTGCTGCTGACCGGCGCGGTCTCGGGCATCCTCGGCGTCGCTCTGGCCCTCGCCCAGCACGACATCAAGCGGCTGCTCGCCTACCACAGCGTCGAGAACATCGGCATCATCGCCATGGGCCTGGGCCTGGCCCTGCTCGGCCGCAGCTTCGGCCAGCCGCAGCTGGTCCTGCTCGGCCTGGCCGGCTGCCTGCTGCACGTCGCCAACCACGGCCTGTTCAAGTCGCTCCTCTTTTTGAGCGCCGGCTCGGTGATCCACGCCACCGGCAGCCGCGACCTCGACCATTTCGGCGGCCTGCTCAAGCGGCAGCGCTGGACCGGCCTGTTCTTTCTCGGCGGGGCGGTGGCGATCAGCGGGCTCCCCCCCTTCAACGGCTTCATCAGCGAATGGCTGATCTACCTCGGCGCCTTCCATGCCGTCGGCCATCCCGGCCGGGGGCTCTACCTGGCGCTCCTGGCGGCTCCGGCGCTGGCGCTGATCGGCGGCCTGGCGCTGGCCTGCTTCGTCAAGGTCTTCGGCGTCGACCTTCCTCGGCGCACCCCGCACCCCGAAGCGCCAACAGGCCCACGAGGCGCCGGCCTCGATGCTGGCGCCGATGGCGCTGCTGCTGGCGGCCTGCGCCTGGATCGGCCTGCTGCCGGGAAGCGTGGCGCCGCTGCTGGCCGCCGCGGCCGGCAACTGGACCGGCAGCGCGCTGCCACCCCTGACCGCCCGCCTGGCGCCGCTGGCCCGGGTCGGCCTGGCCGGCTGGGTGCTGCTGCTGCTCCTGGCCGGCCTCGGTCTGTGGCTGCGCCGGCGTCGCGCCGGAGTTGCGCGCGACGGGAGAGACCTGGGGCTGCGGCTACCGCTTCCCGACGCCGCGCATGCAGTACACCGCCAGCTCCTTTGCCGACACCCTGGTGCGGCTGTTCCGCTTCGGGCTGTGGAGCGAACGCCACGGCGGCGGAGGTAGCGGGGCTCTTTCCCGGCGCCGCGAGCTTTGCCAGCCACACCCCGGACGTGGTCCTCGACCGCGCCCTGACCCCGGCCGTCGCCGGGCTGGCCCGGCTGTTCCGCTGGCTGCGCCGGACCGTGCAGCACGGCGTCACCGCCATCTACCTGCTCTACGTCGCAGCTGGCCCTGGTGGTCCTGCTGACCCTGTTCACCCGCTGAAAGGATCCGCTCCCATGATCGGCCAGGCTGGTTCTGCAACTGGTCGTGCTCCTCCTCTTCGCCCCGCTCCTGGCGGGGGTCATCACCAAGACCAAGGCGCTCTTCGCCGGCCGGGTCGGCCCGCCGCTGCTGCAGCCCTACTACGATCTGGCCCGCCTCTGGCGCAAGGGTTTCGTCGTCAGCCGCACCACCACCTGGGTCTTTCTCGCCGGGCCGGTGGTCGGCCTGGCGGTGCCGCTTCTGGCCGCGCTGCTGCTCCCCTTCGGGGCGTTGCCGGCGCCGGTCTCCTTCGAGGGGGACCTGATCCTCTTCGTCTACCTCTTCGGCCTGGCGCGCTTCTTCACCGCGACCGCCGCCCTCGACACCGGTTCGAGCTTCGAAGGGATGGGCGCGGCGCGCGAGGTGACCTTCTCCTGCCTGGCCGAACCGACCCTCTTCTTCGCCCTGCTGGTGCTGGCGCGAGGCGCCTCCGGCCTCTCCCTCGGCGCCCTGCTCGGCCCGCAGCTGGCCGGCCAGTGGCAGAGCGGACCGGCGCCTCGCTGGGCCTGATTCTGGTCTGCCTGTTCGTGGTGCTGCTGGTGGAGAACTCGCGCATCCCCTTCGACGATCCCAATACCCACCTCGAGCTGACCATGATCCACGAGGTGATGGTCCTCGACCACAGCGGGCCGGCCCTCGGCATGGTCCTCTACGGCGCGGCGCTCAAGCTGATGGTCCTGGGGGCCCTGCTGGTGCGCATCGCCCTTCCCTTCCAGACCGGCTCGCTGCTTCTCGACCTGCTGGTCTTTTTGGGCGGGGAGCTGGCGCTGGCGGTGCTGATCGGCGTGGTCGAGTCGGTCATGGCCCGGCTGCGCCTGCCGCGGGTGCCGCAGGTGCTGGTCGGCACCACGCTCCTCTCGGTCTTCGCCCTGGTTCTGGTTTTGAGGTAGGCAGATGACGATCCGGCCAACCTGCTCTTGCTGGCAGTGATCCTGATCAACTTCTTCACCCTCGGCAGCGCCCGGCTGGTCGCCTGCATCCGCGCCGTCGCCCTGCAGGGGGCGCTCCTGGCCCTGCTGCCGCTGGTCACCCACGGCTTCTCCGGCCATGCGCTGCTGCTCGGCGCCGGGGCGCTCGCTCTTCAAGGGGATCTTCATCCCCTGGCTGCTGCTGCGGGCGATCCGCGAGGTGCGCATCCGCCGCGAGGTCGAGCCCTTCATCGGCTTCGTGCCGACCCTGATCCTCGGCGCCCTGGTCACCGCCGGCGCCTTCATCTTCGCCGACTTCCTGCCGCTGGCCCCCGAGCATCGTCGCACGGCCTGTTCGTGCCGACCGCGCTGGCCACCATGTTCAGCGGCTTTCTGCTGCTGATCACCCGGCGCAAGGCGATCACCCAGGTCCTCGGCTACCTGATCCTGGAGAACGGCATCTTCATCTTCGGCGTGCTGCTGTCGGCGGCGCTGCCGCTGATGGTCGAGGCCGGGGTGCTGCTCGACCTGCTGGTCGGCATCTTCGTCATGGGGATCGTCTCAACCAGATCAGCCGGGAATTCTCCTCCCTCAACACCGAGCGCCTGACGGCGCTGAAGGAATGATCCCATGCTGTACCGCGCTGATCCTCCTGCCGCTGGCGCTGGCCGCCCTGGCGCTGTCCTGCCCTGGCTACCGCAGCCGCTCCTGGCTGCTGCCGGCCGGCGGCGGGCTGCACCTGGCGCTCGCCTGCTGGTGCGTGCACACCGCCCCGGCCCACCTCGGCCCCTGGCTCGGCCTCGATCGCCCTCTCGCGGCTGGTGCTGCTGGTGACCAGCCTGCTCTTCTTCGGCTGCGCCCTCTACGCCGTCGGCTATCTCGACCTGCGCCGCGACCGCGGCAACCGGATCATCGTCCCCTGCCTGCTGGTCTTTCTGGCGGCGATGACCCTGGCGGTCGCCGCCCGCCACCTCGGCCTGCTTGTGGGTGGCGGTGGAGGCGACCACCCTCGCCAGCGCCCCGCTGATCTACTTCAACCGCAACCGCCTCTCCATCGAGGCGACCTGGAAGTACCTGCTGCTCTGCTCGGTCGGCATCGCCCTGGCGATGCTCGGCATCCTCTTCCTCGCCTACGCCGCCCTGCTCGGCGGCGGCATCCCGGTCAGCCTGCAGTTCGACGACCTGCTCGCCGGCGCCGCCACCCTTTCGCCGCCCTGGCTGCATGCCGGCTTCGTCTTTCTGCTGGTCGGCTTCGGCACCAAGATGGGCCTGGCGCCGCTGCACACCTGGAAGCCCGACGCCTACGGCGAAGCGCCGGGGATGGTCGGCGCGCTGCTCGCCGGCGGCCTGACCAGCGTCGCCTTCCTGGCCATCCTGCGCGGCTTGCAACTGATGAACGCCGCCGGCGACGGCGCTATGGCCCGCCAGGCGCTGCTCGGCATGGGGCTGCTTTCGCTGCTGGTGGCCGCCGTCTTCATGGTCCGCCAGCCCGACATCAAGCGGCTGCTCGCCTATTCCTCGGTCGAGCACATGGGGATCCTGGCCATCGGCGTCGGCATCGGCGGCCTGGCGACCTTCGGCGCCATGCTCCATCTGGTCAACAACGCCCTGACCAAGGGCTGCGCTGTTCCTCTCCGCCGGCAACATCCAGCGCGCCTACGGCAGCAAGACGCCTCTCCGAGGTCCACGGCGCGCTGGCCGCCCTGCCGGTCTCCGGCAGCTCTTCCTGGCCGGCTTCCTGGCCATCACCGGCTCGCCCCCCTTCGGTCCCTTCATGAGCGAGTTCACCATCCTGCGCGGCATCTTCGGCAACGGCCAGCTGTGCGATCGGCCTGGTCATGCTGCTGCTGCTGGCGATGGTCTTCATCGGCATGGGGGCGACGGTGCTGACCGCCACCCAGGGCGAACCGGTCCAGCTCGACACCAGCTTCCATGACAGCGCCCTGCTGGTCGCCTCGCCGCTGGTCTTCCTGCTGCTGGTCCTGCTGCTGGGCGTCTATCTGCCCGCCCGCTGCAGACGGCCCTGCACGACGCCGCCGCCCTGCTGGAGGTGCAGCCATGAGCGCTTCCCGTCTCTACCGCTTCCGCCACGGCCTGCACGTCCCGCTGGCCGAGCTGCCGCTCCTCGACTTACGACGACTTCGCCGCCGCCGTCCTCGCCGCGGTCGCCGCCGACGGCCGCGTCGCCGGCTATTTCGGCCAGCCGGTGGCGGAAGGCCTGGAGCTCTACGCCATCCTCGCCCACGACTGGCAGGGGGACCTGGCCCTGCTGCGCACCCGCGTCGCCGGCAGCTTCCCCTCGCTCACCCCGCGCTGCCCGCAGCTCCACCTCTTCGAGCGGGAACTCGCCGAGCAGTACGGCGTGCGCCCGGAAGGGCATCCCTGGCTCAAGCCGGTGCGCTTCCACCGCCCCTGGATCGACGCCGCCGATATCTGGGGCCGCGACCGCCGGACCAGCACCCGGTCCCCGGCGACATGGACTTCTACCGGGTCGAGGGAGAGGAGGTCCACGAGGTGGCGGTCGGCCCGGTCCATGCCGGGGTGATCGAGCCGGGGCATTTCCGCTTCCAGTGCCACGGCGAGGAGGTCCTGCACCTGGAGATCTCCCTCGGCTACCAGCACCGCGGCATCGAGCAGGCGCTGCGCGGCGGCCCCCATCCGGCCAGCATCTACCAGCTGGAGACCGCGGCCGGCGACACCACCATCGGCCACGCCACCGCCTACTGCCAGCTGCTGGAGAGCCTCGCCGGGATCGAGGCGCCGCCGCGCGCCCGGGCGCTGCGCGCCGTCGCCCTGGAACTGGAGCGGCTCGCCAACCATGTCGGCGATATCGGCGCGCTGGCCGGCGACGTCGGCTTTCTGCCCACCGCCGCCTTCTGCGGCCGGCTGCGCGGCGACTTCCTGAACCTGACCGCCGAGCTCTGCGGCAGCCGCTTCGGCCGCGGCCTGGTGCGGCCCGGCGGGGTGCTGGCTTCGATCTCGATGCGGAGCTCTGCGCCCGACATTCTGCGAGCGCCTGGAGATCCTCGAAGCCGAGACCCGGGGCGCCGTCGACCTCTGTTTCGACACCCCCTCGGTCCTCGCCCGCTTCGAAGGGACCGGGACGGTCAGCGCCGACGATGCCGAGGCCCTGGGGCTGGTCGGGGTCGCCGCCAAGGCCTGCGGCCTGATCCGCGATGCCCGCCTGCACCACCCTTTCAGGGGCGGCGAGGTTGGCCTCGACAACCCGGTGATCGAGACCGACGGCGACGTCTTCGCCCGCGGCAACGTGCGGCGGCGCGAGATCTATGCCTCCCTGGCGCTGGTGCGCCAGTGCCTGAAACGCCTCCCCGACGGCCCGCTCCAGGTGCCGCTCGGCCCCCTCGCCGCCAACTCCCTGGCGGTCTCCCTCTGCGAGGGGTGGCGCGGCGAAGTGGTGCACGCGGCGCTCACCGATGCCGCCGGACGGATCGTCCGCTACAAGATCGTCGACCCCTCCTTCCACAACTGGAGCGGGCTGGCGCTGGCGCTGCGCGGCCAGCAGATCTCCGACTTTCCGCTGTGCAACAAGAGTTTCAACCTGTCCTACTGCGGCTTCGACCTGTGAACGGCCGATGAAAAGACCCCGCCTGCTGCGTTCCCCTGGCCCGCGTCGCTGCGACGTAGCTACCGCTACGCCTCACTCCTTGGGGCTGCGGGCGCCTTGCATCCGGGGCCTTTTGATCGGCCGTGGGAACAGTTCACCATCTTGGGAGAAAAAAGCATGCTGACCATCATCCGTGAACGCCTGCGCCAGGGACACCGCACCGGCAAGTTCCCCAAGGAGGAGCCGAAACTCCCCGAACGCTTCCGCGGCCTGCCGCAGCTCACCGCCGCAGCTCTCCGCCGCGCAGCGCGACGCCGCCGTCGCCAGCTGCCCCTTCGCCGCGCTGAGCGGCAGCGGCGACCAACTGCAGCTCGACCTCGGCCGCTGCCTCTTCTGCGCCGACTGCCCGGCGGCCGCCCAGGGGGCGCTGCGCTTCTCCAGCGACTACCGGCTGGCGGCCCGCGCCCGCGACGACCTGCTGGTCGGCGACCGGGAGTACCGGCTCGGCCGATAAGCTGCAGGAGCGGATGCTGAAGCTCTTCGGCCGCTCCCTCAAGCTGCGCCAGGTCTCGGCCGGTGGCTGCAACGCCTGCGAGGCCGACCTCAACGTCCTCGGCACCCTGGTCTTCGACCTCGGCCGCTTCGGCATCCAGTTCGTCGCCTCGCCCCGCCACGCCGACGGCCTGCTGGTCACCGGGCCGGTCACCGCGAACATGCAGAGCGCCCTGCTCGACACCTACGCCGCGGTCCCCGAGCCGAAGCTGGTCATCGCCTCCGGGGCCTGCGCCATCGGCGGCGGACCGTTCCGCGGCCTCGCGGAAGTCAACGACGGCCTCGGCGATCTGCTGCCGGTCGATCTCTACATCCCCGGCTGCCCCCCCCATCCCTACACCGCCCTCGACGGCCTGCTGCGCCTGCTGGGTCGCCGTTAGCACCGCCGGTTCCGCTTCGGGCCTGACATCGTGCCAGCATCGCCATTGACCCATTCCCCCGGATAGGTTAAGGTGGGCTAACCTCTCGATTCCCCCGTCCTCCTGCCAGGTGTTCGGCATCACCCCGCTCCCGGTTGGCATCGCCGCATGAGCATCAAGGGAAAACTGATCGGCCTGGTCCTGCTGATGAGCGTCATTCTCGGGCTGCTGGCCGGCTATCTGCTCTGGGCGTCCTGGCGGATTCGCCACCAGGTCGGCGACTTCGTGCCGGCCATCGGCTATCTGCGCGGCGTCGCCGACACCCGCATCAGTATCACCCGCCAGATGAAGGAAGCGACCGACTACCTGGTTGCCGGGGCCGCCGCGGACCGCGCCGAGTTCCTCCACTTCGGCCGCCTGACCCGCGAGGCCCTGGAGCTGTGGCAGCGTTCGGCGCAGCAGCAGCTGGCGCTCGGCGTCGTGGGGGAAGAGCAGGATATCGCGCAGGCGCAGGCGATTCGCACCAGCTACGACGCCTGGGAGAAACTGAGCCTGTCCCTCTTCGACCTGGTCGATGCGGGGCGGCGCAAAGAAGCCCTGCAGATCTTCGCCGACCGCTCCGACCGGCTCATCGAAGGCTCAGTCCTCACCGGCATCGACCAAGCCCTGGAAGACGGCATTAACGAGGTTCAGTACGCCTACCATGATCTGCTCATAAGCGCCGGACTGATCCCCTGGCTGCCCGCCGACGTCCTGCACCGGCTTCGCGGCACCCAGGCCTCCATCGATTACCTCCTGGCCGTCAACCGCGTCAGTGCCGGCGTCAACAAACAACTCAAGTCGCTGCTCGATTTCCTGCTGTTCGACGCCGATCCCGATCTCCTGATCTTCACCGACTACGGCAAGGAGACCAAACTCGCCATCGAGGCCTGCGCGCGGTCCGCCAACCGCAAGGCCGCCTTCGACCCGGCCAATCGCACCCGTCTGCTCGGTGAAGTCGTCAACCTCGAACGCAGCTACGGCCAGGTCCTGGCGCTGGCGGACACGGCCATCCACCTCAAGCGCAGCGGCCAGTCCGGCAACGCTCTCAAGCTGGTGGTGGAGGATCTCGACCCGCTTCTTGACGGCGGCCTGATGCCGAAGCTGACCACGGCCCTCGACGACGGCGGCCAGGAAATTCTGCGGCTGGCCACGGTCGCCAGCCGCCAGGGGGTGATCGTGGTCGTCCTCCTCTCCCTGCTGCTGGTTGCCGGGGCGGTGCAGCTGATCCGCGAGATTCTTCGTTCCCTGCAGAGACTGCGCACCGGCATCGCGGTCATCGGCGCGGGAAACCTGGACTACCACATCGACCTTCGCTCCCGCGACGAGTTCGGCAGCCTCGCCGCCCAGTTCGACGCCATGGTCGACCGGCTGCGCGCCAGCCGGGCCGACGTCGAGCGTCTCAACGCCGACCTGGAACAGCGGGTGGTCGAACGGACCCGGCAGCTCGAATCCGCCAACCGCGAGCTGCAATCCTTCAGCTATTCGGTCTCCCACGACCTGCGCACGCCGCTGGCGCGGATCAGCGCCCTCTGCCAGATCCAGCTCGCCGAGGACGAGCCCGTGGAACAGGCCGAACTCCGCGCCTCGCTGCAGCGCATCGCCGACTCCACCGAGGAGATGGAACAGCTCATCCAAGCCCTTCTCGCGCTCTCCCAGGTCACCAGAGAGGAACTTCACCGGGAACCCGTGAACCTTTCCGCCCTGGCGGAGACCCTGGCCTCCGAACTGCGCCAGCGCGAGCCGGGGCGCCGGTGTGCATTCCGCATCGCACCGGGGGTGATGGCCGACGGCGACCGCGGAATGCTGCAGGTGGCGCTTGCCAACCTTTTCGGCAACGCCTGGAAATACAGCGCCAGGGCCGATTCCGGCCTGATCGAGTTCGGCATTCAGGAGGAGGCCGGGGAGCGGATCTGCTTTGTCCGCGACAACGGCGCCGGCTTCGACATGGCCCGCGCCGAAAAGATCTTCCTCCCCTTTCAACGTCTCCACGAGGCCGACGAATTCGACGGCATCGGCATCGGCCTCGCCACCGTCGAGCGCATCATCCATCGTCACGGCGGCCGGATCTGGGCCGAAGGCGCAGTCGGAGCAGGGGCCACCTTCTTCTTTACCCTGGGTGAGGATGGTGAGCCACCGCCCCCCGCCCCGTCGTAGTCCCGGCCGCCTTTCCTGCCGGCAAGGGCTCCGGATCATTGAATTCCCCCCTGAACAGTGCTAACCTCCCGGAAGTTCGAAGGCGGTTTGGAAATCTTCTGCTCCACGGGAGTAGCTCGTAGTCTGGTGACGCGCCCGGTCTTCAAAACCGGTGGCGGGCGTATCCCGTCCGCGGTGGGTTCGATTCCCATCTACTCCCGCCAGTAACCCACGGGGGCAGGGCCAAACGGCCCTGCCCCCGTACCTTTCGTCCGCTTGGATTTTCCGGCCGCCGCAACGTCCTGCCGCTAACGCTGCGCTTATGCCGGCCTACCATTTTCGGCGATGCAACCGCCAGCCTGCATGGATGAGGCGCATTGTGTTCCATCGCGCGGGCAGACCAGTTGTCGAAACGACATAACGACGTTCCAGCCACCGGCATACCACTCCTGCCCCGCCCCTGGCCTTCAGCCGTAAGCAGCTGCAATAACGAAATATAATTGGATCTTAACGCCCCTGGCGGAGAACGAAAAATGTTTTACTTGATTTAGCGTGTCTACCTCTGTTAACAGTTGAGGGGACGGACAGGTCGCAAACCGGGGATTTCTCCGAGACAAGAAGGGGGTCCCCAGCGGCGACACCCCGGCGCCGGACATACAACCCCGGCCACGATAGTTTCCGCAGGGAGAAGCAGAGCATGGATTTCGCACAGCTGGTCAGCCGGACCGAATTCGACCTCGAAACCCTTTTCGCCAACCGCGACTGGTGGATCGTCGACCTCGACCGGGAGCAGCGGGTGGTGGCCTGCAACGACGTCTGCCAAACCATCCTCGGCCTGGAAGGGGCGACGCTGCGAGGGAAACGGCTCGACGACGTCGTCAAGCTGGGGCATCTCAATGGGCTGATGGCCAAGGGGTTCTGCTTCCGTTCGCAACCGATCTCGATCCAGAGCGGCAAGCTGATCTGCCACTACGTGCCGCGGGTGGCAGGGGGCACGCTGGTCGGCGGGGTGCTGGCGGTGGACCGGGAGGTGCGGGCCAGCGACGACCTCTCCTACATCGAGTTGCAGGACATCGTGCGCACCCTCGGTCCGATCATGGATCTGGCCTACGAAGGGACCATCATCGTCGATGAGGAGGGCTACGTCGTTCTCGTCAACCAGGCCTTCGTCGATCTGCTCGGGATTCGCGCCCAGGACATGCTCGGCAAGCACATTCTCAAGGCCTATCCCAACTCCAAGCTGTCGCGGCTTCCCATCGTCATGCAGACCGGCAAGGCCGAAGTCGGCTGGCCGCACCTGCTTAACGGGCGGGAGGTGGTGGTCTGCCGCTACCCCCTGATCCGCGACGGCCAGCCGATCGGCGCCCTGGGCAAGGTGCTGATCCAGGACGCCAAAGAGGTGGTCCGCCTCGCCAGCCAGTCGACGGGCCAGCCGGCGCCGCCGACGGCGTCCCCGCAGATCGCCAAGGTCGGCGATTTCCGCTACGACATCAACAGCATCGTCGGCCACAGCAAGGTGATGCGGACCCTCAAGGAGACCCTGCTGCGAGTGGCGGAGCGGAGCTCCAACGTCCTGCTGATCGGCGAAAGCGGCACCGGCAAGGAACTCTTCGCCCACGCCATCCATGCGGCAAGCCGGCGACGCAACGGCCCCTTCATCAAGATGAACTGCGCCGCCATCCCCGAGCATCTGCTGGAGTCGGAACTTTTCGGCTACGCCGACGGCGCCTTCACCGGCGCCAAGAGGGGGGGCAGGTCGGCAAGTTCGAGCTGGCCCACAACGGCACCATCTTCCTCGACGAAATCAGCGACATGTCGCTGCCGATGCAGGCCAAGCTGCTGCGCATCCTGCAGGAGAAGGAGCTGACCCCCCTGGGGAGCAACCACGCCAAGCGCGTCGACGTGCGCATCGTCGCCGCCACCAACGTCAAGCTCGAGGAGCAGGTCCGGGACGGCAAGTTCCGCGAGGACCTCTACTACCGGCTCAATGTCATGGCCCTGGCCATCCCCCCGCTGCGCGAGCGGACCGAGGACATCTATTTCATCGTCAACCACTTCATCGACAACTTCAACGCCGAATTCGGCCTGGAGGTGGAGGGGCTCGAACCCGAGGCCTGGGAGGCGATCAAGGCCTACGGCTATCCCGGCAACATCCGCGAACTGCGCAACATCATCGAAAGCGCCTTCAACGTCGTCACCGGGCCGCTGCTGCGGAAGGAGAACCTCCCCGCCCACATCCGCCAGCTCGCGCCGGCTCCGGCACCAGCCGACAGTCCCCGCGGCGGCGCGGCCTTCCTCGCCGAGGTCGGCCGCCGGCCGTTGCAGGCGATCATGGAGGGGGTGGAGCGGGAGCTGCTCGAACAGGCGTTGCAACAGTCCCAGGGGAACAAGCTGCAGGCCGCCGGCCTGCTCGGCATCTCCCGTCCCGGCTTCTACAAGAAACTGCAGAAATACGGCATGATCTGAGTTTTCCTCCTCTTTCCGAACCACACCGCCGGCCCCCGGGCCGGCTTTTGGTTCCGGCCCCGGCTGCGCCGCCCACCCGCCTCGAAGCTGTAAACAACCGTAGACATGTATACGAACGTAACATTGTTTTAAATATTTCGACATCCATCCCATTCCCTCTCCCCCAGGGAAAGGCTTCCCCGGCGGCTCCTTGCGCAGATGTCAACTTTGGTTAACACTGGTTCCTTGCCACATCCATTCGATTTCCCGCCACATTTCCGCCACCAAGCAGCCTAACGATCTGTTTTATTAAATAGAAAACCATATTATTTTTTTACAAACAATGTTTGGCATCGGCCTTGCTCTAAGGAAGCGCCAGCTGTCGCTGCACGCTTGCCGCGTGCCATGGGCGGCGGCAAACGCCAACGGGAGTCGTCATGGTCTACACACGCGAAATCTACTGGAACGTCGGCCATGGGGCGGGCACCCTGATCCCCATGTACCTGCTGACCCTCGCGGCGCTGGCGCTGCTGGCCCGGGGGATCGGGCAGCGCCTCAAGGTCTATCGCCAGGGGCGGACACTGAACCGCACCGACGCGCTCCCCGCCCGGGCGGCCACGGCGCTGCGCCAGCTCTTCTCCCAGGCCCGGGTGCTGCGCGTGCCCGGCGCCGGCACCGCCCACGGCCTCTTCTTCTGGGGATTCTTCCTGCTCTTTATCGGCACCTGCCTGATTGTGGTGCAGGCCGACTTCGCCGACCCCCTGTTCGGCATCACGTTCCTGCGCGGCGACTTCTACCTCCTCTTCTCCCTGGTTCTCGATGTCGCCGGGGCGCTGGCCATCCTGATGCTGGCCGGTCTGGCCGTGCGTCGCTACCTGGTGCGCCCGGCGGGGCTGGAGACCAGGCGCGACGACGCCCTCAGCCTGGTGCTGCTCTTCGCCATCCTGATCACCGGCTTCATCATCGAGGGGGCGCGCATGGCGGCGACCGAGCTCGGCACCGGTCTGGCGGCCTGGTCGCCGGTGGGCCTGCTTTTCGCCAAGGCCCTCGCCGGCCTCGGCCCGCAGGGGCTGCGCACCCTGCACGCGGGGCTGTGGTGGTTGCACCTGCTGCTCGCCCTTAGCTTCATTGCCCTGATCCCCTACACCAAGCTGCGCCACCTCCTGACCACCAGCGCCAACTACCTCTTCGCCGACCGCCGGCCCACCGGCGCGCTGGTCACCCTCGATCTCGAGGACGAGTCGGTGGAGAGCTTCGGCGCCGCCAGGATCACCGACCTGACCTGGAAGGATCTCTTCGACAGCGACGCCTGCACCCGCTGCAAGCGCTGCCAGGACCGCTGCCCCGCCCACGCCACCGACAAGCCCCTCTCGCCGATGAAAGTCGTCAACCAGTTGCAGGAGATCGCCTTCGACACCCCCGAGGCGAATCTCATCGAGGCCTGCGGCAAGGACGCTCTGTGGAGCTGCACCACCTGCCGCGCCTGCCAGGAGATCTGCCCGGCGGCCATCGAGCACGTCCCCAAGATCGTCGAGATGCGCCGCAACCTGGTGCTGATGGAGGGGGAGTTCCCCGGCGAAGAGGTGATGACCGCCGCCGAGAACGCCGAGGTCAACGGCAATCCGCTGGGGATGGCCTTCTCGGCCCGCGGCGACTGGGCGCAGGAGCTGGGGGTGAAGACCCTGGCCGAGGACCCCGAAGTCGACGTCCTCTATTTCGTCGGCTGCTACGCCTCTTTCGACAAGCGCAACATCAAGGTCGCGACAAGCTTCGTCCAGCTCTGTCAGGCCGCCGGGCTCAAGGTCGGCATCCTCGGCAAAGAGGAGAAGTGCTGCGGCGAGCCGCTGCGCAAGCTCGGCAACGAGTACCTCTACCAGAGCCTGGCCAGCAGAGAACATCGAGCAGATGAAGGGCTACGGGGTGAAGCAGGTCGTCACCACCTGTCCGCACTGCTTCAACACCCTGAGCAAGGACTATCGCGATCTCGGCTTTGTCGCCGAGGTCGAGCACTACAGCGTCTTTCTCGAACGCCTCCTCGCCGAAGGTCGGCTGCCGCTGGCCCAGGGGGAGAGCTTCGCCTGCACCTACCACGACAGCTGCTACCTGGGGCGCTACAATGGCCTTTATCAGGCGCCGCGCACCCTGATCCGGGCGGCCGGCGGCGAGCTGACGGAGATGGAGAAACGCCGGGCGCAGAGCTTCTGCTGCGGCGCCGGCGGCGGCCGCATCCTCGCCGAGGAGAAGCTGGGCACGCGCATCGCCGAGGAACGGGTGCGCCAGGCCGCGGCGACCGCCGCGCCGCTGCTTCTGTCCAACTGTCCTTTCTGCCTGACCATGTTCGAGGACGGCATCAAGGGGGCCGGTTTCGAAGGGACCCTGGTGCCGAGGGACATCGCCGAGGTGCTGGCGGAGCGACTTTAAGCATTTGAACAGGTCGTGACGGATCAGACCGATCGGTCCGATGAACACCAAGGAGAAAAAGCCATGAAGATTCTCGTCTGTATCAAGCAGGTTCCCGACATGGAATCGCGGTTCAAGATCGATCCCTCCGGCACCTGGTACGCCACCACCGACCTCGCCTGGCGGATGAACGAGTACGACGAGTATGCCGTCGAGCAGGCGGTGCAGCTCAAGGAACAGCTGGGCGGCGCTCCGGAGCTCACCGTGGTCTCCATCGGCCCCGAGCGGGTCAAGGAGGCGATGAAGAAGGCCCTGGCCATGGGCTGCGACAAGGGGGTGCACATCTACGACGACGCAGAGCTGCGAGCAAGGACCCCTTCGAGATCGCCTCGATCCTCGCCGAGTACGCCCGGCAGCAGGGCTTCGACCTGATCCTGACCGGGATGCAGTCGCAGGACCGCGGCAGCGCCCAGGTCGGGGTGCTTCTGGCCGAGCTGCTCGGCATCCCGGCGGTCACCACCATCGTCGACTTCGCCCACCAGGACGGCGCCGTCACCGTCCGGCGGGAGCTCGAAGGGGGGCTGAAGGCGGTGGTCAAGGTCGACGCTGCCGGCCCTCTTCACCTGCCAGCTCGGGCTCAACACCCCGCGCTACCCGACGCTGCCCAACATCATGAAGGCCAAGAAGAAGGAGCTGACCAGCCTCCCCGTCGCCGACCTGCTCCAGGTCGAGCCCCTCGCCGAGACCCGAACGTGGCCTTCCCGCGAGAAGAAGGGGGGCGGACTGGTGCTCGAAGGGGAGGTCGGTGTGCTAGCCGACCAGTTGCTCGGCATCCTCAAGGAGAAGACCACGGTCTTCAAATAGGAGATAAGCGATGAAAGCACTGACTCGTTGGAGAATATCGGCAAGGCCAGTCTGCTCGAGGCCGGCACCTATGAAACCCTCGCCTTCGCCCAGCAGCTCGGCGCCGAGGCGGTGATGTTCGCTGGTCGGCAGCGAAGGCGACCTGCCCCGCTTCGACGGCACGCCTCTACCTGGCCGATGCCGCCGCCTGCGGCGAATACAACCCGGCGGTGCACAAGGCGCTGCTGCTGGAGGTGATCGCGCAGGAAAAGCCCGACCTGATCGTCTTCTGCCACTCCTCCTACGGCTGGGACCTGGCACCGCGGCTGGCCCTGGCCCTGAAGGCGGCGCAGGTCTCCGAGGTGGTCGACGTGCAGGAGGGCGCCTTCGTGGTGCCGGCCTGCAACGCCAAGCTGCGCCGCCGAATCAGGCCCCAAAGCGCACGACCGTGGTCACCCTGCAGGCCGGGGCCTTCGGCCTGACCGGTGAACCGGCCGGCACCCCGGAGGTGGAGAGGATTGCCGGGTCCGCCGCCGGCGACGTCGAATTCGCCGGGCTACGAGGCGGCCGAAAAGGGGGAGGTCGATCTCACCCGGGCCGAGGTCATCGTCAGCGCCGGGCGCGGCGTCGGCAAGCCGGAGAACGTGGACGTCATCGCCGGGCTGGCCCGGGCCTTCGGCGGCGAGCTGGGCGCCAGCCGGCCGGTGGTCGACGCCGGCTGGGTCGACCACAGCCGCCAGGTGGGAACCACCGGGCAGACCGTCGCGCCCAAGCTCTACGTCGCCTGCGGCATCTCCGGAGCGATCCAGCATCTGGCGGGGATGAAGAAGTCGGGCTTCGTGGTGGCGATCAACAAGGACAAGGACGCCCCGATCGGCGAGGTGGCCGATGTGCTGGTGGTCGCCGACGTGCTGCAGTTGGCGCCGGCGTTGACCGCGGCGCTGCAGGGGTAAAGGCAAAGCGTCCCTCACCCGCTCCTTGCAGTCGCTTGAGCGCACAGAGGACACGGAGAAAACCAAAAGCCGTGGAATTCTCTGTGGTCTCCGTGTGCTCAAGGGAGCGCAGCGAACGGGTGAGAGAAGACCTTGAGAATTCCCAAGATGCCCATCAATCGAGAAGGAGAAAAAATGGAAAACGTCTACGTCATCGCAGCACTGCGCACCCCCTTCGGCAGCTTCGGCGGAGTCCTCGCCGACGTGCCGGCGCCGCAGCTGGCCGCGACCGTCATCACTGCACTGTTGGATCAGAGCGGGATAGCGGCCGATCAGGTCGACCAGGTCATCGCCGGCCAGGTCCTCGCCGGCGGCGCCGGCCAGGCGCCGGCCCGCCAGGCGCTGCGCTTTGCCGGCCTGCCCGACAGCATCCCGGCCCTGACCATCAACAAGGTCTGCGGCAGCGGGCTCAAGGCGATCATGCTCGGCGCCGACGCCATCCGCCTCGGTGAGTCCGAGGTCGTCGTCGCCGGCGGTATGGAGAACATGTCCCTCGCCCCCTACTGCCTTCCGGCGGCGCGCTTCGGGCTGCGCATGGGGAACGGGCAGGCCGTCGACCTGATGGTCCACGACGCCCTGACCGATCCCTACAGCGGCCGCCACATGGGCGAGATCGCCGAGGCGCGGGTCGCCGCCCACAATCTCACCCGGGAAGCGCAGGACACCTTTGCCCTGGAATCGTACAAGCGGGCCCAGCGGGCAGTGCAGGAGGGGCGCTTCCAGGCGGAGATCGTCGCCGTGGTGAAACCCTCGCGCAAGGGGGAGGTGACCGTCGCCCTGGACGAGGAGCCGTTCCGGGTCGATTTCGCCAAGCTCTCGAGCCTGCGCCCCGCCTTCGGCAAGGAGGGCACGATCACCGCCGGCAACGCCTCGACCATCAACGACGGCGCCGCCTTCGTCCTGCTCGCCGGCGAACAGGCGGTCCAGCGCCACGGGCTCAAGCCCCAGGCGCGGCTGGTCGCCTATGCCACCAACAGCCTCCATCCCGACCACTTCCCCGACGCCCCCGTCGGCGCCATCGAGCGGGCCTGCGCCAAAGCCGGCCTCGAACCTGCCGACATCGGCCTGTTCGAGATCAACGAGGCCTTCGCCGCGGTGACCATGATCGCCATCCAGGAGCTCGGCCTCGACCCGGCGCGGGTCAACGTCAACGGCGGCGCCTGCGCCATCGGCCACCCCGTCGGCGCCAGCGGCGGCCGCCTGGCCGCGACCCTGGTGCACGAAATGCAGCGCCGGGGCGAGCGCTACGGCCTGGCCACCCTCTGCATCGGCGGCGGCGAGGCGGTGGCGGCGATCTTCGAGCGGGTCTAGCGGCGCGTCTGAAACGGCCGCGTCCGATCCGTCGGATGAGTCCGATCGGACATATGGGTCCGATCCGAGCGGCCGGACGGCATCGCCCGAGTCAAAACCGATTTTTACACGAGGAGGAAAATAGACATGGCAATCAACACGATCATGGTCGTCGGCGCCGGGCAGATGGGGGGCGGCATCGCCCAGGTGGCCGCCCAGGCGGGAATGCAGGTCATCCTCAACGACATCAAGGACGAGTTCATCGAGAAGGGGCTCGCCGCCATCGGCAAGATCCTCGAGCGCAACGTCGACAAGGGGAAACTCAGCGCCGACGAGAAGGCAGCGATCCTCGCCCGCATCATCCCCTCCACCGCCCTGGAGGACGCGGCCGGGGCCGATTTCGTCGTCGAGGCGGCGAGCGAGAACATGGCGATCAAGACGCAGATCTTCCAGCGCTCTGGATAAGGCGGCGCGCCCCGGGGTGATTCTGGCCAGCAACACCTCCTCCCTGCCCATCACCGAGATTGGCGCCATCACCGGCCGCCCCGAACGGGTGATCGGCATGCACTTCATGAACCCGGTGCCGGTGATGCCCCTGGTCGAAGTGATCCGCGGCATCGCCACCAGCGACGCCACCTTCGCCAGCGTCGAGGCCCTGGCCCGGGCCATGGGCAAGACCCCGGTCGAGGTCAACGACGCCCCCGGCTTCATCTCCAACCGGGTGCTGATGCCGATGATCAACGAGGCGATCTTCTGCGTCCACGAGGGGGTCGCCGACCCCCGCGGCGGTCGACAGCGTCATGAAGCTGGGGATGAACCATCCCATGGGCCCCCTGACCCTGGCCGACTTCATCGGCCTCGACACCTGCCTGGCGATCATGGAGGTCCTCTACGAAGGCTTCGCCGACAGCAAGTACCGCCCCTGCCCGCTGCTGCGCAAGATGGTCAAGGCCGGCTGGCTCGGCAAGAAGAGCGGCAAGGGGTTCTACGAGTACGCTTAACTCGGCTCAGAACCCAGGGGTTGCGCCCCCTGCCGACGCCCTACTTTCTTTGCTTGCCCAAAGAAAGTAGGCAAAGAAAGGGCCCCCGATCGACTTGCCCGCTACGCGGGTTCCCTGCGCTCCGCAGACGTTTCGGGGACCGGCAAAAACTCGCTGCGCTCAGACATTTGCCGGTCGTTTTCCCGAAACGTCCACTGCGCTCCGGCAAGTCGAAAAGGGGGAAGGTCAAAAGCATGAAAAGCCAACAGGAGCCCATCGTAATGGAATTCAACAACCTGCTTCTCGAAATACACGAAAACATCGCCACCGTCACCATCAATCGCCCCCAGGCCCTCAACGCCCTCAACGAAGCGACCCTGAAGGAGCTCCTGTGCTGCTTCGAGGGGTTGGAGATCGACCCGGAGGTCAAGGTGGTGATCCTCACCGGCGCCGGGGAGAAGGCCTTCGTCGCCGGCGCCGACATCGCCGCCATGCAGGCGCTGGATGCCCTCGCCGCCCGCCGCTTCGCCCTCCTCGGCCAGCAGACGATGAACCGCATCGAGCAGCTCTCCAAGCCGGTCATCGCCGCGGTGAACGGCTTCGCCCTCGGCGGCGGCTGCGAACTGGCTCTGGCCTGCGACATCCGCCTGGCGGCGGACCACGCCCGCTTCGGCCAGCCCGAGGTCAACCTCGGCGTCATCCCCGGCTTCGCCGGCACCCAGCGCCTGCCGCGCCTGATCGGCAAGGGGCGCGCCAAGGAGCTGCTCTTCACCGGCGACATGATCGATGCCGGTCGAGGCCTGCCGCCTCGGGCTGGCCAACCGGGTTGTGCCGCGGGCGGAGCTGGCGGCGGCGGCCCGGGAGCTGGCGGGCAAGATCGCGGCCAAGGGGGCGCTCGCCATCGCCCTGTGCAAGGACGCGATCGACAACGGCCTGGAGATGGAGATCGACAAGGCCTGCCGCTACGAGGCCGACCAGTTCGCCCTCTGTTTTGCCACCGCCGACCAGAAAGAGGGGATGGGGGCGTTTCTCGAGAAGCGGCCAGCCCGTTTCCAAAACTGCTGAGGGAGGAACCGATGCATCTCGAACTGACTGAAGAACAGAAACTCATCCAGCAGACCGCGCGGGACTTCGCCGCCGCCGAACTGGCGCCCATCGCCGCAGACCTCGACCGCGGCGGCGACCGCGAACCCTTCTACGCCAATCTGCAGAAGCTCGCCGAGCTCGGCTTCATGGGGCTCAACGTGCGCGAGGAGTACGGCGGCGCCGAGGCCGGCGTGGTCGCCTTCAGCGTCGCCATGACCGAGATCGCCCGCGCCTGCGCGGCGACGGCGGTGACCGTCTCGGTCAACAACATGGTCTGCGAGGTGATCCAGGCCATCGGCAGCGAAGCGCAGAAGCAGGCCTACATCCCGCGCATCTGCTCGGGCGAATACCGCGCCGGCGCCTTCGCCCTCACCGAGCCCGGGGCCGGTTCCGACCCGGCCGGGATGACAACGACGGCGGTGCGCGACGGCGACGACTGGGTCCTGAACGGCGCCAAGATCTTCATCACCAGCGCTCCCTACGCCGGGGTCTTCGTCGTCTGGGCGGTGACCGACAAGACCGCGCCGAAGGGGAAGGGGATCAGCTGCTTCCTGGTCGAGGCCGGGACCCCCGGCCTGGTGGTCGGCAAGGCGGAGGAGAAGATGGGGCAGCACGCCTCGGCGACCAACGAGGTGCTCTTCGACGACTGCCGCATTCCTGCAACGGCCCTGATGGGCAAGCTCAACGACGGCTTCCGCATCGCCGTCGGCGAGCTCGCCGGCGGCCGCATCGGCATCGGCTCGTTGGGGCTCGGGGTCGGCCTGGCGGCGATGGACTGCGCGACCCGCTACGCCCGGGAGCGGAGCCAGTTCGGCCAGAAGCTCGCCGACTTCCAGGCGATCCAGTGGAAAATCGCCGACGCCTACACCGAGCTGGAGGCGGCGCGGCTGCTCCTGATGCAGGCCGCCTGCAAAAAGGAGCAGGGGAAAACCTTCGCCAAGGAGGCCTCCATGGCCAAGCTGTTCGCCACCGAGAGCGCCAACCGCGCCTGCTACGAGGCGGTGCAGATGCTCGGCGGTTACGGCTATACCCGCGACTACCCCGTCGAGCGCTACGCCCGCGACGCCCGCGTCACCACCATCTACGAGGGGACCAGCGAAATCCAGCGGCTGATCGTCTCGCGGGAGATCCTGAAAAATCTGTAGCCACGGCAGACCTCGCCACAGAGACACCGAGACACAGAGGAAACGCTTTACAGCAAATCCCCGGTTCTGGTCGGAAACCAGAAAGCTCTATCGTTTGCATTTCTCTGTGCCTCTGCGTCTCCGTGGCGAAAAGAATTTTATCCCTAACCGCAACGCTAAAGGAGATCCCGATGATTTTCGAACTGAGCGACGAGCACAAGATGATGCGCGAAATGGTGCGCAGTTTCGCCGAAACCGAGCTGGCGCCGGGAACGAAGGAGCGGGACGAGCAGGAGCGCTTCGACCGCGCCCTGATGTTCGACCGGGTGGCCGAACTGGGGCTGGCCGGGGTGGTCTTTCCCGAACAGTACGGCGGCGCCGGCGCCGACTACCTCAGCTACGCCATCGTCGTCGAGGAGCTCTCCCGGGTCTGCGCCGCCACCGGGGTGACCCTCTCGGCGCACCTCTCCCTCGGCGCCAACCCGATCTACATGTTCGGCAGCGAGGCGCAGAAACAGCAGTTTCTGGTGCCGCTGGCCGAGGGGAGCAAGCTCGGCGCCTTCGGCCTCACCGAGCCCTCGGCCGGCTCCGACGCCGGCGGCACCCGCACCACGGCGACCCGCGACGGCGACAGTTGGGTGCTCAACGGCAGCAAGATCTTCATCACCAACGGCGGCGAGGCGGAGATCTACGTCGTCTTCGCCCGCACCGACAAGAACGCCGAGAAGCACCACGGCATCAGCGCCTTCATCGTCGAGAAGGGCACCCCCGGCTTCTCCTTCGGCAAGAAGGAAAAGAAGATGGGGATTCGCGCCTCGCCGACCATGGAGCTGGTCTTCGACGAACTGCCGCATTCCCCTGGCGAACCTCCTCGGCGAGGAAGGGAACGGATTCAAGGTCGCCATGAAGACCCTCGACGGCGGCCGCATCGGCATCGCCTCCCAGGCCCTCGGCATCGCCCAGGGCGCCTTCGACGCCGCCGTCGCCTATGCCCGCGAGCGCAAGCAGTTCGACCAGCCGATCGCCGGTTTCCAGGGGGTGCAGTTCATGCTCGCCGACATGGCGACGCAGATCGAGGCGGCGCGGCTGCTGGTCTACCAGGCGGCCTACAAGGCGAGCGCCGGCCTCTCCTTCTCCAAGGAGTCGGCGATGGCCAAGCTGCTCGCCTCGGAGACGGCGATGGCGGTCACCACCAAGGCGGTGCAGATCTTCGGCGGCTACGGCTACACCCGCGAATTCCCGGTGGAGCGGATGATGCGCGACGCCAAGATCACCGAGATCTACGAGGGGACGAGCGAAGTGCAGCGTCTGGTCATCGGCAGCGCGGTCGCCCGCGCCTGAAAAAGGAGAGAGCCATGCAGAAGAACAAGCGTATTTCCCTGGCGGAAGCCGCCGCCCTGGTCACCGACGGCAGCACCCTGACCTTCTCCGGCTTCACCATCTGGCGCCGCCCCATGGCCCTGGTCTACGAACTGATCCGCCGCCAGGCCCGCGACCTGCATCTCATCGAGGTCAACGGCGGGCCGCAGACCGAGTTCCTGGTCGGCGCCGGCTGCGTCGCCATCTGGGAGTCGTGCTGGGTCGGCCACGAGCTCTACGGCAAGTACGGCGCCAACCTCTCGCGGCGGGTCGGCAAGCAGGAGCTCCTGGTCGAGGACTACAGCCACGCGGAGATGACCTTCCGCATGGCGGCGGCCGCCGCCGGCATGCCCTTCGCCGTCAGCCAGTCGTCCCTGGGGACCGACCTCCACAACCCCGAGTACGATATGCTCGGCCGCGCCGGGCTGCGCGACGGCAGCCGGCCGCACATCGCCCGCAGCAAGTACCAGTTCCTCGACGACCCCTTCTACGGCGGCGGCCAGCAGGTGCTGGTCCCGGCGCCGAAGATCGACGTCGCGGTCCTGAGCGTGCAGCAGGTCGGCGAGGGGGGGACGGTGCGGGTCAGCGGCCAGTACTACACCGACCCGGAGGTGGCCCGGGCCGCCAAGGTCACCATCGCCATCGCCGAAGAGATCGTCCCCGAGGACTACCTGCGGCGCAACAGCGACGCCAACACCATCCCCTCCTTCGAGGTCGACTACATCGTCGAGTGCCCCTGGAACGCCCACCCCACCGGGATGTTCGGCCGCTACGACGTCGACGGCGATTTCCTGCGCGACTTCTACCAGAAGACCCGCACCCAGGAGGGGTTCGACGCCTGGGCCGAGGAGTGGGTCTACGGCCTCGACCACCTCTCCTACCTGGAGAAGCTCGGCTGGCCCCGCACCCTGCGGCTCAAGGCCAACACCGCGCTCAACTACAGCACCAGCGTCAAAAGGGGGCAGTGACATGACGACGAAACAGTACGCCCAAGCGGGAGAATACAACCTGGCCGACCTCCTGTGCTGCGCCGCCGCCCGCGAGGTGATGGACAACGAGGTGGTCTTCGCCGGCACCGGCCTGCCGATGGTCGCCATCATGCTGGCCCAAAAGACCCACGCCCCGAACCTCAAGCTGATCTTCGAGGCCGGCACCCTCGACGGCCGGCCGCCGCAGCTGCCGACCTCCGTCGGTGACGCCCGCTGCGAGATGGGGGCCTCCAAGTCCTCGGGACTCTACGACGCCTTCGCCATCGCCCAGCGCGGCTACGTCGATCTCGGCTTTTTAGGCGGCGCCGAGGTCGATCAGTACGGCAACGTCAATACCACCGTCATCGGCGACTACCTGAATCCAGAGCTGCGCCTCACCGGCAGCGGCGGCAACCCCGACATCAACTCCTTCGCCAGCCGCACCGTCTTCATCATGGTCCACGAGAAGCGCCGCTTCACCGAGAAGGTCAGCTACATCACCTCCCCCGGCTGGCGGGTGAAGAAGTGGCCGGAAGGGGACTGGGTCCACCGCCGCGAGCTCTACGGCGCCGCCTACCGCGGCGGGCCGACGGCGGTCATCAGCACCCTCGGCGTCTTCCGCTTCGACGCCGAGAGCGGGCGCATCTACCTCGACACCTGCCATCCCGGCACGACGGTGGAGCAGATCCGCGGCGAGTGCCAGTTCGACCTCGACGTCTCCCGGGTGGCCGGCGAGACGCCGCCGCCGACCTACGAAGAGCTGCACCTGATCCACGAGGTCCTCGATCCCGAGCAGATCTTCATCCCCAAGGTCAAGGCATGACCACCGGACTTGCCGCAGGCGACGGACTTCCGGTTCGCGGCTGACGGCGCGGGGGGAGCCGCGGTGCCCGCCAACGGGCGCGGCGCCCTCCCCCCCTTTTATCCAAGGAGAAGACGATGTCCCAACCCCTGCCCCTGGAACCCAACACTCCCCTCGACGCGGGAATCCGCCTCCTCCACGACCTCTCCCGGGAGGAGCTGATCGACATCATCGTCGACGACGCCAAGAACTGGCTGGCCCACGACGGCCTCTGGTTCCAGGCGGTGGAAAAGAGCGCACGGCATGGAGGCGGCCATCGATGCCGACCGCGAGGCCTGGCGCCGCTTCACCGTCATCGAGGCACAGCGGATCATGGCCCGCCTCGGCCTCGAACCGGGAGGCGGCATCCCGGCCCTGCTCGAATGCCTCAAGCACCGCCTCTACGCCCGCCTCAACCTGCAGGAGGCGATCGAGGTGACCGACACCCGGGCGGTCTTCCGCATGGTCGACTGCCGGGTGCAGTCGGCGCGAAAACGCAAGGGGCTCCCCGACTTCCCCTGCAAGAGCGTGGGAATCGTCGAGTACAGCGAGTTCGCCCGCACCGTCGATCCGCGCCTGGAGACGCGCTGCCTCGCCTGCCCGCCGGAGGCCCACCCGGAAGAGTTCTGGTGCGCCTGGGAATTTACCCTGACCGGCTCCTGAGATCCGCCCCGCGCGCCCCACCGGCGCGCGGGCAACCCTTTGCACCGCAGCGGAGACCGCCGTGAAGCTTGCCGATATCGTCGCACGCACCAAATTCGCTCCCGTTCTCTGCGAAGCCGGGAAGGAGTGCTGGGTCGCCTTTCTCGACCGGGATCTGCGGGTCGTCTCCTCCAATCCCACCTGCCGGGAGCTGTTCGGCTGGGACCCCGAGGCGATCCTCGGCCGGCGCCTCGGCGACCTCTGCAACCTCGCCCCCTTCACCTCCCACGTGGTGGCCGGCTTCTGTTTCCGGGCCGAGCCGATCACCGTCGCCGAACGCCCTTTTCGCTGCAGCTACGTACCGATCATGGAGGACGGCCGGGCCCTGGGCGGCTTCCTCTCCGTCGCCGCCGACGAGGGCCGCGAGGGGGAGCCACAGGGCTCGGCCAATCTCGCCCAGTCCCTCGGCCCCCTCATCGACATCATCCAGGACGGCCTGATCGTCATCAATCGCGCCGGGATCATCACCCTGGTCAACCAGCACTTCGCCGACGCCCTCGGCGCCCGCGCCCAGGACATGATCGGCAAGCACATCCTCAAGGCCTACACCAATTCCAAGACCTCGCGGCTGCCGGTGGTGATGGAGACCGGCCGGGCGGAGATCGGCTGGCCGCACCAGATCAACGGCCGCGAGGTGGTCGCCTGCCGCTATCCCCTGTCCCGCAACGGGGAGGTCGTCGGGGCGCTGGGGCGCATCCTCTTCCGCGACGTGCGCGAGGTGACCCTGCTCGCCAACCAGCTTACCACCCTGATGGGGCAGGAGGCCAAAATCCCCCCGGCGGTTTCCAAGCACTGCGATTTCCACTACGACATCAACAGCATCGTCGGCAACAGCAAGGCGATGCGCGAACTCAAGGCGACCCTGCTGCGGGTGGCCAAGCGCGGCTCCAGCGTCCTGCTCATCGGCGAGAGCGGCACCGGCAAGGAACTCCTCGCCCACTCTCTGCACGCCGCCAGCCCGCGCCGCTACGGCCCCTTCATCAAGGTCAACTGTGCCGCCATCCCCGAGCACCTGCTGGAATCCGAACTCTTCGGCTATGCCGACGGCGCCTTCACCGGGGCCCGCAAGGGGGGCCAGGTCGGCAAGTTCGAGCTGGCCCACGGCGGCACCCTGTTCCTCGACGAGATCAGCGACATGTCGGTCACCATGCAGGCCAAGCTGCTGCGGGTGCTGCAGGAGCGGGAGGTGACCCCCCTGGGGAGCGGGGCGACGCGCAAGTTCGATGTGCGCCTCGTCGCCGCCACCAACGTCAACATGGAAAAACGCGTCGAGCAGGGGACATTCCGGCACGACCTCTACTACCGGCTGAATATCGTCTCGGTGGTCGTCCCCCCGCTGCGCCAGCGGGTGGAGGATATTTTCGGCATCGTCGAACACTTCATCGACACCTTCAACGTCGAGTTCGGTCTCGCCATCCGCGGGCTGACCCCCGAGGCCTGGGAAGTGGTCAAGCGCTACAGCTTCCCCGGCAACATCCGCGAGCTGCGCAACGTCATCGAAAGCGCCTTCAACGTGGTACAGGGGGAGCAGATCCGGCGCAGCGACCTCCCCGACTACCTGCTGCAGGCCGTGGCCCGCATCCCGACCCGGCCTCTCGACCTCCTCGCCGCCGCCGGCCTGGAGGGGGGCGGCAGCCCCCTCCCCCTCGCCGCGATCCTCGAGACGGTGGAGAAGTACCTGATCGAAGAAGCCATCGAGCGCTCCGGCGGCAACCGCAACGAAGCCGCCAGCCGGCTCGGCATCTCCCGCCCCGGCATCTACAAGAAGCTGCACAAGTACTCGATTTCGTAGGCGGCCGATGGTATCCGGGGCGCTGTTTCCCGGCGCAGAATCTGTCTACCGCCGTGACGGCGCCCTCAAGGTGGCGCGCCGGGCGGATCGAGCTCGCTGCGCCGCTGCCGGGGGCCGGTTGCATTCTCCAAACGTAGAGCAGGGGGAAAGCCGCCGAAAGTCGTTGGGTCGGCTTCAGATCATCGGAATCACAAGGTTTTATTCCTTATCGATTGGTTTCCCCCGGTTCGGCATCCAACTTGCTCTTTCTCCCGGCAGCCCCCCGGCGTCACCACACCCGGGAGGCTTAATTCGCGCAAGGAGGCACGCATGAAAGTCAAGCATTCGGTGGAGGAGGCCCTGGAGGGGATCGGCGACGGCGCCACGATCCTGGTCGGGGGCTTCGGGCTGGTCGGCATCCCGGAGAAGCTGATTGCCGGGCTGCGCGCCAAGGGGGTGAGGGACCTGACGATCATCTCCAACAACTGCGGGGTCGACGACTTCGGTCTCGGCATCCTGCTGAAAAACCTCCAGATCCGCAAGATGGTCTCCTCCTACGTCGGGGAGAACAAGGAGTTCGAGCGGCAGTTCCTCTCCGGCGAGCTGGAGGTGGAGCTTGTCCCCCAGGGGACCCTGGCGGAGCGGCTGCGGGCCGGCGGCGCCGGCATCCCCGCCTTCTACACCCCGGCCGGGGTGGGGACACCCGTCGCCGCGGGGAAGGAGGTGCGCCTCTTTGCCGGCAAGCCCTACCTGCTGGAGACGGCGCTGACCGCCGACTTCGCCCTGGTCAAGGCCTGGCGCGGGGACCGCGCCGGCAACCTCGTCTACAACAAGACCGCCCGCAACTTCAACCCGATGGCGGCCGCCGCCGGCCGGGTCACCATCGCCGAGGTGGAGCAGCTGGTGGAGATCGGCGAACTCGACGCCGACCAGGTCCACACCCCGGGCATCTACGTGCAGCGGATCTGCCACGGGACCGCCTATGAAAAGCGCATCGAGCGGGTCACCGTGAAAGCGGCCTAAAGGGGCCCCCAAACGGAAACTGCCCGGTATCCATCCGGAGATTCAGGGTGGACATGAGCAAAGGAGGCATTGATGGCACGCAGCAGAGAAGAGCTCGCCGCGCGAGCAGCGCAGGAGATCGAAGACGGCTTCTATGTCAACCTTGGGATCGGCATCCCGACCCTGGTCGCCAACCACATCGGCGACAAGCGGGTCTTTCTCCAGTCGGAGAACGGCCTGCTCGGCATCGGCCCCTATCCCACCCCGCACCAGGTTGACCCCGACCTGATCAACGCCGGCAAGGAGACGGTCACCGCGGTCCCCGGCGCCGCCTACTTCAGCAGCGCCGAGTCCTTCGCCATGATCCGCGGCGGTCACATCGACCTCGCCATCCTCGGGGCGATGGAGGTCTCGCAGGCGGGGGACTTGGCCAACTGGATGATTCCCGGCAAGATGGTCAAGGGGATGGGCGGGGCCATGGACCTGGTGCACGGCGCCAAAAAAGTGGTGGTCATCATGGAACACTGCAACAAACAGGGGGCGTCGAAGGTGCTGAAGCGCTGCAGCCTGCCGCTGACCGGCCAGGGGGTGGTTCACCGCATCATCACCGACCTGGCGGTGCTGGATGTCACCCCCGAGGGGCTGCGCCTGCGGGAGACGGCGCCGGGGGTGAGCGTCGAAGAGGTGCTGGCGGCGACGGAAGCCGAACTGCTGGTGGACGAGGCCCTCCAGCGGGCGGCGGTCTGAGGCGGCCATGAACGCCAAATACGTTCGCGAGTCGCGCGCCATCAAGGCCGCCATCGTCCTGCCGCCCGACACCAACCACCACGGCACCATGTTCGGCGGCAAGGTGATGGCCTACATCGACGACCTCGCCGGCCTCAGCGCCACCCGCCATGCCCGCAGGCCGGTGGTCACCGCCTCCACCGATTCGGTCGACTTCCTCCACCCGGTGCGCAACGGCGAGTCGGTCTGCCTCGAGGCCTTCGTCACCTGGACCCACAAGACCTCCATCGAGGTCTTCGTCAAGGTTGTCGCCGAGGACCTGCTCTCCGGCGAGCGCAACGTCTGCACTACCGCCTTTCTCACCTTCGTCGCCGTCGACCCGGAGGGGAATCCGCAACCCGTCCCCGCCGTCATCCCCGAGACCGAGCTTGAGCGCTTCCTCCACGAGGGCGCCCCGGCCCGGGCGGAGGTGCGGCGCAAGCGGCGGGGGGAGTCGAAGGAGTTGGCGGCGCGGTTCGGGGTTTGAACAGAGTGGGGGAGTTGGTGGCAGAGGGAGGCTGATAAAGGGGGGCTTAAATGGTATAAGCAGGGGTCGCCAATGGTATCTCGAGGGGGGAGATCATGCCGCACCCGCCAGGAATAAAGCCGCAACCTTCACCGATGTGTGAAGTTGCGGCTTTTTTTTTGGCTTGAGGGGGGCTTCCTAATTAAGTGAGATGTCCCTGGAATTGCCCTGTAAGTCATATGATCAGATAGTTAGGGCAGACACAGGGCTAGTTAGTATGAGCATAGATGAAGCGGTCACGCAGTGTGGCCGCCAATCTCCAAGAAAGGGGAGAAGAAATGGCACGTCGTGTTTTCTACAGTTTCCATTACCAGCCGGACAATTGGCGCGTATCCCAAGTGCGCAACATTGGCGCCATCGAGGGCAACAAACCTGCCGCGGACAACGACTGGGAGACCGTCACGAAGGGCGGTGACAAGGCTATTGAGAAGTGGATCGCTGATCAAATGCAGGGACGCAGCTGCGTGGTTGTTCTAATTGGTTCCGGCACGGCCGGTCGCAAGTGGATCACCCACGAGATCGTCAAGGCATGGAATGACACGAAGGGCGTTCTCGGAGTCCACATCCACAAACTTAAGAGCAGCGACGGCGAAACCAGCGTCAAGGGCGGCAATCCCTTTGATCATGTCAAGTTCAAAAACGGCACAAAGTTGTCCAGCGTGGTCAAGGTGTACGACCCTCCTGGTACTGACAGCAACTCTGTCTACAACCATATCAAAGACAACATTGAAAATTGGATCGAGACGGCCATCGATATCCGGAGCAAAAATTGAGCGCCCGAATGGGAGAGTGGGCGCCAAACAGGGAGCAGCGTCGCTTTATCCGCAGCTTTGGCGACAAGGTGCTCAATCAAGAAGCGGCACTATTCATTGGCGCCGGCGCTTCCCGAAGTGCCGGCTTCGTGGACTGGAAGGGGCTGCTTGCTGAAGCTGCCGAGGAGTTGGATCTCGACATCGGGAAGGAACACGACCTCCTTGCCCTGGCCCAGTATCATGTTAACGGCCGAGCGGGTCGGGGAGAGGTCAACCAGCAGCTCATCGACGCATTCACTCGTGATACACAACTGACCCAGATTCACGAGATCCTTGCCAGGCTCCCCATCGACACTGTCTGGACGACCAATTACGACCAACTGCTTGAGAAGGCCTATGAAGCAGCCGGTCGCCGAGTTGAGATCAAACTGTCGATTGAAAACTTGGCGCAGGCGCGCAAGGGACGGGACGTCACCATTTACAAGATGCACGGGTGCGTGACTCAGCCTCACGAAGCTGTCCTAACAAAGCAGGATTACGAGGTCTATGACGTGGGGCGCCGCCTGTTTACCGACAGTTTGAAGGGCGACTTCATCGAGAAGACCTTGCTGTTCGTTGGATTCAGTTTCTCTGACCCCAATGTGGAACGGATCTTGTCGAAGGTGCGCGAGCAATTAGGGCAGAACCGCAGGGATCACTACTGGATCACGCGGCGCCCCCCAGTGTTGAGCGCTGACGGCACCAAGTCACAGGACGAATTGGACTATGACCGTCGTAAGGCCGGCCTTCAAAGTGAGGATCTAAGGCGATACGGGATTCAGACCGTGTGGGTCGATGAGTACGCCGACATCCCCCCCGTGCTTCGGGCGCTTGAGGCGTACGTCATGCGCCGGGGCGTATTTGTGGCGGGTGCGGCCTATGACCCCACCCCCCTCGGCTGGGAGGGACTCAACGAATTGAGCAGAGCGCTCGGCAAAGCCATCATTCAGCGCGGCCTAAACCTGGTCTCGGGCTTTGGCATTGGAATCGCTGAGCAAACCATCCTGGGTGCGTTTCATGCGGCCTATGAGAACCAGACGGCATTGCCTGCTGACCGCGTGTTGATCCGTCCGTTTCCAGGGAACGCACCACTAGCTCAAAGAGCCGCAGCCTTTCGACGACATCGCGAGGACATGATTTCACGCGTCGGCGCAGTGGTTGTCCTCGCGGGCAACAAGGCCGACGCGGAAGGCGCACCGATCCATTCGAACGGTGTGGAGGAGGAAGTACTTATCGCTCTGGGTCTAGGAAAGCCTATCATTCCAATAGGAATGAGCGGGCACGTTGCGCACGATGTTTGGTTGCGAGCGATGGCCAGCCCTCAGGAATTCTTGCCGGGGTTGGAGTGCGCGGCCGAGCTAACAATCTTGGGGGATCACTGTTCGACAGTTGAGCAAGTAATTGCGGCTGTCTCTGCGCTCTTGGTGCGCGCTGAGCGGAACGCCGCTGCCAAAACCTAACTCGACGACGTCTTTTTCCATGTAGTTCTGCGGCACAAAAGGGGGCGGGCCAGGCCAACTTGCTGAAAACACTTAAAAACATGCCGCGGTGCTGAGCTTACCGTTAAGCGTCAAATTCAGAAATGGAGGGCAGTATGGCCAAAAGAGTATTTTTCAGCTTTCACTACAAGGATGTTGCAGATTTTCGTGGAAATGTGGTTCGAAACCACTGGCTAACAAAGCCTGACCGGCAGATTTGTGGTTATTACGATGCCTCTATTTGGGAGGCAGCCCAAAAGCAGGGTGACATTGCCCTGAAGCGCTTAATAAATGCAGGCTTACAGCAAACTTCAAATACGTGTGTGCTGATTGGCACGCAAACGCACCAACGTCCGTGGGTTCGCTACGAGCTTCTAAAGAGCTTTAAAAGAGGCAATCACATCTTTGGTGTCCATATAAACTCAATTAAATGCAAAAACCAGCAGACCAAAATAAATGGCCCAAACCCGCTTGAGTATGTCGGCGTCTCCTATTCCGACTCTGGGCGGACTGCCACGCTGTGGGAGAAAGTTAATGGCAAGTGGGTGGAATTTGACAAGATTGACGGTTCGGCATCATACCGGGTAGAGGTCGCGCTGAAATATCGGGGTAACGGTTACAACCTCGCACAATTCTACAATGTGTACGATTGGGTTGCTGACGATGGTTTCACTAATTTTGTGACCTGGGTTGGCTAAAGCATAATAGGGGGGAATAGTGGGGACACCCATAAAATCATAAAATTGTTCCCGGAATCTTATAATTTTATGGGCGTCCCCACCTGTCGTCTGGATCAATAAGTATTTGAAATAAATGCAAATCAAATAAACTGTTCAACTGAAAATATTTCTGAGCAAAATTGAGAAAAAACAAATTGCGGGGGTGACCGAGCCTTTGTGTCGACCCTCATTCAGGACCGAATTCCCTTGGAGGGGCTATGAATCAAATTAGAACAAAATTAACGAGGATCAAGACAAAAATTGAAGAAAAGATGCAAGATGGACCAGATCTGTTTGGATATCAGGGGGTTGATAAGCAATCACTTATTGAGTTAATTGAAAGAAGCTATGGTCTTACGGGTAGAATTGAAGGTTTAAGGGGTGGTTTTCAGCTTGTAACACTTAAGAGAAAGCTTGAATCAGATTTTTCATTTTGCAAAGAATATCTTGATGGGATTCTTGGAACAAAAAAAGAAGGAGAAAAATTTGATGAATTCCTAAATTGTTTAACTGAAATCCATGATCAAATTTCATTAGCGTACACTATTCATTGCTCTGATTCAATTAGAACAGAGTCAGAAATTGAAAATTTAATTTTGGAATTTAGAAACCTTGGCGATGAATATAAAGGTATTAAGCCAGATATTGATTCTATTTTGTTAAATTTAGAAACTATTGAAGAACTTAGAAAAAGTGGCGAAAACTTTTCAAGTGAAATAGAAGAATTAATTTCAGACATGAAAGCGAATCAAACTAAGATTATTGACATGGTTTCAAACGCAACTGCAAAAGCAGAAGTAATAACAAAATATGAAACAGAGACAAAATTACAGAAAAATACCATCCTTGCTTCTGCAACAAAGCTTGTCGGACTTGAAAAAAAAGCTGCAAAAATCCTCACAGAGAGTAATGATCATGTAAAGCAAACTAATGATGTTTTGTCGAGGATGACAGAAGTGGAGGAAAAAAATATTTTACAACAAAAATCCATTGCCCAAACTCTTACCATGGCGAGTAAATATGGAATGGCTGCATCATTTAAAGAAAGAAAAGATGAACTAAAAACTCCAATGGTATTTTGGGCAATCGTATTTATATCAGCAATGGGTGGTTTGTTTTTTACCGGAATTAATTATATTTTGCCCAAATTCCAAGGTGGTAGCATACCAAGCACTACTGATATTCTAATTGAAATTAGTTTAATAGCTCCCCTTATATGGCTAGGCTGGATGTCTGCAAAACAGTATGGCTTCACAAGTAGAATTAGGGAAGACTACAGCTTTAAATATGCCAGCGCTTTAGCTTTTGAGGGTTATAAAAAGGAAGCAGCCGAGGTTAACCAGGAAATGCTTAGAGACTTACTTGGTGTAGCAACAGAGAATATGTCCCTTAATCCTTTGCGGATATACAATGAGAGTGACTCATGCCATGCCTCTCCATTTCATGAGCTTCTGGGAAGTCTGCTGAAGGCAAAAGAAGATGTTCGGCCGAAATAAGAACATTTAATTTGAGGAATTGAACTCAACAGAGGCCAAGAGGGACCAAACCTGGACATTGGACAAATTGGGGATGATTTGATGCTGGCGGGGGGAATAGTGGGGACGCCCATAAAATCATAAAATTGTTCCCGGAATCTTATAATTTTATGGGCGTCCCCACTTGTCGCGTCATTTCATCCAGAGAAGGAGACAATCTTGAAATCCAGTGCCGTGGTTTTTGCTGTAGTGCTTCTCACATGGGGCGTCTTCGACGTATCTGGATTTTCGCCATGGCTGGGCGAGAAGCTGGTTTCCATCGGCGACAGGCAGGCGGAAGTGCGGGCCAAATGCGGCGCGCCCCTCTGGACCAATCTGGTTGCCACCGAATCCAGCAGGTCGTCGGGGCCAAACGGGTTGGCCATCCAGAAAATTCCGGTGGAGCAATGGAGCTATAGCCTCGGGCGGGATAGCTTGCTGGAGATCCTTACGTTCAAGGCCGGTGTGCTGGTAAAGATCGAAGAGGGGGATCGGGTCCGGGAATCACCGCCCAGCAGGCAGCAGTCTGCACTTACTCTTGGCGATAGTGAATACGACATCTTGCAAAAATTCGGCGAACCCCTTTCTAGAAATATCGTGGGTACCGAGACTACAAGAACCGACGGTCAGGAACCGGTGCTGAGGGAGTCCAAGGTGGAGCAGTGGACTTACAGCTTTGGCCCGGGAACCTTTTTGAAGATTTTGACTTTTAAGGATGGGCGATTGGTCAAGATGGAAGATGGAGAGCGCCAGTAACTAAGTTCTGCGTGAGAACAAGGGTCGTGTCTACAGGTTGCAGATTTGTAGTCCGTTAACAGAATGGGGTCTTGAAGAATTGAACTTATAGCGATCAATCTTCAATATTTCAAGGTCTGCCCCCATAGCCCTTCCATGCCCGGCTTGATGAGGGCGGGCAGGGTGAAACCTGCTCTCTACACTACCGGATTTGTTTGTTTCCCGGAGAGAAATTGACGCGGGAATCCTGGGCGATAGACTTTGTATTAAAAATTGCCTTCTCCGCCTGATTGTTGCGCTCGATGACCGGGGGCGGATATTGACGATCAATCGCTTCCTGCCTTTTCGGCTCCTGCCCGGTGTTGTGAGAAAGTTCCCGATGAAACCTGGCTGTCAAGTGCATCGATTGCTGCTTGTGTTGATGGCCTTGCTTTTGCTCGGCGCCACCCCGGTGCGGGCAGATTTCGACCTGCATGTACAACTGGCCGAAACCGATCCCGGGGACGGTGGTACCCTGGCCGTCGAGCAGCAACTGTTTCTGAAGGTCGATTATCGCAGCGACATCCCGCTGGTGTTCCAGTATTCAGCCTACCTGCACGGTGAAAAGCTGGAGGCCGATTTTTACAGCGGCCACCCCCAATTGCAGAGCGCAGGCGAACACGCGGCGCTGGGCTGGATCGGATTTTCCTCACCAACCAGCATCGATGAACTGCGGGTTGAAATTCTCAATGCCAAGCGCCAGAAGATAGGCGAAATCTCCAAGCCTTTCAATTTTTTGTGGAAGAATGCGGCGGCCGTCACCGGAGAGCGGCCCAAGGCTGGCTGGGTCAGTCGTCTGGAACGGTACGAGGACCGGCAGCGGAGCAATATCGTCGATCCCTTCGAACAGCGCAGGAGGGCCCTCGATGCCCTCCTCTTCGGCCTCGACTTTGTGTCCATCCCCCTGTACGTGTTGCTGCAGGTCTATACCCTGTGGCTGTTCCGCGGTCGCTGGCGCGACTTGGCTGCCGTGCCGCTGGTATCGCTGGTCCCGCTGGTGCTCGCCAGCCTGGTCGGCTTTGGGATGGAACTCCGCTACTGGGTGATCTTCATTTTGCGCGGTACACCCTTTGTCCTCGTCTATCTCATCGTCGTCTGGCTGGCCTATCGCCGCATGCTGAAGATGGAACGGGACCGGGATGGGGCCGCTGGCAATTAATACACCAGGAAATCCCCAGGCTTAGCCGGAGGACCTCAGAAGTTTGACAGTTCCGGGAGTAAGTGAAAGCCTCCCGTCTGTGAACCGCTCAAAAGGGACGGCTGGGGAGGGAACAAACCGTAACGCCCATAAAATCATAAAATTGTTTCTGGAATCATATAGCTTGATGTGCGTCCTCCATTGGACCTCCAACAATTTACTACCGGGGGTTCACCAGACATCGAAAGGCATAAAGTGACGCTTTCGCCAAATTGAGATTTCGTCATCCTTGGCTAGACTTTGGGTATAACGGTTTATGAAGGAATAGGAGGTCAAAGGCCTATGAAATGCCCATTGTGTCAGAGCAGAAACCATGTCGAGATTGACCTGCATGCGGAAGGGTTCGCCCAGGATGCGCGCGAATGCGGGGACTGCGGGGGGATCTGGACCTTTTCCGGCAAGGTACGGAAGATCATCAAGGGGCGGGTAAAGAAGCGGCAGCGGGTCTGTACGGATTTCGTCTGTCCCACCTGTCAATGCATGGTCAGTTACGAGACCGACTTCGACGCCTTCCAGTTCCATGAAGAGCAATACGAATGTTCGGTCTGCGGCACGGTCTGTTCGGTGTCCCACAACAAGGTGGAGATCGTCAAGGATTCGCAGAAGGGGACATTCCTCGATTCCACCGGCGCCATGGTGGAGTCGGACGATTACGACACCATATAGAGGGAATCCCCTCGGTCTGGCAGATCTCCTTGGCCATTCGAGGGGCGCCCGGCAATCCCGATTTTAGAACGTCCAAACCCCGCCAGGCGCAACCGGCGGGGTTTTCTGTTTGGGCAGGGGAATTGAGATTTGCCTGTCCTTGCTGTCGGGAGACGTTTTTATCCCCTGAAACAGCTTCATTCCCCCGCCGATCCCACCGGCCCCCCCTACCCCCCTGTCTCCACCCGAATAATTTCTTCGTTCGTATAAAGGAGCGGCAAGCGCCCGATCTCCCCTGCTCCACTCACACGAATGCATAATGCTGTTTCATATCGGAAACAGAAACGCCCTATCGCTGCGCCGCACACAACGCCCGTTATCGCCCAAAGGCGTATAATAAAATCAAACAAAGACAGTGGTTTACGGAAAACTCACGCCAATAGATTTTTGCAAAACAACGTTTGGCATATCGGCTGCAATCTATCCGGTCAACCACTCACCGGAAAGGAGTTGCAGACCATGGCCAGCTATCCGACCCTCAATTTCCACCTCGGCGACACCGCCGACCTGCTGCGCGAGACCGTCGCCGGCTTTGCCGCCAAGGAGCTCGCGCCCCGCGCCGCCGACATCGACCGGGACAACGAGTTCCCTGCCGACATGTGGCGCAAGATGGGCGACCTCGGCCTGCTCGGCGTCACCATCCCCGAGGAGTACGGCGGCGCCGGGATGGGCTACCTCGAGCATGTCGTCGTCATGGAGGAGTTGAGCCGCGCCTCGGCGGCGGTCGCCCTCTCCTACGGCGCACACTCCAACCTCTGCGTCAACCAGATCCACCGCAATGGCAGCGAGACCCAGAAACGCAAGTACCTGCCGAAGCTGATCAGCGGCGAGCACGTCGGCGCCCTGGCGATGAGCGAGCCGGGCGCCGGTTCGGACGTGGTGAGCATGCGGCTGCGCGCCGACCGCCAGGGGGAGCGCTACGTCCTCAACGGCAACAAGATGTGGATCACCAACGGCCCCGACGCCGACGTGCTGGTGGTCTACGCCAAGACCGATCCCGACGCCGGGCCCAAGGGGATCACCGCCTTCATCATCGAGAAGGGGTTCAAGGGGTTCTCCACCGCCCAGAAGCTCGACAAGATGGGGATGCGCGGCTCCAACACCTGCGAGCTGGTTTTCGAGAACTGCGAGGTCCCGGCCGAGAACGTCCTCGGCGTGGAGGGGCGCGGGGTCAACGTCCTGATGAGCGGTCTCGACTACGAGCGGGCGGTGCTCGCCGGCGGCCCTTTGGGGATCATGCAGGCCTGCATGGACGTGGTCGTCCCCTACATCCACGAGCGCAAGCAGTTCGGCCAGCCGATCGGCACTTTCCAGCTGATGCAGGGGAAGCTCGCCGACATGTACAGCACCCTGAACGCCACCAAGTCCTATGTCTACTCGGTGGCCAAGGCCTGCGACCGCGGCGAGACGACCCGCAAGGACGCCGCCGGGGCGATCCTCTACGCCGCCGAGAAGGCGACCTGGATGGCCCTGGAGGCGATCCAGACCCTGGGCGGAAACGGCTACACCAACGAGTACCCGACCGGCCGTTTCTTGCGCGATGCCAAGCTCTACGAGATCGGCGCCGGCACCACGGAGATCCGCCGCATGCTCATCGGCCGCGAGCTCTTCAACGAGAGCGCCGCCTGAACCGGACCGCCGGCCCCTGACCTGGAAGAGGAACCCAGCGATGACCAAACTGAACAGCTCTCTCGACATCCATGCGCAAGACTACGCCCGCAACGCCGCCGCCATGGAGGCGCTGGTGACCGACCTGCGGGAGCAAGTGGCCGCGATCAGCCTCGGCGGCGGGGAGGCGGCCCGGGCCAAACACACGGCCCGCGGCAAGCTGCTGCCGCGGGAGCGGATCCGCCAGCTGCTCGACGTCGGCTCCCCCTTTCTCGAGCTCTCCCAGTTCGCCGCCTGCCGGGTCTACGACGACGAGGTGCCGGCCGCCGGGCTGATCACCGGCATCGGCCGGGTCGAGCGGCCGGGAGTGCCTGATCGTCGCCAACGACGCCACGGTCAAAGGGGGGACCTACTATCCCCTTACCGTCAAGAAGCACCTGCGCGCCCAGGAGATCGCCGAGCAGAACCATCTCCCCTGCGTCTACCTGGTCGACTCGGGCGGGGCCTTCCTCCCCAAGCAGGACGAGGTCTTTCCCGACCGCGACCACTTCGGCCGCATCTTCTACAACCAGGCCAACATGTCGGCCAAGGGGATCCCGCAGATCGCCGTGGTCATGGGCTCCTGCACCGCCGGCGGCGCCTACGTGCCGGCCATGGCCGACGAGAGCATCATCGTCAAGGAGCAGGGGACGATCTTCCTCGGCGGCCCGCCGCTGGTCAAGGCCGCCACCGGCGAGGTGGTCAGCGCCGAGGACCTCGGCGGCGCGGACGTCCACTGCCGCACCTCCGGGGTCACCGACCACTACGCCCAGAACGACGCCCACGCCCTGGGGATCGCCCGCAACGGCGGTCGGCGAACCTGAACCGCGTCAAGCGTCCCGAGCTGACCCTGCGCGCAGTCCAGCGAGCCCCGCTACGATCCCGACGGAGCTCTACGGCATGATCCCCACCGACACCCGCAAGCCCTTCGACGTGCGCGAGGTGATCGCCCGCATCGTCGACGGCAGCGAGTTCGACGAGTTCAAACAGCTCTACGGCACAACCCTGGTCTGCGGCTTCGCCCACCTCTTCGGCTACCCGGTCGGGATCGTCGCCAACAACGGCATCCTCTTCTCCGAGTCGGCGCTCAAGGGGGCCCACTTCATCGAGCTCTGCAGCCAGCGCGGCATCCCGCTGGTCTTCCTGCAGAACATCACCGGCTTCATGGTCGGCAGCAAGTACGAGACCGGCGGCATCGCCAAGGACGGCGCCAAGATGGTCACGGCGGTGGCCTGCGCCAGGGTGCCGAAGCTCACCGTGATCATCGGCGGCAGCTTCGGCGCCGGCAACTACGGCATGTGCGGCCGCGCCTACAGCCCGCGCTTCCTTGGATGTGGCCCAACGCGCGCATCTCGGTGATGGGCGGCGAGCAGGCCGCCAGCGTCCTGGCCCAGGTGCGAGCGCGACGGCCTCGAAGCGAAGGGGGAGAGCTGGAGCGCGGAAGAGGAGGAGGCCTTCAAGGCGCCGATCCGCGAGCAGTACGAGAGCCAGGGGCACCCCTACTACGCCAGCGCCCGGCTCTGGGACGACGGCATCATCGACCCGGCCGACACCCGCATGGTCCTCGGCCTGGGCCTCTCGGCGGCCCTTAACGCGCCGTCGCAGCCGACCCGGCTTCGGCATTTTCAGGATGTGATGCCATGAAACGACACTCTGCTGACAGAAATCGACGACTGCGGGCTGCGCCACCCTGACCCTCAACCGCCCCGAACTGCACAACGCCTTCGACGACGCGCTGATCGCCGCGCTGACCGCCGAACTCAGGCGCCTCGCGGCGCGACCCGCGGTGCGGCGCTGGTCCTTCTGGCGGCCAGCGGCAAGAGCTTCTCCGCCGGGGCCGATCTCAACTGGATGCGGCGCATGGCCGACTACTCCCGGCGAGGAGAACCTCGCCGACGCCATGAGCCTGGCCGAGCTGATGCGGACCCTCGACAGCCTGCCCAAGCCGACCATCGCCCTGGTGCAGGGGGCGGCCTTCGGCGGCGGCGTCGGGCTGGTCGCCTGCTGCGACATCGCCATCGCCGCCGAAGGCGCCAGCTTCTGCCTCTCCGAGGTGAAGCTCGGCCTGATTCCGGCGGTGATCTCCCCCTACGTGATCGCCGCCATCGGGCCCGCGCCAGGCCCGGCGCTACTTCCTCACCGCCGAGCGCTTCGACGCCGCCGAGGCGCTGCGGCTCGGGCTGGTGCACGAGGTGGTCGCCGCCGGAGAGCTGGCGGCGCGCGGCGGCGAGCTCAGCCGCGCTGCTGCTGCAGAACGGCCCCCAGGCCATGGCCGCGGTCAAGGAGCTGGTGGCCGAGGTGGCCCGCCGGTCCCTGGACGACGACCTGATCGCCGACACCGCCGAGCGCATCGCCGACATCCGCGCCTCCGCCGAAGGGCGCGAGGGGCTCGCGGCCTTTCTGGAAAAACGCCAACCCACTGGGTGAAAGGATAGACGCGATGTTCGACAAGATTGCTGATCGCCAACCGCGGCGAGATCGCCTGCCGCATCATCCGCACCGCCCGGCGCCTCGGCATCCGCACCGTGGCGGTCTACTCCGACGCCGACGCCGGCGCCCGCCACGTCGCCCTGGCCGACGAGGCCTGCCGCATCGGCCCGGCCCCGGCCGCGGAGAGCTACCTGCGGCCGGAGCTGCATCATCGCCGTCGCCGCTGCGCAGCGGCGCCGCAGGCGGTCCATCCCGGCTACGGCTTTCTCGCCGAGAACGCCGACTTCGCCGCGGCCTGCGCCGCGGCCGGGCTCGTCTTCGTCGGCCCGCCGGTGGCGGCGATCGCGCGCCATGGGGAGCAAGAGCGCCGCCAAGACGGATCATGGCCGAGGCCGGCGTGCCCCTGGTCCCCGGCTATCACGGCGAGGACCAGGACCGCGGCGCTGTCTGCAGCAGCAGGCCGACGCCATCGGCTATCCGCTGCTGATCAAGGCCAGTCGCCGGCGGCGGCGGCAAGGGGATGCGGGTGGTGCGAGCGGGCGGAGGATTTCGCCGCCGCCCTCGCCGGGGCCTGGCGCGAGGCGACCGACCGCCTTCGGCGACGAGCCGGTGCTGCTGGAGACGCTACCTGCGCCGGCCGCGCCACGTCGAGATCCAGGTCTTCGCCGACGGCGCACGGCAACTGCCGTGCACCTCTTCGAGCGCGACTGCTCCATCCAGCGCCGCCACCAGAAGGTGGTGGAGGAGGCGCCGGCGCCGGGGATGACCCCGGAGCTGCGCGAGCGGATGGGGGAGGCGGCGGTGGCCGCGGCCCGGGCCATCGGCTACGTCGGCGCCGGGACGGTCGAGTTTCTGCTCGATGCCGACGGCGCCTTCTACTTCATGGAGATGAACACCCGCCTCCAGGTCGAGCATCCGGTCACCGAGATGATCACCGGCCAGGACCTGGTCGAGTGGCAGCTGCGGGTCGCCTGCCGGCGAGCCGCTGCCGCGCCGCCAGGAGGAGCTGGCCATCAGCGGCCACGCCATCGAGGTGCGCATCTACGCCGAAGACCCGGCCCGGGACTTCCTGCCCGCCACCGGGACGCTGCGGCACCTGCGCACCCGCCGGAGAACGGCCGCATGTGCGCATCGACACCGGGGTGCGCCAGGGGGACGCGGTCAGCATCCATTACGACCCGATGATCGCCAAGCTGATCGTCTGGGACGACGACCGCGCCGGCGCCCTGCGCCGCCTGCGGCGGGCGCTGGCCGACTGCCAGGTCGCCGGGGTGACCTGACCAATCTCGGCTTTCTCGGCGCCCTGGCGGCCCATCCGGCCTTTGCCGCCGCCGAACTCGACACCGGCTTCATCGAGCGCCACCGCCGAGCTGCTTTTTCCCGAGCCGTCCCGGCCGGCGACCGGACCCTGGCCCTGGCCACCCTCGACGTCCTGCTGCTGCCGCGCCGCCGAGGCCCGCGCAGACGGCCGCCGCCTCCGGCGATCCCACTCCCCCTGGCACCGCACCGACGGCTGGCGCCTCAACGGCGACAACCACCATGAGCTCGCGCTTCGCGGACGGCGACGCGCAGACGTAACGGTCACCGCCCACTACCGCCCAGGCGGCTATCTGCTCGAACTCCCCGGCGGCGCGCTGCAGGTCCGCGGGGCAGCTTCGACGGCGACCGGCGACCTGGTCGCCGACCTGGGCGGACGCCCGCTGCCAGGCCACGGTGGTGCGCAACGGCGCCGGAGCTGACCATCCTCTGCGACGGGCAGCAGCCACCGCCTGCACCCTGCTACGACCCCTGCGCCGGCAGGTGCGCAGGAGGCCGCCGGGACGGCAGTCTGACCGCCCCCATGCCGGGCAAGGTCGTCGCCTTCATGGTCGAGGCCGGGGCCGAGGTGGCAAGGGGCGCGCCCCTGGTGATTCTCGAGGCGATGAAGATGGAACACACCATCACCGCCCCGCCGACGGCGTGGTAAGGTCCTCGCCCTCAACTTCGGCGTCGGCGCCCTGGTGCAGCGACGGGGCGGAGCTGCTCGCCTTCGAGGCCGCGGAGGGAGTCTGAGATGCCGCTTGCCCAAACGCGTCAAAATAGTCGAGGTCGGCCCGCGGGACGGGCTGCAGAACGAGGCGCAGAGCGTGCCGACGGCGGTCAAGATCGGCCTCATCGACCGTCTCAGCCGCAGCGGCCTTGCCGCCATCGAGGCGACCAGCTTCGTCTCCCCACGCCGGGTCCCCCAGATGGCCGACGCCGCCGCGGTCCTGGAGGGGATCGAACGCCGACCGGGGGTCAGCTACCCGGTTCTGGCCCCCAACCTCCAAGGGTTCGACGCGGCGGCTGGCCGCCGGGGCCGCCGAGGTGGCGGTCTTCGCCGCCGCCTCCGAGACCTTCTCGCACAAAAACATCAACTGCTCCATCGCCGAGAGCCTGGAGCGCTTCGCCCCCCGTCGCCGCCGCGGGCGCGCGCCAGGCATCCGGGTGCGGGGCTACGTCTCCTGCGTCCTCGGCTGCCCCTACGAAGGGGCGGTGGCACCCGCGGCGGTCGCCGCCGTCGCCCGGCGCCTGCTGGAGCTGGGCTGCTACGAAATCTCCCTGGGGGACACCATCGGCGTCGGCACGCCGGGCCAGGCCCGGGCGCTGATCGAGACGGTCGCCGCCAGCGTGCCGGTGGAGCGCCTGGCACTCCACTTCCACGACACCTACGGCCAGGCCCTGGCCAACGTCCTCGCCTGCCTCGAACGGGGGGTCGCCGTCGATCGACAGCTCGGTGGCGGGGCTCGGCGGCTGCCCCTACGCCCCGGGCGCCGCGGGAAACCTGGCCAGCGAAGATCTGGTCTACTGCTCGACGGCCTCGGCATCGCGACGGGCGTCGACGTTGCCGGCCCTGGTCGATGCCGGCCGCTACATCAGCCGCACCCTCGGCCGCCCCAGCGGCTCGAAGATGGCCCGCGCTCTCGGCTGCCGGGGAGAGCCACAGCAACAGGATGCGTGAGCAGCCGCGATTAATTCTCGAAAAACCCAAACCAGGAGGTTTCCCATGTCCATCCATGCCGTCAACACCGCCCTCTCCACCGCTGCCGACTACGCCGCCGAGTACCGGCAGAAGCTCTGCACCCCCGAAACGGCCGCCGCCGCGGTGCAGAACGGCGAAGTCCTGGTCTTTCCCATCTGCGCCGGGGAGCCGCTCCTCTTCACCCGGGCCCTGGCCGCCCGCCAGCAAAGCCTGGAGGGGGTGACCATCAACCAGCAGCACCACGTCTGCAAGGACTATTTCACCGAGGAGGCGGCCCGGCACATCAAGGTCAACTCCTGGTTCACCAGCGGCGCCTCGCGCCAGGCGGTGCAGAAGGGCTGGGCCGACTGGGTTCCCAACTATTTCCACGAGGTCCCCAGGCTGATGACCGAGTACTGGCCCGTCGACTGGGTCGGCGACCATGGTCTCCCCCATGGACGAGCACGGCTACTTCACCTGCAGCCTGTCAGTGGCCTACACCATGGCCGCGCTGAAAAAGGCGCAGAAGGTAGTGGTCCAGGTCAACGAGCACTGCCCCCGCACCCACGGCAACTGCCACATCCACATCTCCGAGGTCGACTTCATCCTGGAAAGCAGCGACCCGCTGGTGGAACTCCCCATTCCGCCCGTCACCGCGGTCGAGGAGGCGATCGGCGGCTACATCGCGGAGCTGATCGAAGACGGTTCGACCCTGCAGCTCGGCATCGGCGGCATTCCCAACGCCGTTTGCCGGGCCCTGCTGCAAAAGCACGATCTGGGGATCCATACCGAAATGATTACCGACGGCATGGTCGACCTGCTGCAGAGCGGCGCCGCCAACAATTCGCAGAAGACTCTCAACCCCGGCAAGACCATCGGCACCTTCGCCCTCGGCACCCGGCGCCTCTACCAGTTCATGCACGACAACCCGACCATCGAGATGCACCCGGTCGACTACACCAACGATCCCTACATCATCGGCCAGCACCGAAAGATGGTCTCCATCAACGCCACCATCGAGGTCGACCTCCTTGGCCAGTGCGCCTCGGAGAGCCTCGGCACCCTGCACTGGAGCGGTACCGGCGGCCAGGCCGACTTCGTGCGCGGCGCCACCCGCTCCGAGGGCGGAAAGAGCTTCATCACCCTCCCCGCCACCGCCAAGAGGGGGAGCCTCTCCCGCATCGTCCCGACCCTGCAGCCGGGGGCGGTGGTCACCACCAACAAGAACGAAGTCGATTACGTGGTCACCGAGTTCGGCGTGGCCCACCTGCGGGGGCGTTCGGCGCGGCAGCGGGCCGCGGCCCTGATCGCCATCGCCCACCCCGATTTCCGGGCGGAGCTGACGGCGGCCGCGCGCGGCATGAACCGCCTTTAGCCGGCAAATGGAGCCTTAAAAACTTAAAAAATTTGCAATTCCAGTCGCTTGCTTTTACAATTTGCCTGGCCTCGCCCCCGAACGTTCAGCGCCGGATTTTCCGCCGCCGAATCGGGGCGGGCCAGGCGTTTTTTTGGGGCCGGACGACCTTTTCGTTCCGTCTTCCTTCAAGCCCCCAGGGAGTCTCCCATGGCCTCGCCCCCCACCCGCCAGAGTCTGCTGCGCCGCCTCCCCGGCATCGACACCCTGCTGGCGAGTGCCCCCTTGCAAGCACTGGCGATGCAGATCCCCCACGCGCTGCTGGTGGCGGCGGCGCAGCAGACGGTGGCGGAGCTGCGCGCCGCCCTGCTCGCCGGCGACGCGCCGGCGCCGGCTGTCGACCCGGCGGCCGTGGCCGAGCGGGCCGCCGCGTGCGCCCGGCAGCTCGCCGCCCCCAGCCTGCGGCGGGTTCTCAACCTGACCGGCACCCTGCTGCACACCAATCTCGGCCGCGCGCCCCTGGCCGAAGCGGCGCTGACCGCCATCGAGCAGGTCGCCCGCGGCTACTCCAACCTCGAATTAGACCTGGAGAGAGGCGAGCGGGGACGGCGCGACAGCCACATCGAAGACCTCCTGGTGCGCCTCACCGGGGCGGAAGCGGCGACGGTGGTCAACAACAACGCCGGGGCGGTGCTGCTGGCGCTGACGGCGCTGGCCCGGGGCAAAGAAGCGATCGTCTCCCGCGGCGAACTGATCGAGATCGGTGGCTCTTTCCGCATCCCCGAGGTGATGGAAGCCGGCGGCGTCGTTCTGCGCGAGGTCGGCACCACCAACAAGACCCACCGCGCCGATTACCAAGGCGCCATCGGCGAGACGACCGGCCTGCTGCTCAAGGTCCACACCAGCAACTACCGCATCCTCGGTTTCACCGCCGCGGTCCCCGCAACCGAGCTGGTCGACCTCGGCCGGCAGCACGGCCTGCCGGTGATGGAGGATCTCGGCAGCGGCATGCTGATCGACCTCTCACCCTATGGTCTGCCTCAGGAACCGACCGTCGCCGCGGCGGTGGCGGCGGGCGTGGACGTCGTCACCTTCTCCGGCGACAAGCTCCTCGGCGGCCCCCAGGCCGGCCTGATCGTCGGCCGGAAGGCGGCGGTGGACACGATCCGCCGCCACCCCCTGGCCCGCGCCCTGCGCAGCGACAAGCTGACCCTCGCCGCCCTGGAGGCGACCCTGCGCCTCTACCTCGACCCGCAGCGGGCGCTGGCGGAGATCCCGGCGCTGCGGATGCTGGCGATCCCGGCGGCAGAACTCAAACGCCGCTGCCGGCGCCTCCAGCGGCAGATCACCGCGGCCTGCGGCGAGCGGCTGCAGGCGGACGTGGTGCCGGCCGCCGCTACCGTCGGCGGCGGCGCCCTGCCCCTCAGCGAGCTGCCGGGGTTTGCCCTGGCACTGCGACCGGCGGTGGGCTCGGTGGCGCAGTTCGCCGACCCGGCTGCGCGGCGGCGAGGTCCCGGTGATCGGGCGCATCCACGAAGACTGCCTGCTGCTCGATCCGCGCACCCTCGCTTCCGCTGAGGAGACGCCGCTGATCGCGGCGCTGGCCGCCGCGCTCGGTTAGGCATCCCTGCCCAGGCCCACCTTGAGCTTATGACCCAGAGCAAACATCACTTCATCATCGGCACCGCCGGCCACGTCGACCACGGCAAGACGGCGCTGATCCGCGCCCTGACCGGCGCCGAGACCGACCGCCTCAAGGAGGAGAAGGAGCGCGGCATCTCCATCGACCTGGGGTTCGCCTCGTTCCGTCTGCCCGGCGGGGAGATCGCCGGCGTGGTCGACGTCCCCGGCCACGAGCGCTTCATCCACAACATGCTCGCCGGGGTCGGCGGCATGGACCTGGTGCTGCTGGTGATCGACGTGAACGAAGGGGTGATGCCGCAGACCCGCGAGCACCTCGCCATCCTGCAACTGCTGGGGATCGAGCGGGGCATCCTGGTCCTGACCAAGTGCGACCTGGCGGAAGAGGACTGGATCGACATTGTCGAGGAGGAGGTCCGCGAGGAGGTGGCCGGCACCTTTCTCGAAAATGCCCCCTGCTGCCGGGTCTCGGCCCTGACCGGCGACGGCCTGCCGCAGCTGGTGGCGACGATCTGCGAGCAGCTCAAGGGGATCAGCCCCAAGGATGCCGACGGCCCGTTGCGCCTCCCGGTCGATCGCCACTTCACGGTGAGCGGCTTCGGCACGGTGGTCACCGGGACCCTGATCTCCGGCAGCGTGGCGGGCGGCGACAGTGTCGAGGTCCTGCCGCCGGGGGAGGTGGTGCGGGTGCGCGAAATCCAGGTCCACGGCCAGAAGACCGAGCGGGCCAGCGCCGGCCAGCGGGTGGCGCTGAACCTGGCCGGCCTCGACCGCGCGCGCATCGAACGGGGGGCGGTGGTTGGCACCCCGGGCTTCTTCGAGCAGACCGGCCGCCTCGATGCGCGCCTCACCCTGCTGCCCACAGCGCCGCGGCCGCTGAAGTTCCGCGACCCGGTCCATTTCTACCTCGGTACCGCCCGGGTGGTCGGCCTGGTGGCGCTGCTCGATCGCGACCGCCTGGAGCCGGGCGAAAGCGCCCTGGTGCAGATCCACCTCGACCGGCCGCTGGTCGCCCACCGCCGGGACCGCTTCATCATCCGCTCCTATTCGCCGATGACCACCATCGGCGGCGGGGTGGTCATCGACCCCGCGCCCGCCAAGCACCGCCGCTTTCGCGCCGAGGTGATGGCGGCGCTCAAGGAGCTCGAATCGGGCGAAAAGTCCTTCCTGCTGCAGAAGCTGGCCGAACACGAAGTGCTGCGCCTGAAGGAGCTCGAACAGCTCGCCGGTCTGAGCCAGGAGCGCATTCGCGGCCATCTCGAAATATTGCTCGCGCAGGGGCAGGCGATCCAGCTCGGCGAGCAGTGGCTGACCGCGGCGACGCTGCGCAGCTGGCGCCACCGGGTGAGCCAGGGGGTGGCAGCCTACCATGCCGCCCACCCGCACCTGCCGGGGATGCCGCGGGCGAGCGTCAAGGGGCTGCTGCCGGCGGCTCTGGTCCCCAAGGCCTTCGATGCCCTGCTGGAACGGATGGTCGCTGCGGGGGAGCTGGTCGCCGGCGAGGAGCACCTCGCCCGGCCCGGTTTCGCGCCCCACCTCTCCGCCGCCCAGGAGCACCTGGTCGAAAGCATCGCGGCAGCCTACCGCGAGGCGGGGGCCCAGGCCAAGAACAGGCAGGAGATGCTCGACCGGCTCGGCATCGCGCAAGCTGCGGCAGAGGAGATCTTCGCCTACCTCTTCGCCCAGGGACGACTGGTCCGCCTCAATGCCGAGAGCTTTCTCGACGCCGCCACCTACGAGCAGGCCCTCGCCCTGCTGCGCGCCCATTTCGCCGCCCAGCCGACCCTGACCCTGGCCGAGTTTCGCGACCGGCTCGGCAGCTCGCGCAAACTGGTGCAGGCGCTGCTGGAATATTGGGACGGACTCAAGTACACTCTGCGCCGGGGGGACGAGCGGGTGGCGTGGAAACTGCCGGAAGGCGGTGACGAGTGACGAGTGCAAGGCAACCACTAGAGATTTTACCCGTCACCCTTTACCCGTCACCTGTCACCGATTCTACAGAAAGGAGGTGAGCCGATGGCCGATCAGCCGAAACTGACCAGCCTCTCCCGCAGCAGCGGTTGAGCCGCCAAGCTGGCCCCCGGGCCGTTGGCGCAGGTGCTGCGTCAGTTACCACAATTCAGCGATCCGAATCTGCTTTCGGCCGATATCCCCTTCGCCGACGCCGGCGTCTACCGGCTCGACGAGAGCCGGGCGCTGGTGCAGTCGGTCGACTTCTTCACGCCGATCGTCGACGATCCGGCGAGCTACGGCCGGATTGCGGCCGCCAACGCCCTCTCGGACATCTACGCCATGGGCGGCACCCCCTTGACCGCCCTCTCCCTGGTCGGCTTTCCGGCCTGCCTGGACCGCGCGATCCTGGTGGCGATCCTGCGCGGCTGCGCGGAAAAAGTTCTCGAGGCCGGGGCGGTGATCGTCGGCGGCCACAGCGTCGAGGACGAGGAGCCGAAGATCGGCCTGGCGGTGACCGGGCTGGTCGATCCGGCGCGCCTGGTGACCACCCGCGGCGCCCGCCCCGGCGACCGGCTGCTGCTCACCAAGCCGCTGGGCACCGGCATCCTCGCCACCGCTCTCAAGGGGGAGGTCATCGGGCAGAGCGCGATGGCCGAGGCCATCGCCGGCATGGAAACCCTCAACAAGGCGGCCGCGGAAGCGATGCTCCAAGCCGGCGTCGCCGCCGCCACCGACATCAGCGGCTTCGGCCTGCTCGGGCATGCCCTGGAAATGGCCGAGGCCAGCGGCGTGCTGCTGGAGATCGACGGGGCCGCCCTGCCGGTCTACCCCCAGGTGCGGGAGATGGCCGCCATCGGCCTGGTCCCGGCCGGCAGCTACAACAACCGGGAGCACTACCTCCCCCGCGTGCTCGAATCCGACCGGCTCGACCCCGCGACCCTCGATCTGCTCGCCGATCCGCAGACCTCCGGCGGCCTGCTGCTGGCGGTGGCCAAAGAGCGCCTCCCCCTGCTGCAGGCGGCGCTGAAAAAACGCAAGGTCCCCTTCTGGGAGATCGGAAGGGTCGCGGAAGGCTCCCCCGGCCGGCTGCGCGTGGTTTAGAAGTCGGCTAATGGAGGCGCCGGTAGCAGGCTCCCGAATCGGCCATGAAGTCGCAGTCCTCCTCTGCCGCGGGCTCCAGGTCATAGAGGCGGTAAAGGTCCGCCGGAACGTCCTTGAGCACCTCGAGGATCGCTTCCCGCCCCAGGCTCTCGGGAAAAATGAACAGCCCTTCGCTGCTGTCGGCCACTTCCAACCGCCGGCCGATTTGCGCCGACCAGCGATCGCTCCAGTAGATATGGTCCTTGATCTCTAAGGCTTGCATGACGCTTCTCCTCTTTTTCGGCGCGTTCTCCTTTGTCTCCAGTTTAGCCCTCTTTCCCGAGCCGCGCCAAGACGGGTGGCTGGCGAAGTCCCGAGCTTTCGGCCGCCGCCTCGTCAACGCGGTTCGGCCGCGGCTTCCGACCGCAAGGATGTGCGCATGACCTGGTTGACCCTGCTCCTTTTGCTGGCCGGCTTCGTCCTGCTGATCGGCGGCGCCGAACTGCTGGTGCGCGGCGCCGCCCATCTCGCCGTCGACCTCGGCATCTCGCCGCTGGTGGTCGGCCTCACCGTCGTCGCCTTCGGTACCAGCGCCCCGGAACTGGCGGTCTCGGTCCTCTCCGCCTGGCAGGGGCAGGCCGGCATCGCCCTCGGCAATGTGGTCGGCAGCAATATCGCCAACATCCTGCTGATCCTCGGCCTCTCCGCCCTGGCCGCCCCGCTGGTCGTCGCCCGCCAGGTGGTACGCCTGGAGGTCCCGATCATGGTCGGCATCTCCGCCCTCACCTACTTCTTCGCCGGGGACGGCCGGATCTCCCGCGCCGAGGGACTGCTGCTGTTTGCCGGGCTGATCGTCTACACGGTCTGGACCGTGCGGCGCAGCCGCCGGGAGAACCGCCAGGTGCAGGAGGAGCTGCCGGCCGAGGCCCGAGGCAAGTCCCGGCGCAGCACCCAGCTGCTGCAGATTCTCGGCGGCCTGCTGCTGCTCGGCCTCGGCTCGAGATGGCTGGTAAACGGCGCAGTGACCATCGCCCGCCATTTCGAGGTCAGCGACCTGATCATCGGCCTGACCGTGGTCGCCATCGGCACCTCGCTGCCGGAGCTCGCCACCTCGGTCCTGGCCAGCCTGCGCGGCCAGCGCGACATCGCCGTCGGCAATATCGTCGGCAGCAACATTTTCAACATTCTCAGCGTTCTGGGATTGACGGCCCTGTTTTCCCCCGCCGGCGTACCGGTTCCCACGGCGGCCCTCGATTTCGACCTGCCGGTGATGCTGGCGGCGACGGTCGCCTGCCTGCCGATCTTTTTCACCGGCCACCGCATCGAGCGCTGGGAGGGGGGGCTGTTCTGCTTTTATTACCTGGCCTACACCACCTTTCTGGTTCTCATGGCGACGCACCATCCGGGCCTGCCGCAATTGACCCGGGCGATGGTCTACTTCGTCCTGCCGCTGACCGCCGTCACCCTGGGGGTCTCGGTCTGGCACAGCCTGCGGCGCTGATCCGGCCGGCACTGCCGGATTGCCGGAAACGCCGCGCTTATTTCGGCCGACCTACCGGCCCCTTGCCCCGAGAAAAAACCGTAGGCCGGAATAAGGCGTCAGCCGTTCCCGGCATGCGGCTACCGCCGCAACGAAAAAAGCCGGTCCAGCGACCGGCTTTTTTCGTTGCTATTTTTCGTCCCGGCTACAAATCCCCGGTCAATTCCTGCAGCCGGAACAGCTTGGGGTTGACCTCCTTCACCACGGCGACGATCTCGCGCAGCGCCTCTTCGTCGACCCCGACTTCCTCGTCCCGCCCCTGGAACCAGGCATACCCTCGCGGCAGGGGAGAGTAGCTGCCGTCGCGCAGCAGGGCGACGTCGACGAGGTCGTTGACCCGTCCTTCCGCCTCCCAGGGGTCGCGGTAGTTGAACTGGCGGGCGACGACGTGCAGGCCGAGGCCGTTGGGCCACAAGCCGCGCACCTCGAAGGAGAACTCCCGGGGCGCACCGTAGTTCTCGCTGCGCCCGGAGCGGGCCATGACCCGGGCTCCCGCCGCTTCCAAAAGGGCCTGGACCGATTCGACGGTCATCGGTTCGGTGTGTTCACTGTTCATAAGCCATCCATCCAGCTAAAGAGTTCGCCTCTCACTTCTGACGTCTCTAGACCCCCAGCCGCAGCTCCACCCCCCACGGAGCCGGCTTCTGTCCCTCGCGGGTCAGCACCCAGAGGGTAGGAAATTCCATCACCTCCGGCGCCGCGCCGAAGCCGTCGGTGAGGTAGATAACCGCCGCCGGCCGCGGCTGCAGGGTGCGGGCATGGGCGAAGACCGGCCGCAGGTCAGTGAAGCCGCCGCCGTGGTAGACCTCGGCGACCGCTTCGCTGCTGCGGAAGGCATCGATCTTCTGGATGCGGCTGCCGGCGTAGAGGACGGTGAGCAGGCTCTCCCGGCCGCCGGCGATCCGCACCAGCTCAGCGGCAAAGGCCTCGCGCAGCGGCTGGCTGTCGGTCGAGTCGGAGATGTCGACGCCGACCAGCAGGTTGAGACGCTGGCGCTTGCGCACCCCCGGAGTCACGTGGCCAAAGCGACGGTGCTCTCTTTTCCAGGTGCCGCGCCTGCCGACCCGCCCGGCGGTGGCGACGAACTGCCGCAACACCTGCTGCCAGGGGACCTGCGGCGGCGCGAGCCACCCTGCCACCAGCTCGCGGATCTCGCCGGGGACCTCGCCGCGGCTCGCCCGCCAGGCCTCCCGGACCAGGCCGCGCAGCACCTCCTCGGCCAAAGCCTCCGGGGTGCTGTCGGCTTCGGCCCAGACCCGGTGGTCGTCGACGGTCTGCGCTGCCGCGGCCCCGGCGGGGAGCGGGTCGCTCTTCGCCGCGTCCTGCTCGCGGTGGCTGCCGGCATCGCGGGCGGCGTTGCCGTGCCCTTCCCCTTCCAGGTTGCCGGTGTCTAAGGGGCGGGCGATCAGGCGGTAGTATTCCTCGGCGGCCTGCCCCGGAGGCAGGCCGAGGCACTCGGGGAACAGCGCCCGGGAGGGAAGACCGGTAATGCCGGGGTTGATCGCCAGATCGCAGGCGAGGTCCCAGCTCCCGCTGTGGCGCTCCTTGCGCCGGGCCGGGTGGAGGTGCAGGACGTGCTTGAGCACATGCTCCAGAAGAGCCTGCTGTTCCCTCAAGCTGAAGCGATCAAAGGCCGGAGGATGGACGTAGAGGGTCGGCACGGCGCCGCGGATCGTCACCCCCAGGGCGGCCGGCCCGGGGCCAACCTCACGCCGGAAATGAAGCAGGAAGTGGCCGTAGAAGGGGCGCTCCTTGAGCAGCCGCACCACCGCGCGGCGCAGCTCCTCCAGTCCGTCCCCGCTTTCGACCGTCACCGCCTCGCCCATCGCCTCCAGCCCCCAGCCCCTCGCCTTTATTCAAACCCCCGCGCTGATCGCCTCGATGGCTTCGAGCACGACGGCGTCGTACTTGTCCTGGGTAATGGCGGCGGCCACCGCCGGGATGCGGGCCAGAGCCTTGACCAGGCCGAAGCGCTGGTCGCGGGGGAGAACGGCGATGTAGGCGACCAGGTGCGCCTCCCGCGTGGCATTCAACACCGTCCCGTTATCAAGAGAAGAAACCACCTCGCCGAGGGTCACCGCCTGCAGGTCGTCGCGCTGGGCGGCCACCTTGGCGGCGACCTCCGGCCAGCGGTCAAGGACCTCGGCGGCGGTCACCGGGCGCTCGCGCTGTTCGCTGCACCAGCGCAGAAACATCACCGCCGCCTCCTTGCCGACGATGCCGGCATAGACCTCCATCTCCAGTTCGGCGGGAAAGCGGCAGCTGCGGCGCAGGATGCTGACCATCTCCCAGGCGCGCTCGGTCGGCTCCACCGGCAGCTCGCAAGGGCTCCCCTGGCGGGCCAGCAGGTGGCTGTTGCCGCCGAGAAACTGGCGCACATCAAGATCGAGCTCCCGCGCCCGGGCGTAGCGGGCCCAGCAGGCGTAGTCGCTCTCCACCTGGAGGATGACCATGCGGTCGAGGAGCGCCCGGTCGAGGGTCGCCACCTGGTAGCTGCCGTCGGGCGGGTTGATGGAGACCACCACCTTGTGCCGGGGGTGGAGGGTGTGGGTATGCAGGGCGCGGCGCTGCCCTTCCACCGGCGGCTCGACGAACTGGAAGATCGCCTGCAGGGTGTCCTCCTGCTGGGCGCGGTTGAGCTCGTCGCAGTGGACCACCGTCTCCGGAGCATCGTCGGCCGGCCACCAGGAGGGGCGCGACCAGCGCATCGTCTCCCCCTCGCGATACGGGATGCCGACCAGGTCGCCGACCTCCATCTGGCCCAGGCGCAGGGAGACGTAGCGGCGTCCCAGGTCACGGCAGACCTGGACGACGCCGGCGCTCTTGCCGACGCCGCGGTGGCCGACGATGCAGGGGGTGAGGTCGGTCTTGGTGAGGATCTCCCCCAGCACCAGCTTCATCTGCTCGACGTTCATGGGTGTATCATCCTCCCGGAAATAGCTGTCTATTTTGGTCAGGATTTAGAACATAGCGCGAAACGGTGGTGATGTCCAGAGGGTTTCTGCCGCTGCGATCCGGTCGGCAAAAAGGGACCGGCGCCAACGGCGCCTGTTCCCTCACGGCACCGCCAGGGATGCGATCACAGAGGCAATGACGATGGCCCGGAGTTGCAGGTAGCCCACCGCAAACCGCAGCTGCTTCGTGAACATGCGGTGAAAGGAGGTCAGCGGCATTGCCCCTGCGAGACGAAGCAGCGTGATCCACCCCTGGGCGGACCAGCCCAAGCCCGCGAGGCTGTCGTCATGCGGGGCAAAGCCGCCGGTCGAGATGAAAGACGCGTTCACCGAGATAGAACAGGCTGAAGGCGGAAACCACTCCGATGACGCCCAGAACCGTGGCAACCCCCAACACCATGCGCATGTTCCAGGCTTCAGGCTTGTCCTTGTAATGAACATTGTCATAGGCGATGGACAGGATGGCGCCGTCGTTGAGCAACGCCAGCATCACGATCATGACCGCGGTCACCGGGTAAAAGTTGAACACCAGGATCGACAACGTCATGAACAGCAGGACGCGCAGCGTCTCGGTGATGCGGTAGATCGCGTAACTGTTCATCCGCTGGAAGATTTTCCGGCTCTCCTTGATCGCGTCGACGATCATCGCCAGACCAAATAGGTGTGGCCGATGACGGCAGGCCCGCCATGGCCGGGTCCGGAGACGTAAATCATGTCGGACTCACCACCACAAAGCGGATCTGTTCCGGTGCTGCTCCTCCCCTCCCAAATGGGAACGATTTGCTCCGGCTTGGTGGCCCCCCATCCCTCCGTGGACCGGCGCCGCCCTATTGGTGCTGAGCGAATATCTCATCAAATGCCGGGGCGATTTCCTGGAAGGTCCTGAGGATCGCCGGATCAAAATGTTCAGGCATGGTCCGGCCGTCACCCTCGGTGATAATCTTGACCGTCTGAGAGTGATCGAAGCCCGGCTTGTAGGGCCGTTGACACCTGAGCGCGTCATATTGGTCGATGAGCATGACGATCCTCCCCTCAAGGGGCGTTTCTTCTCCTTTGAGCCCGCTTGGATATCCCCCGCCGTCCCAGCGTTCGTGATGATTCAGGGCAATGACAGCAGCCATCTGGATAGAGGGATAGGTAGATCCCGCGAGTATCTTCTCGCCGATTGCAGAATGGTTCTTCATGATCCGGAATTCATCCCGGGTAAGAGGCACCGGCTTTAAGAGGATGTTGTCCGGAATCCCGATCTTGCCGATGTCATGCAGCGGGCTTGCAAAGGTTATCGTTTCAACAAAGTCGCTCGGCAGACCGATCGCTTTGGCGACCTTATTGGCATAAAACCCGATCCTCGCGATATGCGCACCGGTGTCCGTATCCCGAAATTCCGCCGCGGTCGTCAGCTTCTCCACCATCTCGATGCTCATATTTTTTAGATCCCGTGTTCTGTCCCGCACTTCCTCTTCCAGGATCTGAGTATGGTTGAGCATAAAGTCGTCGGCGGCCTTGATCTTCAGAAGGTTCCGGACCCGGATGAGTAATTCCCCCTGATCGATGGGTTTGGAAAGAAAATCATTGGCAGAGACAGAGAGCCCTTTCAATTTTGATTTCCTGTCGTGCAGCGCCGTCACCATGATTATCGGGATATTCTTGGTCTCCGGGTCTGCTTTTAAAATCCGGCAGGCCTCGTTGCCATCCATGATCGGCATCATGATATCGAGGATGAGCAGGTCCGGTCGGTTTTCCCGCACCTTCCGCACCGCCTCCTCACCGTTTGAGGCATATTCAACATCATAGCCTAACGGCACCAGCCACTGGGTGAGCAGCCTGAGGTTGCTCTCTTCATCGTCGACCAGCAATATTTTCTCGTTCATTTGTCCAGGACCTCTCTCACCTTCGATAAAAGGCTTTTTGCTGGGAACGGTTTTTGGATAAAGTCAAAATCGCCCTCCTCCCATTCTTTGTTGCTGATGATCTCCATGGTGTATCCGCTGACGAAGAGTATTTTCATCTTCGGGCTTACCTTGCGGATCGCCGCACAGACCTCTTTGCCGCTTTTCTTCGGCATGATTACGTCAAGTAGAACGAGGTTGATCCGCTCCCGGTTCTCCAGGAATTTTGCGATGGCATCTTCGCCATCCTTCGCAGTGATAACTGTGTAGCCGAATGACTCCAGCACGAACCTTGATAAATCCCTCAGAGCGGCGTTGTCCTCGGCCACCAGGATCGTCTCATGCCCGCCCTTGACAGCCGCGATATCCTCCGGTGTCCTCTCCAGCACCGCATCATCACAGAGCGGCAGATATATTTTGAACACCGTGCCTTCGCCCGGTTCACTGTAGACCTTGATATAGCCGTTATGCTGTTTAATTATCCCGAAGGAAATGGCGAGGCCAAGTCCGGTCCCTTCTCCGAGCTCTTTGGTGGTGAAAAAAGGCTCGAATATCTTCTGCTGCGTTTCCGCATCCATTCCCTGCCCGGTATCAGCAACCGTGATCAGCGCATATCTCCCGGGCCGGCCATAGCCGTAAGCGGCAACAAAGGCTTCATCTATCTCCTCAAAGCCGGTGGTGATCATCAGCCGTCCGCCTTCGGGCATGGCGTCCTTGGCATTGGAGGCAAGGTTGATCAGCACCTGCTCGATTTGCCCGGCATCAGCCGACACAGTCAAGGGTGTGTCCGTAAGCTCCAGATGAAATTCAATATTCTCTCTGATGATCCGGGACAGCATTTTTTGCAGGTTCTGGATAAGGGCGTTGATATTGACGGTCATCACGTCAACGACCTCTTTCCTGCTGAAGACCAGCAGCCTTCTGGTGAGATCCGCAGCCCGATTGGCAGCAACCAAGCACCTCGGACATATTTTCTCGTGCTGGGCTGTCGGCCGCCAAGCTGTCCATGACCATGGCGCCATACCCCATGATTACATTGAGGGTATTGTTGAAATCATGGGCAATTCCTCCGGCCAGAGTACCGATGGCCTCCATCTTCTGGGCATGAAGGAGTTTGGTTTGAAGGTTTTTCCGTTCACTCACATCGCGAATATTACATTGGGCCAGTTGAGCCCGGTCGACCATATATATATCCGCGTAGATTTCTTCCCCGGTCTTGGTTTTCAACGGAACATCTTCGTAATTGAGGATGCCCTCCCTGTCCAAATCCCGCATTGTCTCGGAAAAATCACGCGTATCGATTGAAACACCGATATCAGAGAGTTTTTTTCCAAGGCACTCCGCTTGGGAATACCCCAACATTTTCTCGATGGCCGGATTGGCATGAGCGACATGTCCTTCTTTCTTTTCAAGAAGCACGATCCCGTCGCTGGCGGTCTCAAAAAGTCTCCGGTAACGGAATTCAGACTCTTCTAACAGGTCTTCCAGTTGTCGGCGCTCGGTGATGTCCTCGATGGCCAGGAGGATGATCCGCTCTTTGCCCCACGCTTGTTCAATCTGCCGGGCATTCAAGAGCATGGTTCGTCTACCGATGGCGGCGAAATCGTGTTCGACCTCATAGTCATCAAAGGTGGTCTGTTCAGGCAGGATTCTTTCCAGCAATTCTCGCAGCTTGGGGATATCCCACTGTTTATCGCCCAAATCATAGATCATCTTTCCGACGGTCTCCTCCGGCTTGACCTGGAAAAATTCGTAGAAGGAACGGCTGGCCGCGACGGCCCTTAAATCTTGATCCAGGGCGATCAAGGGTTCCCGCACGGTATTGATGATGTCCTCTGCAAATTCCAGGGATTGCCTCAGGTTCTTTTCCATGATCATTCCCCCCTGCGGTTGATGGCATCGAACAGTTCTGCATCGATACCGCTCTGCCGCAAACGCTGAAATGCCTGTCAAGACGCCTTCGCAACCACCGGAATAGGCTTGGGCTTGTTCTCCAGCGCCCGTTTGCCAGGGCCGTGGTACACAAGGGCTTTCATAGGTGGTACTCCTTAATAATGATTCCCAGGTCCAGCTCGGACGGGGAATCCAATCTCTTGACGGCCGTTGGCAATAGTCTGTAACTCGGGTGGCTGCCACGGGTTGGTTGGTTCATGGTTTTCCCGCCAGTGGAGTTGGCGTCTAGTTTCCTCTTGGATTTCTCTGTTTCTTCTCCGACCCTCTTTGATTCCCCTGCTCCTCGTCCAGCTCTCTTTGATTTTTCTGTTCCTCTTCCGGCCGGGTTGGCGGTTTTTTCCCGTGGATAGCACCGCCTTTTTTGTCGGCCACCGGGGAAGTCTGAACCTTGACCAGGTCCGGCTGACGCTGTCCGGTTTCACGCGGCGCAACGGCGGGCGGCTGTTGCTGCTTGGGCGAAGTCTTTGCCCCCTTTCGGCCGCTGTCCGGCTGTTCACCGCGCTCCGTACCTACCGCCGTCGCGGGTTTCTGCCGTGGCGACGGCTGCATCTTTGTCCCTGTTCGCGGCTTCTCCGGAGCTGTCGACTCTTGCTCCCGGCCTGAAGGTCCGTGCCCCTCGACAGCCGGCTGACTCTGCCGGGTTTCACGCGGCGCAACGGCGGGCGGCCGTTGCTGCAGCGGCGAAGTCCTTGCTCCCTGCCGGCCGCTGTCCGGTTTTTCGCCGCGCTCCGTCCGCACTGCCGGTACCGCCTTTTCTGGCGTCCTGCCTGTGGAACCGCGCTCCACCCGGTCCGGCCGGCCGCTCTGACGCGTCGCTCCCTGTGCCTCCCAACGACTTCGCTCCTGGCCAAACTTGCGCACCTCTTCGGCATGCTTCGGTAGCTGCTTGCGCACTTCCGGCCTGCTCTGCTCGAAGGTTAACGGCGTCGTCCTGCGGGCGACAACCCGGGTTAGCGGCGCAGCCATCTCGAAGTTCCTTCGCTGGGGCTCCGACATTTTGCTCGCCCGGCTCTCCATCTCGCGATAGGTCCGGGGCGGCCGCAGAGATCTGTCGGACCGGCGGCGGTCATATTCCTGCCGGTTGTGTTGCGCCCACTGGGGTTCTCTCTGGTGATGACGCCAGCGGGCCTGCGCATAGATCGGGTCATACCAGGTGTGCCGCTGCTCGACCTCAAACCAGGGAAAGATGCCGATACGGAGATAGCTGCGGTCGTAGTAATCGCCGAAGTAGTAGTGGTTGTATTGCGGCCGGGTGAACAGGCCAGCCTCCAGGTTGTCGAAATCGAGGACGATGCTGAGCGCGAAGGTAAACCCCGGGCGCTCGTAGCTGTGGCGGGGGAAATAGACCGGCGCAAACAGCACCCCGCGGCGATCAAGGGTGTAATCCCAATGCCCGTTCGCCAGGACATAACCGCGCGGCGTCCAGAGGTAATGGGACGGCACCCAGACCCAGTTCGCCTGGGCAGCAATCCAGTAACCAGGCCGGCGGATATATTGCCCGTGGTTCCAGTACCAGCAGGGTGGCACCCACATCCTGTCCGGCGACGGCGGCGGCCCCGGCGGTTCGACGTCGGTCAGCGCAGGCGGTGCCGGCAAATACTCGATCGCGTTATTGCCGACCGGCGCCCAGAATCCTGCCACCCATTGCCAGCCCCTTGCCGCCCTCGCCCAGTAACCCGGCACCCAGGACATATTCGGGGGGATGGCCCGCCAGCAGCCGCTCACCCAGATATAACCGTTCCGGTCCGAGTCCCACGCCCAGTAGCCCGGCACCCAGGCAAACTGTTCGCCCGCGGGCCTCTCCAGCGGGGGAATTTCCTCAATGTCGGCCGGCGGCTCTATCGGGACAGTAAAACCGGCCTGAATCTCGAGGTTGACCGGCTGGGCAAAGGACTCGTTCACGGGCCCCCGCATCAGGACCTCCGGCTGCTCCTCTGCCGGTATCGGTGGCGCTTGCCCGACCGCATCGCCAACCAGGATTGTGGTCGTCATACTCATTGCCATCACGATCAGCATCACGTTCTTCATCTCGTCCTCCGTCCATCCATGCACCGGTGTGATTCAACATGTCTGAAGGGTTCATAAACAAGCTCCATTTTTTGCAGCGTTCGCATCCCGGCAGATCGTGGCTCCGCCCGGCCGATCGCGGTAAACCGGTCGGCCGTTTCAATCGACCCTACCTGCCGAGCCAAGGATTTGCCCAAGTCACTACCCCTGAGAAATCTTTCTCGTGTTGGCTTCAACGGGACTGTTTCTTTCCCGTCGGGTTGTCCAGCCAGTATCCTTTGCGGTTGTAATGAATATGCAATACGGTCTCGTCCTCCCGGGTCAGCATGGATTTTTCGTTGTATTCCGGGGCCTGCCTGATCGCTTCGCTGGGAAGATTCACGAAAACCTTCGATTCGAGCCAACTGACCCGTTCGATCCATTGGGGGGAAATCAAAACCTTTTTCCCCGCCTGCCACCATTTTTGGGTATCGATGACCAGGTAACGAATCGCCCAGGTCTCGTCGTCGATGAGAAAATCCTCGACGTGACCGATCTCGGCGTCGGCGGCCTGGAGGTGATTACCCAGCACATCATGCGTGCTGCGCAGATAGGGGTCCCAGGTTTTCTCGGCCTGTTCTTTGGTTTTCCACTGTTCAAAGTCGCGCATGATAAAGGGATAAGCCCCCCACATGTAGGGGCCGCCCCAATACATCGGCCAGCCATAATACCCATAGTATTCATCCTCGAATTGGCGCGAGACGGGTTTGTCGCTTTCCAGGGGTGGACTCTCCTCAATCTGTTGTTTGGTCAAATTGATTTCGATGTGTTTCTTTTCTTCAATCACGGCGACCAGGGCGTAGGGGGAGATCAGCACCTGCCTGCCGGTAAGCCAGTTTCCCGTATCGGCTACCAGGTAGCGAATCGTCCAGTGCTGGTCATCGAAGTAGAATTCTCTGACCTTTCCGATCTCCCCGTCGAGGCTGTCCAAGGTGTAGCCCTTCAGGGTTTTGGCTTTGCATAGCATGATGGTGTCCCCCCAGGCTGCTGTCGGACTATGCGGTGTGTTAACCGTCGGCGGACGGCGGGCCCGTTCATTGCGTCTTCTTGATGGTGTCTCTGAAGAAGTCCTTCACCTCGCTCCAGATCTGTTCCGCCCCGGCTTTCATGTCTTCCCATTCGTCATCGGTGGCCATCGAAATCCCCTGCAGCTTTTCCGCCGCCTGGTCCCGCTTCAGCTCCAGGGCCGAGATCGTTTGGGAATATTCAGACCTCTCTTCGGCCGTGGTGCTTTCCGCTTTTTCCTTGAGACGTTCGATCTGGGTATCCCATTCGACCATCTGTGCCGAGAGTTTTTCGACGTACTCTGTTCGCTTGTCTTTCATGACAATCTCCGATCTATTGACTCCAGGGTGAAAAAGAAAGTCGCGCCCTTGCCTGGTTCACTCTCGGCCCACACCCGGCCGCCATGGCGCCGGACGATCCGGTCTACCGTGGCCAGGCCGATGCCATGACCTGCGCCGGTGGCGCCAGGAAGCCTTTGGAAGGGGAGGAACAGCTTGTCCGCATGGGCCATGTCGAAGCCAGTTCCATTGTCCCGGACGAAACAGGCCGGTTTCCCGTCAACCTCCGTCACGCCGAACTCAATGACCGCCTGTTCCTGCTTCGCGGAGTACTTCCAGGCATTGCCGATCAGGTTGATCAAGACCACCCGCAACAGCTCGGGATCGCCATCCACGACTATCCCCGCCGCAATGCGGAAGGTGACCCTGCGCCCGCTTCTCGGTGTTTCCAGATCCGTGGCTATCTGCTCAGCCATTTTGCTCAGGTCGACCTTTTCATGGTGTATTTCGGACGTGCGCGGTGCGTGAAAATTCGAGAAGGGTATCGAGGAGCTGGTTCATGCGCAGGGCGCCGTCACCAATTTCCTGGAGGAATCCCCTGGCCGACTCCGGGAGTTGTTCGCCATACAGTTCCAGAAGAAGTTGAGAATAACCTTGAATAATCGTCAGCGGCGCGCGCAGATCGTGGGAAATGGTGTGGTTGAAAGCATCGAGCTCGATGTTGGCGGCCGCCAGTTCAGCGGCGCGGACGGCCAGTTCGGCGTGCTGTTTCTCAATTTGCTCTTTCAACTGCCGCCGCCGGGAAATATCGATAAGCGCAACCCGGCATTCCCGCCCTGAAGCGTCGGCAACGGCCTCGATCTGGACAAAGCGCGGGTGCTTTCCGCCTTGCCGGAGCGCCACCTCGCAAGCCTCTCTGGAGCCGCTCGCAAAGACTTTTTCGAGAAAGGCGCTGAAGGTGGGACGGGCTTCAACGGCCACGAACCGCCCGAAACCCCGGCCGATCAATTGGCCGCGCTCCATCCCCAGGAGGCCGGCGCCCGTCAGGTTCACGGCTCGTATGCTCCCCTCTCGGTCCAGGTTCGCATAGCCGACCGGGGCGAAATCGTAGAGCTCGGTGTACTGTTCCAGCAGTTTCCCCACCTCGTCCCGAGTCTGGCGCAACTCGTCATTCTGCATCTCCAGTTCGACCTGGTAGACCTGCAGTTCGTGGAGGAGTTGCTGCGTCTCCACCTCGGCCCGGGGCGCCGGTGTTTTCGTTTTCAACCGCATTTCCGCGCGGCGCCGCAACTCGGCGGCTTCGTCCGGCGCTGGCTGGTTCCGGTCACTTGGCATGCATACCCTTGGAATGAAGGCTGTCACTGTCCGCAGGCCAAAATCATTGGCGGCGGTTATCGTGGCGCCAGTCTCGGTCCCTGTTCTGATTCCCATGTCGTCCCTTGTATCTGACCTCTTTGGGGTAGCGGTTCCTGGGCAATTCGGCCCATGGACCACGCCTCGACTGCGAGTAGTACCAGCGGTCGTTGGTGTAATGATAGTGAAAGCCCTCGTAAAAATAGTACGGCTCCGCCTCCAGCACCACGACCGGCGGCAAAACGGGTGCGATCACGACTCCACCCGACCTGTGGCCACGCCCTCCGGCCGGCGCAATGGCACAGGCCGTCAGCAATGACCCTGCGATAAACACTGAAATCAGTATCCTTTTCATAATGACTCCTTGACGGACGAATTCGATGCCGTCGAAATCGATGGCGGATGGACCTCCCGGGTAGTTGTCAGGAAGACCCGTCTCGACCCCGCAGGGACCCTTTTTCCCCCTTCCTTGCCTTCAGGTGCAGCCGTCTTCTCATCCTTCGTTCCTCCTTTTGCCACGGCAGGGACCGGGAGCACCACCGTGCATACCTCTCTGGCCTGGCTTGCAAAGGCCCTTGCGAGAAGGGGACTGAAAGTGGGTCGGGCCGCAACGGCCCCGAACCGACCGAAACACCGGCCGGTCAACTGGGCGTGGTCCCCCCCGGGCCGGTGTCCTGCCCGCCAAGAACGACGGGGCAACAACGCTGGTTGTCAGGCTGGCTGGCCGCCATCTTCCTCCCATCCACCATGGCCATCGAACATTCCGCTTTTCCGCATTTTTTCTGCGACTTTCCGGAAGTGATAGCCGTAGACGGCATAGGTAATGGCCAGCGGGAAGAGCCGCGGCTTGCGCAGCAGCGACCAGAAAAAGAGTTTCCAGTAATGCCGCCGCCCCTTGCCGAGCACCCCCATCAGCAGCATCGACTTGAAAAACGCCCCGATGTGCCCCGGCTGCCGATGGAACCGCCCCTGGGGACGTGGCCGGTACTCCCGAAACAGGTTGATCACCCGCTGGTAGTACTGTTTGGGAGCGTAGATGGTGTCGAGAATCCGCTGGTAGCCGGCGATGAGGGCTTCCGGTGGCATGCGGGGGACGAAATTGAGATCGATGGCGGTGTTGTTGCCGCCAGAGTCCTTCAGCAGCCGGCCTTCCCTCTCCAGGCGCTGGAAGAGCTTGGTGCCGCGCATGGCGGTGAGGATTCCGACCATGGCGGTGACGATGCCGCTCTCCTGGATGAAGCGGATCTGCCGCTCGAAGATCGATTCCGGATCACTGTCGAAACCGACGATGAAACCGCCGTGCACCTGGAGCCCGCCCTGCTGGATGGACTTGACGGAATCGAGCAGATCGCGGTTCTTGTTCTGCAGCTTGCCGCTTTCGGCGAGGCCTGCCTCATCGGGCGTCTCGATGCCGATAAAGACCTCCTCGAAGCCGGCGCGCACCATCAGCTCCAGCAGTTGCGGATCGTCGGCGAGGTCGATGGACGCCTCGGTGTAGAAATAAAAGGGGAAATCGCGGGTCTCCATCCAGTCGATGAGGGCGGGGAGAATCTCCCGCTTCAGCCTGGGCTTGTCGCCGATGAAGTTGTCATCGACGAAAAAGACCGCCCCCCGCCAGCCTCGGGCATACAGGCTCTCCAGCTCGGCGAGGAGCCGGGGCAGGGGCTTGCTGCGGGGCCGGCGGCCGAAGAGCGCGGTAATGTCGCAGAACTCGCAGTCGAAGGGGCAGCCCCGGCCGTACTGGATGTTCATCGCGGCGTAATCCGCCATATCCACCAGATTCCAGCGGGGAGTGGGCGTTTCGCCGAGTTGCGCCCAGCCCTCGGCGGTGTAGAGGCGCCGGGGCGTGCCGCGCTCCAGGTCCTCCAGGAACAACGGCAGGGTGATTTCCCCTTCTCCCAGCACCAGGTGGTCGACGTCGGGGAAATCCTCATGGCACGAGGTGAACAGGGGACCGCCGGCGACGGTTTTCACCCCCAGGCGCCGGCAACGCTCGATCACCCCCTCCGCCGACTGCCGCTGGATGCTCATGGCGCTGATGAAAACGTAATCGGCCCAGCGCAGGTCCTGGTCGGTCAGGGCCGAGACGTTCATGTCGACCAGGCGCTGTTCCCACGCGCCGGGGAGCATCGCCGCCACAGTCAATAGCCCCAACGGCGGGAAACTCGCCTTGCGGTCGATGAATTTCATGGCGTAGCGGAAGCTCCAGAAGGTGGCGGGATAATGAGGATAAACGAGGAGAATGTTCATTGCAGCGCTCCAGTCTTGCTGAGCCACCAGCCGCTGGCCCGCTCCTGCCCGGAGCGGGCGCAAAGTTGCGGCCTCCGCCTGGTTGTGATGTCCGGTGGCCTTATTTGACAATCAGGTTGTTCTTTACCGAGACGACCCCCTCGACACTGCGCGCGACTTCGCCGGCTTTTTTAGCGCTGGCCTCCGAATCGACAAAACCACTCAGCTGCACTTCCCCTTTGAAGGACTCGACATTGATCTGCATGCTTTTCAGGGTCGGTTCGTTGAAGAGGGCCGCTTTCACCTTGGAGGTGATGACCGAGTTGTCGATATACTGGCCGGTGCTTTCATGCTTCGCGGTGGACGCGCATCCCATGAAGGAAGTAGCCAGGATGAAGCAGGCCAGAAAACTCATAAGGCGATTTTTCTTGAACATGGCGGTCTCCTTTCGGTCTGTGATCGATTGTTATGGGCTCTTGGTTTTATGCGATGACTCGTCCTGGTTTCATCGCGCCCGGGCCTTGGTTATTGCCTCCGCTCCCTCGCGGGAAGCAATGGTGCTGAACATGATCTCCGGCTCGATGGAAAGCAACTTCATCGCCCCGAGCAGGACACTGAAATGGTCGGACCTGAGATGTGCGGCCAGATCTTCATCGGTTTGCCACTCCTGCCTGACGATAATGATGTGCTCTTTCTCCGCATCCACGCAGTAATAGCAGCTTAGGCACCCCGGTTCGTTCCGGATCGGACCGATCAGGGTCTTGATGGTTTGCAGAACTTCCACGCGTTTGTCGGCCGGCACGGACATTCTGATCGTGGCGTCAATCATGGCTTCCATCCAATGTCACGAGGTGCTCGCCAATACTCACCGGCCCACGTGGATGTTGGGAAAGTGACTGAGAATTCCAAAAATGTTCAGGAGCCACCAGATGACGGCAATGACCACGACGACATTCAGAATCGTCTTGATGGATCCCGCCATGGGGATGAACCGGTTGATGAGCCAGAGAACGACACCCACCACGACCAGGACCACGACCACTTGAATTAACGGCATGAACTCATTCACCTCCCATCTTCGGCATGCGCTCTGAGGGCTCTGGCATCTAAATCCGGCCCAGCAGCATCAGGATAAGGAGAATCAGCAGGATCAACCCCAGCCCGCCACTCGGCAGGTAACCCCACTGGCGGCTGTGGGGCCAGGTGGGCAGCGCACCCAGCAGCAGCAACAGGATGACGACGATCAAAATTGTTCCCAGCATGGTCCTTCTCCTTAAATGAGTGTTTCCATTGAATCAAATCGCAATGTACATGCCAGCGAAGACCGGCCAGAATGGTGGGTACAACTTACTGAATTGATGGGTGAAAAGGAAGAATGTGCGGATGTGGTGAAGGGATATCCCTCCGCACGGTCCGTCATATATGAAAATTCTGTCAAATATAACGTGAATGCCATAAGGGGTCGGTTTATTTACTTTGTTCATCCCTGGCTCTCCGCATCTCCAGGAGCCCAAGACCTATCGTAATGCAGGCCAGGACCAGTGGGATATAATACAAAACCTCCCAGCCGATAATTGCTCGCCAATCCCATTGCCCACAGAATCATCAATATTACCGAGGTGGTCCACCACATATGATCCTCCATTCCAGCGACCGGGCGAGCGCATCACCGGTCCGGGCGGCGGCAACGGCAAGCCCGCATTGTTCTGCCGGCGAGTTGATCCGCCGCCCGGAAGTTTCAGTATCCATCCAGCTTCTTTCGGCTTTGTTCTCTCCCCCACCTCCGGCGCAGGAAAGACTACCTGAGGGGAGGAAGCACGGCGCAACAAGTGATCTCCACCCGGCGGTTCTCGGCGCGGCCCGCTTCGGTGCTGTTGTCGGCGACCGGATCGGCCTCGCCACCGCCGCGGGCGACCAACCGGTTCGGATCGAGGCCGAAATTGTCAACCAGGTACTGCCTGACCGCTGCGGCCCGGCGTTCGGAAAGCTTCTGGTTATAGCCCTCCTCGCCAATCGAATCGGTGTACCCGGTGATGACGATGTAGGGCACATTCTTATTTTTGAGAACAAAGTCGCCGGCCGTCTGCAGATCCGCCGCGAATTCCGGCTTGATGTCCGACTTGTCGAAGTCGAAATTGATGTGCAGGGTCAGCTTGAGGGAGCAGCCGTGCTCATCAACGAGTTCGCCTTTGGGCGTGTCGGGGCACTTGTCGCGGGCATCGATGACACCGTCGCCATCGCTGTCACGGGGGCCAGTAGCCGCAGCAGGCGCAGCAGCCATAGCTTTCTTGCTCAGGAAGACGCGTTCCACAAAGGACGCCAGTTGGTCGGGTGCGGACAAGGAGGAGGCGGTTTCGGAAAATCCGCAGCCGCCGGCCTTGGCGACCTCCTGAAGGAATTTCTCACCGGCAGGGTCGCCGCCGACCGCGATGGTGTAGATGCAGAGTTTGTCCCCCATCTCCCCCTTGAGCTTGGCCGCGGCCTCCGGGGCTCCGCCCATCTGGGCTTCGACCAGGCCGTCACTGACGACTATGATCGCGGTTTTTCCCGAGGCCCCCTTCAGGTCGCCACCGGCGGCCTCCAGGGCCTCGGGCATGGGGCTGTTCCCGCCGGCATACTTGACGCTGTCAAGCCCCTGCTGCAAGCCGTTCCGGGTATAATTCGTCATCCCGTAGACCCGGTCGGTCAACTTCGCCGACTGCATGGGGTGGTGGCCGAAGGTGCGCAGGCCGCCGTTGAAGGTCAGGTCCGTCGGCAGACTCTGGTTGATGGCGCCGATCACATTCTTGGCGGTCACAAAGTCCCGTTCGCCATTTTTCTCCATGGTGTACGAGGCATCCAGAATAAAGAGGAAGTTGTCCACCTTCTGGGTGTATTGCCCCGCGGGAAACGCATGCGGTGTGAACGTCAACGGGGACTCGTTGGCCCTCAGGCCGGCGCAACCGGTAACCAAGGCAGTGGTCGCCAGCAACACCAACGCTTTTCTTATATTTTCGTACATCTGACACCTCCTGGTTGCGACAATTTGCCACCGACGTCTGGCGTTTGTTTTCATCCCGGGTAGTTGCCATCTTCGTCAAGCTCGCCGTCCCTGCAGGAACCCGACAACCACGACAATGATGGCAAGGACCAGCAGAATGTGAATGAAACCGCCCAGGGTGTAACTGCTCACCAACCCCAGGGCCCAGAGGATGACCAGTATTATCGCTATGGTCCACAACATGAGAGTTCTCCTTTCTGGTTGTTCCTCCCGGGGACCGGAGTTTGTCGTCGCGTGTCGACCGGAAGTGATGGTCTCCATCTCAGACGTGCATCCCGGTTGTCCTCGTCTTGGTCCGGGCGATTCCTGCAGCTGTCAGTCGGCTTTTCAGCCCTTTTTGGCGCCCACGACCAACAGCACGATGCCGCCCACCAGGGCAATCCCGCCCACAATCGGTGGGAGCGGCAGCGTTCGGGTCTTCTCGGCCGTCATGTGCAAGGGGCCGATATCGACGACCTTCTCCCGGGTCGTGAAGCTGATCCCCTGGTAGACAAAGGCCGCGATGGCGACCACGATCAGGATGATGCCCAGCAAGGTGTAGGGTTTCATTTCGTGCCTCCTATGGCCGCCTTTCCGTTTCATGAACGGCCCCTCCCGATGATAGATCCACGACCAGGGAGTCAAGCCGCTGGGAGCAGTCGGCGCGCTCCTCGCCGGTCGCCGGCCGGACGGTTTCGGTCATGCGCAAATAATCCTCTAGAGGTGGCCTGAGCCATCGGACCACGGCGCGGTTTGCCGGGCATGCTACTTCCCCAGCTTCTTCTTGGCCTGACCGACCTTTTTTTGCGCTTTGCCGGCGATCTTTTCGACCGTCCCCTTCGGCTTTCAGCTTTTTATTGTCACTCAGTTTCCCTGCGGTCTCCTTGACCTTGCCTTTCACTTCGTGGAGGGTTCCTTCCACTTTGTCCCGGGTGCTTGATTTCATGGTTGTCTCCTTTTTTGAGTTGAAGTCGCCAATTTCGCAAAAAGCACGGCTACGCCCAAACCAGTTCAGGATAAGTAAAGCGCAACGAGCATGCCAGGGCGGGCGGGCACATGCGGCGTGTACAAGGGTCCGATATTGCGGGGAGAAAGGAACGGTGAGCGGGTCAGGAGAAGGGGCCGCCGTCAGGGGCCGCCGTCACATTTGACACTACTGCCAAATATGACGGATCTGCGATCGGCTTGGTGGGCCTTACTTGGTTTCCATCCGGAAACTTTTTTTTTTCCGTGGGGGGTGTTTTCGTCTTTGTTTTTTCGGGATTCCGATGTTTGCTTCGCGGTTTTTTTTTTTCTTTCAGGTTTTGTTTTTTTCGAAAACAGCAGCGCCTCGGAGTTTCCGGATGGGCGCTGCGTGGAATTGAAACCGTTGCGACCAGGGAGAATGAACAATGGAAGGGCAGCGGGCTGGTTTTTTCGAGAGGTGACCTCTAGGAGGCTGTCGGACTAGGCCTTCTCTGGCGCGTCGAAAGCCGCGGCGAATGATTGTGGATTCCTCAGCCCCTTGAAATAACGGGCACGGGTAGACCGGTGGTGATTTTTCTTGATCTCTGCCGAGGACAGGGAGTCCCCGGGAATGGATGGTTCCATTGCAATTTCGGCGCAGGGAGTGTAAATATCAACCACTATGCGCCCCCACTTGCGACCCTCCGATCTGCTGACCCTTGCCTTTCTGTTCCTGCTCTGCGGTCTTGCGGTTTTCTCCGCTCCCGTGAACCCGCAGTGGCCGACACTTCTGGTGACCTACGCCGTGCTGGCGGTGGCGATTCTTGCAACTGCCGTTTATCGCACGCGGGTGGGTCCGGCCAAACAGGGCTTCTACCTTTCAGTTGTCGCCACGGTGATGACGGTCTCCCTTGTTTTCAACAGCCTGGGGGTGCTCATCGCCCGCATTCATCCGACGACATTCGATGGCGTCCTAATCGCCGTCGATCATGCGATCTTCGGCGTTTACCCCACGGTCTGGATGGAACGGCTGATCAATCCGACTCTTTCGGCTCTTCTCCAGTTCGCCTACATCAGTTATTATTTCATCCCGCTCGCGCTCGGCGTCGTGCTCATTGCCAAGGGCCGGTTCGGGGCGTTCGAAGAGGTTCTGTTCGGCATCCTGCTCTGCTTCTACCTCTCCTACGTCGGCTACCTGCTCTTTCCGGCAATCGGCCCCCGCTTTACGCTCAGCCACCTGCAGACCGGGGACCTGCAGCTTTCCCCATTCATTAAAACAATCCAGGGGTCGCTGAACGCTCTCGAAAAAAACAAGACCGATGCCTTTCCGAGCGGCCATACCGCCGTTTCGCTCATGTGCCTTTATTACGCATGGAAAGAACGGGAGAAAAAGCTTTTTGCGGTTTTTATCCCGGTGGTAACGGGACTGATCATCGCGACGGTCTATCTCCGCTATCACTACGTCATTGACGTGATCGCGGGGATCGCGTTGACGGGCTTGACCATCGCGCTGGCACCGGGACTGCGGCGTCTGCTCGCAGAAGCACCGGCGATTCGGGCGCGAAAGAGAACCGCCCCAGGCCGCCTGCGCGATGAAAAACCTTCCTGCCAGGATGATTCATGAAATTTTCTTTTCATAGATGCGGTATTTTTTGTAGAGCTTGCCGCCCATGAGCTCACAGCCGCGCTGCATCAGGATGTTGTCCTCGAGAATCCACGAAAGCTCTGCCCGCTCGTAGCCTTTCTTCACGGCCGCCTTGAAGGATTCGAGATAGAGCAGTCCCTCGATCCCCTTTTTCCGGTACTCCTTTGTCACCCCCATCACCATCACGCGGATGTCGCTGATCTTCCGTGAATACCACAGGAATTTCGCGATTCCCAGGAGCCCGAGAGCGCCGTTGAGCTTGGCCAGGACCTGGTTGTAATCGGGAAGCGTCACGATGAACCCAGCCGGCTTGCCATCGACCTCGGCCATGAGCATCAGTTCCGGCACGATGAGCGGCTTGAGCCGCTTCGCCATGGCCCCGATCTCCGCGTCGGTCATGGGTACAAAGCCCCAGTTGTGGCCCCAGGCGGAGTTGTATATCTGCTTGACCGTTTCCACCTCTTTCCGGAACTGCCTCATGTTCGCCGGCCGCACGGTGAGCCCCGGGACTCGCCTCTTTACGGCCGCTGCCAGCCTCTCCAGCCGTTCCCCCGCAGCGACGTCCCGGATGACAGTCAGGTAGGCGTAGAGGTTCCGGGCCTTGGTCAGGCCGCAGAGCTCCATGTAGTCGAGGTAGTAGGCCGGCGTGTAGGTCATCATGATCATCGGCGGGGAATCGAAGCCTTCGAGAAGAAACCCGCACTCGTCGTTCGTCGACGGGTTCATCGGGCCCCGCATGATCTCGATATCGCGCTCTTTGAGCCAGCTTGCGGCCCTGTCCAGAAGTCCCCGGGCGACGGCACAATCGGGCAGGCATTCGAAAAAACCGAAAAACCCGACCGGTTCATTATGGAATTCGATGTGGTTGCGGTCGATGATCGCGGCGATCCTGCCGACGGTTTCTCCGTTCTTGCGCGCCAGGAAACAGGCGGCTTCGGCGTGGTGAAAAAAAGGGTTCTTCTTTTCGTTCAAAAGGAATGCGACATCGCTCTTCAGCGGCGGCACCCAGTGGGGGTTGCCCTGGTACACCTTCCACGGGAAGCGGATGAATTCGTTCCTGCCGGACGCGTCGTTGACCTCTTCGATATTCACGAACTCCCCCCTTGACCGGCTACGCGATCACGCCGAGTTTTCTGCCGGCCTTCTCAATCGCGCCGAGCGCCCGGTCGAGCATTTCGTCCGTATGGGTGGCCATGTAGCTGGTGCGGATGAGGGATCTGCCGGGCGCCGTGGCGGGAGGAACCACGGGATTCACGAACACCCCCTCGTCGTACAAGATCTTCCACATCAGGAATGTGCGTTCCATCTCGCCGATGACGAGGGGGATGATCGGCGTCTCGGCAACCCCCGTGTCGTAGCCCATCCGCTGGAACGCCGCCAGCATCTTTCGCGTGCTGTTCCACAGCCGTTCCCGGCGTTCGGGTTCCCGGTCGATGATGTCGAGCGCCGCGATGACGGACGCCACCGAGGCCGGCGGCGGGCTCGCGGAGAAGATGAGGGGCCGCGAGGTGTGCTTCATGAAGTGGATCACCTCTTCGCTCGCCGCGACGAAGCCGCCGATGGAGGCCAGCGACTTGCTGTAGGTGCCCATGATGATATCGACGTCCTTCTCCACCCCGAAGTGCTCCGCCGCACCCCGTCCGGTCTTGCCGAGCACCCCGATGCCATGCGCGTCGTCCACCATGAGCCGCGCGCCGTACTTTTTGCAGACCTCGAGGATGTCGGGGAGCGGTGCGATATCCCCTTCCATGCTGTAGACGCCGTCCACGACCACGAGCTTGCCGCGCTGTCCGCATTCCTTTAGAGCGTGGTCAAGGCTGCCCATATCGTTGTGTTTGAATTTTTTGACCTCGGCAAAGGAGACCCGGCAGGCGTCGATGATGCTGGCGTGGTCGAGCTTGTCGATCACGACCACGTCGTGCTTGCCGGCGAGGGAGGAGATGATCCCGACGTTGGTTTGATATCCCGTGGAAAAAGTGAGGGCCGCGTCCTTGCGAAAGAACGCGGCCAGCTTCTCCTCGAGTTCCACGTGGATATCGAGGGTTCCGTTGAGGAAGCGCGAACCCGCGCAGCCGCTGCCGTAGCGCTTTACAGCTGCAATGGCCGCTTCCTTCACCTGCGGGTGGCTGGTAAGTCCGAGATAGTTGTTGGAGCCGAGCATGATCATCTTCCTGCCCTCGACCATCACCTCGGGGCTCTGCTCCGATTCCACGACGTGAAAATAGGGATACAGCCCGGAGGCCATAATCTCTTTTGCGGTCGTGAACTTCCGGCATTTTTCGAATAAATCAGGGCCTTTTTCCTCAACAGCCCACGACGAATCCAGGTTTTCTTCTACAGCCATTGGTTGTTTCTGTACCACTGCCATGTGAGTTCCAGCCCTTTCTGGAGGGGATACCCCGCCCGGAAGCCGAGGTCATTCTCGATCTTGTCCACGCCGCACAGCCAATAGCGCTGAGCGGCTTCCCGCACCTTCTGCCGGTTCGCCAGCGCCGGCTTGTTGATGAACAAACTACCGATTTCGGAAGCGAGGCCCACCAGATAGGCCACCGCGTAGGGAAGCTTGATCGTGCGCGCCTTGACACCGCCGGTGGCGAGCAGCAAGGCCTTGAATTCCGACCACGAGTAGGACCTTTTCTCGGCCACAAAATAGCTGCTGCCGCTCTCCGTGTTACCTTCGGCCAAAAGCAGCAGCGCCGCAACAAGGTCTTCGACGTAGCACAGGTTGAGATACCGTTCGCCGCCGGTCATCTCGAGAGTCAGGCCGCGGCTGGCCCAGCGGAACAGCTCGTACATGTCGCCATCTCTCGGTCCGTAGACGCTCGGTGGCCGGAGAATCACGACGGGAAGACGGTCCTGGTAGCTGCGTGCTGCGTCTTCGGCGAACAGCTTGCTCCGGCCATAGTCAGACACGGGATGGGGCGTGCTGTCTTCGTCGACCGGTCGGCCGTCCGGACTCGGACCCGCCGCCGCCTGGCTGGACACCAGGATAAATTTCTCAATGCCGGGATTGTAGCGTACGCAGGCTTCCAGCAGATTCAGTGTGCCGAGGTGGTTTACGCGGTAATAGTCGCGGGCCCGTATTGCCTTGGTCAGTCCCGCGCAATGAAATACCAGCGAGACGCCCTGCACGGCGGCGGCGAGCGACTCGGGCTGGGTGCAGTCACCCTCTATAAGCCGCACCTCCAGGCCCTCAAGCCAGCGCAGCTGCCGGAGATCCCGCGCCAGGCAGGTTACGAAGTACCCGCCACGGAGAAGCCGTTCGACAAGATGACTGCCGATAAAGCCGGTTCCGCCCGTAACCAGCACCCGTCGTGACACCTCCTGCTGCATTTCATCTCCAATGCAATTCCTGAGCTAAAATTGTAACCCGATAATCGGCAATGAAAAGACCTGTCCGACGTTAAGCCTGGCTCGTGACATGGCCTCGTGACATGGCATATTAACGGAAAAGAGGTCTGATACATACAGATCTTTTTTTTCGGGTCATCCCTCCAGGGTCTTTACCGAGCCAGGCATCCCGGACCAGGATTATCTGCTCCCCTTGGTAACCAGGTTCCAGGTCTTCCCCCGGGTAATTTCCCCCGGTTATGCAGTGCCCGTGCGGGTGAATATTCTGAGCATTTTGGTGAATATGCTGGTTAGCGGACCGGCCAGGCGTTCCCGGCCTGGCCATCCGGAGTTTCCGGGCGGGCTAACAAATAAACACGATTGCCGCTATGGCCGGCGGATGCCGTATTTGCGCATCCGGGCGCGCAGGGTGCTGGGGTTGAGGCCCAACAAGAGTGCCGCCCCCGTTTTCCCCTCGACGCGCCAGTTGGTTTTATGCAGCACCTGGAGGATATGGTCCCGTTCCAGGTCGGCGAGGGCCTTGACCTCCTGCTCGGCCTTCTCATCGCTCGTGGGGAATGCTGCGAACCGGTCCAGAACCTGCAGTTCGCTCCCCTGGCTGGTAATGACCGCCCGCTCGATGACGCTTTCCAGTTCGCGGACGTTGCCGGGCCAGTGGTAGCCCTGGAGGGTCTTCAAGGTCTCTTGCGAAACGTGGCCAACCTTCTTGCCGGTCTTCTTGTTGAATTTGGTGACAAAATAATCGACCAGCAGCGGGATGTCCTCCCTGCGTCGCCGCAGCGGCGGAATGGTGATGGGAAAGACGCTGAGCCGGTAGAAGAGGTCTTCGCGGAAGCGGCCGGCGTGGATCTCCTCCTCCAGGTTGCGGTTGCTGGCGGCGATGATGCGGACGTTGACCTTGAGGGTGCGGGGACTGCCCAGCCGCTCGAACTCGCCGTCCTGAATGACCCGCAGCAGCTTGACCTGCAACTCCAGTGGCATCTCGCCGATTTCATCAAGGAAGATGGTGCCGCCGTCGGCCAGCTCGAAGCGCCCCATCTGTCGGGCATGGGCCCCGGTAAAGGCGCCCTTTTCCCGTCCGAAGAGCTCGCTTTCGATGAGATTCGCCGGCAGCGCCGTGCAGTTGACGGTGATCATCGGCCGGCCCTGGCGGGAACTGCGGCGGTGGATTTCGCGGGCCACCATCCCCTTGCCGGTGCCGGTTTCGCCGAGCAGCAGCACGGTCGTATCCTGAGGTGCGACCTGGTCGATGCGGAAGAAGACATAGGTGATGGCATCACTGCGCCCTATGATCTCGCCGAAGCCTTCCTCCCGGGCCATCACCTGCTGCAGCTGGATGTTCTCGAGTTGGAGCCGATCGGTCAATTGGTTGATTTCCGTCAAGGCCCCCTGCAGGCCCGTCTCCGCCTTCTTGCGCTCCTCGATTTCCTGCGATAGCCGCGCGGTTCATTCGGGTCAGCTCGGTAGTTCGTTCCTGGACGGTTTCCTCCAGCCGGTCATGGGCCAACTGCAGCTTCTCTTCCAACTGCCTGCGCACCGTGACGTCGACGATCGAGGTCAGGATAAGATTGGTCTGGGTTTTGCCGGCGACCGCGACGCTCTGCAATTGGCCGTAGATCGGTATTCCGCTTGCGGGCACAATCCTGAATTCGCAGCGCCACTGCCGTCTCGCTCCTGATCTTGATTTCGCAGCGCAGCATGGTCTGTTGTTGCAGAACGAGCTGAGGTGGCGGTGAAAAATCTCTCTTCCTTCGGCATCCGCTATGAACTGGGCAAAGGCCTTATGGACCAGTCGCCGTGGTTCGGTTCCCAACAGGAGCGAACCGGCCAGATTGACCTCCGCAACTCAGTCCGCCTGCTCATGTCGAAGACGCTGATCTCTGCCTCGGTCCGGCAGGGCAATTCTGGCGGGTTCGGCACGCACCTGCTCTTCCGCCTGCCGACGCAGCCCGGTCGCTGCTGTTGACGAAGTCTTGTCGGTGTCGTTTCCCATCGGTGCCAACCCCTTGCTTCGGAATTTTGGAGAAGGTCCATAACTGTGTCTACTTACAGTTTACCTTCAATCCCATCACCGTCATCCGGCACCAACGCCAGGCGACGCGCAAGCGTAAGCAGCTGCCGTTTTCAGGGTTAAGAAACGATTAGGGCGCGGAACCAAGCAGGGTCGCTAAAACCCTGCGCAGATCTTCCAACCGGTAGGGTTTGCAGAGGACCGCACTGAACCCGTATTCCCGGAATCCGGCCATGATCGGATCGGTGGCATAACCGCTGGAGACGACCGCTTTGACCTGGGGGTCGATCTGGCGAATCAGGGCAATGGCCTCTTTCCCGCCCATCCCTCCGGGAATGGTCAAATCCATGATGACGGCCGCGAAGGGATCTCCTTCCTCCCGTCTTGTTCGATAGAGCTCGACCGCGTCCCGGCCGTTTTCCGCACAGTCGGCCTGAAAACCGAGTTCTTCCAGCATGGCCTTCGCCACCTCCCGAATCAACGGCTGATCATCCATGACCAGGACCCGACCGCTGCCGGGGGGAACCTCCTGGCGGGCAAGCCGAAGCGGTCGATGCGACGGGTGCCGTCGCCGGGAGGCGGATGTGGATGGACGTTCCCTGCCCCGGGGTTGACTCGACCCTGATGTCGCCACCATGCTTTTTGATGATCGAGTAGCAGACAGCCAGGCCGAGGCCGCTCCCCTGCTGCTTGGTCGTGAAATAAGGCTCAAATATCCGCGGGAGGACCTCCGCAGGGATGCCGATTCCGGAATCCGTGATGGAAATTCGGACAAACTTCTGCTCACCGGGCAAGAATTCGTCATTCCTGGCCGTCACTGTCAACTCACCCCCGGTCGGCATTGCCTGGTCGGCATTGATCACCAGGTTCTGAATGACCTGGCTGAGCTGTCCCGCATCGGCTGCCACCGGCAAAAGGTCCTCTCCGAGGTCGAAATTGCACTTGGCCATCGAGCCGTGAAGGGCAAAACCGGCCGCGTCCCTGAGCAGGGAGCCCACCTTGACGACTTCCTTGATGGGTTGGCCGCCCCGGGCAAAGGTCAGGAGTTGCATGGACAGTGCTTTGGCCTGAAGAGCGGCATGCTCAGCATCCTTCAGGCGAAGGGCCGCTTTTCCCGGATCCTGACATCTGAGTGCGCAACAGGGAGAGGTTGCCGAGGATGGCGGTGAGCAGGTTGTTGAAGTCGTGGGCGATCCCGCCGGCCAGAACGCCGAGTGATTCCAGCTTCTCGGTCTTCACCATGGTCTGCCTGACCCGCTGCAGTTCGGTCGTGTCGATCAGGGCCAGACGGCATTCCCGGCCCGATGCGGCGGCCGTGAGCCTCGATTTGAACGAAAAGCCGTGGCCGTTCTTTCGGGCAAAGGGCGATTTCGCAGCGCTGCTGCCCCTGGCTACTGAAAACCGCCTCGAAAAAGGCGGCAAAGACGGGGCGGTCTTCAGGCGCGACGAACCGTTCGAACCGGTAGCCCTCCCAGGCGGGAGCGCTCGATTCCCAGCAGTCGGGCGCCGGTCAGGTTGACGGACTGGATGGCGGCTTCCGCGGTCGAGGATGAAATAGCCGACCGGAGCAAAATCGTAGAGCTCGGTGTACTGCTCCCGCAGGCCTCGACCTCGTTCCGGGCCTGGCGGAGCTCTCGTTCTGCATCTCCAACTCGACCTGGTGGACCTGCAGTTCGTGGAGGAGCTCTAGGGTATCAAACGGCTTTCCCGGATCCCGTCGCCTGCCCCTGGTCCCGCAGCCGGTCTTCCGCGCGCCGGCGCAGCTGGTTCGTTTCCGGCGGCCTCTTTTCCTCGTCGACTGCCCATGCGAACCCCCTCAATAAATGCCTACTCTCCCTTTGAGTTTCGCAATCTCCGCGCGCAGTTCCGCCTCCAGCGCCTTGGCCGCGGTGATCTCGGCGAAGGTGATCACCACCCCGTCGATGACGTCCTCCATGGTGCGGTAGGGCATGATGCGCACCAGAAACCAGCGGCCATCGGTGGTGGCCACTTCCTTCTCGGAGAAAACCAGCGTCCGCAGCACCTCCCGCGCATCTTCGGCCAGCTCGGCATAGTGCAGGTCGCTGACGATGTCGGACAGGGGCCGCCCCACATCGCCCGGGATCAGCTTGAAGAGTTTGTTCGCGCCGGGGGTGAAGCGCCGGATCTGGAGGTGGTTGTCCAGGAAGACGGTGGCGATCTCGGTGCTGTTGAGGAGGTTGCGCATATCGTTGTTTGATCCGCGCCAGCTCGTCCATCTTCGACTGCTGCTCGGCGTTCACCGTCTGCAACTCTTCGTTCAGCGACTGCAGCTCCTCCCGGGAGGTGGTCAGCTCCTCGTTGGTGGACTGCAGTTCCTCGTTGGTGGACTGCAGCTCCTCGTTGGTCGATTTGAGCTCTTCCTGCGAGGACTGCATCTCCTCGCGGGTCGTCTGCAGTTCTTCGCGCAGCTGCCGGAGCTCCTGCTCCAGTTCGAGAACCCTGGCGTTGCCGGCCGGAGCTCTTCCGGCGCGCCGGCCGCTGGCTTTTTCGGCCGGGGGCGCGGCCACATCGTTAAAAGACGATCATGACCATGCCGCGCAGCGCCTCCGGCCCTTCGATCGGCCTGGACGGTGATATCGACGCGTCTGCGCCGGCGCCGGCTCGCCGACCTTGAGCCCCTTGAGGATGATCGTCTCGTTTTGCCGCAGCGCCTTCTGGAAGGCGCTGGTCAGTTCGAAGCGGAGCCCTTCGCGGGCCATGGCGAAAATATTCCAGTTGGCCTTGCCGGCCGCCGGTTCCAGATATTTGCCCGGTCCGCCCGCTGATGTAGAGGATATCCCCCTTGTCGTTGACCAGCACGGCCGGCGGGGAGATAGTGCTGCAGGAGCAGTTGGTCCGCGAGCGACTGGAGGTTGGCTGCGGGTTTCAAGATCGTCGACTCCTTGGGAAGCTCCGCGGCGGCGGGGATAAACGAGGGGGGAAAGGCGATCGGCTCGGCCGGCAGAAGCGATTCGCGGCGCCGGAAGAGTCGCGCCTTGGTGTCCAGCGGGGTGAAGAGATCGGTGGAGGAATTGACGCTCTCCGAGCTCCCCAAAAACAGAATGCCGCCCGGGTTCAGGCTGTAGTGAAAGAGCGGCAGCAGTTTTTTCTGCAGTTCCGGGGTCAGGTAGATCAACAGGTTGCGGCAGATGAGGATGATCGAGCTTGGTAAAGGGGGGGTCCATGATGACGTTCTGGGTGGCGAAGGTCACCATCTCCCGGATCTCCTTGCCGACCCGGTAGGTCGTCCCCCTCCTGGATAAAGAAGCGCTTCAGGCGTTCGGCGGAGACGTCGGCGACGATGTTGGCCGGGTAGTTCCCCTGGCGGGCCTTGTCGATGGCGTCCGGGTCCAGGTCGGTGGCAAAGATCTGCAGTATTGAAATGCTCCGTGGGCTTGCAGCTTCTCCAGCGCCTCCTTGAAGATCATGGCCAGCGAATAGGCCTCTTCCCCGGTCGAGCAGCCGATCGACCAGGCGCGCAGCGCCCCGCCGGCCGGAGCGGTTGGCCAGGAGTCGCGGCAGGATGGCGTCGTTCTGCAGCTTCTCCCAGGCCGCCGGATCGCGGAAGAAGCTGGTCACCCCGATCAGCAGTTCCTTGAACAGGAGGTCCACCTCCTGGGGGTTCTCCTGCAGATAGCGGACATAGCCGGCAATCCGGTCGATCTGGTGGATCCCCATGCGCCGCTCGATCCGGCGGTAGATGGTGTTCTTCTTGTACAGGGAAAAATCGTGGCCGGTCCTGGACCGCAACAGGATGACGACCTTTTCCAGGGCGCTCTGCTCCTTGTCGTCCAGTCGGCGCTCGGTCCTGGCCAGGAGCGTGGGTGTGGCGGAGATAGTCGAGGATCTTTCCGGGCATCTCCCCCGCCGGGGCGACCAGGTCGGCCAGCCCGGCGTCGATGGCGCTGCGCGGCATGCTGTCGAACCTGGCCGTGGCCGGTTCCTGCACCAGCACCACCCCGGCTTTTTCCTTGATGGCCCGCAGCCCCATGGTGCCATCCGAACCCATGCCGGAGAGGATCACACCGATGCTGCGCTCCTGCTGATCCTCGGCCAGGGAACGGAGAAAATAATCGATGGGCAGGCGCAGGCCGCGGGGCTCCGCCGGGGGAACAGGTGCAGGACGCCGTGCAGAATCGACATGTCCTTGTTGGGGGGGATCACGTAGACGCTGTCCGGCTTGACCTTCATCCGGTCCTTGACCTGGTAAACCTTCATGGCCGTGGCGCGCTGGAGCAGCTCGGGCAGAATCCCCTTGTGGGTCGGGTCGAGGTGCTGGACGACGACAAAGGCGATGCCGGATTTTCCGGGACCCGCCGCAGGAACTGCTCCAGCGCCTCCAGCCCGCCGGCGGAGGCGCCGATGCCGACGATGGGGAAGGACGGGGTCGCGGGGTGTGGCGGGGCTCGCGATTGCGGTAGACTTGGTTTGCGGTTCCTGTTTTGGGTCGGTTTCGGCGGTTTTTTCATAATGGTAGATATATCAGCATTTTTCCTCAAATATCGCCAAGGCGGTTTCGGTGGAGATGTCGGCTGCCTTGGCCATCGGCCCGGAGTTGCCCGCCGCCGGCCGATTCCGATGGCAGATCTGCGCCCCTTCGAAACGGGAGCCGGCCCATGTCAAAATCAATCAAAATCATCCTGATCACCGTCGGCGGACTGGTTGGACTCCTCCTTCTGGCGGTAGCGGCCCTGCTCCTGTTTGTGGACGCCAATGCCTACAAACCCCGCCTGGAAGCGGCCGCCTCGAAGGCCCTGGGGATGGAGGTCACGGTCGGCGGTCCGCTGGGGATCCGCTTTGCCCCCGGATTGTTTGTCACCTTGCCGGACCTGCATCTTCGGAGCCGTGGGGCAGAGGTGGTCTCCGCCGAGCAGGCCAGGCTGGGAATCGCCCTGCTCCCCCTGCTGCGGCAGGAGATCCGGATCGGATCGATTGTGCTGCAACGCCCCAGGATCTCCATCGAGCGGGACCGCGCCGGCCAGTTCAACATCGCGAGAGCGGAGGGGGCCGGAGGCGACCTGCCCGCCCTGGCGCTGTCGACTGTGACCCTGGCGGGGGGAACCTTTCTTTACGCGGACCGGCAATCCGGGGACCGGTTCGAGGCCCGCGACTGCGACCTGGCGATGCGCAACCTGCGGCTTGCCGGCGGGCCAGCCCGGGGTCTGCTGCAGGACCTTTCCTTCCGTGCGCAGCTGGCTTGCGGAGAAATCCGCAAAGATGACTTCGCCATCACCGATTTAAAGGTCTCAGCCACCGGGACGCAGGGGGTCTTCGATCTCCAGCCCGTCACCATGCAGGTCTTCGGCGCGCAGGGCACGGGGAGCCTCCAGGCGGACTTTTCGGGCGACGTTCCTCGTTACGCCGTCCATTACGCGCTGCCCCAGTTCCACGTCGAGGCGTTCTTCAAGGGCTTGTCGGCGGAAAAGGTTGCCGCGGGTACGATGGATTTCACCGCCCAGTTGTCGCTGCAGGGAAAGAGCCTGAAGGAGCTGCGCCAGACCCTGGCCGGGCAGATCTCCCTGCGGGGCGGGAACCTGACCCTCCATGGACGCGATCTCGATGCGGAACTCTCCCGCTACGAGTCCAGTCAGCACTTCAACCTGGTGGACGTGGGCGCCTTCTTTTTTGCCGGGCCGTTGGGGTTGGTCGTCACCAAGGGCTACAACTTTGCCAGCAACCTTCAGGGACCCGGGGGGAGCAGCGCGATCCGCACCCTGGTCTCCGACTGGCATGTCGAGCACGGTGTGGCGCAGGCGCAGGACGTGGCCCTGGCGACCAAGGAGCACCGCCTTGCCCTCCAGGGCGGGCTCGATTTCGCCACCGAACGCTTCGACGACGTGACCGTGGCGCTGATCGATGCCAAGGGTTGCACCCAGGTGCGGCAGAAAATCACCGGCAGCTTCCAGAAGCCGGTCGTGGAGAAGCCGAGTTTCCTCACCTCTCTGACCGGGCCGGCGATGAAGCTGCTCAAGAAGGGGCTGGCCCTCTTCCCCGGCGGGGAGTGCGAAGTCTTTTACGCCGGTTCGGTAGCGCCGCCGCGATGAGGCCGGCAGGTTTGATCAGGCTTAGTGCATCTGGGTGGGTTTGTATTTGGGTTCCAAGGGTGGCTGACGAGCGTTTTTCCTGACATCCTTGCCTTTATCTGCTTATGGCCCGGCTACGGGATGATCGGGCAATTCGATCACGGCGACCTTCTCTCGGTCTGCCGCGGAAAACCTGAACTGCAACAACCGATGACAGGCGCGACATCTCTATCCGGCAGAGGGACAGCCTCTCTCCCGCCCCATCACAACCAGTCGATGAACATCACCCCGATCCCCAACCGATTGCTGGCATGGTTGTAATCCGCCAGACTTTCCCCGAAGCCGTTGAAATACTGGACATACCCTTTCACCTTCTGGCCCAGGGGAAAGCTCCAGTCCACCTGCACCGCGCCCCGGTTTCTCCCGGGCTGCAGGTTGTTGCGCAACATCAGGGCGAAGGTGTTCCTCTTGACCTTGCGCAGAATGAGCAGCTCCCCGTACCCCAGGTAGTCTGCGATATCCGGATTGTCGTCGTCCTCGTACTTCTCCGGAATGCGATACCAGGGGCGGAGGTTCAGATAAGTATCGCCGATGCTGAACAGCAGGTTGGCCACGACCCGATTCCAGCTGCGGGAGAAGGGTTCCGACCGGCCATTGGACTGGTGGTCGAGTCCCAGCGTCACCGCCTGGCTGGTGATGCCCAGAAATTGGTAGTTGGTGCGATAGGCGAGGAAGATTTCCGGTTCGAAATTGATTTCGCGGAAAGGGGAGGAGGAGTCGCTGTTGTAGGCCTGCCAGAAGGCCAGCTGGGTGTAGGCAACGTACAGGGTGCCGTTGTCGCCGAAGATATGGCTCCAGACCGGGGTCTTAAGGCTGATCTGGAATTTGACTTCCAGATTGTCCAGATTCTCAGGGCCACCCGGGGCGTTGGCGTACATCCCCCGGTTGGGAGAGGTGTTATAGGTGACGGGCAGGAGGTAGTTGGTCCGGTGCGGCAGAATGGAAAACCGCGACGCTTCGATCTTCTCCTCCTGTTGGATCCGCGTGTTGAGGGACGCACCGTCCGGTTGGGCCGGTTGGCCGGACGCGGCCGAATCGGCGGCGGGGCCGATGGATCCCGGAGCGGACGGATTCTCCATGGCGGCGATTCCCTGGGGTGACCACACCGACAGCAGGAGGAAAATAAAAAGCAGGACGCGCTTTGAAGGGATCATGGGATTGGCTTTCCTTTCGTCACCAAAGAAGCATTCGCCACTGCCAGGAGAGTATCATCCCGTGATGGCGTCGCAAAAAGTCCGCCCTACGGCGTTACGGCGTTTTTTCAGGACCTCGACCTACCTGATGTAGGCCTTCGCCCCTGAAAAACCACCAGGCCTTGTCGGACGAAATTTTTGCTTAGCCATCCCATGTGTTTTTGCGAAACCATCATCCCGTGGACACCAAAACAGCCCGCCCGGCCTGATGGCCGGTTCGGGCTGCCTGGGGCTCGGAGCAGACGGTGGGGTCAAAACAGTGGGGTCTACCATCGGAATTAGCAGATGGCGGGGCCCCCCTTGCTTCTGACAATGATCTGAAGCACTCCCGACATCCGCCAGGCCCTGCATCTGATTCCCAATTTCGCCGTTGGCGAACGAGCTTGTCTTGATGGCCCACCCGTGGCAGGATGGTGTTACTCTTGCCTCGGGAAACGTGATGTTCGGACTCGGTTTGACGGAACTGCTCATCATCGGCGCCCTGGTGGTGCTGCTCCTCGGCCCCGCCACCAGCCGCCGGCTCTTCACCCGCGCCCGCAGCCTCTGGACCGACTTCCGGCGGCTGCGCACAGCGGCTCGCAATCCCCTTTCCCACCTGACCCGCCCCAAAAACGACCCACCACGCTGACCCGCTGCACCCACAAAAGGCAAGCCCCGCCTGAACCCGGGGATTGCCTTTTGCCGATAAATCGCCTGCGGCCAGGGGGCCGCGATGGACGGAGCGACGGATCAGACCAGGTGCTTTGCCGCCGCCAGAGCCGCGGCATAGTCGGGCTCGGCGGTCACTTCCTTGACGATCTCCCGGTAGGCGACCTTGCCGGCCTTGTCGATGACGAAGACCGAGCGCGCCAGCAGCTTGAGCTCCTTGATCAGCACCCCGTAGGCGAGGCCGAAGGAGCGCTCCTGATAGTCGGAAAGGGTCTGGACTTTCTCGATGCCGGCGTTGCCGCACCAGCGCTTCTGGGCGAAGGGGAGATCCATGCTGACGGTGTAGACGGCGACGTCGGCGGGGAGCTTGGCGGCCTCTTCGTTGAACTTGCGGGTCATGGTGTCGCAGACCGGGGTGTCGAGGGAGGGTACAACGGTGATCAGCTGGACCTTGCCCTTGGCGCTGGCCAGGGTCACCGGCTGCAGGCCATTGTCGACCACCTGGAAGTCGGGGGCGGCGTCGCCGACCTTGACCTCGGGGCCGAGCAGGGTCATGGGGTTGCCTTTGAAGGTGATGATTCCGGTACGTTCCTGGGCCATGAGAAAACCTCCTGGAGATAGATTCGTCAATCGGTCATGAATTCTACCCTGCCACCGGGGACTGTCAAGGCGCTTCAGCCGCAGACTCCGCAGCGCTGGCAGCCGGCCTGGCAACGCGGCGAAAGTTGCAGCGCCAGGCCACGCCGGTATTCCTGCCAGAGATAATCACGCTGCACGCCGCTGTCGAGAACCTCCCAGGGAAAACGCTCCTCCGGAAGACGCTCCCGATGGACAAAGAACCCCAGATCGAAACCGGCATCGGCGCAGGTCGCTTTAAGCGGACGCCCGGAGGCCAGCGCCGGCAGGATGCGCCCGATCCGCCGGTCGCCGCGGGAGAGGAGCGCCTGCAGGGTCGCGGCGCGCAGCGATTCGCAGTGCATCTCGGTATTGCCGAGCCGGGCGATCCCCCGCCGCAGCCGGCCGATGCGGGCCTTGAGCTCCGCCTCGGGAGGCATCGCCACCCACTGGAAGGGGGTGAAGGGCTTGGGGATGAAGGGGTTGACCGAGAGGGTGATGCGGCCGAGACGGCCGCGCCGTTTCCCTTCCGCCAGCCAGACCTCGCGCACCTTCGTCACCAGGGCGAGGAGCTCGTCGATGTCGGCGTCCGTCTCGCCGGGTAGCCCGAGCAGGAAGTAGAGCTTGAGGTTGGGAATTCCGGCGGCGGCCAGGCGCTGCGCTGCGGCGAGGATCTGCGCCTCGTCGAGGTTCTTGTTGATCAGGTCGCGCAGCCGCTGGCTGCCGGCCTCGGGGGCCAGCGCCACGGTGCGGTGCCCGGAGGCGACCAGTGCCTCCACCTCCGCCGTCGCCGAGGGCGTCGATGCGCAGGCTGGCGACCGAGACCTTGCCGCCGCCGGCAAGGATGGTCGTCTTCCAGCTCGGCAATCTGCGGATAGTCGGAGACCGCGGCCCCCACCAGCCCCTGCTTGGGGCGTTGGCAGAGCCCCGCCGTCACCTGCCGCTGCAGATTCTCCAGGCTGCGCTCCCGCGGCGGCAGGAAGAGGAAGCCCGCGGCGCAGAAGCGGCACCCCCGGGAGCAGCCGCGCGAGATCTCGGTGAGGACCATGTCGCCGAACTCGGTCTCGTCGGTGAGAACGAAGGAGCGCGCCTCGCTCGCGTCGAGGTCGGCCTGCCAGCGTCGAGCCACCCGCGCCGGCGCCGGCGGCCGGACCGCCACCGCCGCGATGGTGCCGTCGGCGGCGAGGCGGGGCGCATAGAAGGACGGCACGTAGAGCCCCGGGACCTGCGCCAGCTTGGCCAGCAGCGCCTGCCGGGAGACCGCCCTGTCCCGGAGCAGGACGGAGAGCAGCTCGGGCAGGAGCGGCTCGGCCTCGCCGATGGCGAAGAGGTCCATGATCTCCGCCAGCGGCTCCGGGTTGAGAAAGGCGCAGACCCCGCCGCACAGCACCAGCGGTTGGCGCTCGCCGCGCTCCTCGCGCCACAGGGGGAGGCGTGCCAGCTCGAAGAGGGTCGGCAGGTTGAGGTAGTCGTTCTCGAAGGAGATGGAGAAGGCGATCAGGTCGAAATCGGTCAGTGGCCGTCCCGATTCGAGGGAGAAGAGCGGGTAGCCGGTCTTGCGGTGCTCGGCCAGGTCCTCGGGATCGGGGAGGAAGAAGCGTTCGCAGAGGGTGTCGTCGCGACTGTTGAGCAGGTGGTAGACGGTCAGAAAACCAAGGTTGCTCATCGCCTGGTGGTAGGTGTTGGGATAGACCAGCGCAACGGCGAGCCGCCCCCCCCAGGGGTTGGCGCGGCAGCCGCTTTCGGCCTCCAGGCGCCGGCGCGCCTTGTCGAGCAGTTTGCGGGACATGGGAATCCGTGGTGGGTGATGGGTTGCGGGTGACGGGAACAGCCTACACCAGATCGGAATGAGGTGGCAATTTCTCCGCGCCACAGCCGGAACAATAAGAGCTGCCAGCTGCGGCCCGGAACGAAAGGAAACCTGATATCTGCAGCCAGGAGTTCAGCAGTGGTAGCGCAGCTGGGCGACGACGGGGCGGAAGGGACGTCGTCAAATTGTCAACAAACCTGCCCGTCATCACCCCTCTTTGACAACTTGACTGTCCCCTCGATTCTTCTTTTATGATATACAATTGCCGTTGATCCGATATCAAAACCGCAGTATCGTAGAAGCTAGGAGGTGTCCCATGGCCAGAACCGTGATCGACATTGATGAAAAAACACTTGCCAAGGCCCAGCAGCTGACCGGCCTGCGCAAGAAGGTGGACATCGTCAATTACGCGCTAAGGAAGCTCGTGGAGCAGAAGGAAGTCGAGAAGATCCTCGACCTGAAGGGGAAGGTGCAGTGGGAAGGGGACCTGGAAGAAATGAGGAGAGATCGCCGTGGTGGTCGTTGACACCTCGGTCTGGATCGACTTCTTCCAAAACCCGTCAGGCCAAGAGAACGGCCGTTTGGAAGAGCTGGTCCGTGGCCGGAACCGGGTAGCCATCTGCGGTATTGTCCTTCAGGAGATCCTCCAGGGGATCAGGGAACGGAAGAGCTTCGAGCTCACCCGGCAACGCCTTCTCTTCCTCCCTTTCCTGGAGGCTGACCGGGAGGTCCACCTGCTCGCGGCCTCCCTCTATCGTGACCTGCGAAAAAGGGGGATAACCGTGCCGTCCACCGATGCAGTGATCGCCGCCGTCGCCGTCCACTACGGGTTCTCGCTCTTCACCCGTGACGAGCACTTCTCGGAGATCGCCCGCCATTCGAGCTTGAAGCTCTTTGCTTGACCTGCCCCTCCTGTAAAGAGGAGGTATTTCGGCTGGATGAAACATCAGTAACGCCCGGGCCTGCTCCCAGGCCCCTTCTTTTTTCCCGATTGCCTGGCGATGACGGGTGACGGGAACAGACTACACTGAAAGGCCTGAGGCAGGCAAATCCGATTGCCCCTTGCCATGTCTCCCCTCTCCCGCCGAGTTTGGCGATGGCCCCGATTTTGGCCCCAAAAATCGACCTATACGTGGATTTTCCCCTGAATTTAGGCCACGTTATTCCGTAATTCCAGGCAGCTACCTCGGTCCGACCCCAGCGACAGCGTCCAAAACGGCGGCGGGGGCAAGAAAGAAAATCCAACAGAAAGAAAATCCGCCCCGGAAATTAATCCGGGGCGGCGCGGTCATGAGGAGATTCCAGGCCCTGTTTAGATGGGGTTGGTTATAGTAGCCTCGAAAGTTCCATCTCCGTCGGCATCCACATCCAGAGTGCTTCCGGTTGAATTGAAGCTCAACCTGGCTTGGCTGTTGTCCTTCCCGGTGAAAAGGAGTGCCCCCGCCGTGGGCTGGGTGGCGGTGCTGGGAATTGTCAGAGGAGTAAGGGTGGTGATGTCGACGTAACCGTTGACGAAGTCGTAATAGCGGCCAGAAACCGTCACCTGGTCCGAGTCGGCGCCGAAGGTTGTGGTTATCACGTAGTTGCGGATCCAGTAGCTCTTATGCGCGGTGCTGTCGATCAGGATCAGGTTGAAGGTGTCGGTTTCTTCGGTCCCGTCGGTGGACATCGAGCCGGCGATACTCCCGTCGAGGGTGAAGGACTGGGTTGTGTCCGAAACGGTCAGGGAGGAAAAGCTCAATTTGAGCTGGGTGAGGTTATCGGTGGCAAGGTCGATCTTGCCGGATATGTTCATCCCGCCGTCCACAGTAACCCCGCCAGAGTTGTACCCGTTGAACTGGAAGGTTCCGGAGAAGGCGCCGGTCGAATCGTTTGCGCTGATGCTGTAGCTGGCCGAACCGCCATAACCGTCGTAAAGGGTGTTGGAGTCGGTGGAAGCCGGCGTGACACTGGGGGTGGCGCCGAGATTGAGACGCTCCACCGGCGCCTTCAGCACCTTGGCCATCTGGACCAGGTCGGGAAGGGCGGAGGCGGACGCTCCTTCACCCGTCTGAAGGGGCACAACTCCTCCGACCTCAGTGCTTGTGTTTCCCCCTTCCCAGGCCCCGGCCGCAAGCGTCTGGGCGTTATCGGTGGTGATGCTTGCCTGCGTGGTGGCCCCCCCGCTGTAGGCAGCCGGGACGCTGCCTCCCCCGTCGCCCCCGCCTCCCCCGCCGCAGGCGGCAAGCGCCAGAAGAGACAACAAGAGTCCTGGGGCGACCATCCATTTCGAAATCCGCAACTTCATTTTCCTCCTCCTGAGTATGATGTTGTTCCGGCCAGCCTGCCGGCCCCTCCGGCTGGGATGGGTCAATCTTCCCGGAACTGATAAGAATTTTTCAATGAGCGAAGACTATATATTTTCGGGGCCGATATTTCCAGCCAAAAATGGTTCTCAACAATTACTTGCTAGACAACGGTCAACTAAATAACTGATGGGGAGTCACAAGAGTATCCAGTCTACACATTGACATAAAGAATGGCGTTGCGCATGAGGACTGTCGATATCTATCAATGTGTAGACCTGACACTGTCGCCCTTCCCTTGCCATGCTCCCCCTCCACAACCGACTTGCTATAGGCCTGATTTTGACCTCGAAAATCGAGCTATAGGCTAATTATTACGGTGAAATCGGGCATGTTTTTCAGTGTTTTCAAATGGTTTGCTTGGTCCGACCCCCTGCCCTGCCCTGTCATTGGGAGGAGTTCCTGGTAAAGGGCAGAAATTCCTATTTAAAATCGGCCAGCAGCCTGACGGACTTTTCGTCCGTAAAAAGTTAAACTCGACGGCCATTGAAAATCTCTGCGAAGGTGAAAACTTATGGGCCTTTCCTACCGCCAGGTTCATCGAATAATCCGTTCCTGTAGCCACCTTCGGAATGATCGGCACAAAAAAAGGGCCGCCTTTCGGCGGCCCGGGTGACGAGGGAGTCGTCAGGGCATTGCAGCGTAGGCAGACACGCCCCCGTAGCATGCCGGGCGGAGAACCGGCACGGGAAGCGTTCTGGTTGGAAATTCAGCTGATCAGCTATCAGCTATCAGCTGTCAGCTATCAGCTGTCAGCTATCAGCTGTCAGCTATCAGCTGTCAGCTATCAGTCGACCCGTTTACGCAGGAACGTCGGGATGTCGTACTGATCTTCATCGCCGGCCGCGGTGCCGAGGCTGCGCGGCGCGCTCTTCTGCCGCTCGCGGATGAACGTCGGCAGGTCGCGGTCGACCTTGCCCAGGGCGACGGACGCGGCATTTTTCTTCAGCTCCTCGGCGTGGCGCTTGTCCTTCTCGAAGGAGGCGCCGAAACCGGTGGCGATGGCGGTGATCTTGAGCTGGTCGCCCAGCTCCTCGTTGATCACCAGGCCGATGATGATGTTGGCGTCCTCGTGAACCTTCTCGTGGATGATCCGCGAGGCCTCGTCGAACTCCTCCATGGTCATGTTGGAGGAACCGGAGATGTTGACCAGCACCCCCTTGGCGCCGGAGATGTCGATCTCCTCCAGCAGCGGGGAGCTGATCGCCATGTGCGCGGCCTCGGCCGCCCGGCGGTCCCCCTCGCCGATGCCGATCCCCATCATCGCCATCCCCCGCTCGCTCATGATCGCCTTGACGTCGGCGAAGTCGACGTTGATCAGGCCGTGGGTGGTGATCAGGTCGGAGATCCCCTGCACCGCCTGGCGCAGCACGTCGTCGGCGGGCTTGAAGGCGTCGAGGATGCTCATGTTCTTGCCGGCCAGCCCGAGCAGCCGGTCGTTGGGGATGACGATCAGCGAATCGACCACCTCCTTGAGCTGACCGACCCCGTCGTCGGCCTTCTTCAGCCGCTGCTTCCCTTCCCGGGAGAAGGGCTTGGTCACCACGCCGACGGTCAGCGCCCCGAGCTCCCGGGCCACCTCGGCGATGATCGGCGCGGCGCCGGTGCCGGTGCCGCCGCCGAGGCCGGCGGCGATGAAGACCATGTCGGCGCCGGTCAGCACCTCGGCCAGCCGCGCACGGTCCTCGAGGGCCGCCTCGCGGCCGATCTCCGGGTTGGCCCCGGCCCCGAGCCCCTTGGTGAGCTTGGAGCCGAGCTGGATCTTCATCGGCGCGCGGCTCGACTTCAGCGCCTGGGCGTCGGTGTTGCAGGCGACGAACTCCACCCCGTCGATCTGCGAGGCGATCATGGTGTTGACGGCGTTGCCGCCCCCGCCGCCGACGCCGATGACCTTGATCTTGGCCGTCTGGTCCACACTCTCATCGAATTCGAACATGACTCCCTCCCTTCTAAGTGGGTCCGGACACTCTCCGCAGCGCCGGACGGTTGAATCCTCTCCGCGATTATCGCCAGTCCGGTTCAGAAAAACTCGCCGAACCACTCCTTCATGCGCCGCACCACCTTGTCGAAGATGTTCTCATCGCCGACGCTGAAATTGCGGATCTGCTGGTTGCGGCTGCCGTACTTGACGAGGCCGACGCCGGTGGCGTAGATCGGCGAATTGACGACGTCGGTGAGGCCGCCGATATCCCGCGGCAGCCCGCGGCGCACCGGCAGGTTGAAGATCTGCTCGGCCAGCTCCGGCATGCCGGGCAGGATCGAGGTGCCGCCGGTGATCACCACTCCCGAGGCGATGACGTCCTCGAAGCCGCTCTTGACGATCTCCCGGTTGACCAGGGTGAAGATCTCCTCCACCCGCGGCTCGAGGATTTCGGCCAGCAGCTGGCGGGAAAGCACCCGCGCCTCGCGGCCGCCGACCGAGGGGACCTCGATGGTCTCGTCCTTGCCGACCATCGAGGTCAGGCAGCAGCCGTAGGCCTGCTTGATCTTCTCCGCCTCGGCCATCGGCGTGCGCAGGCCGACGGCGATGTCGTTGGTGAGGTGGTTGCCGCCCAGCGACAGCACCGCGGTGTGCTTGATGGCGCCGTCGACGAAGATGGCGATGTCGGTGGTGCCGCCGCCGATGTCGATCAGCGCCACGCCGAGCTCCTTCTCGTCCGGGGAGAGGACCGCCTCGGAGGAGGCGAGCTGCTCGAGGACGATGTCGGCGACGCCGACTCCGGCGCGCTGGCAGGACTTGATGATGTTCTGGGCGCTGGCCACCGCCCCGGTGACGATGTGCACCTTGGCCTCGAGGCGCACGCCGCTCATCCCCAGCGGCTCCTTGATGCCGTCCTGGTCGTCGATGATGAACTCCTGGGGCAGGATGTGGATCACCTCGCGGTCCATGGGGATGGCGATCGCCTTGGCGGCGTCGATCACCCGGCGGATGTCATCCTTGTTGACCTCGCGGTTCTTGATCGCGATCACCCCCTGCGAGTTGAAGCCGCTGGATGTGGCCGCCGGCGATGCCGGCGAAGACCGACTTGATCTCGCAGCCGGCCATCAGCTCCGCCTCGCGCAGCGCCTTCTGGATCGCCTCGACGGTGCTCTCGATGTTGATCACCACCCCCTTGCGCAGCCCCTTGGACGGGCTGGTGCCGATGCCGACGATGTCCAGTCCCTCGTCGGTCAGGTTGCCGACGATGGCGCAGATCTTGGTGGTCCCGATATCCAGGCCGACGATCAGATTCTCTCCACGTTTGTTGCTCATGATCCTCCCCTTCCCCTCGCTGGTCGCCTTTGCTAGCCGCGGCCGGTGCGGTCGACGTCAAGCTTGACGATGACCCGGTCCGCCACGTTCAGATCGATGTATTTCAGCCCCGCCAGTCGCCCCTGCAGCTGCGGGTAAATCCGCTCCAGGCGGTCAAGCTTGCCGGCAAAACCCGTGAAACCGAAGCGCACCGGCACCCCCGAGCGCAGGGTGTTGACACTGAAGCCGTCCTCGCGGTCGATATGCAGCTCCGAAACCTCGCCGAGGGAGAAGATCCGCCGCGCCTCGAGCTGGGCGAACAGGCCCATGGCATCCTTCAAGAGCTGGTGCGCCGCAGCCGGGTTGTCGAGCAGGAAACGGCCGGTCAATGCCGGTCAGCACCGGGTAGTCGAGCCGGTCGTCCCCGTTCAGCACCTTGAAGATCTCCCCTTCCCCGTCGACGTAGTAGAGATAGCCGAGATTGATGATGGCTTTCGGCTCCCGCTCGCGCACCGTGATCACCACCTCGCGCGGAAAGACCCGCTGCACCTCGGCCTCCGCCACCCAGGGATTCTCGGCGATCTTGCGGCCGATCGCCTCGAGGTCGAGATCGAAGATGTTGCCGCCGATGCGGATGTCCGACAGGCCGACCACTTCGTCTTCCTGGAGGCGGTGCAGGTTTTCGACCTGCACCTTGTCGATGGCGAAGTAGCCCGAGTGAAAGACCGTCCGCCCGGCAAGCAGCGCCCCGCCGACCAGCAGGAGGGCCAGCACCAGCTTGCCGAAGAGCAGGCTGATGCCGAGCAGGCGGTGCAGGAGCTTCCGCCAGTCCCGCGGCTGCTTTTCCCGCTTCAGGCGGTTGCCCTTGACCCGGGGCGGCTTGTCGGTCTTGAAGTCCCGCATGGACTCCCCTCGGGATGTTGGCGGCTACTTGTTCAACCCGGCGTCTTCGAGAATGCGCTGCACCAGCTCGTCGAAATCGATCCCTGCCTGGCGTGCCGCCTTGGGCAGCAGGCTGGTCTCGGTCATCCCCGGGATGGTGTTGACCTCCAGGCAGTAGAACTCCCGCTCGCGGACCATGAAATCGACCCGCGCCGCCCCCCGGCAGCCGAGCACCCGGCAGGCCTGCAACGCCACCTGCTGGAGGCGGGCGTAGAGGACCGCCTCCAGGGGCGCCGGCAGCAGATACTCGGTCCGGCCGGCGGTGTACTTGGCCTGGTAGTCATAAAAACCGCCCTGGGGGACGATCTGGATGACCGGCAGCACCGCGTCGTTAAGGACACTGACCGTCACCTCGGCGCCGGGGATGTAGTCCTCGATCAGCAGCAGGTCGTCGTGGCCGAGCGCCTCCTCGATGCCGGCCGCCATTTCCCTCTCGTCGTGGGCAATGTGCACACCGATGGTCGAACCTTCCCGGGCCGGCTTGACCACCCGCGGGTAGTGGCGGCAGCGGGCGAGGAGCGCGGGCACGTCTTCGCCGCGGTGAAAGACTTCGAAGGCCGGAGTCGGCAATTCGTGGTGCAGCAGCAGCTTCTTGGTCGTGATCTTGTCCATCGCCACCGCCGAAGCCTGCACGCCGCTGCCGGTGTAGGGAATGCCGAGCAGTTCGAGCAGCCCCTGGACGGTGCCGTCCTCGCCGTAGCGACCGTGCAGGGCGATGAAGGCGACCTCGATGCCGGTCGCCGCCAGCTGCTGCGGCAGGTCGCGGCCGGCGTCGATCGCCACCGCCCGGTAGCCGCACCGCGCCAGGGCCCCCAGCACGGCCTGGCCGGTGCGCAGGGAGATCTCCCGTTCCGCCGAGAGGCCGCCGAGCAGGACGCCGATGGTTTTGGTTTTCAGTTCCTGCGCGGTTCATATCCAATCCGGGTAAGGGTTGCGGGTTCAGGCTTCGGGCGCGTCCGAGGCCGCCTCGCGGCGGTTGAGAGCTTCGGCCAGTTGCGCGCCGACCTGCCAGACGTTGCCGGCGCCCAGGGTGATGACGATATCGCCGGGGCGCACCGTCGCCAGCAGGTGCTCGACCACCGCCTGCTGGTCCCCCAGGTAATGAGTATCCTTGTGGCCGTGGCCGACGATTCCGTCAGCCAGCACCCGGGCATCGACGCCGGGAATCGGCTCCTCGCCGGCGGCGTAAACGTCCATTACCAGCAGTTCGTCGGCCTGGTAGAAGGCGGTCACGAACTCGTCGAAGAGGGCCCGGGTGCGGGTGAAGCGGTGCGGCTGGAAGACCGCCACCAGCCGCCGGTCCCAGCCGGAACGGGCGGCGGACGAGGGTCGCTTTGATTTCCGCCGGGTGGTGGCCGTAGTCGTCGACGACCATGATGCCGCCGGCGTCATGGCGGATCTGGAAGCGCCGGCCGACCCCGCCGAAATCGGCGAACCCGGCGGCGATGGCCGCGAAGGGGAGATCGAGCTCCCGCGCCACCGCCACCGTGGCCAGGGCGTTGAGGACGTTGTGCTGCCCCGGCATGCGGAAGGTTATGCGGCCGAGACGTTCGCCGCGATAAAAGACGCTGAACGCGGTTTGCCCTTCGCGATGCTCGATCTCGCCCGCGTGGTAGTCGGCCTGGGTCGAAAGGCCGTAGCTGATGAAGCGTTTCTTCACCTGGGGGATGATGCTCTGGATGTTGGCATCGTCGAGGCACAGGACCGCCGCCCCATAGAAGGGGACCTTGTTGATGAAGTCGACGAAGGTCGCCTTGATCTCGTCGAGGTCGTGGTAGTAGTCGAGATGGTCGAGGTCGATGTTGGTGACCACGGCGATGGTCGGCGACAGCTTGAGGAAGGAGCCGTCCGACTCGTCGGCCTCGGCGACCAGGAACTTCCCCTGGCCGAGCTTGGCATTGGAGCCGAGCAGGTCGAGGCGGCCGCCGATCACCGCGGTGGGGTCGAAGCCGCCGTGGGAGAGGACGGTGGCGATCATGCTGGTGGTGGTGGTCTTGCCGTGGGTCCCGGCCACCGCGATGCCGTACTTCATGCGCATCAGCTCGGCGAGCATCTCCGCCCGCGGAATCACCGGCACCAGCCGACGATGAGCCTCCTGGACTTCGGGATTATCGGCCTTGACCGCGGTGGAGGTCACCACCACGTCGACCTCACGCAGATTCTCGGCGCGGTGGCCGTAGGCGATCTCACCGCCGAGCTCGGTCAGGCGACGGGTGATGTCGCTCTCTTTGAGGTCGGAGCCGCTGACCTGGTAGCCCAGATTGAGCAGCACCTCGGCGATGCCGCTCATGCCGATGCCGCCGATGCCGATGAAATGGATTTTGCGGATCTTTCCGTACATAAAAACCTTCGGTTTAAGTTTTGCGTTTTGGGGTTTGAGTTTTAAGGTTCATGGCACTTCCCTCTTCCCTTTTACCTCGTGCCCCTCGCCTCGCGCCTCGCGCCTTCCTTGATGACCGCCCGGCACTCCTTCAGGATCAGCTCCGCGGCGCCACGCTTGGCCAGGGAGCGGGCGGCGCCGGACATGCTCTGCAGCCGGTCCCGGTCGGCGAGCAGGTCGCCGAGCAGCCGCGCCAAAAGCTCCGAGGTCAGATCCGCCTGCGGCAGCATCAGCGCCGCGCCGCGTCGGGCCAGGGCCCGGGCGTTGGCCGTCTGGTGGTCGGCGGCGGCGTAGGGATAGGGGATCAAGAGCGCCGGGCGGCCGCAGGCGGTCAGCTCGGCGATGGTGGTCGCCCCGGCCCGGCAGACCACCAGCTGCGCGTCGCGGTAGGCTGTGGTCATATCCTCGATGAAGGGGACCACCTCGGCGTCCCAGCCGGCGTCCCGGTACCCCTGGCGCACCCGCTCCAGGTCTTCCTCGCCGGCCTGGTGGCGGATGTGCAGGGTGCCGCGCAGCGGCGCCAGGGCCGGGAGGGCGCCGAGCAGCAGGTCGTTGATCGCCTTGGCACCGCGGCTGCCGCCGAAGACCAGCAGGGAAGGTCCCGCTTCCGGCAGCGGCGGACACTCCTCCATCCCGACGCGCAGCGGGTTGCCGGTCACCACCACCCGGCCGTAATGGAAGGCGCGGTCGGCGTCGGTGATCGACAGGCAGACGCGGTCCACCCAGCGCGCCAGCAGACGGTTGGTCAGCCCCGGCCAGGCATTCTGTTCGTGAATCAGGGTCGGCGTTTTGCGCAGCAGGGCCGCCAGCAGCGCCGGCGCCGAAGCGTATCCCCCCACGCCGACCACCACGTCGGGGCGGAAGGTATCGAGGAGAGCCTGCGACTGGCGCACGCTGCGCAGCAGCTTGGGGAGCAGCCCGAGCTTGGCTCGCCAGCCCCGGCCGACCACCCCTTCGATGTCGATGGTGGTCAGCGGCAATCCGAGCTGCGGCAGCACCCGGGCCTCGATGCCGCGGGCGGTACCGACGAAGTGAACCCGCGCCTCGGGGTCGACGGCCAACAGGTGCTGGGCCAGGGCCACGGCCGGGAAGAGATGTCCACCGGTGCCGCCACCGGCCAGCAGCATCCTCATCGCAGTTCTCCCGGGCAGTGGCTGGAGACGTTGAGCAGTATGCCGACCCCCATCAGGGTGGTGAGCAGACTGGTTCCGCCATAGGAGAGAAACGGCAGGGCCAGCCCCTTGGTCGGCAACATCCCCAGCACCACGGCGATATTGGTGAAGGCCTGCAGGCCGAAGAGCAGGGTCACGCCAAAGGCCAGGTTGCGGCCGAATTCGTCCGGGGCCTGGAGGGCGGTGCGAATGCCGCGCATGATCAGCACCAGGAACATCGCCGCCACCACCAGCACGCCGATGAATCCCAGTTCCTCGCCGATGACGCTGAAGATGAAGTCGGTGTGGGCCTCGGGCAGGAAGAAGAGCTTCTGCTTCCCCTCGCCGAGGCCGTTGCCGAACAGCCCGCCGGTGCCGAAGGCGATCCAGCTCTGGATGATCTGGAAGCCGCTGTTGGTCGGATCGTCCCAGGGGTTGAGAAAGGCGAGGATCCGCTTGCGCCGGTAGTCGACGTTCATCACCAGGAAGTAGAGAAACGGCAGGGCCAGGATCACCACCGACAGCAGGTAGGAAAGGCGGGTCCCGGCGACCAGCAGCATGACCATCGCCACCGCGGCGATGGTGATGGCGCTGCCGAGGTCCGGCTGCAGCAAAAGCAGCCCCAGCAGCAGGGCGAGGACCAGCATGTAGGGGATGAAGCCGAGCTTGAAGCTCTTGATCTTTTCCTTTTTCTTGGCCAGGGAGTGGGCCATGTAGAGGACCATGCCGAGCTTGACCAGTTCCGCAGGCTGGATCGAGAAGAGCGGCAGGCGGATCCAGCGCGCCGCGCCGCCGGCATGGGAGCCGATCCCCGGGATCAGTACCGCGATCAGCAGGACACCGCAGGCCAGGAAGAAGGGAACGGCCAGGCGCCGCAGGCGGTGATAGTCGAAGTACATGAAGGCGGTCATGACGGTGAATCCGAGCAGGGCATAGATCCCCTGGCGCTTGAGGAAATAGAAGCCGTCGCCGTATTTCTTCGCGGCCATGATCGACGACGCGGAATAGACCATCACCACCCCGAAACAGGTGAGGGCCACGGCCAAAAGCAGGATCGTCGTATCGAATCCCCGGCGCACTTCCACGCTCAACGCTCCTTCTTCTCCGGCAGTTCGAGGACGGCGCGGGTGAAGACCTCGCCCCGTTCTTCGTAGCTCTTGAACATGTCGAAACTCGAGCAGCCCGGCGAGAGCAGAACCGCACCGCCGGCGGGGGTCTCCTCTCGGGCCAGGCGCACCGCCTCGGGCAGGGAAGCGGCACGCAGGGTCCGGGTCAGGTGGCCCAGCTCCGCGGCGATGCGCTCGGCGGCCTGACCGATGAGGACCAGGCAGGCCACCTTCTCCCGCACCAGCTCCGCCAGGGGCGCATAGTCCCCCCCTTGTCCTTGCCGCCGGCAATCAGCGTCACCGGCGCGGCCAGCCCGGCGAGGCTCTTCACCACGCTGCCGACGTTGGTCCCCTTGGAATCGTTGTACCAGGTCACACCATCGAGGACACGGACCGCCACCATGCGGTGGGGAAGCCCGGTGAAGGCGCAGGCGGCCTGCCAGGCGAGTTGCGGCGGGCAGCCCTCGAGCAGCGCCGGGATCAGCGCAGCCATGACGTTCTCCAGGTTGTGCGCCCCCTGGAGGCGCAGCTCGGCGGCGGGGAAGCGCTCCTCGCGGCCGTCGTGGCGCCAGATCAATTGACCGGCGGCGAAGCCCATTCCCTGTTCGAGAACGGCGGTGGAATCGAACCAGACCTTGCGCGCTGCGATAGCCCGCGCGGCCGCAACCACTTCGGCATCACCGGCGTTGAGAATCGCCACGTCCGGCGCGCGCATGTTCTCGAACAGCCGCAGCTTGGCAGCGACGTAGGCGGCCATGTCGGGGTAGCGGTCGAGGTGGTCGGCACTGAGGTTGAGGAGCATCCCGTAGCGGGGCCGGAAAGTCTCGATCGCCTCGAGCTGGAAGGAGGAGAGCTCGGCGACCAGGTAGTCCCAGTCGGAATCCAGCGTCGCCTCGATCAGCGGGGTGCCGAGGTTGCCGCCGACGAAGGTCCGTTTCCCCCAGGCCCGGAAGATCTCCCCGGCCACGCTGGTGGTGGTCGACTTGCCGTTGGTCCCGGTGATGGCAATCAGCGGCGCGCGCAGTTCGGCGGCGGCGATCTCGATCTCGCCCACCACCCGGATGCCCCGCCCTGCCGCCGCCCGGATCGCCGGTACGGAAAGCGGGATACCGGGGCTGACCACGACCAGATCGGCCGCGGTGAAGACCCCTTCGCTGTGCCCGCCGAGGTCGAGGGCGACCGCCTTCGCCCGCAGCTCCGGCGCTACCGCCAACTCCTCTTCGCTGCGGCGGTCGGAGAGGATCACCTTGCCGCCGCGAGCCAGGAAATAGTCGCACAGCGCCAGGCCGGTGCGCCCGGCGCCGACCACGACGATCTGTTGTCCGCTGAAATCGCTCTCCATGCTACCTCAGCTTGAGGGTCGACAGGGCCACCAGGGCCAGGATGATGCTGATGATCCAGAAGCGGACGATGATCTTCGGCTCCGGCCATCCCTTGAGTTCGAAGTGGTGATGGATCGGCGCCATTCGAAAGATCCGCTTGCCGTAGAGTCGGAACGAGGTGACCTGGAAGATCACCGACAGCGCCTCGAGGACGAAGATGCCGCCGACGATGACGAGGACGATCTCCTGCTTGGTGATCACCGCGATCGTCCCCAGCGCCCCGCCGAGCGCCAGGCTGCCGACATCCCCCATGAAGACCTGGGCCGGGTAGCTGTTGAACCAGAGAAAACCGAGCCCGGCGCCGACCATCGCGCCGCAGAGCACCGAGAGCTCGCCCGCCCCCTGGACGCTGCTGATCTGCAGGTAGTCGGAGAGCCGGGCATTGCCGGCGACGTAGGCAAAGATCAGGTAGGTGCCGGCGGCGATGATCATCGGCCCGATGGCCAGGCCGTCGAGGCCGTCGGTGAGATTCACCGCGTTGCTGGCGCCGACGATGACCACCACGGCGAAGGGGATGTAGAAGGCGCCGAGAGTGGGGTGCAGTCCCTTGAAGAAGGGGAAGGCCAGGGTCGTGGTGAAGGCCGGGTAGAAGTAGAGGGCCAGCGCCGCGACCAGGGCGATCAGCACGAGCCAGAACATCTTCTGCCGGGCCGAGAGGCCTTCGCTGTTCTTCAGCTTGACCTTGCGGTAATCGTCGATGAAGCCGACGGCGCCGAAGCCGACCGTCACCAGCAGGGTGACCCAGACGTAGATGTTGCTCAGATCGGCCCAGAGCAGGGTCGGCAGCACGATGGCGGCCAGGATCAGCGTCCCGCCCATGGTGGGCGTCCCTTCCTTCTTGAAGTGGGACTCGGGCCCGACCTTGCGGATGGTTTGGCCGATCTGCAGATCCTGAAGCTTGCCGATCAGCCAGGGGCCGAGGATGAAGGAGATGACCAGCGCCGTGATCGCCGCATAGATCGTCCGGAAGGTGATGAACCGGAAGACGTAGAGGACCGAAAATTGGGTGTGCAGTGGGTAGAGGAGATGATAGAGCATCCCTTCGGTCTCCTTGCCGGCTCAGCAGTAGCCGGCTTTGCTGCAGGCTTGCGCCCCGCGCAGGGCGGCGCTGATCTTCTCCATGCGCATGCCGCGCGAGCCTTTGACCAGAATCCGGGTCCCCGGTTCGAGCCAGTCGCACAGCACCTTCAGGGCTTCCGCGTGATCGCGCACGCGGCGGATCCGTTCGCCGGCCAGGCCGGCCTCGCGGGCTCCCGCAGCCAGCTCGCCGGCAAATGTCGCCGAGCACCACCAGGCCGTCGACCCAGCCGGCGGCGCCGCCGACTTCGCGGTGCAGGGCGGCCGCCTGGTCGCCCAGTTCCAGCATATCGCCGAGAACCGCCAGCTTGCGACCGCCGCCGCTCTCCGCCAGTACCGCCAGCGCCGCCTTCATGGAGAGCGGATTGGCGTTGTAGCTGTCGTCGATGAGCAGCACGCCGTCTGCCAGTGCCACTGTCTCCAGGCGACCTGCGCGGGGACGGAAGGCCGCCAGGCCGGAAGCGATGTCCGCCCCGCCGATGCCAAGGGCATGGGCCGCGGCCGCCGCCGCCAGGGCGTTGACGACGTTGTGGCGCCCGGGGACGGCCAGGCGCACCGGGACGCTCTTCTCCGGCAGCTGCAGGGTGAAAGCGATGCCGGTTCCGGCCTCGGCCAGCGCCGCGGCGTGAACCGTGGCCGCGGGATCGAGACCGTAAAAAAGCCGGTTGACGCCGTTGGCTACCGGAAGCCGGGCGACCCGCTCGTCGTCGGCGTTGATGACGGCCGTACCGCCGGCCGGCAGGGTCGCGAAGAGTTCACCCTTGGCTCGCGCCACCCCGTCGAGAGTCTGCAGCTCTTCGAGGTGAGCGGGGCCGATGTTGGTGATGACGCCGATGGTCGGAGCGGCGATTTCGGCCAGCCGGGCGATCTCTCCGCGGGCGCTCATTCCCATCTCCAGCACGGCCCAGTGATCCTCCGGGGTCAGCCGGCAGAGGGTCAGGGGGAGGCCGATCAGGTTGTTGAAGTTTCCCTCGGTGGCCACCCCCGGCCCGGTCTGCACCAGGATGGCGCCGAGCATGTCCTTGGTGGTGGTCTTGCCGGAAGAGCCGGTCACCGCGACGACCGGCCCGGCGAATCCCCGCCGCACCCCGGCCGCCAGATCGCCGAGGGCGACCAGGGTATCGGTGACGCCGATCACCGGCACGGGGAATCCGGCGATGACGTCCTGGCTCAGGCAGGCCGAGGCGCCGCGCTGCACCGCCTCGGCCAGAAAGTCATGGCCGTCGAAGTTGGGGCCGCGCAGGGGCACGAAGAGATCGCCCGGGCGGATCGACCGGCTGTCGGTGGACACGCCGCTAACCGTGGCCCGGGCGGCCGGCGGGAAGATCCGCCCTCCGGTCATGGCGGCGATCTGCCGGATCTCAAGCTTCATTGCCCTCTTCCCCTTTCGCGCAGCGCCGCAGCCAGCTCCTCGCGATCGTCGAAATGGTATTTCTGGCGGCCGATGATCTGGTAATCTTCATGCCCCTTGCCGGCGACCAGCAGCAGATCTCCCGGTTCAAGCAGGGAGACGGCGAAGTGCAGCGCTTCGCGCCGGTCGGGAATGGTCAGAAAGCCCGGCTCCCGGTTGCGGGCCGCGGCGGCGCTCAGTTCCCGATCGGTCACCCGCAGCACACCGGGACGGATCTCGGCCAGGATCGCCAGGGGATCCTCGGTGCGCGGGTTGTCGGAGGTCAGAATCACCAGGTCCGAGGCGCGGGCGGCCACCGCACCCATCACCGGGCGCTTGCTCCGGTCGCGGTCGCCGCCGCAGCCGAAAACGGTCACGATCCGCCGCGGAGCGAGCTGCCCGACCGCGGTCAGCACCTTTTCCAGGGCATCGCCGGTGTGGGCGTAATCCACCAGAACCAGGGCGCCGAGGTCGTTGGCGACCCGTTCCAGCCGGCCGGGAACCGTCGGGCAGGCCGCCAGCCCCCCGGCGATCTGCTCCAGGGGCAGCTCCAGGGCGAGGCCGGCGGCCGCGGCACAGAGCAGGTTCTGGACATTGAAGGGACCGAGCAGCGGCGAGTCGATGCGCAGTGACCCGTGGGGCGTGGCGATGCGGCCGTGGATGCCGCTCAGGTCGACGGTGAGGTTCTGGGGATGCACCGCGCCGACGCCGGTGCGGCTGCTGCAGCCGATGCCGGCGGGGAACTCGGCGGCCAGCCGGGCCCCGTAGGGATCGTCCAGGTTGAAGACCGGCCGCCCGTCGTCGCGGGGGAGGAGTTCGCTGAACAGCCGCCGTTTGCCGGCGAAATAATTGTCCATGTCGCCGTGATAGTCGAGATGCTCCGGGGTCAGGTTGGTGAAGACCCCGACACTGAAACGGATGCCGTCGACCCGGTGCTGGGCCAGGGCATGCGACGACACCTCCATCACCAGGGCATCGGCGCCGGCATGCGCAGAAGGCGGCGATCTGGCGCAGCAGGTCGAGAGATTCCGGGGTGGTGTGGGAGGCCGGCAGCACCTGGGACCCGCAGCGGTAATTGATGGTGCCGAAGACGGCCGGGCGGCGCCCGCGCTTCCTGGAGGATGGCTTCGAGGAGGTAGCTGACGGTGGTCTTGCCGTTGGTGCCGGTCACGCCGACTACTGGGATTCCGGGGGACGGAGCGGCATAAAACCGGGCGGCGGCCAGGGCCAGGGCGAGTCGGGAATCGGCGACGACGATCCCCGTCACCCCGGCCGGCAAGGGGGAGGACACCTCGCTGATGACCGCCCTGGCGCCGCGGCGGAGGGCTTCGGCGATGAAGCTGTGGCCGTCGACCGTGGCGCCGCGCAGGGCGAAGAAAGCGGTGCCCGGCGCCACCTGACGGGAATCGTAGGCCAACCCGTCGATTTCGCAATCGGGAGGTCCGCTGCTGTGGCGGATGAGCGTTTGGGGAAGGAGTCCGGAAAGCCGCATATAACCTTGTATTTTCTTCTCTTGGTGGATCGCTGTCAAAAGAAAACTCAGGCCGGCGGCGCCAGCCTGACCCAGACCTCGCTGCCGAAACGGATTGGTTCGCCGGGCCGGGGATGCTGGTCGATGACCCGGCCGCTGCCATTGAGGCGGATATTCAGCTTGACGTTTTCCATGGTCTGCAGCACCTGCCGGTAACTCATGCCCAGGCAGTTGGGCATGACCGGCAACGCACCGTTCATCGCTTCCGGCTGAGCCGCCGGGACATCCGCTGGTTCCGCCTGGTGGGCCAGCATCTCGTCCAGCGACGGCAGTGGCCCGGGGTTCACCGGTTCGCGGGGCGGCACCTTGAGATAGCGCAGCCCCTGCGCAGCAATGCGCGAGAAGATCGGCGCCGCCACCAGGCCGCCGAAGGTCCTGCCTTCCGGTTCGTCGAGAACCACCAGAATCACCAGTTTCGGATCGTCGGCGGGGACGAAACCGACGAAGGAAGCCTCCGTTTTGTCGGACGAATAGGTCCCCGTCACCGGATCGACTTTCTGGGCGGTCCCGGTCTTTCCCGCCACCCGGTAGCCGGGGACGCTCGCCAGGGTGCCGGTCCCGCCCTCCTCGGTGACCAATTCCAGCATGTCCTTGATCTCTTTGGCGACAGCCGTGGAGACAACCTGCTGGCGGACCGTGGGATGGTGGCTTTCGACCACATCCCCGTAGGCATTGACGACCTGGTCAACCACGTAAGGCTGCATCAGGTAGCCGCCATTGGCAATCGCGGCGGCGGCTGTCGCCACCTGCAACGGAGTGACCGTCAGTCCCTGGCCGAAACTGATCGCCGCCAAGTCGATATCGAACCACTGGGAAGGCTTGCGCAACAGACCGGGCTGCTCTCCGGGCAAATCGATCCCCGAGGTTTCCCCGAACCCGAAATCACGCAGATAGCGATAGAAATTCTCACGATCCAGGGCCGCGCCGATCTTCGCCGCGCCGATGTTGGAGCTGACCTTGAGAATTTCCGGCAGCTTCAGCCGCCCATAGGGATGATGATCATGAATCGTCTTGCCGCCGACCCGGTAGGCGCCGTTTTCGCAGTCGATGACCGAACTCGGTTTCACCACTCCCTTGTCGAGGGCGGCGGCGAGCAGAAACATCTTCATCGTCGAACCGGGTTCGTAGGTATCGCAGATCGCCCGATCGCGCCATTGGGCGGGGCGGTAGCGGGAAAAGGCGTTGGGGTTGTAGTCGGGCTGGCTGGCCATGGCCAGGACCTCGCCGCTGGTCGGATCGAGGACCACGACGGTTCCGGAGCGGGCTCGGCAGCTCTTCACCCCCGCCGCCAGTTCTTTCTCGGCGATGAACTGCAGGTTCTTGTCGAGGGTCAGGTGCAGATCGCTCCCCCGCTCCCCTCCCTGCACGGTCTCCTCGCCGCCGCCGATACCGCGACCCAGGGCGTCGCGCTCCATGACCAGGAATCCGCCCTGTCCCAGGACCTGCGAATCGTACTTGAGTTCCAGCCCTTCCAGCCCCTCCGGATCGAGCCCGGTAAAACCGATCACCTGGGCGCCCAGTTCCGAATTGGGATAGAACCGCCGATGTTCCTTGGTGAAGCCGACCCCGGCCAGGTCCATGGCCCGCACCAGTTCGCTTTCGCGGGGCGTGACCTGGCGTTTGAGCCAGAGGAATCCCTTCTCGGCATGGAGCTTGGCGCGAACCGAACGGACCTTGAGCCCCAAAGCATCGGCCAGCATCTTGGCCGTCCGCGCCGGGTCGTCGATCTTCTGCGGCTCGACGTAGATCGAATCGACCTCCAGGCTGACGGCCAGCGCCTCGCCGTTGCGGTCGAAGATTGTCCCGCGCTGGGGAATCAGCGGGATCACCTTCTGGTGCTGGCGCTCGGCCCGCCGTTCCCAATCCTGCTGGCCAAGCACCTGGAGGTGAAAGGCACGCGCCGCAATGAACCCGAATGCCGCCAGAAAGCAGAGGCCGACCAGGCGTATTCGAACGCGAACCCACTTCTCCATGCGCTTCCTCAGTTGATGGTAATCACCTGCTCGGGCTTCGGCAGATGCAGGCCGAGTTTCTGCTGCGCCACCTGCTCGATGCGCTGCGGACTGCGCAGGCTGGCGACCTCCACCTGCAGACTGCGGGATTCCTGCTGGAGATGGCGCAGCCGCCCCTCGAAACTGGATATGCTGTACTCGAGGTTGGTCACCTGCAGGCGGGACCAGACGTAAAAGAGCGCCACCGCCAGCATCAGCGCCGATGAACAGCAGCATCGGAAAAATTCTTGGCCGGCTCAGGGAGAAGCCATTGATCTTGGGGATCGGTCTCAGGATGGATTGGGACATGGGGCCCTCCGCAGATTCCAAGTCCCGACAGGGACGGTAACGGTCAGTTGATGCGCCGGACACCCCGCAGGACGGCACTGCGGGCACGCGGGTTCGCGTCCAGCTCCACCTCGCCGGCACGCAACCCTTTGCGGGTCAGCAATTCCACCCGCGGCAGATGGCCGCACTGGCAGACCGGCAGGCGGGGCGGGCAGATGCACCCCTTGGCCTCTTCCAGGAAGAGGCGCTTGACGATTCGATCCTCCAGGGAATGAAAACTGATCACCGCCAGCCTTCCCCCGGGAATCAACAGGTCGATGGCCCCGGCGACGCCGCGGGCCACATGATCGAGTTCGCCGTTGACGGCGATGCGCAGCGCCTGGAAGACCCGGGTCGCCGGATGGATTCGGGCCGGCACCCGGCCACCGGGCACCGCATCCCGCACCAGCTCGGCCAGGTCCACGGTTCGCAACAGCGGCGCCGTTTCCCGCCGCGCCACGATCCTGCGCGCGATCCGGCCGGCAAAGCGCTCCTCGCCGTAGTCGCGAAAAATCTGGCGCAGCTCCTCGGCAGTGGCCGAGGCGAGCAATGCGGCAGCCGTCTGTCCCTGGGTCGGATCCATGCGCATGTCGAGCGGCGCATCCTGGCGGAAGGAGAAGCCCCGCTCCGCCGTATCGAGCTGATGCGAAGAGACGCCGAGATCGAGCAGAATGCCGTCAAAACCGGAGATCCCCAATCGCGCCATGACCGCCCCCGCCTCTACGAAGTTGGCATGCTCCAGATGAACCCGCCCGCCATAGGGCCGCAGCGTCGCGGCGGCCTTGGCCAGCGCCGCCGGGTCGCGATCGAGGCCGACCAGCCGGCCGTCGGGAGCGCTCGCTTCGAGCAGCAGGCGGGCATGCCCGCCGCCGCCGACCGTCCCGTCGAGGTAAAGACCGCCCGATCGTGGCAGGAGAAGCTCGAGCACTTCCCCGGGCATGACCGAGAGATGCCGGAAGTCGCCTCCCATTACGGGAGTTCCAACGACTCGACCAGGTCGTTTCTGGCCGCCAGGGCTTCGACCGCCTGGCTGACCACCTCGTCGTAGCGACGCTGGCTGAAGATATCGATCCGCTGGAAATTGCCGACGATCACCACATCCCGCTCGTCGTCGTTCAGTCCGGCCCACAGGCGCAGCGGCTTGCTCAAGGGGATGCGGCCCTGGGCATCGAACTTGACCGGGGTGTGCGGAGCAATGTAGACGCGGTTCAGCTGGGTACGCTCGGCAGCATTGGGGTGCTGCTGAATACGGCGGGAGAACTCGGCCCAATCGGAAGGCAGAAAGACCGTCAGGCCGCGATCGCGGTTCTGCGTCACCACCAGCCCATCTTCGCCGGCCATGGCCAGCAGGTCCCGGAACTCCTTGGGAACGCTGGCCCGCCACTTGGCGTCGATGGTGTTGACGTAGGCGCCGCTGAAATTCATCCCACCTCTCAATGACACTGATACCCACTAAATCCCACTAATTGGCACGACTATAGCGGGCACCCCCTACCCTTGTCAAGGAGTTTTTCCACTTAATTAAGGAGTTAGCGGCATTCGGCGGGCACAAAAAAACCCCCGTGGCGAGGGGGGGGGCGGCGGATCCGTCTCGGGGCACTTCAGGGCGTTGGGTGGGGCCGCTCGGGGAGGAGCATCTCGATCGCCTCCACCCGCCGGTCGACCACCTTGCGGACGGTGAGGGTCACGCCGTCGACCTGGCAGCTCTCCCCTTCCTGGGGGATCATTCCGAGAGTGCGCAGGAGCAGCCCGGCCAAGGTGTTGGCGTGCTCTTCGGAGAATTTGAGCTTGAAGCGGCGGTTGAGGGTACGCAGCGAGGTGCTGCCGTCGACCAGGAACCGGCCCGGTTCCAGTTCGCGGACCAGGACCTCCTCGACGTCGTATTCGTCCTGGATTTCACCGATGATCTCCTCGACGATATCCTCGAGGGTCACGATACCCTCGACGCCGCCGTACTCGTCGATGACCATCGCCAGGTGCAGATGCCGGCGGCGGAAGGACTGCAGCAGGGTTTCGATCGGCTTCGATTCGGGGACGAAATAAGGGGGGCGGGCGAGATCGCGCAGCGAGAATTCGCCCGCCTTGCCGACGAAATTGAGGATATCCTTGGAATGGATGACCCCGACCACGCTGTCGAGGCTCCCCTCATAGACCGGAAACCGCGAGTGCCGCGCCTGCTGTACGATCCGCAGCACGCTCTCAAAGGGCTCGTGCACCTCGACGCCGACGACCTCGGTGCGCGGAATCATCACGTCGCGGACCCGGATCTGTGACAGCTCGAAGACGCCGTGAAGCATGCGGCGTTTTTCCTTGGCCACCACGCCGGTCTGCTCGCCGACGGAGATGATCGAGCGGATCTCGTCCTCGGAAATCAGCGGCCGCTTCTCCTCCCCCTTGATAAAGAGGGTCAGCAGGCGGGAGATTCCGGTCACCAGCCAGACCACCGGGGTGAGCAGCCACATCACCCCGAGGATCGGCCGCAGGACGAGAAAAGAGATCTTTTCGGGATATCGGGCGGCGTAGGTCTTCGGACAGACTTCGGAAAAGATCAGCAGCAGGGGCGTGAGGATCAGGATCGTCATCAGCTCCCCGCGGTCGCCATAGAGTTCGACGAAGAGGGTGGTGGCAAACACCGAGGCGGCGATGTTGACCAGGTTGTTGCCGACCAGGATGGCGCTCAGCAGCCGGTCGGGATGGGCAAGCACCCCCTCCAACCGGTCCGCGCCCCGCCGCCGCTTCTCCACCAGATACTTCAGGCGCAGCTTGTCCAGGGACATCAGCGCTGTTTCCGATCCGGAAAAAAAGGCGGAAAGAACGAAAAGCAGCCCCAGGACAAGGAGGTGACTCAGCTGTTCTTCGGACATGCAATGACCTTGGCAGAAAAATAGGCCGGCTCAGGAGGCCGGAGCAAACGGATTCTACCCGAATCGGCTGGCCTTGACAAACATTTGTGCGGGCGATTGCGCGGCGGCCAGCCCTGTGTTATGAAAAGACACCCGGCTGCAGGCCGGCCACCGCCCCCTGAGAAGGACCTCCGCCATGGCTGATCCAGCGACCACCGAGAGCTACCGCGACCTTTGCGCCCGGCTCCGCTACCACAACTACCGCTACTATGTCCTCGATCAGCCGGAGATTTCCGATGCCGAATTCGACCGGCTATTTCGTCGCCTGCTGGAACTGGAAGCGGCTCACCCGGAACTGGTTACTCCGGACTCGCCCAGCCGGCAGGTGGGGGCGCCACCCTCGACCCAATTCAATCCGGTCGCCCATGCCCTGCCCATGCTTTCGCTGAAGAACGTAAAGAGCGAAGAAGAGTTCCTCGAATTCGACAAAAGCCTGCGGGAGACCTTCCTGGCAATCCGCGGCGAGATCGACTACGTCTGCGAAATGAAGCTCGACGGCGTCGCGGTGGAACTGACCTATCTGGACGGCCGATTGCAGACCGCCAGCACCCGCGGCGACGGCCAGGTCGGCGAGGACATTACCGCCAATCTGAAGACCCTGGCGGCCATCCCCTGGCAGTTGACCCCGCCCTACCCGCCCCTGCTCGACGTTCGCGGCGAGGTCTTCATGGAGCTGCGCGACTTCCAGCGGCTGAACCGGCGACAAGAAGAAAAGGGTGAAAAGACCTTTGCCAATCCGCGCAATGCGGCGGCCGGCAGCCTGCGCCAGCTCGACCCGCGGGTCACCGCGCAGCGCCCGCTGCAGATCTTCTGCTACGGGGTCGGGCGCTGGAGCGGAGACCGGCCCGACACCCACCGCCAGTTGCTGGAGCGGTTGGCGGCCTGCGGCCTGCGGGTGAACCTGGAAGAGACCCGCCTGGCCTGCGGCGGCAGCGCGGTGATCAGCCATTATCGCAACCTGCTGGAACGGCGCGATCATCTCGCCTACGAAATCGACGGCATGGTCGTCAAGGTCAACAGCCTCCCTCTTCAGGAGGAACTGGGCGAGATCAGCCGTTCGCCGCGCTGGGCGGTAGCCTACAAGTTCCCCCCCGGCAACGGGAAACGGTGGTGGAGAAGGTCGAGCTGCAAGTGGGGCGGACTGGCGCCATTACGCCGGTGGCCCACCTGACACCGGTGGAAGTCAGCGGGGTGATGGTTTCACGGGCGAGTCTGCACAACTGGGACGAAATCGCCCGCCTCGACCTGCACATTGGCGACCATGTCATCGTCGAGCGCGCCGGCGATGTCATCCCCGATGTCGTCGCCGTGATCAAGGAGAAACGGAGCGGCGGCGAGCAGCCGGTGCCGCTCCCCGCAACCTGTCCGGAGTGCGGCGGTCCGGTGCGCAAGCGGGAGGGGGAAGTCGTGCCACGCTGTACCAATCCCCAGTGCCCGGCGCGAACCATCGAACGCCTGCGCCACTTCGTCTCCCGGGACGCCATGGACATCGAGAGCCTCGGCGAGAAGCAGCTCGCGCAGCTGATCAATCTGGGCCGCCTCGAAACGTTCAGCGACCTCTACCGATTGCGGAAGACCGACCTGTTTGCCATGGAACGCATGGGCGAGGTCCTCGCCGACAAGCTGCTGCAGAATATTGTTGCCAGCAAGCATCCTCCCCTGTCGCGGTTTCTCTATGCACTCGGCATTCGCCACGTCGGTGAGCATACGGCCAAAATTCTCGCCAAACGGTTTGCGACCCTCGATGAGCTGGCCGCCGCCGACCGCGAACAGCTGAAAAAGATCCACGAAATCGGCGACAAGGTGGCCGATTCCGTCGTCGACTTTTTCCGCGACCCGCAACAGCAGCAACTGCTCGAGGAGTTGCGGGAACTCGGAGTGGCGCCGCAGTCCGAGGCGATCATCCATCAGGACGGGTCGCTGACCGGCAAAACCCTGGTGATCACCGGCACCCTGGAGCGTTGGTCGCGCAAGGAGGCCGAAACTCTGGTGGAACGTCTCGGGGGGCGGGCGACCGGCTCGGTCAGCAAGAAGACCAGCTATGTCGTCGCCGGCGCCGAGGCCGGCAGCAAGCTCGACAAGGCCCGCCAGCTCGGGGTGCCGGTTCTCAGTGAAGAGGAATTTGCCCGGATGGTGGAGAAGGGAGGAACGCATGGCGACGCTTAGAGCCCTGGTCCGGATCCGCGGCCGGGTCCAGGGAGTCAGTTTTCGCTACTTCACCCAGCGTACCGCGCGGGCTCTGGGGCTGACCGGCTGGGTGCGCAATCTGCCGGACGGGACCGTGGAAGCACTTTTCGAGGGGGAACGGGAGAGCATCGAGCAGGCCCTCGCCGCCTGTCGCCAGGGCCCCCCAGCGGCGGAGGTCGAGGAGTTCCGGGTCGACTGGCAGTCGTCCGCCAAGGAATTCATTGATTTTACCGTACGTTACTGAGCAGTTGTCCTATCGGCCACGGCCCGCAGGGAATCTGCGGGCGGTCGATTGACCGTTCAAAAGGTGGCCCAGCTACCGGGTCCCACCTCTCCTCCCTTCATTCCTCCTCCGCCTTGAGCCTGAGCACCTCGCTATAGACCTCGCTGCCCGCCACCCCTAGTTCCCGGGCCACTTCCCGGGCCAGTTGCCGGGGCGGGAGGTCGCATTCCCGACGTTTGCGCAAGAGCGCCTCGCGCACCGTTTCCGCCGGCCGTTCCGGCGCCGCTGCCGGTGCCAGCACCAGGACCAGTTCCCCACGGATCCGGCTGGCTCCGAAATGTTCCAGGGCGGTGCCGACCGTGCCGCGAAAGATCTCCTCATGGAGCTTGGTCAGCTCCCGAGCCACGGTCAGACCGCGCCCGGCACCGCAGACCATCTCCAGGTCTTTGAGGGTCGCCAGCAATCGGTGGGGCGCTTCGTAGAAGACCAGGCTGCGTTCCTCACGGGCCAGCTGTTCCAGGTGGCTGCGCCGGGCAGCGGCGCGACTGGGGAGAAATCCTTCGAAGGCGAAACGGTCGACCGGCTGGCCCGCCGCCGAGAGTGCGGCGATCGCCGCCGAGGGACCCGGCACCGGCACCACGGTGTGGCCGGCCTCCCGGCAGCGTTTCACCAGCAGATAGCCGGGATCGGAGATGGCCGGGGTGCCGGCATCGGAGATCAGCGCCACCGAACGCCCCGTTTCCAGCAGACGCAGGATATCCTCGGCCTTGCGCAGCTCGTTGTGGGCAAAACAGGAGGTCAGGGGCGTGGCGATGCCGTAATGGCTGAACAGCTTGCGGCTGTGGCGAGTGTCCTCGGCCGCCACCAGGTCGACCTCGCGCAAGATACGCAGGGCGCGGAAGGTCAGGTCTTCGAGGTTGCCGATCGGGGTGGCGACCACGTACAGGATGCCGGGACGTGCCGGTGCCGATTCAGTCACCGGCGTTCCCATCGAGGCGCTCCAGTTCCTCCAGCCAGAGCCGGGCGCAGGCATCACTCGGCATGCGCCAGTCACCGCGCGGCGAGAGGGCAACGCTGCCGACCTTGGGACCGTCGGGCAGGCAGGAGCGCTTGAACTGCTGAGCGAAGAATCGCTGGTAGAAGAGCCGCAGCCAGCGGCGCAGTTGCGGCGGAGAATAGCTGCCGGCAAAGGCGCGTTCGGCGAGGAACAAAATCTTCGCCGGGGGGAATTGCAGGCGCAGGGCGTGGAAGAGGAAGAAGTCGTGCAGCAGGTAGGGACCGACCTGTTCCTCGGTACGCTGTTCGATCTCGCCGTTGGCCGCCGGCGGCAGCAGTTCCGGGGAGACCGGGGTGGTGCAGATATCGTGGAGGATTTCGGCGCTGCGGCCGCTGAACTCCTCCTCGGCACACCACTCGACCAGATAGCGGACCAGGGTCTTGGGCACGCCGCTGTTGACGGCGTACATCGACATGTGGTCACCGTTGTAGGTGCACCAGCCCAGCGCCAGCTCCGAGAGGTCGCCGGTGCCGATCACCAGCCCCCCGACCTGGTTGGCGATATCCATCAGCAGCTGGGTGCGCTCCCGGGCCTGGGCGTTTTCGAAGGTGATATCGTGGCGCTCCTCGGGATGGCCGATATCGGCAAAATGTTGGCGGACCGCCGCGTCGATGGAAATGGTGCGCAGCCGCACACCAAGCTGCTGCGCCAGCCCCACAGCGTTGCTGCGCGTCCGCTCCGTGGTGCCGAAACCGGGCATGGTTACGGCCACGATGCCGCTGCGCGGCAACTCCAGGCGGTCGAAAGCCCGGCAGATGACGAGTAGCGCCAGGGTCGAATCGAGGCCGCCGGAAATCCCGATCACCACCTGGCGGGTCGCGGTATGCAGCAGACGCTTGGCCAGCCCGGTGGTCTGCAGAGCAAAGATTTCCCGGCAGCGTTCGGCCCGCTCGTCATCCTTCCCCGGAACGAAGGGCATGGCCGGCACCGCACGAGCGAAGCACGCCGCCGGAGCCGTGAGGAGGGGAAAGGAAACAAGGCGCGGCGGCAGATCGGCCGCGGCATCGGCAAAACTGCTGCTGCGCAGTCGCTCGCTGACCATCCGCCCTAGATCGACGTCGGCACAGCTGAGGCTGGACGCGAAACTGAAGCGCTCGCTTTCGGCAAGCAACTGACCGTTCTCGGCAATCAGCGAATGTCCGGAAAAGACCAGGTCGGTGGTCGATTCGCCGGGTCCGGCTGAGGCGTAGGCGTAGACGGCGAGGCAACGGGCCGACTGGCTGCGGACCAGCTCGCGCCGATAGCGCTCTTTGCCGAGGATTTCCGGGCTGGCGGAGAGATTGACCAGCAGCGTGGCGCCCTGGGCGGCCAACCGGCCGCTGGGCGGGTTGACGGTCCAGGCATCTTCGCAGATTTCGATGCCGACCCGGCAGGCGCTGAACCCTTCAGCCTGGAAGAGGAGGTCGGTGCCGACCGGCACCGTGTCGCCGCGCCACGCGACGCTCGTCTGGCGCAGCAGACTTGCCGGGGCGAACCAGCGTTTTTCGTAAAACTCCTGGCTGTTGGGCAGATACTGTTTCGGCACCAGGCCGCGGAGCCGCCCGCCAGCGAGAAAGGCCGCGCAGTTATAGAGTCGGTCGCCCACCGCCAGCGGCACACCGACTACCACCGCAACCCCTTTTTGGCCGGCGATGACGGCCAGCTCGTCCAGGGCGGAACCCGCGGCGTCGAGCAGCAGCGACTGGAGGAAAAGGTCGGCACAGGTGTAACCGGTGATCGCCAGTTCCGGAAAGATCAACAACTGGCAGTGACGTTCGCGGGCCACCTGCACTGCCTCGGACATCTGTTCCAGATTGTAGGCGACGTCGGCGACCCGCAGCGCCGGGCTGGCCACGCCGACCCGCAAGTAGCCGAAATCAGAGAGCGTCTGGTTCATGGGATGGCCTTGGCAGGTTGAGTGGTGCAAAGTTCGGGCGCTGCCCCCACGGCAACGTCCTCCGGTGCCCTTTATTCTAGAGACCCCACGAAAAAATGCAATGGTTTCAAGGGGGTTTTCTCCGCTGCCGGGTCAGGCGCCAAAGGCATTCTCGATGTGTTCGCATTCGGGCTCGCCGGCGGCTCCCGGCATCACCGCGATCACATCGAAGCGCGGCTGCAGGCGCCCGGACGGATGGTCGGCCAGATACCACTGGGCCGCGCGAAGGATCTGGCGCTGCTTGGTCGGACCGACGGCCTCGGCCGGCGCACCGAAGGCGGCGCTGCGCCGGGTCTTGACCTCGACGAACAGCAGCAGCCGGCGGTCGCGGGCAATGATGTCGATCTCCCCCACCGGGGTACGCAGATTGCGGGCGACGATCCGGTAGCCGCGGCGCTGCAGGAAACGGCTGGCGGCGGCTTCGCCCCAGCGACCAAGGGCCAGGCGTTCCTCGGTCATGGCCGCTCCAGGTGTTCGCGGACACCACCGAAACTCTTCCGGTGCAGGGCGGAGGGACCGAGCCGGGCGATCGCCGCGAGGTGTTCGCGGCTGCCATACCCCTTGTGGCGGGCGAAACCGTACCCCGGATAGCGGCGGTCATAGGCGATCATCACCCGGTCGCGGACGACCTTAGCGATCACCGAAGCGGCGGCGATGGAAAGGGAACGGCTGTCCCCCTGTTTCAGGGTCTGCTGGGGAAGCGGAAGAGGAACCGGAGAGATGCCGTCGACGAGCAGGAAATCGGCGGGTTGGCGCAAACGATTAACGGCCAGGCACATGCCGCGCAGCGTCGCCTGGAGGATGTTGACCTCGTCGATTTCCGCGGGCGAGGCGAAGCCGACGCCGATGGCCAGGGACTGGGCGCGGATCAGCGGGAAAAGTCGATCACGTTGCTTTTCACTGAGTTTTTTGGAATCGTCGAGGCCGGGGAGGTCGAAAACTTCAGGGAGGATGACTGCAGCAGCCACCACCGGGCCTGCCAGCGGTCCACGCCCGGCTTCGTCAATGCCGGCCACCGCCCGAAAGCCGCGAGCCCGCGCGCGGCATTCGAAATGCAATGTGGAGAGTTCCGGCAGGTCGAAGAGGGTTTCGCTCATGGTCGCCTCCCGGGGCGGGGAACAGGTCCATGCGGCGGGGTGATCCTGAACGCAGGACGGCCCCGATCCTCAGACCGGGGCCGTCCCGAAGCAGGAGCAAATCAGGCCTGGCGCTTCTCGCGGATACGGGCCTTCTTGCCATGCAGGTTGCGCAGGTAGTAGAGCTTGGCGCGGCGCACCTGGCCGACCATCACCACCTCGATTTTATCCACCGCCGGCGAATGGAGGGAGAAGATACGCTCGACGCCGAAGCCGTTGGAGATCTTGCGCACGGCGAAGGTCGAACCGAGGCCGCGGTTGACCCGCTTGATGCACACCCCCTGGTAGACCTGGATACGCTGTTTGTCCCCCTCGGTGATCTTGACGTGCACCCGCAGGGTGTCGCCGGCCTTGAAGACCGGGATGTTCTTCTTAATCTGTTCCATATCGATGCGGTCGATGTTGTTCATTGCGTCCTCCTCTATCGGCGATGCCTGTAGTCGTCTGGTATTCAGCCAACCCTGGGTTCAAGTCGTGGGGCCGGCCTCCATGCCCGCCCTGTCGGTTCTGCTCAAGTTCCGGAGCGGTAAAGGCGATCGAGAATGATCGCCGCGGCCGCCCGGACCGGAAGATGATTGTAGTCGCTCCCCCCGGATACCGGTTCCAGTACCGGCCAGCCATGGGTGAAAAGCTCAGGGGCCAGACCCCAGCCGGTTCCCAGCACCAGCAGCAGGGGCCGGTCGGCAAGCAGCTCGCGGGCAGCGCCGAAGCCGATGCCGTCGCTGCGCCGCGCCCCCGTCAGCAGGGGCAGTGCCGGAGCCCCGCAACGGGAACCCCAAGCGGCCACTGCCGCGTCGAGATCCGGAACCGTTTCCACCAGGGAGAGAGCTTCCCGGCGATCCGGGTTGTAGCCGGCACCGAAACCTTCCCGCCAGTGGCCCAGGATCCGAGCGACCAGGTGCTGCTGGCCGGCCGCCGCCGTGACGACGTAGAAGCGCCCCGCCCCGAAGGTGCGGGCGACCCGCGCAATATCGTGCAGGTCGAGATTGGTCACCGCAGCACTGACCACCGCCCCGCTGCGATCGAGCACCGGCTGATGAACCAAGGCAAGCGCGAGGCGCCCGATCATGCCTCGTCGCCCGTCCGCTCGCTACGCAGCTCCTCCAGCAGGCGTCGGTCCTCGGCATTCAAGGGGGCCGTTTCGAGCAGCTCGGGGCGCCGCAGCAGGGTTCGACGCAGCTGTTCCCGGCGCCGCCAGCGAGCGATCGCCGCGTGATTCCCGGAGAGAAGCACCTCCGGCACCCGCTGCCCGGCGAACTCCACCGGCCGGGTGTAATGGGGATATTCGAGCAGACCGTCGGAGAACGAATCGCTCGCGGCGCTCCCCTCGTTGCCGAGCACGCCGGGAACGAGCCGGGCGACCGCATCGATGATCACCATCGCCGCCAACTCGCCGCCGGTCAGGACGAAATCGCCGAGAGAGTATTCGCCGTCCACCAGAACGCGAATGCGCTCGTCGAAACCCTCGTAGCGGCCGCAGACCAGGATCAGCCCCGATTCCGTCGCCAGCTGTCGGGCGTCGGCCTGGCGAAAGGTGCGCCCCTGGGGGGACATGAGCAGGACCTTCGAGCCGGGCTGGCGGCGGCGCAGCTCGTCGAGCGCACGAGCCACCGGTTCCGGCTTCATGACCATCCCCTCGCCCCCGCCGTAGGGGGTGTCGTCGGTCACCTTGTGCCGCCCCTCGGCCCAGTCGCGCAGGTTGTGGGCGGCAATCCCGATCAGGTTCTTCTCCACCGCCTTGCCGAGAATACTGGCGGCGAAGGGGGAAGCGAACATGCCGGGAAAGAGGGTCAGGACATCAAACGTCATTGTTCAACCGGACCAGGCCTTCCGGCAGATCAACCCTGACCAGCCCGGCCTCAGGGTCGATGTCGAGGACGAATTGGGCGACCGCCGGAATGAGCACTTCGCCAAAGGGGCCCTCAACCACGTAGATGTCGTGGGCCGCGGTGCTCAGCAGGTCGGTCATCACTCCGAGTTCCCCAAGCTGCCGGTCGACAACCTTGAGACCCTGCAACTGGTGCCAGTAGAACTCATCAGCCGCCGGTTCAGGCAGGTCCCGAAGCGCCATCAATACCGTGCAGCCGACCAGCGGTTGCGCAGCCTCAATGCTCTCCCGTCCCTCCAGACGCAGCAGCCACAGCCCCTTGTGCGGCGTCGCCCGCAGTGGACGGAAACTCTGCAGCGAGCCATCGGTATTGCGCAGCACCACCTCCCGCGCTCCCGCCAGGGAGGTCGAATCCTCGCTCAACGGCCGCACCTTGAGGTCCCCCCGCAGGCCATGGGTGCCGACGACGGTGCCAAGTTGGAACAGCTCTTCCTGGTGCGCTTGGCTCATCACTCCATGATCTGGAGGTTGGCGCGACGACTCTCCCGCGTGGCCTTGGCATTGAGCAGGGTGCGCATGGCCTTGGCCGTCCGCCCCTGCTTGCCGATAATCCGGCCCATGTCTTCCTGGGCGGCAGCCAGTTTGATGAGAATCGTCCCGTCCTCGGCCTCTTCTTCGGAGATGGTCACCGCGTCGGGGTTTTCCACCAGGGATTTGGCGATGAATTCGATGAGCTCTTTCATGGAGTCCGTCCTTCGGGGAAAGTGGCAAAACTCCGTAGGGCTACACCGGCCTGTGGCCTCAGGCCTCCTGCGGTTGTTTGAACTTGGCCCAGAGACCCTGCTGGCGCAGCAGCTGGCGAACCGTGTCGGTCGGCTGGGCTCCCTGTTGCAGCCAGGCGAGGGCGCGGTCTTCCTTCAGGGTCACCAGCGGCGGATTCTGTTTCGGATCGTACTGGCCGAGTTTTTCGATGAAGCGGCCGTCGCGGGGGAAACGCTCGTCGGCGACCACCACCTGGTAAAAGGGTTTCTTCTTGGCGCCACCACGGGCCAGCCGGATTTTAACGGACATAATTACTGTTCCTCCTCGGTCTTTCCAAACTGTCGTTCAGGTTTCAGGATTCGGTGATCAGGATAACGGGGTGATAGCGGTTTGCATCCCGGCACCCGGCGCCTGAGTCCTCGGCTTAAAAGGGGAGACCGCCACCGCGCCCGAGCATGCCTTTGAGGCCGCGGGGTCCCATCTTCTGCATCTTCTTCATCATTTTCTGCGCTTCGGTGAAACGCTTGAGCAACTGGTTGACGTCCTGCACCGTCGTGCCGCTGCCACGGGCGATGCGCAGGCGCCGGGAACCGTTGAGAACCCGGTGATCGCGGCGTTCCCGGGCGGTCATCGAGTTGATGATCGCCTCGATCTTTTTCAGCTCCTTGTCGGGAAGCTGGGTCCCCTGCATCTCCTTGAGGGCCTTGCCGGCACCGGGGATCAGCTTGAGAATCGACTCCATGGAGCCCATCTTCTTGATCGCCTGGAGCTGGTCCCGGAAGTTCTCCAGGGTGAAACCGTCCTTGCGCAGCCGCTCCTGCATGGTTGCGGCCTCGTCCTGATCGATGGCCGACTGGGCCTTTTCGATCAACGACAGGACATCGCCCATGCCGAGAATGCGCTGCGCCATCCGGTCGGGATGGAAAGTCTCCAGCGCGTCGAGTTTTTCGCCAAGCCCGACCAGCTTGATCGGCTTGCCGGTCACGGCCCGCACCGACAACGCCGCCCCGCCGCGGGCGTCACCATCGAGCTTGGTGAGGATCACCCCGGTCAGGTCGAGCTGCTGGTCGAAGGACTGGGCAACGGTGACCGCATCCTGACCGGTCATGGCGTCGGCGACGAAGAGCACCTCGCGCGGTGCCACCGCCTCCTTGATCCGCTGCAGTTCCCCCATCAACGCCTCGTCGATGTGGAGCCGGCCGGCGGTATCCAGAATCAGCGTATCATAGCCGTTGAGCTCGGCAAACCGCCGGGCCTGGCGGCAGATCTCCACCGGGTCCATGTCAGCCCGGGAGTCGAAGACCGGGACATTCAGCTGCCGGCCGAGAGTCTTGAGCTGCTCGATGGCCGCCGGGCGGTAGATGTCGGCCGGCACCAGCAGCGGGTTGCGCTTTTCCTTGCGCAGCTTGAGCGCCAACTTGCCGCAGGTCGTCGTCTTGCCCGCCCCCTGCAGACCGCAGAGCATCACCGCGACCGGTGGCCGGGCAGCGAGGTCGAGAGCGTTATCCTCTCCCTCCCCCATCAGCCGCGCCAGTTCCTCGCGCACGACCTTGATCACCTGCTGAGCCGGGGTCAGACTCTTGAGAACGTCCTGGCCGACGGCCCGTTCGCGCACCGTGGCGACAAAGTCCTTGACCACCCGGAAATTGACGTCAGCCTCGAGCAGCACCAGGCGGACTTCACGCAACGCTTCCTGGATATTCTCTTCCGTCAGCCGGCCGTGGCCACGCAGCTTCTTGAAGACCGCGTCGAATTTTTCCGTCAGGTTATCGAACATTGCCTTGCTCTGGCGGGTGCTGGTCACCGCAAAATACGGACTATAGTGAAGGGGCACCCCCTTGTCAAGGGAAAAACCTTTAGCAAACCCCGGGTTTCCCTGCCTCCAGGAGCAGGTATTCAGCCCCCTGGCGGCGGTAGGTTTCCGCTGGCGCCAACCCGGCTTCAGCCATGGCCGATTCCACCCGGGCGCGTTCCGTCTCCGGATAGCGAATGGCCAGCCCGCAGTCGGAGGTCAGCTGCCGCGGCACCGGGATCAGCAGGATATCCGCCCCCTGCTGCTTGAGAAGTTTTTCCGCCTGCATCACCCGGTGAATGGAGTGAAAGATCGCTACCAGGTCGCCATCCTTTACCATCGACATTCAGTCCCCTTGGTCTTAATTCATGAATTTCGCAACGCATGGGATGGCTAAGAAAAATTTCGTCCTCCAAGGCCTGGTGTTTTTCAGGGGCAAGGTCTACATCAGGTAAGTCGAGGTCCTGAAAAAAGCCGTAACGCCGTAGGGCGGACTTTTTGCGACGCCATCAATCATGTCACGTCGGGCGCCGCCGGCCAAGGCCTTGCGTTGACAGCCTGGAAGCTTGCGGTTAGACTGTAGGCCTATTTCAGACAGGGCCGTCGGCCCGTGAAAGGTATCACCGTGAATCTCCACCAGACCATCGCCCTTGGCGCCCTGCTCGGCTTCGCCTTGTTTGCCAACCTTCCACTCGGCTACCTGCGCGAGGGGAGCGACAAGTATTCCTTCCGCTGGTTCCTCTACATCCATCTCTCGATCCCGGCAGTCATCGCCCTGCGACTGGTTTCCGGCTTCAGCTGGCGCGTCATTCCCTTGACCCTCGGTTGCGCCGTGGTCGGCCAGGTCGTCGGCGGGCGCTTCAAGCGCCGGGCCCGCTGATGCCCCCCTCCGGACGCCCCAGGCTGCGCAAGGCTGCCGGCATCGGCGGCATCCTCCAGGGCGTTCTGCAGCAGCGCGGGATGAGCGATCGCCTGCGCGAGTACCGCGCCTGGCAGATCTGGAACGAGGTCGTCGGACCGCAGATCGCCGCCCATGCCCAGCCCTGCGGCATCCGCGACGGCGTACTCGAGATCAAGGTCGACCAGCCGGTCTGGATGCAGCAGTTGCAGCTGTTGAAACCAAAGCTCCTCGCCAAGCTCAATGACCGGCTGGGGGGGACGCTGTTCCGCGACCTGTTTTTGCGGCGCGGCCGGCTCACCACGCTCCCGGTCGCCAAGCCGCCCACGCCGCTGCCCCCCCCACAACCCCTCGACGCCGCCACCGAAGACCAGATCGCCGCCACCGTCGCCGAGCTGACCGATGCCGAGCTGCGCCAACGCCTGGGACACCTGCTGCGCCGCCAGGCCCAGCTGGACGCCCGCCGCCGGGCGGCTCAGGATTCTCCCTTCGTAAAGCGCCAGCACTTCCGGCGAATACTCCTCCCCGTCCCGGATATACAACGGCGGCTCGATCCGCAACCCCGGCCCGCCCCGTTTGCGTCCCTCCACCAGCACCATCCGCGCCGCCTCGCCGCTGCGGCCATGAACGCAGCGCAGCCGCTTCGGTTCCAACTGCCGGTGGCGCATCTGCTCCAGCAGTTCAGCCAGCCGCTCGGCGAGAAAGACGACATAAAATCGTCCCCCGTCGCGCAGCAGTCGCACCGCCGCGGCCAGGAAATCGTCCAAGCCCGCCGGCCAGTTCATGACGGGCCGCGGCCCGCTCCTTCCCCGGCGCCACGCGTCCGGTCCCGGGACGGCGATAGGGGGGATTGGCCAACACCACATCGAAAGCTTGCGGGGGAAGTTCGTCATGGTCCTGGCGCAGGTCCCCATCCACAATCGTCACCCGCTGCTGCAGGCCGTTGAGGGCAACGCTGCGCCGGGCGCGCTCGGCCAGTGCGGACAGTCGCTCCACGCCGACGATGGCGCCGGCGTTGGAGCGTTGCGCCAGCAGCAGGGGAATAATCCCGCTGCCGGTACCGAGATCGGCCACGCGCTCCCCGGGGGCGACTCGGCAAAAGCGCAGAGCAGGACCGGATCGAGGGAAAAGCGGTAACCGCCAGCAGCCTGGATGATTTTCAATCCTGCCAGCCGCAGTTCATCGAGGGTTTCACCGTCGCGGATCATTATAGCCGTCGAAGTGTTGCCAGGGCCGAGAAGGCGCCCGCGAGTATCCGTTGAAAATGCGGCGTTGCTCCTGAAAACAACAGACCTGCCGGTGAGGCGGCAAAGGAACTAACCGCCCCGCGACAGGTCCGTTCAGGCCCTGGGAGAAAAGCGCAGCGTCAACCGCCGCCGCCGTAGGAGTGGAGACCGGAGAGGACCAGGTTGACGCCGAGGTAGCAGAAGATGGTCGCGGCAAAGCCGATGATCGACAGCCAGGCCGCCCGCCTGCCGACCCAGCCGCGGGTGAAGCGGGCGTGCAGGAAGGCCGCGTAGATGAACCAGACGATCAGGCTCCAGGTCTCCTTCGGGTCCCAGCTCCAGTAGGTCCCCCAGGCGTAGTTCGCCCAGGCCGCGCCGGTGATGATCCCCAGCGACAGCAGCGGAAAGCCGATCATGATCGCCTTGTAGTTGATGTCGTCGAGCATCTTCGCGCTCGGGAAGAGCGCCAGGATCCCCCCGGCCGGCGCGTTGCCGCTTCCCCTTCCTTGCCGACCTTGATCAGGTACATGATCGACACCCCGCAGGCCACGGCGAAGGCCGCGTAGCCGAGAAAACAGGTGATCACGTGGTAGGTCAGCCAGTTGCTCTGCAGGGCCGGCACCAGGGGCTCGATGGCGTCGTTGAGGTTGAGCTGCGCCCAGGTCATGCCGAGGAAGGCGAAGGGGATGACGAACGCGCCGACCGCCCGCTGCTTGTACTTGAGATCGATCAGGATGTAGATCAGCAGGATGGTCCAGGAGAAGAAGACCACCGATTCGTAGAGGTTGGAGAGGGGCGCATGCCCCACGCCGCCGGGAACCTGGTACGCCTCGTACCAGCGCAAGCCGATGGCCGCGGTGTGCGCCAGAAAGCCGACGTAGGCGAGGACATTGGCGATGGTCGCCACCACCTTGCTGCGCGTCGCCAGGTAGACGACGAACAGCACCATGGAGGAGAAGTAGGCGATGGTGACGATATTGAAAAGCTGGGTACTGTCCATGATCGTGAATCCTCCGTAAGGACCATCGGTCCTAGGCTGCGAGTTCGTCGCGGAGCTGCTTCTTCACCTCGTCGAAAAAGATCTCGAAGGCCGGCTGGTTGCGGTGGGCGCTGCCGCCGAGCTTGACCCCGACTTTGCCCCCCGCCAGCGGCTGGATGGTCACCCAGATGCGCCGGTGGGAGAGGAAGAAGGCGACCAGCGAACCGAGCACCAGCAGGGCGCAGCCGAGCCAGACCACCCACACCCCGGGATCCTTGGCCACCTGCAGCCCGGTGTAGTAGCTCTGCTGCAGGTCAAGCAGGCTGAAGATGTACGCCCCGCCGCGCTGGGCGTCGAATTCGGGAAACTTCTGCAGCACCACGAAGGAGCGCGCCGCGCCGCTGGGCGGGGTGACCTCGAGGCGCGCCGCCGGACCGAAGCTCTGGAACGCCGCGGTGGAGTCGGCCACCCGCACCGTCCCGCCGCCGGGCAGCGGCAGCGGCTGCCCCTGCCGCCCGGAGAGCTCCTTCACCACGCCGCTGGCGCGCTCCGTCACCCGCAGCCGGACGTTCGGCTCGCCGGTCGGGCCGTAGCTCGACTGGTAAAAGGTGATCCCCTTGTAGGTCAAGGGATCGTTGACGATCACCGGGCGCTGGTCGACGACCGTCTTGCCGCCGTCGATGATCGACAGCAGGCTCTTGAACTCCTTGGGCCGGCCGGCGTTTTCACCGCCGTAGAAGGAGACCGAAAAGTCGTCGCAGCGCACCTGGAAGCCGAGGTCGATCGGCTTCTCCTCGCCCCGCGGCCAGACCTGGTTGGTGGCCGTCCCCTCGACGATGTTGACGTACGCCTTGTACCCCCACAGCGAGCCGAGGATCGCGCCGGCGAAGATGATCAGGATCGAGAGGTGGGTGACGTAGACGCCGAAGCGGGCCCAGGGCATCTTCTGCGCGAAGAGGTGCACCTTCTCCCCCTCGGCGCTGACCACCGGCGCGGCGAAGGTCTTGCCGAGCAGCGCCCGGCTGGTCTCGGCCACCTGCGCGACGCTCTGCCCCTTGACCACCACTTCTTCGGTGTTGGACAGGGTGCGATAGAGGCTCTCGGCGGGCACCAGGACCGGCTCGCGCACCGTCTTCCAGACCCGCGGCAGGCGCTTGATGGAGCAGGCGATCAGGTTGAGGGCGAAGATTTCCAGCAGGCCGAGGAACCACCAGGAGTGGTACATGTCGGTGAACTTCAGGGTCGAAAGCACCCGGTAGGTGGTCTCGCTGTATTCCTTCAGATAGTCCTGGGGCGCCCGCCCCTGCTGCACTACCGTGCCGATGATCGAGGTCATGGCCAGCAGGATCAGCGTCACGATAGTCAGCTTCAGGGAACAGAAAAAATCCCAGAAGGCGGTAAGCAGGTTGCGGTCTTTGGCACTCAAGGCAATGTCTCCTGATCTGGCGGAGAGTCCGTCACAGCGTGTCCGTCAAGACGTTGGGCCCCCCGGCGTAGATCCGGCAGCAGAAAACCGGCGGCCGGCCGCCGGCAATTGATCACCGGAAAGGTAATATATGCCCCTTCGGACTGTCAAGTCTTTTCAGCCGCGACGAGTACGCCGACCCTCGACCTCAGGCCAGCTGGTCCCGGGCCAGGCGCTGCTGCAACGCGGCCGCCTTGGCCTCCACCCCTTCGGCCATGGCGGCCTTCAGGGCGACCAGCCGGGCGGCCACCGCATCATCTGCGGCAGCGAGGATCTGCGCGGCGAAGATCCCGGCATTGCGGGCTCCGGCCTTGCCGATGGCCATGCACGCCACCGGAATGCCGGCGGGCATCTGCACCGTCGCCAGCAGGGCATCCAGCCCCAGGAGAGCTGAGGAGTCGATCGGCACCGCGACCACCGGGAGGGTCGTTTCGGCGGCCATCACCCCGGCCAGGTGGGCGGCGGCGCCGGCTCCGGCGATCAGAATCTTGAGGCCGCGGCCGCGGGCAGCGCGCACATACTCGGCGGTCCGCTGCGGCGTGCGGTGGGCGCTGGAGACGGTCATCTCGAAGGGAATCTTCAACTCCCGCAACGCCTTTGCAGCCTCGACCATCACCTCGTAATCGTTGTCGCTCCCCATCAGGATGCCGACCAGCGGGGTTTTCTCGTTCATTGCATTCGCTCCAAAAAGGGATCAGCTGTCAGCGATCAGCTAGCAGTTCTTGCCAAGGCCTTTTGGCCGATGTCGCTCCGGTAATGGGCGTCCTGCCAGGAAATTTTTTCGACCCCGGCGTAGGCCTTGGCGATGGCTTCGGCCACGGTGGTGCCGAGGCCGGTGACACCGAGAACCCGCCCCCCGCTGTTGACCAGCCGGCCGTCCCGCAACGCCGTCCCGGAGTGGAAGACAATCAGGTCGCCAAGGGCTTCGGCCTGTTCGATGCCGCTGATCGGATGCCCTTTGGCGAAGTTGCCGGGGTAGCCGCCGCTGGCCATGACCACGCAGACCGCGGCCTTGTCGTGCCATTCGAGGGCGGTCGGGGCCAACTCGCCGCGGGCACAGGCGAGCAACACCGGCACCACGTCGGATTTCATGCGCACCAGCAGCGGCTGCGCCTCCGGGTCGCCGAAGCGGGCGTTGTACTCGACGACCCGCGGCTTGCCGTTTTGATCATCAGCCCGACGTAGAGGATGCCGCAGTAGGGGGTTCCCTCCGCGGCCATGCCGGCGATGGTCGGCCGGACGATGGTCGTGACGATCTCCTCGTAAAGATCTGGAGTCACCACCGGCGCCGGCGAATAGGCACCCATGCCGCCGGTATTCGGCCCCTGGTCGCCGTCGAAAATCCGCTTGTGGTCCTGGGCCGAAGCGAGGGGCAGGATATTCCTGCCATCGGTGAAGGCGAAGAAGGAGGCCTCCTCCCCGGCCATGAACTCCTCGATGACGACGCTGGCACCGGCGGCGCCGAAGACCTTATCGAGCATGATCTCGTCGACGGCGGCCAGCGCCTGCTCGACGGTCTCGGCGACGATCACCCCCTTGCCGGCGGCAAGGCCGTCAGCCTTGACGACGATCGGCGCACCCTGCTCCCGGATGTAGGCCGACGGCTGCGTCGCGTTCGGTGAAAGTGCGGTAGGCGGCCGTCGGGATGCCGTACCTGGCCATCAGATCCTTGGAAAAACTCTTGCTTCCCTCGAGCTGCGCCGCCGCCTTGCTCGGGCCGAAAATCGCCAGGCCCGCAGCCTGGAAAAGATCGACGATACCGAGGGTCAGCGGCACCTCGGGACCGACTACGGTCAGGTCGATCGCCTGGTCGAGGGCGAAATCGCACAGCGCAGCGATCTTGTCGGCGGGGATGTCGACGCAGTCCGCAAGGCCGGCGATGCCGGGATTGCCCGGCGCGCAGTAGATTTTCTCCACCAGCGGCGACTGGGCGATCTTCCAGACCAGGGCATGCTCACGGCCACCGCCGCCGACAACGAGGATTTTCATCATCAAACTCCTTGGCTTAAATCGAAATCCACCACGAAGCCAGGAAGAGAATCAACAAAATTGATTGATTCTTCGTAGCCCGGTGAAGAAGCGAGCAATTTTGGTCGAGGTCAAGGAAGGTAAGCGCCGGCCGCGGAGGCGTACATCGTACGCTGCACAAGGACCGGTGTGCCGCCTGACGCGGAGATCGGCCAAAAGGGCCGCTTCCGGCACCTTAATGCCGGAAATGCCGCATCCCGGTGAAGACCATCGCCATGCCGTGCTCGTCGGCGGCGGCGATCACCTCTTCGTCACGGATCGAGCCGCCGGGCTGGATGACCGCCACGATGCCGGCTTCCGCCGCGTTGTCGATGCCGTCACGGAAAGGGAAGAAGGCGTCGGAAGCCATGACCGAGCCTTTGACCTCGAGACCGGCATGCTCGGCCTTGATCGCCGCGATGCGCGCCGAGTTGACGCGGCTCATCTGCCCGGCGCCGACGCCGATGGTCATGCCGTCTTTGCCGTAGACGATGGCGTTGCTCTTGACGAACTTGGCGACCTGCCAGGCGAAGAGCAGATCCTCCAGCTCCCTGGCGGTCGGCTGGCGCTTGGTTACGACCCGGGTCTCGTTGAGCAGGGCAAGGTCGGCGTCCTGCACCAGCAGTCCGCCGTTGACCCGCTTCAGGTCGAGACGCGGCGCCGGGGTGGCCGGCCAGAAGCCGCACTCGAGCAGGCGCACGTTCTTCTTCGCGGCGACGGCAGCGGCCGCCTCGGCGGTGACCTTGGGGGCAATGATCACCTCGACGAACTGTTTCGCGCAGATCGCCTGGGCGGTGGCGGCATCGAGTTCACGGTTAAAGGCGACAATGCCGCCGAAGGCCGATTCGGGGTCCGTGGCAAAGGCGCGGTTGTAAGCCTCCAGCGGATCCTTGCCGACCGCCACCCCGCAGGGGTTGGCGTGCTTGACGATGACGCAGGCCGGCACTTCGCTGAACTGCTTGACGCACTCCAGGGCGGCGTCGGTATCGGCGATGTTGTTATAGGAGAGCTCTTTGCCCTGGAGCTGACGAGCGGTGGAAATGGAGGCCTCCCTGGCCCCCTTCTCGACGTAGAACGCTGCACCCTGATGAGGGTTCTCACCGTAGCGCATCCCCTGCGCCTTGTGGACCTGGAGGGTGTAGGTCGGCGGAAACTGGGCATGCTCCTCGCCGAGTTGCCGCCCGAGCCAGTTGGAGATGGCGCCGTCATAGGCGGCGGTATGCTGGTAGACCTTGACCGCGAGCCGAAAGTTGGTTTCCCGGGAGACTGCCCCGGCGCTTCCCTTCATCTCCTCGAGAACCGCGGCGTAGTCGGCGTGATCGACCAGCACGGTAACGTCGCGGTTGTTCTTGGCCGCGCTGCGCAGCATGGTCGGTCCGCCGATGTCGATATTCTCGATGGCGTCCTCCAGGCTGCATCCTTCCTTGGCGACGGTCGCTTCGAAGGGGTAGAGATTGACCACCACCATGTCGATCGGCTCGATGCCGTGCTCGGCCATTTTGGCCACGTGGGCCGGGATTGTCGCGCATCCCCAGAAGGCCGCCATGGACCTTGGGATGGAGGGTCTTGACCCGGCCATCGAGCATTTCGGGAAAACCGGTGAATTCGGCGACGTCCTTGACGGCGAGGCCCTCCTCGCGCAGCAGTTTGGCGGTACCGCCGGTGGAGAGGAGTTCGACGCCGTAGCGGGCCAGCTCCCTGGCGAGGGCGGCGACCCCGGTCTTGTCCGAAACGCTGATGAGAGCACGCTTGATGACGGCCATGGAATGGAATCCTTTCGCAGGCGATTGACGTTTACGCTACAGCCAGAAACAGAAAAAAACCGTCGCAAGGCGGTTTTTCAGAAATCGAGGGCGCGCAGAAAGGCGCTTTGAAAAGCCGGAGTTCCCGAAAGCGGGTACGGGGTCAGGCTGGCGGCCAAGGCCTCGACCCGGGCCCGTCCTGCCTTTTCCAGCAGCATGCGGCCGACGCCGGCCAGCGCCCCGCCGGGGACGAAGCGTACTCTATCTACCATGGCCGGCGGCAGCATGGCAACCCTTTTCAGGTCCGCCGCCGACAGCGACAGGCCGAAGGCGCCCGTGACCACCACTTCGCGTACCTGCTCCGGGCTGGTTCCGGCCCGGAGCAGCAGCGCCTCGGCGCCAGCCATCAGCGCTCCCTTGGCGAGCTGGAAGTTGCGGATATCCTGCTGGGTGAGCAGCAGCTCGACCCGGGCATCGCGGTAGAGGCGCAGCGCCCGGCCATCCGCCGTTTCGACCAGGTAGCGGGCGAGGTTGTTCGGTACCGCCAGCGGCTCGACCAGAGTCCCGGCGGCATCGAGCAGGCCCGCCTCCCGGGCCGCGGCGATCGCCGCCACCAGGCCGCTGCCGCACAGTCCGCGCGGCGTTCCGCCCCCCTGCACGGTCAGCTCCAGGCGATCGCCGGCGACCCGCACCGCCGTGACCGCGCCGGGCTCCACCCCCATGCCGCTACTGATCTCCCCTCCCTCGAAGGCGGGACCGGCGGCGACCGAGGTCGTCCACCAGCGATCGCCGTCGTACCAGGCCATCTCGCCATTGGTGCCGATGTCGAGAAAGAAGCTCCGCGGCGCCTGCGGCTGGCCGTAGAGGAAGGCCACCAGGTCGCCACCGACGTAACCGGAGACCAGCGGGAAGAGGTAGAGCGGCACCGGCAGGGCCAGGCCGAGTTCAGCGGCGTCGAGAAGGATGCCGTCGCGCTGCGGCGGCCGGTAGGGGGGAAAGAGGACGGCATCGACCGGCAGTCGCTGCAGCAGCAGGCTGACGGCAGGATTGGCGGCGGCGGCCGCGGCCGTCACCGCCGCGGCTTGGCAATCGGCCTGGGCCAAAAGCTCGGCGGCCAGGTCGTTCATAGCGCTCACCAGCAGCTGCTGGAGAGCCTCCGCCGCCCCACTGCGTGCCGCCTCCAGGCGCCGGATCACGTCCCGGCCGTAGGCGGCCTGGGGGTTGAGCGCCCGCGCCTCGGCCAGTACCCTGCCCTGCGGCGTCCAGCAGGCGCGCGCCGAGAGTCGTGGTACCGAGGTCGAAAGCGATGCGAAGATGCGCTGCGCTCATCGGGTGCCGGAAATAAGGGGTAAGGGATCAAACGGGGTTCACAGGGCTCTTGTCACGCCGTCACCGATTATCGGTCAGCGTTCACATAAATACGCGGGACCCGCGGGCCGACCAGGCAGAAGACCTCGTAACTGATCGTCCCGATGCGCCCGGCCCATTCCTCGGCGGTGATCTGTTCGCCCCCGTCGCGGCCGAGCAGGGTCACCCGGTCGCCGACCGCTACGCCGGGGATGTCGCTGACATCGGCCATTGTCCAGTCCATGCACACCGTCCCGGCGATCGGCGCCCGGCGGCCGCGAACCAGGACCTCGCCGCACCCCGAGAGGCGCCGGGAGTAGCCGTCGGCATAACCGACCGGCAACGCCGCGATCAGGGTCGGCCGCGCGGCGACGAAGCGATGGCCGTAGGAGATCCCGGTCCCCGCCGGGACGGTTTTCAGCTGGGCGATGGTGGTGTGCAGGCTCATCACCGGACGCAGATCGATGCGGCCGGCCAGATGTTGCCGCCGGCAGTCCGCCGTAGAGGGCGATTCCTGGGCGCACCAGGTTGCACTCCGGCAGTCGCGGCCGAAGATCGCGGCGCTGTTGCTGAGATGGACCAGGCGGGGAGCGAAACCGGCGCCGCGGACCTGCGCCAGGGCCTCACGGAAGCGTTCCACCTGGGTGGCGGTAAAGGGATGTCCGGCCTCGTCGGCAAGGGCGAGATGGGAGATGACCCCTTCCATCTCCAGCCCCGGCAGGGCGGCCAGCTCGGCCAAAACCCCGGGGAGGTCCGTCGGGCAGAAAGCCGAGGCGGCCCATCCCCGAATCAATCTTGAGATGATAGCGGCAACGCCGCCCCACCGCCGCGGCAGCGGCACTCAGCCGGCGGGCGCCGGCCAGGTCGAAGATCGCCGGGGTGAGCTCGGCGGCCAGCAGCGCCTGCTCCTCGCCCGGGCCGACGCCGCCGAGCACCAGGATCGGCCGCTCGATGCCGGAGCGGCGCAGGATCTCCCCTTCCTCGACCAGCGCCACGCCGAAGTAATCGGCGCCTGCCGCCTGCAGGGCCCGGGCGACGGGCACGGCGCCATGGCCATAGGCATCGGCCTTGACCACCGCCAGCAGTTGCCGGTCGGCTGCCGGCCTGGCGGCGAATGGTGCGGAAAGTTGTGGCGCAGGGCGGCGAGATCGATTTCGGCGATGGTGGGACGGGTGTTCATGGCGCGAACCTCTTGGCAAGACGGAAACGCGGCAGGAACAAAAAGAGAATTTTTAGCACGCGGCCAGGCCGCTGTAAAGGGCAAACCCCGGCCGGCGCCGGACAATGGGGTTGACAGCCTCCGGGGAATCCGTTATCGTGGCCGAACTTTCGTTGTGAGAATGCGCCATGTGCGCGGATCACGGAAGTTTTTCGCCCTCTACCGGGCGTGCGGCAGGAGCGACCCGTTTAACCGGCAGGACGGCGACCGGAGCGGGACCATCCCACCGCAGTACATAGCCAGACCGCTAGGGGAGTAGTTGCTACTGAGAGTTCCGCGTGGTTGCGGAACGACCCTTCGAACCTGATCCGGGTCATTCCGGCGTAGGGAAGCGGCGCGTCGCCAGGATCGAAACTGACGCCGCATGCCGTTTTCGGGCTGCGGCGTTTTTCATTGGCGGCCGGACGCATCGGGCAGCGTCTCCTGCCCATCCGAGAAAGGCGAGCGATGATCCGCGGACTTTACCTGGTCACCGATGAAAACCATGACGGGCGGCCTCATCCAGCGGGTCCGCGCCGCCCTCGAGGGCGGGGCGGCGGTGGTCCAGTATCGCTGCAAGGCGCTGGCCGCCGACATCGAGACCGCGCACGCAGCTGGCCGCCCTCTGCCGCGAATTCAAGGTCCCCTTTCTGGTCAACGATTCCACCCGACTGGCCCAGGCCTGCGACGCCGACGGCGTCCACCTCGGCCAGGAGGACATGTCGATCGCCGAAGCGCGGCGCCTGCTCGGCCCCGGCAAACTGCTCGGTATCTCCACCCATACCGTGGAACAGGCCCTCAAAGCCGAGATGCAGGGGGCCGACTACCTCGGCGTCGGCAGCATCTTTCCCACCGGCAGCAAGGACGACGTCCATCCCGCCGGGCTGGGAACGCTGAAAAAGATCCGCATGGCGGTGAAGATTCCGCTGATCGCCATCGGCGGCATCAATGCCGGCAACTGCGCGGAGGTGATCGAGGCCGGAGCCGACGGCGCCGCCGTCATCTCCGCGGTGATGGGGGACCCGCAGCCGGCGCTGGCGGCGCGGGAGCTGGCCTTGCTGTTCAACTCGACAGCGCCCTCCCCCGTGGCCGGGTCCTGACCGTCGCCGGTTCCGATTCCGGGGGCGGGGCCGGCATCCAGGCCGACCTCAAGACCATCACCCTGCTCGGCGGCTACGGGATGAGCGCCCTGACCGCCCTGACCGCCCAGAACACCCGCGGCGTCAGCAGCGTCCATGCCGCTCCCGCCCGCCTTCGTCGCACGAGCAGATCGAGACGGTCCTCGGCGACATCGGCGCCGACACCGATCAAGACCGGCATGCTCCACTCGGCGGACATCGTCGCCCTGGTCGCCGAAGCGATCGAACACTACGCCCTGGCTGGCGGTCGTCGACCCGGTGATGATCGCCAAGGGGGGGACGCCGCTGCTGAACCCGGACGCGGTGGAGCTGCTGCGCCAGGTGCTGCTGCCGCAGACCTACCTGCTCACCCCCAACATCCCCGAGGCCGAGGCCCTCACCGGGATGGCCATCCGCGGGGAGGAGGCGATGGAAGAGGCGGTTCGTGCCCTGCAACAGATGGGCCCGCGCAACGTCCTGCTCAAGGGGGGACATCGCAAAGGGGAGGCCGTCGATCTGCTGCTGGCAGGCGACGCCCTGCACCGCTTCCCCGCCGAGCGCATCGCGACCCGCAACACCCACGGCACCGGCTGCAGCTACGCGGCCGCGATCGCCACCTTCCTCGCCCAGGGGCTGCCGCTGGTGGCGGCGGTGGCGCGGGCCAAGGCTTCATCAACGCAGCGATCCGCACTGCCACCGACCTGGGGAGCGGCCACGGGCCGATCAACCACTGGGCAGGGGGCGAGAGCGGTACCGAGACCGGATCTGATCGGGTCTGAACGATCGTCAGACCCGATACAAAATACCAGAGGTAAACCATGACCACACTCGAAGCCGCCCGTCAGGGCCTGATCACCGACCTCATGCGCCAGGCCGCCGCCACCGAAGGGATCGATGCCGAGCTGCTGCGCAGCCGCATCGCCGAAGGGACGGCCATCGTCTGCCACAACCGCCGGCGCGCCAGCGGCATCCCGCTGGCGGTCGGCAAGGGGCTGCGCACCAAGGTCAACGCCAACATCGGCACCAGCAAGGACGACAAGAGCATCGACAAGGAGCTGGAAAAGGCGCAAGGTGGCGGTGGCCGCCGGCGCCGACGCGATCATGGACCTCTCCACCGGCGGCCCCATCGACGAAATCCGCGCCGCCATCATCCGCGAAACCAGCGCCTGCATCGGCTCGGTCCCCCTCTACCAGGCGGCGGTCGACACGGTGACCCGCAAGGGGAAGGCGATGGTGGAGATGACCGCCGACGAGATCTTCGACGGCATCCAAAAGCACCTCGACGACGGCGTCGACTTCATCACCGTCCACTGCGGGGTGACCCGCGCCACCGTGGAGCGCATGGACCGCGAGGGGCGGATCATGGAGGTGGTCTCCCGCGGCGGCTCCTTCACCGTCGAGTGGATGACCCACAACAACGCCGAGAACCCCCTCTACGAGCAGTTCGACCGGCTGCTGGAACTGGTCAAGCCCTACGACGCCACCCTCTCCCTCGGTGACGGCTTCCGCCCCGGCTGCCTGGCCGACGCCACCGACCGGGCGCAGATCCACGAACTGATCGTGCTGGGCGAACTGACCCAGCGCGCCTGGGACGCCGGCATCCAGGTGATGATCGAGGGCCCCGGCCACGTCCCCCTGAACCAGATCGAGGCCAACATCCAGCTGCAGAAGCGCCTCTGCCACGGCGCCCCCTTCTACGTCCTCGGGCCGCTGGTCACCGACATCGCCCCCGGCTACGACCACATCACCTGCGCCATCGGCGGGACCCTGGCCGCTGCCGCCGGCGCCGATTTCCTCTGCTACGTCACCCCCAGCGAGCACCTGCGCCTGCCGACCGTCGAGGACGTCCACGAAGGGGTGATGGCGAGCCGCATCGCCGCCCACGCCGGCGACATCGTCAAGGGGGTGAAGGGGGCCATGGAGCAAGGACATCGCCATGGCCAAGTGCCGCAAGAACCTCGACTGGGAAGGGCAGTTCGCCCTCGCCCTCGACCCGGAGAAAGCCCGCCGGCTGCGCGCCGAATCGGGGGTCGACGAGGAGCACGGCGCCTGCACCATGTGCGGCGAGTTCTGCGCCTACAAGGTGATGAATGAGCGCCAAGCCAAGGCCGGGACGCGGGACGCGTAGCGCGCCACGCGAACACCGGGCAGCGCAAAGGCCGTCCTCCTTCGAGGACGGCCTTTACCATTGGCCAAAACCAAATTTTTGCCGCTGTCGTCGACTCGCCTATGCCAGCGGGATGCGACCCTTGTTTCTGGCGAGCCACTGATCGAAACTCTGCAGCTCCGGATTGAGGAAGCGCGATTCCTCGATGCTGCGCGCCCCGCAGAAATCGGCTTCGAAGTCGGTATAGAACTGGAACATGTTGCCGAGGTCCTCGGCACCGGGAAAGCCGAAGCCGCGGTAGGTTTCCGGCGACACGGCGTTGTAGCGCACCTCCCGGCCCAAAGCCCTGCTCAGTGACGCCGCCATCTGCGCCCCGGTCAGGTGGCCGCCGGCGATGCCCACGGTTTTGCCGATACAGGCGTCCCCCTTTTTGAAGATCCCGTAGGCACATTTGCCGATATCCTCGGCGGCGATCCCAGCCAGCTTCTTGTCGCCCATGGGCAGGGTGATGGCAAGGACCCCGTCCGGGCCCTTTTTCGGGCCCATGCCGAAAAAGATCATGTTGTCCCAATAGAACGAGGCCCGCAGGAAGGTGGTCGGCACACCCAGTTCAGTGAAGAACCGGTCGGACTCGCCCTTGCCGTCGAAATGCGGCACCTTGTACTTGCCCATGAGCGTCGGCATGCGCGGGTCGGAGAGTGGAATCCACCGGCGCGTGTCCTCCAGGGTGGACCAGATGGCATGCCGGATGCCGGCCGCCTTCGCGGCCCGCGCCAGATTGCCGGCCTCGGCAATCTCCTTCTCCGGCGAAAAATGCTCCCAGTAAAAGGTGACGAAAAAGGCTCCGTACGCCCCTTGCAGGGCCCGGGTCACACTGGCCTCTTCATCGATGTCGGCGGCAACCACTTCGGCGCCCAGGCTGGCCAGTTCCCTGACTTTGGCGGAAGCGGGGTCCCGCGAGAGAGCGCGTACCGCATAGTCGCTGCCGGAATCATTCAGAATGGCCCGGACCAGACCGCCGCCCTGCGCGCCGGTCGCGCCCACAACCGCAATGATCTTTTTCCCAGCCATGATGGTTCTCCTCAGTGACAGATACTTGCTGTTGAGCTGTCGGCGGCAGCGGTTCCGAAAACCTCCCGGTCCGCCGGGGATCCGCTAACAGATCGCTCTACGTTCCCTTGTAGCGCACGCCGAGGGCCCTGTCAAACCGCCCAAAAGCGCCTAAAAAACTGGGGGTTTCGACAAAACAGGGGGAGAACATTCCGGTGGCGGCATTTCCCGTTTCTGCCCAATCCGACAGCTGCCGGTGCACGGCAGAAAGCGAACCAGGGCGGTTGCGGTTGCGGTGGCGAAGGAAAGGGCGCTATTTTCCAAGGTAGAGGGACGAAACCAGCGCCTTGTCGAGCAGCTCCAGGAAGTGGCTGGTGGCCGCGAAGAAGACCTTGCGCGAGGCGACATTCTTCTCCGGGGGAATTTCGCCAACCTGCGGCCTTAATATTTGATACAATTGAAACTATTCGTTATTACGGAATTTTTAAAGGGAGGAGCGCATGGCCGATATTTCCACCACGTATATGGGTTTGCAACTGCGCAATCCGATCCTGGTCTCCGCCAGCGGCCTGACTGGAAATCTCGCTGGAATTCGCCGATGCGCCGAGGCCGGGGCCGGGGCGGTCGTCCTGAAATCGCTGTTTGAAGAGCAGATCATTGCGGAAACCGCTGCCCTGACCCGTTATGCGGATAACTCCGGCGCAGCCGAAGCCTACGATTATCTACAAGGCTACGGTATGGAACTGGGCCCGCGCGATTATCTGCAACTGGTCAACCAGGCAAAACAAACCGTCGACATCCCGATTATTGCCAGCCTCAACTGCATCGACAGCAATCACTGGGCTGATTACGCCATCAAACTGGAACATTCCGGCGCTGATGCCATCGAATTGAATGTCGGCATCATGCCGACCCATGCCAAGCAGTTGGGGCCGGCGATTATCGATCAATATTTGCGAATCCTGCATGATGTCAAAAGTCGGGTCAAAATCCCCGTCGCCATGAAGGTTGGCCCCTATTTCACCTCCTTCGCCAATTTTGTCGACCGTATCTCTCACGACCGCGCCGAAGCTCCGGCTTACAGTGTCGGTTGGTTCGGACAGAACACGCAAGTCGGCAAACTCACATGGCAAGGGGTGGACGGACTGGTGCTGTTCAATCGTTATTACCGGTTCGATATCGATATCGACAAACTGGAACTGGTCCACGGCAACCCCCTCAGCAATCAGAGCGAAATCCATTACACCCTGCGCTGGCTGGCGCTGCTGGCCGGAAAAGCCGGCTGCGACCTGGCCGGCGGCACGGGAATCCATGACGGGCGTGATGTCATCAAGGCGATCCTGGCGGGAGCTAAAGTTGTACAGATCTGCTCAACCCTGTACCTGCATGGTCTGGAGCAAATCGGCAGAATCCTGGAACAGCTCCAGAACTGGATGGACGACCATGGCTACCAGAAACTGTGCGATATGCGCGGCCTGCTCAGTCAGCAACTGAGTAAACAGCCCGAGAATTATGAACGCCTGCAATACATCAAGCTGCTGTCCGGAACCAAATAACGGCAGCCCCCTCCGATACGAAGAAAAGGCCGTCTTCCCGGGAAGGCGGCCTTTTCTTCGTCATTGTGGTCTTTGCTTCTCCCGCCCCCTGCGGGGGGATAGCCGCGGGACAGGTGAGGAGTCACTCCCCCAGGTAAGTGTAGGAGACCAGCGCCTTGTCGAGCAGCTCCAGGAAATGGCTGGTCTCCTCGAAGGAGACCTTGCGCGAGGCGACGTTCTTCTCCAGGGTGTCGCGCACGTGCTTGAGGATCTCCGGCCCCTTGTACTGCACGTACTTGAGGCTCTCCCAGGTGGCGTCGCCGGTGATCACGGTGTCGATCTTGTAGCTGGTCTTCTTGTTGAAGGTGACGTGCACGGCGTTGGTGTCGCCGAACAGGTTGTGCATGTCGCCGAGGATCTCCTGATAGGCGCCGATCAGAAAGAAACCGATGTAGTAATCCTCGTCGGCGCGGATCTTGTGGATGCGGCAGGAACTTGGTGCGGCCGTTCTCGCCGACGAAGCTGGTGATCTCGCCGTCCGAATCGCAGGTGATGTCGGCGATGGAGGCCATGACGTCGGGCTTCTGGTTGAGGCGCTGGATCGGCATGATCGGGAAAGAGCTGGTCGATGGCCCAGGAGTCGGGGACCGACTGAAAGAGCGAGAAGTTGGCGAAATAGGTCTGGCGCAGCGAGAGCTGGAAGTTCTGCAGCTCCTCGGGGACCGGCTTGCATGCGCTCGACGATGCCGTTGATCTTGATGAAGATCTTGCTGCACAGCCACTCGGCCAGCGCCCGGTCGTGGAGGTTCAGGTAGCCGAGGTTGAAGAGGCTGACCGCCTCCTGGATCAGCTGCAGGGTGTCGTGGTAATCCTCGCGCAGCGAGTGGCGGTCGAGGCTCTGGTAGATGTCGACCAGCTTCTTGACCGTCGGCGAGAGCTTCTCGGCCTCCTCCAGGACGGCGTCGAAATCGGGCAGGGCATTCTGGGTGTTGGTGTTGAGGATATTGGTCACCAGCACCGAATAGTGGGCGACGGTCGCCCGCCCCGATTCGGAGATGATGTTCGGGCAGGGGACACCGGCCTCGTCGCAGATGTTCTTCACCTGGTAGATGACGTCGTTGGCGTACTCCTCGACGCGTGTAGTTGACGCTCGAAAAGTAGCTCGACTTGGAGCCGTCGTAGTCGACGCCGAGGCCGCCGCCGATGTCCATGATACTCGAGGCCGACCCCCATCTTGCGCATCTCGGCGTAGATCCGGCTCCCTTCGATCAGGGCGTTCTTGATCTTGTCGATCTTGGTGATCTGGCTGCCGATATGGAAATGGAGCAGCTTGACCGTGTCGAGCAGGTCCTGCTCCTTGAGAATCTCCACCGCCGCCAGCAGCTCGGAGATCTTCAGGCCGAACTTGGCATCGTCTGCCCCCCGAGGTCGCCCACTTGCCGGTCCCCTTGGAGGAGAGCTTGACGCGGATGCCGAGCTTCGGCGTGATCCCGGTCTTCTTGGCGAGGGCGATGATCTTCTCCAGCTCGAAGAGCTTCTCGACGACGATGGTGATGTCGAAGCCGATGCGCGTGGCGTAGAGGACCATCTCGATGAACTCGTTGTCCTTGTAGCCGTTGCAGATGATCGGCAGGTGGTTGCCGGCGGCGAAGGAGATCGCCGCCACCAGTTCCGGCTTGGAGCCGACCTCGAGGCCGATGTTGTGCTTCTTGCCGAACTTGGCGATCGCCTCGACCACCTGGCGCTGCTGGTTGACCTTGATCGGGTAGAAGGTCTGGTAGCCGGCCGGGTAGTCGTTCTCGGCGATGGCGTTCTTGAAGGCGCGGTTGATGGCGGCGATGCGCCCCTGCAGGATGTCCATGAAGCGGATCAGGATCGGCGGCTTGATCTTGCGCTTGATCAGGTCGTCGACCAGCGCCCGCAGGTCGATGGAGTACTTGGAACTCGGCGAGGGATGGACGCAGACGTTCCCCTTCTTGTTGATCGAGAAGAGATCGGCGCCCCAGTTGGGCAGGTTGTAGATCTTGGCGGAATCGGCAATGATCCAGCGTTCCATGGCATCTCCAGGCGGCGCGAATGTCCGTCAGCATTGTTGAATGATCTCGGCGATCCTCGTGATCGCCCGGGTTGCGATCCTCGTGCCTGCCGCTGAAGCATCGGCGCGAAGCTGATCGCCGCTCGCCGACCGGGCGAATGCAAGAGCCTTATCGACAACCTGTTCTTGAAATCCTCGTAGCCGAAACGGCGCACCACCGTCAGTTCCCCCGTCTCCGGCTCGAAGGTGCAGAGCGCCGGGTGCTGGATGCCGTTGAAGGTGGTGGTCTTGACCATGGTGTAGTGGGCCATGTCCTCGAAGGCCAGCCGGTCGCCGACCTGCAAGGGACGTTCGAAGGACCAGTCGCCGATCACGTCGCCGGCCAGACACGACGGCCCGGCCAGGCGATAGGTGTGCGGCCTTGACCCGGCGTCGAAAGCCGCCGGCGATCTCGGGGCGGTAGGGCATCTCCAGCACGTCGGGCATGTGGCAGGTGGCCGAGACGTCGAGGATGGCGATCGCCATCTCGTTGTCGACGACGTCGAGGACCTCGCCGACCAGCAGCCCGGTGCCGATGGCGATCGCCTCCCCCGGCTCGAGATAGACCTCGACCCCGTATTTCTCCGCGGAAGTATTTGACCAGCTCCACCAGGGCGTCGATGTCGTAGCCCTCGCGGGTGATGTGGTGGCCGCCGCCGAGGTTGAGCCATTTCATCCGCGGCAGGAATTCGCCGAACTTCTCCTCGAAGACGGCGGCGGTGCGCGCCAGCGGCTCGAAGAGCTGCTCGCACAGGGTATGAAAGTGCAGCCCCTCGACCCCTTCCAGCGACCGCCCTTCGAACGCGGCGCGGGGGATGCCGAGGCGCGACTTGGGGGCGCAGGGATCGTAGATGCGGGACCGCCCCTTCCGAGTGCTCGGGGTTGACCCGCAGCCCCACCGACACCCGCCCCGCTCCTTCTCCCACAGCGGCCGGAAGCGCTCCAGCTGGTTGAAGGAGTTGAAGACCAGGTGATTGGATATCCGCAGCAGCTCGACGACGTCGCTCTCCTTGAAGGCGGCGGAAAAAGAGTGCACCTCACCGCCGAACTCCTCCCGCCCCAGCCGCGCCTCCCAGGGGACTGCTGGCGCAGACCCCGTGCAGCGTCTGCCGGATCAGCGGAAAGAGTGCTCCACATGGCGAACGCCTTGAGCGCCATGAGGATCTTCGCCCCGCTGCGCCGCTGGACCTCCTCCAGAATCGCCAGGTTGTGGCGCAGCCGTCCCAGGTCGACGACGTAGGCCGGCGAGGGGGCGAGCTCAAGAATTTTGTCGATATCGATGCCGGTCACATGCAAAACCTTTATTTCACCGCAGAGAGCGCAGAGAATTTGAATAAATCAAAAACTTATTCGCTGGGTGTTTTGTCCTTGAAAGTCAATACAATGGTTCTGATTTTCCTCTGCGAACTCTGCGGTCAGATTGCCTTTCGGCTTTACAGTTCAGGCCACTCGCCTTCGACCACCACCGTCGGCAAACCCATCGGCCCGAGTTCGGCCAGGAAGACCTCCGGGTCGAACTGCTCCATGTTCCAGACGCCGGGCGCGTGCCACTTGCCGGTCAGCATCATGATCGCCCCGACCACCGCCGGCACGCCGGTGGTGTAGCTGATCGCCTGGGACTGGACCTCGCGGTAGCAGGCCTCGTGGTCGCAGATGTTGTAGATGTAGACCTGCTTGCGTTTCCCGTCCTTGAGGCCGCGGGCGATGACGCCGATGCAGGTCTTCCCCTTGGTCAGCGGGCCCAGGCTGCCGGGATCGGGCAGCAGCGCCTTTAAAAACTGGATCGGCACGATCTTCTGCCCCTGGAACTCGACCTCGTCGATGCGGGTCATGCCGACGTTCTGCAGCACCTCAAGGTGCTTGAGGTAGTTGTCCGAAAAGGTCATCCAGAACTGGGCCTTCTTGATGGTCGGAATGTGCTTGACCAGCGACTCCATCTCCTCGTGGTAGAGGCGATAGATGTTCATCGGCCCGATCCCCTCGGGGAAGTCGAAGACCCGCTTGGTGGAGAGGGGCGGCGACTCGACGAAGCGACCGTCCTCCCAGTGGCGGCAGGTGGCGGTCACCTCGCGGATATTGATCTCCGGATTGAAGTTGGTGGCGAAGGGCTGGCCGTGGCTGCCGGCGTTGGCGTCGATGATGTCGAGCTCCTCGACGACGTCGAGATACTTCTTCGCCGCCAGGGCGGTGTAAACGTTGGTCACGCCGGGATCGAAACCGCTGCCCAGAAGGGCCATGAGGCCGGCCTGCTTGAACTTGTCCTGGTAGGCCCACTGCCAGGAGTACTCGAACTTGGCGGTATCGACCGGTTCATAATTGGCGGTATCGAGATAGTCGACCCCGGTCGCCAGGCAGGCGTCCATGATGTGCAGGTCCTGATACGGCAGAGCGACGTTGATCACCAGTTTGGGCTGTTCGGCCTGGATCAGCGCGACCAGCTCGGGGACGTTGTCGGCATCGACCTGCGCGGTCCGGATCGCGCCACCGAGCTGCGCGGCGATGGCGTCGCACTTGGCCTTGGTGCGCGAGGCGAGGGTGATCTCAGTAAAAATGTCGCGACGCTGCGCGCACTTGTGGGCGACAACCTGGCCGACGCCGCCGGCGCCGATGATCAGGACCTTGCTCATAATCCGTTCTCCTTCCCCTGGCGGCACGCGGCCAGCCGGGTCATTTCCCTTTATAGTCGAAGGTCGGCGGCGTCACAACCCAGAGGATGCGCGCCGGGCCCCTGCCGATGTTCTTCACCCCGTGGCGGCGATCGGAGGCAAAGAGGAAACATTCGTCCTTCTTCACCGTATAGGTCTTGTCGTCGAGGCGCACCCGGATTTTCCCGAGCAGGACGTAACCGAATTCCTCCCCCTCGTGGACATCCTGGATCTCCATCTCGGCCCCGGGGGCGAGACAGACCAGGGCCGGGTCGAGCTCGCGGCTCTGGGCGCCGGGGACCAGCAATTCCACCTGGATGCGGTCGTCCTCCCCGGACGTCCTGACCCGGTCCTCGGCCCCGAAGACCACGGCGGTTTCGACCTGCTCGCTGAAGAACTCCGGCATCGACACCCCGAAGACATCGAGGATGTCCTTGAGGGTCGCAATCGAAGGGCAGGCACTGTCGTTCTCCAGCTGGGAGATATAGCCCTTGGTCAGATCCGCGCGCCCGGCCAGTTCTTCCTGGGTCAGCCCGTTGAGCGTCCGCAGACGCTTGAGGTGCTCGCCGATTTTCACATTCTGCTCCGTGGCTCGTCTTAACATCGAAAATCAGGGGCGAAGTTTAGTCTTTCTGAACCATTTGTCAACCCCAAAGTTTAGTAAGCCTAAGTCAAATGATTAGCATACATGGACCGCGAATGCCCGCGGTCGGCCGAAATGGTTTTGGCCTTGAGAGACGATACGAAATCGTGGTGTAATTGGAATCAGCAACAACCGCCCCGGCCGGCGCCGGAATCCCCCCCCCTACCCTGACGGGAGTTCGTATGTCCCATCCATCACGGTTTCTGGTCCCCCTGGCTGCCCTGGGCCTGCTGCTGCTCGCCGCCTGCGTTCCAGCCGGCCCGCAGTTGATCGGCGATCCGCAAAATCCCTACCCGCCAGCCAAGCCGCCGAAGGTCGGCGACATCATCCACCTGCCGACCGGCACTCCGGTCACCATCGACCAACTCCTGGACGTCGCCGGCGATGCCCGGGTGGTCTACTTCGGGGAAACCCACGACAACCCGGCCTCCCACCGGATGGAGGCAACCTTGCTGGATGGCCTGGAGAAACGCCACCCCGGGCAGATGGCCCTTGGGCTGGAGATGTTCAGCCGCAGCCAGCAACCCATTCTCGACCGCTGGGTAGCCGGCGAACTGAGCGAGAAGGAGTTCCTCAGGCAGGCGCACTGGTACGAGCAGTGGAACATGAATTTCGCCTATTACCGGGAGCTGCTGAACCTGGCGCGGGAGCAGAAGATTCCGGTGATCGCCCTCAACGCCGAGAAGAGCTTGGTGCGGGACATCCGCAGCAAGCCCGTTGTCGAACTCTCCGCCGAAGAGCGCTCGAAGATCCCCGCCCTCGACCTGACCGACCCCTACCAGCGCGCCCAGACCCTGGCGATCCTGGGCGACCACAGCCACGACGGCTTCTCCGCGGCCGGTTTCCTGCGAGCCCAAACGCTGTGGGACGAGACCATGGCCGAGTCGATCGCTAATTACCTGGCCAGCCCGCAGGGGACCAACCGTCACCTGCTGATCTGCGCCGGCGGCGACCACGTGCGCTTCGGTTTCGGCATTCCCCGCCGGGCCTTCCGCCGCCTGCCGGCCTCCTACCTTCTGGTCGGGGGGCAGGAGATCAACCTCCCGCCGGACAAGAAGGATCGCCTAATGCAGGTCGAGATCCCTGAATTCCCCATGGTGCCGTACGACTTCCTGGCATACATGGATTACGAGGATCTCCCGGAAAGGACGGTTCTCATCGGCATCATGTTCGAGCCGGTCAAGGACGGCAAGGGGTTGCTCGTCAAGGCCGTGCAGCCCGAGTCCAATGGCGAGCGGGCGGGGCTGAAAAAGGGGGATATCCTGCTGCAGATGGACGGCATGGTGCTCAAGGAGAGCTTTGACCTGATCTATGCCGTCCATCAGAAGCATCCCGGCGATCAGGGTCTTTTCCAGGTCCTGCGGGACGGCAAGCAGCTCGACATCAGGGTCGACTTCCGGCCCGGCACCTCTCACCACGGCGGCTGAACGCCGCCCGGCCAGACGCAAAAAAGCCGCCCGAAAGGCGGCTTTTCTGCGTTCCAGGGAATGAACTCAGGCCTTGCCGGCGCTGCCGAGCACGGCCTCGTTCTTGTGCTTGATCAGCTTGACCAGCTCCTTGCGGGCGGCGCCGAGATACTTGCGCGGATCGAATTCGCCGGGATTCTTGGCCAGGTATTCGCGCACCCGGGCGGTGACCGCCAGCCGGCCGTCGGAGTCGATGTTGATCTTGCACACGGCGCTCGCCGCGGCGCGGCGCAGCTGCTCCTCGGGGACGCCGACCGCCCCTTCCATCTTGCCGCCGTAGTGCGTTGATCAGCTCGACGTATTCCTGGACGACGCTGGAGGCGCCGTGCAGGACGATGGGGAAGCCGGGCAGGCGCTTCTCGCACTCGGCGAGGATATCGAAGCGCAGCGGCGGGACCGACTCCCCTTCCTTGAGCTTGAACTTGTAGGCGCCGTGGCTGGTGCCGATGGAGATCGCCAGGGAATCGACCCCGGTCTTCTTGACGAAATCCTCGACCTCCTCCGGCTTGGTGTAGGTCGAGTGTTCGGCGCTGACTTCGTCCTCGATGCCGGCCAGCACGCCGAGTTCCCCTTCGACGGTGACGTCGAAGCGGTGGGCGTATTCGACCACCTGGCGGGTCAGGGCGACGTTCTCCTCGTAGGGGAGATGGGAACCGTCGATCATCACCGAGGAGAACCCGGAATCGACGCAGGACTTGCAAAGCTCGAAGGAGTCGCCGTGGTCGAGATGCAGGGCGATGGGGATGTCGGAGCCCATCTCCCGGGCCATCTGCACCGCCCCCATCGCCATGTAGCGCAGCATGGTCTGGTTGGCGTAGTCGCGCGCGCCCTTGCTGACCTGGACGATCACCGGCGAGGCGGTCTCGGCACAGGCGGTGATGATCGCCTGCAGCTGCTCCAGGTTGTTGAAATTGTAGGCCGGGATGGCGTAGCCGCCCGCCACCGCCTGGCGGAACATCTCGCGGGTGTTGACCAGCCCAAGTTCGCTGAAGTGCACTGCGTCGCCCATAGACCTTGACCTCCTTGTCGCAATTCGGAAAACACGGAAGATCCCACCCCTGCAGGGCTCGGCCATTAATAGCAATTCATCGCCGCCAAGTCCAGCCAAAAGTCGCGGAACACAGGGGAAAGAGGTTGCAAAACCAGGTCGTTTCGTTTAGGATACGCGCCGCTTTTTCTCTATTCACGACGCCGCCTGGCGCCTTTGCAGCCCGGAAGGAATTCACCATGACCATGGAAACGCAGGAAACCTATTTCCGCGACTGGAAAAACCGCGAGGAGATCGCCGAGTCGATGCTCCCCCTCATCGGCCGCCTCTACCGCGACCATGGCGTGGTCACCACCGTCTACGGCCGCTCGCTGGTCAGCGGCTCCACCATCGACATCCTCAAGGCCCATCGCTTCGCCCGGCAGATCCTGGAAAACGAACTTTCGGTCCGGGAGACGGCGCCGGTCCTGCAGGCGATGGCCAATCTGCAGCTGGCCCCGGCCCGCATCGATATCGGCAAGCTGACCGTCCGCTATCAGGCTCAGGCGGTCGGCACCGACCTGAACGATTTCGTGCGCCAGGAGCTGGCCGCCGTCAACACCGGCAAGGGCTCCCTGCTGCAGGAGCCCAAGGACGTGGTCCTCTACGGTTTCGGCCGTATCGGCCGCCTGCTGGCCCGCATTCTCATCGAGAAGGCCGGCGGCGGCGACAAGCTGCGGCTGCGCGCGGCGGTGGTCCGCAAGGGGAGCGAAGACGATCTGGTGAAACGGGCCAGCCTGCTGCGCCGCGATTCGGTTCATGGCCCCTTTCAAGGCACCATTACCGTCGACGAAGAGAATAACGCCATCATCGCCAACGGCAACATGATCCGCATCATTTATGCCGATGCCCCCGAGAATGTCGACTACACCCAGTACGGCATCCACGATGCCATCCTCATCGACAACACCGGCAAGTGGCGGGACCGCGAGGGTCTGGGCCGGCACCTGCAGGCCAAGGGAATCGGCCAGGTAGTGCTGACCGCTCCCGGCAAGGGGGACATTCCCGAACGTCGTCTTCGGCGTCAACAATGAACTGATCACCCCCGCCGAGAACGATCTTTTCGGCGGCCAGCTGCACGACCAACGCCATCGTGCCGGTCCTCAAGGCGGTCAACGACCGGTTCGGCATCGATAACGGCCACGTCGAAACCTGCCACAGCTACACCAACGACCAGAACCTGATCGACAACTACCACAAGAAGGAGCGCCGCGGCCGCAGCGCGCCCCTGAACATGGTCATCACCGAGACCGGGGCCGCCAAGGCCGTCGCCAAGGCGCTGCCGGAACTGGCCGGGAAACTGACCGGCAACGCGATCCGCGTGCCGACCCCCAACGTCTCGCTGGCGATTCTCAACCTGACCCTCGGCAGCGAAACCAGCGTCCAGGAGCTGAACGCCTACCTGCGCGACATCTCCCTCGATTCGCCGCTGCAGAACCAGATCGACTACACCAATTCGCCGGAAGTCGTCTCCAGCGACTTCGTCGGCTCCCGCCATGCCGGGGTGGTCGATTCGGTGGCGACCATCGTCCAGGGGAACCGCTGCGTCCTCTATGTCTGGTACGACAACGAGTTCGGCTACAGCGCCCAGGTGGTGCGGATGGTCGCGAAGATGGCCGGCCTCGAACTCCCCTGCTTCCCGCGCTGAGCAGGACCCAAAGCACGCAACAACAAGGAAGGCCGATCCCCAGGGACCGGCCTTTCTTGTTTTAGCTAGCTTGTAAACGGGCGGATCAGTCGGTGCGCATCAAGCGCATCTTCTTGCGCAGACGGCGCTGGGCTTCCTTTTCCTTGCGCTTGCGCTTGACACTGGGCTTCTCGTAAAATTTGCGCTGCTTCATTTCACGGAACAGCCCTTCCTGCTGCAGCTTGCGCTTGAGGACACGGATCGCCTTTTCGACGTTGTTGTCCACGACCTGGATTTCCACGAACTGATCACCTCGCTTTCCGACTGCATTAATCGCCGCGCCCGATACCCTGGGCACGAAGACAAGCAGGGAGGTTATTCGATTTGGCGAAAAAATGCAAGCTTTTTCTTAATTTGCCGGACCGGCCAGATACAGGAACACCTCGATCCCGCCATTGCTGAAACGCGCCAGGAGACGGAAAGCACAGCCCGGTCGCCCGGGCCAGTGCTTCGGTCGGGAGCCAGAAACAGGCAGCGCCAGCCCGCCCGCCGCGCCGGCAGAGCTCGCCCAATGCGGCGAACAACCGGGGCAGGTCCTGCTCCCGGCCGAGGCGGGCACCGTAGGGGGGATTGGCGACCAGCAATCCCGGTCCGGGGGGCAGGTCGAGCGTGCTCCAGGGGAGCGCAGTCCAACTGCAGCAGCTCGGCCACCCCCGCCCGGGCGGCGTTGCGCCGGGCCGCGGCCAGCACCTCCGGATCGCGGTCGCTGCCGGCGATGCTGACGGCCGGGGTGAGCCGCTCCCTGGCCGCCTCGGCCAGCAGCGCCTGCCAGAGACCGGGCCGGTATCCCGGCCAATCCATGAAGGCGAAGCTCCGGCTGGCCCCGGGGGGCCGGCGGGCCGCCAGCAGGGCCGCCTCGATGGGCAGGGTCCCCGAACCGCAGAGGGGGTCGACCAGGACCTCGCGGCCGTCCCAACCGGCCAAGAGCAGCATCCCCGCCGCCAGGGTTTCCCGCAACGGCGCCGGCGCCCGCTCCTGCCGGTACCCCCGGCGGTGCAGCAACTCCCCGGAGCTGTCGACGGAGAGCTGGCAGATGATCGTCCTCGAAGCGGACCAGCAGCCGCTGCCCGTCCGCTGCTGCGGGCTGGACGGGGCTGCCGAGAGCCCGGCAGACGGCCTCCCGGACGCAGTCGGCAAGGCGCTCGGTGTGAAAGAGGCGGGAGCCGCGGCTGCTGGCCCGTACCGTGAAGGGGGTCTGCGGCCGCAGAAACTGCCCCCAGGGCTGGCGCAGGGAACGCTGGAAGAGTTCCGGGAAGGAACGGCAGCGGAAGGTGTCCATCCGCACCACCACCCGGCTGGCGGTTCGCAGCCAGAGGTTGACCCGATAGATTTCGCGCAGGCCGCCGCGAAACTCGACGCCGCCGGGCACCGGCCGCACCCCGGCGACGCCGCAGGCCGCCAGTTCCCCGGCGCAGACCGGCTCGAGGCCGGGCGCGGTAATCGCAAACAGCTGCAGTTCGCGGTCCTTCTTCATCGTTCCTCCCGGGGGCCGACAGCATAGCATCGAACCGCGATTTCTGCTACACTCCCACTCTAAACCGCCGGACCGACAACCAACCTTTCCGCGGAGGAAGCCGTCCATGGCCGAACTCGACATCGACTGGGATTATCTGCTGGAGCGCCTCGAGCGTCTTCTCGACCTCAGCGAGGAAGCCCTGGAGCGGCATATCGGACCGGTGCCGGAGGAAAACCTGGACCTGGCCGAACAGATCGCCTTCCGCTGGATTCGGGAGGGCCGCAGCGGCTGGCTGCAGGCGATCCGGCATCCCGACCTTCCCGACCACGCCGACCTGCTCGGCATCGACCAGGCGCTGCAGCGCCTGGAGCGGAACACCCGGCAGTTCCTGGCCGGCCACCCCGCCAACAACGTCCTGCTCTGGGGGGAACGGGGCTGCGGCAAGTCGACGGCGGTCAAGGGGCTGCTGCGGCCTGCATGCCGACGCGGGCCTGCGCCTGGTCGAGGTCAACAAGGAAGACCTCCACCAGCTGCCGGCGATCTGCGGCCAGCTGCGCGATCTCCCCTGGCGCTTCATCCTCTTCTGCGACGACCTCTCCTTCGACGAATCGGACGGCGCCTACCGGGAGCTGAAAGCCCTGCTCGAGGGGGGTCTCGAAGCGCCGTCCGGAAAATGTCCTGGTCTATGCCACCAGCAACCGCCGCCATCTGCTGCCGGAACGGATCGTCGACAACAGCGACGCCGAGGAGATCCACCCCGAGGAGCGCATCGCGGAAAAGCTCTCCCTCTCCGACCGCTTCGGCATCACCCTTGCCTTCTACCGCATGTCCCAGCAGACCTACCTGGCCGTGGTGCGCCACCTGGCCGCGCGCGCCGGCCTGGCGGTCGACGCCGGAGGATCTGGCAGCGAGAGGCCCTGCACTGGGCGATGGGACGCGGTACCCGCTCGGGACGGGTCGCCCGCCAGTTCATCGACGATCTGCGCGGGCGGCTGGCCTTGGCCGCAAGGCTAAACCGCTCCCGGGCATTCCGCGGAGCAACGGATTTTTCGGTTGGCGGCCGTCACAAATCGACTATACTTAGCAACTCTTCAAACGATTTTTCCTGGGAGGTCCTCGATGAAACTGCGTTGGATTACCGTGACCCTGCTGCTGCTGGCCATCCCGTCCCTGACCCTGGCCCGCTGGATCAAGGACGAGGTCATCCTCAAGAGCGAAGCCACCGGCAAGGTCGTCTTCAGCCATTACAACCACCTCGATGCGGTCGGCCACAACTGCCCGACCTGCCACAACGAGCATCTTCAACATCGTCCCGGAGAAAAATCCCGCCTTCACCATGGCCGACATGGAAAAGGGCAAATCGTGCGGCGCCTGCCACAACGGCGAGCGCGCCTTCAGCGTCAAGGAAGACTGCGCCACCTGCCACCCGACCCACGACATCACCTTCGCCGTGCCCGATGCCGGCAACGTCGTCTTCAGCCATGAGGTCCACACCGGGATGTACAGCTGCAGCGAATGCCACCCCGGCCTGTTCATCCCGGGCGCGGGCAACAGCGCACTTCACCATGGAGGAAATGGCCGGCGGCGAGGCCTGCGGCGCCTGTCATGACGGCAGCACCGCCTTTACGGTCGAGGACAATTGCGACTCCTGCCACCAGATGTAGGGCGGGGCACTTTCCACCTATCAGCGTTGTTTCATGCCTTATACAAAATACCTGAAAAGCGGTCAGAAAATCCTGCTGCGGGCCCTGGCGCCGCCAACGGCCGTCGAGCGCTTCGAGGCCCTGACCGGATACCTCCAGGGGCAGGGACCCGACTACCTCGACCTGCTCCTTCCCTATCAGATCAAGGAGGGGGAGGGCTACCCTTTCTCGCCCGAGATGACCTTCGAAATCCTCGCCGATGCCATGGGCCTCGGCATCCGCCTGACCGGGCACTTCGAGAGCGCCCGGGATGCCAACCAGGTCCGGATCAAACACAACCGGGACCTGCAGCTGATCCGCCGGCGCAGCTATCGCCGCCGCCAGGCCAACATCGGCCTGCTTTACACCAAAGGGCGCGGCACCCTGCGCAGTTTCCGGGAACAATGGGAAAAAAACGTCCAGATCCTGAACAGCGATCGGGCCCGGGCCAAGCTCCCCGAATTCCCACGCACCCGGGTCAACCTGAGCGGCGGGGGCATCTGTTTCGGGGTCAAGCTGCCGGCGACGGTCGCCGACCTGTGCCTGCTGCTGCTGGAGTTGCCCGACGGCAAACCGCCGGTCTGTGCCCTGGGAGAGATCATCTGGCTCGCCGAAAAGGCCGCGGGTGACCGCTGCCAGGCGGGCCTGCAGTTCCTGCAGATCCTGGAAACCGACCGCAAACGCATCGACCAGTTCATCCAAGCCGGCAGCACCGAAGACGAAGAGACCGCTAACCCTACGGGCAGCGGCCGATCCTGAGCCCATCCCCGCCTTGGTGGCACCAAGAAAGCCTGCTGCTCACCGCAGCAGGCTTTCTTGTTTGGCGGGCGGCGGCGAGGGCTGCCGCCACGCCGGTGGTTTCTCAGCCGGGGAATGCACCCCGGGGCGGCAGGGGCGAAGGAGTTACCCCGGCGCGCCGCAGCCGGGCAAGGAATTCACGGCGGGGGATTTCCCGGGCACCGAGTCGCAGCAGGTGGGGATTGGACAGCTGGCAATCGATCAGTTCGAAGCCCTGCTCCTGCAGGCGTCGGCAGAGCCAGGCCAGGGCCACCTTGGAGGCATCGGGGACCAGGTGGAACATCGATTCGCCGAAGAAACAGCGCCCCAGACAAATCCCGTACAGTCCTCCGACCAGCTCATTCTCCCGCCAGCACTCGACCGAATGGGCATAGCCCAGATCGTGCAGCCGCCGATAGGCGGCGATCATCTCCCGGCTCAGCCAGGTCCCCTCCCCCTGGCGCAGGCGCACCTCGCCGCAGGCCCGGACCACCTCCGCAAAAGCCCGGTTGCTGCTGACGACGAATTCGCCCCGGCGCAAGGTTTGCCGCAGACTGCGGGAAAGATGAAGGCCGTCCGGCTCAAGAATGCAGCGCGGGTCGGGCGACCACCAGAGGATCGGGTCCTCCGGGTTGAACCAGGGGAAAATCCCGCTGGAATAGGCAAGCAGGAGCCGTGGCGGGGTGAGGTCGGCGCCGACCGCCAGCAAACCGTCGGGCTCGGCGAACCCGGGAGGCGGGAAGACCAGTTGGGCGGAGAGACGATAGACCGGCATGGGCAAGATTCAAGGAGCGAGGTTCAAGGATCGTCGAGGAACAACCGCACGTCGATGCACCGCCTTCAAGCTCTTTCCTTCGACCCTTTTCCTTGCTCCTGCCCCTCCAGGTAACGGAAGGTCAGCCGGCCGCCGCGCGAACCGACCTGCACGGTGCCTCCCCTTTTCAGGACCCCGAAGAGAATTTCGCCGGCGATGACGTCGCTGACTTCGCTCTGCAGGAGCCGCCCCAGGGGACGGGCACCAAAGAGGGGATCGTAACCGCGTCTGGCCAGGTCGGCCCGGGCGGCGCCTGAAACCTGCAGGCGCACCCGCTTGTCGGCCAACTGGGTGCGCAGCTCACCGAGGAACTTGTCCACCACCCGCTCCATGACCGCCTCATCGAGGGGCCGGAAGGGGATGATGGCGTCGAGGCGGTTGCGGAACTCCGGGGAGAAGGTTCGTTCCACCGCCTGCCGCGGCGAGGTGGCCGGCCGGCCGCCGAAGCCGATGGGATTGGCGCTCATCTCCCGGGCGCCGATGTTGCTGGTCATGATCAGGATGACGTTGCGGAAATCGGCGTGCCGGCCGTTGTTGTCGGTCAGGGTGCCGTGGTCCATGACCTGCAGCAGGATGCTGAACAGGTCGGGATGGGCCTTTTCGATCTCGTCCAGGAGCAGGACGGCATAGGGATGCTTGATCACGCCGTCGGTCAGAAGCCCCCCCTGCTCGAACCCCACATAGCCCGGCGGGGCGCCGATCAGGCGGGCCACCGAGTGCTTCTCCATGTACTCGCTCATGTCGAAGCGCAGGAATTCGACCCCCAGCGCGGTGGCCAGCTGGCGGGCCACCTCGGTCTTGCCGACCCCGGTGGGGCCGGTGAACAGAAAGGACCCGGTCGGTTTTTCGGGATGGCCGAGACCGGCGCGGGCGCGCAGGATGGAACGGCAGAGCAGGTCGATCGCATCGTCCTGACCGAAGACCTGGCGGCGCAGCGCCGGCTGCAGGTTTTTCAGCCGCTTGCGGTCCGAGCCGGAGATGCTGCGCGCCGGGATCCGCGCCATCGACGCCACCACCGCTTCCACCTCGGCCACGCCGATCGAGCGGCGGGCCTGGGGATGCAGCCGGCAGTAGGCGCCGACCTCGTCGATGACGTCGATCGCCTTGTCCGGCAGATGGCGGTAGTTGATGTGGCGCGCGGAGAGTTCCGCCGCCGCACGCAGCGCCGCATCGCTGTAGCGAACGCCGTGGTGCGCCTCGTAATGACTGCGCAGCCCCTGGAGAATCGCCACCGTCTCCTCCACCGACGGTTCGAGGATGTCGATCTTCTGGAAGCGGCGGGAGAGGGCCCGGTCCTTGTCGAAAAGGTTGCGGTACTCCTCGTAGGTGGTCGAGCCGATGCAGCGCAGCTCCCCGGCGCCGAGCACCGGCTTGAGGATGTTGGCGGCATCGAGCGAGCCGCCGCTGGTCGCCCCGGCGCCGACCACGGTGTGGATCTCGTCGATGAAGAGGATCGCCCCCGGTTTCTTCTGCAGCGCCGCCACCACCGCCTTGAGCCGTTCCTCGAAGTCGCCGCGGAACTTGGAGCCGGCCAGCAGCGCCCCCATGTCGAGGGCGAAGATTTCCGCATTGGCGATCAGCTCCGGCACCTCCTGGTGGTGGATCATCAGGGCCAGCCCTTCGGCGAGGGCGGTCTTGCCGACCCCGGGCTCGCCGACGAACAGGGGGTTGTTCTTGCGCCGCCGGCAGAGGACCTGGACCGTCCGCTCCAGTTCGGCGCTGCGGCCGATGAGTGGATCGAGCTTCCCCTCGCGGGCACGCTGCAGCAGGTTGACGGTGTAGATCGCCAGGGGGTCCCGCACCGGCGCCCCCGGTCTTGGCCGGCGCGGTCTCCTCGCCCGGTTGCGGCGAGGAGCCGCCGGAACGCTCCTGCGGCGGCACCTTGGCGGTGCCGTGAGAAATGTAATTCAGGACGTCGAAACGGGTGACCCCCTGACTTTCCAGGATCTGCGCCGCGTGGGAGGTGCGTTCCTCGAGAATCGCCGCCAGGACATCGCCGACGGTGATCTCCTGTTTGCCGGAGGCCTGCATGTGCATGCACCGTTCGCTGCAGGATCCGCTGCAATCCGACGGTCTGTTCCGGAACGGCCTCCTCCTCCCCCGGCAGGGTTTCCAGGTGCCGGCTGAAGTAGTCTTCCAGCTCCCTCTCCAGGACCTCGATATCCCCGCCGCAACTGCGCAGAATCTCCTGCGCCGACTCGTCGAACAGCATGGCGAAGAGGACATGCTCCGAGGTCAGAAATTCGTGATGGCGCCGCTGCGCCTCGCGAACCGCAAGAGAAAAAGTCAACTGGACGGCGTGATTGAACATCTTCTTCCTTCAGGCCTGTTCGATACTGCACTTGAGGGGAAACCCGGCCTCGCGGGCTTGGGAATGAACCCGTGCCACCTTGGTTTCGGCGATTTCCCAGGGGTAGATGCCGCAGAGCCCGGAGCCGCGCAGATGGACGCTCAGCATGATCCGGTTGGCTTCGGTAGCCGGCTTGTGAAACACCGTCTGCAGCATCTGGACCACGAACTCCATGGTCGTGTAGTCGTCGTTGTGCATCAGGACCTTGAACAGGGAGGGTGTCACTCGGCGCACCCGGGTCTGTTCCACATTGCGGGTGCTGCCCGAAGTCGTCTGCTTTGCCACCGTATGCCTCCCCCTTCATGAGCCGTGATTTGAGTGCCATCGTAGCACAACTTCCCGGCGAGTTCCATACGCCGCTTGGGGCTCTTCCGGAGGCCCGGCAGCATCTTCCCGGAGGGCAACCGCGCCGGTTCCAAACAAAGACCGGCGCCGTCCGCGCCTCAGGTCCCCGTTCTCCGGCGTTTTTCTGCTTGCCTTGAGCGGCGGGATTTGGCAGAGTATTAGTCCTGCCTAAGCTTTCTCCCTTTTCAGTATGAGGTATCGCCATGGGTCTGTCGATCGTCTTCGAATGCCCACAATGCAAAAAATCCGTCAATCGCCAACTCTCCGACATCTCCCCCCTGCACCGCACGCTCTGCCCCGAGTGTACCACCCCGGCCGAACTCTCCGGGGTCAGCCTGAAGAACTTTCAGCAGGCGCTGCAGGACTACTGCCGGCACTGATCTCGCCTTCGGCTGCACGCCTTGACCTGCATCAAGGCGACCGGCAGGCTGTTGTTCCAGTATGGCTCGAGACCGGCCACTGCACTTCACCGCAACGGCCCCATCCTGCCCATCCTGCCGGAGGAACCTCATGCCTGGAAGCGAAACGATACTCTTTGCCACTATCTGGGGGCTGCTGGCCTGCGGTCTGTTCTTTGCCCTGCGCAGCCGCCTGCGAAAATCCAGACGGCGCCGGAACCGTTCGCATCCGTAATCCCCCTCGACCTCCATTCGTCCCGCTCCGACCAGGAGTGCCCGCAGCGCCACTCTTGTCAGAGCGCATCTCCTGTTTCCGCTCCCGCTGGAGACGACCAGGAATGCCGGCGCGCCCCGCCCCCTTTTGGTTTGCCGCCGGCAGCCAGGCCTGTTATGGTACCGCTGACTCTTCTCTGGCGAGGACCTGATGATTGCTGCCCCACTCTGGCTTCTCGGCGCCCTTTGCGTCGGCCTGCTGGTCGCCGTCCTGCTTCTCCTTGCTAAAATCGGCCGGGCTCGCGAGTCCGGCTATCACGCCGGAGCCGCCGAGGTCAGCACCCTAGCCGAACGCCTGGCCGGGCGGGAAAACCAGCTGCAGGAGCTGCGCAGCCGGTTGCAGCAGGCCGGGGAAGAGCTCGGCCAATTGCGCAGCGACAATTCCCGGCGCCAGAGCCAGGTCGCCCAGCTCGAGGTCCGGCTCGAAGCCGAAAAGCAGGCGGCCGCGGAAAAGCTCGCCCTGCTCGAGGAGGCCCGGCAGAAATTGGCCGATGCCTTCAAGGCCCTCTCCGCCGAAGCCCTTTCCAGCAACAACCAGGCTTTTCTGCACCTGGCGAAAACGACCCTGGAACGCTTCCAGGAAGGGGCCCGCACCGACCTCGACAGCCGCCGCAGGCCATCGACCAGTTGGTCAAGCCGCTGCAGGAGTCCCTCGGCAAGGTCGATGCCCAGATCCAGGGACTGGAAAAGGCGCGGACCGGGGCCTATGCCCGCCTCGACGAGCAGCTCCGTTCGCTGCTCGCCACCCAGGCGCGGCTGGAGAGCGAGACCGGCAATCTGGTCAAGGCGCTGCGGGCGCCGATGGTGCGCGGCCGCTGGGGAGAGATCCAATTGCGGCGGGTGGTGGAGATGGCCGGGATGGTCAACTACTGCGACTTCGTCGAGCAGGAGACGGCCAACAGCGAAGCGGGGCGATTGCGCCCCGACATGGTCATCAAGCTCCCCAATGGCAAGAACATCGTGGTCGACTCCAAGGCCCCCCTGCAGGCCTACCTGGAGGCTCTTGAGAGCCAGGACGAGGGCGAACGACGCAACGGCATCTGCGGGACCATGCCCGTCAGATCCGCGCCCATCTGCAGAAGCTCTCGGCCAAGAACTACTGGGCCCAGTTCCAGCCGACCCCCGAGTTCGTGGTCCTTTTCCTCCCCGGCGAGACCTTCTTCTCCGCCGCCCTCGAACAGGATCCCGGACTGATCGAATTCGGCGTCGACAGCCGGGTGCTGCTCGCCACCCCCACCACCCTGATCGCCCTGCTGCGGGCGGTGGCCTACGGCTGGCGCCAGGAGCAGCTGGCCGAAAATGCCCAGAAGATCAGCGACCTGGGCAAGGAGATGTACGAGCGCCTGGCGACCCTGACCGGCCATTTCGCCAGTGTCGGCAGGGGTCTCGACCGAGCCGTGGAGGGGTACAACAAGACCGTCGCCTCCCTGGAGACCCGGGTGCTGGTCACCGCCCGCAAGTTCCGCGAGCTGGGGGCCGGCGGCGACCGGGAGCTCGAAGAGCCGGAAACCATCGACAAGTCGGCCCGCTCCCTCGACTATTTCCCGACCCCCGAAAATAGCCTCCGCCGCCTTTACAACCCGGGCGGCACTGATTATATTGCAGAAAACCTTTTTTCCCGGAGGATTTCACCTCATGACCAAGAAACTGCTGTCGCTGCTGCTGCTCCTGCCGCTTTTGGCCCTCTCCGGCTGCGGCTACAACCAGATCCAGAAGAACGAGGAGGCGGTCACCGCCGCCTGGGCCGACGTCGAGGCCACCTATCAGCGCCGGGCCGATCTGATCCCCAACCTGGTGGAGACGGTCAAGGCCTACGCCGCCCACGAGAGGGAGACCCTGCAGGCCGTCACCGAGGCGCGGGCCAAGGTCGGCCAGGTCAACATCACCGCCAAGGACCTGAACGACCCCGCCGCCCTGGCGCGTTTCCAGGCCGCCCAGGGCGAGCTCTCCGGCGCCCTCTCCCGGCTGCTGGTGGTCGCCGAGCGCTATCCCGACCTCAAGGCCAACCAGAACTTCAGCGATCTGCAGCACCAGCTGGAAGGGACGGAAAACCGCATCAACGTCGCCCGCCAGCGCTACAACGAGGCGGTGCGGATCTTCAACACCTCGATCCGCACCTTTCCCAACAACCTGACCAACAACTTCCTGCTGCACCTGGAACGCAAGGAGCCGTTCAAGGCCGAAGCCGGCGCCGAGCAGGCGCCGAAGGTCAAGTTCTAGGATGCGCCTGCGCCTGGCTCCTGCCTGATTCTGCTGCTTGGCTGGCTCCTGCCGGCGACAGCGGGCGCCCTCGACGTTCCGCGCCCACGCGGGCTATGTCACCGACCGCGCCGGGATTCTCTCCCAGGCCACCGTGCTGCGGCTCGACCAGGCGCTGCAGGCCTTCGAGCAGAGCGATTCGACCCAGATCGCGGTCCTCACCATCCCCTCCCTGGAGGGGGAGCCGCTGGAGGAGTACAGCCTCAAGGTCGCCGAAGACCTGGGGGATCGGCCAGAAAGGGAAGGACAACGGCGCCCTGCTGCTGATCGCCAAGGACGAACACAAGATCCGCATCGAGGTCGGCTACGGCCTGGAGGGACGGCTGACCGACCTGCTCGCCGGGCGCATCATCGACAACGAGATCACCCCGCGCTTCAAGCAGGGGGACTTCGACGGCGGCGTCATCGCCGGCGTGGCGGCGATGATGGAAGCGGTGCGCGGCGAATACCAGGGAACCGGCCGCACGCACGCAGAAGCACCGCCGCAACCCCTTCGGCCTGCTCGCCACCCTCCTCTTCTTCGGCCCCTTCCTGCTCGGCGTCTTCCGCCCCCGCAGCAGCGCGCTACCGGCGCGGCGGCTTCTGGATCGGCGGTCCGCCCTTCGGCGGCGGTGGGCGGCTTCGGCGGTGGCGGGGGATTCTCCGGCGGCGGCGGCGGCTTCGGCGGCGGCGGTTCATCGGGGGGCTGGTAACGGCGTGGTCAGACGGCTGGGGACTGAGCCTGACTCCGCATGGGACAAGGTTAGGACTCAGGACATGCCCAAGCTGACGGCAAAAAACCTCTTCACGCCCGACGAGAAAGAGCGCATCGAGGCGGCGGTGCGCGAGGCCGAATCCCGCACCAGCGGCGAGATCGTGCCGCTGGTGGTGGACGAATCCTACCACTATCCCCGGGCGGAGATCGTCGGCGGCGGCTTTTTCGCCCTGGCCCTCGGCGTCCTCGCCGCCTGGGCTTCGGCCACAGCTCGGTCTGGGTCTTCCTGCCGGTCTTCCTGCTCACCTACCTCCCCTGCGCTGGCTGATCCGCGCCCTGCCCGGCCTCAAGCGGCGGCTCATCCATCCGGCGGAGATCGTCGCCGAGGTGGAGGAGAAGGCCCTGGTCGCCTTTCTCGAGCACGGCCTGCACCAGACCCGCGACGCCACCGGGGTGCTGATCCTCATCTCCCTCTTCGAACGCCGGGTCCGGGTGCTGGCCGACAGCGGCATCAGCGCCGTCGTCCCGCAGCAGGAATGGGACGGGATCGTCGCCACCATCACCGCCGGCATCCGCGCCGGGAAGACCTGCGACGCCCTCTGCACCGCCATCGGCCGCTGCGGCGACCTGCTCGCAGGAGCGCTTCCCGCGCAAGGCCGACGACACCGACGAACTCCCCAACCTGATCACCGAGTAATCCCGCCGGTCCGCTTTCATCCACGCTTCCCCATCTCGCTCAGCAGCTCCACCTGGATGCGCTGGATCTCCACCAGCCGCTCCCACTGGCGCGAGAGCAGGTGGTCGATCTTCTGGTGCAGGTGCCGGATCTCCAGCTCGGCCTTGAGGTTGACCTGGTAGTCGTTCAGCGAGCGCATGCGGTCGCGCGCCTCCTGCCGGTTCTGGCTCATCATGATGACCGGCGCCTGGATCGCGGCGAGGCAGGACAGCACCAGATTGAGCAGGATGTACGGGTAGGGATCGAACGGCCGCGCGGCGAGGACGTAGGAGTTCAGCAGCATCCAGCACAGCATGACCAGCGCGAAGATGCCGATGAAGATCCAGCTGCCGCCGAAATCGGCGATCCGGTCGGCCGCGCGCTGGCCGAGCGTCAGGCCGGCGTCGAACTCGGTCTCGGTGTTCTGCGACAGGATCTCCTGATCGCGCAGGCTCTCGAGCACCTGCTGCTCGAGGGAGGTCAGTTCCCCCTTCTCGTCTTCAAGGAGTCCCTGGATGTAGCGGATCCGGTAGCGGTTCAGGTCGGCCTGGCAGATCATCCCCTCGCTGCTCCAGCCCGGAACCTCCTTGCGGATCGCCTCGGCCACCGGCGCGCTGACCAGCGCCGCCGGCACCAGGCGGCCCTGCCCCCTTGCCCGCCCCCGTCCGCACACCTGGCAGGTCGCGTTATTACTTTTTGTCTCCTTCACGGCAGCCTCCTTTGCTTCATCCGCTCATTTTCCCCGGCAGCAGCCATTTGCGCAAGTAATCGAGACCGAAGATCAGCGGGACCCCCAGCCAGGCAAGCAGGAAGATCCCCGGTGCCACCGGCCCGGTTCCCAGCACCCGCTGCAGCGGCGGCCAGTAGAGGAGCGCCGCCGAAAAGATTACCTGGATCGCGATTCCCAGCAGCATCAGTCGGTTGCCAAACACCCCACGATCGAGCCCCGAGCGCAGCCGGTAACGACGGCCGAGCAGGTTACCGATCTGCATCAGCAGGATGGTCGCCAGTGCGATCCCGGTGGCCGAGCGGTAGAGGGGATCGTTGGCCGCCAGCTCCGTTCCCCACTGCCATCCCCCATCCACCAGCACCAGGAAGAAGAGCGCCAGCGACCAGAGGGCCTCGAGCAGACCGAGAAAGCAATAGCTGTGGACGATCAGCGGCCGGGTCAAAAGCCCCCGGCTGCGGTCCCGGGGCGGCCGGGTCATCTCCTCGGGGTCGGGGGGCTCCTGGCCGAGGGCCATCGAGGGGACGATGTCGGTACCGAGATCGATGGTGAGGATCTGGATGACGGTCAACGCCAGCGGCACCGGCAACAGGATGTAGAGCAGGTAGGGGAGGATTTCCGGGCCGTTGCTGACCAGGACGTAGTTGGTGAATTTGCGGATATTGGCGAAGACCGTGCGCCCCTCCTCGACCCCGGCGACGATCGAGGCGAAGTTGTCATCGAGGAGGATGATCTGCGCCGCCGCCCGCGCCACGTCGGTGCCGCCAAGGCCCATGGCGACACCGACATCCGCCGCCTTGAGGGCCGGGGCGTCGTTGACCCCGTCGCCGGTCATCGCCACCACCTTGTCGAGGGTCTTGAGGGCGGCCACGATCTTCATCTTCTGCTCCGGGGTGGTGCGGGCGAAGATGCGGATTCCGGATTCCAGCCGGGCGGCCAGCTCCGCCTCCGTGAGCTGTTCCAGCATCGCTCCGGTCAAAACTGCGTCGCTGCCGGCGTCCGCGGCGACGATACCGCTGTTTCGCGCTACCGCCAGGGCGGTGTCGGGATGATCGCCAGTCACCATGATCACCGCGATGCCGGCCCGCCCGCAGGTCGCCACTGCCGCCGGCACCTCCGGCCGCAGCGGGTCCTCGACGCCGAGGAAGCCAGCCAGTTGCAGTCCCTCTTCCAGCGCCGCCTGTTTCCCTGCGACCTCCGCCGCCGCCAGCGGCCGCCAGGCCACGGCGATCACCCGCAGCCCCGCCCCCGCCAGACGGTGCACCGCCTGGTCGGCCCCTTCCGGAGGGGCGGCGATCAGCGGTTTCAGCACCTCCCAGGCCCCCTTGACGACGAAGACCGACCCTTCCGCCGTGGTTGCGATGCCGCCAGCCCGGCGCTTGTCGACGTCGAAGGCGAAATGGCGCTGCACCGCCGCGCCGCAGGCGCCCGGGTCACCGCCGGCCGCTTTCAGCCGCTCGGCGATCGCCACATCGAGGGGATCGCCCGACAGCCCCCGGCCGCCGGGGCGCAGCTGGCTGGCGTAGAGGGCCAGCTCCAGCAACGCCTGTTCCTTTTCCCGGTCCGCCATCGGCTCGCCGTCCGGAGTGGCCAGCCGGGTGAGACGCAGCTGGTTGCGGGTCAGGGTGCCGGTCTTGTCAGTGCAGATCACGTGCACCGCGCCGAGCGCCTCGACGGCGCTGAGCCCCTTCACCAGAACGTTCTTCTTCGCCATACGCAGGCTGCCCATGGCCAGCGACAGGGTGAAGGTCGGCAGCAGCCCCTCGGGGACGTTGGCGACGATGATCCCCATCATGAAGACCAGGTTGACCCACAGGGAACGACCGCTGAACACCCCGTAAAGGAAGAAGCTCACCCCCATGCCGACGGCGATGAGGGTCAACACCCGGACCATGTGGGTCGTCTCCCGCTCCAGGGGGAGGGGGTGTGGCGGATCTCCTGGGAGAGCTGCGCCAACTTGCCGAATTCGGTGCGCAGGCCGGTGGCGAAGACCACCGCCTCACCGCTGCCGCGCAGCACGCTGCAGCCAGCGAAGGCGACGTTGTCGCTCTCCACCAGCCGCTTGTCGACGGCGGCGGACCGCAGCAGCCGCGGCTTGGCCTCGCCGGTGAGCGGCGCATTGTTCACCGTCAGGTCGGTACCCTGCACCAGGCGCGCATCGGCCGGGATGCGGTCTCCCTCGGCGATAATCAGCAGGTCGCCGGGGACCAGTTCCTCGCTGCGGATGCGCTGGGGGCGGCTGTCCCGGCGTCACCAGCACCTGCTGCGGCAGAAACTTCTGCAGTGCCGCCATGGCCTTTTCGGCACGGTATTCCTGGAGAAAACTGAAACCGGCGTTGAGCAGGGCCACTCCAGCCAGCGCCCAGCCCAGGACGTTCATGCTTTCGCCGGGCTGGAGGCGGTCGGCGACGAAGCAAATTCCGGCGGAGAAGAGGAGCAGCAGGGTGAAGAAATTGGTGAACTGCCGCCCGAGCTGGCGCAGCCATTTCCAGGGATCGGGAATCTCGACGCTGTTGGGTCCAACCTCCAGCCGCCGCTCCGCTACCTCCTTCTCAGTCAGCCCCTCGGGACGGCTGCCCAAAGATTCGTACACTTCCTCGGGGGCAAGCTGCTGGATCTGCCGCGCCGTGCCGTTCATCCCCGGTAGATCCCCACATCGCAGGGTGTCCGGCGCAGCACCCGCTCCAAGGGATCGCCCTCCCAGAACCGCGACAGCCGGGAAAGGCGGGAGCGCTGCGACGCGCCGAGGAGGAGCACCTGGGACTTGAGCCGGCTGGCATGGACGAGGATTTCCGCCACCCAGTCGTCGCTGACCACGATGCGGCTGTCGAGAAAGAAGTCGTGCCTGCCACGCAGTTTACGGATTTCTTCACTGATCTCAGCAAGATAGCGCACTCCCTGTTGACGGATCGCCTGCACCTCCGCGGGCGCGAAGCGGCCGAGGCGACGGCGGCTGACGACCATGCCACGCAGCAGGTGGACACTTTTCAGCTGGGGGAGGAAGAGGCGGAAGACCGGCCAGGCCGGGGCGAAGCCGCGGGGATGCCCGGCCAGCGGCAGGAGCAGGTCGTGGGGCGCGCCGAGCAGCCCCGGCTGCACCACCCGCAGCGCCAAAACCGGCAATGGCGAGAGGGCCAGCAGCCGTTCCGCCACCGTCCCCGCCAGCAGCGGCCGGCCGGCGCCGCGTACGCGGGTGCCGCAAACCACCACTGCGTCAGGGTCGGCGGGCAAGGCGTGCAGCAGTGTGGACAGCGTCCCGTTGCCCAGAGGCAGCAGCTCGGGGAAGAGTTCGACTCCCTGGGCGCCGCACTCCCGCCTCAGGTGTTCCAGCTTGGCGTCGAGGTCGGCAGCGGTCAGGCTACCATCGAGGACGTGGAAGAGCTGCAGGACCCGCTCGCCGCTACCGGCGGCGAAGCGGATGGCATAGCGGGCGACCCAGTCGCCGTTGAGCGAACCGTCGTAGGCGAGGCAGATCATGGTGTCCCTCCCGAACCGGAAACGGCAAGCCGACGCAGGAACTATAGCGCAAATAGCGCGGGCAGTAAGCCGCGGGAGAGTCCGGAGGGATCAGGGGAGGAAGAGCGGTTCGGCGAAATAATCCCGGTTGCGGTTTTCACCGTCCCAGGACTTCAGCAGCAGGGTGTAGTTGCGGGTGGCCCGCAGTTCGCAGTCGAGCATGGTTTCGGCCAGCCGGCAGGCCCGGCTGCCCGAACCATAGCGCCGCTTCAGCAGCGGATGGACCCGGGAAAAGTTGCCGATCAGCGGCAGCGCCAGGGATTTGCGCCGGGAGGCCAGGAAACGGCGGCCGCGGCCGCTGGTGCCGAGCAGGTGGAGGTAGCGGGGGCCGGCCGCGAGGAAGTCGGCCATCGCCTCGGCGCTGCTCTCGTTGAGGAGGTGGGCGAGGATGCGCTGCACTCGGGTGCGGGTCCAGTGGCGGGACTTGACGGCATCGACCAGTTCCCCGTAGCTGCCGCTGGTCAGGGCTGCGGAAAAGAGTCGCTGGTCCAGGCCGTCCGCCACCTGGTAGAGCCCGCGCAGGCTTTTCGCTCCGCGCAGGATGCGGGCGACCAGCAGGCGGTGGAGGAGTTCCTCGTCGAAATGGAGACCGCGGTTGACGGCGCGCAGGAAAGGGAGTTGGACGGCGGCGGGGAGAAAATCCAGGACCGGTTCGCCCGCCGCCAGCAGGCGGCGGATGCCGGTGGCGCTGGCAATGCTGCCGCTGGCCTCGGTATCGTGATAGCCGGCGCCGATCCGGGGAATGGTCAGGGGGCGAAGGGGACTACCGCTCGCGTGCAATGCGCGCAGGTAAGCGAGTCCCAGGATATTGTTGGGCGTCTCCAGGACAGCCGCAGCATCCTCCCCCCCCAGCTCCCGCACCACCTGCGCCCGGGCCTCGGGGTAGGCAAGCCCCCGGCGCAGCAGGCTGGCGGTGGCGACGGTGATCCGTTCCTCGTTGTTCACCAGCAGCTCGGCGACTTTCTGCAGCGCGTCCAGGTCGCCGCTCTCGCTGCCGAAGCAGAGGCTCTCCACCCCCAGGGCGGCGAGGGCCTGCACCGCGCCGGCGGCAAAGTGCGGTGCGCTGTTGCAGGCGAAGGGGAAGGGGAGCTCGACCACCACGTCGACCCCCGCGGCGAGGGCCATCTCCGTGCGCAGCCATTTGTCGAACAGCGCCGGCTCGCCGCGCTGCAGGAAATGCCCGCTCATCACCGCCACCGCCACCTCGGCATCGGCCAGCCGCCGACTCTCCTGCAGGTGATGGAGATGGCCGTTGTGGAAAGGGTTGTATTCGGTGATCAGACCAACGGCACGCATGGGAAAACCAATTTTGAATTTTGAATTGCGAATTTTGAATTCAATTCAACATTCAAAATTCAGAATTCAAAATTATAGAACAACGGGAATCCGCTTCCCGACCCGATTTTCAACCGGCGAAACGACGCTCTTGTAGGCCAGCACTTCCACACCCTTTGCGGTCACTTCGCGCAGCAGCCGGCCGTACTCCGGATCGATATGGTCGGCGGGGGTAAAGGCGGTCGCCTCGCCGCGCTGGACGAGGAAGAAAATCACCGCCCGGAGCCCCTCCTCCTTCGCTCGCAGCAGCTCGCGCAGGTGCTTCTGGCCGCGGATCGAGACCGCGTCGGGGAAGCAGGCGACGGTTCCGGAGCAGCAGAGGGTGACGTTCTTGACCTCGACGAAGGTGCGCGCCCCGTCCCTTTCCAGGCAGAAATCGAGGCGGCTGGCGCCGAATTTCACTTCGGGGGTGACCCGGCAGCCGGCCAGCTCGGCGATCGCCCCGCTGCGCAGCCCTTCCTCCACCACCCGGTTGGTGCGGTGGGTGTGGGTGTCGACCCAGTGGCCGTTCACCGCGATCAGCTCCAGGGTGTATTTGAGCTTGCGCTGCGGGTTGGACGCCTCGGAGATCAGCACCCGGTAGCCGGGGATGGCGCACTGCTGCATGCTGCCGGTATTGGGAGTGTGGGCGGTGACGACGCGGCCGCCTTCCAGCTCGACGTCGGCCAGAAAGCGCTGGTAGCGGCGCAGCAGCCGGCCCGCGATGAGGGGGGCGGGAAGTTTCACCCGGCGATCTCGGCGGTCTCCTGTTCGGAGAGGCCGAGCAGGTAAAGGATGGAGTCGATGTTCTGCTGGTTGATGTGGGTGTCGGCCTGCTCGCGCACCCGCGCCTTGGCGTTGAAGGCGATCCCCAGCCCGGCCTTGCCGAGCATCGGCAGGTCGTTGGCGCCGTCGCCGATGGCGATGGTCTGGTCGAGGGTGATCCCCTCGCGGGCGGCGATCTCCTCCAGCAGCTGCGCCTTGCGCGCCCCGTCGACGACCTCGCCGACCAGGTTGCCGGTGACCACGCCGTCCTCGATTTCCAGCTGGTTGGCAAACGCGTAGTCGAGGCCGAGATCGTTTTTCAGCCGGTCGGTGAAGAAGCGGAAGCCGCCGGAGATGACCGCGGTGCGGAAACCGAGGCGCTTGAGGACGGTGATCAGGGTGCGGGCGCCGGGGGTCAGCGGGATGTTGCGATAGACCTCTTCCAGGGCCGCGGCCGGCATCCCCTGGAGCAGGGCGACCCGAGCACGCAGCGAACCGTCGAAGTCGAGCTCGCCGTTCATCGCCCGCTCGGTGATCGCCGCCACCTGCTCGCCCACCCCGGCGATGCGCGCCAGCTCGTCGATCACCTCGATCTGGATCAGGGTCGAGTCCATGTCCATCACCACCAGGCGCTTGGCGCGGCGGTAGAGGCTCTCCTTCTGCACCGCGATGTCGACGCCCAGTTGGGCCCCGGCCTGGAGCAGCTTGCGGGTCAACGCCTTGACCTCCAGTTGTGGCGGCGTGGAGATGAGAAACTCGACGCAACGCAGCTGCCCCTGGGTGAGTTTGCCGATGCGCTCGATGTTGACGCCGTGGTCGGCCAGGATGCGCGCCACCCGCGCCAGCGCCTGGGCGCTCACTTCGCCGCCCATGATCGTCACCACGTAGGCGTGGCGGGTGGTCTTGCGCCGGTACTCGGCCTCGGAGAGAACCTGGAAGTCGAGGTCAAGGCCGAGCTCCTTGGCCAGAAACAGCAGGTCCTTGATCAGCGGCTTGCGGTCGCTCTCGCCGGGGGGGAAGTCGATCAGCAGCGACAGCGAGAGCAGGGTATGGGTGACGGTCTGCTCGATGTCGCGGATGCGCGCGCCGGCGGCGGCCACCTCGGCGGTCACCGCGGCGATGATGCCCGGCCGGTCCTGGCCGGTCATGGTGATAAGGACCATACGTTGTTCCATTGTCCTGCTCCGTGGGAAAAGTGCCGGCATTTTACGCGGATTGGAACGAGGCTGCAACACCCGCGAAGGGGGTGGGCGACAGGGATAGGAATTGGCGGGCTTGGGGGGATGGGAAATAGGCGACGGGACGATCAGGCCTTCGCGAGCAGTTGCTTGACCATCGCCTGGCCGAATCGATCGAAATCATCGAGATGTTCGCGCAGCACCAGGACCACGATCTCGGCATCGACGGTCTCGTATTGATGGACAACGATGTTCCGGAACTTGGCCATTTTCTCCATGGTCGTGGTCTGCTCGGCAGAGAGGACCCCATTTTCTCCGAGCACCCGGAAGGTATCCGCATAAGTCTCCGGAGTCCGCAGCTGCTGATCGGCAATGAGGTGGCCGGCAATGTCGGCGCAGAGTTCGATCATCATCTGCAAGGTCCGCTCGACGATTCGTTGCACCTTCCAGTCGGATTGATACTCCGCAACGGTCAGAGAAGAATATTCCGCCAGTTGCTGGCGGTACTCGGTCAGAGCAGCCAGCTTTTTCAGTACCAGTGCCTTGTCGACCATCAGGAAAACCTCTGCCGCAGAATCGCCTCTTCCTTACGGCTGAAATCGAAAAACTCCCGAGACATGCGCGATTCGAAGAGATGGCGCAACCTCGGTTCCTTGTCCACCAGGACCCGGCGTTGCCGGAGAATTCGCCCGACCAGGCTCACCGGTGCCCGGTTGAGGATCACCAGATCGACCTCGTCGCTGCCCAGGGTATCGGTCAGCAGGCCGATCAATTCCAGCTTGGTTTCCGCCCCACTCTCCGTCCCCCGCAGATAGACGGCAATATCCACATCCGACAGGGGGCGCCGCGCGCCGCGCGCCAAGCCGCCGAACAGATAGGCGAAAGCCACCTCTCCGCGCTTCTCCAGCACCGATCCGAGGCGGGTCATGCGGGCGTCTATGTCGTCGGGCAATGGCCGATGTTTGATCATGAAAAAACCGATGTTGCGGGCGGATACCGCCTGGGTTATGGGCATTCGTGCAGCATAGTAACATGCTGGGGGAAAAGGGCGGGAGGCATTTTATTTACCCAGCAGGGGGTCAAGAATGCGGCGGACCTCGGCTTCGGAAAGACCGCGGATCTGCAGCCGCTTGTGGCGGGAGGTCTCACCGGCCTGCAGCGCCACCGCGCCCTTGGCGACGCCGAGGAGCTTGGCGAAGAACTCGCAGCAGCTCTTGTTGGCGGCCCCTTCCACCGGCGGCGAGGTGAGGCGGACCTTCAGTTCCTCCCCCTGCAGGCCGACCAGTTGGTTGCGGCTGGCCCGCGGCTGGACGAAAATCTGCAGGATCGCCCCCTGCTCATCGCCGGATAGCCAGGGCGCCATCAGAACTCCTCGCGCGTCCCGCCCTTTTTGCCGCCCTCTCCGCCTTCGAAGGGAAGTCGCTCTTCCAGCAGACGTTCGTCCCGCCGCTGGTCCTTGAGGGTGACGATATCCAGATCGAGGAGCCGCAGATGGCTCTCGACCAGGGTGCGCAGGCTGGTTTCGAAGGAGATCTTCTGCCGCTTGAGATCCTGGATCTCGCCGATCAGCTGGATGCGCCGGTCCTCGGCGTCGCGCACGATCCGTTCCGCCCGCAGCTGGGCATCGGCAATGATGATGTCAGCCTCCTTGCGGGCATTGGTCTTCAGTTCGTCCGTCACCCGCTGGGTGGTCACCAGCGTCTCCTTGAGAGTCGCCTCGCGCTGGCGCATCTCCTCCAGCCCCGCGCGGGTCCGCGCCAGTTCTTCCTTGAGCTCTTGATGCTGGCGGATGAACCGCTCGAGTTCGTCGGCGACCATTTCCAGGAAATGGTCGACGCCGGCCTTCTCGTAGCCCAGGGGACGGGTCTTGAACTGGTACTGCTGGATGTCGATCGGGGTGATGCGCATGAGGTGGCCTCGCTACATGCCGAAGGCAAGCTGTGCCAGCAGCCTGAGGAGCAGGTTGCGCAGCAGCGACAGGGCCAGCAGCAGGATGATCGGGGAAAAATCGAAGCCGCCGAACTGGGCCGGTATGAACTGCCGGATTCGCGCCAGGACCGGTTCGGTCGCCTGGTAGAGAAAGCGGACGATGGGGTTGTAAGGATCCGGATTGACCCAGGAGACCAGCGCCCGGGCAATGACGATGAAAATGTAGATATTGAAGACCAGGCCGAGGACATCGGCCAAGGTGGAATAGAGGATATTCATGTCGGGACCTTTCCTGGCGGCCGACTGCGGCGGAGCAGGGGCGCATTGAGCCCCATTTTATAGCCGATGCCCCAAGCGGGTGTCAAACCATTTCCCGGCCGGCATGCATCCAAGGCTTTGACTTTCCCCCGGAAAACCGCTAGAGTGACGACCCGGAATGGCTGTGGCAGCTTGCTGCGCAGGCCCTTACGATTGTCCAGAGCAAAGGGGAGAACCATGAAAAGGACCAACAACCTGCGGATCCGGGGACTAACCCCGATCATCGCGCCGGCCGACCTGAAGCAGGTCTTTCCGCTTTCCGCGGAAGGGGCCGAATTCGTCACCGCTGCCCGCCAGCAGGTCATCGACATCCTGAACGGGAAAGACCGCCGGTTGATGGTGGTGGTCGGGCCCTGCTCGATCCACGACCCCCGCGCCGCCCGCGACTATGCCCGGCGCCTCGCCGACCTCGGCCGCGAGCTGCAGGACCAGTTGCTGCTGGTGATGCGCGTCTATTTCGAGAAACCCCGCACCACCGTCGGCTGGAAGGGGCTGATCAACGATCCGGACCTGAACGGCACCTACCAGATTTCCAAGGGCCTCGGCGTCGCCCGCGGCCTGCTCTGCGCGATCACCGAACTCGGCCTGCCGGTCGCCGGCGAGATGCTCGACCCGGTCACGCCGCACTATCTCGCCGACCTGGTCAGCTGGGGGGCGATCGGCGCCCGCACTACCGAGTCCCAGACCCACCGCGAGATGGCCAGCGGCCTCTCCTTCCCGGTCGGCTTCAAAAACGGCACCGACGGCAACCTGCAGATCGCCATCGACGCCATGGGCGCGGCGCGCCATCCCCACAGCTTTCTCGGCATCAACAACGAGGGACGCAACTCCATCGTTCAGACCACCGGCAACCAGGACCTCCACATCGTCCTGCGCGGCGGCAACGACAAGCCGAACTATTTCCCCGAGGACATCGCCCGCACCGAGGAGATGCTCGCCAAGGCCGGGCTTAACGGCGGGATCATGGTCGACTGCAGCCACGCCAACTCCTTCAAGAACCATGAGCGCCAGGAGGAGGTGATGGTCAACGTCGTCGACCAGGTCGCCGCCGGCAACCGCTCGATCTGTGCCCTGATGATCGAGAGCAATATCGAGGCCGGCAACCAGCCGATCCCACAGAACCTGGCCGATCTCAAATACGGGGTCTCGGTCACCGACAAGTGTGTCGACTGGGCCACTACCGAGCGGATGCTGCGCCACGCCCACGCGACGCTGAAAAAGTGCGGCGGGCGGGCGCTGTAAACCAGGGAATTCCATAGGTCCCGTCGGTCCCATGGGACCTAGGAACAGAAAGCCACCATGACCGATTCTAGCGAAAACAAGCCCACCCAGCCTCCCTGTTGACCGCCCAAAGCGCCGCCGGGTGCGGCGCCCGAATCCCTGGCCAGCGGGAACATTGATCCGGCTCCGCCGGCGGAGTGCTGTCCGCCACCGACGACGCCGGCCGGCGAACGTCCCGGCCTGCGCCCCTGGCCCTTCGTCCGCGCCTGGCTCGAAACCCCCGCTGGGCCGGTTCCTCAGGTGGAGGTCGCGCTACGCCCCGGGGACGTCGTCGGCCGCTGGCAGATGCGCTGGGGACTGGGGCGGATGCGCTACCGGATCGCCCCGGGGCTGTACGCCGTCGGTACTCCGGATGCCGAGGCGCCGGTACTGATGACCGCCAACTACAAGCTCAGTTTCGACAGCCTGCGCCGCGAACTGGCCGGCATCGACGCCTGGATCCTGGTGCTGGAGACCTATGGCATCAACGTCTGGTGCGCCGCCGGCAAGGGGACCTTCGGCACCGCCGAGATTATCCGCCGGGTCCGCGAAAGCGGCCTCGAACGGGTCGTCAGCCACCGCACCCTGATCCTGCCCCAGCTCGGCGCCCCCGGTGTCGCCGCTCACCAGGTCCGCCGCGATGCGGGCTTCCAGGTTGTCTACGGTCCGGTGCGTGCCGCCGACCTGCCGACGTATCTGCTGGCCGGCCGCCAGGCGAGCGCGGCCATGCGGCGCGTCAGCTTCACCACCCTGGAGCGCCTGGTGCTGACGCCGGTGGAGCTGACCGGGATGGGTAAGTCGATCGGCTGGGGGGCGCTGACACTGTTGCTGCTCGCAGCTGTCGGACCGCAGCTGCTGCACCCCGCGGCGATTCTCACCCGGGCGCTGGCGGCCATCGCTGCCGGCCTGGCCGGAGTAGTTACCGGCGCGGTCCTCACCCCGGTCTTCCTTCCCTGGCTGCCGGGCCGGGCGTTTGCCGCCAAGGGGGCGCTGGCCGGGGCCGCGGTGGCGCTGGTGGGGCTGCTCCTCTTCTGGGGATCGCTCGGCTTCTGGAACGGCGGGGCGCTGCTGCTGGCGCTGCCGGCGGTAGCATCCTGGTGCGGCATGAACTTCACCGGCTCCAGCACCTTCACCTCCCCCTCGGGCGTCGAGATGGAGATGCGCCGGGCCATCCCGCTGCAGGGGCTGGCCCTGCTGATTGCCGGGGTCGCGTGGCTTTACGGGGGATTCGTCGGGAGGTAGGAATGTCCGAAAAGCTGGTCTATCTGCGCGGGGTGAGCAGCCTGCAACTCGACCGGGAAACCTGTATCGGCTGCGGCCTGTGCACCCAGGTCTGCCCGCATGCGGTCTTCGCCATCGCGGACGGCAAGGCGCAAGTCCAAGAACGCGATCGCTGCATGGAGTGCGGCGCCTGCGCCCGCAACTGCCCGGTAGCAGCCCTCGCGGTCAAGGCGGGAGTCGGCTGTGCCAGCGCCATCATCCACAGCTGGCTGACCGGTGAAGAACCCTCCTGCGACTGCGGCGGCGGCTCAACCTGCTGCTGAACTTCCCGCCCTACCCGGCCCTCACGCCCGCATCTGCTCCAGGACCTTCGTCGCGATCGTCGCGCCGATGCTCAGCGCTGCGGTCGCCGCCGGCGACGGGGCATTGAGCACATGGACCATCCCCTCCCCGGTCAGCAGTCGAAAATCGTCCACCAGCGCCCCATCCCGGTCTACTGCCTGGGCGCGGATCCCGGCCCCGCCGCGCACCAGATCCTCCTCCCGCAGCGCGGGAATCAGCCGCTGCAGATCCCGAACAAAGAGGGATTTGCTGCAGGAGCGGCGGACTTCCCGCAGCCCCTTGTCCCAATAGCGGCCGGCCAGGCTCCAGAAACCGGAATAACTGAAGGTCTCCCAGACGTCCCGCAGCGACCAGTCCCAGCGGCCATACCCCTCGCGGTCGAGGGCCAGAACCGCATTGGGGCCGGCCTCCACCTCGCCGTCGATCATGCGCGTATAGTGGACGCCGAGAAAGGGGAAGGCAGGGTCGGGAACCGGGTAGATGAGGTTGCGGACCAGACCGCGCCGGTCCGGCTTGAGGACGTAGTACTCCCCCCGGAAGGGGACGATGCGCAGTTCGGGCTGCAGTCCGGCCAGTTGGGCCACCCGATCGCACTGCAGGCCGGCACAGTTGACCAGCTGGCGCCCAGTCACCGTACCACGGGGGGTACCGAGGCGGAAAACATCCTGCTGGCGGCGGATGGACACCACCCTGGCGTTGAGCCGCACCTCCCCCCCGGCCTGGCGCACCTTGCCGGCCAGGGCTTCGGTGACGGCGACATAGTCGACGATGCCGGTCTGCGGGACGAAGAGGCCGGCAATTCCGGCTACCTGCGGTTCGTGCTGGCGCAGCGCCCCCTTATCGAGGCGTTCGATCCCTTCCAGGCCGTTCGCCCGCCCCCGCCGTTCCAGTTCGGCGAGGAGCGGCAACTCTTCCTCGCCGGTGGCGACGACTACCTTGCCGCAGCGTTCATGGGCGATTCCCTGTTCGGCGCAGAATCCGTAAAGAGCCTCGCGTCCGGAACAGCAGTTGCTGGCCTTGAGAGAACCAGGCCGGTAGTAGAGACCGGAGTGAATCACTCCGCTGTTGTGGCCGGTCTGGTGGGCAGCAAGGCGCGCCTCCTTCTCCAGGAGCACCACCCGCAGATCCGGCGCCGCTTGCAGCAGCGCCGCTGCGGTGGCACAGCCGACGATCCCGCCACCGATGACCACCACATCGAAGACGACCGGCGCCGGGCGCTCAGCCCTTGCCACCGGCTTGCACCAGCGCATCGATTTCGAGACGCACGTCGTCGATATTGACCCTGGCCACTTTTCCGCCGTCCCGCTCGCAACGGACCAGGCCGGCATCCACCCAACTCAGCACCAGGCTCTTCTCGACACCAAACTTGGCCGCGGCATCGGCGGCAGTGTACCAGGTCTTGACCAGCGACATGGACGCCTCCTGTTCTCCTGTCAATGGGATTTTTTCAATTATAGCCGCCTTGTCGGATCCTGTCCCGGGCTGAGCTTTTTCCTTTACAAGGCCGCGGCTTCGGCCGTACCATTTGGGCTGAATCTCAGTCCGAAACTGCTTATGAAACATTCCATCCTGGTTATCGACGACTCCCGAACCGCACGTCGCCAGATCTGTGAAATCCTCAAGGCATCCGGTTTGTTCCTTGAATTCCGGGAGGCCGGCGACGGCATGGAGGGGTTTCGACGGCTGCTTGACCGGCCGGCCGACATCATCCTCTGCGACCTGGAGATGCCGGGGCTGGATGGCGGCAAATTCCTCCAGATGCTGGCCGGCCGCGAGGAGCTGGCCACCATCCCGGTCATCATGCTGACCGGGAAAGCGGACCAGGAGGCCAAGGTTCGCCTGCTCGGCCAAGGCGCCTGCGACTACCTCACCAAGCCCTTCGATCCGGCCGAACTGCTGGCCCGGGTCAAGTTGCAGCTGAAGATCAAGGACCTTCAGGACAGCCTGCGGGAAAGCAACCAGCGCCTGCAGGAGCTGGCCGCCACCGACCCGCTCACCGGGCTGGCCAACCGCCGGACCCTGATGAGCAGCCTGGAGCGGGAATTCCGCCGCAGCCAGCGCACCGGGGCGCCCCTGGCACTGTTGATGGTCGATGTCGATAAATTCAAGAGCGTCAACGACCGCTACGGACATCAGCAGGGAGACCGGGTTCTGGAGAGTGTGGCCGGCGTACTTCGTGAGCACCTGCGCCCTTACGATCTGGCTGCCCGCTTCGGCGGCGAGGAATTTTGCCTGCTCCTTCCCGAGACCACCCTGGAAGAAGCGGTCACGGCCGGCCAGCGGGTGCGGCAGACCATCTCCGAGCTGACCTTCCCCGGCCCCTTGGTCCCGCTGCAGCTGACCGTCAGTCTCGGCGCCGCGATTTTTCCCGGGAGCGGAATTGCCACCACCGAGGATCTGCTCCGCGCCTCCGACCAGGCTCTTTACCAGGCCAAGGCGGCCGGCCGCAACCGGCTTGAAATCTTCGAACACGCGAGTCGGAAGGCACCGCACCTTTCCGCGGACTCCTGAGACACCGGACCTGGCGGTAAAGAGCGGTCCTTGCGTGCGCCGGTGCCGATCTTGCCCTGCAAACTTTCCCAAACCAAAACCGGACCTATGAAAAAGTACCTGGTTGTCCTTCGGGGACACAACTATCTGCTCCCTTATGACGGGGAGCCGCGCAAGATGGGGTTTACCGCGACCCGGATGGTCCGTGCCAACAGTCCGGAAGAGGCGGAAGCGATCGTCCGGGGGAACATCGTGCGCGACCCTCGGCTGGTGCGCGAGTTGCTGAACGGCAGCCGCGATCCCTCCTCACTGGAGGTGGAAACAATCCGGAAACTCGGACTCTTCAAGAGTCTTTCCAGCTCCCCCCAGGGGCTCGAATTTTTCTTTGAAGATCTGCCGGAAGCGCCCGACCCTACCGGAGAACCGCAATGAGCCCACCCTCCAGAGACCGTGCGCCACGCGTCTACAGCAGCGAACAGGGACGGCTCTGTCCCTCCTGCGGGCAGCCCATCACCGACTGTTGCTGTCGCCGTCAGGCTCCCCCGGTCAAGCCGTCGGGAGGGGTCCGGGTCGGCCGGGAAACCAAGGGCCGCAAGGGGAAGGGGGTAACGGTCATCAGCGGCCTGCCGCTGGCGACCGATGCCCTCCAGCAGTTGGCCAGCGACCTGAAGAAACGTTGCGGCTGCGGCGGGACGGTTAAAGACGGGGTTATCGAAATCCAGGGGGACCACCGCGACTTGCTGCTGGCCGAACTGCAGCGCCGCGGCTTCGCCGCCAAGAAGAGCGGCGGCTGAAGAGACAGGGGAAACGGCACAAGGTACAAGAACAGGGGCGCCCGGAAAACCGGGAACGCCCCTGTTGCAGCTTCGAGTCGGCTCTGTTTAGGGACTTGGAATTAACTGATAGACCAGGTTTTACGTTCAGATTTAGGTTAGATTTGTCGCCCCTGATTGAGCAAACCCGCAGGCGTAGCAGGGCTACGCTGAGGATTTGGTGATTGATGGGGCGGCAAAGATGACCTGAAGATGAGATGGAAAACGGTATATTGGTTGGTTCCGAGTCCCTTACTCCTGTTCCAGGCGGATATCGTCGTACCAGGCGCGCGCCGCTTCCCCGGTATTGTCGGTGTCGGTCATCAGGGCGATGGCACCGACCTCGGGGGGCTTGCCGCCAAACGCCCGCCGGAAGTCCGCGACGATGTTGCGGCGTTCCGTCACCCACTGACCGGCCTTGCCGGACCCGCTCTCCACGGCGATCATCATGGCATTGCCGGTGAAGGGATTGGGCACCATCGAGCCCGCGGGGAGTTTGTTGGCCCAGATGTAGTTGAGGGACTTGGTCCAGGGGAAGAACCAGCTGGGAAAGACCACGTAGAGGCGCGCCGGGTAGTCGTCGCCGGCCTTGGTGTGGGCATCCCCGGCGGCCAGCACATTCTCGATCTTCCAGCGCCAGGTGAGAATCGGCCACTCCCGGGGATCGTAGTCGATCTTGTAGACGAGCCCGGATGCGCTCCCCCTGCTGACCGCCGCCAGCACGTGGTTATCCCCGTCCGCGACGACCCGGTAGCTGGTTTCGCCCTTGAAGGTCTTGCTCGTCCAGCCCGGCGCCAGCCCCCCCTCGAAGTCGTCGATGATCCGCACCTGGCCGGCGGCCAGGGCCGAACCGGCCACTACCCCCCAGCAGAGCAACAGCAGGCCAAACCGCATCGTCATACCTCTCCTCCACTCCGCTCCGGAATGCCTGCGGCGCGCAGCGCCCTTCTCTTCCGCAACCCGCAGGCTTCGTCTCCAAGCATATCATCGTGACCGCATGGGCTGGGAACCTATACGAAAGATTCGATTTTCCCATCCCCCATTGGGGAGGTTGCCCATGTCGGCCTGGATTCTCGCCATCAGCCAGGAGACGACCGGAACCGCCGCCCTGCTGGTCGGCGCCGGACTGGCGGTCGGTTTTTGGTCGGGAGAAGCGGAGCGGGCGGGGTATTGGCAGGAAGAGCGGCGATTTTTGCCGCAGATGGACGAGGTGCCGCTGGCGGGAGGCCGTTGCAAAGGCGTAACAGGCGCGAGGCCCCTATAGCCTCGTGCCTAGCGCCCCGAGCCTGCCTTTATTACAGATCGTTGAGCAACCGGTAGATCTGCTGTTCGAGCTCCCAGATGGCCGCCCCGGCATCCTCGGCCCCCCCCTCCTCGCACAGCAGGCGGGCGCGGTCGAGTTGGCTGTGGGCCTTGAGCAGGACCGGAGTCAGTTCATTTTCCAGGCGGATGCGGGGAATCTCTCCGACACTTTCCGCCAGCTCGCGCAGGGTGGCCAAGGCCTTCTCGACCTGGCGGGTCTCCTTGGCAACCGCTGCGGACTCCCGGGACTGGTCGAGGAAACTGTCGATGTTGGTAACAATGTCGCGATAGCGTTCCGAAATGCTCATGGCCTGGTCCCCGTTGAATTGGCTGCGCTCAGCAGGATCCTATCCTAGCCAATCGTCGCGCCGAACTCAAACGAAAAACCCGCTACCGGACAAATGGACCCCAGGCCCGCCGGGAGACTGCCTGCAGGCAGCGGTGAGCGAGGGTCCAGACCGGATCGCAGCGGGCGCCGCGGGGAAAATCTCAGGTTTGGGAGGAAACGCGGATGGCAGGAACGGCCGGGGCTACCATCGTCAGTGGTAGATGCTGCGCAAGGTCTCGAAGTCCTCGCGGATGACCTCGAGGTGATGATGAGTCATGTTGGCATTGGCCAGGTAAACGGCCCGGACCTGGGGATTGCCGATCTTTTCGGCCATGGTCCGCAGCCGGTTCTCCAGGTTGCGTTCCTGCTCGATCGCCAGGGCCAGGGCCAAACGCTCGTTGAATCCGCCGCGCATCGCCTGCTGCAGCGCCTGCCACCAGTCGGAACCGATGTTGGGTGGCGCCTCGATCAGGGTCTCGAACGGTTCCAGGTCGCCCCAGGAATAGGACTGGTAGAAAGCCCGGGCATGCTCCCTTTCTTCGCCGGCAAGAACCTTGAACGTCAGGCGGGCCTTTTCGTCCCGCATCTGCTCGGCGGCATGGCGATAATAATCCATCGCATCCTTTTCGGTCTGAATGGCACTGCGCAGGGCTTCCTTCAGCTCGCTTTCGGCCAACATCGCTGCGGTCGTCAGCATGACAACCCTCCTTTCCCGGATATCCGGTGAGACATTCACTCCCATTATAACAAGCAGCACCAACGTTGCAGGGAAGCGGCCGCCGGATTTGCGCCTGAACGGGCCAGGTCGATTCAGCCTCCGGTGGCAGGGCGCTTGCTTTCGTTGCCGGGCAAAGGGACTGAACCCGCACCCTCCGGGCAGGATCGGCAGCGGGCCGACGCTGGCCCCGGCCCGCAAAACCTGCTAGACTCCCGGGCAGACAGCCACCCGTCAACCACAGGATGAAGATGAATCTCGAACAACTCGGCTGGGACGAGACCTTTGCCGCCGACCTTGCCATGCTGGATGATCCGCTGCTGCGCCCGGCACGGGTATCCCGGGCGAGCCGCGATTTCTATACCCTGCTCGGTCCGGCCGGCGAAATCGCCGCCCGCCTGCCCGGCCGTTTGCGCCGGGAGCCGCCGGTGGTCGGCGACTGGGTGGCCTACTCTGCCCCGGCACCCGGCCAGTCCGCGCTGATCCATGCCCTGCTGCCGCGCCGCAGCTGTCTGGCGCGGCTGGCTGCCGGGCGCCGCAAGGGGCGCGGTGGCGCCGAGCTCCAGGTCCTGGCCGCCAACGTCGATACGGTCCTGATCGTCACCGCCCTGGACCGGGATTTCAACCTCCGGCGTCTCGAGCGCTACCTGACCCTGGTCTGGGAGAGCGGCGCCAGCCCGGTCATCCTACTCAACAAGGCCGATCTGTGCACCTCCCCCGATGAATTCCGCAGCGCCGTGGAGGCCATCGCCGGCGACGTCCCGGTCCACCTGCTGAGCGCCGCCAGGGAGAGTGGCCTCGGCCAGTTGGATGCCTATCTCGCCCCCGGCCGGACCGTCACCCTGCTCGGTTCCTCCGGGGTCGGCAAATCGACCCTGCTCAACCGCCTCGCCGGTCGCCGGCTTCAGCAGACCGGTGAAGTCAGCGCCGCCGTCGGCAAGGGCCGCCACACCACCAGCCACCGCGAACTTTTCCTCCTGCCCGGCGGCGGCCTGTTGATCGACAACCCGGGGATGCGCGAGCTGCAGCTCCTCGGCGAAGAGGATATCCTCCTCGATACCTTTGAGGACATCGCGACGCTCGCGGCCGGCTGCCGGTTCGCCGACTGCCGCCACCAGAACGAGCCGGACTGCGCCGTGCTGGCGGCCGCGGCAGCCGGGGAGCTCGCCGCGGAGCGCCTGGCCGGTTTCCGCCGTCAGCAGCAGGAGCTGGAACAGCTCAACCGCCGGGCCACCTCTGCGGCCGAGGCGGCACAGCGGCAGAAACTGCGGGGAATCCATAAACAGATGCGCGGCTATCAGAAGCGCCGCGACGACTGACATCCGGGCGGCGCGCCGTCCGTTCGACGCCTCTCTGAAAACGCCAAAAGGCGAAAACGGCAAAAGGCAGGCCCGCGGGCCTGCCTTTTGCCGTTTTGGAAGGGCGCTGCCGTCCTCAGCCGTTGACCGCCGTGGACAGCGGCAGGCCGACGGCCAGTTCGAAGAGTTCATCGAAGATCGCCTGGACGGTGGTGATGCGGTCGGCCTTCCAGGCGTTGCTGCCACAGAAGACCAGCCCGGTCTCAACGTCGCCGCGCTGGGCGCGATCGAGGGCATGGACGATGCAGAACCGTTCCTGGCCGGCCTTGTAAGTGCACTTGCGCAGGCAGCCCGAGGGGCAGGTCACATCGAGGTCGAGATCACGCTGGCGAACTGCGTCGATGTTGGCGACGATCGCCCGTCCGGGCAGCCCCGCCGGGCTCATCACCAGGCCGATATCCTCCATCCGGCAGTCGAGATACGTCTGCTTGAAAGCATCGGAGGCGTCGCACTCCTCGGTGCAGACAAAGCGACTCGCCATCTGCACGCCGTCGGCGCCTTCGTCGAGGGCATGCAGCAAATCGGCACGATCCCAGATGCCGCCGGCGGCGATCACCGGGACCTCGACGCCGAACGCTTCCCGGAAATAGGCCTTGACGCCGCGCACCGTGGCGTACTGGTCGTACTCGCCGCTGCCGATATTCTCGAGCTTCTCCCCGAGATGGCCACCGGCGGTGTCCGGGTCCTCGACCACCACCGCATCGGGCAGGCGGTCGTATTTGGCCCATTTGCGGGCAATGAGTTCAGCGGCCTTGACCGAGGAGACGATCGGCACCAGCGCGACCTCGGGAAAATCGGCGGTAATAGCCGGCAGGTTGAGGGGCAGGCCGGCGCCGGAGACGATCAGCTTGGCGCCCCCTTCGCAGGAAGCCCGGACCATCTCTTCGTAATTGGTGACGGCGACCATGCAGTTGGTGCCGACGATGCCGTCGGGGGCGATGCGATTGGCCTTGGCGATTTCATCCTTGAGCGCCAGCGGGTCGGCGGTAAAGAAGTTGCTGCCGTCGTAATGGGCGCTGTTGAGCCCGATGCCGGCGGTCGCCACCAGACCGATCCCGCCGCTGCGGGCGACGTGCCCGGCCAGGTTGCCTGCGGATATGCGCACGCCCATCCCGCCCTGGATCAGAGGGAAGCGGGCGGTGTATCGACCAACAGTAAGGGGTTTTTCCATGAAGCAACTCCTTGCAGGGCCGGACGCTGCGCTGCGCCTGTCGACCATGTGCGGTATTGTAGCAAAGGGCGGCGGTAGGGATTGTAATAGTTATGTAAAAGTTGCCGAAATTCCTCTTGTTCGGCGGCCTTGGGCCGTGGTAAGGAAGGAACATGAAACGTCTCGGCCGCCTGGTCAATCCGCTCTTCGCCTTCATTGCCATCCAGTTGATCTGGCTGGTCCTGCTGATTTTCTGGATCATCTGGTTCGTCGAGAGCCACCAGAAGATCCGCAAGCTGGCGGCCAAATACAGCCCCGAACTCCTCCAGGGCGGCATCGACTGGTTCATCCTCGTCGAGGGGATCGTCCTGCTCGCGGCCATCCTCGCCGGGGTCTACGTCATCTTCCTCTTCTGGCGCCGGCAGGCCGCCCTCTACCGGGCCCAGCGCCACTTCATCGCCCAGGTCACCCACGAGCTCAAATCCCCGCTCGCGTCCCTGCAGCTGCACCTCGAGACGATCCGCCGCCGTCCGCCCTCGCCGCAGAAACTGCACACCTTCGTCGACACCATGCTCAGCGACACCGCGCGTCTCGGCACCTTGATCGACAACCTCCTCTCCGCCAACCGCCTGGAACAGCGGGACCTGCGCTTGCATTTGCGCCCGGTCGACCTTTCGGAATTCGTCAGCGGTTACCTGCGTCCCCAGCAGTATGCCCTGCCCCGGGCCGGCACCATGCAGCTCGAGATCGAACCGGACCTGAAGGCAGAGATCGAGACCGAGAGCATGGAGACGGTCCTGCGCAACCTGCTGGAGAATGCCCTCCTTTACTCGGAGGGTCCGCCGCGCTTGCGCGTCGCCCTTTACCGGGAGGGGCGATGGGCACACCTCGAGTTCCAGGATGCCGGCCGAGGGTTCGACCGGCGCCACCTGAAGAAGGCCTTCCGGATGTTCTACCGGATTCGGCACAGCAATGAAACGATTCGCGGCTCGGGATTGGGGCTCTTCATCGTCCGCACGGTGGTCAGGCTGCACCACGGCCGGGCCTGGATCGAAAGTGCCGGGCCCGGGCAGGGCACCACCATCCACATCCGCCTGCCCCTGTATGACGGCCCCCTGCCGGGGAGGAGCTGACATGAACCGGCCGAGCGTCCTGCTGGTGGAGGACGAACCCCATATTGCCCGGGGATTGATATTCAATCTCGAGGAAGAGGGGTTCCGGGTCGTCCATTTCTCGACCGGCGAAGAGGCGATCGAGGCCCTGGCGCGAGAGGATTTTGCCCTGGTCGTCCTCGACCTGATGCTCCCCGGCATCGACGGCATTCAGGTCTGCCGGCGCCTGCGCCGTCTCGACCCGCGTCTGCCGGTGCTGATGCTCACGGCGCGCGGCGAGGAGAAGGACCGGGTCGCCGGGCTCAGCGCCGGCGCCGACGACTACCTGACCAAACCCTTCTCTCTGGACGAGTTCCTGCTCCGGGTCAAGGGAATGCTGCGCCGCTCCGCCTGGTACCACCGCACCGACCACGCGGAGGTTTATTCCTTCGGCGGCAACCGGGTCGATTTGGAGCACGCCGTCGCCCAGACCGCCCAGGGGGAGCAAAACCTCACCGAACTCGAGGTGCGCATGCTGCGCCTCTTCTTTCGCCGCGAGGGGGAGGTCCTCTCCCGGGCCGAACTCCTCGAAGGCGTCTGGGGAATGGCCCCGGATGCCGAGACCCGGACCCTCGACAACTTCATCGTCCGCCTGCGCCGCTACTTCGAGGGCGACCCCGCCGCCCCCCGTCACTTCCTGACCGTCCGCGGCCGTGGCTACCGCTTCCTCCGCGATCCGGACGCAGAAAACGCCTGAAACGTGCGGCAGGTCCAACACAGGAGGCGGAACCGACCGGCTCCGCCTCCAAGTGCCTCCTTGAATCCATGAGACGTGAAACATGAAGCGAGGAGTCATTCCTGCCGCGGAAAGGCGCATTCTCCTCACTCCTTACGCATCCCCTCTTGAGCCCCGAACCTTCGGTCCTGCCCCCGCCCCCTGCCCCCCTGGACCTTGAACCTTGGACCTTGAACCTTGGACCTTGGACCTCGCGTCACGCCACGCGTCACTCGCCACACGCCTCTTGATTTTCTCGCACCCCCTACCCCGGCCAACCCTCCAGCGCCGCCGCGCGAAACGCCTCGATACCCATCTCGTCGATGAACTTGCCGAGCCGGCACTTGCGGTTCTGCGCCCGGAACCAGCGGACCATGTGGTCCACCGCGGCCAGCGCCGTAGCATCGTCGGGCAGGTGTTCCAGGAGCCGGTGGGCGAGGCGGGGCTGGCTGCCGCCGTTGCCGCCGGCCATCAGGTGCCACCCCTGGGGGGTGCCGACCAGACCGACATCCTTGAGACAGGTCTCGGCACAGTCGTTCATGCACCCCGACACCCCCATCTTGAACTTCCAGGGAAGCTGCATGCCGTGGTAACGCCGGTCGACCTCGAGGCCCACGGTGACCGAATCCTGCTGACCGCGCTTGCAGAAGTCCGTGCCGGGGCAGACCTTGATGGAGCGGACGCAGAGGCCGATGGCGGCGCCGGGCGGCTCGCCAAGGTCGGCCAGGATGGCGTCGAGCTGCTCTTCGGCAAAGCCGAGCAGGGCGATGCGCTGGGCGCTGGTCAACTTGATCTGGGCGACACCGTAGCGCTCGGCGACGTCGGCGATCCGGCGCAGGGTCGCCGGATCGGTGATCCCGGCGGGCATGTGCGGGGCGACGCCGTAGCGCTGCCGGTCGCGCTGGACGATGGCGCCCTTTTCGGGGATATCCTGTTTCATGGTCCGACTCCGCTGACGACTGTGTTTACCGCTGCTGCTACCGGGTGCCTATTTACCCGCAGCGGGAGCCGGCTGTCAAGGTCACGAATCGCCCGGCCTAAATTGTGCGAAGGCATCAAAGCTGGCTGTTCTTCCACTTGAAAACGAGCTTGCCGCCGTAATGCCCCAGCAGGGTGACGCAGCCGAGCATGCCGAACAGCAGGGCTCCATAGAGGAAACGGACCAGGACCCCGGCAGCGGCGAAGTCGGGATGGCTGCGGTGCAGGCTGACGGCGGCGAGGCCGAGCAGGAACATGACAAAGGCCAGGGCGATCTTTTTGTAGAAGATCAGCGCCTGGGTTCCCTTGAATTTTCGCCGCCAGTCGCAAATGCCCGAGATGATCGAGACCGGGATGGCGACCAGTACCACATAGAGCAGATAGTAGGCTGCGGGTTCGAAATGAGGGTTGGCGGAGAACAGCCCCAGCAGCAAGAAGAGCACCGCCACCGGCACCAGGCCGCTGGAGAAATGGGCCGCCACCGCATGCACCACCAGGGTCTGCCACAGGTCGTGCAGCAGGTTGAGCTTTTCGGCTTCCATGGGAATGAATTGACTGCGCTCCGCGCCGCACCGCGGGCAGTTTTCCGGGGGTTCGGGGCCATCGTGAAGATAGCCGCAGACGGTGCATTTCCATTGACGGGGCATGGGATCTCCGGGAAAAAGGGGGCGAATCTTTCCGGCCCATTCTAAACGGGCCGAGGTGCCCCGGCAAGCGACGGAAGCTGAGAAAGCGGTTGAATCGGCCGGCGGATGCCCTATAATCGACAACACTGTTCTAGTATCCCCTGCCATTCCCTGCGAAGGAGAGATTCCCATGAAAGCTGTTTTGCTCGACGGCTTCGGCGGCCTGGACGTGCTCAAGGTCGGCGAAATCGACGCCCCGAAGCCCAAGGAAGGCGAAGTCCTGATCAAGGTCGTCGCCACCTCGATCAACCGCCCCGACCTGGTGCAGCGCGAAGGGAAATATCCCCCGCCGCCGGGCGATTCGGAAATCCTCGGCCTGGAAGTGGCCGGCACCATCGCCGAGCTCGGCGCCGGGGTCAGCGGCTGGAAGGTCGGCGACCGGGTCATGACCCTGGTCGGCGGCGGCGGCTACGCCGAATACGCGGTGGCCTACGCCAGCCACCTGATGCCGATCCCCGGAGTCGATGAGCTTCGAAGAGGCGGCCTGCGTCTGCGAATCGTACATCACCGCCTTTTTGAACGTCTTCATGATCGGCGAGCTGCAGGACGGCCAGACCGCGATCTTCCACGGCGGCGGCGGCGGGGTCAACACCGCGGCGCTGCAGCTGGCCCGGGCACTGACCCCGCGCGTCAAAAAGATCGTCACCGCCCACCCGAGCAAGATCGAGCGGGTGAAACAGCTCGGCGCCGACCTGGTGATCGACTACACCACCACCCCCGACTTTTCCGAGGCGGTCAAGGAATTCACCGGCAAGAAGGGGGTCAACCTGATCCTCGACCACGTCGGCGCCAAGTACCTGGCGCCGAACATGAACTCGCTGGCTACAAGGGGAGGCTGGTGATCATCGGCGTCATCTCCGGCATCAAGGCCGAGCTCAACCTGGCCTTGATGATGGTCAAGCGCCAGCAGATCATCGGCTCGGTGCTGCGCAGCCGGCCGGTTCCGGAAAAGGCCGAGATCGTCGCCGAGTTCACCCGCCGCGCCCTGCCGAAATTCGCCGACCGTTCCATCGTGCCGATCATCGAACGGGTCTTTCCCATCGAGCAGGTGGTCGAAGCGCACCGGATGATGGAAGAAGACAAGCATTTTGGCAAAATCGTGTTGAAAATCCAATAGCCGCGTGGCGCGTGGCGAGCGACGGGAAGAACCTGAAACCGGGTTCGGTTTGCCGCGCCACGTGCCACTCGCCACGCGTTACTGTATGTATTCCAAAGCCCACTTCGACTGGGACCAGCTCCCGCCCCTGACCTCGCCGCGCCACCGCCTCGACCTGAAGGCGGTGGCGCTGGGTCTTATCAACCTGCCGCCCCAGCAGGGCTATACCTTCACCCACCGCCATCGCGAACAGGAAGAGGTCTACATGGTCCTGGCCGGGACCGGCCGGTTGTGGATCGATGGCGAGGAAGTGGCGCTGGCGGCTGGGGACATGGTGCGGGTGCCGCCCGAAGCGCGGCGGGCGCTGAAGAACGACGGCGAGGCACCGCTGCGGATCATTTGTGCCGGGGCGGTGCCGGCCGGCTACCCGAAACATCCCGGCGCCCGCTACCTGATCGACGACGGCGTCCCCGACTACGACGACATCCCCCCCTGGTATGTCGGTGACGGCGAGGTGGCGGCCAACAATGCCCGCCTCAAGGAACGCTACCTGAAAACTCTGGCCAAACGCCGGGACCCGGATGATGAATAAGTCGAACGTGGTGCTGATCGGCATGCCGGGGGCCGGCAAGAGTACCATCGGCGTGGTCCTGGCCAAGCGGCTCGGTTTCGATTTCGTCGACAGCGACCTGGTGATCCAGTCCCGCGCCGGGCTGCGCTTGCAGGAGCTCATTGCCGGCGAGGGGATGGCCGCCCTGCGGCGGCTGGAGGAGGAGGTCCTGCTCGACCTGGCGCTCGTCAGAAAAACCGTGATCGCCACCGGCGGTTCGGCGGTCTACAGCGATTCCGGGATGAAGGCATTGCGTCGCAACGGCCGGACGGTCTTTCTCGACGCCCCCCTGGAGGAGTTGGAGCGGCGCATCGACGACATGGACCAGCGCGGCATCGTCCTCGATCCCGGCGAAACGTTCCCCGCTCTTTTCCGCCACCGCCAGCCGCTCTATCGGCGCTATGCCGACCTGACCATCAGCGTATCCGGCAAAAGCATGGAAACCCTCGCCGGGGAGATCGTCGATCACCTGGAGGCGCTCCCGTCTCCCCGCCGCTGACCCCGCCGGAAGCTAAGTCGCCGGTTTCCGATTCGGAAACGAGGGATTTTTCGTCGTGGCAAGGAAGTCAAGGGCTTGCGCGGAGGCGTACACCGGTACGCCGCACGAGCTAGCCCGCAGATTGACGCCGCCACGGCGGAAAAGAACCGTTTCCGGGTGGAAACTATTCCGCCGCCGGCCGCGGCAGCAGCACCCACAGCCGGCCGGGCTGCTTCATGCGGCCGGCCAGGGCTCCCGCCTCATCACCGATCCCCCAGTAGAAATCGGCCCGCACCCGCCCCTTGATCGCCCCGCCGGTGTCCTGGGCGACGAGCAGACGGTTCAGCGGGGTATCCCCTCCCGGCCAGGTGGTGGACAGGAACACCGGTGCACCGAGGGGGATAGCGTGCGGATCGACGGCGAGGCTGCGTTCGGCGGTCAGCTGGACGCCAAGCGCGCCGAAGGGCCGGGTCACGCCAGCGGGAAGCTCCCGGAAAAAGACATAGCTCGGGTTTTCGGCCAGCAGCGCACTCACCTGGTCGGGATTTTTGCGGGCCCAGGCCTGGATATTCTGCATCGACATCTGGTCGCGGGTCATGGCGCCGCGATCGAGGAGCAGCTTGCCGATGGAGCGGTAGGGGTAGCCATTCTGGTCGGCATAGTTGACCATCACCTGCGTCCCGTCCTCCAGCTCGATCCGTCCCGACCCCTGGATCTGGAGGAAAAAGAGTTCGACCGGGTCCTCCACCCAGAACAGCTCCTTCCCTTCCGACAGTTTGCCGGCATCGATTTCGGCGCGCGAATAATAAGGCACGACCCGCCGCCCTTCCAGCCTCCCCCGCAACCGGTAATCGCCCAGCTCCGGATAGACGCTGCGCAGGTCGACGACCAGCAGGTCGTCGGGCACCCCGTAGAGGGGCCAGCGATAGCGCTCGCTGCGGGTCCGGCTCCCCTTCAGGTCGGGCACGTAATAGCCCGTGATCAGACCGCTGCTGCTGCCATCGGCCTGCTGCACGCGGAAGGGCTGGAACTGCGCCTCGAAAAAAGTGCGCGCCGCCATCTCATCCGCGGCGGCAAATCCCGCAGCGGCAGCGCAGGCCGTCTGCCATTGGGCCCGGTTCTGCACCACCTTGCAGCTCGCCCGGAAAGCCTCCAGGGCCGGGCGCGGATCGTCCTCAGCCCAGCCGGGCATGGCCGCCCAGTCGACCTGTTCCAGAACCGGCGCCGGCACGGCCGGTTTCGGCGGCGGGGGTGGGGCACAGGCGGTGAGGCCCAGGACCAGGAGGAGGGAGAGAATGAAGAAGCGGCCGAACAGAAGCATAAGCGGATACCTTGGGAGAGAAAAACCAGCCCATGGGGATGAAAGAGCCTCAAGAATAGACGTTTCCCCGCTGAGCGTCAAACCGAGCGGGCGATCCGGGGCGGGTCTCCCGTTCCGGGCCGCAAGAAGGGGGAATTTGAATTTTGCTGGTTGCGGCGGGCATTAATAGAACGTATTATTACGGTTGAAGGCCATTGAAAATGGGTTAAATTTTCCGCAAACGCGGGGAGGGTAATGAAAATGATCTCTCGTCTCGGTAACCTGCTCAGGGGGCAGGAGGGCGCCTCCGCCATCGAATACGCAGTTCTGGTAGCGTTGATTGCCGGTGTGGTGATCATCATTATCGCGGCGCTTGGAGGACAAATCGAAAAAGCCTTCAACGACTTCCAAACCACCTTTGCCGGACTTCAATAAACGGCCATCCAGATTTTTAATTGAAGCCGGAAGCCCCCTGAAAACAGCCGGCAATATGGCAGTCAGGATACCTGAGGACGCTCAATACTCATCAGTATGGCGTCCGGGGGGAAAGACCAGGAAGCGGTAACAGCAGTAGTTCCAGGCCAGGGTAAAAACCGAAGCACATCCCTTGGCGGCATTAGCCCACCAGAACGGGGGAAATCCCCGGGGAGCAGACCAAGCCGTCGTCAGCAGGTAGACAACTAGGCTGTTGACCGCCAACCCCCCGCAGGAAAAGGCCAGAAATTGAAAATACTGCCGGGATGACGCCACGTTGCGATCCTGAAACGTCCATTTCTTGTTGAACAGATAACTGTTCAGGTTGGCGCTCAAAAATGCCAGGGCGTTGCAGCCCAGCAGGGTTGGACCGGACGTTGCTTTGAAGGCGGCCAGCAGCAAATTGAATACTCCGAAATCGATCAGGGAGTTCAATACGCCTACCATCCCGAAACGAACTGCACGCACCATTTTTATACTCCAGCAAATTTTTTTGCCCGCGTCCGGCAGGGAGCAGACCTTGGCAGCGAGACTGGACCGACAGGAGGGGAAGGGCCGGAATCCCGGCCGAACGATCTCGGTTGCATCATTCCTCTGGTTTGATGATCGACCGAACTCCCCACCAATTTGCCTTCAAATCTTTCATCCCGCCAGTACAAAGACAAGCGAATTCCCCAATGTCGACTTGCTGACCAAATAAGTCTTTTTTCGCCAGCCCATTGACAGCGGCCAAACTCAAGGTAAAAAGAGTGGTAAGAAAAGAGAAAAAAGAAGATTCAAAGTAGTTGTCGGCATGTCGGCAGAAGATGTTGCCAAAATGAGAGCAAAATGAAACTCAACCTGAGAAATTATCTGAAAAATGAGCAGGGAGCAACGGTGGTCGAATATGCGGTCATCGCAGCGGCCATCATCGCGGTAGGGCTCGTGATTGTAGGCCTTGCTAACTGGGATGACACTGGGGTGGCGCAGCAGGCTTTCCACGCCGTCGCCAACCAGGTCAAAGATTTTGGAAAGATTAACTGAGCATTGTAAATAGCAAGATTTCCGTTCTTTTGATCTGCCAGGAACCATTATTTATTGCCTTATCAAATTGACAGGTGTATCTACTTCAACAACAAAGCGTCTCTTTACGGCAGCCTGGCCAATGGTTGTGCCGGGCCATTTTACCGCGGGGAGGGATTTTCCCTCTAAATCCAAAAAAGGAGGTAGAAAATGAGTGCGCTCATGGAAGGGATCCTGAATTTCTGGAAAGAAGAAGACGGTGCTACGGCAGTCGAGTATGGTGTCCTGGTGGCGCTGATCATTGCAGCGGTGGTCATTATCATTGCCGCTCTCGGCCAGCAGATCAAGAAGGGCTTCAGCATGGTCAACAAAGTCCTCGGCAACAACCTCCCTTGAGTCAGAACATCTCTTCCTTTTGGCCAATTACTTTTGGCCAGTTACAATTGGGGAATTGAGTACACGAGGCGAGGATTATGGGAACCAACAACTGGAAAAAAGAGATCCCCAGATACGTCACCGGCTACTCCGCGGTGGGGTTCTCTTGTTATTTTTTCCTGCAGGGAAATAATTTTTCCGTATTTCTCGCCTCGGCCTTTTTCCTCCTGATCTGCATCACGGATACGCACCTTTCCCGGATACCCAACATTGCCAGCCTGATCATAGTTGTGGCCGGTTTCGGCCACCATCTGGCCATAAGTGGACCGACAGGACTACTGACTGCATTTCTTGGACTGGCAGCAGGATTTTCGCTTCTCATCGTCCCGTACCTGATGGGTGGCATGGGCGCCGGGGACGTCAAGGCACTGGCCGCCCTCGGAGCTCTGCTGGGTCCAGGGGCCATTTTCCAGGTCTTCCTTTACACCGGGCTCGTTGGCGGCCTTATGGCCATTGCCCACTATGCCTTCAATCATGATTTGAAAACAAAATGTGCCCGGGGCTTCAACGCCCTGCGCATGTTCGTCTATACAAGGGATCCCGGCGATCTGACTCCGGAACCCAGCAAAGAGAAACTGCGCTTCCCCTACGCCGCGGCCATTGCCTTTGGCTTCTTTGCCTATGTCACGTGGGGAGCGCTGATATGAACTCAGTCCGCTCAGAAAAGGGAGCAGCGGTTGTTGAGTTCGCAGTCCTGTTTCTGCTCCTGATGGTCTTTCTCTTCGGAATCATTGATTTCGGCATAATCTGGGTAGAGTCCCACTACATCACCAACGCGGCAAGAGAAGGGGCGCGCGTCGCCTCGAAGTTCAGTGATCTTTCAGACACCACGGCGCAGGACAAAATTGAAGCCGCGGTAAAAAATTACCTGGAGGGAATCTACGGGACCCTGCAGGACTCGGAAGTGGACCTTACCTACGACGGCAGCTTTCCGGGAAGCCCGAAATTCGTGGAAATTCTGGTCACGCATGGGACGTTAAATAACTTCAACGACGCTGCCAATCAGGTCACCTCTCCGCCGAACGCTGTGGAAGTCCAGGTAATGGTCCAAACGGCGCAAGTCTGGGAACCGGTACTCTGGGATCTCCTTCAACTTATCCCCGGCACCGACGTACCGGCACCAAGGGAGATCACCCGCAGCGCCGTCTTTGCCAAGGATCCGGACTGACATGACGAACTGTCGACAGGCTTGGGGAAGATGAATACAAAATTCGTAATCTCGACAGCAAGAGACGAAACTGGAGCGACGGCGGTCGAATTCGCCGTTGTCGTTGCTCTGCTGCTCATCATTCTTTTCGGCATCCTGGAGCTCGGCTTCATCTTTCTGCAGAAGCATTATGTCGCCAACGCGGCCCGGGAGGGGATGAGGGTCGGGGTGAGAGCCAACAACTTCGACAGTTTTACCTCCCTCACTGACAACACAGTCGACGGCTGCTCCCAGTCCGCCACCAACCGGAGCTACAAAGTGGACTGCGAGGTCCGCAACTACCTGGACACCCTGTACGAACGGACCGAGCCGGTGGTCAGTATTGCCAGGGTCCCATCCACCCCCGACGGACTGGAGGAGCGGCTCGACGTTAAGGTCACCGTACCCAATTTTTTCCCTCGACTGCTCTCCGGCTTGGTACCCGGGTTCGCGGCTCCAGACCAGTTCACCTATACCGCCTCCGGGGACTACGAAAACCCCGAAGAGGCGCTCACTGAAACTCCATGAATAGGCAGGCAATCATCGCTTTTGCAACGCAAGGAGGCTGTTTATGAAGAAATACGGTGCATTGGTCGCATTGGGGCTGGCGGTCCTGTTCGGCATTGTCGCGGTCTTCCTCGTCAATCGCTGGCTGACCACGCAGTCATCCGTGGAGAAAACGGTAGTGACAGAGCAGGTCCCCACGGCCAAAATTGTGGTTGCCGCCCAGGACCTGGATATCGGCACCCCCCTGTCGACCAAGACCCTGACCCTGGCCGAATGGCCCAAAGCCAATACGCCCAAAGGTGCGTTTTCCGATATCGCCAAGGTCGAAGGACGGGTCGCGGTCAGCAAAATCTACGCCGGCCAACCGCTACTGGCCGCTGAATTGGCCGAGCCCGGTTCGGGGGCTGGCCTGGTGGCCCTGATTCCCAAGGGGAAACGGGCCATGACAATAAGGGTCGATGAGGTCATCGGCGTGGCGGGTTTCGTCCTGCCCAATACCTATGTCGACGTCATCGCCGTGGGCAACCAGGGGAGCCGGGGGAGGCTGGAGGCCACAACCATCCTGAAAAAAATCAAGGTCCTGGCGATCGCCCAGGAAACAGCCACCGAGGAAGGCAAGGCCAAGATCGTGCGTACCGTGACCATGGAGCTGACCCCCAAGGAGGCCGAGAAACTGGCCCTGCAGACCCATGAGGGCTCCATCCACCTGGTCTTGCGTAATCCCCTGGAGGAAGAGGTTGCCGAGGAGCCCCCACCACCGCCGAAAAAGGTGGTGCGAGCCCGAAGGGTACCGACCCTTCAGCGCCGTGTCCAGACCGTCCCCCTCCCCACCTTCGAGGTTGAGGTGGTAAGAGGCAGCGAGCAGAAGGGTCAATCGTTCCAATTCAAACCAAAAACCGAGAGCTCTGAAAACTAGTAATTTATTGAAAGGGAGGCGCTGTGATGAATAACAAGCTTGTTGCCGGTATCGGTTTTTGGTTTGCACTGCTGGCCTTTCTGGTCGCCGGTGCCAATGCCCAGGAACCGGAGAAAAAGACCGTTTATGTGAAACTGGGAGGGTCGGAGCTGGTTCACATCGCCAATCCCGCTCCGAAAATGAAACTGTTCATCTCGAATGACCAGATCATCGATGCTCGCCCACTGCAGCCCGACCTGATCCTGGTCTACAACGCCAGTAAAAAAATCGGTTATTCGACCATCAGCGTTTGGGATGACAACGCCCGAGAGGTCAGGGCAGTACTCGATGTAGTAGTTGCCCTGGATCTCACCCCCCTGAAGGAAAGGCTCCATGAGCTCTACCCCAACGAACCGATCAAGGTCTACGGCTCGGAAACGGGCGTCGTGCTCTCCGGCACGGTCTCCAGTCCGGAAGTCGTGGAGCAGGTCCTGCGGCTTACCAAGACCTATATGCCGGTTGAATCAAAGGGAACCAGCGGGGGCCAGGGGACCGGTCAATCGGGTACCGGCATCACCAACCTGATGACGGTCGGCAACATCCAACAGGTCATGCTCGAGGTCAAGTTCGCCGAGGTTCGCCGCGACAAGAACAAGGACTGGCAGGCGGCTCTCGGCTTGAAAGACCTTGGCAACTCCTTTGTCGGAGCGGCCGGTGTCGGCAGTGTTCTCTCCCCCCTCCAGTTCACAACGGATGCTCCGGGCTTCGGGTCTCTCCCTGATGGCTCCACTGGTAGCGTAATCAGCGGAACTACTCAGGGCCTGATCCAGAGCCCCGGGTCCCTGCTGCTCAATTTCGTCGACAATCCAGCCAACGTCTTCGTCAAGATCAAGGATGTGACGGCGGCCCTGCGCTTCCTGGAAGGCGAAGGTCTGGCCCGGCTGCTGGCCGAACCGAGGCTGGTCACCCAGAGTGGCCAGGAGGCGAGTTTCCTGGCCGGCGGGGAATTCCCCGTCCCCGTGGCACAAGGGGGAACGGCGACAACGAATGGCGGCATCACCATCGAATTCAAGGAGTTCGGCGTCGGCCTGCGCTTTACCCCGGTGGTCCTCGGCGATGGCAAGATCAGCCTGCGCGTGGCCCCCAGCGTCACCTCCATCGCCTCGACCAGCACCATCCCTTCGGGAATTTCCGGTGCCGATTTCGTCGTCCCCAGCCTGAGCACCCGCAAGCTGGAAACCACCGTTCAGCTCTATGACGGGCAGACCCTGGCACTGGCCGGCCTGCTTCAGGACAACATCAACGAAGAGGTCACCAAGGTGCCTGGGCTGGGCGACATACCGATTATCGGCGCCCTGTTCCGCAGCACCAGTTTCCTCCAGGAGAAGACCGATCTGCTGGTGACCGTCACGCCGCACCTGGTCAAGCCGGAGCAGGAAGGCGCCGTCAATTACCCCGGCCAGAATTTCCAGCCCCCCAATGCCTTCGAGTTCTACCTGGAGGGCCGCCTGGAGGGGAGACGGACACAAGGAAGTGAATCGTCCATGGCCCCGGCGCCCACGATGGAAAAACAGGGGGGACTGGAAGGTAATTTCGGGCTCCAGCCGGTTGCAGGCAAATAATGAGAGGAGACAGGTCATGAAAGCGATCATCCTAGCCATCACCGCCACGGCACTGCTGGCCGGCTGCGCCTCCTTCCAGGAAGCCTACACCCTGGATCGCGAGTTCGGCCAGGCCAGCCAGGCCACCTGGGATAAGCAGACCGCCTATCCCGACCACCAGTATGCCAAGAACACGCCGGAAGAGATCGACGGCATAACCGCCGAAAATATCATGCAGGTTTACAACGACACCTTCAATAAAACGCCGGAAAAGGTCAACGTTTTCCAGCTCGGCATCCAGCAGTAAGCTGATCCTGCAGGGCTCCGGCTGGCGACCAGTCACCGGAAAAGTGAGGCGGCAATGAGCATCGGGATTCTAAAAAACAACGAAAAAGGCGCTGTGATCGTCCTGGTGGCGATCATGCTCCTGCTGATCGTGACCGTCCTGGGGATCGTCGTCGATCTGGGTCATATCCACAACGTCAAGGTCCAGTTGCAGGAGGCCGTCGATGCGGCGGCCCTTGCATCGGCCGCGCAATTGGACGGTGCCTCGGGCCAGATCCAACGGGCAAAAGACGTCGCGGTGGCCACGGCCAAGGCCAACGGTGTAACGGAAGTCACCTTCGTCGATGCGGAATGCAAGACTTCCGACACGGAAAGCTGCATCGGGAACTGGGACGATACGGCTCTTGGCAGCAGCGCCGGCGACCGCTGGACCCAGTCCGAGGTTTCGCCCGATGGCGTTTTGGTCAGAGCTACCCGGGCGGTCAATCATATCTTTTTCTTCTTTACCGCCGCCACCACTGTCACGGCTGACGCCATTGCTGTGGCCGAACCCTACAATCCCGTTCTTCCCCTGGCCCTGGTCAGTTGCGTGCCGACCGATGATATAGCCGCACATCCCGGCTCCCTGCCGGGCATGTCGATCTGCGACATCAAGGCGTACACCTTCGCCAATGATATTGACGACCAGGCCGCCTGGACCTCCCTGACCTTCAATGTCAACGCCAGCGAGGTCAGCCAGTACATGGAGCCCGGCACCGGGCGGGAGAAGTTCAACCAGGTGGTTTTCGGCAAGGGCCTGGACCCTCCCAATCTCGGCATCGAGAACACCGCCGTCGACCCCGCGGCCAAAACCTTCAGCAGCTCCTATGAGGGGTGCCAGCCGGATGGCCTCTACATCCCCTGCGGGCTGGGAGGGAAAATCAACAACAAGGACATCGCGTCCTGGGACGAGTTCCCGGCCCCCAGCCCCCTTCCCTCCCTCATCCGGGATGCGGCGACGGGGGTCTACAGCCCGACGACCTTCGATCCCATGACCGGCTACGCTATCAACGGCTACTTGCCGCGGTGGTACAACCTGAATCCGGCGGTGGATTTCCAGGACGACGACCACTTCACCCGGGTCTGGAGCCAGGACGGTGTGCTGCTGCCGGGGTTTATCGACTCCACCCATTACGAGAGTTTCACCGCCTACCAGGACCGGCTGTACTGCTACCGTAACCCAGATGACACCACACACGGATGTTCACCGACCGCAGACCGTCCCTACGGGGACAACCGCTTTGAGCAGGGTGCATCGCCACCTGGTGGCATTGGTGACATCATTAAAAGCTATACGGGGGCTACCAAAAACGATATCCTGGCGCGCCTGCAGAGCGCGGGCATCGTGACCGGCAACCCCAGCTCTATCCTCTATCCCGACTTCTCGACAATCCCCCAGTACGCCGGCTACCCCAAAGTTTACGTCTTCAACGGCACCGCGGCCACGATCCTCGCCGACTTCCTGGCCAATACCGATGTCACCGACGCGGATGACAACCTGAAATGCCGCCAGGACATCGACCTCCCATCCGGCCAGCACGCACTGATCGTGAACGTCCCGGTCATCTTCGCCGGTGCCTGTGAGACTTGGAAAGCCATCAGCAACGGCAGCCCGAAACACACGCTTGCCTACGTCGGAATGGCCAGACTGCTGCTGACGCGGGCGTGGAAAAACCCCGATGCCTACGACTGCGGCGACAGTTTCGTCAACGTCAGTGGCTGCGACCTCAGCACCTTCGATCCCGCCCCGGGCTCGGGCAACGACCTGCGTAAAGTGACGGCCCATATCCAGGCCATCGAAGGGGTAAACCTTTACCCCATTCCCGACCAGCTGGCACGGCAGGCCAGTCTATTGAAAGTGGAGCTTGTGGAATAATCTTGTTTATGCTTCGTGATGGCTTGTAACCGTTCAATATTTTTATAGATTTCTATCATAAAGATCATTTCAAAAGGGCTGCGGATGACCAGTAAATTTATCATTGCAATGGAAATATCCGATCCCCGGCTGGGCCAGTCACTGCTGGCTGCATTGCAGACGGTGCCGGACGTCGAAATCGTCAAGTGGCAGAACCGAATCGCCGAGAAAGGCATCCTGGCGGTCAAGACCGTCCCCCACGTCCTGCTGATCCAAGATCAGCAGGAAGGCGGCATTTTCAAACGCCTGTCCGACCTGAAAAGCAATCTGCCCCAAACCGAAGTTTTCGTCCTCTCCGACGACAAACGCCCCGAACGCATCGTCGATGTCATGAAGGCCGGCGCCACCGAATACCTGGTGCTCCCGGTAGATGCCAAAACCCTGCTGGATGCTCTCGAGGAAATCCGCGTCAAACTGGCGACCTCCGGCAAGCTCGCCAAGGGCCCCATCTTCAGCTTCATCAGCAGCAAGGGCGGCCTGGGAGCGACGGTGCTGGCCGTCAACATCGCCGTTGCCATCGCCAAACAGAAGGATACCTCCGCCGCCCTGTGCGACTTGAGCTTCCAGTCCGGAGACGACGCCGTCCTGCTCGATGCGGCCCCTGAGAACAGCGTGCTGGATTTGTGCAGGAACTTCCACCGGCTCGACGTCTCCCTGCTGCGACAGGTCATGACCCGGCATGCCAGCGGCCTGGAGCTGCTGGCAGCGCCGCCCAGCCTGGTGGATGCCGACGAGATCGGGGTGCAGCACCTGGAGAAAACCTTCAGTCTGCTCAAAAAGCTCTACGACTATATTCTCGTGGACTGCGCCTCCATCAGCATTGATGAGTGCACCAACGAGGCGTTCAAGGCCTCGGACAAGATCTTCATTGTGACCGATTTTTCGGTCAATGCCCTGCGCAACGGGGCGCGCCTGTTCCAGACGATTGAAAAACTGGGTATCCCCCCCCGCAAGATCGAATTTGTCGCCAACCGTTTCATCAAGCACGACAATCTTTCCATCAAGGAAGCCGAAAAGGCCTTGCAGAAGCGGATATTCTGGCTCTTCCCCAATGATTTCGGGAACGTCATCGCATCCATCAACAGTGGGATACCGTTGGTGACCTCGCACCCCCATTCGCCTTTGGCAAAAAACATCGATCAATTTATTGAAAAGCTCCGTTATCCCGACAAATACGACACCTATCGGGGGCGAAAGGTGCATTCGGGAAAGACATTTAGGAGGTGGCAGTGAAACTCAGAGACATCATGAAAAATCAGTCGAACGGCAGGTCGCTGACCAGCGAACCGGATCGTTCCCAGGCTGATATCAGTCACGACAACCTCTTCTACGAGGTCAAGCAAAAAGTTCACACCCGCCTGGTGGAGGAAGCCAACCTCTCGGCCCTGGATGTGCTGGATATTTCGGAGATCCGCCCCGAGGTTTCCCGACTGGTCGAGCATATCTCGCCCAGGAAAAGGTATTGATGAACACCGAGGAGCGGGAAGCCATGGTCCGGGAGATCCTGGACGAGCTGATGGGTCTCGGCCCCATCGAACCGCTGCTCAAGGATCCGACCGTCTCGGACATCCTCTGCAACACCTACCGAAGGATATCTACGTCGAACGTTTCGGGGTCCTGGAAAAAACCAACGGCCCGCTTTATCGACGACCGCCCACCTGATGAACATCATCGACCGCATCATCTCCCGGGTCGGGCGGCGCATCGATGAATCCACCCCCATGGTCGATGCCAGGCTTCCCGACGGCTCCCGCGTCAATGCCATCATCCCGCCGCTGGCCATCGACGGACCGATCCTCTCCATCCGCCGTTTTGCCGTCAACCCGCTGAAAATGGAAGATCTGATCAACTACAAATCCATCACCCCGGAGGTCGGCTGAGTTTCTGGCCGGATGCGTGCACGGCCAAGCTCAACGTGATGATCTCCGGAGGAACCGGGTCCGGGAAAACCACCCTGCTCAACATCCTCTCCGGCTTCATCCCGGAGCAGGAAAGGATCGTCACCATTGAAGATTCAGCCGAACTTCAACTCCAGCAGGACCATGTCGTCCGGCTGGAAACCCGTCCGGCCAGCATCGAGGGCACGGGGATATCACCCAGCGGGACCTGGTGCGCAACAGCCTGCGGATGCGCCCCGACCGGATCATCATCGGCGAGGTACGCGGGGCCGAATCCTTCGACATGCTCCAGGCGATGAACACCGGCCATGAAGGATCCCTGACCACCATTCACGCCAACACGCCACGGGACTCCCTGACCCGGCTCGAATCGATGATCCTGATGACCGGGGATCAACCTGCCGGAGAAGGCCATGCGTTTCATGATCGCCTCCGCCCTGGACATGATCGTCCAGATTACCGCGATTCACCGACGGCAGCCGCAAGGTCACCTCCGTCAGCGAGGTGGTGGGCATGGAAGGGGATGTCATCACCCTGCAGGAGATCTTCACCTTCGAAAAACGGGGCATCGACAAGGAAGGCAAAGTTCTTGGCCGCTTCCGGGCCACCGGCATCCGGCCCAAGTTTTCCGAAAAAATGGAGATGGCCGGGCTCGAAGTCCCCGAAGAGCTTTTCACACCGGAGTGGTCCTACGAATAAAGAGGAGACACTATGACCTGGCTGGAAATCCTGATAATGTGTGCGGTCTTCCTCTTTGCCGCCACGCTGACCGAACTGTTCTACCTGGTCTGGGTGGAGAGCCGGTTCGCCGAAAAACGGACGGTGAAAAAACGCCTGTTGTATATTTCCGCCGGCGGCCAACACGGCAAGGAAAAGCTGGATCAATACCGCAACCGGGTCCTCAAGGATGTCGGCACCTTCGAGCGGCTGACCTTTTCGCTACCCCGCATCCACAAGCTCGACCGGATGCTGCTCAAGGCAGGGATACCGCTTAACGCCTCGGCCTTTATTTTGCTCAGCCTTGCTCTGGCTGGGCTCGGGATAATCCTGGGGCTCATCTTTCTGCCCAACGCTGGCAGCCGCTATCCTTCTCGGCTTGGTTCTTCTGGTCCTTCCCTACATCCTGCTGCGAATGCGGGAAAAGGCATCCTTCGAAAAATTCCAGGAACAACTTCCCGAAGCCCTCGACCTTCTGGCCCGCTCCCTGCGTTCGGGACATGCACTCTCTTCCGGCATGGAAACCGTCGCCGAGGAAATGGAGGACCCTATCCGGGCCGAGTTCCGCGCGGCTGTCGATGAGGTCAATCTCGGCCTGTCCCTGAAGGAAGCCCTGGACAACATGTGTGCGCGGGTCGCCAGTACCGACCTGCGCTTCTTTTCCATAGCGATCCTGATGCAGCGGGAAACGGGGGGAAACATCGCGGAGGTTCTGGACAAGATCAGCGAACTCATCCGCGAACGCGTCTATTTTTTGCGGCAGGTCAAGGTTCTCACCGCAGAAGGGAGACTCTCGGGCATCATCCTGATTGCCCTGCCGATCTGTCATGTTCGGCTATATTTTTCTCGTCAACTACGCCTATATTTCCCTGCTGTGGACCGAAAAGATCGGCCTTTATATGCTGGTCGGCGGCTGTATTCTCATGATAATCGGCGCATTTGTCATCCGCCGGATTGTGTCCATCGAAATGTAGAGGTCTGCCATGAACAGAATATTGAACCTGTTTTACGTGTTACAGGCGAACATCGATTACGTGGCGATCATGGCCCTGACTTTTTTAGCGGTCGGGCTCCTCGTGGGCGGCATCGTCTTGCTTGCCGCCCGGCGCAACCCCTCGGCCGAACGCCTGGGAAAACTGGTTTTACCAAAAGAAAGTATTGCTACCTCCAGGCCTAAATTGATGGAAGGTGAAAACCGGGGTCTGGCCGCGCGAATCTCCACGCCGCTGCACCGGATCATCGCCCCGGGAGAAGGGGCAACCCGAAAACAGATCCGGCTCCGGTTGGTCCAGGCCGGGTTTCGTTCCGAACAAGCCTACCGCAATTTTCTGGCCGCCAAGGTCATCCTGGGGATCCTCCTTCCCGTCCTGTATCTGATATCCATTGCGTTCTATCAACTCACGCCGATCCTGATGCTGACGGCGATTGTCATTGCCGGCTTCGGGTTTTTTCTGCCCAACCTGTTCATCTGGTTCATTACCCAAAAGCGTAAGGATGAAATGCGAAAAGCCCTGCCGGATGCACTGGACCTGATGGTCGTCTGTGTGGAGGCGGGGATGGGCCTGGATATGACCTTTCGCCGGGTTGGCGACGAAATCCGCCCCTTGAGTTCCCATCTGAGCGACGAGTTCTATATCACTAATATGGAAGTCCGGGCCGGCAAGACGCGGGAGGACTGCCTCAAGGACATGGCATTACGGACGGGATTGGCGGAGGTCCACAACCTGACCACCATCCTCATCCAGACCAGCCGCTTTGGGACCAGCGTGGCCAAGGCTTTGCGGGTGCACGCCGACGCCATGCGGAAAAAGCGCCGGCAAATGGCCGAAGAAATGGCGGCCAAAGCCGCGGTCAAGCTTGTTTTCCCCCTGATTCTTTTCATTTTTCCGGCTTTGATGATCGTTCTCGCCGGCCCTGCAGCGATCCGTATTATGAAAACACTTATGCCTGTTTTTGGTGGATAGAGAGGGGCCAACAGGAAAGTTCAGGTACCTATTCTGGCCAGAACACGTAGTGAGGGGCTCTAAATTCTTCCTGTATTAGGAGATGTGTCGTAATGGAATTTCGGTGCGCAGTCGGGATTGGACATGGATAAACTCGTAAAATATTCTTTTTTGAAGAGAGCCTTTTTTCTTCTTCCGCTGCTATTTATCTGTGCCTGCACCACCACCATCAAGCCGGTCGGGTCCATGCCGATTGCGAGTTCGTCGCTGCGGGCGGAAAAAGACACCGACCAGCAGCATAAGCTGGAGGCCATGAAACCGGCAGAGCTTATTGCCGAGGGGCAAACCCAGCTTGCCGCAGGGGATTTTCAATTGGCCAGGATTTATTTTCTCAAGGCTCTGGATAAAACGCCGACTTCGGCCGAAGCGTTTGTCGGACTGGGGGAAATCTGGCAAAAAACCGGTGTGCCGCAGAAGGCGCGTATGGCCTATGAGAAAGCGTTGGAGGTGAGGCCTGATTTTATCCCGGCGTTGCTGGCCATCGGTCGGCTTAGCCGGGAGCAGGGTCAACTCAAGGAGGCGGAAAATTTCCTTTCCCGTGCGCTGGCCCTGAAACCCGAGAATGTCGAGGTTCTTACGGAATTGGCATTGACTTACGAGTTGTCCAACCCCGGCCCCCTGGCTGAACCGCTGTTTCAGAAGGTTGTCCAATTGAAACCCGATTCCGCACCCGCCAATAACAACCTCGGCTACAACTATCTGATTCAGGAACGTTATCCCGAGGCGATCAGTTCCTTTCAGCGGGCCCTTTCATTGAACCCGGAAAACAAGGTCGCACTCAACAACCTGGCTTCCGCTTATGCCTTGAACGGCGAGACGGATAAGGCTTTGGAAATTTTCGCAAGAAGTCAGGGCAAAGCGGCCGCCTATAACAACCTTGGCTACATCTACATGAGCCAGAAAAAGTTCGACCTGGCTGAAAAGGCTTTTAAGCAGGCGTTGATACTCAAGCCCCGCCTTTACGTCCGAGCCCAGCAAAACCTGGATCACCTGCTGTATATGCAAAAAGCAGTACAGCAGTAACATAGGTCCCTGTCCTCGCGTCTCTATGCCCTTCTGGAATTCAGGGATCGGATTTATGTCACGTGATTCAATCCAAAATTCAAAATCCAAAATTCAAATTTCACCATCCCCTCCACTGAACAGATTCCCCCGCCTCCTCCCCGACATCGGTGGCATCTACTGCTTGGTGGTCTTTCTTGCCTTGACTGCCTTCTCCGGAGCGCGGGGCCTGCTCGACGGCGACACTCTCTGGCATATCAAGGCCGGAGAGGTCATGCTCGAAACAAGGGCGTCCTCACCACCGACATCTTTTCCCATACGGCAAATGGTCACCCCTGGTTGGCCCACGAATGGCTGGCCGAAGTCATCATGGCAATCATCCACAGGTGGGCGGGGATTCCGGGGGTAGTCATTTTCTATTTCCTGCTGGCCGCCCTGTCCTTCTGGCTGCTCTCTCGCCTTGCCGAACCATACGATGACCCCTGGTTGACCATTTTTCTGTGTCTCCATCGGCTTGGGTTTGGCGTTGACCACCTGCTCGCAAGGCCTCATATATTTACTTGGTTTTTCGGCACCCTGACCCTCTATATTTGTCAACTGGAGGGCCGCTGGTTATTTGTCTTGCCTCCGATCACTGCACTGTGGGCGAATATTCACGGCGGGTTTGTTCTCGGGATTGTTTTACAAGGACTTTTCCTGGCAGGGCGGGTATTGGAAAGAGGCAAGCTGATTTTTGTTCAGCATGAGCTGAAGTCATTTCTTCGAGAACAGAAAACGCCACTGCTGGTTTTCCTTTTAACCGTTTTGGCCTCTGGGCTTACTCCCTTCGGCTATGAACTTCTTTCATTCCCCTTCCGTGTCTCGGCTGGAATTTTCAGTAGCTACATTTCGGAATGGACAGCTCCCAACATGCAGTATTTCTGGCCCTTTCGTCTCTATATCCTTTTATCCTGTTTATCCTTTTTTTTCGGGGCCCGCGAGTCAGCTGGAAAGACCGCCTTTCCCTTCTTTTTTTCCTGAATGCGGCAATGGTCCATGCCCGATATATCAGTATTGTCGGAATTGTTCTGACCCCATTTTTCTCTTGAAGCCCTGGCCCCCATTTCAAAAAATTCGAGCAACCGGTTTGCTGGGAACAAGGGGAAAGCCCAACTTATTTTTCCAAAAGCTCGGGCCCGATTGCAACGATCATGCTGGCGTTCGTTCTCATATTTTTGGCGGGGACGGGAATCCCTGGCTTGGGGAACGAAATCAGCCAGGAACTCTTCCCTCTGCCCAAAGATTATTCCAGCGATGTAGTTCACTATCTGAAACAACCCCCTCCGGCAGGTAAAATGTTCAACGAGTATGACCTGGGGGATTATTTCATCTACGCCTTGGGACCGGACTATCCAGTCTTTATTGACGGCCGGGCCGACATGTATGGGGAAAATTTGTTTAAGGATTACCATGAAAATTGCGGGGTCACAGAGGACACCGACAGATTGCTAAAAAAGCACGATATCGACTGGGTAGTCTTCCCGGGGACCAAACCGTTGAGTACTCTACCTGAAGGCAACAGGAAAATGGAAGGAGGTATACCGGGACGATCAGAGTCTCGATACTGGTGCGTAAGGCAGCTGAGCGGCCATAACAACCGGACAACCCGTAGAACCGGATGCGGAAGAGATCACACAGCATTTGCAGCGAATGGATGATCGGATTGACCTTGCTCAAGGGACTGTTGCGCCAGAGCACCCCCACCTCCTTGATCCGCAGCCCTTTGTGGCGCGCGACAAAAAGGACCTCGACGTCGAACCCAAACCCGTCGATGCGGCAACAACCGAAGATCTCACGAGCGATATGGCGGGGAAAACATTTGAAACCACACTGCGTATCGCTGAAGCCGGAAACGGCCAGAAACCTCACGATCTTATTGAATATTTTTCCCATCAGAACCCGATAGAATGGCTGGCACTTGAGGATTTTCGCTTCGTGGGTGGCGCGGGAGCCGATAGCCACATCATACCCTTCAGCCAAAGCATTCTGCAGCTTACGCACCTCCTTCAGCGGTGTGGACAGGTCGGCATCGCTGAACAGGACGTGGCGGCCGACGGCCTCCAGAATCCCCATGCGTACCGCGTTCCCCTTGCCCCGATTCTGGTCGCTTCGCAGCAGCCGCACCTCGTCATGTGCATTTCCAAAACTACTGACAATTTCGGCAGTTTCATCGGTGCTGCCGTCATCGACGACAATGATTTCGAAACTGGCAAACCTCCGGTGCAGCGCCCGCCACAGGTGGGGAAGGGTTTTCGGCAAGCGCTGAGCTTCATTATAGGCAGGAACGATAACGGAAATTTCCACCATCTCGTTGGAATTCATTACACGCCCTCCTCATGAGATTGAAAAGATTCGCTCGTTGGTTATAGTTTATCCATGACTTTTAAGATTACCAGCCGAAAAAGGAGGAAAAGCATGAGATTCATGGCGGTTTTGATCTTCTCAATCTTGTTTTGCGGGACGAGCTATGCCCAAATTGTGACTGTCGTCGCCCCCACTGCCAACATTCGCAGTAGCCCCTCCATGAAAGACTCTTACGTGGTCATCGAAGCTCCGAGAAATTATCCCCTCTCCGTTCAGAGCCAAAGAGGGGACTTTTTTGAGGTGAGGGATTTTCTTGGCCGGCGAGGATGGATTCAGAAATCCCTGATCGATGAAAAAGCCCGGGGGGTCGTGGTCGAGGTTTCCAGCATGAATGTCCGGCAGGGGCCCGGGACGGGGTACCCCGTGGTTTTTCGGGCGGAGCAGGGAGTCGCCTTCAAAGTCCTGGGGGAAAAGGACGGCTGGCTGCATGTTGAGCATGCAGGAGGTAAAAGCGGATGGGTCTACAAATCCCTGACCTGGGGGCAATAATCAGCTAGACGTCGGTCTCAGCATTACCTAATCTCAAGATACGTTCCAGTAGCCGTACTTTTTGCATTGGCCTTCCTGCATACATGCCAGCGGCTTGGAATCATCAGGATATTTCATATGCCCATTGTGTAAATCGGATCAGTCCACCTCGGCTGGCAATATGCAATAGAAAGAGGGCATAAATAACAACCCTTTGGCTTTCATATTTCGGAAGACCGGTGATCTATAATTGAACCGAACTCAGCCTAAGCCCTAGAGTCCAAAAACTTTCATTATGTCAACTTTGAAAAACAATGGCATGTTACCGAGGAGATGGTTCCTTACACCCGCTTCGCTCCGATGACCTCGCCAACCGATAGCCCCAGGTTATGCAGGCAAAACATTCCCCCAACTGGAGTCCAGACTGTGAACATCAGCCTTATTATTCCTGTCTACAATGAGCAGGATTGCATTGCCGAAAATATTGCCAAGATTTTGTCCGCCTCTGACCTGGCCCAAGTCGACCTGACTCAAGTCATCATTGTCGATGATGGGTCAGAGGATGACAGCATCAAGGCCCTAGATGGCCTGCGATCCAGAGATCCTCGCGTGGAAATTATTTCTTTCACCAGAAACTTCGGCAAAGAGAGTGCAATTTTCGCCGGACTTTTTCATTGTCAAGGGGACGCAGCCATTGTCATGGACAGCGACCTCCAGCACCCGCCAGAGTTGATTGGGCCGATGGTTACGGCATGGAAGGAAGGTTACGATGTAGTGGAAGCTTGCAAGATCAGGAGATGATGGCAACTCGAATTTGCGACACTGGCTGACAGGTTTGTTCTATGCACTTTTTGCCTGGATGTCCAAGATGGACCTCCGAGGCAAAACCGATTTTAAATTACTGGACCGCCAAGTTATCGATGCCTATTGTGCTCTACCGGAACGAAAGCGCTTTTTCCGTGGACTCATCTCGTGGTTCGGCTTCCCCACCAAGCAGCTGTCATTCGAGGTTTCGCTGAGAAATGCCGGCAAGTCCAAATGGTCGTTGCCCACACTTTTTCACTTGGGGATTGGTGGCAATCACAAGCTTTTCTTCAGCCATGCTGCATTTGGTCAGTATTGCTGCCGCTATCTGCTTTACCCTAGGTGTGATCTTCGCCAGCATTTCCCTAATACAAAAATTGGTCGGTGTGGCTGTTTCTGGGTTTACCACCATCAACATATTGGTCTTACTTGTTGGTAGCATTATCATGTTTTCCTTGGGGCAGATAGGTATTTACATTGAACATCTATTCGACGAAACAAAAAAACGTCCTATTTATGTAATAAACAAAAGAAAAGTCACATAACTAGTAAAAAACATCAATAATAAAATTTCTATGATCCAATGACACAAATTTTCAGTGATGGAATTTAAAATTTTTTTATTTAACAAATTGAAAATTCGATGAAATTAAAACGGCGCTGGACACAAATGTTTGGTTTTTTCCTGGATGAATTGTTGCCTCCCATATTGCGGGACCAGCGATGGTTCATGTGGCCACTCCAGCGGTTGCTATTTGGTGCACAAAACCAGGCAGTTCATGGATTTTAAGGACGAGGCCCCTCATTTGGCTCCGAAAGCCATTCGCGAAATCTACCAACATACCGCTGGAGTCCATATCCAAAGAGAAACCGACCTGAATCCAGACTGCATCGTGGCCGTGAAACAGGCCGTCAGGGGCGACACTGTTCTTGATGTTGGTTGTGGCCATGGTTATTTGGCAAAACGATTGGCCAACCATTTTTAGTCACTGCCACCGATTTCATGGCCGACCCCAACACCTCATGGAAAGACCAAAAAATCACCTTTGTCCAAAGCGACGTCTGCCAACTGCCTTTCCAGGAAAACAGTTTCGATACTGTTGTTTGCACCCATACCCTGGAACATGTTATCGACCTTCGCGCAACTATGAACGATCTGCGAAAAATAGCGAAGGATCGCTCTGATCGTTGTGGTGCCTCTTCAACGCCCTTACAAATATACTTTCGACCTCCATCTGCACTTCTTCCCCTATCCACATAGTTTTTTAATGCAGGTCGGGCCGGGTCTGGAGAAATTTCAACCTCCAGAATTGGGGGGGATTTGCTCTATGTTGAAGACAACCCCTGACTCCTCGGGGACTTGGCTGGCTTTGATCAGCTTTGCTCAAACAGCGGCCGACTCAAATACGATTGAATCCACCTAAAAACTTTTGGGGACATGATATGCATCGTTACGCCTGCTGGCGATTGTTATCCTGACAGCCCTAATGCCCCTCATTCTTTACCCTTTGGCAATAGCCGAAGATTACCCTAATCATTACGTTGCCTTCAGCATCGCCTTCAAGGCACTCCAGGGAGGCCCGCCGCAAAGCTTTTATCAAGTCGACTGGCATTTGACACCACATTTGGCCATGGGAATTTTGGCTTTACCCAGCGCATTAGGGATGAACATTCCCACGTCGTTTCATCTCTTTCTCCTAGCAAGCGCGGCCATGCCGGTTCTCGGGACATGGGCGGTTCATCGACAAATCCATGGAAAAACGTCTTGGAGCCTTCTTCTCAGCCTCGCTTTCATTTACAACATTTGCCTCTATTATGGGTTTTTTGACTTCAACTTCACCTTGGGATTGGCCTTCCTCCTATACGCCCTTTCGCTCCGGCAAACATCCAAAACAACGGCATCTGGCTACATCCTCCTCTCCCTGGGCACCGCCATTCTTTTTGTCTCCCACCTGTTGGGGTTCCTGATTTTCGGCCTCTTACTTCTTTCCCAGCGGATTCAACTTTGCGCACGGGCGGCGGGAGCCCGTTCGAAATTGGAGCTTCTGCTTCCCCCGATCATTTGGCTATCCCCCGCTGGAATCCTGGCGATCATTTGGATGAGAAACCCGGTGTGGAAGCTTGCCGCATGAGGCATTCAGCTTTGGAGCGCCGAATCCGGCGATGTTGCTGCGGGCGTTTTGGGGGCCCTTTTTTTTCGGTGATCCTCGACCGGCAATTTTTCTACTTCCGCTCTTCATCGTGTTGATTCCTTGCGCGATTCGCATCCGGCTTCTCCATGCGAGCCGCGAGCACCTCATCCCTGTTGGGGCGCTCCTGTTGGCAACACTCGTTTTTTCACAAAGGATGGGAGGGGTCGAGATAGATTTCCGCCTGGGAATGGCAACCTTCCTGCTTGCAGTTGCGACGGTAAGGCTAGAAAAAGCCGACAGTCTTCTCAAACAAACTATCCTTACTGCATCAGTCCTGTTGTTGATCTGCGGTCTATCCCTGCAGCTGTTTACGTCCTGGCAGAACATGGGTGCGACGAACCAGGAAGTCCAAGCCATCCGAGAAGCCTTGCGCGCCCTCCCTCTCCGCTCCCGCTTATTGGCAGCAAGCAGTGCCGATTCCCGAAAATTTCTTCACACCGGAGCCTTCATTGCCTTAGATAGGGACGGATTTTTCTCTCAGATGTTTCAGGTGGTACAACCGATTCGCGCCCGGAAAGAATTCGCCGCAATCAATATGCCCGGCGCGGAAATTTACGGCGAACGACTGCTCGCCGGGGTTGGAAAACCGCTTATTGATCCCAAAGAAGGTTCCTGGTTCAACCTTAATGGGGAACAAGGCTGGCCCCTTCGTTTTGATTACCTCATTTGGTTCAGCACCTCCAAAGTGCCGGTGGAAAACCTCCGCTTTCTGGAATTGCTTAATTCTGGGGATCATTTTTTTCTTTACCGGATCAATCGAAAAAAGTTTCTTAATAGGCAATATCCTGAAAGGTCGATGGCATTTTAGCATTCAGGGAAAACCTCCAGATCGGTAGCAAGGCATAAACAGGGCCTGTCAAACGAAGTGTGTATCCGCCTTTTCAGTAGGCCAGGTTCAGCGGCACCCGGTCTTCGCCAAACATCACTTGAAGCGTCTGAAGTGTAGGCGCTTCCAGTTGGGCGAGCCCTGCCGAATTGCCAGGTAAAGCGCCCTGATCGCTGAGTCGTCGGTGGGGAAGATCCGTCGGTGCCGGGTCAGTTTCCGCAGGCTCATGTTCAACGATTCAATAGTGTTGGTCGTTTAAATGACCTTTCGGACCTCCGCGGAAATTGAAAAAACAGGAGAATGTTGTCCCAGTTGTTCCGCCACAGCCGTAGCACTGCCCGATAGTTTCCGCCCCAATCGGCCTCTAGTTGATCCAGCTCTCTGGCGACCTCTTCGACGGTCGCTGACTGATATATCCGCGTCAGGGCCGCAACTACGGCATTGTTTTCCTTGACCGTGACGTAACGCAGGGCTGGCCCGGACCAGATGGACGATGCACAAATGGGTCAAGGTCTTGGGGAAAATGGCGTTGCCCTGGTAGAGAAAAAGAGCTTCGATCCTTCTCAAAGAGGGGGCTTTCGCCATCACACTTTGGCCACGGCCAACAACGACACCCCTATCGGCAAGAAAATCCTTCCCACCACATGCCGCTCGGCCGCAAATATCTCCCTTAGAATCGAGTTCAGCCACTCGGGGGCGGCGCCAGTCATCGGCAGGAGTCCCGCCGACAAGCGTTGCAGCATTCGCCTTCCGGCCACCAGGGGAAAAAGCAAAGTATTGAAGTAGGTCACTTGAATAGGCTGGAATCGCGTCCTGCAATCGGGCGCGCAATTCGCCCTTGCCGTAACGCCTGAAGTGCTGGTGACGTTCGTCGTGGTAGCTCCACAGGGCGGACAGCGCTGGGACGGTGATCAGAAGTCGGCCGCCCGGCCTCAGCCTGGAACGCAGAGCAACAAGGGCAGAACCGTCGTCGGCAATGTGCTCCAGGACATCCAGAAGGACGATCAGATCGAATTCCTCCCCGGCAAAGGGAATCTGGTCGGGCAAGGTGCCGGCCGCGACTTCGCACATCAGTCTGGCGGCAAACCTGCGGGCGGTGGCACTAGCATCGAAGGCGAACACCTCGCCGTGACGGGCCAGCAGCGGCAGGTTGCCGCCGGTGCCGCAGCCTGCCTCCAGAATTCGCGCATCTTTCGGCAGACCGAAGCTACCCATCACGCGATCGAGAATTTGCCGCCGGGCCACAAACCACCAATGGCATTTTTCAAGCTCAGCTTGGGCTCTGAGAAGCTCCGGTTCCATTCCTGGGACTTTCGTAGGGGGTGGGGAGTAATTTTAAATCATCAACTAGAAGAGACAAGGAGTTACGATAGCCGAGAGATGCGGGAATTATCGAAGAATTTGCCCAAGGTCAAGCGAGCATCAGGGAACCTCCTCCCCCTCCCCTGCCATCACAACATATCCACCGGATCGACGTCGACGGCCAGGGAGACGGTCGCCGGCAGCGCCTTCTGCAGCGGCGGCAGAAAGCGAGCAGCCGCCGCAGCGGGGGGCGAGTCACCGCTTTGAGCAGCAGCTGGCGGCGATGGCGGCCGCGCAGGCGCGCCAGGGGACAGGGGGCGGGGCCGAGCAGCTCGACCCCGGCGGCCTGCGGCGCGAGATCGGCGGCGAGCCGGGCGGAAGCCGCTTCCACCTTGATGGCATCGTTGCCGGAAAAGATCAGGTTGACCAGATGGCCGAAAGGCGGATAGCCGAGCTCCCGGCGAAAGGCCAGCTCCTGCTCGGCAAAGGCGGCGTAGTCGTGAGTCGCGGCGCACTCCAGGGCGTAATGGTCGGGACTGAAGGTTTGGATCAGCACCCGCCCGGGCTTGGCACCGCGGCCGGCCCGACCGGCGACCTGGGAAAGAAGGGCGAAGGTCCGTTCGGCGCTGCGGAAGTCGGGGAGATTGAGGGATGCGTCGGCGCTCGCCACACCGACCAGGGTGACGTTCGGGAAATCATGCCCCTTGGCCACCATCTGCGTGCCGACCAGCACGTCGATCTCTCCGGCCAGCATCCGCTCGACCAGCGACCGGTGCGATCCCTTGCGGGAGGTGGTGTCGCGGTCCATGCGCGCGATGCGGGCACCGGGCAGCAAAGCCGCCAGTTCCTCCTCCAGCCGCTCGGTTCCCGCCCCCTGGGGAACGATATTGATCCCGTTGCAGCGGGGGCAGAGCTCGGCCGGACGCTCCCGGTAATCGCAGTAATGGCAGCGCAGCTGCCGTTCCCCCTGGTGGAAAGTGAGGGTGATCTCGCAGTTGGGACAGCGAAACGTGGTGCCGCAGTCGGCGCAGAGCAGAAAGGGGGCGAAACCGCGGCGGTTGAGCAGCAGCAGCGCCTGCTCGCCGCGGGCCACCACGGCCGTCAGTGCCTCCGCCAGCGGCGGGGCCAGGACTCCCGCGGGGGGATTCTCCCGCAGATCGAGCAGTTCCACCGCCGGCAGCGGCCGGCCGCCGACCCGGCCGGTCAGGGGGAGGTAATCGAGCTGTCCCTCCTGGGCCCGCTGGTAGGTGGTCAGCGCCGGAGTGGCGCTGCCGAGCAGAACCGTCGCTCCCTCCATCTGGCCGCGCAGCAGGGCGAGGTCCCGGGCGTGGTAACGGAACCCTTCGGCCTGCTTGTAGCTGGCCTCGTGCTCCTCGTCGACGACGATGATCCCCACCTCGGTGAGCGGCGCGAAGACCGCGGAGCGGGCACCGATGACGATTTCCACCGAGCCTTCGATGATCGCCCGCCAGGCGTCGTAACGCTCGCCGTCGGAGAGCCCCGAGTGAAGCACGGCGATCCCCCGCTTCCCGCCGAAGCGGGCTCGGAAGCGGCCCACCAGTTGCGGCGTCAAAGCGATTTCCGGCACCAGCACCAGCGCCCGCCGTCCGCTCTCCAGGGCCCCGGCGATGGCCTGCAGGTAGACCTCGGTCTTGCCGCTGCCGGTGACACCATGGAGCAGTTGCGACCGGAAGGCGCCGCAGGCCAGGGCCTCCCGGATGCGACTGAGCGCCGCGGCCTGTTCGGCGGTCGGCGCTGCCGGGGCATCGGCCGTCACCGGCTGGTCGAGGAACGGGTCGCGGCGGCGCTCGGTCTCGCCGACGGTGAGAAACCCGAGTTCCACCAGCCGCTTGAGGGGGCCGTAAGGGGCGGCGAAGGCAGCGCGCAGGGTCGACAACGGCAGCGGCCCCTCCGCCCTGACCCGGGCGAATATCGCCTGCTGGCGGGCGCCGGCAGGCAGCTCCTCCCGCGCGGCCGCTGCGTACAGCGGTTCACGGAGGATCGAGACCTCGTTCCCCCTTCCGGACAGGCCGGCGGGGAGCGCGCTGCGGATGACCTCGCCGGGGGGATGACGATAGTACTCCGCCGCCCGCAGCAACAGCCTGACCAATGCGGGGGTCAATAGCGGAGCGGCATCGAGAACGGCGTGGATCGGCTTGAGACCACTCCCCTCCCCCGTTTCCAGGCCCAGCAGGTAACCGACTGCCCGCCGCCGCCCGAGGGGAACCTCCAGGCGCACCCCGGGCCGCGCCGCATCCCGCAGAGCATCGGGGACGAGATAGGAGAGGGGCTTGGGCAGGGGAGCGGCCACCGCGACGGTGGCAATCAGGACATCGGCCACAGGGGTCCTCGTCTCAGCGCCGGGGCTCGGGCGAGGCATAACCATCGGAGATGGTGTTGGTCACGCCGAGAGTCCGGCCGGCTGGGCAGGTTGGCGGGCGCCGGGCATTCGTTGCGCAAACCCGAACCTCTCGGCAAAGGATGCTGGGAATTCTAGACAGGACAGGGCCGCTGGGACAAGGACAAAAACAGTCCGCCCGCCGGCCCCGGTCTTCGCACAAAAAACCGCATCGGCCCCTACAGCCGATGCGGTTTTTCGCCGTCTCGCTCTCGGCGCAGCGTCCTACTCCTCGCAGAGAACCGCGTTGGCCACCTGGTCGGCGAACTGCCGGCAGGCCTCCAGGTTCTCTTCCGTCGGGGTGAAGCGGAAGGAGATGCTCGGCGTAGCGAGCTTGTACTTGAGCCCTTCGAGGCGCTGCTCGACCATCTTCACCGCCTCGCCGCTCCAGCCAAAGGAGCCGAAGACGGCGCCGAGCTTGGCCTTGGGGGTCACCGAAGAGATCAGCGCCAGGGCGTGCCAGACGTGGGGCGGAGCGTCGCGCTGGATGGTCGGGGTGCCGATGATCAGCACGTCGGCCTGCTCCAGGGCGTTGCGGTAGTCGTCGTCGCGCATGCCGGACAGGGCGAACTGGTTCACCTCGATCCCCTGCTTTTCCAGTTCCTCGCGGACCACCCGGGCCATGGTGCGGGTGTTGCCGTGGGAGGAGAGGACCGCCAGCAGGGCCTTGGGGCGATCCCCCTGCGGCGGCACCGCGGCCCACTGGCGATAGGCATTGATCGCATGGGAAAAGCGCGAGCGCAGAATGGGGCCGTGGGAGGGACAGACCATGGCGAGCGGCAGCCCGTCGATCTTGGCCAAAGCGTCGCGAATCTTGTCCTTGAAGGGGCGCATGATGCAGTCGAAGTAAAAATGGAAGTCGGCGGAAAAATCGAGGATCTCGTCGTCGAAGAGCTTGCTGGCGCAGTAATGGGCGCCGAAGGCGTCGCAGGAGAAGAGGATCTGGTCCTCGACCAGGTAGGTGAAGATGGTGTCCGGCCAGTGCAGGTAGGGGGCGAGGATGAAGCGCAGGGTGCGGCCGCCGAGATCAACTTCTTCGCCGTCGTTGACGACATGACACTTGAAGGGCTTGTGGAGCAACTGCTTGAGAAAGTTCTCCGCCGCCTTGCTGCAGTAGACGGTAATCTGCGGATTCTTCTCCAAGAGGGCCGCCAGCGCCCCGGAATGGTCCGGTTCGGTGTGGTTGACGACCACGATATCGATTTGCTGCAAGGGGACCAGCTTCTCCACCTTGGCGAAAAACTCGGCGCTGAAGGGCTCCTTGACGGTGTCGATCAGCACGTTTTTGCTCCCACCGCGGATCAGGTAGGAGTTGTAGGTAGTGCCGTTGTGGGTCGGGAAGAGGTCGTCGAAGACCTGCAGGTCGGGATGCTTGGCGCCGACCCAGTCGACGCCGGGGATGATGGCAACGCTTGGTGTCATGTTCGTCCTTCCTCTGGCGATAGGTGACCGTTTTACTCTGTTAATTGTCATGAAAGATACACGACCCCGGCATCCCTGGCAAGTCGTCTCTGCGCCTCCAAGCCCGGATCCCGTTCTCCGGCCATCTCTTTTTGCCCGCTCCCGGGCAGGAGCTGGATCAATAGCCGAGATAACCCAGCAGGCCGCGAATATCGGTCATCAGCGCGCCGAAGCCGTCGCCGGTGAGGCTCTGCGCGCCGTCGCACAGGGCCTTGTCCGGTTCGGGGTGGACCTCGATCATCACGCCGTGGGCGCCGACGAGCAGCGCCGCCTTGGCCATCACCGGCACCAGCGAGCGCTTGCCGGTGGCGTGGGAGGGGTCGACGATGATCGGCAGGTGGCTCATGGAGCGGATCAGTGGCACCACCGAGAGGTCGAGGGTGTTGCGGGTGGCGCGTTCGAAGGTGCGGATGCCGCGCTCGCAAAGGATCACCTGGCGGTTCCCCTCGGCCAGCAGGTATTCGGCGGCGGCAAGGAACTCTTCGATGGTTGCCGACAGGCCGCGCTTGAGAAGCACCGGGTGGGAGAGCCGGCCGACCTCTTTGAGCAGGTCGAAGTTCTGCATGTTGCGCGCGCCGATTTGCAGAATGTCGGCATAGCGGCAGACCGCCTCGAGCTGCTCGATGCGCATCACCTCGGTGATCACCGGCAGCCCGACCGAGTCCCCGGCCTGGCGCAGCAGCTTCAGCCCCGGCACGCCGAGCCCCTGAAAGGAGTGGGGCCCGGTGCGCGGCTTGAAGGCGCCGCCGCGCAGCACCTGCCCCCCGGCCGCCTTGACCACGCGGGCGGCAGCGAGCATCTGCGCCTCGCTCTCGATGGAGCAGGGGCCGGCGATGACCACGGGAGTGGCGCCGTCGCCGATGCGAACCCCGGCGACCTCGACCACCGTTGATTCGGGATGGAAGTCGCGGGAGACCAGCTTGTAGGGCTTGCTGACGTGAATCACTTCGCGCACCCCGGGAAGGTCGCGAATGGCGGTGTCGTCCACCGGACCCTGGTTGCCGAGCACACCGATGGCGGTGCGCATGCTGCCGGGAATCGGCTCGGCCGTAAGGCCCATGGCTGCCACGGCGTCGGTGACGGCCTGAATCTGCGCGGGAGTAGCGTTGTGGTGCATGACAATGAGCATCGGGTCGAATCTCCTTGGCTACGCCCCGGTCCGGGGACAGGTTTGCAGGTAGTCGGCCAAGCGGTCGAGTGCGGTGTCGATCCGCGCCTGGGAATTGGCATAGGAAAACCGCAGAAACCCTTCGGCGCCGGGACCGAAGTCGATCCCCGGGGTGACAGCGACGCCGGTGGCCTCGAGGATCTCCCCGGCCAGGGCCAGAGAGTCGCCGCAGAGGTGGCGGGCGTCGGCAAGGACGTAGAAGGCCCCGTCAGGCTCTTTCGGGATGCCGAAGCCGAGCTCCCTGAGGCGCGCGACCATGCGCCGACGGCGCCGGTCGTAGATGACCCGCATCGCCGCCACCTCTTCCTGGCAGTCACGCAGGGCGACGACACCGGCCTGCTGGACGAAGTTGCCGGCGCAGATCAGGAAGTTCTGGTGCATGCTCTGCAGGGGACGCATGCAGCAGGCCGGGGCGATCAGGTAGCCGAGGCGCCAACCGGTCATGGCGTAGGCCTTGGAAAATCCGCCGAGGACGAAGGCCTGGTCGGTAAACTCGAGAATGCTGCGTTCCTCGCCGGCATAGCTCAGGCCATGGTAAATCTCGTCGGAAACCACCGGCACCGGCAGGGAGGCCAGTTCCTCCAGCCAAGCCGGCGGCAGCAGGGAGCCGGCGGGGTTGGCCGGCGAGTTGATCAGCACCCCGCGGGTACGCGGGCCGAGCAGTTGCCGCACCGCGGCGGGCCGGGGTTGGAAGCCGTCTTCGGCACGCGTCGGCAGAAAGCGGGGACAACCGCCGGCGAAGCGGATGAAGTTGGGATAACAGGCGTAGCCCGGGTCGGCAAGAACAACCTCGTCCCCCGCTTCGAGGAGCACAGCAAACAGGAGCAGCAAAAGCGGGCTGGTCCCCGAAGAGACGATGATCCGCTCGGGATCGACCGTTACCCCATAGCGACGCCGATAGTGGGCGGCGATCTCCTCCCGCAGCTGCGGCAGCCCCAGGGAATGGGTGTAGGAGGTGGCCCCGGCCTCGAGGGCTGCCACCGCGGCCGCAACCACCGGGGCCGGGGTCGGCAGGTCAGGTTCGCCGAGGCAAAGGAAGATGACGTCGCGGCCGGCGGCGGCCAGCCGCTGGGCCCGCTCCATAATCTCCATGGCCAGGAAGGGAGAAACCTCGCGACAGCGGCGGGAAAGGGGGATATCCACGGACTCTTCTCCTGGCGGGCCGCGGCGGAACGTGCACGCGCCTTCCAAGCTTGATGGCGTCGCCATCCCATGATGTTTTGCGAAAGAATCAAGCTTAGCGAGGGGCACCCGCGAATTCAACTCTTTTCCCAACAGGGATTGCCCTGACTGCCACCGCGTGCTATCTATGCGGGGAGTCCCCGTTCTGCCGTTTCTCCCCCGCCGCGACCCGGAGGATGCCATGGCCCGCCACTTCCTGACCGCTCTTTTGCTGCTCTTCTTCCTGCTGCCGCCGATGCCCGCGGTGGCCGACGATGCCCGGGCCATGCAGCTGATCAACTCCCAGGGGTGCAAGGGATGTCATCGCCTGAACGGCGAAGGGGGGACCGTCGGCCCCGACCTGACCGGGGTCGGCAAGCGCCTGACGCCGCAGCAGCTGCGCCAGGTGCTGCTCGACCCGCAAAGCCGCAAGAGCGACGCGATCATGCCCTCCTTCGCCCACCTCTCCGCCGACGCGATCGATCGCCTCGTCGACTTCCTCTCCCGACAGCGGTAAGGGCCTGGCAAGGAACAAGTGTTTCACTTATTCCTTGCCAGGCCCTAAGTGGCGCATCCGGTTGAAAAAACCGGTCGCCTGTGGTAACGTCCGCGGGCAGTTCAACCCGCCGTCAACGGAAGCCCGCCCATGACCCAACGGATCATCCCGATAGAATCGCTCCTGTTCGTCCCCGAAGCGTCGCTGCCGGCCGCCGGCGGCCTTGGCGCCCTCTTTCCCCGCCGCGCGCCCCTGGCCCTGGAAATCGGCTGCGGCATCGGCGATTTCATCCTGCAACGCGCCCGCCAGCAGCCCGAAACCAACTTTCTGGCCATCGACATCTACAACAAGGGTTGCCTGAAGACCTGCCGCCGCCTGGAGCAGGCCGAGCCTCGACAACGTCCGCGTCGTGCGCACCGAAGCCCGCTATCTGCTGAGCCATTGCTGCACGCCGGGGGAACTGGCGGCGGTCTACATCAACTGCCCCGACCCCTGGCCGAAGAAACGCCACCGCAAGCGGCGCCTGGTCAACCGGGAGTTTCTGCAGAGCCTCCTCTTTTACCTGGAGCCGGGCGCCGATTTTTACTTCAGCAGCGACATCGCCGACTATGCCGAGGAGGTGGCAGAGCAGATGACCACCCTGCCCGCCTTTCGCAACGGCCTGGCGGTAGCGGTCGCCCGGGAACTTCCGGGCTACCCCCTCTCCAAGTACATGCGCCGGTTTCTCGACCTGGGGCAGCCGATCCACTTCGTCCATGCCCGCCGCGACCGCGCCTGGCAGGCCGACCCGGCCGAACTGCCACCGGTGGCGGCCGGCTTCCGGGTACGCTGGAGCTGCGCCGGCAATGGCTGATCGCTTCCTCACCGAACGCCTCCCCGGCACCGGCGGCCGGATCAAGGTCTGCGCCGAGGATTTCCGGGTCGAGGAGATCCCCCTCTACCCTCCCTGTGGCGAGGGGGAACACCTCTACCTGGAGATCGAGAAGACCGGCCTGACCACCCTCGACCTCCTCCAGAAGCTGGCCCGGGCGCTGGGAGTGAGGGAGCGGGAGCTCGGCTACGCCGGGCTCAAGGATGCCCGGGCCACCACCCGGCAGACCATCTCCGTCCCCGGCGTGAGCCCCGAGCAGGCCCTGGCGCTGGACATCCCGGGGGTGCGTATCCTCGCTGCCTGCCGCCATCGCAACAAGCTGCGCACCGGTCACCTGGCCGGCAACCGCTTTGCCGTCCGCATCCGCCAGGTCGCATCCCGGCGCCCTGGAGCGGGCCCTCGACATTCTCCACGTCCTCGCCGATCTCGGCGTCCCCAACCGCTTCGGCCCGCAGCGCTACGGCGTCCTCGGCAACTCCCACCTGGTCGGCCGGGCCCTGCTGCAGGGCGATTACCCGGAAGCGATCCGGCAGGTCATCGGCTCGCCGCAGACGATCACCGATCCCCGCTGGCGCCAGGCGGCGACGGCCTTCGCCGGCGGCGATCTCGACGGCGCCCTGGCCGCCCTCCCCGGTCGGTTTCGGGACGAGCGGCGCATGCTCCACCTGCTGCGGGACGGCGCTTCGCCGCGGGAGGCCCTGTTCTGCCTGCCCCGCAAGCTGCTGCGGCTTTACCTCTCGGCCTTCCAGTCGCACCTTTTCGATCGGCTGGTGACGATGCGTCTCGACTCGTTGGGCACCCTCTGGCCGGGGGATCTGGCCTACAAGCATGCCAACGGCGCCTGCTTTACCGTGGCCGACCCGGCCCGCGAACAGCCCCGGGCCGATGCCTTCGAGATCAGTCCGTCCGCGCCCCTGTTCGGCTTCAAGGTGACGCTGGCCGGCGGCCGGGCCGGCATGCTCGAACAGGCGCTGCTCGACAAGGAAAAGCTTGACCTGGCCGACTTTCGTCTTGGGGACGGCCTGGCCATGGAAGGGGAGCGCCGGCCGCTGCGCGTGCCGCTGGCCGACTGCAGCGCTCGCCTGGAGGGGGACGACCTGCTGGTGCAGTTCGCCCTGCCCCGCGGCAGCTTCGCGACCGGCGTGCTGGGCGAGGTGATGAAGCCGTCGCCGGAAGATCCCAACTTCGCCGCCTGTCCTATGGCATAATGGGCAAGATTACCGCGACCTGCATGAGCCGCGGGGGTGACGACCTGCCCGGGTCGAATCGCCGGCGGCAGGGGAGGATACGATGTCCGGAGGAACCGAATCGCCGGGCCCGGCGAAGGATTATCGCGTCAATTTTTTCAAGCCCCGGGCCGGGATTCATGCGCCGGGAGGTCCGCTTCATCTGGCTGATGCTGGCCGGGTGGGCGCTTTTGACGTTCGGTTTTCCCCTCTACCTGGCCTGGACCGAATGGACTGCGGACGGCACCGGCCCGCTGACAGTCACCACCCTCTTCGGCTTTCCTTTCCACTACTGGTTCAGCGGCCAGTTCCTGATCGTCTGGTTCATCTTCCTCTGTTTCCTGTTCAACGTTCTGGTCGACCATCTGATCGACCGCTTCCGCCATCCGCGCGCCCACGGTGGAGACCGGCATGTCCACTGAAACCTTCAAGACCCTCCCGGCCCTGCTGCTGGGGCTGGCCCTGGCGGTCTTTCTCCTGGTCGGACTGTTCAGCCGCCTCCGGCGCGGCACCAGCTCCTCCTATTACGGCGTCGGCGTCCGCTCCATCGGCCGCATCGGGATCGGCGCGGCCATTGCCTCCAACTGGATGAGCGCCGCATCGTTTCTCGGCATCGCCGGCATCTTCTACGTCAAAGGCTATTTTGCCTTCGCCTACGTCGTCGGCTGGACCGGTGGCTACGTGCTGCTGTTGATCCTGATGGCCAGCCAGATCCGTCGCTTCGGCAAATACACCGCGCCGGAGTTTGTCGGCGCTCGCTACGACTCGCCGCTGGCGCGGCTGCTGGCGGCGGTGATCGCGATTCTCATTTCGCTGATCTACTGCGTCGCCCAGTACAAGGGGATCGGGCTGGTCTTTTCCTGGATTTTCGGCCTCGACTATACCCGCTCCCTGCTGCTCGGCACCCTCGTGGTGATTTCCTACCTGGTCATCTCCGGGAACCCTCGGCGCCGCCCGCAACCAGCGCTTTCAGTACGCGGTCCTGATCCTCTCCTTCCTCCTCCCGCTGATGCTGATCGCCAGCAAACTCGGCTACAACTGGCTCCTGCCGCAAATCAGCTACGGCAAGGCGCTGCAGGATCTGGCCGGCACCCCCGCGCGGATTGAAACCGCGCCCTGGGCCCACGGCAGCCCCTATCAATGGCTGGCGCTCTGTTTTACCCTGATGGTCGGCACCGCCGGCCTTCCCCATGTGCTGTCGCGCTTCTATACCGTGCCCAATGTCCGCGACGCCCGCTGGAGCGTGGTCTGGGGGCTCTTTTTTATCGGCCTGCTGTACTGGAGCGCCCCCGCCTACGCGACCTTCGCCCGGGTCTGGCAGGTGCGTCACGGGCTGCCGCCCATGGCCCCGGAGATGGCCGACCTGGTGGTCATCAAGGCCGGCGAGTGGGCGGGGATTCCGCTTTGGGTCGTCGGCATTATCGCCGTCGGCGCCATCAGTGCGGCCTTTTCCACCGTCAGCGGCCTGCTGATCACCGGCGCCGGGGCCTTTTCCTACGACATCTACTGCCGCTTTCTCAATCCCCAGGCGAGTGAATCAAAGCGGATGCAGGTCGCCAAAGGCGCAACCCTGGTGCTGGCGGCACTGGTGGTCCTGGTCGCGGCCCAGCCGTTGGGCATGATTGCCGAGATCACCGCGGTCGCCTTCGCCCTGGCCGGGAACACCCTCTTCCCGGTCTTTCTGCTCGGCATCTGGTGGGACCGGGCCAACAAACAGGGGGCCATCGCCGGCATGCTGACCGGGACGGCTATCACCCTCTGCGCTCTTTTGCTGCCGCCCGGGAGTGCGCTTGGCGCCCTCTTCCCGTGGACCTCATCGGCCTTCCTCGGTGCCCCGCTGGTCGTTTTGGTGATGATCGTTGCCTCGCTGGCCACCCCGCCGCCACCGGAGGAGATCCGCCGCTTTCTAGCGGAAAATGTGCACAGTCCGTGAGCGGAAAAATACAACATTGTTATTTTTTAATTTTAAATTTTTAGCGTGCGTGGTTTACCGGCGGGACTCTATAATTTATCCCCTTGACACAGCAGGATATCGTCGCCGTAAATCGCATTTTTAAAATAGCGTTTTACTATTTATGCCACCGTGATTAAACTGATACTTTCAACCGGCAGCCTCTATACCCTGCCCATGGACACGGTCTTTGACGATCGCCAGGGACACGGGTTTCGACGGCATGGAAGTCATCATCAACTACGACTTCCAGTACGGGGACAACCTTGCCCTGCTCCGGGACCTGCAGCAGATCCTGCCCATCGCCTCCCTGCATGCCCCATTCCTGGAACTGGACCGCTGGGGAGACAAGATCTCCCAGGTCGTGCGCACGGCCGACCTCGCGCTGCAGGCCGGGATTCCGCTGATCAATTTCCATCCCCCGGCGTGGATGGCCATGGAGTTTAAGTTCTGGAACTGGTTCAAGAAAATCCACGATTTCCAGAACCAGGTGGGGCGCAACGAGGTCCTGATCACGGTTGAGAACATGCCTTCCACCGGCGCCTTCGGGCTCAATCCTCACTATCTGGCCCAGACCCAGAAACTGATCGAATTCATGGCCGCCCATAATCTCTTCCTGACCTTCGACACCGCCCATATGGGCTCCTCCAAGGCCAACTTCCTCAACGACTTTCACCTCCTGTACGACTCCGGCCGGATGCGCAACATCCATTTCTCCGACTTTGGCTACGGCCGGGAACACCTGCTGCCGGGGCATGGCGTTCTGCCGCTCACCCGCTTTCTCAACCATCTGCGGGAAACCCGCTACGATGCCACGCTGGTTCTGGAACTCTCGCCCCACGAGTTTCCCAAGGACGAAGGCCCAATTCGCGAGGCGATGGGGGAAATCTACGCCTACCTGTGCGCCGAAACCCGCCATCCCGCGCCGCCACGGACCGCAACGGCCTGACCGGACCCCAGGCGCTTCCCGGGAAACCCCACACGCCGGGCAAAACCCAGAGTCAGCCGAGCCCATCCCGGCGCGCCGGCGCCACCGGTGGCGCCGGGAATGCATTTTGGGAGTTTGAAAAAAGGGAAGAAAAGCGGAGAACTAGCGAACGATGTAGACCGAGCAGCGGGCGTGAAGGGCGACCTTGGTCGAAACGCTGCCGAGCAGGGTGCGCTTCATCCGCCCCTTGCCGGAGGAGCCGATGACGATGACGTCGCACTCTTTCTCCTCGGCGAGATTGAGAATCTCCTCGGCCGCGTCGCCATACAGGACCAGGTTTTCCAGCGGGACGTTGACTTCGGCGGCGACCTTTTCCACCACGTAGAAGAGCCGCTTGCGGGTCTCTTCCCAGTCCGGGCGCTCGGTGAGGGGGGCGAAGGGAAAAAATCGGTGAACGAGGGCGGTCGCATCCCCGGCAGGACCAGGACGGCAAAGACGGTGCTCTTCATGCGGCCGGCCGCCGCCGCAGCCAAACGGACGGCTTCTTCGGCCGCTTTGTCGGATTGCGGCGATCCGTCGACGGCGACGAGAATTTTCTTGCCGATGTTGAGCATCCGTACCTCCCCGGGAATTCGCACTCAATCTAGCGGAAAGCAGTGGTGCTGTCAATTCGCGCCGCTGGTTCATGTTGACTTTCGTAAAACAACATTTTATATTTTGTTGAAGGGCATGGGATTGCGCCCTGAACGGTGGATTATCCCCGGCGGCGGGGCCTGACTGCTCATATTTCGCATTTTATGCCAGTTCTACTTGACATGCCGCCGCGAATAAATAATATGAGGACGGCAACTCCCCTGAATTTGACTTGGAGAGGGAAAATTTTATCATGGCGAAAAAAGACAAAGCAGAATATATCATCCAGGCGGTTTCCCACGCCCTTGACCTACTCGAGCAGTTCCACGGTGACGTCGACGAGTTGGGAGTCACCGAACTCAGTAAGCGGCTGAAGCTGCACAAGAACAACGTCTTTCGCCTGCTTGCCACCCTCGAATCCCGCGGCTATATCGAGCAGAACAGGGCGACTGAGAACTATCGCCTCGGTCTCAAGTCGCTGGAACTGGGCCAAACCTTCATCAAGCAGATGGGGCTGTTGCGTCAGGCCAAACCGATCCTTGAGAAGCTGGTCACCGAATGCAACGAAACCTCCTACGTGGCCATTTTCAAGGAGGGTTATATCGTTTACCTGGATGTCGTCGAGACGGATCTCACGGTGCGGGTCGTCTCCCGCGTCGGCTCGCGCCTGCCCGCCTACTGCACCGCAGCCGGGAAGATTCACTTGGCCTTCATGTCCGACGAGGAGATCGAGGCCGTCCTGCCGCCCGGCGAACTCAAGCAGTATTCCGCCAACACGCTGACCGACCGCGAAGCCTTGAAACGCGAACTGCGGCAAATTGCCGAGCAGGGCTACGCCATCGATAACGAGGAACTCGATGCCGGGGTCCGCTGTGTTGCAGTGCCGATCCGCGACTATACCCGGCGCATCGTCGGCGCTGTGAGTATTTCCGGTCCGTCCATGCGCTTGAACGACGACCGCATCCAGAAGGAGTTGGTACCGCTGATCCTGCAGTCCGGCGAGGAGCTTTCGACCCGCCTCGGCTACCACCGCTGAGTTTCCCCACCACCGCCATTCGCCCCCCCTCCCCCTGGCACCCCAGGGGGATTTTTTTCGGCGGCGAGCCCCTGCGGGGGCGTTGACAGGTCCCTGGAAATTGCTACAATATCGCTGGAATTATTGAACAATTTCAGGAACAAAGGTGATCCGTGCACGCCTTCGAACCCCCTTCCGGCAAAACCCCTGCAACCACCCCCGACCCGGTCCGCCAGCACGCGTCGGCCACCGATGCCGGCGCTCCGGCAGGAACGATCGAAGGGTTGCGGGAACGGGCACGGGCCGACGGCGTGACCCGGGATGACGCCCTCCCTTTCCTGCTCGATCCCGGCGGCAAGACGCGCGGCGGGATGTTACTGGTTCATGGTTTTACCGCGACCCCGTGGGAGATGCGCGACCTGGCCGAGGGGCTGGCGGCGGAGGGCTATGCGGCCCTGGCGGTGCGCCTACCCGGCCACGGCACCCGGGCCGAAGACCTGGCCGCCCGCAACCGCCATGAATGGTTCGCGGCGGTGGCGGAAGGGTATCAGCTGCTGAGCCAGGCGCGGCAGCCGGTTTTCGGCATCGGCATGAGCACCGGCGGCCTGCTGCTGGCCATGCTCGCCGGGACCCGGCCCCTGGCGGGACTGACCCTGCTCAGCCCCTACCTGCGCCTCGCCCACCCGTTGGCGCCGTTGGCAGGAATACTGCAGTATTGGCATCCGTTCCAGGAGCGGCCACTGGAGGAAGGCGACGAAGGGCACTACTACCGGCGCCGGCCCCTCGCCGGGATCGTTCAGCTGCGCCGCTTGAGCCGGGAGTTGGCCCCCCGCCTGTCGCAGCTGACCCTGCCGGCCCTGGTGATCGCGGCGGAGGGGGATGAAACCGTCGACGTGGACAGCGGCCTGGAACTGTTTCGACGTTTGGGGAGCCGGCACAAGGAATACCACCGTTTCGGCCCCGACGTCCCCCATGTCCTGACTGCCGCCGAGCTGCCCTGCCGTGAACGGCTGCGGGAGCAGGTGTTCAGCTTCTTTGCGGCGGCGCCGAACTGGCAGTGAGTTCCTGCCAGAGGGCCGCGACCTGCTGCTCGGTGAATTCGCGGCCGTCCGAGTTGTCGATGACGAAGTCGGCGCGGGCGAGCTTTTCCGCCTGGGGCATCTGGGCGGCGATCCGCAAACGGGCGGCCGCCTCGTCGAGGCCATCCCGACGCATCAGCCGCTGAAGCTGGACCCCGGGATCGATCCGGACCACCAGCACCCGGTCGACCCGGCCTTCGGCCCCAGCCTCGAAAAGGAGCGGCGCCTCGTAGACGATCAGCGTTTCGCCCATACGGCGCAAGCGGCGCAGGCGCTTATCGGCCAGCGCGGCGATGGCGGGATGCATGATGGCCTCGAGATCGCGGCGGGCCCCTGGATCGGCGAAGACCACCGCCCCCAGCCGGGCCCGGTTCAGCTCGCCGTTCGCCAGCAGGATAGCGCCACCGAAACGCTCTACCAGCCGGGCCAGGATTGCCGAGCCGGGGAGGACCGCTTCACGGGCCAGTTGGTCGGCGCTGACCAGGAGGGCGCCGCGGGCCTGGAACATGCCGCTGACCGTGCTCTTGCCCGAGGCGATGCTGCCGGTAATACCGAGAACCATGGAAAACCTCTCCAGAAGCAGGATTGATGCACTCGCAAAAATTCATGGGATGGCTAAGCAAAAATTTCGTCCTCCAAGGCCTGGTGGTTTTTCAGGGGCGAAGGCCTACATCAGGCAGGTCGAGGTCCTGAAAAACCACCGTAACGCCGTAGGGCGCACTTTTTGCGACGCCATAAGGAATGTCCGACCAAGGTTTCAACACCGCGGGCCGATTGTCAACCGGTTTCAGGGCGCCGCCCCCCAGACGGCAGAAGGCAGGTGACCATGCTGCAGACCATTCCGACGATGATCAGGGACCGGCTTCGGCAACACCCGGAGAAGACCGCCCTGCGGCGCAAGGGCGAGAGGGGCTACGCCGATATCAGCTGGCAGGCCATGGGCGAGCAGATCGAACTTTATGGCCGCAGCCTGCTGGCCTTGGGCATCAACCCCGGCGATCGGGTGGCGATCATGGCCCGAAACTGTCCCGAGTGGGTCTACGCCGACCTCGGCACCCTGGGTGCCGGCGGGATCAGCATACCGGTCTACCATACCGAGGGGATGGAAGCCCTCGAACACATCCTCGTCGACTCCGGAAGCCGGGTGCTCTTCCTGCAGTCCCCGCTGCTCGCGGCCGGAATCGAAAACCACATCGACGCGCTCCCTGCGTTGGAGCAGGTCGTCCTGCTGGAAGGCCATCTCGCCCATCCCAAGGTCCTTCCGCTGGAGGATTTTCTCGCCCGGGGCACTGTGGTGGCGGCCACGGACCTGGAAGAACGTCGCGGCCAAATCGGCCCGGGAGACATCGCGACCCTCGTCTACACCTCGGGGACGACCGGGCTGCCCAAGGGCGCGATCCTCACCCATGAAAACATCCTCTCCAACGTCCGCGCCGCAGTCACCCTGTTCCCCATCGGCAACGAAGACGTCAGCCTCTCGTTTCTGCCCCTTTCCCATGTCTTCGAACGGGTCGACGGCTACTACCTGATGCTCCACCAGGGTGCCGTCATTGCCTATGCCGAAAGTATCGATACGGTGCCGCTAAACCTCACCGAGATCAAACCGACGGTGGTCATTAGCGTCCCGCGCCTGTACGAAAAGATGTTCGCCCGGATCATGGAACGGGTCCTGAGCGGCCCCTGGCTGAAAAAGCAGCTCTTCTTCGGCGCCGTGAAGATCGGCCGGGCCTTCACCACCCGGCAGTTGGCCGGGGAGCCGGCAGGGTCCTTCCTCGCTGCCGGCATGGCGCTGGCGCGCAAGGCGGTGTTCAGCAAGCTGCGGGCCCATGTGGGGGGGCGCCTGCGCTTCTTCATCTCCGGCGGCGCCCCCCTGGGCCGCAATATCGCCGAATTCTTCCTCGCCGCCGACCTGCCGATCTTCGAGGGCTACGGGCTGACCGAAACAGCGGGCGGCATCACCGTCAACAGCCCCGGGCAGATGCGCCTGGGAAGCGTCGGCCGACCCCTGCCGGGGATCGAACTGCGGATCGCCGCGGACGGCGAAATCCTGGCGAGAGGGCCAGGAGTTTTCCAGGGCTACTGGAACCGGGACGATCTGAACCGGGAAGCGTTCAGCGACGGCTGGTTCCATACCGGCGACGTCGGCGAACTTACCGCCGACGGTTTTCTGACCATAACCGACCGGAAGAAGGACCTCATCGTTACCGCCGGCGGCGAGAACATTGCGCCGCAGAATCTCGAAAACCGCTTCAAGAGCGACAAATTCCTGGCCAACGCCATGATCTACGGCGACGGCAAACCCTTCCTGACCGCCCTTTTGGTTCCCAACTTCGACAACCTGGAAAAATACGCCCGCTACAAAGAGATCGACTATCTCAACCACTGCGACCTGGTCAGTCACCCGCGCATCCTCGACCTGATTCGCCGGCGCATCGACCGCCTGCAGGCCGAGCTGCCACCCTTTAATCGGGTCAAACGCTTTACCCTCCTCTCCCGCGACTTCTCCGCCGACGAAGGCGAGGTGACGCCGACCCTGAAGATCAAACGCAAGATGGTTTGCGTCCACTTCGACAAAATCCTCGAGGGGATGTATCAGACCTCCGACCACGGCAATCACGATCGCGGTTTCTGCAGCGTGAACGACGCCCCGGCCGAAAAGAGGTGATCGGGACCGGGACGGCGACCGGGGCGAAAGGCATTTACAAGCCGCTGGTCAAAGGCTATCTTGTACGCACCTGTCAGGTTCCCCCACGGCGGGAGGAGAGCGTGAGCGAACCGAGCCAACCCAAAATCTTGCCGGTTGCACTGCGTGGCCTGATCAAGCTGATCAAGGCGGTCCAGTACTACCCCCCGTCCCACCCGACCCTGCTGGCGGCCGTGAGGGAGTGTCGGGAGAACTTTGCGCCCCTCCTGACGACCGGCGACGGCTGTACCTTCACCATTCGCAAGGAAGGGTTCTTCCTCGGGGAGGAGCCGGTCGCCCGGCAGAATCCGATCCTCGGCAACCTGGCACCATTTCTGTTCGCGCGGCGCATCCACACCCTGCTCCTACTGCCGGATCTCAGTGGTGAGGACCTGCGCAACTTTGCCCGCTGCCTGACCCTGGAACCGCGGGAGCTGCTCAAGCTCGGCGGCATCCAGGAGGTCATGGCCAACACCCGGATCTCGACCATCTGGGTCAACGAAGTCGACCTCAGCAAAATCTTCGCCCGCAAGCAGGAGATCGAAGCGGAAAAACAGGCCCATCCCGGCCGTGACGAGGAGAACCCCTTCGGCCAGGAAGTCGGCGGCGAAGCATCGCCGGCAGCCGCCCGGGCCGAGGAACGGAATCTCGCCCGGGTTCTGCAGGATCTCCAGCAGGAGATCGCCGATCAGCGCTACCAGGCCCTGCTCCAGGAATTGACCCCGCTCATCCATCTCAACCTGACCGGCAGCGCCCTCCCGCTGGTGCTCGATGCCCTGACCCTCCTGGCCGGCAACGCCAGAGCCCCCAAGCTGAGTGAGGCCCGCCGGGAAGCTTCGACCGAGGCCCTGATCCAAGTGGCCAGCGAAGAACTTCTCGATTATCTGCTTGCCATCCTGTGCAGCAAATCCGGACCGGATGAGGAGGCCCTCGACGAGGACGACAAGGAGCGGGTGCTCGAGATTCTGGACGCTTTGCAGAGCCGCCCGACGGTGGCGAAGCTGATGGACCACCTGGCAAGCGCAAGCGACGGCCGGGTGCGCAAAATCCTGACCCGTGCCCTGCTGCGGCAGGGGCCGGCCGCCATGCCGCTGCTGACGGAATACCTCGAGGATGAGCGCTGGATCGTGGTTCGCAACGCCGTGGCGATTCTCGGCGAACTGCGCGACCCGGAAGCGACGCCCAGCCTCCAGCCACTCCTCAAGCACAAGGATCTGCGGGTGCGCCGGGAAACGATTCGTTCCCTGACCAAAATCGGGGGACCGGCCGCGGTGGACATCCTGCTGCAGGCCGTCGCCGCCGGGGATCAGTTGCTGCGCCGCCAGGCGCTTCTCTCCCTCGGTGCGATGAAGAATCCGGCGGCGGTCCCCACCCTGCTCGAGTTGGTAGCCGAAGCCGATCCGCTGCAGAAAAGGGTTGAGGTCAAGAAGGAGGCACTCAAGGCATTGGGAGAGATCGGCGCCGACCAGGCGGTGCCGCTGCTGGTCAAAATCCTCGGCCAGCGCAGGTTCTGGCGATGGTCACGGCATAACGAAGTGCGGGCCACCGCGGCGCTGGCGCTGGGCGAGATCGGTGCCACGGCGGCGTTGGCGCCCCTGCAGGCGGCAACCGAGGACCGGGCGGCCAATGTGGCCCGGGCCGCCGTCCAGGCCCTCAAGCTGATCCGGCGGGGAGAACAGGAATGAAGTTCGATTTGTCGCAGCAGGTTGTACAGGGCCTGGCCGGGGCCATCAAGGGACTGCGTCTCTACCCTTCCCAGCACCCGGCGGTCCAGCGCCAGATCGCGACCTTGCGGGGGCATCTCTATGCCGCCTTCGCCGAGCGGGAGACCCTGCGTCTCAGCCTCCTGGAAGGGAGCCTGTTCCTGGAGAACGTGCTCTTTGCCGACAACCAGCCTGCCGCACAGGAACTCTCCCGCCTGTTCGTCCAGCTCGAACTCGACGCCCTGGAATTCAGCAGCGGGCTGAGCACCGAGGACCTCGTCGGCCTGATCTCTCTGCTCGACAGTGGCAGCGCCCGCGGCGCCGCCTTCGAGGAGCAGCTGCGGGCCCGGGGTATCGAGCGGATCCGCGCGGTGGCAACCCGGACCAGCGAACCGGAGGAGGACGCCCTGACGCCCCGGAAGGTCTACGGCCGGGTGCTGGAGGTGGTCGATTCCATCTTTGAAGATGTGCGCCTGGGAAGAATTCCCGCCGCGGACGGTGCCCGGGAGGTGGTCCGGGACATGGCGCAACTGACCATAACCGAGCCCCAGGCCCTGCTCGCCCTGTCGATGCTCAAGGACTACGATAACTACACCTTCACCCACTCGGTCAACGTCTCGGTGATTGCCCTGGCCATCGGCCGCGCCTGCGGGCTCGAAGGGGAACAACTCCGCGACCTGGGCCTCGGCGGCCTGCTCCACGATCTCGGCAAGCTCAAGATCGACCTGAGCATCATCAACAAGCCAGGCCGGCTGAACGAGGAAGAATTCGAACAGATTCGCCAGCACCCGCGCAAGGGGGCGGAGATCGTGGCCCGAATGGACGGCATCTCAACCGAGGTCGTCGACATCGTGCTCGGTCATCACCTGCACTACAATCGCAGAGGCTACCCCACCGACGCGCTGGGCAAATCGGTTTCGCCGCTGGCCGACATGACAGCCATCGCTGATTCCTACGACGCCATGACCACCCTGCGCACCTACCAGGAACCGGTGACGCCCCGCAAGGCGATCAAGCTGCTGCGCGGCCTCTCCGGGACGATTCTCCATCCGCAATTCGTCGAGCAGTTCATCGCCTCGCTGGGCAGCTACCCGGTCGGCACCCTGGTCCGCCTCGAAACCAACGAAATCGGCCTGGTGGTACGTGTCGGCACCCACTGTGCCGACGACGTGCGGCTGAAGATGCTCTTCGATCGGGAGGGGGAACTCCTCGACGAACCCGTGGAAATCGATCTCTCCGGGGCGGAATCGAAGCGGATCGTGGCCGAGGTCGACCCCTTCGTGCATGGCGTCGAGGTGACCGATTTTTTCCTGTAGTTCTGGCGGGAAGGACGGGACGGTTCAACAGAAACGGCCGGGCGCAATGCCCGGCCGTTTGGCTGCGGTGAAAAAGGTAGGTGGTTTACAACTCCAGCTGACCGAGGGCCCGAACCGCCTCACGGCGGACCGCCGCGCGGGGATCATCGAACAGGGCCAACAGGTGGGGCTCGCCTTCCGGCGCGCCGATGGCGCCGATGGCCTGCAAAGCGCTCTTGACCAGCTCCTCGTCCGGATCGGCGAGCTGGGCCACGAGATACGAGACCAGGCGCCGGTCGCCGAACCTGCCGAGAGCCTCGGCGGTATACACGCGCACGGCAGGATGAGGGTCACGCAGGTGTTTGACCAGCTGCGGCAGGGTCTTGGGGTTTCGCTTGCGGCCGAGAACCTGGACGGCCACGGCCCGCAGGTCGGCATCCGGATTGTTCAACGCCGCCAGCAACAGCGGGAAAACGCGGCCGCTGTTGATCTGTTCCAGGGCAAAGATTGCCCGCACCCGCTGACCCCGGCTGCCGTTTTTCAGGATCGCGGCAATCTGTTCGAACGCCAGGGCCGACTCGAGCTTTTCCAGCGCGTCGGCGGCGGCGCGGCGGACCTCTTCGTCGCTGTCGCCAAGCGTCTCCCGGAGTCTTTGTCTGCGCGTTTCCAACATACCCGAAGCTCATCCCCTCTGCCTTCTGAAGCGCAATCAGCCCCCCAGCCCGCAATCTCCAACCTGCCGCCTGAGGGGCTCAGAACGGGATATCGTCGTCCGGATTGAAGGGCGGATCGGCAAAATCAGCGGGGCCCGGGATGGCGTTATTTGAGGCTCCGGCGCCGGTACGGCGTCCTTCGCCGCCCCGGGGCTGGCCGCCCCCCTCTTCACCGAGGCGGCCGAGCATCTGCATCTGGTCGGCGACGATCTCGGTCATGTAACGCTTGTTGCCGTCGCGGTCGTCATAGCTGCGGGTCTGGATCTTCCCCTCGATATAGACCTGCTTCCCCTTGTGCAGGTACTTGCCGCAGATCTCGGCCAGCTGCCGCCAGGCGACGATGTTATGCCACTCGGTCTTCTCCTGCATCTCGCCGCTTTTGTCCTTGAATCGTTCGCTGGTGGCCAGGGAAAAGGTCGCCACCGCCACCCCGGCCGGAGTGTAGCGCAGCTCCGGGTCCTTGCCCAGATTGCCCACCAGAATCACCTTGTTGACCGACATCGGATCGCCTCCCTTGGCATGCTTGGAATAAGGTCCGAGTCTAGCGGAAATCCCTGATACTGTAAAGGGATTTAGGAAAAAGGTTTGACTGCCATCGGCAACTTTCCTAGACTGTCTGCTTTCCGGCGCAAGGAGTTTTCGGCGATGCTGCGGACGATCATTTTCTGGCTCCTGTTCCTCCCCCTGACCGTCCTCGTCATCCTGGTCGGCCTGCCGGCCTCGCTCCTCAGCGCCGACTACCTGCACAACGGCGGCCGGATTTGGGGCCGGATCTCCCTGCGGCTGACGGGCGTGCGCCTCGCGGTTCTCGGCCGGGAGCACCTGCCGGCCCGCCAAGCGGTGATCTTCATGGCCAACCATCAGAGCCAGTTCGACATCCCGGCCCTGTTCGCCGGCCTTCCCGGCCAGTTCCGCTGGCTGGCCAAGGCGGAGCTCTTCCGGATTCCGCTGTTCGGCCTGGCGATGCGCCGCAGCGGCTACATCCCGGTCAACCGCGGCGAGCGCCGCGAAGCGATGAAGAGTCTGATCGCCGCCGCCCGGCGCATCGCCACCGGCACGTCGGTCGTCGTCTTTCCCGAGGGAACCCGCTCCGAAGACGGCCACCTGCTCCCTTTCAAAAAAGGGGGTTTTCTGCTCGCCCTGCATGCCCAGGTGCCGATCGTGCCGATTGCGATCCACAATTCCGGCCGTTTGCTGCCCAAGGGCAGCTGCATCCTCCACCCTGGTTGCATCCAGGTCGAAATCCTTCCGCCCATCGCCACCGCCGGCCTGCGCAGCGCCGACGCCGGACGCCTGACCGACCAGGTCCGCCAGGCGCTGGAAGTGGCCCTGGCCCGGGGAGCGGACCGGGTTTCCGGCTGATGCCGCTGCCGAGAGGTCCCATGAACGATCTGCCGCCCAGCGAACCGGCTTCGCGCCTCCTGCCCCTGCTGCACTCCACGGCGGTGCGCATCCTGCCCTTGGGCGGGCTCGGCGAGATCGGCCTGAACATGCTGGTCATCGAGGCCGAAGGCACGCTGCTGATCGTCGATTGCGGCCTGATGTTTCCCGAGGCGGCGATGCTCGGCGTCGACCTGGTCCTCCCCGACATCGCCGCCATCGCCGACCGCAGCGCGGATATCATCGCCGTCCTGCTCACCCATGGGCACGAGGACCACATCGGCGCCCTCCCCTTCCTCCTCCCCCAGCTCGGCTGGCCAACCGTCTACGGCACGCCGCTGACCCTCGGCCTGGTCGAGGGGAAACTGGCCGAGCACGGCACCGCCGGCCACGCCGACCTGCATCGGGTGGAACTGCGCCGGCCGCTGCCGCTCGGCCCCTTCGAGGTCGAGTTCTTCCGCGCCGCCCATTCCATCGTCGACGGCGCCGGACTTGCCATCCGCACCCCGGCCGGCAGGATCGTCCATACCGGCGACTTCAAGCTCGACCCGACGCCGGTCGACGGCGAGCCCACCGACCTGGCGCGCCTCGCCGCCTACGGCGAGGAGGGCGTGCTGCTGCTCCTCGCCGATTCCACCAACGTCGAACGGGAGGGATTCACCCTCAGCGAACGGACGGTCGGCGAGGCCCTGGCGCGGATCCTGCCGGAATGCCCGGCCAAGGTGCTGGTCGCCACCTTCTCCTCCAACATCCACCGCCTCCAGCAGGTGGCCGACGCCGCCCAGGCCTGCGGACGGCGCATCCTGGTCAACGGCCGCAGCATGGTACAGAACATCGCCATCGCCCGCCGTCTCGGTTACCTGCACATCCCGGACGACGCCTTCATCGACCTGCGCCAGATGCGCGAACTGCCGCCGCAGCAGGTGCTGATCCTGACCACCGGCAGCCAGGGGGAGCCGCTTTCGGCCCTGGTGCGCATCGCCAACGACGATCACCAGCAGATCCGCCTGGACGCGGGGGATACGGTCATTCTCTCCTCCAAGTTCATCCCCGGCAACGAAAAGGCGATCAGCGAGCTGATCAACCATCTCTACCGGCGCGGCGCCGAGGTTTTCTACGAAACCACCAGCGAGGTCCACGTCTCCGGGCACGCCGCCCAGGAAGAGCTGAAGCTGGTACTGGGCCTGGTCCGGCCCCGCTTCTTCGTCCCGATCCACGGCGAATACCGCCACCTGGTGCGCCATGCCCGCCTCGCCCGCCAGAGCGGGGTCGCCGCCGAACGCGCCATCGTCCTCGAGAACGGCGAGCCGCTGCTTCTCTCCGCGAACGGCAGCCGCCGCGAGCCCCGCGTCGCCAGCGGCCGGATCTTCGTCGACGGCAAGGGGGTCGGCGACGTCGGCGCCATGGAACTGCGCGATCGCAGCCACCTGGCCAACCACGGCATGGTGGTGGTCCTTCTGGCGCTCAACCAGAAGGACGGCAGCCTCCTCTACGGACCGGAACTGCTGACCCGCGGCTTCGTCCCCGAACAGGAGAGCCGGGCGTATCTCGACCAGGCCCGCCAGGTGCTGCGCGAGATGCTCGCCCAGCACAGCCTGGAGGCCCTCGCCGACCGCGAGGAGTTGCGGGTCGAAGTGCGCAAGACCCTGCGCCGCTTCTTCAACCGCACCATCGAGCGCCGGCCGCTGATCCTGCCGGTGATTCTGGAACTGTGAATTTAAAGGCCGTTTTGGGTTTTAGGTTTTTGGCTTGCCTTTAATGCAAAACTCAAAACGCAAAACCCCCGCCGGCATTTATCCCTTCCACCACCTCTCCGTTTTTCGGCATGCTGGCATTTTTGCTTCCGATGTGAGAGGATGGCCGGCGGTAACGAACGACCGCAACCGAGCCGGAAAGCCTCATGACCGCAGACAGCAAAATTCTCTTTCGCGAGCACCTGAAAAAGGAGATCGCCGGTGTATTCTGGCTGGCCGTCGGCGCCTTTTTGCTGCTGGCGCTGGTCTCCTACAACGGCGGCGACCCCTCCTTCAATAACAACCTCCATCCGCACACGGTGCGCAACTTCGGCGGCGTGGTCGGCGCCCATCTCGCCGACCTCCTCTACCAGGTCTGCGGCCTGCCGGCACTGCTCATCCCCTGCGCCTGCCTGCTCCTTGCCTGGCGCCTGCTCAAGTTCCGGGACATCAAGGTCCGCGCCTACAAGGCCGGCGCCTTTGTGCTGCTGCTGCTCTCTCTCGACGGCCTGATCTCCCTGCGCTGGCAGCGCGTGGCCATCGCCGGCCAGCCGATCGCCAAGGCTGGAGGAGCCCTCGGCACGCTGCTGGCCGACACGCTGACCGCCTATTTGAACGTGGCGGGGGCAGCCATCTTCCTGCTGGTCTTCTTCCTGGTCGCGCTGATGCTGGTCGCCCGTTTCTCCATGGTCCTGTTCCTGGAAGGCCTCCTGGCACGCCTGGCGGGCCGGTTGGAGGCAGGACGGGAGACACGCCAGGCCCGCCGGGAACAGAAGGCTCGGGAGCGGGGACTGCGCCTGGAGGCGGCGCCGCGCATCGTCCAGCCCGAACCCAAGCCCCTGGCGCCGCCGAAGACGACGGCCAAGAAGAAAAAGAAGGACGAACCGAGCCCCCAGGAGGCCTTCGCTTTTCTCGAACCGTCCGGCACCTACCACCCCCCGACACTGTCGCTTCTCGACCACGAAGGAGAAGCCGCCCGCCCCATCGACAGGGATTCGCTGATGATGCAGGCGCGGATTCTCGAGAAGAAGCTCAAGGACTTCAATGTCGAAGGGGAGGTGGTCGAGGTCAAGCCCGGACCGGTGGTCACCATGTACGAGTTCGCTCCGGCCCCCGGCGTCAAGGTGAGCAAGATCGCCGGTCTTTCGGACGATCTGACCATGGCGCTCAAGGCCCTCTCGATCCGCATCGTCGCGCCGATTCCGGGCCGCGGGGTGGTCGGCATCGAGATCCCCAACAAGGACCGGGAGACGGTCTGGCTCAAGGACATCCTCGGCTCGGAGGAGTTCCACAAGACCGGCGGCCGGCTGCCGATGGCGCTGGGCAAAGACATCTTCGGCCGCACCGTGGTCGCCGATCTGGCCAAGATGCCGCACCTGCTGGTCGCCGGCTCCACCGGCAGCGGCAAGTCGGTGTCGATCAACACCATGATCCTCTCGCTGCTCTACCGCGCCACCCCCGAGGACGTGCGGATCATCATGGTCGATCCGAAGATGCTCGAGCTCTCCATCTACGAGGGGATCCCCCACCTTTTGCTGCCGGTGGTCACCAATCCGAAGAAGGCGGCTTTGGCTCTGGCCTGGGCGGTGCGCGAGATGGAACGCCGCTACAAGCTGATGGCCGACAAGGGGGTGCGCAACATCGACGGCTACAACAAGAAGCTGGCTCGGGAGGAGAAGGAGAAGGAGGAGCTGAAGAAGAAGGGGCAGGTCGTCATCGAACCGCTCGACCCCGAGGAGGAAGACCTGCCGGAGATCGAGCTCGCCGAAGGCGAGGTGCTGGAGCACGGGCACCTGCCCTACATCGTCGTCATCGTCGACGAACTGGCCGACCTGATGATGGTCGCCGGCCGCGAGATCGAGGAGTCGATCGCGCGCCTGGCGCAGATGGCCCGCGCCTCCGGGATCCACCTGATCCTCGCCACCCAGCGCCCCAGCGTCGACGTCATCACCGGCCTGATCAAGGCCAACTTCCCGACCCGCATCTCCTTCAAGGTTTTCTCCCGCACCGACTCGCGGACCATCCTCGACTCGATGGGCGCCGAGACGCTGCTCGGCATGGGCGACATGCTTTTTCTTCCTCCCGGCACCGGCGCCCTGCAGCGCGTCCACGGCGCCTTCGTCTCGGAACTCGAGGTGCAGCGGGTGGTCGACTTCCTGCAGAAGCAGGGCGAGCCCGAGTACGACAAATCGATCCTCGCCGCGCCTCCCGCCAGCGACAGCAGCGGGGCCGACGACGAGGAAGGGGAGGACGAGAAGTGGGACGAAGCGCTGGCGCTGGTCGCCGAGACCCGCCAGGCCTCGATCTCCATGCTGCAGCGCCGGCTGCGGGTCGGCTACAACCGGGCGGCGCGGATGATCGAGAAGATGGAGCAGGAAGGGATCGTCGGCCCCTCCGACGGCACCAGCCGGCCGCGGGAGGTTTTCATCAACCACATGCCGGCCCCCTAACCCCTGCCTTCCTGCCGGGACGAACGCCAGACAGCCCCCGCGATATCCCGCGGGGGCTGTCTGCATTTCGCCGACAGGGAAAAGGGGGAATTGCCCTTTGCATTCCCAGCCCCAGCTGATAAGCTGAAATGCTTGAAATCCCCGCGGGGTGGAATATGGACCAGGACGAATTGAAAAGACTGCTGAGCGCCATCCAGAGCGGCCGGCTCGCGGTGGAGGAGGGGCTGGAACGGCTGCGCACCCTCCCCTTCGAGGATGTCGGCGTGGCCCTCATCGACCATCACCGGGAACTGCGCCAGGGCGCTCCCGAGGTGATCCTCGGCGAACGCAAGAGCCTCCCCCAGCTGCAGACTATCGTCGGCCGCATGGCCGAACACGGCGGCAACATCCTCGTCACCCGCCTCGCCGCCGAGAAGGCCGCCGCCCTGCAGGCCGACTTCCCCCAAGCCGAATACGATCCCGACGCCCGCACCTGGTGCCTGGTGCAGAAGCCGATCGAGCCGGCCGGCACCGGCACGGTGCTGGTGGTCTGCGCCGGCACCTCGGATCTCCCCGTCGCCAAAGAAGCGGCGATCACCGCGCGGATGCTTGGCAATCGGGTGGAGGAACTGGTCGACGTCGGCGTCGCCGGCATCCACCGCCTGCTGGCGCACCGGCAGACCCTGCAGCAGGCGGCGGTGATCATCGTCGTCGCCGGCATGGAAGGGGCGCTCCCCTCGGTGGTCGGCGGCATGGCCGCGGTTCCGGTCATCGCCGTGCCGACCTCGGTCGGCTACGGCGCTTCCTTCGGCGGGATCGCCGCCCTTTTGGGCATGCTCAACTCCTGCGCCGGCGGGGTCACCGTGGTCAACATCGACAACGGTTTCGGCGCCGCCTTTGCCGCCACCCGCATCAACCGCCTGGGGAAGGGGACGCCATGAGCATCCTCTACCTCGATCCCTTTTCGGGCGTCTCGGGCGACATGGTCCTGGGCCTGCTCATCGACCTCGGTGTGGACACGGCCGAACTGGCCGCCGGCCTGGAATCCCTGGCCCTTCCCGGCTGGACCCTCGAAGCGCGGTGCGAACAGCGTCGCGGCATCGTCGGTACCCGGGCGCTGGTCCACTGCGAGGAGCAGCACCATCATCGCAGCTGGGCCGACATCGACCGACTGCTGGCGCAGAGTCCCCTTGAACCGGAGCCGCGGGAGCTGGCGCGGCGCATCTTCCGCCGCCTCGGTAACGCCGAGGCGCGGGTACACGGCGTCACCCTCGAAACGGTCCATTTCCACGAGGTCGGAGCCCTCGATTCGATCATCGACATCGTCGGCGCCGCCATCGGCCTGACCCGCCTCGCCCCCCGACAGGTCGTCTGTGCGCCGCTTCCCCTCGGCCGCGGCCTGGTCGATACCGCCCACGGCCGCTACCCGCTTCCCGCCCCGGCCACCGTGGAAGTGCTGCGCGGCGCCCCGGTCACCGCCGGCGACTGCGCCTTCGAGCTGGTCACCCCGACCGGCGCGGCGATCGTCGCCGAGATCGCCCGCTTTGGGCCGCTGCCGGCGCTGACCCTGGCGCGGATCGGCTACGGCGTCGGCAGCCGCGATCTGGCCGACCGTCCCAACCTGCTGCGCGGGCTGCTCGGCCGGGGGGACAGCGGCGGCTTGGAGAGCGACGAGGTGACGGTCCTGGAAAGTCACCTCGATGACAGCAATCCCGAGTGGCTGGGAGCCCTGATCGAGCAGCTGCTCGCCGCCGGCGCCCTCGACGCCGGGCTGACACCCTTGCAGATGAAGAAGAACCGCCCCGGCCTGCGCCTGACCGTGGTCGCTCCGCCTCACGCTGAGGCGGAGCTGGCCCGGCTCATCCTGCGCGAGAGCAGCGCCAGCGGCATCCGCCTGCGCCGCGAGCGGCGCCTCAAGCTGCGCCGGGAGGGGCGGTCGATCGATACCGGGCTCGGCCCGGCCCGGGTGAAACTGCTGTTCGACGGTGCCGAGCTGCTGCGCGTCACCCCCGAATTCGACAGCTGCCGGGAGCTGGCCGCCGCCGCGGGCCGTCCCCTTCCCGAAGTCTACCGGGTGGTGGAGCGAGCCGCGGAGAGCCTCTTCCTGCCGCAACCGGCCGGAGGAGACTAGCCGTGCCCGTCACCCGTCCCCCGTCACTCTCAGCAGGACATTGATTCGCGATGCGCCGCTTCATCCTGTTTCTGGCCAGCAATGCCGGCCTCGGCTACGCCCCGGTCGCCTCGGGAACCTTCGGTACCCTGGCCGGGATCCCGCTCTTCTGGCTGCTGGCACGCCTGCCGGCGCCGCTCTGGGTCCTCACCTGGTGCGCCCTGCTCGCCCTCTCCTGCTGGGTGGCCGAGGGCGCCGGGCGGATCTTCGGCGTTGCCGACGACGGCCGTATCGTCATCGACGAACTGGTTGGCTACCTGGCAACCGTCGCCCTTCTCCCCTTCTCCTGGCCGGCGGCGCTGCTCGGTTTCCTCTGGTTTCGGCTCTTCGACATCCTCAAGCCGCCGCCGGTTTCCTGGATCGACCGGCACTGGAAAAACGGCGTCGGGGTGGTCTTCGACGACGTCATGGCGGGAATCTACGCGGCCGTCGCGCTGCGTCTGACGCTGCGCCTCTGCGGCCTCGGCTGACCTGGTTCCACCGACATTGCGCTTTGCAACGGAGCCCGATTTCATGCCCCTTTCCCTGGCCATCCTCACCATCGGCGACGAACTGCTCAACGGCGACATCGCCGACACCAATACCCCGGCCATGGCCCGCCTCCTTAGCGACCACGGCTACCGCGTCGCGGAGCGGCTGAGCGTCGGCGACAATGAAACGGCGATCGCCGCGGCGCTGCAGGCCCTTAGCGCCCGGCATGCGGTGGTGCTGGTCAGCGGCGGGCTCGGTCCGACCGCGGACGATCGCACCGCCCGAGCGGCGGCGCGCGCCTTCAGCCGTCGCCTGGTGCTCCAAGAAGAGGCCCTGGCGCAGGTCCGCAGCCATTTCGACCGCCAGCGCGCCGCCATGCACCCGCGGGACGAAAAGCAGGCGCTGCTTCCCCAGCAGTCCCTCCTGCTGCCCAACCGCCAGGGGAGCGCTCCCGGTTTTCTGCTTCGGGAAAAGAGCAGCACAGTCTATTTTCTCCCCGGGGTGCCGGCGGAGATGTTCGCCATGCTGCGCGACGCGGTTCTGCCCCGGCTGGAAGAGGAGCACCCCGGGGAGGCGCCGCGTCGCCTGCGGGTCCTCAAGCTGTTCGGTCTCGCCGAGCCGAAGTGCGAGGAGCTGCTCGCCGGGGTCACCCTGCCGGAAGGGGTGGAGGTCGCCTTCGCCGTCGAATTCCCAGAAGTCCACCTCAAACTGCGCGCCGGCGGCGAGGATGCCGAGAGCCGCCTCGACCGGGCCGAAGTTGCGGCGCGCCGGGCCTGCGACGAGTTTCTGGTGGCGACCGGAGAGGAGACCCTGGCCGGCAACGTCGCCCGGCTGCTGAGCAATGCCGGCCTGACGCTGGCGCTGGCCGAATCGTGCACCGGCGGCATGATCGCCAAGCTGCTCACCGACATCCCCGGCGCCTCGGCCTTTTTCCAGCGCGGCGCGGTCACCTACGCCAACCGCGCCAAGCAGGAGTGGCTGGGGGTCCCGGCGGAGGTCCTCGCCGGTCCGGGAGCGGTCAGCGCCGAGTGCGCCCGGGCGATGGCGGAAGGAATGCGCCGCGCCGCCGGCAGCGACCTGGCGCTGGCCGTCACCGGCATTGCCGGTCCCGACGGAGGCACCCCGGCGAAGCCGGTGGGTACGGTCTTCATCGCCCTCGCCGCCCCTGACGAAACCGCCGCCAAAGGCTACTGCTTCCCCGGCGACCGCCAGGCGGTACGCACCCTGACGGCCTTCATGGCCCTGACTTGGCTGCGCCGCTACCTGGTGGCGCCGTCCTCCGCCTGACGGCGCCAACGCCGCTCCGTTAACGGGAGAAGGAGCATGATCCACTCCCCATTCAAGCAACACCGGGAATTCCTCCTGGCCTGCGCCGCGGCGACGATCCTGGTCGCCCTGGCCCTTTTTGCCGCCCTGCGCCTGCGCGATGCGGCCGTGGCCGACCAGCGCCGCCTGGGGCAGCAGGTCGCGCTGATCAGCCAGGCCGCCCATCGCCTCGATTGGCCTCTGCAACGGTTGCAGGAGGGGTTGGCCCACCTCGCCGGCCAGCCGCCCGATGCCGACGGCCTCCCCCGGGGCACCCGCGCTGGCCTGGAACTCCTCTTCCATGAATACCCCGCCCAGTTTCTCCAGGCCCTTTTCCTCCGGGATGCCAAAGGCCGGTTGTTGGCCGAATACCCGGCCGGAGCCCTGACCGCCGGCCGGAGCCCGATCCAGCTTCCGGATTCCCCCATCCAGCCCTCCGCCGCGCCCCGCCTGATCAGCGAGGACGCCCCGCTGCTGCTGCTGCGCCAGCCGCTGGCCGGCGGCGCGGCCCCGGCCGGGGAGTTCGGCGCCCTGGTTAACCTGCGCCGCTTCGCTGCCGTCGCCCTGGCCGATCTGGCCGGCCAGGCGCATTTCGGCTTTCTCGTCGATGCCGAGGGCCGCTTTCTGCTCCACAGCAACCCCGAATGGGACGGCCAGCCGGCGACCGCCCTGGCGGCTCCGCAGCAGGTGGCCGCCCTGCGGGATTTGCTGCAGCGCGCCTGCCGCCAGCCGGTACCGGAGCTACCCGCCACCCTGGCCGGACTGCTCCTGCCCCAGCCCGCGGCCACCCCGGAGACGGTGCGGATGCTGAGTCTCACCCCGCTGCGGGTGGGGGAGGGCCACTGGGCACTGGGGCTGGTCTTTCCGCCGCCGCAGCCGGCAGCCGCCCTCCTCCTGCCGGCCTGGGTTCCTCCTCTGCTGCTGCTCTGCGCCGCGGCGGTCGGCCTTCTGGGCTGGCGGCAGCGGCGCCACGCCGAGGGATGCCTGCGGTTGCAGGCGACCTGCGGCGAATTGACCCGGCGCCTGGACCGGACCGATGCAGCGCTCGAATTGGCGACCCGTCGTTACCGGCACCTGCTCGATCATGCCGGCGACGCGCTCTTCTTTATCGATCCGGCGGACGGCTCCCTCCAGGAGCTCAACCAGCAGGCCCAGGAGCTGCTCGGCTACAGCGCCGACGAGATCCACAACCTGTCGCTGGGCATCCTCTTTCCCGGCCAGCAGCGGCGCCGCTTCCTGCGCCTGGTGCATACCGTCCGCCGGCAGGGTTACGGCGAAACCGACGACCTCCTCTTCCGGCGCAAGGACGGCCGTCTCTTCATCGGCGCCGTCCATGCCCGCCTCGGCCGGCTCGGCGACCAGGAAGTGGTCCACGGCGTACTGCGCGACGTCAGCGAACGCAAGCGCATCGAACAGGAACTGCGGCAGCGCAACCGCGAACTGACCCTGCTCAACGAGATCGGCATCCGCGCCGCCAACAGTGATGATCTGCGGGGGATGCTGGCGGCGATCCTGCAGCTGCTGGTGGACAACTTCGCCGCCGCGGGCGGCGGCATCTATCTGGCCCGCGAATCGGGAACCCGGCTGCGCCTCGAAGCGCACCGCGGCCTCACGCCGCCGGTTCTCGACCTGCTCGGCGAGATCGCCAGCGACGCCGGGGTGGTCGGCCGGGTCATGGCCAGCGGCCTGCCCAAGGCCTCCGCCGACCTCCAGCGCGACCGCCGGGTCCACTTCGAGGTGGTGCGCAAGGCCGGCTGGCGCTCCTTCCAGGCCGTCCCCCTCGCCGTCAACGACCAGACCGTCGGCGTCTTCTTCCTGTTCACGGAGAAGACGCTTCTCTACGGCCGCGATCAGGTCAACCTCTTGCAGGCGATCGGCCGCCAGCTCGGCACCGCCGTCCAGGGGGCCAATCTCTTGGAAGCCCTGCAGTGGCAGAATCGGCTCACCCAGGCGAGCAATCGCGAGCTCGAACTTTCCCGCCAGAGACTGCGCGGAACCCTTGGTCGCGTGACGGAAAGCAAGCGCACGCTGGAACATCTGGAGCGGATGAAGAGCCAGTTCCTCGCCCTCGCCTCCCACGAGCTGCGCACCCCCCTGACCTACATCCTTTCCGGCAGCGAGTTGCTCGCCGAACGCCTGGCTCCGATGCTCGATGCCGACACGAAAGCGGCACTGTCCGCCGTCCGCCAGGGGGGGCAGCGCCTCAACGACGTGGTTCGCGATCTGCTGGAGGTGGCGCGGATCGAATCCCAGGATCTCTACCTGAGCCGGGAACCGGTCAACCCCCGCGACCTGCTTGCGCTCCTCGGCGAGGAATTCCGGGGGCGGCTGGCCGACCGCCAACTGCAGCTGGCGGTCGGCGAATTCCCCGACACGGTGCACCTTTACGGCGACCCCCATCACCTCCGGAAGACCTTCGGCCGGCTCCTGGAAAATGCCCTGAAATTCACCCCGACCGGCGGGCATATCGAGATCAGCGGCGCCCTGCAGAGCCGCGAGCAGATCCAGCTCCGGCAGGAGCAGTTGCGGCCTTTCTCGCCACGGTTTTTCAGCAATCCGCCCCCCGGCTCGCTGCTGCAGGTTTCGATCCGGGACACCGGGGTCGGCATCGATCCCGACGAACAGCTGCGGATCTTCGACAAGTTCTACGAAGTCGGGGAGGTCGCCGGCCATTTCACCTCCACCAGCCGCTTCGGCGGCAAGGGGGTGGGCCTCGGCCTGGCGCTGGTCAAGGGCGTCATCGAAGCCCACGGCGGCATGGTCTGGGTGGAGAGCCCCGGCACCGCCGGCAACCGGGGGGGGAGCGCCTTCCACCTGCTGCTGCCGGCGGTCCATGATGAATCCCCGGCTGCCGGCGCCCCGTCCCCGGGAGCAGAGGGGTGATCCGCGCCTTTCTCGCCGTCCCCCTGCCGGAGCCGCTGCGCGACCGCCTGCGGCAACTGCATCGGACCCTGCGCGCCGAGCTGCCCGCGGTCCGCTGGAGCAACCCCGAAACGCTGCATCTGACGTTGCGCTTTTTCGGCGACATCGACGAAGAATCGCTTGAAAAAATAGGCGAAATCATGCTATCGATAGGGCGCCTGCACGTCCCTTTCGCCGTTGACCTGACCGGCCTCGGCGCCTTCCCCGCAGCGGACCGAGCCCGGGTTTTCTGGCTGGGAGTCCGCGACCGGGGGGAGTTGGCGGCCCTCCATGACGCCTTCGAACAGCGGCTCCCGGAAGCGGGCATTCCCCGCGAGCAGCGCCCCTTTACCCCTCATCTGACCCTCGGCCGCTACCGGGGGCGGGGACTGGCCGCCGCCCCCGTACTGGCCCGGTTCCAGGATCTGGCGTGCGGCCGGCTGCCGGTTGAGCGCCTGGTTCTCTACGAAAGCCGGCTTAAGCCCGGCGGGGCGCTGCATCTGCCCCGGCACAGCGTGATCCTTGGTGATTCGTCCGCCGGCGCCGAAACCCCGTAACCTGCAACCATCAACCCCCGAGGAGGAACAGATGGCTGAAAATAATCGCGACCGCGCCATCGAGCTGGCGCTGGGCCAGATCGAAAAGCAGTTCGGCAAGGGGAGCATCATGCGTCTCGGCACCGATGCCGTGATCCCCAACGTGGAAACCATTTCCACCGGCTCGCTGGCGCTCGATATCGCCCTCGGCGTCGGCGGCGTCCCCCGCGGCCGCATCATCGAGATCTTCGGTCCCGAATCCTCCGGCAAGACCACCCTCGCCCTGCACATCATCGCCGAGGCGCAGAAGCACGGCGGCATTTCCGCCTTCGTCGATGCCGAGCACGCCCTCGATATCGGCTACGCCCGCAAGCTCGGGGTGAAGACCGACGACCTGCTGGTCTCCCAACCCGACACCGGCGAGCAGGCCCTGGAGATCACCGAGGTGCTGGTGCGCAGCGGCGCCATCGACGTGCTGGTGGTCGACTCGGTGGCGGCGCTGGTCCCCCGGGCCGAGATCGAGGGGGAGATGGGCGACTCGCACATGGGCCTGCAGGCGCGGCTGATGTCCCAGGCGCTGCGCAAGCTCACCGCCACCATCAGCAAGTCCAACTGCTGCGTGATCTTCATCAACCAGATCCGGATGAAGATCGGGGTGATGTTCGGCAACCCGGAGACCACCACCGGCGGCAACGCCCTCAAGTTCTACGCCTCCCTGCGCATGGATATCCGCCGCATCGCCGCCCTCAAGCAGGGGCAGGACGTGATCGGCAACCGCACCCGGGTCAAGGTGGTGAAGAACAAGGTCGCGCCCCCCTTCAAGGAGGCCGAGTTCGACATCATGTACGGTGCCGGCATCTCCCGCGTCGGCGACATCGTCGACCTCGGCGCCGACACCGGCATCGTCGAGAAGAGCGGCGCCTGGTATTCCTTCGCCGGCGAGCGCATCGGCCAGGGCCGGGAGAACGCCAAGCAGTTCCTCACCGAGCACCCGGAGACCGCCGCCGCCATCGAGGCCCGCGTCGTCGAGCATTTCGGACTGTACCCGGCCGCGGCCAAGGAAGACTGATCCATGCAACTCAACGACATCCTCGGCCTGGCACTCAAGGCCCGCGCCTCGGACGTCCACCTCAAGGCCGGCCTGCCGCCCATCTACCGCATCGACGGGGCTCTGCGCCCGCTGCCCAAGGCGCCGCGCATCGGCCCGGACCAGACCCGGCAGATGGCTCTCGACATCATGAACGAGCAGCAGCGGGAACGCTTCGAGAAGGTCCACGAGGCCGATCTCTCCTACGGCGTCCCCGGTCTGGGACGTTTTCGCGTCAACGTCTTCGCCCAGCGCGGCTCGGTGTCGATGGTCTTCCGCGCCATCCCCTTCGACATCAAGTCCCTCGACGACCTGCAACTGCCGCCGGTACTGAAGAAGATCGTCATGGAGCCGCGCGGCCTGATCCTCGTCACCGGCGCCACCGGTTCGGGAAAATCGACCACCCTGGCGGCGATGATCGACTACATCAACCTCCATCGCACCGCCCACATCGTCACCATCGAGGACCCGATCGAGTACCTGCATCGCGACAAGAAGAGCATCATCAACCAGCGCGAGGTCGGCTTCGACACCGAGGGCTTCGACGTCGCCCTGAAGAGCGCCCTGCGCCAGGACCCCGACGTCATCCTGGTCGGCGAGATGCGCGACTACGAGACCATCGAGACGGCGATCACCGCCGCCGAGACCGGCCACCTGGTCCTCTCGACGCTGCACACCGTCGACGCGCCGGAGACCATCAACCGCATCATCTCGGTCTTCCCCCCCTACCAGCAGCGCCAGGTCCGCCTGCAGCTCGCGGCGATCCTCAAGGGGGTGGTCTCCCAGCGCCTGGTGCCCCGGGCCGACGGCAAGGGGCGGGTCGCCGCGGTCGAGGTCATGGTTTCCAGCGCGCGGGTGCGCGAACTGATCGACGACAAGGAGAAGACCCGGCTGCTGCGCGACGCCATCGCCCAGGGGTACGTCTCCTACGGCATGCAGACCTTCGACCAGTCGCTGATGGGCCTGTTGCAGAGGAAGCTGATCACCTTCGACGAGGCGCTGCGCCAATGCTCCAACCCGGACGACTTCAAGCTCAAGGTGTCGGGAATCTCCTCAGCCTCCGACCTCTCCTGGGATGATTTCGATAAGGAGCAGCAGACGGAGGCGGAAACCGGAAAGAGTGACGACAAGCCGGAAATTGAGCGCTTCTGACCCCTTCAGCACCGCCCTGCGGCTCCTCGCCCGCTGCGAGCGCAGCAGCGCCGATCTGCGGGAGCGGCTGCGCCGCCGCGGTTTCGCCGAAGCGGCGATCGCCGCCGCCGTGCAGCGCTGCACCGAGCTCGGCTATCTCGACGACGCCCGCTACGCCAGGCTGCGGGCGCGCAGCCTGGTGGCCGGCGGCCGCGCGGTCGGCACCCGGCTCAGACAGGACCTGCTGCGCCACGGGATCGCCGCGGAGGAGGCCGACGCCGCCATTGCCGAGGCCGGCGGCGACGGCGCCGACGAGAACCTGCTCGCCGCCCTTCTGGAGCGGCGCTATCCCGACTTTTCCTGGGCTGCCGCCGACGACCGGCAACGGCGCCGGGTGACTGGATTTTTTCTGCGCCGGGGCTTTCCCCTCGCCCTGGTGCTGAGCGTCTTGAAACAGAACCGAGAGAGGTAGCATAGGTCCGTCATGATCACCGGGAACGAACTCCGCAGCCGTTTTTTACGCTTCTTCGCCGAACGCGGCCACACCGTGGTCGCGTCGTCGTCGCTGATCCCCCACAACGATCCGACGCTGCTCTTCACCAACGCCGGCATGAACCAGTTCAAGGACTGTTTCCTCGGCAATGAAAAGCGCGGCTACGTGCGGGCCGCCTCGTCGCAGAAATGCGTGCGCGCCGGCGGCAAGCATAACGACCTGGAAAACGTCGGTCGAACCGCCCGCCACCACACCTTCTTCGAGATGCTCGGCAACTTCTCCTTCGGCGACTACTTCAAGAAGGAGGCAATTGCCTTCGCCTGGGAGTTTCTCACCGTCGATCTGCAGCTCGACAAGAGCCGCCTCTACGTCACCGTCTATAACGACGACGACGAGGCGGCCGCCATCTGGCACGAGACAGGAAGGAGTGCCCAAAGAGCGCATCTTCCGCTTCGGCGAGAAGGACAATTTCTGGTCGATGGGCGACACCGGCCCCTGCGGCCCGTGCACCGAGATCTTCTGGGACAACGGACCCGAGGTCGGCTGCGGCCGCCCCGAGTGCGCCGTCGGCTGCGACTGCGACCGCTACATGGAGATCTGGAACAACGTCTTCATGCAGTTCGACCGCGCCAAGGACGGCACCCTGACCCCGCTGCCGAAACCCTCGGTCGACACCGGCATGGGCCTGGAGCGGATCTGCACCGTGATGCAGGGGGTCACCTCCAACTACGACACCGACCTGCTGCGGGGGATCATCGCCTACGTCGAGGAGCTTTCCGGCAAGCCCTACGGCAGCGCCCCCGACCACGACGTGTCGATGCGGGTCATCGCCGACCACAGCCGGGCCACCGCCTTTCTCATCGCCGACGGCGTACTGCCGGCCAACGAGGGACGCGGCTACGTGCTGCGGCGGATCATGCGCCGTGCCATGCGCCACGCCAAGATGCTCGGCTTCGAGGGGCCGGTCCTGTTCAAGACCGCGGTCTTCGTCCTTGAGTCGATGGCCGGGGCCTACCCCGAGGAGGCCGCCCGCAAGGAGTTCGTCGCCCGGGTGGTGAAGAACGAGGAGGAACGTTTCATCCAGACCCTCGACAACGGCCTGCGCATCCTCGAGGAGGAGGTCGCCAAGCTGCGCGCCGCCGGGGAGACGATCCTCCCCGGGGAGACCGTCTTCAAGCTCTACGACACCTTCGGCTTTCCGGTCGATTTGACCGCCGACATCGTCGAAAAGGACGGCTTTGCCCTCGACGAGGCCGGTTTCGAGGCCTGCATGGACGAGCAGCGGAAAAAAGCCCGGGAACACTGGAAGGGCTCCGGTGATGCGGCCATCGCGGCGGTCTATCGTCACCTGCTGGAGAGCGGGGTCCGCAGCGAGTTCACCGGCTACCAGACGACCTTCGGCGACGGCACGGTCGCCGCCCTGCTCAAGGCCGGGGTTCCGGTCGAGGCGGCCGGCAGCGGCGACGAGATCGAGGTCGTCTGCACCCAAACCCCCTTCTACGGCGAATCGGGCGGTCAGGTCGGCGACCGCGGCCGGATCCTCGCCCCGGGAGGCGAACTGGAGGTGCTCGACAGCCGCAAACCGCTGCCGGAGCTGACCGTCCATGCCGCCCGGGTGGTCTCCGGCACGATCCATCGCGGCGACGCCGTCAACCTGCAGGTCGACGCCGCCGCCCGCCAGGCGACAGCCCTCAACCATACCGCCACCCACATCCTCCAGGCGGCCCTGATCGAGGTCCTCGGCGACCACGTCAAGCAGGCCGGCTCGCTGGTCACTCCCGAACGGCTGCGCTTCGACTTCACCCACTTTTCCGCCCTCTCCGTCGCGGAGATCGCGGAGGTGGAGCGGCGGGTCAACGCCCGCATCCGCCAGAACCAGGGGGTCACGGTCGAGGAGATGGCGGCCGACGCGGCGATCGCCGCCGGGGCCACCGCCCTGTTCGGCGAAAAGTACGGCGACCAGGTGCGGGTGGTGAAGGTCGGCGACTTCTCCATGGAGCTGTGCGGCGGCACCCACACCCGGGCCGCCGGGGACATCGGCCTGTTCAAGATCGTCCAGGAGAGCGGCATTGCCGCCGGGGTGCGGCGCATCGAGGCGCTCACCGGCGCCCGCGCGCTGGCCGCCGTGCAGCAGCAGGAAGAGTCCGTCGACAGCCTCGCCAGGCTGCTCAAAAGCGAACCGGCCCAGCTCGAGCCCCGCCTTCAGCGCCTCCTCGAACGACAGAAGGAGCTGGAACGGGAGGTGGAGACCCTGCAGGCGCGCCTCAACGCCAACCGCTCCCTGCAACTCCTCGATCAGGCGGTGGCGGTGGCCGGCGTCCCCCTCCTCGCCGCGCGGGTCGACGGCCTCGACGCCAGGCAGCTGCGCGAGCTGGCCGACCAGCTGCGGGAACGGCTCGGCTCCGGGGTGATCGCCCTCGGCGCCAAAGAGGGCGACAAGGCCAGCCTGCTGGTGGCGGTGACCAGGGACCTGACCGCCCGGGTCCAGGCCGGAGCGCTGATCAAGCCGCTGGCCGAAACAGTCGGCGGTCGCGGCGGCGGTCGGCCCGACCTGGCCCAGGCCGGCGGCAACGATCCGAGCCAGCTCGACGCGGCCCTCGCCCGGGCGCCGCAGCTGCTGGCCGAACTGCTCGGCTGAGCGCCGCGTCGCCACCCCGATCCCGGGCTCGGAGAGCAACCTCAACACCGAAGGGGAGACCTCAGCATGACCGCAGGAACCGTTGTCCGCACCGCCGAGCAGGAAGAATACCCGCATCCCAAGCACGAGCGCTTCTTTTTGCGTGATGTGGTGACCGCCGCCCTCAATCCGGCCCTTTCAGTCCACCGCGGTCGGATCGAGCCGGGGGGGAGATCCTGCCCCATACCCATGACGGCCAAACCGAAACCTTCTACATCTTGAGCGGCGAGGCGATCTGCACCATGGGCGAAGAGCGCATCCCGGTCGCCGCCGGCAGTTGCTGCGTCGCCCCCAGCGGGATAACCCACGGCCTGAAGAACAGCGGCGATGCGCCGGTGGAGCTGCTGGCCCTGTTCACCCCGCCCCTCAAGTAACCGTCACCCGGGGAAATCCGACGTGCGCCTTAACCTTGCCGAAGAATCCCAGCTGCAGCAACGCCTCGACGGACGCAGCATCCTCGTCGTCGACGACGAAAGCGTCATCCGCGACCTGTGCGCCAAGATCCTCAAAGGCTATCGCATCCTGCAGGCCGAGAACGGCGCGGAAGCCCTCCGGCTGCTCGAGCGGGAAACGGTCGACGTCATCCTCACCGACGTGATGATGCCGATCATGAACGGCCTCGACCTGCTCAGGCAGATCAAGGAACGCCGGCCCGACCAGCTGGTGGTGGTGATGACCGGCTATGCCGACAAGGAGATCATCCTGCGGGCGCTCAAGGCCGACGCCGACGACTTCATCAACAAGCCGATCAACCTGCTGCAGCTCAAGACCACCATCGACAAGGTCCTGGAGAAGAAAGTCCTCAAGGAAGAGCTGATCCACCTCAAGCGCATGGACCGGCTCAAGTCCGACTTCCTCGGCCTGATCTCGCACAAGCTGAAGACCCCGATCACCGCGATTTCCCTTTTCATCCAGAATCTCGCCCGGGGGATCGGCAACCCCGCCGATCCGTCCTTCCGGGACACCCTGGAGCTGATTCTCGAGGAATCGGACTACCTCGGCCACCTGATTCAGGACCTCCTCGACTACAGCGAGGTGATTCTCAACGAGGGGCCGCCGGCACGGGAACCGGTCGCCCTCAAGGAGGTCCTGCAAAAGCTTCTCGTCGAGCGCGATGGCGCCGCCGAAAGCAAAGGGGTGGTGCTCAGTTGCAGCGTCGACGACCCGCTGCCGACCCTGCAACTCGACCGCCGGCGCATCGCCTTCGCCATCCAGGCCCTTCTCGACAACGCCATCAAGTTTACCCCGCCGGGGGGCCGGGTGAGCATCGACAGCGCGGTGGATGGCGACTGCGTCCGCCTGGTGATCCGAGATACCGGGTGCGGCTTCCGCCGCGAGGAACTGCCCAAAATCTTCGAAAAGTTCTACCAGGTCGACCCCGATCATACCGGTCAGGTGCGCGGCTTCGGCCTCGGCCTCTTTTATGCCCGGCTCTTCGTCCAGGATCATGGCGGCAGCATCCGCCTGGAGAGTACGCCGGGCGAGGGGACCACGGCCATCCTGACCCTGCCGCGTTCCTGAGCGCGGCCCTGGCCGCTGCCGATCGCCGCAGTTCCTTGGTCCGCCCCCTTGGTGCGGCCCGGGAACTGCGGCATTTTTCTTTTGTTGACCACGGCCTTGTGATATATTGGGCGCATTTTTCCGCGGTCTAAAAGACCGCAGCAAGGAACGGGATGTTCAAGGGAACGACAATCGTCTGTGTACGCAAAGAAGCCGCGGTGGCCATGGCCGGCGACGGGCAGGTGACCCTCGGCAACACGGTGATGAAGCATACCGCCTGCAAGCTGCGACGGATGTACGACGGCAAGGTTCTCGCCGGGTTTGCCGGCAGCACCGCCGACGCCTTCACCCTGTTCGAGAAGTTCGACGCCAAGCTCCAGGAGTTCCGCGGCAACCTGGCGCGGGCGGCGGTGGCCCTGGCCAAGGACTGGCGCACCGACCGGGTTCTGCGCCGGCTCGAGGCGCTGCTGATCGTGGCGGACGCGACGACCACCCTGGTCCTCTCCGGGGCCGGCGACGTCATCGAGCCCGACGACGGCATCGCCGCCATCGGCTCCGGCGGCCCCTACGCCCAGGCCGCCGCCCGGGCGCTGGTCGCCCATTCGACCCTTGCGGCCCGGGAAATCGCCGAACAGGCGCTCAGAATCGCCGCCGACATCTGCATCTACACCAACGACCGGATTTCCGTGGAGGCGTTGCCGTGACCAACTTCACTCCCCGCGAAATCGTCTCCGAGCTCGACCGCTACATCGTCGGCCAGAAGGAGGCCAAGCGCGCCGTGGCGGTGGCGCTGCGCAACCGCTGGCGGCGCCAGCAGGTGCCCGACGAGCTGCGCGACGAAATCGCGCCGAAGAACATCATCATGATCGGCCCCACCGGAGTCGGCAAGACCGAGATCGCCCGGCGCCTGGCCAAGCTCGCCCAGGCCCCCTTCGTCAAGGTCGAGGCCTCCAAGTTCACCGAGGTCGGCTACGTCGGCCGCGACGTCGAGAGCATGGTCCGCGACCTGCTCGAACTGGCGATCATCATGGTCAAGGCGGAAGAAGCCCAGGCGGTGCGGGTCAAGGCCGAGGACCTCGCCGAGGAGCGGCTCCTCGAACTCCTGCTGCCGGGGGAGAGCGCCGGGCTCGCCGCCCAGGGGGAGGCCGGCATCGCCGAACACGGCTCGGGGACGCGGGACAAGCTGCGCCAGCTGCTGCGCCAGGGCAAACTCGACGAACGCTTTGTCGAGCTCGAGACCCAGGAAGTGAAGATGCCGATGATGGAGGTCTTCACTCCCCAGGGGACCGAGGAGATGGGGATCAACTTCAAGGATATGCTCGGCAACCTCTTTCCGAAAAAAACCAAGCGCCGGCGGCTGAAGGTGGCCGAGGCGAGAGAGCAGTTGATCGCCAGCGAGGCGGAGAAGCTCGTCGACATGGAGAAGGTCCAGACCCTGGCCCGGGAACGCACCGAACAGAGCGGCATCATCTTCATCGACGAAATCGACAAGATCGCCAGCCGCGAGGGGGGACAGGGCCCGGAGATCTCCCGCGAGGGGGTGCAGCGCGACATTCTGCCGATCGTCGAGGGGAGCACGGTCAACACCAAGCACGGCCCGGTGAAGACCGACCACATCCTGTTCATCGCCGCCGGCGCCTTCCACGTCGCCAAGCCCTCGGATCTGATCCCCGAGCTGCAGGGGCGCTTTCCGATCCGCGTCGAGCTGGAAAGCCTCGGCGAAGAGGAGTTCGTGCGCATCCTCACCGAGCCGAAGAACGCCCTGATCCGCCAGTACCAGGCGCTCCTGGCCACCGAGGAGCTGGCCCTGGAGTTCACCGAGGACGGCATCCATGAACTGGCCCGCACCGCGGCGACGGTCAACGACCGCACCGAGAACATCGGCGCCAGGCGCCTGCATACGATCCTGGAGAAGCTGCTGGAGGATCTCTCCTTCGACGCCCCCGAACGGCAGGAGAAGCGGATCGTGATCGATGCCGGCTACGTCCGGGCGCGGCTGGCCGAAATCGTCCAGGACGAGGATCTGTCGCGGTATATTCTTTAGGCTATCGGCTAAAGGCGAAGGGCAAAGGGCCAAGGGTTAAAAGCAACCCCCTTAGCCTTTAGCCCTTTGCCCTTCGCCGAGTAATTTAGCCTTTTGCCCTTCGCCGAGGTGTTATGCAAGACGTCATCAACAAGGCCCGGGTCCTGCTCGAGGCACTCCCTTGGATCAAGCGCTTCTCCGGCGCCACCATCGTCATCAAGTACGGCGGCAACGCCATGGTCGAGGAGCGCCTCAAGGAATCCTTTGCCCAGGACATCATCCTCATGAAGTACATCGGCCTCAACCCGGTGGTGGTCCACGGCGGCGGCCCGCAGATCGGCCAGGTTCTCAAGTCGATGGGGATCGTCAGCGAGTTCGTGCAGGGGATGCGGGTCACCGACCGGGCGACCATGGACGTGGTGGAGATGGTGCTGGGCGGCAAGGTCAACAAGGAGATCGTCGCCAACATCAACCGTCACGGCGGCAAGGCGGTGGGTCTCTCCGGCAAGGACGGCAACCTGATCGTCGCGCGGAAAATGGAGATGCAACGAATCAACCCGGAGACCCTGACCCCGGAGATCATCGACATCGGCATGGTCGGCGAGGTGGAGATCGTCCACCCCGAGATCATTGGCGCCCTGGAGAAGAGCAACTTCATCCCGGTCATCGCACCGATCGGCGTCGGCCTGAACGGCGAGACCTACAACATCAACGCCGACCTGGTCGCCGGGCGCGTGGCCGGGGCGCTCAAGGCTGAAAAGCTGATCCTGCTGACCGACGTCGAGGGGGTCAAGGGGAAGGACGGCCGGCTGATCTCGACCATCGACACCGCCCGGGTCCCCCACCTGATCAACGACGGCACCATTACCGGCGGCATGATCCCCAAGGTCAACTGCTGCGTCGACGCCGCCGAGGAGGGGGTGAAGAAGACCCATATCATCGACGGCCGCATGGAACATGCCTGCCTGCTGGAGATTTTCACCGACACCGGAATCGGTACCGCCATCGCGAGGTTCGACCAATGAGTACTTCCGCTGAATGGATCGCCCGGGCCGACCGGGTCATCATGAAGACCTACGGCCGCTACCCCATCGTCCCGGTCAAGGGACAGGGGTGCCGGCTGTGGGACGCCGACGGCAAGATGTACCTCGACTTCCTGGCCGGGGTGGCGGTGAACAACCTCGGCCACTGCCATCCCAAGGTGGTCCAGGCCATCCAGGAGCAGGCGGCGGCCCTGATCCACTGCTCCAACTACTACCACATCCCGCAGCAGATCGAGCTGGCCGAACTGCTCTGCGGCCACTGCTTCGCCGACCAGGCCTTCTTCTGCAACTCCGGGGCGGAGGCCAACGAGGCGGCGATCAAGCTGGCCCGCAAGTACAGCCGGGAAACCCGCGGTGAGAACTGCTTCGAGATCATCACCGCCGCCGAATCGTTCCACGGCCGGACCATGGCGACGGTTTCGGCCACCGGCCAGGAGAAGGTGCAGCGCTTCTTCGACCCGCTGCTGCACGGCTTCAAGCATGTCCCCTTCAGCGACATCGCGGCGCTGCGCGCGGCCGTCACCCCGGCCACCTGCGCGATCCTGCTCGAGCCGATCCAGGGCGAAGGCGGGGTCAAGGTCCCATCAAGCGACTATTTCCGGGCGGTCCGCGAGCTCTGCGACGAGCGGGGACTGCTGTTGATCTTCGACGAGGTCCAGACCGGGCTGGGGCGTACCGGCAAGCTCTTCGCCCACGAGCACTTCGGGGTGGCCCCGGACATCATGACCCTCGCCAAGGCGCTCGCCGGCGGCGCCCCGATCGGCACCATGCTGGCCAGGGCCGAGATCGCTGCGGCCTTCTCGCCCGGCACCCACGGCTCCACCTTCGGCGGCAATCCGCTGATGACCGCTGCGGCTCTGGCCGCGGTGCACGCACTGCTCGACGAGGGGCTGCTGGACAACGCCGAGCGCATGGGGTCCTACCTTATGGCGGAGCTGAACCGGCTGAAAGGGCGCTACCCCTTCGTGACCGAGGTGCGCGGCATCGGCCTGATGGTCGGCATGGGGCTGTCCATCCCCGGCGGCGAGATCGTCAAGCAGGGGCATGCCCGCGGTGTGCTGCTCAACGTCACCCAGGACAAGGTGCTGCGCTTCGTCCCGCCGCTGACGGTGACGGCAGCGGAGATCGACGAGATGATCGGCATCCTGGACGGAATCTTCCAGGGGATCTGAGGTGGACTTGATTTTTTCGATTCAACTTTTCAGGAGCGCGTCATGAACAAGGACTTCCTCAGCCTGGCCGACTGGCGGCTGGACCAGCTGGAGCAGATCTTCGCCCTGGCCCGCGACCTCAAGTCCCGGCAGAAGCGCGGCGAACCGCACCGGCTGCTCGAGGGCAAGACCCTCGCCATGATCTTCGAGAAGAGCTCCACCCGCACCCGGGTCTCCTTCGAGGTCGGCATGTTCCAGCTCGGCGGCCATGCCCTCTTCCTCCACTCGGGGACGACCCAGTTAGGGCGCGGCGAACCGGTCAAGGACACCGCCCGGGTCATGGCCCGCTATTGCGACGGCATCATGATCCGCACCTTCTCCCAGGCCGCGGTGGAAGAGCTGGCCCACTGGTCCGACGTGCCGGTCATCAACGGCCTGACCGACCTGTACCATCCCTGCCAGGTGATGGCCGACCTGTTCACGGTCAGCGAACACAAGGGGAGCTACCGCGACCTGACCTACGGCTGGATCGGCGACGGCAACAACATGGCCAACAGCTGGATCAATGCCGCGACGGTCTTCGGCTTCAAACTGCAGATTGCCACCCCCAAAGGCTACGCGCCCGACTCCGGGGTCAGGGAGCGGGCGCGGGCGGCCGGAGCGCGGATCTCCTACAGCCACGACCCGCGGGAAGCGGCCCGCGGCGCCGACGTGCTCAACACCGACGTCTGGGCGAGCATGGGCCAGGAGGCCGAGCAGCGGGAGCGTGAGAAAGCTTTCGCCGGCTTCCAGATCGACAGCGAGATCGTTGGCGCCGCGGCGTCCGACTGCGTCGTCCTGCACTGCCTTCCCGCCCACCGCGGCGAGGAAATCAGCGACGAGGTCATTGAAGGCCCGCATTCGGTGGTCTTCGACGAGGCCGAGAACCGGTTGCACGTGCAGAAGGCCATCATGGCCGCCCTGATGGGCTGACCCCGACCACAGATGACAGAAGGCGGAAGACAGAAAAGATCTGCGCCGTCCTCCGTCTTCCGTTCTCCGGAATCAAGAGATGACCCTGACCTGTCCCCATTGCGGCTACAGCCGCGAACTCCCGGCGGAACGTCGCCCGGTGGTGACGGTGCGCGTGACCTGCCCGCGCTGTCGCGAGCAGTTCCCGTGGGCGGCCGAACCGAGCTTCGATTCCGAACCGGCCTCCGGCCTGCTGCCGGCACCGCCGATGACCGCGGTACGGACTGCGGATTCCACCACCCCGGTAGCTGATCCGGCCCGGGCGGCGGCCCTGCCCAAGGCCGGTTTCTGGATTCGGCTGGTGGCCGCCCTGGTCGACTCGACCCTGGTCGGCGTCCTGCAGGTGGTCTTCGGCAGTGCCCTGATCGCCGCGGCGTTGATGTTGACCGGCGACCGCGGCGATGCCGCCCGCGCCCTCGGCATGCTCATCGCCTGGTCCTTCGGCCCGGTGCTCGGCGTCGTCTACTACGTCGGTTTCACCGGCTACTGCGGCCAGACCCCCGGGAAAATGGCGCTGCGGGTCAAGGTCATCCGCTGCGACGGCAGCGCGGTCGGCTATGGCCGGGCCTTCTTCCGCGAAACCCTGGGCAAGTTCGTCTCGATGCTGATCCTTGGCATCGGCTACCTGATGATCGCCTTCGACGGCCAGAAGCAGGGCCTGCACGACAAGCTGGCCGATACGTATGTGGTAAAACTATAAAAATGCCGGCTAAGGGCGAAAGGCCAATGGCTAAGGGATGTTAAACCTTTAGCCTTTAGCCCTCTGCCCTTGGCCGGAGTCACCAGCCTATTACAAGGAGCAAACTGCAATGTCCAGAAAAGGTTCCGTTAAAAAAGCCGTCCTTGCCTACTCCGGCGGACTCGACACCTCGATCATTCTCAAGTGGCTGGTCGAGGAATACGGCTGCGAAGTCGTCGCCTACTCGGCCGACCTCGGCCAGGGGGAGGAGCTCGACTTCATCCCCGAAAAGGCGAAGCAGACCGGGGCCAGCAAGAGCTACATCGTCGATTTGAAGGAGGAATTCGCGCGCGACTTCGTCTTCCCGATGTTCCGCGCCAACGCCATCTACGAAGGGCGCTACTTCCTCGGCACCTCGATCGCCCGGCCGCTGATCGCCAAGGCGCAGATGGAGATCGCCGCCAAGGAGGGCGCCGACGCCGTCTCCCACGGGGCCACCGGCAAGGGGAACGACCAGGTCCGCTTCGAGATCGCCTACTACCACTTCGACCCGGCGATCAAGGTCATCGCCCCCTGGCGCGAGTGGGACATGAAAAGCCGCACCGCCCTGGAGAATTACGCGAAAAAACACGGGATCCCGGTGCCGACCAGCAAAAAGTTCCCCTGGAGCAGTGACCGCAACCTGCTGCACATCTCCTTCGAGGGGGACATTTTGGAGAACCCCTGGGCCGAGGCGCCGGAGGAGATGTACGTCCTCACCAAACGCCCCGAGGACGCCCCCGACCAGCCCGAGTACGTGGAGATCGAGTTCGAGAAAGGGGATGCTGTCGCCGTCAACGGCGAGCGCCTGTCACCCGCCAGGCTGCTGGCCAAACTGAACGAACTGGGCGGCAAGCACGGCATCGGCCGCGTCGATTTGATGGAAAACCGCTTCGTCGGCATGAAGAGCCGCGGCGTCTACGAGACCCCCGGCGGCACCATCCTCGAGGAGGCCCACCGCGCCGTCGAGTCGATCACCATGGACCGCGAGGTGATGCACCTGCGCGATTCGCTGGTGCCGCGTTACGCCAGCATGATCTACAACGGCTTCTGGTTCGCCCCGGAACGCCGGGTACTGCAGGCGCTGATCGACGAGAGCCAGCAGACCGTCAACGGCAAGGCGCGCGTCAAGCTCTACAAGGGGCACTGCCGGGTGGTCGGTCGCGACTCGGCGAGCGACTCCCTGTTCAACGTCGATTTCGCCACCTTCGAGGCCGACGAGGTCTACAACCAGGCCGACGCCGAGGGCTTCATCAAGCTCAACGCCCTGCGCCTGCGCATCGCCGCGATCCAGCGCCAGGCGAAGAAGTAACCACGGTGGCAAGCGGACGGGGGGCGACTTTTCGCCCCCAGTCCCTTTGCCAGTACCAGCCATGGGGCGATCCAGATTGGCAAGGGAGCCCCTTTCCGGAACGAGGATTTTTGTCCGAGGTCAAGGAGGGCAAGCAGGAGCAGCGCAGGCGTAGCAGCGCTACGTCGAGCACGGCTCCTGTGCAGCCCGACGCCGAGACCGGGCAAAAAGACCGTTCCTGGTAGAGCCGATGGATTTTCGCAAACAGGCCATAAAAACCTCGGTGGTCGCCTGCGTCATCGATGATCGCGAGCGGGTGCTGCTGACCCGGCGCTGCATCGAGCCCTTCTGCAGCCGGTGGGTCATGCCCGGCGGCAAAATCGACCACGGGGAATCGATCCTGGCCGCCCTCCACCGGGAGGTCCGCGAGGAAGTCGGTCTGGAGATCCATGTCGAAGGCCTGATCGACGTCTTCGAACATCTCGGCGTCGGCATCAGGAACGATCATTTCGTCATCCTCTATTACCGTTGCACGCCCCAATCGAACATCGTCGTTCCCAACGGTGAGGAGTGCACCGAGGCCGTCTGGGCGCCGCGGGACTGGCTGCCGAAAATGGACCTGCCGCCGGGGTGCCGGCACATCCTGTCCCTGGTTTTTCCCGGCCTCCCCTGGGGGGAGACCGCCCGTCCCGAAGAGCCGGAAGCGGAAATCCCCGGCCTGCGCGAAGAGAACGGGACCTGATGTTCACCATCGTCGAAAAAGAGCTGAACCTGCAGTTCACGCTCGGCCACCATCAGCACTGCCTGCTCTGCCAGATCCCCAACCATCTGGGGCTGCGCAACTTCGCCTGCAAGCTGACCGACCCCGCCGTCAAATGGGAGCAGGTCCGCTCGATCCTCGAGCTGGTGGCGGAGGGGCCGCGCAACCTGAAAAAGCTCCACTTTCTGCTTCTGCCCGAGGCGGCCATGCCGGCCGCCAACGTCGACGAGGCGCTGGCCTTCATCGGCCGCCAGTTCCGGCCCAACACCGTCACCATGTTCGGCGTCGAGCATGTCAGCCTGGCCGAATACCGCGAATTCCTGGAACGCTACCGGGCCGACAACGCCGAGGTGCTGGAATCGGTCCTGGCCGACCTCGATGCCGGGAACATTCAGCACGTCCCGGTCAACCTGGCGGTCACGGCGGTCAAGGAGGCGGACGGCCGCCTGCGGGTCTTCCTGATGGCCAAGAGCCATCCCTTCGTCCGCGAGGAGACCCTTGACCCCTACCACGACCTCTACCGAGGGAAGGTCTTCCCGCTGTTTCGCTGCCTGCCGGTCGGCTTCAACTTCATGGCCCTGATCTGTCTCGACTACGTCTACCGCGATCTCTACCAGTCGAACATCAGCGCCATCATCGACAAGGCCAACGACCTCTTTTTTCGCACCCGTCAGCGCCTCGACCTGCTGGCCGTCCTCGAATGCAACCCCAAGCCGGAGCACAAGGCGTTTCGCGACGTGGTCAACGGTTTCTACGGCGAGTACCTGGCCTACACCCCCGGGGTGCGCGACACGGTGACGGTCTTCTGCAACGTCTCCGACGAAACCAGCGGCCTCGGCACCGGGACCGACTACACCTACGGCTATTCCTCGGTGATCCTCCACAAGAGCCACAAGATCGGCGCGGTGCACAACAGCGAGTTCACCAGCGACGACTTCTCCAGCCTGCCGGTCTGCCGGCTGCGCTTCGGCGATCAGACCCGGCTGTACTACTTCAACCTGCCGCTGTTTCACGAACTCGATCCGCGCACCACCCGCTTCCCGTTGAAGATTCATGGCATCTACCGGCCCGGGCCGACCGGCTGGGAGCGGATTGCCGACGACCAGTTCCGCAGCAATCCCCCCCTGCCCGAACCCGATTAGATCCGGGGACAGGGGCGCTGGCCCATTTAATCCAGGGAGACCACCATGAGCAGCAAACTCTGGGGCGGCCGTTTTTCCCAGCCGACCGACAAGTTCGTCGAGGAGTTCACCGCCTCCATCGACTTCGACAAGCGCATGTACCGCTACGACATTCAGGGCTCCATCGCCCACTGCCGGATGCTGGCCAGGCAGGGGATCATCGCCGAGGCGGAAGCCGGCCAGATCGTCGCCGGGCTGGAGTCGATCCTCGCCGACATCGAGGCCGGCAACTTCGTGTTCAAGGTCAGCCTCGAAGACATCCACATGAACATCGAGGCGCGCCTCATCGAACGCATCGGCGCGGTCGGCGGCAAGCTGCACACCGCCCGCTCCCGCAACGACCAGGTCGCCCTCGACGTGCGACTCTATCTGCGCGACGAGCTGGCCGAGATCATGGCCTACCTCGAGAAGCTGCAGGAGGCGCTACTGGCCCAGGCGGAGGGGAACCTCGGGGTGATCATGCCCGGCTACACCCACCTGCAGACCGCCCAGCCGATTCTCTTCGCCCACCACATGCTCGCCTACTACGAGATGCTGCGCCGCGACGCCGGGCGCCTCGCCGACGTGAAGAAGCGCCTCAACGTCCTGCCGCTGGGCGCCGGGGCGCTGGCCGGGACCACCTTCCCCATCGACCGCGAGTTCGTCGCCGAACAGCTCGGTTTCGACGGCGTCACCCGCAACTCCCTTGACTCGGTCTCCGACCGCGACTTCGCCGTCGAGTTCTGCGCCGCCTCCGCGCTGATCATGATGCACCTCTCGCGCCTGGCCGAGGAGCTGATCCTCTGGTCCTCCGCCGACTTCCAGTTCATCGACCTCTCCGACGCCTTCTGCACCGGCAGCTCGATCATGCCGCAGAAGAAGAACCCCGACGTGCCGGAGCTGGTGCGCGGCAAGACCGGCCGGGTCTACGGCAACCTGATCGCGCTGCTGACCCTGATGAAGTCGCTGCCGCTCGCCTACAACAAGGACATGCAGGAGGACAAGGAGCCCCTCTTCGACTCCATCGACACGGTCAAGGGGAGCCTCAAGGTCTTCGCCGACATGATCGCGCAGATGACGGTGCGCGCCGCCGAGATGCGCGTCGCCGCGGCGCGCGGCTTCTCCACCGCCACCGACGTCGCCGACTACTGCGTGCGCAAGGGGCTCCCCTTCCGCCAGGCCCACGAGGTGGTGGGCAAGACGGTGCGCTACTGCGTCGAGCAGGGCAAGGACATCCCCGAGCTGACTCTGGAAGAGTTCCGGCGCTTCTCGCCGCTGATCGAAGCCGACATCTACGAATACGTCACCCTCGAAGCCTCCGTCAACGCTCGCCGCGCCACCGGCGGCACCGCCCGCGAGGCGGTGGAGCGGGAGCTGGCGCGGGCGCGCGCGGAGCGCAAGAGCAAAAACTGACAGACGCCTCTCACCCGCTCCCGTGGGTCGCTTGAGCTCACGGAGAGCACAGAGAAAGGCCTATACCTGGCCACGGATTTTCTCAGTGCCCTCTGTGCTCTCTAGTGAGCGCAGCGAACGAGTGTGAGACGGTTTTTGGTTTCCCTTTCCCGGGATGCATGTGAAATTCATGAACCTTCGAAAGCTCCTCATTCTGCCCCTGTTCCTTCTGCTCCTCGCCGCCTGCGGCAAGAAGGGGCCGGTGCGGCCGCTGTTGCAGGCGCTGCCGGCAGCACCGCAGAACCTGATCGTCCAGCAGCAGGGAAAGCGTTTTCTGCTCAGTTTCGGCCTGCCGACCCGAAATCAGGACGGCTCGCCGCTCACCGACCTGCAGGGCTTCCAGATCTACAAGATGAAGTACGATCCTGCTCAGGACTGTCCCGAGTGCCGCGACACCTCGGTGCTGCTGCAGAGCATCGATCTCGACTACCTGCGCGGCGTCCGCCGCAGCGGCGACCGTTTCGAGCTCTGGGACAGCGGCCTGGAGGCCGGTTTCGGTTATCAGTACCGGGTAGTGCCGGTCAACCGCAAGGGCGCGGCCGGCCTGCCCGCGGTGGTCAAACGCCAGTACTTCCCGCCACCGTCCGCGCCGATGGCGCTGCAGGCCACCGCCCACGACCAGATGGCGCGGCTACAGTGGCAACCCTTGCCGGCCGGAGGCCCGGCGGGCGAGTTGGAGGGCTACAACGTTTATCGGCGCCGCCCCGGATCCCCCTTCCCGTCCCTGCCGGTCAACCACACGCCGGTGAAAAAGTCCCCTTACGAGGACTTCGGGCTGGAGAACGGGACCACCTACGAATACGCGCTGCGCAGCGTGCTCAAGGTGTCCGGGGTCGAGGTGGAAGGCCCTCTTTCCAACACCGTCGCGGCGACCCCGGAAGCCGGCCGCTGAGCCCGGCGCATTTTGACAAGCGCCCCGGCTTGTGTTAGGAATACGCCTTGTTTCGCCGGGAGATCCGGCCTTTTCATCGGCGCCATTTGCCGGTTGAAGACCTCATCGAACATTTCTCTCTGGAGGAGGAAACTCATGTTCAAGGGATCCATGGTTGCCATCGTCACCCCCTTCGACGCCCAGGGGCGGGTCGACGAAGAAAAATACCGCGAGCTGATCGAGTTCCAGATCGCGAACGGCACCGACGTCATTGTCCCCTGCGGCACCACCGGGGAGTCGGCGACCCTCGACTACCGGGAGCACGACCGGGTCATCCAGATCTGCATCGAGCAGGTGGCAAAACGCATTCCGGTCATCGCCGGCACCGGCTCCAACGCCACCGCCGAGGCGATCGAGCTCTCCGCCCACGCCAAGAAGATGGGGGCCGACGGCGTGCTGCTGGTCTCCCCCTATTACAACAAGCCGTCCCAGGAAGGGCTCTACCAGCACTACAAGGCGGTCGCCGAGGCCGTCGCCCTCCCCCAGGTCCTCTACAACGTCCCCGGGCGCACCGGCATGAACATGGAGGCGAAGACCACCATCCGCCTCGCCGAGTTCAAGAACATCGTCGCCATCAAGGAGGCCTCGGGCAGCGTCACCCAGGCGAGCGAGATCATTGCCGCCGCCGGCGACAAGATCGACGTCATCTCCGGCGACGACTTTCTGACCCTGCCGCTGATGGCCTGCGGCGCCAAGGGGGTGATCTCGGTCACCGCCAACATCGCACCGAAGCCGGTCAAGGCGATGGTCGTCGCCGTCCAGAACGGCAACTGGGAAGAGGCGAAGCGCCTCCACCTGGAACTGCTCGACCTGCACCAGGCGATGTTCATCGAGTCGAACCCGGTGCCGGCCAAGACCTCCCTGGCGCTGATGGGCAGGATCGAACCCCAGGTCCGCCTGCCGCTGGTCGGCATGCAGGAGGTGACCCTGGAGAAGCTCAAGGTCGTGCTGAAGAAGCACCAGCTGATTTAAATGGGTCACGTAGGGGCGAATCTTGTATTCGCCCCGGGCGATCACCAGGATCGCCCCTCCCCTGGCCGGAAGGATAGCACCATGACCAAAATCGCAGTGACCGGCGCCGCCGGGCGCATGGGCGGGCGGATCATCACCGCCATCAAGGAAACCGAGGGGCTCGAGCTGGGTGGCGCCGTGGAGCGTCCCGGGCACGGCCTGATCGGCCAGGACGCCGGAGCGGTGGCCGGCTGCGGCGCTGCCGGCGTGGCGATCGTCGACGGCCTGACCACCGCCCTGGGGGGCGCCGAGGTGCTGATCGACTTCACCTTCCCCGAGGTGACGCTGCAGAACCTTGCGGTCTGCGCCAAGCTCGGCAAGAGCGTGGTCATCGGCTCCACCGGCTTCACCCCCGAGCAGCGCGCCGAGGTGGCGAAATTCGCCGAAAAGATCCCGGTCGTCCTCGCCCCGAACATGAGCGTCGGCGTCAACGTCTGCTTCAAGCTCCTCAAGGATGTCGCCAAGACCCTCGGCGACGCCTTCGACGTCGAGATCGTCGAACTGCACCACAACAAGAAGAAGGATTCCCCCTCCGGCACCGCGGTGCGCATGGGCGAGATCGTCGCCGAGTCCCTGGGGCGCGACTACAACCAGGTCGCCAATTACCACCGCCAGGGGATGTGCGGCGAGCGCACCAAGGAAGAGATCGGCATGCAGACGGTGCGCGGCGGGGACATCGTCGGCGAGCACACCGTCTACTTCATCGGCATGGGCGAGCGCATCGAGATCTCCCACCGCGCCATGAGCCGCGACATGTTCGCCCGCGGCGCGGTGCGCGCCGCCGGCTGGCTGGCCGGGAAGCAGCCCGGGCTTTACGACATGCAGGACGTGCTGGGACTCAAGTAGCCCGAAAGCCCCACCGCCCGTTCGCTTCGCTCACTCAAGACGCAAAGAACGCAAAGAAAACCCAGGTATTGGTTGGCTCTTGGGCCTCCTTTGCCTCCTTTGCGTCTTTGCGGTGAAAAAGAACCGTTTTCTGAACTTATTTCCGGAGGATCTACCATATGGCTCGGATCAACGACAATTATCTGAAACTCAAAGCCGGCTACCTCTTCCCCGAGATCGGTCGCCGCGTTCGCGAATTCTCCGCCGCCAACCCGCAGGCGAAGATCATCCGCCTCGGCATCGGCGACGTCACCCGGCCGCTGGCGCCGACGGTGCTCAAGGCCTTCCACGACGCCATCGACGATCTGGGCACCAGCGAGCAGTTCCACGGCTACGGCCCCGAGCAGGGCTACGAGTGGCTCTCCCAGGTGATCATCGACAAGAGCTACAAGCCCCTCGGCGTCGACCTGAAGACCAGCGAGATGTTCATCTCCGACGGCTCCAAGTGCGACTGCTCCAACATCCTCGACATCTTCGCCCTCGACAACGTGGTGGCGATCGGCGACCCGGTCTACCCGGTCTACAACGACACCAACGTCATGATCGGCCGCACCGGCGAGGCCGACGCGAAGGGGTACTACCAGGGGATCGTCTACATGCCCTGCACCGAAAGCAACGACTTCGTGCCGGAGCTCCCCAAGCAGAAGGTCGACATCATCTACCTCTGCTCGCCCAACAACCCGACCGGCACCGTCGCCAGCAAAGAGCAGCTCCAGACCTGGGTCGACTACGCCAATGAAAACGGCGCCGTCATCCTCTACGATGCCGCCTACGAGGCCTTTATCACCACCCCGGGCATCCCCCACTCGATCTACGAGATCGAGGGGGCCAAAACCTGCGCCATCGAGTTCCGCTCCTTCTCCAAGACCGCCGGCTTCACCGGCGTGCGCTGCGGCCTGGTCGTGGTCCCCGAGGAGCTGACCGGGACCACCGCCCAGGGGGAGAAATACAGCCTCAACAAGCTCTGGAACCGCCGCACTTCCACCAAGTTCAACGGCGCCTCCTACCCGGTACAGCGCGCCGCCGCCGCGGTCTATTCCGAGCAGGGGTGGCAGGAGACCAAGGAGATCATCGACTACTACATGGACAATGCCCGCATCATCCGCGAGGGGCTCACCGCCGCCGGCATCACCTGTTTCGGCGGCGTCGACTCCCCCTACATCTGGCTGAAGACGCCAGAGGGGATGAGCAGCTGGGACTTCTTCGACAAGCTGCTGCAGGAATGCCACGTGGTCGGCACGCCGGGGTCGGGCTTCGGGCCCTCGGGCGAAGGCTACTTCCGGCTCAGCGCCTTCGGCGACAAGGAGAAGGTGGTCGAGGCGGTGGACAGGATCAAAAAGAAGTGGGGAAAGTAAGATGAACCGAAGGGCGGCCGTCAGGGCCGCCCTTTTGCTTGGAAAGGAAATGCAGAGATGGCCAATAATTCGAACACTGCCGCCAAGGCTCTCGGTCTCGCCTTGGTGGTGATCGGCATCGGCCTCATCGTCTGGGGGCACCAGATCTCCGGCTCCCTCGCTTCCCAGCTTTCGAGCAAGCTGACCGGTGCCATGCCCAACGAGGTGATGTACCGCTATATCGGCGGCGCGGTCAGCGCTGTGGTCGGCGTCTTTTTGCTGCTGAAAAAATGATGCTTGCCTCGGGCTTCGAGCCTTCCTAGGAAGGCTTCTTCCGGCTCAGCGCTTTCGGGGACAAGGAGAGGTTGTCGTGGCGGGGGAGCAGATCAAGAAGAAGAGGGGAAAGTAAGAGGACACGAAGGGCGGCCGATGAGGCCGCCCCTCTCATTTCAGCAACATATCATTGACATTCGCTTATCGCCAAGGTATCAAAGAAGGGCCTCGATGGGCGACACGGTGAGGGGAACGTGAAATGAACACCAGACGCTCCCGGCATTTGCCTTTGGCGTTTTTTTTGTTTTCCGGGAGGGTGTCTTGTCTTTCATTCTTTTTGCCGCTGTCGTCCTGGTCGTTCTCGCCCTGTTGGTTGTCGTCCTGAAAAACCGGGCCGCCTCCACCCCCTCTGCCTCCTCCTCACCAACTCCTGAACCATCCTTCGAAAGTTGCGGCGAACTCTTCACGCCGGCCGAACGCTCCTTTTACGGTGTGTTGCAGCAGGCGCTGGGCGACTCCTTCGTCGTCTTCGGCAAGGTCCGTCTCGGCGACGTGGTACAACCGATCAAAGGACTCGGCAAAAGCCTGGGCCAGACGGCCCGGAACAAGATCAACCTCAAGCATCTCGATTTCGTCATCTGCAAGGCCGACGGCCTCTCCCTGGTTACAGCGGTAGAACTGGATGACAGCTCCCATCAGCGCAAGGATCGTGGGGAGCGGGATGCATTTGTCGATCAGGCGCTGAAGTCTGCAGGGATTCCACTGGTGCGATTTGCGGCGAAGAAGGGATATGAGTTGGCGGAAGTTAAAACAAGGTTGGCCGAATGCCGCACCTTTAGCGCCCTTCCGGGCCAAGTGACTCATCAAATACCTTCAGTGGCAAAACCCGCTACACCCAACCCCATTAAGCTCGTTCAAACCGAGATAGAACCTACCTCAACAGAGGGAGCTATGATCTGCCCGGCATGCCAGGCTGAGATGGTTAGACGGCAGGCAAAGAAAGGGCCACATGCGGGGAGATGGTTTTGGGCGTGTTCGACTTTTCCGAAGTGCCGAAAAGCTGTTGCAATTGGGAATTAAATATGGTGTACCCGAAACTCTGACCGAGCCTTGACCTGAAGTGCGCCTTCAGGGAAAATTCGGGGCTCCACTAGCTGCTTTCTACCAAATCCCAATTTGTCACCCCCGAAGCCCGCATTGTGTGCCGGAAATTTTTCATTTTGCTTAATGCCTTCCTGATGGTATTGTAAACCATATGGCGGCCAAACTCCTTCACCGCTCCCGGTACGTCTACAACGACGGAGCCCTGCGTGAAATGGTGCTCTGGCAGGTGCCGCGCACCGCGCATCATCCCTCCGGGCTGAAATACCGCCTCTATTACGGGAATGCCGAGGGCCGCTGCCTTATCCGCTACGACAACGAACGGGGCAAGGGCGGCCACCGCCACTGCGGCGATGATGAAGAGCCCTATTTGTTCCGAGACGTGGAGACGCTGGTCGCCGATTTTCTCGAAGACATCCGGCGACAGCGGGGAGAATGACCATGGACGACAAGAAGATGGGAATCGGCATCAAAGGAACGGACGAGACGGCACAGGAATTCGTCGAGGCCTGGAAACGCGCCGAAGCCGGCGAACCCGCCGAGGAACCGGCCGAGCGCCTTTATTTCCAGGACCTGACGATCCTTCTGCAAACGCTCACCCCGCGCCGCCTCGACCTGCTCAAACAACTCCATCATGCCGGCCCAAGCAGCGTCCGCAGCCTCGCCAGGCTTCTGCAGCGCGACTACAAGAACGTGCACCAGGACGTTCAGGTGCTGGAACGGGTGGGGCTTGTGGTCCGCACGGCTGATCGGCGGGTGAGTGTGCCGTGGGAGAAGGTGGTGGCGTCAATCAATCTGGTGGCGTAGACAAGGTGCGTAAACCAGGAGTCTGCCCCCATCCAGCTACGTAGCTGACCCTGTGGCACGGAAAGAGCCCGAAGGAGTCGCCAGCGCCTTTGGGGACAAGGAAAGGTGGTTAATGCGGTGGTGGAGCGGATCGAGAAGAAGCGGGTCAATTGAAATGACGAAGGGTGGGCGATGAGTCCGCCCTTCTTGCTTTCGGGGGGAGACGAACACTCGCCCTAATTCCCGCCCCCCGGAGCTAGCCATGGTCAGAAACCGTAACGATATCATAGACTTTCTGTCGAGTCGCAAGGAGGAGTTGAAACAGCGCTTCGGAATGACGAGCATCGGCCTCTTCGGCAGCTATGCGCGGGCAGAGGCTCAGGAAGGTTCCGACATCGATATCGCCATCGAACTGCGTCCGGACCATAAGTCCCTGCGCAATTTCTTCGGACTGCGGCGCTACCTCGACCAGGAGTTGGGGCGGCCAGTCGACCTGGGGATCGAGAGCAACCTGAAGCCGCCGGTCAAAGACGAGATTGCCAAGGAAATCATCCATGTCTAAGCCTGTCCTTTTGAACAGTTATCTCGATCTTGGCAACTTGGAGGTCAGGCAACTTGGAGGCCAGACCCCAAAGATTCCCCTGGAATCGCTGAAAAAGATCGCCCGCCCCTTCGGATTGAAGGTGGGATTCGCGGTCAAGGCGTCGCACCTGGCGGCAGAGGATCAGGGGTGAGATAAAAACCCTCTAAAATCGGCCTGAAAATTCGGCGTCGTCGACTCGCCAGAGTCGGGGTTTGGGCCGGTCCGGTGAAGGGTACTTCCTGTTCATCGCTTTCGGGAACATTAAGAAGGCGATCGAGGCGGTGAAACGGATCAAGCAGAAGTGGGGAAAGTTAGACAACCAAGGGAGGCCGATGAGGCAGCCCCTTTTTCACTCTACCGATGGCAGAAAATTAAGCTTTGCGTCTATCCGCCATTGGCGTATACTCTCAAGCATGGGAGGGGGGATTATGCGCATCATCGAAACGCCGACCTTTACCCGGCAGATCACGGTCCTGCTGCCGGACGAAAGTTATCGAAGGGTCCAAACTGAATTGGCCACCAATCCCCAGGCAGGAGAGGTGATCCCCGGTGGCGGCGGAATTCGCAAGTATCGCATTGCCCTCCCCGGCTCGGGAAAACGTGGCGGGGGACGGCTGATCTATTACTGGCAGAACGAAGCAGGGGTCATCTTCATGCTGCTGGCCTATGCCAAGGGTCGGCAGGAAAATCTCAGCCGGGAGGAACTTGCCGAGTTGAGGACACTTGCCAAGGAGTTGAACGATGAAGCAAAGCGTCTTCGATGAACTCAAGCAGAGTATGAAAGAGGCGGTACAAATCGCCAAGGGCGAAGCGGCTCCATCGCGCGCCTTTACGATCGAGGCGCCGGACGTCAAGGCGATCCGCGAACAAACCGGCCTGTCCCAGGCCGAGTTCGCCCGCCTGCTGCGGGTCAACCTCAAGACCTTGCAAAACTGGGAACAGCATCGACGTACCCCGACCGGTGCCGCCGCCGCCCTGCTGACGGTCTTCGAGCATGAGCCGGAGGCGGCGTTGCGGGCGTTGCACCAGCATGCCGCGTGATCGGTCATTGCCCAAAATATATCCGGATAGATTCACTTCATAAGTGCACCACCCGCGTGGCGGGCTGAAAAGAAGGACATGATGAGGTTTCTGGTAGTGTTGGAAGCGCGACCAACCTACACACCGGAAAGGATCCCACCATGTCCTACACGCATCTTACACCCCGGGAACGGTATGTCATCAGCCATTTGAAGGTTGCCAAGTTCAGCCTCCGGGAGATTGCTCGCCGCCTCGGGCGACACCACTCGACAATCAGCCGAGAGATTAAGCGCAACGGACCGACCTATCCGGGAGGCGTGTACTGGTATTACTTCATCGAACCAAGCATCGAGAAAAAGCGCCACCGGGCCAGGAGTTATCGCCGGCAACACCATGCGCCGCTCGTGGAGTACGTCGAGACCAAACTGCGCGCCGACTGGCCCCCGGAAGTCATCGTCCAGCGTCTGCAAGCAGACTTCCCTCACGATGAAAAGATGCGGGTAAGTCACGAAACCATCTACCGCTGGGTGTTTCTGGATGCCGAGCAGGGTGGCAATCTCCATCAGCACTTGCGGCGCCGGCACAAATATCGCCGGAGACAGAAACGCTACGGCTCCGGTCGCCGGTTCATTCCTGGCCGTGTCGGCATTGAGGAGCGCCCGGAGATTGTGGCCAAACGCAGTCGGTTTGGTGATTGGGAAGCCGACCTGGTCTTGGGCCGGCGGGGCTCGGGAGCCATCGCCACGTACGTTGAACGCAAGAGTCGCTTCCTGATGGCGACCCTGCTCCCCGATCGAAGGAGAGGCCCTGGGGTCAAGTCTTTCCGGGAGAGGCCCTGGGGTCAAGTCTTTCCGTGCCATATTTTCAAGCTGTGCCGCGGGGTCGGACCAGGCCAAAAATAAGTTGCAATAGGGTCAGACCTCCAAGATGCCAAGATGAAGTTCATACATAAGGCGGCCAAACGGCCGCCTTTTCATTTGGTGCGATAGGGCCTTAATCACCAGGGGCACTGAACACCAGCCCCCTCTCCCCCTCTCGGCGACTGCACCAATTCCGCTCTGACTGTCTCATTCTGGATCATCCGCCTCGCCGCTCCGCCCACGCCAGCGACCAGTCCCCACCCTACACGCAATTGTAACTCCTTGCATTATCGCTAAAAACAGGCGTCCCGCAACAGTTGGCAACCCCTATGCAACGGCTTACATCAGCGACAACCATCGCCGATGCAAGCCGGCCGCAACCGGCGGCGACAGGATCTCGCCAGTACGGCCTTCTTGCCTGGGATATGGCGCGGTCGATTTCCCTGAACCGTGTCGCGTCATAGGCTAAGCGGTTTTCCTCACAGGACACCCGGGAGCGCCTATATGTGCAAAAAGCTCTTCATCGCAGCCACCGAGCAGCATTGCGGCAAGACCACGACCAGCCTGTCGCTGTTGCACCTGGCCCGCAGAAAATACCGGCGGGTGGGCTTTATCAAACCGATCGGCCCGAAGCCCATTCGTTTCGGAGAGTGGGTGGTCGACAAGGATGCCGCCCTCATCGCGCAGATCTACGGCCTGGAGGCGGACCTTCCCTTCATGTCCCCGGTGGTTCTGCAGCCGGGTTCGACCAGGCAGTTCCTCGACGGCACCCTCCCGACGGCGGGCCTGCTGGAAAAAACCCGGCACGCCTGCCTTGAGCTGGAAAAACGCTGCGACTTTCTGATCATCGAGGGGTCGGGGCACAGCGGGGTCGGCTCGATCATCGGCATGAGCAATGCCCGCATCGCCAGGGAATTGGACGCTCCGGTGCTGCTGGTGACCGGCGGGGGGATCGGCAAGGTGGTGGACAGCGTCAGCCTGAACCTGGCCCTGTTCCGTCAGGAGCACGCCGAGGTGCGCATGATCCTGCCCAACAAGCTGATCGCGGCGAAGCGGGAGAGCACCCTGCACTACCTGCGCCGGGCCTTCGCCCCGCAGGGTCTGGAGGTGCAAGGCGGCTTCAATTTCGCTCCGGGGCTGGCCAACCCGACCCTCCAGCACCTCGCCGGCATCCTCGACTCGCCCCTGCGGGGAACCGGCGCCGAAGGCCGGCGCATCATCAACCAGGTCCAGCTCGCCGCCGCCTCGGCGCAGAGGGTCATCGACCTGCTGCAGGATTCCACGCTGATCATCGTCACCAGCACCCGCGATGAACTGCTGGTGATGCTCTCCTCCCTCTACCAGGACCCCGAGTACCGGCAGAAGATCGCCGGGCTGGCCATCGCCGGGGTCGCGCCGGTGTCGAGGATCACCCAAAAGATTCTCGATGGCACCGGCATCCCCTACCTGCGCACCAGCGCCAGCAGTTCGGCAACCCTGGCGGCCATCAACGAAGACGTTGCCAAGATCACCGCCGAAGACGAGGAGAAAATCCGCCTCGCCCAGACCAAGAGCGAGCGGGAACTCGAATTCGCCGCCATCGAGACGGCTTTCGCTAAGCGGTGGCACGGCAGCCTGGCCGTCGGCTTCGGCTGAAAAGCAAAAGGGGGACCGGCTACGTTAAACCAGGCCCCCATCGCACCATGTCCCCATCTCCCGCGCAAAACCTGAAACCGGCTGAGAGGTGAATAAACAGGCCGGACCGCCCTTTTGAACGCGTCCGGCTTGTTGGGTGCCAGGTCAGGCTTGCTCGGCCCCCTGTCTAATACCTATTCCTCCCACTTGATGGCTTCTACGGGACAGACGTCATTGCAGGCGCCGCACTCGGTGCAGACCTCCTTGTCGATGACATAGGTGGGGTCGCCCGCACTGATGGCGCTAACCGGACAAACCGGCTCGCAGGCGCCGCAGGCGACGCAGTCTTCGGTGATGTAATGGGTGCCCATGTTTTTTCCTCCTTCGAAGATGGCTTCCGCTGGCTGTAACTATCGGCGATAAGTTCCTAGTTTAGCCGCTCCGATAGGGGGTTCAAGCGGGGGTCACCCGTGTCAGGGCTGAAGAATTGAATGGCCAAAGTCGAGAGGGGCCGGCTTTCCATTTTTCACGCCTGAAGCGGCTGTGGCAGACGGAGGGGCGGCCCCTTTTTACCATCCCGTTTTTTTTTGGATCGGTTCCCGGCTGGCCGCGCCTTCGGAGGGTAGAATGGAGGGACGGAGGTGACCGCCATGATTCCGACCAGACCGCTCGGCAGCACCGGCGTGGAGGTGACCCGTCTCGGCCTCGGGGGCGAGGGGGTGCTGCGCAGCTTCGGCCAGGAGTCCGCCGCCCGTGCGGTCATCCTCGCGGCGCTCGAACAGGGGGTCGCCTACCTCGAAACCGCCCGGGCCTACGCCGGCAGCGAGGCCTATTACGGCGCGAGCCTCGGCCCCTGGCGCGAGAAGATCTTCCTCGCCAGCAAGGCCCACGACCGCAGCGCCAACGGCGCCGAGCAGATGCTGCACACCACCCTGACCAACCTCAGGACCGACCGGCTCGACCTCTGGCAGGTCCACGACCTGCGCACCGAAGAGGACCTGGAGAGAGTCTTCGGCCCCGGCGGGGCCATCGAGGCCTTCGACCGCGCCAAGCGCGACGGCAAGGTGCGCTTCGTCGGCGTCACCGGCCACCACGACCCCGGGATCCTCCTCAAGGCCTTTGAGCTCTACCCCTTCGACACCGTGCTGTTCCCCGTCAACCCGGCCGAGCCGGCTTGGCACAGCTTCGCCAAGAGCGTGCTGCCGGAGGCCGTCCGCCGCGGGCTGGGGATCATCGGCATGAAGGTGCTCTGCCGCGGGCTCGGCCCGCAAATCCCGGGCGGGGGCGAGGCCGCCCGCTGGATCCGCTATGCCCTGGCGCACCAAATCGCCACCGTGGTGATCGGCTGCGACAACCCGGCGCAGGTAGCGGCAAACGCGGCCGCCGCCCGGCAGCCGCCGCTTCCGGCGACGGAGGGGCGGGCCCTGGAAGCGCTGGTCGCCCCCTACGCCCGCCGGCTGATGTACTACAAGCCCTCCTGAAGGCTGGGAAGCCCCGCTTTTCGGGCGATGGCGCTGCGGCAGCGGGGAATGGGCAACGGCAGCCGTATCCCGCCCAGGCGCCCCACCCCCGCCGCAGTTGCTAAAATCCCCCCATGTGCGGCCGCGTCTCCATCCATTTGCCCATCCCCGACCTGATCGAGTATTTCCGGCTATCCAAATGGCTGGAGGCAACCTCCGGGGTCGGGCTCAACATTTAAACTTTTATCGAGGTCCCACACAGGGTTAATCAAAGGGACGGTTCAAGAGTTCACCCACGAAAACAGGCACTTTCAACCCTTTTCAGTTCTTATCCCAAATCAACCCCCAGAGGGCGGCCACTACGGCCACCCTCATTGATTCCAAGGAAAGGCCCTCGAACCTGGGGAGACTCCAGAGATCTTTCTGGGTGCGGCTGCAGCAAGACTTGGTGGCTTGGCTGCAACTTCCGTTGCCTGAAGGCGGCCCGGGACCGGGTTGACACTTGGCGATAATTGGATAGTTTTAACAAAGCGATTGGGATGCCGGAGATCCTGATCGTCCACCTTTGGGGGGGGTTTTCATGCCCGATTTCGGACCCCCTTTTGCCGGCCTGGCTAACGGCCGCAAACGGACCCAGGCGGAACTGGTGCCGGCCATCCGTTTCATGATGGCCGCAGAATATGAGGCGATCCAGCTCTACCTGCAGCTGGCCGAATCGACGGATCATGCCCTCGCCCGGGAAGTCCTCAAGGATATTGCCGGCGAGGAGCGGGTGCATGCCGGCGAATTCCTGCGCTTGCTGCACGAGCTCGACCCCGAAGAACGGGAGTTCTATCGCGAGGGAGAAGGGGAAGTCGAGAAGATGATCGCCGAGTTGAAACGGCGCAAGAAAAAACCCGAATAAGGACCTTCTGCCCGCTACCTGCCGCCGGGCCGGGTCCGAGAAGGAGGATGGTCATGTTCAAACGGCTGCTTTTCACCGGCGTGCTGGTGCTGGCCACCAGCGTGAGCGCTGTCGCGCAGGAGAGCCTGCTGCAGCGCAGTCAAAAAATCTTCCAACCCCTGCCCGCGGCAGCGCCGGCCGTTGCCGGCAATCCGGCGACACCGGGAAAACTGCTGCTGGGACGCATGCTGTTTTTCGACCCCCGGCTCTCGGCGTCCCAATTGATCAGCTGCAATACCTGTCACAATGTCGGTCTGGCCGGCGGCGACCTCCAGGAGACCTCGGTGGGACACAATTGGCAGAAGGGGCCGCGCAATGCCCCGACGGTGATGAACGCGGTTTTCAACAGTGCCCAGTTCTGGGACGGCCGGGCCAGGGACCTGGCGGAACAGGCCAAGGGTCCGGTACAGGCATCAGTGGAAATGAACAATACTCCCGAACGGGTGCTCGCCACCCTGGGCAGTATGCCGGAGTATCCGCTGTTGTTCGCCAAAGCCTTTCCCGGCCAGGCACAGCCGATGACCTTCGACAACGTGGCCCGGGCGATCGAGGTCTTCGAAGCGACACTGCTGACGCCGTCTTCCTTCGACGCCTACCTGCGGGGTGACGCCAAGGCCCTGAACCCGGCGCAGACCGCCGGTCTGGAGCTGTTCATGGACAAGGGATGTGCCAGCTGTCATGGCGGGGTGAACCTGGGAGGGACGGGCTACTATCCCTTCGGCGTAGTGGAAAAGCCCGGCAGCGACGTTCTTCCTCCGGCCGACAAGGGGCGCTTCAAGGTCACCAATACCGCCAGCGACCAGTACGTCTTTCGCGCCCCCTCGTTGCGCAACGTAGCTATGACGCCACCGTATTTCCATTCCGGCAAGGTCTGGGCTTTGAAGGATGCGGTGGCGATCATGGGCTCGGCTCAACTCGGGGTGCAGCTCACCCCTCAGGACGAGGATAAACTGATCGCCTTTCTGACCGCCCTCGATGGACAACAACCGGCGATCCAGTATCCCCTGCTGCCGGCCAATAGCGACTTGACCCCACGGCCGATTCTGCGTTAGGTCCTCACTCTCCCAAGCTGCGTCGCAGACAGCGCCCCGGATACTCGATTCCGGGGCGCTGTCGTTGTCGGGGGGGGATCCTCGGACATTCTAGGGCGCGGCCGGAGAACTGAAAAACCGCGGGCGCTGCGCCCCGCCCCCCGCCTGACTTTCTTTTTATCCCGCCGAAAAGAAAGTCAGCAAGGAAAATGGCGGCCCCTGGCGGGGGGCATCACGGTTGCCGCCGACTCGTGATTCAGGCGGGCAGTTTTGCTCGTTTCGCGGTCGCGGCCGCCCGGGAAGGAATCCCGCCCTCTTTCTATTAGGGGGAACCTGCCTTGCGTCGCTGACCGGAAACCCTGAAACCCGAACCCCGATCCACCGCGGCGACGGGGATCGACGACGGAACCGTAACTGGAACTCAACCCCGCGCCGCACCCGGTGCCCCAGACGGATGGGCACCGGCGTCTTTGGGCGCGGGTCGGAAGACAGGTAGCGCAGCAGCGACCCGCGTTGACGCGTCGCCTGCTCCGTCATCGCATGGCCCCACGCCCAGTGGCAGTTCCCGATCTTCGGTTCACAATCAACCACTCCCAAACAGATTTCTCCCTGAATCTCGTCCAAAAAGGGGGCGGGCAACCGCAGCCCGCCCCCTTTCTCCGTTTTGTGTCGGGTTAACCCGAACAGCAGACCAGCGCCATAATGGAAGAGTGAATACCCTCTGGAAAGCGAGCAGAAAAGCCCGTCCTGTCATCAGAAAGGGGGCACAGCAATGACCAACCAAGATTCCAAGGATGTCCGTTCGCGCCAGGACCCGCTGCGTGCGCGTTACCAGGTGGAACCGGAAGCGGCGAAAATTACCGACCGGGGGAAAACCGTCGGCGGCGCCACGATGGACCCCTTTCACGGCCAGGTTGTCCCCGGAAGCCAGGATTATGGTGTAACCTGGCCCTTCGGCATTCACCGCGCGGTCGGCGGTGATCATGACGCGCCGAACCCCGGCGACCTGCTTTGCGCAGCCCTGGCCAGTTGCCTTGACTCGACCCTCCGCATGATCGCTGCCAGGCTCGGGATCGACCTGGTTTCCCTTTCGGTGGACGTTTCGGCCGATGTCGATGTACGGGGAACCCTGCTGGTGGACAAAACCGTTCCCGTCGGTTTCCAGGCGATGCACTGCAATGTCCACCTCCAGCCCGCCAAGGGGACCGCTCCGAAGAGGCTGGAAAGGCTGCTGACCGCAGCGGAACACAGCTGCGTCAACCTCCAAACCCTGCGCTCAGGTGTCCCGGTGGAGACCCGCCTGAGTAGCTCCTGAGCCCGTCGAGTGATCGCGGCACTATTGGGGGGCCGGCCTGGCATTGGGCGATTGGAAGTGCGGGGATTGGCCAAGGGGACTATTGCCTTGGCAACCAGTCGTCCCGGAATTAGCTATAGTGGTCGGGAAATTTTGCCTCTTACCCAGGGAGATTCGTGATGAGCCGTTCCTCTTTCGCCAAAAGCCTGGCGCCGCACCTCTTGAGCCTCATGCGCTTCGCCGTCGCCTTCCTCTTCATCCAGCACGGCGGGCAGAAGCTCTTTAACTTTCCCGTCCCCATGCCCGGCCCGCCGCTGGCGTTCCTCTCGCAGATGGGTCTGGCCGGACTGCTCGAATTCGGCGGCGGCCTGTTGCTGCTGCTGGGACTCTTTACCCGCTGGGCGGCCTTCATCCTCTCGGGCGAGATGGCCGTCGCCTACTTTACGGTCCATGCCGGCAAGGGCTTCTGGCCCATCGCCAACCATGGCGAACTGGCCGTCCTCTACTGCTTCGTCTTCCTCTACCTGACCGCAGCCGGAGGGGGCGCCTGGAGCTTCGACCGGTTGCGGGGCAGGGCCTGACATCCAAAAGGGGGCGGCTTCACACGTCGATGCAGATCTTGCCGAAATGCGCACCGCTCGCCTCGTAACGAAACGCCTCGACCAGCTCCTGGAGAGGAAAGGTCTTGTCGATGACCGGCTTCATGTCATTGGCATCCAGGGCGCGGATCATCTCGATCTGCTGCCGGCGGTTGCCGACGGTCACCCCCTGCAGCCGCACTTGTCGCGTCATCAGCGCCACGGTCGGAACCGGACCGGAGAAGCCGGTCAAGACGCCGATGAGCTCGATATGCCCGCCGATACGGCACGCGCTGATCGACTGCGGCAGCGTGCCCGGACCGCCCACTTCGATGACATGATCGGCGCCGCGCCCGTCGGTCCAGTCCAAGACCTGCTCTTCCCAGTTCGGATACTGCCGGTAGTTGATCGTATGGTCGGCGCCCAGAGCGCGGGCGCGGGCCAGTTTTTCATCCGATGACGAAGTGACGATCGCCCTTGCGCCCATCATTTTTGCGAACTGCAGGGCGAACATCGACACCCCGCCCGTCCCCAGGGCCAATACCGTCTCGCCGGCCTTCACCGGGCCATGCTCGACCAGGGCGCGCCAGGCCGTCAGACCGGCGGTGGTCAAAGTCGCCGCTTCGCTATGGCTGTAGTTCCTGGGCGCGCGCGTGAACCAATGCGCCGGCCGCACCACCCTCTGCCGCGCATAACCATCCACGCCATCGCCGGGCGTCGTGGCGAACCCGGAGGCTACGGGTTCGCCGTTTTGCCACTCGGGGAAAAAACAGGAGACGACGTGATCGCCCACGGCAAACTCGGCGACGCCCTCCCCGATCCTTTCGACGATTCCCGCGCCATCGGATAACGGGATGAGTCCGTCGGCGGTGGGAATCGTCCCCAGCGCGACCAGATAATCATGGTAGTTCAGCGAGCTGGCGTGCAGCCGCACCAGGATTTCGCCCTCCTGCGGCGCACCCGGCTCGTCCATCTCGACCACCCTCAGGCGCTCGAGCCCGCCGGATCCTTTCAGTCTCATCGCTTTCATAAGGTGCCTCTCCCGGGGAAATGGTTAAGGGGAATGCTTCAGAGTCTACCACCGGATTTGGCAGATGGCTGAGCTTGGGACATCCAGCCTCCGTGTAGCGCAGGCCAGTGTCGATTGGATTCCGCTTCCGAATCGACGCCAACGCACCCAAGGTGCCGCAAGCCCAAACGCAAGAAGGGGCCAGCCCTTGGCAATGGACCTGCCCCATGTCAAGGGTTGATGCACTCGCAAAAACTCATGGGATGGCTAAGCAAAAATTTCGTCCGACAAGGCCTGGTGTTTTTTCAGGGGCGAAGGCCTACATCAGGTAGGTCGAGGTCCTGAAAAAACGCCGTAACGCCGTAGGGCGGACTTTTTGCGACGCCATCAAGGGTTGGCCCCTGTGCATTGACCAAGGCTCCTCCCCCCCGCCGTATCTGCTAAAATCCCCCTATGTGCGGACGATTCTCCATCAGCATCCCCATCCCGGACCTGATCCGGTATTTCCGCCTATCCAAGTGGCTGGAATACGAGAAACGCTACAATATCGCCCCCTCCCAGGACATTCCGGTCATCCGCCAGAGCGGGGACGAAAGGGAGTTGTCCCTGCTGCACTGGGGCCTGGTGCCGCACTGGGCGAAGGATGCGAAGATCGGCCACAAGATGATCAACGCCCGGGCCGAAACGCTGGCGGAAAAACCCTCCTTCCGCGACCCGTTCTACCACCGGCGCTGCATCATCCCGGCAAGCGGCGTCTACGAATGGAAGAAGGGCGCCGGGGGGCGGCAGCCCTATTTCATCCATCGCCAGGACGGCGCGCCGCTGGCCCTGGCCGGCCTGTGGGAGCGCTGGGAGAACCCGGCGAACCCGGGCGAGATGCTGGAGTCCTGCGCGATCGTCACCACCGAGGCGAACCCGCTGGTGGCACCGCTGCACAACCGGATGCCGGCGATCCTGGAACGGGAGGAGTTCGACGCCTGGTTCAGCCACCATCAGCACACCAGGGACTTGCTCGCCCTGCTGCGGCCTGCCGCCGCGGGCGTGCTCGAGTTCTACCCGGTTTCGGAGTTTGTGAACAGACCGGGGAACGAGGGGGAAGAGTGCGTCAGGCCGAAGGACCCCGAAATTTAGGGCCCGTCTGGCGCAGAGTAAAAATGCCGGGAGGGGCATGGCGCCGGTTCTTGAATTCCGTTACCCGTTGGTCTGCGCGAAGTGATCTAATTGCGCTAGGCCGCGGTCGCGGATCCCGCTCCGGCCGCGGCAAGGATAGCGTCGAGGACCCCCGGGAAGAGGACATCGAGATCGTCCCGGCGCAGGCTGTTGACCCACTCCTTGCCTTCCCGCCGGGTGGCGACGACCCCGGAATTCCGCAGGACCTTGAAATGGTGGGACAGGGACGACTTGGGCATCTCCAGACCGAAACAGCCGCAGGCGATCTCGCCGCTTCCGGCGAGCTTGAGCACGATCTCCAGCCGCACCGGGTCGCTCAGCGCCTGCAGCACCATGGGCAGCCGGATCTCCTCCCGCGCGGGTTGCTCCTGTTCAGGGTTTTTGCCGGCCATGCCCTTCCTCTCTTTTCGTCACCCCACTATAGGAAAAAACGCTTGACGGCGCAATACGGTTCGACTATTTTCGAACCGTATAGTTCGAGAATTGTCGAACCGTTCATCCGCAGCGCATCCTTCCCCAGCCAAAGGAAACGACATGAGAGCCATTGCCGTGAACGGCAGCCCCCGGAAAAGTGCGAATACCGCCACCCTGCTCAGGCATGCCCTGCAAGGCGCCGCCGAACAGGGCGCCGAGACCGAGCTGGTGCACCTCTACGACCTGGCCTACCAAGGCTGCGTCAGCTGCTTTGCCTGCAAGGAAATCGCCGGCAAAAGCTACGGCTGGTGCGCCATCCAAGACGATCTGGCCCCCCTCCTGAAACAGATCGCGGAAGCCGATGTCCTGCTTTTGGGCACCCCCGTTTACTTCGGCTCGGAAACCGGCGCAATGAGATCGTTCCTGGAACGCCTGCTCTTTCCCTTTTTGACTTACACCCCCGGCTATGCCGCCATTTTCCCCGGCAAGCTGCGGCTCGGACTGGCCTATACCATGAACGTCGCCGAAAAGGACCTGGTGGCCCGCAACTACGACAAGACCTTCGCCGCCACCCAGGGCTATTTGGCCCGGATCTTCGGCCACTGCGACCTGCTGCTCGCTACCGACACCTGTCAGTTCAGGGACTACTCGAACTATGTATCCACCTGCTGGGACGCCGATGCCAAGAAAAAGCGCCACGAGGAGGTTTTCCCGCTCGACTGCCAGCGGGCCTTCGACCTGGGGAAAAAACTGGCGACGGCTGCGAAAGCTTCGTAACCCAAAGGTCGCCACGAGGGCAGGTCCTGCCACAAACCGACATACGGAGGAAATCAAGATGAAAGTAGTCGCCTTCAACGGCAGCCCGCACAGGGAAGGAAACACCTGGTACGCCTTGAAGATGGTCACGGCGGAGTTGGAAGCGGAAGGGATGGCGACGGAGATCGTCACGGTGGGGGACCAGGCGATCCGCGGCTGCATCGCCTGCGGCATGTGCGCCAAGAACAAGAACGAGCAGTGCGTGCTCCCCGGCGACGCGGTGAACGAGTGGATCCAGCTGATGAAAGGAGCGGACGGGATCCTCCTCGGCTCGCCGGTGCACTACGCCGCCATGTCGGGAGCGATGAAGTCGTTCCTCGACCGGGCGTTCTACGTGGCCGGCATGAACGGCGGCCTCTTTCGCCACAAGGTGGGAGCCTCGGTGGTGGCGGTGCGCCGCTCCGGCGGTATCCCCGCCTTCGAGCAGCTGAACAATTTTCTGCTGTACTCCGAGATGCTGATCCCCACCTCCAACTACTGGAACGTGATCCACGGCAGGATGCCGGGGGAAGTGGCCCAGGATGCGGAAGGGGTGCAGATCATGCGGGTTTTGGGGAAGAACATGGCGTGGCTGCTGAAACTGGTGGAACACGGCAAAGGCATCGTCGCCACGCCGGAGCGGGAACAGAAGCTCCTCACGAACTTCATCCGCTGACCATCCCTCCCGTTTCGGCTGCCGCAATGCCCTCGGCCCCAGGAGGCCCAAAGGGCGACCGGCTACTCTTCCAGCAACGCAGCTCCCAGCAAATACGACAAGGGCGGCCATCAGGCCGCCCTTGTCGCAGGTCTTTACTTTAAACAGCTCCCAGCGCAGGGAAACAGGGGATTTGCAGCCGTCAAAACTGCGCGGCAGGCCGCCAGCCGTCGCCAGCGAACGAGCTCCCGGCGGCGCCCAGATGCAGGGAGGCCACACGGCGCTTCGGCTGGAGCCGATCCGGCCAGCGCCCCAGGCTCCGGGCAGCCGCGGCGAGCAACTCGACGGGGCGGTTAAGAATGGCGACGAGGATTCCGGATGCGATCAGGAGCAGCAAGAAGAAGAAAGGCTTCATGTGCGACCTCCGAGGAAAAGGGAAACTTGGTCTGACCAATGGACCAAGCATAGCAACCGGAGGCGCCAAAATCAACGTCATTTGTTATTTTTTCCCCTTTTTAGTATTTTCAGAACAAGGTTATATCAGCCGATATTAAAATTCCGCACAGTTAAGGCCCTGGCCGCTGCAAAAAAAATTGCAAAAAACCACCGCTAAACAATGTTCGGCAGATGGGGCGAGGGAAATGCGCCGTCCGGCAAGCGGCCGCCCTCATCGTTTTCCGGGAAAATGGTCCCGTCGCGAAGGAAACTCCTAGTCTCCCCGATGCGCCTCAGCGCCGCCGGCGGGCAGCGACGTGCATTCGTCGATCAGCTCTGCCCAGAAGGTGGCGCCGCCGCCGGGCGTCTCCTCCACCCAGACCCGCCCCTGGTAGAGGCGGGCGATCTTCTGCACGATGGCCAGGCCGACGCCGGTACCCTTGAGGTGCCGGCCGGTGCTGCCGCGCTGGAAGAGGTCGAAAATCCCTTCCCGCTCTTCCGGCGGCACCCCCGGGCCGTGGTCGCGCACGAAGAAGCGGACCCGATCGTGACGCCGATCCCCGCCCACCTCCACGGGTCCACCAGTCCTGCCGGCATAAAGGAGGGCATTGCCGATCAGGTTCTGGAAGATCTGCGCCAGGAGGGTCTCCTGCACCCCGACCGGCGGCAGGGGATCGATCACCCGGACCTCGATCCCGGACTCCATGATGCGGTCGGCGAGATCGCCGAGGGATTCGCGCACCACCTCTCCGGTGGCCGTCGGCGCCAGCGGGCATTCGAGCTTGCCGACTTTGGCCAGGCACAGCAGGTCCTCCAGCAGGGCCAGCATTTTCCTCCCCTGCCCCTCGATCTCCGCCAGGAAACCATCAATCTCCGCATCGAGGCGCTCCCGACAGTGCTGCCGCAGAAACTCGGCGTAGCCGATGATCGGGGTAAGCGGGGCGCGCAGGTCATGGGAGACGGTATGGACGAAGGCGTCCAGTTCCCGGTTGCTTTCCCGCAGCTCCTCCTCGACTCGCTTGCGGTCGGTAATGTCCTGGACCAGGCCGATGCAGTAGCCCGGCAGGTTCGCCTCCCCGAGCAGGCAGGCGACCGAAGCATGCCCCCAGACGGTCCGGCCGTCGCGGGCCAAGTAGCGCTTTTCATAATGAACGGTCTCCTCCCGGCCGGAGGAAAGATCCCGATAGTGTTCCAGCGTCCGTTCCTGGTCATCAGGATGAGTGACCGCGGCGATATTCATTTGCACCAGTTCCTCTTCGGGATAGCCGATGAAACGGCAGAAGTAGGGGTTGGCCTGGAATATCCCACCGTCCGGACGCATCAGGACCAGGCCGGCGGCGGCGGTGTGGAAGACGGAGCGAAAACGCTCCTCGCTGGCGCGCAGCGCTTCCTCGGCCCGTTTCCGATCGCTGACGTCCTGGACCAGGCCGATACAGTAGGGCGCCTCCTTCTCGCGACCGAGAATGCAGGCCAGCGAGGTGTGCCCCCAGATGGTCCGGCCGTCCCGGGCCAGGTAACGCCCCTCGTCGCTGAACGCCTGGCTTTGGCCCTCCAGCAGGCTCCGGAAGCCCCTTTCACTCCGGTCGCGGTCGGCGGGATGAGTCAAATCGCGCAGGTTCTTCCCGACCAGCTCCGCTGCCCCGAAACCGAGCAGGTGCTGGAAAGCGGCGTTGCTATCGAGAATCTGCTTCTCCGTCGACAGGATGACCACACCGGCAGCCGCATTCTCGAAGATGGAGCGGAAGCGTTCCTCGCTGACCCGCAGCAGCACTTCCCGGCGCTGGATCACCTGCAGGTGATGGCGGACCAGGAAATAGAGCAGCAGCGCCGAAATCAGGACGAATAACCAGCCTTTGGCGATTTCCAGGCGCGTAAGCTGGGCGGCGTCCCGGACAAAGAGCTGCAGAAGTTTATCGGAAAGCAGGATCCAGGTTCCGGCGGCAAGGCCGTAATAGAGCGCCACCTTGAGCGGGGCAAGGTAGTCGCGGTGCGGACGGGGGGAGTCTCCGGGGCTCCGGTTCATGCCCGCTCCTCTCCGGCGAGGGGGAAAAATGGAAAAGGGAGACGAATTTTTGTATTATACCACCGTCCTCAGCCGCCCCTGGCGGCGGCCCAAGCGCCTGGCTCGGTTCCCCAGCCGGTCCAGCCCCCGCCCCACTCCTTTTCGAAAGGAATCGTCATGTCCTTCGTCTCCGTCATCTATCGCCTGGCGCTCGCCTTCTGGGTCGGCGGCGTCGCCCTTTTCACCTTCGTCCTCACGCCGACCCTGTTTCGGACCCAGCCGATCGACCTCTTCGGCAAGATCGTCGGCGTCCTCTTTCCCGGCTACTTCCGCTGGGGGCTGGCCTGCGGGGCCGTCGCCCTGTTCTGCCTGCTGCTGCAGAGGGGCCGGAATTTCGTCCCAGCCCTGGTGCTGCTGGTGCTGATGCTGGCGGCGACCGGCTTCCAGGCTCTGGTCATCGAACCGAAGGCCGCCGCCCTCAAAAAGGAGATCGGCTCCTTCGAGACCACGCCGAAAAGCCATCCCCTGCGGAAGGAATTTTCCCGCCTGCACGCCATCTCGGCCGTCTGCAACCTGGGCACCTTCGCCGGCGGGGTGGCGCTGATCGTGCTGCTGTGAACCGGGGGCAACGGCCCCCGATGTTGGCCCCGGCCGTGACGTCCTGAAGACCCGTTCATTTTCCTCGGCGCGAAACTTTTTTGCCGGCAATGGCACGAGGCAATTCGGGTCAGGGCGGAGTGACAATGTCCCGGCGCGAGCTGCCGCTGCAATCGCTTGTCCCTGGCGCGGTTTTGATTTTATCGTCGCGGCACCCGGCGCCCTTGCCAAACGCCGCCGACCCCTTAAAATTCTTTAGCGGCAGGGGGATATCATTTCGGGAGGTAAAACGATGCCGACCTATGAGTACCGTTGTGAGAAGTGTGCAAAAGAGTTTTCGGTGGTCATGAGCATGGCCGAGCACGAGCGGGAGCAGGTCAAATGCCCTGCCTGCAAGAGCAGTGCGGTCGTCCAGCAGTACTCCACCTTCTACGCCAAGACCAGCAGGAAGAGCTGAGGCCGTTCAGACCCGGCGAGCCACGCCGGCGGCCAGTGTGGGCTTGCCAGCGGCCAGGCTTGGAATTGAGTTTTAAAATGGGGGGACGTCCCGGAAGGGGGGATGACTCAACTGAACCGCTGCTGCCGGTCTGTTCCGAGACGGCTCGGCAGCTTTTCTCGTTTCGGGCCTGGAAATGGCAGAATCGTGCCACACGAGCCGATGCCGACGGCCTATTTGACAAACGTTCTTGCCACCATGAGGAGGACCAGCACCGCCACCACGACCCCCGGCCAAAAGAAGGGCGAGCCGCGGAGCGAGTCGAAGAAAGGGGTGACCTTTCCCACCCATTCGTCCTGCAAGGTGCCACCCAGCATCGTGAAATATTCGAACATCGCCCTCTCCTTCTCGAGCAGTCCCCCGGAATTCCTGTAAATTTTACACTACCCCGGTTTCCCCGCCAGTCAAGCGGCAAAAGGAAGCGTCGAAGGGGAACGTAGTCAATTTATCAACCAACCTGTTTGTCTCCATCTCTACTTGACAACTTGACTGCGTCCGGATTCTCCCCGGCGCGGGATGCCCAATCCAAGGGCAAAGGGAGGCAGAACAAATTGGGAACGCAGGTCTCCCTCGGTTCGATCTCATAGAGGGTAATCGGCTAAGGCGACAGCGCGAAGAGTTTCAGCGTTTCGATCGTTGCCCGCGGCGGCCGACCTTGGGGGCGGGGCGTTCCTCTACGGCTTTTTCGGACCGGGGCGGCCCGGCTTTTCCGACGCCGGAGCCGCGGCCCTGACGGGCTTGACTTTCGCCTGCGCCGGCCTGGCGGCACTCTGCTTCGATTTGGCAGGAGCCATGGCCGCCTTGCCGATTTTCCCCTTCACCCGCCACCTGAGCGCAACCTGCGGGAATTCCGCGATGGTTTGACGCGGGATGGCATAGTTGAGCAGCGTCTCGATCGCTTGCAGCAGCGGCAGTTCTTCCGGGCTGAGGAGCGAGAAGGCCGATGCGATGCACGTCGTCTTCGGGAACCTGGAGGAGGTCGTAATTCACCACCTGCGGCAGATATTCCGCCATTATTCGGATGTCGCCGAGGAACCCCATATCGAGCATGCGGTCGGCCTCGTCCGGTACCAGAGCTTCGATCCTGGAGAGGTTGACGGTATTTCGTTCGGCGTGATCGAGCAGCCGCCCCGGCGTCGCAACGACGATATCGACCCCGCGGTGCCGGTCTGAGCACCCGCCAGCAGGTCGCAGCCCTCGAAAATCACTGGCAGCGCCCGGGACTGGATGGGGGGAGCGGGGTGGTATAGCCCTGGGCGCCGATCGCGCTCAGCAGTTCGGCGCCCAGGCCAAGAGATGCGAACGACATGGAAAAAATGCTTCAAGTTATCCAAAATAGCCGATGACGACGCTGATGACCCGTACGTTTCCCCCCGCCCCGCCAGCCTACGCCACCCGCCTGCGCCCGAACTCCCGGGCCAGTGCTTCCTTGTGCGAATCGTCGATCTCGCGCAGGACGCTGCGGACGTCGGCCGCTTTCTCGCTCTTCGCGAAGCGGCCGGTCAGGGTGGATTCCGGGTGCAGCTCCCCCTTTTCGTAGAGGTGCCAGATCTCCTCAGCGTAGGCGGTTTCGAGGAGCTCGGGGGCGAACCGGCCGAAGTAGGCGGCGAGGTTGTCGACGTCCCGCGCAAAGAGGCGGCGGGCGTTGTTGTTGGCGGCGGCGTCGATGGCCTGGGGCAGATCGATGATCACCGGCCCGTCGCCGGCGACCAGCACATTGAACTCGGAGAGGTCGGCGTGCACGAGCCCGGCACCGAGCATGCGCACCACCTGCTCGATCAGCAGACGGTGGTACTGCCGGGCCAGCGCCGCGCTCAGCTGCAGGTCGTTGAGGCGCGGAGCGGCCGCGCCGGCGCCGTCCACCACCAGCTCCATCAGCAGCACCCCCGCGTAAAAGGAATAGGGCCTGGGCACGCGCACCCCGGCGGCGGCGAGGCGGTAAAGGGCGTCGACTTCGGCATTCTGCCAGGCCGCATCCTGCTCCTTGCGCCCGAACCTGGAGTGCTTCTCCATGGCGCGGGAGCGCCGGCTGTTGCGCACCATGCGCCCCTCCAGGTACTGGGTCTGTTTCTGGAAGCTGCGCTGTTTGAGCTCTTTGTAGGCCTTGGCGCAGCGGATTTCGCCTTGACTGCGCACCACGTAGACCTCGGCTTCCTTGCCGCTCATCAACTGGCCGAGAACCTCGTCGATCAGGCCGTCCTGCAGCAGAGGTTCCAGGCTTCTGGGGACTTTCATCGATGCTTTTCCATTCGTTTTCGGCGTGGTGGGGGACCGGGCGGCTCCATGCCTCGCGGGCACAAACAACGACCTGAAATCAGGCCGATTTCAGGCCGGCTCACCGGTGTCCGGTGGATAACCGGGCGGGCGCAAAGCCCACCTCTGAACTACTTCTTCTCCGCTTTTTTGATCTTTTTCGCGGCCTTCTTTTCTTTCATGGTTTTGGCCGGTTCTTTTTTGTCGGACTTCTTGCTGTCCATGCCTTTGCTCATGTTGTTTCTCCTGTAAGGATGCGGGACCGGGCCGAAATATGACACATCATAGCACGCCTGGGTTTCCGGAGGATTTTTTCGGAAGAAATAAGGGCGCGGCGCCGGTGATGAGCGGCAGGATAAACTTCCGCGCCAAGCCGGGAGAAGCGAGACCTTCCGGCTATTTTACCGCTACCCGGTTCTTAAGACGCGTCCCGGCAGCCGCGGGTCGGGGTTATTTGCAGGCCGTCACCCCCATGAGCCCGGTGACCTTCACCACCCTGGTGAAGCCGGCCACCCGGAGCCGCTGTGCGGCCTGGTCGACAAAGCTGCTGCCGCGTTTCACCACATGCGGGTTGCCGGTATAGTGAAACAGGGCTCCGCGCCTTCTCAGCACGCGGTGAATCTCCCGGTAGAATCGCTCCCCGTAGAGCTCCCCGGCGAGGGAAAACCGGGGCGGGTCGTGGATGACCGCGTCAAACGATTCCGCCGCGAGAGTCCGGATGTATTCATCGATATCGGCATGAACCAGCTGGATGTCGGAACCGAATAGCCCCTGCGACCATGGGTTTTTTGCGCGCAGCGCCATCACCATGCTGCTGCGCTCGACCGAAACGATTTCGCGCGCCCCGAGCTGCAGCGCGGCCGCGGCCGCATAGCCGAGCCCGCTGCAGGTATCGAGGACCCGGCCCCCTTTTCTCACCACCTGCGCGGCCATCTGCCCGGCGCTTTCAAAGGGGTTGATCCCCTTCGCGATGTGCATCTTCACGCCGCTGATCTCCAGCAGCGGCGCCTGGTCGGTGGGGACGAGCTTGCAATAGCCCTCGCCCCTGACTTCGAGCACCTCCAACGCGCCCCCTTCCAGACAAAAAACCCGGTTCTCCTTGCCCGCAATCCGGCTCAGCTCCGCACGGCCCAGCCGGTTGTCCGCGTCCAGAATCAGCGCGTCGTCGTCGAGGGCAAAGGTGCCGCGGGAGAGATTCAGATCGACCGAAATATCGACGCGGTCGTCGCCCCTGTCCATCGCTCCGAGGACCTGGCGGGCTATCGCCGAATAGAACCAGTAACCGTTTTTGCTCATGGCAGCCTGCACGCCGAAGCTTCCAGCCTAAAATGCGCCAACGATATTCGCCTCCATTATGCCGGAGTCCCCATCCGCACGACAACCCGATGTTTTACCAGGCCTTGCTCCAGCGAGATCGCGCCACCGGCCACGCGCCGGCCATCCATCTCGACCCAGGCGACGCCGCGCTCGCAGCCGTGCGGATTCTCCACCTGGATCGCATAGATCGTCTCCCCGTGCCGATAGCGAAGGCTGAAGCCCGGCCAGGCCGCCGGGATCACCGGATTAACCCGCATCTGGTTCCCCCGCACCTGCAGGCCCAGAACCTCTTCAACCCAGGCCCGGTACATCCAGGCCGCCGAACCGGTATACCAGGACCAGCCACCCTGGCCGATCCGGCCGGGCAGCCGGTAGACATCGGCGGCGACCACGTAGGGCTCAACCCCGTAGTGCCAGACCGCCTCCGCGTCGCGGGCGTGCTCGATCGGGTTGAGCAGGCGCAGCAGCTGCACCGCCCGCTCCCCATCCCCCTTGCGGGCCATGGCCATGGCCATCCAGAGGGCGGCGTGGGTGTACTGGCCGCCGTTCTCCCGCACCCCGGGGGGATACCCCTTGATGTAGCCGGGCGAGGGTTTCGAGCGGTCGAAGGGAGGCTCGAAAAGCAGCGCCAGACCTTCCTCGGGACGGACGAGATGCTGCCAGGCCGACTCCAGGGCCTGCTGCGCGCGCTCCGGGTCGGCGGCGCCGGAAAGCCAGGCCCACGACTGGGGGAGGGAATCGATCCGCGCCTCACTGTTGGCCGCGGAGCCCAGGGGGGTTCCATTATCGAAGGTTCCCCGCAGATACCACTCGCCGTCCCAGCCGGCCTGTTCGGTCCGCTGGATCAGGGCCGTCCTCTCCGCCTGATAGGACTGGCTCAGCTCCGGTTGTTGCACGTGGGCAGCGAGTTCAGACATCCCCTGCAACAGCTCGCAGAGGAACCAGGCGAGCCAGACGCTCTCCCCCTGCCCTCCGGCGCCGACCAGGTTCATGCCGTCGTTCCAGTCCCCCGTGCCCATCAGGGGCAGGCCGTGGGGTCCGCTGGTCAGGCCGCGGCTGACGGCGCGCCGGCAGTGTTCGAAGAGCGTGGCGCGTTCAGCAGTGATCTCCGGCGTGGAGAAGACCTCGTGCTGATCGTCGGCCAGCGGGGGGGCGTTGAGGAAGGGGACCTCCGCCAGCAGGATGGCGCTGTCGCCGGTCGTCCGGACGTAGTTCGCAACCACGTACGGGAGCCAGAGCAGGTCGTCGGAAATTCGCGAACGGATCCCGGCACCACTCGGCGGATGCCACCAGTGCTGGACGTCCCCCTCCGTGAACTGCCGGCTGGCGGCCAGCAGGATCTGGTCGCGGGCCAGCTCGGGGCGGGAGGTGAGGAAGGCGAGGACATCCTGCAACTGATCGCGAAAGCCGAAGGCGCCGCCGGACTGGTAAAAGGCGGAACGTCCCCAGATGCGGCAGCTCAACGACTGGTACTGCAGCCAGCGGTTGATCAACAGGTCGGCGGCCAGTTCGGGGGTGCGCACTTCGATCGTCCCCAGGAGCGCATCCCACCAGGCCCTGGTCTGATCAAATGCGTCCTCAAATGCCCGATCCTCTCTAAAGCGGAGTACCAGTTGCCGGGCCTGTGCCGCCGACTCAGCCTGTCCCAGCATGCAGGTGAGATCGCGGACCTCCCCCGGCGCCAGGTTCAGGGTCACCCGGAGGACCGCGCAGGGGTCGAGCCCCGCCCCGGTCCGTCCCGTCAGCCGGGTCAGCTCCATTGCGACCGGGTCGGCCAGGGAGCGGTTGCGGCCGATGAAGGCGGTGCGGTCGCCGCCGTACGAGTCGGCCTCGGGGGTCATGGCCACGAAGGCGACCCGCTCGCCGTACTCGGGATGGTAGCGGTTTTGCGCCAGCAGGGCTTGGGCGACCTCGTCCCAATGGGTCACCACATGCATCTGGGAGGTTTCGCGGTTTTCGCCGAGGGTCAATTCCACATAACAGGTGACCGAGAGCCGGCGTCTTCGCGCGGAGGCATTGGTGAGCCGCAGGCGCTGCAGCTTGATCGGCTCCCCGCCGCTCTCATCCACGGGGACGAAGACGGTCAGTTCCTGCTCGATGCCGTGGCTGTTGTGCTCGAAGACCGAATAGCCCGCCCCGTGCCGGGTCCGATAGGCGGTCTTTTCGCGGATCGGCGCCGCGGTCGGCGACCAGAAGACACCGCTCTCCTCGTCGCGGATGTAGAGCGCCTCGGAAGCCGGATCGAGCACCGGGTCGTTTGACCAGCCGGAGAGACGATTGCGCTGGCTGTTGCCGTACCAGGTGAAGCCGGACCCCGTTTCGCTGATCAGGGTGCCGAAGTTCGGGTTGGCGATGACGTTCACCCAGGGTGCCGGGGTGTTGGTGTCGGGGCCGAGATAAATGGCGTACTCACGCCCGTCCGGGGTGAAGCCGCCGAGGCTGTTGAAGTAGTTCAGCTCCATGAAGGGGAGCGGGGCCGAGGGCTCGCGGGGCGCGGGCTTGCGGACCAGCGTTGCCGACCGTTCGGGATCCGCCGCCGGCACCCCCAGTTGCTGCGGGAGCGTGCCGCGTGCTGCCACCAGCACGACGCTGGCGGCAGCCTTGAGGAGTTTGAGATCGTCCTCCGGGAGCTGCGCCGCGTTCTTCAGGAAGATGGCGCCTGCCCGATCCGTCGCCGCCGAGAGCGCATGGGTCCGGATCAGCTGTTCCAGGCGTTCCTGGAGCGGCCGTTCATAGCTCCCGGCCTCCTCGTTGAGGATCACCAGGTCGGTCGACAATCCCTGCATTCGCCAATAGGCGTGGGCCTGGAGCATCTGGCGAACCAAGCTGATATCCCGCGCCTCGGCAATGGTCACCAGGGCCAGCGGAAGGTCGCCCGAAATGGCGTAGGGCCACAATCCGGCTTGCCCCTTGCGGTTCTCGGCAAGGCGTTCGGCGGGTGCGCGCAAGTGGGGGTTGGGAAAGAGGAGGTGGCTTGCCAGCTGCTGGAAGCGGCGCGCTTCGTCGGGCTGGATGTGCAGCATCTGCAACTGCTGCTGGGCCGCGCGCCAGGCGAAATCCATGGCCCGCTCGGTTGCATGGGGGTCGCTGTACTTGTCCATCAGCACCAGGACCTCCTCGCGGGTCGCCCCGGCGGCAAGCACCAGGGAAAGACGGGCGCGCCCTCCCGGCGCCAGGGTGAGGCCGCGCCGCAGGCTTAAGCTCGGATCGAGGACAAAACCCTGGCTGTTGCCGAGCTCCTGCCCGGCGCCCATGGGATTGGCCAATGTCCGACCGCGGCCGATGAAGCGACCGCGGTCGGTTTCAAACTGGAAGCCTTTTCTGTCTGACTTGTCATGCTCAAGCGTCAGACCATGGGCCACATAGAGCGGTGCTTCGTTTTCGCTGCGCGGGCGCCGGCAGGCGAGGAGCACCTGCTGTTCGGGAAGCGCTTCGGTCTGGATGAACAGTTTGTTGAAGGCCGGGTGCTGGCGGTCGGCGTTGTGGAGCGCCATGGAGAGTTCAACGTAGGTGGTGAGGTTGAGGCGGCGAACGCGGGCGGAGCGATTGATCAAGGTGATCCGGCGCACCTCCACATCGTCTTCCGGCGAGACGATGATCTCCGTTTCGGTGTGGATGCCGTGGTCGGCGCGGCGGAATACGGCCCGCTCAAGAGTAAAATCCACGGAATACCCTTCCACCTTCCCGCCGACGGGGTGAAAGGTGTTGGACCAGAGACGATCCGGCTCGGCCTCATGGATATAGCAGAAGGTTCCCTGCGCATCGCGGGTCTGATCCGATCGCCAGCGGGTCAGCTCCTGCTCTCCCCACTGACTGTAACCGCCACCGCTGTTGGTGACCATCAACCCATAGCGGCCGTTGCTGAGCAGCAGGCTCTTGGGGGTGACGGTATGGGGCGTGGTAAAGGTGCTGCTGCCTGCCGGCGCGACCGGGTCGACGCCCGGAAGTAGGGGCTCACTCTGCCGCGTCGAGATCAGGCGCAACGGCGGCAGGGTCGGGATGCGCTCCTGCAGCAGGGCCTCGAAGGCCCGAACCCGCGAGTCGCCGTGAAAACGGCGCGGGAACGGGTTGCCATGGAGGAAGTTGGTCAAGGCCAGAAACGCCATCCCCTGATGATGGGCCATATACGCCTCGATGATCACCCCGCGTTTGCCAGCACGGCTGCGGGCCTTGCGCTGCGGTTGCCGGCTGAAATCCATCGCCTCGTAATAACCGTAATCACCGAGCAGTCCCAGCCCGGCCAGTCGTTTCAGGTTCCGCACCGTCACCCGCGGCGCCACGTTCAGTGCCAGCAGGGAAGCGTAGGGAGCGACGACCAGCTGCTGCTCCAGACCGCGCTTCAAGCCGAGCGCCGGCACGCCGAAGGCCTTGTACTGATAGGTCTTGTCCAGGTCCAGATCGGCAAAGGCGGACTCGGAAATACCCCAGGGCACACGCCGCAGGCGGCCATAGGCGATCTGGGCCTGCACCGCTTCCCGGGCCGCCTTGTCCAGGAGCGAGTTGCCGTAGGAAGACTGGAACAAAAGCGGCATCAGATATTCGAACATGGTTCCGGTCCAGCTGAGCAGCACCCGCTGCCGGCCGATCGCACCGTAGGGGCGACCCAGGGAGAACCAGTGTTCCAGGGGGACGTCGCCCCGGGCAATGGCGACGAAACTGCCGAGCCGCGCCTCACTGGCCAGAAGATCGTAACTGGAGACGTCGAGACGATTCGTGGAGACGTTGTAGCCGATGGCGAAGAGCTTGCGCTTGGGGTCATAGAGAAAGCGCATGTTCATCCCGGCTGACAGCTCGCGGACGTCGCCGAGCAACCGCGCGACTGTCCCCAGGGTTTCCCCGGCCAGCCACTGCGCCGTGGCGAAGGCCTCGATCACGCGGTCGAGCCACGGCCCGAGGGGGGCGCCGGCCGGGTGAGACTCCGCGCGGATCGCTCGAAGAATCGGGATCGAGTCGATCCGGCCATGGGCAAGCGCGAAGAGCGAAGGCGCCTGCGCCAGGTCCCGACGAATGGCGAGCAGGGCCGCCGGTTTCAAGGCAGAGAGCTCCTCCTCGGTTTTCTCCGCGAGAATTTCGATCCAGCTGAGATAGCGGTCGCTGTTCTGAACCCAGGCCGCAACCTGTCGTTCCAGCTCGGCGCCCCACGGCTCGGCTTCTGCGGAAGCGACAACGGCGCCGACCTGGGCCTGCATCCGCCGTTGCAGGCGGAGCAGAGCGACAATTCCGGACGGCGGCGCATGCCACGCAGCCAGGAGTCTGGTCGAGCGTCTGCCGGGTCGGGCCGGCACCGCCCTTGAAGGCCTCGGACTGCATCAGGATGCTGCCGGAGTCGGCCAGGCCGGCAAAGGCCTTGCCATCGAGCAGGGGGACGTGCAGCAACTCGTCAAGCCCCTGTTCCAGGGCCCACAGGGCCCCGAGCAGGTTGCCGCTGTCGACCGTGGAAACGTAGCGCGGCTCCAGGGGAGCCAGGGTCTGGATGTCGTACCAGTTGAGGAGATGCCCTTCATGGCGCTGCAGACGGCCGATGGTTGCCATGGTGTGGGTCAGCTTTTCGAGGACCTGGTTGATCGTCAGGTAGCCGGAATCATGGGCCCCCAGGGCGCTGGTCAGCCAGAGGCCGATGTTGGTCGGGCTGGTGCGCATGGCCAGGCGGTTCTGATGGGCGACCTGATAGTTGTCGGGCGGCAGCCAGGAGGTTTTGGCGTTGACAAAGGACGAGAAATAGCGCCAGGTCCGCCGGGCGACTTCCCGGAGAAAACGGCGGTCCGTTTCCGGCAGCGGTCGTGCCCGTTGCTCCGGGGCCGGTCGCAGGTTCAAAAGCCAACCGAGCAGCGGCGAGAGCATCCACAGGAGGAGCCAGGGGGCGGCCTGCGGCAGGCTGGCCGGCATCAGAAGCCAGATCGCCACACCGGCGGCGGCGCCGAAGAGGCTCCCCAGGGCCAGGCGGGCGACGAAGAGCGGTTGCCGGCGAGCGGCGCTCCCATGGGTGGCCTGGGCCGTCCACTCCAAGAGACCGCGCCGGGAGATCAGGCGGCGGTAGCCGACCCGGGCGATGGCATCCAGGCTCACCGCGGCCTGGTGCGGCAGCAGCGCGGCGTCGGCCGTCGCCCGCAGCAGGTCGTGCCCCAGCTTCGCCGGGGAGAAATACTTCCACCCTTTGCGGGTGGTGGCCATGGTGAAGGGCTGCGCCAAAGGGTGAAAGAGGAGCTGCATGCCGACGACCAGGGTGGCGATCCCGCCGACCCGCGGGGAAATGAGCCAGGCGGCCAGCAGCAGAGCGAGACTCGCGGCCGGGAGCAGACTGCGGCGCAGGTTGTCGAGGATCTTCCAGCGGCTCAGCAGGGAGAGGGGGTTCGACTCCCCGGCCGCCCGAAGCCTGGGGAACGCGGGGAAAAATCCACCCCGCGATCTGCCAGTCGCCGCGAATCCAGCGATGGGCCCGGCTGGCTGTAACTCTGATACCCCTGCGGGAACTCATCGTAGAGCTCGATATCGCTGGCCAGCCCCACCCGGACGTGCGCCCCTTCGATCAGGTCGTGGCTCAACACCCATGCCTCGGGGAAGCGTCCCGAGAGGACGCGGCTGAAGGCGCGCACATCGTAGATCCCCTTGCCATGGTACGACCCTTCGCCGCTCAGGTCCTGGTAGACGTCGGAGACCGCCTGGTTGTAGGGGTCGATGCCGACCGCATCGGCGAAGAGCCGGCTGAAGGTAGAGGCGCTGGTGCTCGGCAGGGTCGGGCTCACCCGCGGCTGGATGATGGTGTAGGAGCCGGCCAGGATGTTCCCGGCGGCGTCGAAGCGCGGCTGATTGAGGGGATGCGCCAGGGTCTCGACCATCCGGCGGGCCGTGCCGTGCGGCAGCTGGGTGTCGCTGTCCAGGGTGATGACGAAGCGCACGTCCGCCAATTGGTCCGGGTCGCCCACGTAAACCAGACGGGGGGCGGTCTCGGGCCGCGTGCCGTCGATCAGACCGTTCAGTTCCTCCAGCTTCCCCCGTTTACGCTCCCAGCCGATGAATTTCTGCTCGGATTCACTCCAGGTGCGCTCGCGATGGAAGAGGAAAAAACGCTCGCCGCCATGGCGCCCGTTGAGCTCTGCCAGGGAGGCGCTGACGAGCTCGAGGAGCCGGCTGTCGTCCTCACGGCAGAGCGTGGCGGAATCCGTGTAGTCGGTAAAGAGGCTGAAAAGCAGATTGGCTTCCTTGTTGGCCAGGTAGCGGATCTCCAGCTTCTCCACCTCGGCGCGAACCGTCGACCCATTCACCAGCAGCATCGGCACGACCACCAGAGTGCGGAAGGCATCGGGAATCCCCGCCGCCTCGAAATCCATCTTGGGCAAGGGTCGGGGGCGCAGCAGGCGCGTGATCAGGTAATTGACCACCTCGATCGCCAGCTGGCTGAGGGGAATCAGCAGGAGCAGGAACAATCCCAGTCGTTCGACCAGTCCGACCCGTCCGACTGGTCCGACCAGGATCAAGGTGAATAACAGCGATGAAAAACCGCCGATGCCGAGGGCATAGACAGCGGCATGATGACGATAGATCCACTCCAGGCAGCGGTATCGGCGCGCTTCGCGGCAGGGGAGTAATCGGGCCAGCTCTGCCCGTCCCTCCCCGGTCAGCCAGGCGCCGACGTGCCTGCGCCGTTCATCGCCAGCGGCTTCACGCCCCGCCTGCGTCGCCAGCTCCAGGACGCGCGTCGCGACCTCTTCCTCGGTTCGGTCGGCAGCGCGGGCGAGTTCTTCGATCGCCCGACGACAGCGGTCACGGGTTGCGAAATCCATCCCGGCATAGACCCCGGACGGGTCGCGGCGCAGTATCTGCTCCAACCGACTGAGCTTCTCGAAGATCTCCCGCCAATCCAGAAGGGCCAGCTGGCGCAGGCTGGTGAAGGCATTGCCGCAGGACAACTGCTCCCGGGTCTGCCGATTCTGCTCAAGCAGGTTGAGGTCGTGCAGGCCGGTTTTGAGCGTGCGCTCGAGCCAGCTCTGGACCGGCGCCAGGGCCGCCGCCTCGTCGTAGAGGAGGACGACCAGTTGCGCCCCGAAATAGGGGCTGGGAGACGGCTCTGCTTTGGCAAGTTCCGCCAGGATCGCGAAGAGCTGGTTGGAATCGCGGCGATTGGCGGCGATCAGCCGATTCGCCCAGAAGTCGGCCAGCTGACGTTCGCGCAGGTCCGCCAGGGCGGTGACGGCCAGACTCCGGATGCCTTCGATCAGCGCGATGCGCAGCATCTGAGGCATGGCCCAGAGTTCGCCGATCGTCAGCGGCCGCACGGATTGGTGGGCCTCGATAAACGCCAGGACATTCTCCCGGTCGAGGCGCAGATCATTGTGGGAGACCAGATCTTTGGCCAGAGCGTAGATGCAGGGCAGCCCCCGGAAGGGACCGGCGGCGAGCGTGGGCAGTTGCCGATAAAAGTTTCGGGGAAGGTTCAGCAGGACATCGCGGGCGTTCCCCTCCAGAATGTACTCGTTATCCAGTATCCAATCGGCGGCCGGCGTGGCTTTCTGTTCCAGGCGGCTCGCCGCGGTGAGATCCGCGCAGACCTGACGGACCCATTGTCGGGACTGTTTGAGGCGCTTGAGCAGCTCGGTCGTTTGCCGCGGCTGCGGGTCCACCTGCTGCTCGCCGGCATGGCGCTGAGCGTGTTCCTGAATCTGGGTCGGGGAGAGCTTGACCGCGATGCCCCGCGCCTTCAGCCGTCGCTCGCGCTTGGGATGCATGACGAAGAGCGCCGGAGGGATTTCGCCGCTTTCCCGCAGCAGTGCCAGCGGTATCGGTAACGATTCGACCGGGGCCTGGAGAATGAGGACGGACTCCCCGGAGACGAGCCAGCGGGCATGATCGTGCACGACCCCCGGCTCGACGCCACGGCTGGATCGGCGCAGCCATAGCAGGGTGACCAGAGCGCCGCTCGCGGCACAGGCCAGGGTCAAGGTTTGGGAGGCGAAAGGGCTCCAGGCGGGAAGCTCCTGCGACCCATGCCGGAGCAGAGCGACCAGAGCGCCGATCCCACCGAAGAGAGCGGCCGCCAGGGTTGCCCCGAGGGCACGGCGCCGGCGGCATGGGTCTGCAATGCGCACCGCTCCGTCCGCATCCTTATGTACCAGGGCGGCGCGACGGAAGCCTTTTTGCGCCAGTTCCCGGAGAGCGCTGCGGGCTTCGTCTTGTTTTGCGAAGTAACCGATGAGAATGCCAATACCCACTGTTTGTCCTTTACTCACTGCGCAGTCTGAGAGATCGGCCCTGGTGAAGAATTTCACGGGACGAAAATGCTCAGAAAGGAACGGTTCGGACTGTTCCAGGGGATTTGGCAAAAGAGGTGGAGGGAGATGACCGGTAATCGAAGGGTTCGATATGACGAATAAACAGTGATTCCGATGGGCAGGTCAGTTGTTGATTCTACGCTGTTCCCAGCTAAATAGATAGGCGTCTCTTGCAATCAGGGAGATATGTTACGGCCTGCCGAGCAGCCTGACCAAATCCTCCTGCATCCCGGTATCGAAGCTCATAATCCTGCCGTTATAGCGCTATAGAGGTGAATGAAGGAAATCGATGGGGCATGGAGGGCGAGCCGTTTCGAAATGGGATCGCCGCTCCGGAAGTTTCTGTCTCCCGCGACGGGGTGTCCCTTTTCCACGAAATGCATCCGGATCAGGCGCTTGCGGCCGGTCCGGAGATGGATTCCCAGCTTTTAGGAGCCGCGGACGTGCCCGGTCTCTCCGGGGAGAAAACCCGACCCTTCAGCGGCAGCCGATGATGTTCGCCGTCTGCGAACGCAGGTCGACGACGACTTTTACCTTCCCGCTTCTGAGCTGCCGGAGAACCTGCTCCACCTTGTCCTCCAGCGTACCGCCGGCATCCCCCCAATCCGCCCCGTCCCGCGTCACGAACTCCTGAATCATCTTCCGCAGCGTACCCGGGTCGATCCGTTGGTACGGAACCTCTATTCCCTCTTCGTGTCGACCAGTGGTTTTTCCCTGAGACACGCATCCCCCTAACAGGTTACGGCACAGACCCTGGATCCATTTGGGCTTTGGGCCTTGAAAGCCAGAAGATAGCATGGGGAGCGCCGCGGCAGGCTTTCAAAATATCAGCCCAGCAAGGCAAGGCGTTCATCGGGACGACTTGCCTTGCTGTTTGTTCCGACCGCGGGGCGCTCCCACGACTCGGACCGGGACCGTCCCCTTAAAGCTGGGCCGCCTTCGGAAAGAGGATGTTGTTTTCCAGGTGGACGTGCTTGTGGAGGTCGTCCTCGAACTCCTCAAGCTTTGCGTAGGTGACCGCAAAGGTGTTGCAGACATCGTCCGGCACCGCGTAGCCGTGGGCCAGGTGGCGAATGGCGTGGACGGCATCGCCGATCTGCTGGTGCTCGGCATCGAGCTTGGCGAGGGAGGCCCGGATCGCCGCCACCGCTGCTGCCGGCGGCGGATCGCCGGCCTTGCGGGCGGCGTCGATCCGCTTGATGGCCGGGAAGAGGATTTCTTCCTCCTCCCGCAGGTGGGCTGCCAGATCGGCGGCGATCCCGGCGAAAATTTTGGCGATCTCGATCACCTCGGGGTGGTGGGCGCCATGGACCGCGGCGATCTTGTCGGCATAGGCGGCGATCTGCGCAGTGTTTTCATTGAGATAGGCGTGGTGGGTATTTACGATGTAATCGGCTAGAAAGGACAACGGCCAAGCCGCATAATCGTGGCTGCGATCGACGGCTGTGCTTTTTGCCGCCGCCAGTTCCTGCTGGAGCATGGTCAGATCGAGCCCTTTTTCCCGGCAGATTTCGCCGAGGGTAATCCTGCCGCCGCAGCAGAAGTCAATGCCGTGCTTCGCGAAGACGTCGGCCGTCCTGAAGTCCTCGGCAACGACCGCGCCGACGGTGGTTGCCGCAGGGGGAATCATCTGCTCAGCTGCTGATCTTGGCATGGCGTATCTCCTTTTGGGGTCCTGACCTCGGGTCAACGTTGTCATGGTTTGAGGATAGCGCGCTGCCGGGAAAAAGGCCTTGACGGGGGTCAATTACCGGCTGGACCGAGGCCCGGAGGTGGAGGATTCGAATTTTGCAACCTCCCACGCCAGCTGACCGGGCCGGATTTACGAGAGGGGCGATTGTGAAACCTTTCCCTTCCGCTAAGATAGGGGCAGCAGGCACCATCACCCTTTCCGGACCACAGGAGGTTCGTTATGGCCAACAAAGGAACCATCGGTATTCTTACCGGCGGCGGCGACGTCCCCGGCCTCAACCCCGCTATCCGGGCGATCACCATCCGCGCCCTGCGCGAAGGCTACCGGGTGCTCGGCATCCGCCGCGGCTGGGCCGGGCTGGTGGAGCTGGTCCCCAACCCGCAGGCCGACAACAGCGCCAACGTGCAGCTACTGACCCAGGACATCGTCAACCGCGCCGGCCGCACTGGCGGCACGTTTCTGCATACCTCGCGCACCCGGCCGAGCCACCTGCCCAAGGCCAACCTCCCCGAACACCTGCGCGACAGATACACCGCCGATGTCAATGACGTCACCCCCGACGTGCTCAAAAACATCGAGTATCTCGGCCTCGACTTTCTCATCCCCATCGGCGGCGACGACACCCTCAGCTACGCCCAGCGCCTGCACGAGGAAGGGGTCAAGGTGGTCGCCATCCCCAAGACCATGGACAACGACGTGCCCGGCACCGATTACTGCATCGGCTTTTCCACCTGCGTCACTCGCACCATCGAGCTCACCCACCGGCTGCGCACTTCGGCCGGCAGCCACGAGCGCTACCTGGTGATCGAGGTCTTCGGCCGTTATGCCGGCTTCAGCGCCCTGCTGCCGACCATGGCCGGAGCGGCCGACCGCTGCATCATCCCCGAACACGATTTCGACATCGAGCAACTGGCGCGACTGCTCACCGAGGACCGCAACAACCACCCGAGCAAATACTCGGTGGTGCTGGTCTCGGAAGGGGCCAAGATGCGCCACCAGGAGGGGATGAGCTTTGAGGGGGAGGAGGTCGACCAGTACGGCCACCGCAAGCTGGGCGGCATCGGCGATCAGATCTCGAATCTGCTCAAGGACCTTTCGCCGAAGTACAATCAGGGCCGGCGCATCAACGTACTCAACCAGCGCCTCGGCTACCTGGTGCGCAGCGGCGACCCCGACGCCCTCGACTCCATCGTGCCGATGGCTTTTGGCAACCTCGCCCTCGACCTGATCCTGGCCGGGACCTCGGGACGGCTGGTGAGCATCCACAACGGCAGCTATGATACGGTGCCGATCACCGTCGTCACCGGCCGGAAAAAAGTCGTCGATGTCGAGAAGTATTACAGCATCGAGCGCCTGCGCCCCAAGTACGAGTCGTTCCTGCGCCAGCCGCTCTTCATCATGACCAGCGATCTCTAGAGCCGGCGTCGACCGCTCACCCGGCGGCCGGCCCAATGCCCGTATTTTCATGATACATTTTAAGTCATAGAGGATCGCCCCCGAAGGGATGCAGGCCGGCAGGCCCTGCCGGGGGTTTCCGGTTGCCGCCCGGGGCGCTTTCCCGGGGAACCTTCTTTCGTTCGTTGCGGCAACGGGGAGCATCGACCGGCCGGCTAAGGGGGATGGCCAACATGACCGTCGAATATTTTGGAGAAAAAATATTCCTCGAAGAAGTCGAAGCCAGTCAACAGGTGTGGGTGGCCCGCAACGACCTGCATATGGTCTACACCCAGGAACTCGACCGGGCGGGATTTTCCCTGCCGGTCTGGTCCAACGAGGAGAGGGTTGTCGCATTTCTCAGGAATGCCCTGCTCGTCGGGCCCAAGTTCGAACCCCACTCCCTGCCCGTGTGGACCTTCGTCAACGCCTGGCTATCCGACAAGCAGAAGGGGATTATCGAACTGCTGATCAACCCGGACGGCAAATCGACCCGAGTGCTGGCTCTGACCCCCGAGGAATTCCAGGCCAGCCAAGGTGTCAGCTAAACGGCTTTCTTTTTCGCGCCCAAAAAAGTAAGGGGCAGGCTGCCATTCCCGACCGGCAGCCGGCCCCTTACTTTTTCCTCGCACCGGCCTTGGTTCAGAACAGGAACGGCAGGAACACCCTGGTGGATTTTCGATATTAACGGTACGCGGCTCCGAAGAAGGCGCGGTTTTCTCGCGCCTCGACGAGCCCGGCGATCACCAGGACCAAGGTGGTCAGAATGGCGGCCCTCAGTCCCGAAGAGCTGAAGCGCTTTAAGAATCCCCCCCAGGCCAGCAGCAGCCATGCGGAGCTCTGGTGGGGCGCGTACCCGTCGACGAACCGGTAAGGATAGTTGAGCAGGACCAGGCAAAGACAAACCCGCGCCCATGGACGGCAACGCCGGGGAAAACGTATCATGAAGGTAGACAGCATTCCCCCGCAACGCAGGAAAGGGACGGATCATGAAAAAATCATGGCTGACCAAACTCTTGTTTGCAACGATAGCCGTTACCAATCTGTCCGCATGCATCGTCAGGCCCTGGCCGGACGAAGACGAGAGGAGACACCATCGCGGCGAATACCACGAGCACCATGGTGAGCATCACGAGGACCATGGCGAATATTATGAACATTATTGACCCCTGCGCTGCTGGCAGGGTTTCGGGGCGGCAGGGGGAGGAGGGTGAATTCGTTCCTTTTTCTCGACCCTGTCCCCCTTACCTCCTCTACCCCATGTTGGCCGAGTTCCAGATGCATGGCGCCAAAAATTCTCTGCTGGCGGCCTTTCTCTACAAACGCAACGTCAAGATCCATTTCCTGCCGGTGATGATCTATTACTTCGGCCTGCGCTATTCACTCATCGTCTCGGTCTAGATCATCCTCTTTTCGGTGGTCAGCGGCCTGCTGATCGAGAGGCTGATCGATTAACGGCCGGAGAGGGGGCTGCTCAGGCAGCGCTCCCGGCAACGGTTTCCCGATCTTTGAGATCGATGCGCGGGATGCGCTGCACCGCCAGCAGGGAGACCAGGCTGAGGACCGCTCCACCGATGAAGGGGATGCGGTAGTCGATCATCCACAGGGCTCCGCCGATGGCCGGCATCACGACCGCGGCGATGTGATTGATGGTGAAGCCGACCGCCATGCTCGGTGCGATGTCGCTGGCGTCGGCGACCTTCTGGAAGTAGGTGCGGATGGCGATGGCGAAATTGAACAGGATGTGGTCGAGGATGTACATCCCGATCACCACCCACTTCGAGCCGCTGAAGGCGTAGACCAGGAAGATGCCGATCAGCCCGCCATACTCCACCGAGAGGACCCGGCGCTCGCCGAAGCGGACGATGGCCCGGCCGATGGCGGGGCTCAGCACGTAGTTGATGGCGTTGTTGACCACGAAGAGCAGGGTGATCTCGGTCACCGTGCAGTGGAAGATCTTGACCAGCAGGAAGATCGAAAAGGCGACGAAGATCTGGCGGCGGGCGCCGGCCATGAGGGTGAGAAAGTAATAGAGGACATAGCGGCGACGGAAGATCATCTTGCGGTGCTGGGGCGCGACCTGCCGGTGGGTCGGGTCCTGCAGCAACCCCCAGACGCCGGCCGCCGCGACCAGCAGGCCGATAGCCAGGTACATGACCCGGTAACTGAGGCTTTTGCTCAGCAGGAAGATCACCAGGCCGACGACGATGCTGGTCGCCGCGGCCAGGCTGCGCAGCCGGCCGAAGACCAGGGGCGAGGCGGCGGTGCTGAAATACTGCAGGGTCAAGGACTGATTGGTCGTTTCGAAGTAGTGGAAGCCGAAGCTCATCACCAGGGTGGTGACCAACAGGCCGGCATAGCTGGGGAAGAACCCGGTGAGACCGACGCCGAGGCCGAGCACAACGATGGAGAGGGCTGAGAGGCGATGCTCGCGGATCACCAGCATGACGAAGACCGCCAGCAGCGCCAGAAAGCCCGGGATCTCGCGCACCGAGCCGATGACGCCGACCTGCAGGCCGTCGAGCCGGGCGACCTCCACCGCGAAGTTGTTGAAGAGGATCTGCCAGCATTGCAGACCGACCACCGAGGCGGTGGTCTGGATGAGCAGAAAGCGCAGCATCGGCCGCTGCTCGCTTGCAATCATGGCGGGGCCTTTCCGGGCAAGGGGATCTGTTTCGCGGAGAGACAGTCTGCGGCAATTTCCGGCAAATGATAAGCAAAAAATTCCCTCCCGCCCTTCCCAAGTGCCGTCGTCGCATGGCCAAGCCGCCGATGAACTCGACGGCAAAGACGAAAGCCACCCGGATTTCCGGGTGGCTTTCGCTGACTGCCTGGCTAGTTGCGGTTAACAGGGGAAGCGCTCACTTGCTGCCATGCCCTTTGCCCCCGCCGCCATGACCTTTTGCCGTGGGGCTGTAGATCACGTTGCGGGTGACGGTGCTGGTGTTGCCCGCCTCGTCGGTGGCAGTGACGATGATCGCATACTGCTGCGCAGTGGTGAAGGTGAGGCGCTGCTGGAAGCGGCCGTTTTTGACCGTCGGGGAATAGGTGACTCCGTCCATGGCGATGGTGACGATGGGGCTGCCGACACCGTCGCTCACCGTCCCCTTGAGGTTCAGCGTGGAGTTGCTGGTGGTGAAGTCCTGCGCCGGGCTGGTCACCGCGACGGAAACCTGGGCGACCTGGTAGGTGATCGTCCGCTTGGTGCTGGAGACGTTGCCGGCCAGGTCGGTGGCGTCGATGGCAATGGTGTTGATGCCCGGCACCAGGTTGGCCGTGGCGCTGAAATCATTGCCGGACATGGCCGCGGCCTGCGCGGCATCGCTGTTGATCTTGACGAAGACCGTCGAGGGTTCGCTGACTGCGCCGCTGACGGCGACGAAGGCCTGGCTGGTGGTGCTGTTGTCGGCCGGGTTGGCGACGGTGATCACCGGTGCGGTCGGGTCATAGGTAATGGTCCGGCGGTCGGTCTGCTGGGTGCCGAAGGTGTCGGTGGCGACCACGGTGATGGTGTTGGCGCCCGGCAGAAGGGTCAGGGCGGTACTGAAGGAGCCATCGGCATTGACGGTAACCGCCTGGCCGTTGACGGTAACCGCCTTGAGACCATCGGGATCGCTGGCGGTGCCGCTGACATTGACCGTGTCCTGGTTGGTGTAGGTACCGTCGGCCAGGCTGGAAACGGTCAGCGTGGGCGGCGTGGAGGTGTTGAGGGAAATCTGCACCGTGGCGCTCTTGGCGGTCGAGACGTTGCCCGCCGCGTCCCTGGCCCAGGCGAAAAAGGTTACATTTCCTGCTGCCGGAGCGGTGACGCTGGTGGGAGCGGCGGCGCTCCAGCCGGAGGCGGAGGCGGCCGGCTTGGTGGAGCTGGCGGTCACCAGGTAGCCGGTGACGGCGACGTTGTCGCTGGCGGCGAGAGCGGTGACCGGCACGGTCAGGCTGGTAGCGGTCAGCGGCAGGGTGAAGGTGCCGACCACGGGGGCGCTGGTGTCGGGCAGGGTGATCTGTACCGTAGCGCTCCTGGCAGCCGAGACGTTGCCCGCCGCATCCTTGGCCCAGGCATAGAAGGTAACGCTCCCCTCGCTGGGGGCGATGGCGTTGGTCGGGGCGGCGGCGGTCCAGCCGGACGCCGAGGCGGCCGGTTTGGAGGAGCTGGTGGTCACCAGGTAGCCGGTGACGGCGACGTTGTCGCTGGCGGCAAGGGTGGTGACCGGGACGATCAGGCTGGTGGCGGTCGCCGGCAGGATGAAGGTACCGACCACAGGCGCGGTGGTGTCGGCCGGTGCGGTAACAGTAAAGGAGTTGGTGCTGGCGGTCACCTGGCCGTGGCTGCCCGCATTCATGTTGCTGCTGTCAAAACTGTTGCCGAACCATGCCACTTTCCAGGTATAGGTGCCAGCGGCGGCCGGCGCCGGAGCACTCAGCACCGCGGGGTAGGTGGCGGTGTGCCCCATACCGCTGTCGTTACCGTTGGAGATAGCCACCTGGTTGTTGTTCTGATCGTAGAGAATGGCCCGGAACCAGCCGCTCTGGCTGCCGCCGCTGATGGTGACCGCGACGGCCTCGCCGGGGGCATAGGTACTCTTGTCGGTAACTCCCTTGAGCCCCACCGGCCCGTGATGATGACAGCCGTTGCAGGTCGTCGTGATATGGCAACCGGCACAGTACGTCGTGAAGTAGGAAGGATGGGCCTGCGCCTGCGTCCCCCAGAATTGAACCGCTGCAAAGGTCACGACAAACAATAACAGTACGGATAATCTGCGAATCGAGCTCATTCCTGTCACCTCTTTGGTTGGATTTGAACGAAAATTTCAACGTTCCATGCCGGCATCCTGCCGGCCAGCCGGTGTGATACATTCCCCTTTCTCCCCCTGCTATTCCGCATGTTTTCCCCGGGCGGCGGGGGGACGCGGATCGATAATGGTTCGACAACGTTTTGCACGGTGGCCGCCAGGCCGAGGAGCATACCTGGCGGCAGGGGGTTATCCGTCCGGGAAGATAGCGTCATGCTGTGCCGGAACTTCCGGGGAGACTGCTGAGTCGCCGGGAGGAGATCAGCAGTGGCACGACTAGGATTGGGCGGGCCGACAACGACAGCAAAGTTATTTCAGGGGGTTCAGCGTAAATTCTCTTTCCGGCGGGTGGAAAAACCTGCCGAAATCCTCACTGCAGGGAGGCATCGGTCGGAATTCGATCAGAAACCCCAACTCGTGGACACTTATAGTCCGGCGCGCAGAGATCCAGAAGGGAGATTAGTGCAGAAATTCAGGCCGGAAACGACAATGAGGAGATGTGCAAAGATACAGACCCCGACTGGTGCGAGGCGTGGTGGGAGACCATGGGCCAGGGAGTGCAGGGATCAAGAGAATGAAGAAAAAGAACACTCCCGCTGGGTATGACCGGCCACTCCCGGGACCAGGACAGGACATTGATAGAAGTACCCTGCCACATCGGCGCCCCAGCTGCCGGACGCAGCGCAACTTCGCGGATGCTGGCATGCGACCGCGACCGGCGCTCAGGGAACGGTCGAAAGGGCCTCAACCGCCGGCCGCCGGAGACGGGGAACCAGATCATGAACACCGGTTGCGTGACCTACTTTTGAGCGGAGAGGGGTCCGGGAAGAGTCCTGCCGACGCCAGGAAAGGTCCTGGAGTCTTCAAGAAATTTTCCTTTCCATCGAAATCGGACGATTTAGTTATTGCTTTCCCAGGGACTGCCGTGCTAGGGTGCTTTTACTTAAGCATGTTTGTGTAGGTTTTTTCGCTCACCGGATGACAAGGTGTCAGCAGGATCAAAACACAGGCCCACTTGGGCGTGTGTTTTTTGTTTTTTGAGCGACCGGATTTGCACAAAAAAAGGTTCCCAGCGGGAACATGGAGAGAAAAATGGCAGAAGGTACTGTGAAGTGGTTTAACGACGCCAAGGGATTCGGTTTTATCGAGCAGGACAATGGACCCGATGTGTTCGTCCACTTTTCTGAAATTCAGGGCGATGGATTCAAATCCCTCGCCGAGGGCGACCGGGTAAGCTTCGACGTTACCCAAGGGCAGAAAGGCCCGCAGTCGGCCAAGGTCCGCAAAATCTAAGGCGGACTTTGCAGCTGTTGCAAAAGAGCCCCACGAATCTTCGTGGGGCTCTTTTGCTTCTATGTTCCGCGGCCTGCCCGCACCCGTCGCTGCTGAAACGAATCGGCGCGATCACCCCGAAAGGATCATCCGATGGCCAGAAAACCGAACTACGGCTTTGAAAAACGGCAGAAGGAACTCGCCCGGCAGGCAAAAAAGGAAGAGAAGCGCAAACGCAAGCAGGAAGAGGAGGAGCCCGCCACCACGCCCCCCGAACAGGAGGAGTAGGGCGCCCAGTCTGGCAGGCCCCGACCTTTTGGCCGGCACCTGCCCGGGCTGTCCGGGAAGGAGGATTGCTGCGGTTATCTCCGCCAGAGGGTCCAGGCCAGATCGGTCCTGGAGGTGCTCCAGGTAAAACGGGACTCGCAGCTCAGGCACTTGTAATCCTGCTCCGTGAAGCCCCGCGGGGGTTTCCCCCCGAAGATGCGGGGCGCGTCCATTTCCATCAGATCTTCATGCGGCTTTCCATTGTGGGTCTTTTTGGATTGCGCCGCACACAGTTCGCAAATCTTCATCCCGTTCCTTTCTCCTCGGGTTTCCAACCGACCCGCGCCGCCGTCAAAAAGGGAGAAGCGACCCAACCGGCCCGTCCTACTTGCAGCGCATGGTCTTTTTGCCATCCGCAAAGAGCACCTCGACCTTTTGCGGGCCAGCGACACGCCGCACCAACCCAAGGCCGAAAACCGGGTGGTTGATCACGCTCTCGACCTTGAAGGCAGCGGTCATGGAATAGTCCGTCACCTTGGCGCTGTTCATCCCCAACTGCAGCCCTTCCCACTCCAGGCGCTCGGCATCGCGGCTGCTGACGGCCCGGGACGGAGCAGCCTTTTTGGCGGCGCTGGGCGGCCGATACTTGTGTTGGCGGGTGCAGATGCTGCACTGCACGGTGGCCGGGGCCTCTTCGGCCATGGTGACGATGTGGTGATCGGTGTTCTTCCGGCATTTGGTACAACGGGCGGCGACCGGGTCGCCGGCGACGAGCGTGGGACTGTGCATTACGGTCCTCCCTGGGCTGGAGCGCGCCAAGAATTGCCCGACAAAATCCAGGGAGATCGCTGGAATCCAAGGGACAGGCTTGACAATCGACGTGCCGGAGTATCCGCCACGACCATAGAGTCGCTTCACACCGCAACGTCATCTCCGTACGGGTGAAGGGGTAGGGTTGGCTGGAGGGGATAAAATCTTGATATTTTGTTATATTACACGCTTTCGCGGTAAAAAGATAGGACAGTATGCTACCGTTGCCCCCCTATCGCCGCCTATCACCTGCCATCTGTACAGCTGACCGCTTGAGAGGCTTCTCCGCCACCTCCCATTTGCAAGGCGCCAGCCCTTGCGGGGCGGCAACCAACCGGCCCCCCTCCTGTCCGACACAACTCCCCCCTGACACGGAATGACTCCGCGCAGCTTCAGGCCCTCCCCCTGCTCCTGCTTACCAACCCCCCGGAACGGTTTTTCCCATTCAGTGTAGGGCTTCCGTGCCCTTACCTGCGGCCTCTTTACTTGCGGGCTCACCGGCCAGGGTTTTGCGGACATGCGCGCAGGCCATATCCACTTCGCGCCGGAACTGGTCGAAATCGACCTGCAGGCCGTTGATGTAAGCGCTCCAGCCGGCACTCGATTTCGCATAGTGGACGGCCGCCTCGATCTCTTCTTCCGTCGCACCGAAGAGGCGAGCCACCTCCGTGTGGTAATAGGCGCAATAGCGACACTTAGTCACCCCGGAGATGGCCAGGCCGATCAGCTCCCGGTACTTGAGGGGAATCGGTCCCTCTTCCAGTTGGATCTTGCTGAACAGCCGCCATTCGTTTTCGAGCATGGAATCGGGAACCTCCTTGAACATGCTCGGCACCACGCCGAAGACCTGCTCGATTTCCTGGTAAACTTCCTGCCGTGTCATCTCGGCCTCCCTTTCTCCTCCTGGATGGAATCATTTTAGCACCAATGGCATCCGATCGGAGAGCCCCCCGCGATTATCGTCATGCCCACCATTCCGACCCTGCAGGGTCCCGGCAGTAAAGGATAGGGCGGCCGGATTCCGGCACATCGCCTGGAAGAATTCTCGGGGCAACGCTCCTCCAGGACGGGCCGGCTGCGAACGTGACGCTCCCAAGCACTCACCGGGAGAAGGACGGGGCCTGGGGCCTGCGGCGCGGGACCGAGGTGCAGGTCCTGGCGAAAAATCCCGCAGGTGATATCCTTGGGAAAATTTGGAACGATCCCCCCCCGCGAAGGAGATAGGCATGCGACTGACAACGATGCTGCTCGTGGCCCTTCTAGCCGCCCTGCTCATGACCGCCTGCTCGAAGGAAGAACCACCGTCCAAAGCGCCGGCCAAGCCCGTCGCCACGGAGCCTCCGCCACCTGCCGAACCGGTCAAACAGGCCGTAGAAGAGGTCAAGGAGAAGGCCGAAGAGACGGCATCCGAGGTCAAGAAAGACACGGAGCAGGCGGCCAAAACCGTCGGTAAGGAGGCGGAAAAGGCCGCCACGGAGACGAAAACGGCGGTCGCCGAAACCGTTGACAAGGCGAAGCAGGAAGCGGCCTCGGCGATGGGCACCATGGCACCGGAGACCGCCCGACCTGCGGCAAAGGCTCCCGATGTGGTCACCTACGCCGCCTCGATGGGGAAGGTCACCTTCAACCATGCCGACCACGCCGGCCGACTGGATTGCAGCAAATGCCACACCACCGATCCGCCGCAGAAAATTGCCGTCAACAAGGAGCTCGCCCACGCCCTGTGCCGGGGTTGCCACCAGGAAAGCGGCGGCAGGGCCCCGACGGCCTGCACCGGCTGTCACAAGAAGTGAACGACGGGAAAGGGGCGGGGCGGCCACAGATGGCCGCCCCGCCCCTTTCCCCGGCTCTACGCGACAGGGCCCTGATGGTGAGGTCCCTCCCTCCCCTACAGTCCCAACTCCCCGGCCACCGCCTGCATCGTCTGCAAGCAGATTGCACAGAACTCGTCGAAGGGGATGCCGATCGCTGCGCACTCGGCGATGATTTCCCGGTCGGCGCCGGCGGCGAACTGGCGCTCCTTGAAGCGCTTGCGCACCGCCTTGACCTGGACACTGGCCAGCTTTATATCCGGGCAGACCAGGGCGATGGCGAGGGCAGGGTGGAATGCGTGCGCCGGCCCCCGTGCGGCCGGACCCGGCATTGGGATACAATGAGAAAAAAGGCTGAACAAAACGTCCATCAGGGAGGTGGACCATGACCAACGACAGTGAACTCCATCGGCATATCGAAGGGGCGCTGGCCCATGACCGGCGCATCCATCTGGCCCAGTCGGCATTAAAGATTGTCGTCGACGGCGGCTTCGTAACGTTGCAGGGGATCGTCCCTTCGGTCGCTGCCAAGCGCCTGGCGCTGCGGCTGGCGGGGGCCGTTCCAGGCGTCCGTGGCGTCGAGGACCGCACCCGGGTGGCCATCGTCGAAGCGATGGGCGATCTCGAATGCCTCGACCACCTGCGGCGCAGCCTGGTACAGGAGCGCAATATCGAGGAGGAGAAGATCGTCCTTTCCGTCGATCCGGAGGGCGGGGTGCTCATCGAAGGGGAGGTGCATGCCTTGGTGCAGCGGCGGCTCGCCGAAGTCCTCGCCTGGTGGATTCCGGGGGTGAGCAACGTCGACAACCGCATCGTGGTCAACCCGCCCGAGACGGACAGCAACGAGGAACTGCGGGACAACCTCGAGGTGATCTTCGACAAGGACGTCCTCGTCGACCGCAGCCAGATCCGCGCCCTGGTCCGCGACGGTGTGGTGACCCTGCGCGGACTGGTCCGCAACGAGAACGAAAAGGACGCCGCGGAACAGGACTGCTGGTACACGCCGGGAGTGATCGACGTCGCCAACGAACTGCAAGTGGCCTGAGCTGTTTTTTTTTGGGGGGGGTAGGGCCGGGCAGGTGACCAAGAGAAGGCAGGGCGGGAGGAATCATTTTCGCCTCCGGTAACCGGTATGTGCTTGTCGACGGAGGCGCCGGTGCTAATCTTGAGTCATGGAAACCCTGGAAATCTTCTTCGATTACATCTGACCCTGGTGCTATTTCAGTACCGTGCGTACTGAACAGTTGTGCCGGGAGTTCGACCTGCGGCTGCGCCACACCGTCTTTCCTCTCCACCCCCAGACCCCGGAGGAGGGGCTGGAGCTCGCCGAGCTGTTCGCCGGCAGCGGCCGGGACCTGGGCACCATGATCGCCCGCCTGCAGGCGGTGGCCGCGGAAGTCGGACTGCCGCTGGGCGAGCGGACCCGCACCTACAATAGCCGCCGCGCCCAGGAACTGGGCAAGTGGGCCGAGGAACAGGGCCGGGGCGACGCGTTTCATAGCGCCGTCTACCGTGCCTATTTCGTCGCCGGCCGCAACATCGCCCTACCCGCCGAACTCGCCACCATTGCCACGGCCGTCGGCCTCTCTGCGGACCAGGCCCTCCGGGTCCTCGAAGAGGGGAGCTATGTCGCGGCCGTCGATGCCGACTGGGAACGGGCCAAGGCACTGGTCGTCACTGCCGTTCCGACCTTCCGCTACAGCAACCGCCAGTTGGTCGGCTTCACCCCCTACCCTGCCCTGCGCCGCCTGGTCGCCGGCTGACCCACCCTCCCCGGCCGATCCCTCCCCCTTTTCCTCACCCCCACGGTGCTGCTATGCTGAAGGCAGCTTGTCGACTTAAGCCCCCAAGGAGCCTGACGTGAACGAACCAGAAATGATTTCCCTGCCCTGCCCCACCTGCCAGACTGCCATCTACCGTCCCCTCTCCTGGTTCCGCCGGACCTACGGGACCTGCCCTCATTGCAGGACCGGACTGGCCGCCGGCCAGTTTGCCGAACTGCTCGACGCCATCGAACGGGAATTCGACGCGCGGATCGACGAACTGCTGGGTGGACAGGACCAACCGGGCTGTTCCGGGGGCTGCTGCAGCCGGAACCCGAGCCCCTCCTCGCCGCGCGAGGTCGGCGACGAAGGCTGAAGGCGAACGTTTGGCGGTGCACCAACGCAATGAGGGCAGCCTGCCGGCTGCCCTCGTTTGTTGTCACTGGATGTCCTGCCGCAGTTCAGCCCTGACGGACCGACCTGCGGTCCCCGACGGGCTGGGGACGCCGCCGTGCACCACGGGCCGCCGGATTGGCACCCCGGGTCCGCTCCCGGTCCGCCGAGCGCGCCGGGCGAGCAGCCGTTGCAGAAGGCTCCGGTCCGGGCAGGGCATAGTCGAAACCGTCCACGGTACGGCGCTCGATGGCGCGGCCGAGAACCTTTTCGATGGCCCTGACCATTTCCCGGTCCTCGTTGCCGACCAGGGTGAAGGCGTCTCCGCTGCGGGCGGCGCGGCCGGTGCGGCCGATGCGGTGGATGTAGGCCTCGGTGGTCGCCGGGATGTCGTAATTGATGACGTGGGAAATCTGCGAGACATCGATGCCGCGGGCGGCGATGTCGGTAGCGACGAGGACCTGGAAACGGCCGCTGCGGAAACCGTCGAGGGCCGCCTGGCGCCGCGACTGGGAGAGATTCCCCTGCAGCGAAGTGGCCTTGAAGCCGCCTTTGCAGAGCTTTTCGTCGAGACTCCGGGCGCGATGCTTGGTGCGGGTGAAAATCAGCACCGACCCGGTGTCGGTGTGCCGCAACAGCTCGAGCAGCAGGTCGGTCTTGCGATGCTGGGCCACCGGATAGAGGGCATGGCTGACGGTGGCCGCCGGCGCCACGGTGTCGACCTGCACGGTCTCCGGCGCGGTCAGGACCTCGGCGGCCAGCTTGCGGATCGCCGCCGGCATGGTCGCCGAAAAGAGCAGGGTCTGGCGCTGTTTCGGCAGATGGCCGAGGATGCGCCGGATGTCGGGGAAGAAGCCCATGTCGAACATCTGGTCGGCTTCGTCGAGGACCAGGGTCTCTACCCGCGACAGGTCGATGGTCCGCTGGCGGAGATGATCGAGCAGCCGCCCCGGACAGGCGACGACGATCTCGACGCCCCGCTTGAGCTTCTGCACCTGCGGGTTGATGCCGACCCCGCCGTAGATGGTGACGCTGCGCAGGCCGGTACCGGCGCCGAGGGTGACGAGTGCGGAGTGGATCTGTTCGGCCAGTTCGCGGGTCGGGGCGATGACCAGGGTGCGCACATAGCCGCGCCCGCCCTGCATCAACCGATGCAGAATCGGCAGGCCGAAAGCGGCGGTCTTGCCGGTCCCGGTCTGGGCCAGGCCCATAACGTCGCCGCCGGCCAGGACGCGGGGGATCGCTGCGGCCTGAATCGGCGTCGGGGTGGTGAACCCGGCGGCGGCAATGCCGGCCGCGATCTTGGGATGAAACTGGAAACTGCTGAAATCCATGGTGCCCTTTCGAGTCTCCGGAAGCTCCGGAAACCATAAAAAATAAACCGCAACAAGACAGGCCCCGGAGGTATACCGGGGCCTGCAGGATGGGTTTTTCATCGATGCGTTGCGGCGATACTTGGCGCGACACTAGCAGCGGGCAATGTCCGCTGTCAAGGGAATAACGGGTTCTGCGGCCACTCAGCTCAGCAGCAGGTAGACCAGACCGAGCGCCAGAACCAGTGCCAGCAGCACCGAAAACACCAGCAGCGGCAGGCGGCGCGCCGCCGGCTCCGGCTCACGCAGTTCGTCGACCACCGGGAACCGCTCGATGACCGCCCGCACGTGAGGTGCCTGCCAGAGTTCCTCGGTCAGGTCGCGGCCGGCGGCATGTTCCCCTTCGTGGAGACCGGCCGGCCAGCGCGCGCTGGCGGTGACGTCGTAGACCTTGCCGTTGACCGCAATCAGCGCCCGCCGCCCCTCCCTGCCGTCGAACTGTCCCAGTTCCTCACGGGTCATGACGCCTCCTGTGCTGGCGGTTCAGGTGAAGGAGCAGACGTACTCGGCAATGCCGTTCTCGACGACGATTTCGAAGCAGGAGTTGGCCGGGACCTCGAACCAGGTCCCGGCGGTGAAGCCGATCCATTCCCCCTGATCGGCGATGCGCACCGTGCAGTTCCCGGCAATGATTTCCATCTTTTCCGCGGCCGCGGTAGTGAACCGGTAACTGCCGGGGTAGATCAGGCCGAGGGTCTTGCCGCTGCCGTCGGCGAGGGTCACGGCATGGCTGACCACCCTGCCGTCGAAGTAGATGTTGGCCTTGCAGGTCACGGTGACGTTGGCGAACCGTTCGGGGGCGGCGTAGCTCATCGGTGGCTCCTTGCCGGGATGGTGAGGATGCTCCGCTTGTTACCATAACCGGCGCCGCCCTGCAAGCCGATTCGGCCGGGATTGACAGCCCGGGCGGAAAAGGCTATCTTGCCCAGCGCCGGCCGGAGGGGAAAACGCCGGCCCCCGGGGGAAATCATGCGCAAAGTCCTCATCATCGACGACGACCTGTTCTTCCTCCAGTTCCTGCGCGACTACGTGGCGCAACGCTGCCCCGACCTGGTCGTCGAAACCTGCCCCGATCCGGTGCGCGCCCTGGCAGCGATCACTCCCGACCTCGACCTGCTGCTGGTCGATCTGGAGATGCCGGGCATCGACGGCAGCAAGGTCCTCGCCTACGCCACCGCCAAGGGTCTCGACAAGCGCCGGGTGATCATCCTCTCCGCCCGCGACGCCGACTACCTGCACCAGCGCTTTCCGATGGGGAGCTGCCTGGCGGTCCTCAACAAGCACGAAGCCCGGCAACAGGCGGTGCTCGACATGGTCTTCAACTCCCTGCAGCAAAAATGCCGCGGCTGACCGGGTCGAAAAACTTCCGCACCACCCCCTCCTTCTCCTCCCCCCCCCCCGCCCCCTCTGCCTGACCCGTTATGAGGTTCCTGCGGCAGCTTTCCTTTTGTGCCGTCTCCCAGGCGTTATCAGCGCGGCGTCGTCGCGGGGGATGGGTAAAGGAGTCCCGGGGGATGAAGCCGGACCGGCTCGACGGCCCCGGCGGGGGCAGGGCGGCAAGGTCCGGCCAGGCGTTCACAGCTCTTCTCCCGCCCCCTCCTCAGCTGATGCGCAGCACCTTCGCCCCGCGAATGCGTCCGGCCTTAAGCTCGACAAGGGCCCGGTTGGCCTCGACGAGAGGGAATTCCTGGCAGTCGGGACGGATCGGCACCTCGGCGGCCAGCGCCAGGAACTCGCCCACATCGGCACGGGTGACGTTGGCCACGCTCTTGATCTCTTTTTCCAGCCACAGGTCCCGGGAATAGTCGATGCCGGCCAGCAGCTCGCGGTCGCCGTCCTCCTTGCGGATGGCGTTGATCACCAGCCGCCCGCCGGGGGCGAGGTGACGCAGGGCGGCGACCACCGGCTTCCAGACCGGGGTGGTGTCGATGACCGCCTGCATCGCCGCGGGCGGCTCCGCCTCGGTCCCCCCTGCCCAGGCGGCGCCGAGTTCGCGGGCAAAGTCCTGCTCCTGCTCGCTGCGGGCGAAGACGAAGACCGGCAGTTCGGGGTGCTGGTGGCGCACCAGCTTCAGCACCAAATGCGCCGAGGCGCCGAAGCCGGTCAGACCCAGCGGCAGCTGGGTCCGGAGATTGGCCAGGCGCAGCGAGCGGTAGCCGATCGCCCCGGCGCAGAGCAGGGGGGCGGCTTCGGCATCGTCGAGGCGATCGGGGACGGCGTGGGCGAAAGCGGCCGGGACGACCATGAACTGGGCATAGCCGCCATCGACATCGCGGCCGGTGGCGCGGAATTGCGGACAGAGGTTCTCCAGCCCGGCGTTGCACCACGGACAATCGCCGCAGGCCGAATAGATCCAGGCGACGCCGACCCGCTGGCCGACTTGCAGGGTCTCGACCCCGGGACCGAGGCGGTCGATGCGGCCGACCGACCTGGTGGCCGGGAATGACCGGCAACCGCGGCGGCGGGGTGCGTCCCTCGATCTCGTCGAGTTCGGTATGGCAGACGCCGCAGACGCTGACCGCGATCCGCACCTCCCCCCGGCCCGGTTCCGGAACCGGGCAATCGACCAAGCGCAGCGGCTCTTCACAGTCCTTTAATTGGGCAATGCGCTCCAGGCGCATCGCCTGCATCTGTTGTGTCATCGTCTTTCCCTGGCCAATCGTCTACCCGGTCCAGAACAGGTAGTGGGGGGAGTCGCTCAGGAAATCGAGGCACGCTTCCAGCGAACCCGTGAAATCGATGACCTCCCAGCGCTCCAGGTTGTGAAAGTATTCCATGCGCCAGCCGTCGTCGGTCACCGGCACCAGGCGGATGAAGCTTTCCCCCTCCTTCACCAGGTGAAGTTCGTCGCCATGGCGATGGATCTCGAAAGCGGCCAGGGCGGGCCTGGTAGCGAGCAGCTGTTGAGCGGCTTGCAGGCGATCGGGCATGGGTGACCTCCTTGGTGGGGGACCCGGTGGGTTCCGGCTCTCGCTTACAATAAACCTCCCGCCGCTGCCGTCGTCAAGTCGCCTCCCCCAAACGTCGGGCGCGCCCCCCTGGTCCCGATGACGGAAAGGGTGCCGTGGGACGACCGGGAACGAAGAGACCAGGGCTGGGGTGCCGTGGCCAGAAGCCTGGGCATCAAGCCCGACTCAGCGGACTTCCATGACCTCAAGGCGGGAGAGTTCGGCTGGCATCCGACCGAGCGGCACGGCAGGGGGAAAGACCAGGGGCACGGCAAGGGCCGGGAAAGCCACAAGTGAAACAGCTCCGGGATGCTGTCGTACGAATCGGGGCAACAGCCGTCGGCAACAGTTTATCGCCGCGGCTGTTTCTGCTATAGTGATGCGGCACTCCAACCCTTGCAGGAGGAATCGTCCGTGGAACAACCGACCATCGTCACCGCCCAACCGACCGTAAACAGCCAGACCGGCATCATGCCCAGCGTCTACAGCTGGATGACCGCCGGCCTCGCCCTGACCGCCGTCGTCGCCCTGTTCACCGCTTCGAGCCGGCCCATGCTGGAACTGGTGTTCGGCAACCGACATGGTCTTCTTCGGCCTGATCATCGCCGAACTGGGGCTGGTCGTCGCCATCTCCGGGGCCATCCGCCGCCTGAGCGCCGTTGCCGCTACCGGGCTGTTTCTCCTCTACTCGGCCCTCTCCGGAGTGACCTTCGCGGCGATCTTCGTCGCCTACACCAGCAGCTCCATCGCCAGCACCTTCTTCGTCACTGCCGGCACCTTTGGCGCCATGAGCCTCTACGGCCACCTGACCCGCCGCGACCTGAGCGCCTGGGGAAGCTTCTTCTTCATGGGCCTGGTCGGCTTTCTGCTCGCCTCGGTGGTCAACATCTGGCTGCACAGCACCATGATCTACTGGATCACCACCTACCTCGGCATCTTCATCTTCGTCGGCTTGACCGCCTACGACACGCAGAAGATCAAGCGCCTCGCCCACGCCGGCCTGGCCGGCGAAGAGCGTCAGAAGGTGGCAATCCTCGGTGCCCTGACCCTTTATCTCGATTTCGTCAACCTCTTTTTGATGCTGCTGCGGCTCTTCGGCCGACGGCGCTGAGTTTCCCCCGCGGAGAAGAAAAAGGACCGGCCGCTTGGGCCGGTCCTTTTTCATTTGCAGCGCAGAGGGTTCTTCCCAGACTACTGCCGCGCCAGGCGCAGGTTGGCCGCTTCGGTTTCGAAGTTGCTGCGGAAGGGGTTGATGTCGAGGCCGCCGCGGCGCGTATAACGGGCATAGACCGTGAGCCGCTCGGGAGAGCAGAACCGCAGCAGATCGACAAAAATCCGCTCGACGCACTGTTCATGGAATTCGTTGTGCTGGCGGAAGGAAATCAGGTAGCGCAAGAGCGCCGCCGGATCAATGCGGCCGCCGCGGTAGCGGATCAGGACGCTCCCCCAGTCGGGCTGGCGGGTGACCAGGCAGTTGCTCTTCAGCAGATGGCTGTGCAGTTCCTCCTCGACCACCGTCGCCGGGTCGGCCGCTCCGGCCAGCAGCAACGGGTCGAGGCGGTAGGTACCGACCTCGATGTCCAGGTCGTCGATGCAGCGCCCCGGCAGCCTGGCCAGCCGTTCCCCGGTAAAGTCCGGTCCGGGGAAGAGCCGTACCCCGACCGGGGCGCCGGCAGCCCGGCCCAGGTCGGCCGCGAGCAGCGCGCGAACCTGGTCCAGGCTGCTGAGGCGGGTCTGGTTGAGGGAGTTGAGGTAGAGCTTGAAGGACTTGGATTCGATCAGGTTCGGCGAGGTGCAGGGAACGCGGAATTCGCCCATTGCCACCACCGGCTTCCCCTTCGGATCGAGCCAGGAAAGCTCAAAAGCCGTCCACAGATCCTCCCCCGCAAAGGGGAGTTCGCCGGCAAGGCCGAGTTCCTCCCGCTTGCGGCTGCGCGCCACCGGGCAGAGAAGCTGCGGATCGTAGTCGGCGGCATAGACGGTGGTCTTGCCGAGGGGAAGGCGGTCCTCGAAATCGTTCATGGCGGCCATTCTCGGTCAGCGAGCCGGCGCTTGTCAATGGGCGGGAGCAGCAACGGCACCGCCGCGGTCTCAGGCCACCATCCGGTAGTCGCACAGGCGGCAGCGCCAGCCGTGGAAGACGGTGCTGAAATAGATCGAATTGCCGAACCCGTTGGAAAACCCGAGCCCCTCCAGGTCGAAACGCCCGGGAGTGGAGCAGCGCGGGCAGACCCCGCGCTGGCCGTGGTGAATCCGGCGCCGCAGAACCCACTCGAGAATGCTCACTTCGCGCCGCACCTGGGTCTGATACTCTTCGCGGCTCTCATTCATGCCTGGATTCCTTTTTTTCTTCCATCTTACCCCCGATCGGCACCTGGGCGCCCGGCGGGCCGCGGACCGCCCGCCGCATTCCGCTGGGAATATTACTCAAAAAAAACCAGGGGGCCGGTGGTGGGGACCGCGGCAAAGGAAGGATTACCCCGGGGAGGGGGCCTGGAGTCGATGGAGTTGCGGTGGATCGCGCTCGAGCAGACCTTGGGCGGCCGCGCAGCCATCAGAGAGAAGGCAGTTGTGGATGCGCTTCGCCGCGCGCAGCAGAGCGCCCACGTCGAGACCGCAGTTGACCGGAGCGAAGGGCAAAAGGAGCCGGGAGCCCCTCGCCAGCAGGGTCAGGGCACCGGCCTCATTGCCCCGCCGCAGATGGAAGAGGCCGACACCGATCTGGAGAATCCCCTGATAAAGATAGCGAAGGTCACTCTCCTCCGCGAGCCAGAGTTCCTCGAGGGTTTCATGGCAGGCGAAATACTCGCCGGCGTTGAACTGACCGACGGCCCTTGCCAGGGTCGGCGGCGCTGGGTTTGAAGGGGCGGTTGGCGGTGGCGACATGGACAGCTCCCGCGAAGAGGGACGGTTTCATTATAGCGCAGTGGAACCATCCTCCCGGGAAAGGGTCCTTGGAGTTTCCGGGGTTGCCTTCCACCCGGTGGCCGGTTTATGGTGGGGGAACCGCTTCGACGCGGGGAAGTCCCCCGCGCCGTTTTTTGCGCACCGTTGCGGTGCGATGATCGAGGATGACGACGATGCACCAGCTCCGACCGGCCGGCGACAAACCGCTGCAACAGCACTGCCACCCCTTCCAGAGGCTGACCCCGGACCTGGTGATGACGGCCGTGGAAGCCTGCGGCTATCGCTGCGACTGCCGCATCCTCGCCCTCAACAGCTACGAAAACCGCGTCTTCCAGGTCGGCATCGAGGACGGGCCGCCCCTGGTCGCCAAATTCTACCGCCCCGAGCGCTGGTCCGAGGAGCAACTGCGGGAGGAGCACCAGTTCACCTGCGAACTGGCCGCCCACGAACTGCCGGTGGTGGCACCCCTCGCCGTGGATGGGGAGACCCTGTTCGGTTTCGATGGCTTCCGCTTCTCCCTCAGCCCGCGCCAGGGCGGGCATGCGCCCGAGTTCGACAACCTTGACAACCTGCTGATCATGGGTCGGCTGCTGGGACGCCTGCACCGCATCGGTGCGGTCCGCCCTTTTGTCCATCGCCCGCGCCTCGACACCCGCAGCTTCGGTCACGACAGCGTGGCCCTGCTCCTCGAGCAGTTCGTCCCCGCCGAATACCAGGCCAACTACCGAGCGCTGAGCCTGGATCTGCTGCAGGCCATCGATGCCCTGTTCGCTACCGTCGACCCGCGTTTCATCCGCGTCCATGGCGACTGCCACGCCGGCAATATCCTCTGGCGCGGCAGCGCGCCCCACCTGGTCGACCTGGACGACGCCCGCATGGCGCCGGCGATCCAGGATCTCTGGCTGATGCTCTCCGGCGACCGCAACCGGCAGCAGGCCCAGTTGGCCGAAATCCTGGACGGCTACGGTGAATTCTGCGACTTTCACCCCCGCGAGCTGCGCCTGGTCGAGGCCCTGCGTTCCCTGCGCCTGCTTCACTACAGCGCCTGGCTGGCGCGGCGCTGGGACGACCCCGCCTTCCCCCACCACTTCCCCTGGTTCAACACCCCGCGCTACTGGGGTGAACAGATTCTTTCCCTGCGGGAACAGCTCGCCGCACTGAACGAACCGCCGCTGCAGATGCCTTAGACCGGGGGCTGGGGGCAGGGGCTCGGGCGGGACCGGGCGGGTTCGGGACTCGGGACTCAGTACTCGGAATAGGACCGAGTCGCCGAATATACAAACGGGCCGGGCCACCCGCAGGGGAGGCCCGGCCCGTTTTCGGTCAGGCAAGACGAAGGAGCTGGCGGCCGGTCAGAGTCGCAGCAGGGCTGCGGCCCAGGTAAAGCCGGCGCCGAAGGTGACCATGCCGATGGTTCCGCCGGGGCCGACCAGTCCGCTTTTGCGGACCTCGTCGAGGGCGATGGGGATCGAGGCGGCGGAGGTGTTGCCGTAGCGCTCGACGTTGACGTAGACCTTCTCGGCCGGGACCGCAAAGCGCTTGGCCACCGCTTCGATGATGCGCAGGTTGGCCTGGTGCGGAATGACCAGGTCGAGGTCGGCGACGGTCAGGCTCGCGGCGTCAAGAACCCGCTGCAGGGCGTCGGTCATGGAGTTCACGGCATTGCGGAAGACGTCCTTCCCCACCATGCGGATGGTATGCAGATGGGCCGCGGCGTTTTCCGGCGTCGGCGGATTGACGCTGCCGCAGCCGGGATTGTAGAGGAGCTGACTGAAGGCACCGTCGCTCTTGATATAGGTCTGCAGCAGGCCGCGCCCGTCCTCCGCGGGGCCGAGGACCACGGCGCCGGCGCCGTCGCCGAACAGCACACAGGTGTCCCGGTCCTGCCAGTTCACCATGGAGGTGAGGATTTCCCCGCCGATCACCAGCACCCGGCGGTAACCGGCAGCTGGCCATCAGCCCCTCGGCGACCTGCAATCCATAGAGAAAACCGGAGCAAGCCGCGGAGAGATCGAAGGCGGCGGCATTTTTGGCCCCGATCTTCTCCTGGACCAGGCAGGCGCTGGCGGGGAACTTCATGTCGCCGGTCACGGTGCCGAGAATGATGAGGTCGATCTCTGCGGCATCGACGCCGGCATCCTCCAGGGCGGCCCGGGCTGCCTGGGCGGCCAGATCGGAAAGCGCCGACCCCGGCTCGGCGACATGCCGCTGACGGATGCCGGTGCGGGTGACGATCCACTCGTCGGTGGTCGCGACCATCCCTTCCAGTTCGGCATTGGTGAGGATCCGTTCGGGGACGGCCCGGCCGGTCCCCAGGATCATGGCTTGCGGTTTTTTCTCCATCAACGTCTCGTATCCTTTTCTTCAATTCCGGTCGCCCCAGGGCGGTGACGGGTGGGGGTATCCGCTCGACTCCGCGGCAGCTCTAGATTCAGCCTTCCATCATCAGTTTGCGTTCCAGGTCGGTGGATCGGGAGATCCGCTTGGCCTCCTCGATGCGCGATGATGTCACGCTTGCAGAGGTCGATCAGGTGCTGGTCCATGGTCTGCATCCCGTACTGGTCCCGCCCTTTTTCGATGTTCTTCTCGATCTCCTCCAGGCGCCCCTCGCGGATGCAGGCCTGAATGGTGGTGGTGGAGCGCATCACCTCGACCACCGGCAGGATCGCCTCGCCGCTCTTGTCCTTGACCAGGCGCAAGGAGACGGTCGCCACCAGGCAGTCGGCGAGGCGCTGGCGGACGATCTCCTGGGCGTCGGGGGAAAAGCTTCCGATCAACCGGTTGATCGCCGAGGTGGCGTTGGGGGAATGGAGGGTGGAAAAGACCAGGTGCCCGGTTTCGGCCGCCTTGAGGCAGGCGTCGATGGTCTCGGCATCGCGCATCTCGCCGACCATGATGACGTCCGGATCCATGCGCAGCGCGGTCTTCAGGGCGACGCCGAAGCCGTTGGTGTCGAGGCCGACCTCGCGCTGCACGATGCAGCTCTTGTTGGAGGTGAAGAGAAACTCGATGGGATCCTCGACGGTGATGATGTTGTGGGTGAAGTTCTCGTTGAGAAAGCGCAGCATCGAGGCGAGGGTCGTCGACTTGCCGTTGCCGGTGGGACCGGTGACCAGAATCAGTCCGTTGGGGGCGCAGGCGATCTTGGCCAGCACGGGAGGAAGATTGAGTTCCTTAAAGGTGCCGACCCGCGGGGGGATGACGCGCATGACAATCCCGAGGTAGCCGCGCTGGCGAAACAGGCTGACCCGGAAGCGGCCGCCATTGGCCAGCGCGTAGGAGGCGTCCTGTTCGCGGAAGTCCTCGCCGAGCTGGCGGCGGTTGTGGGCGAGGATGGTCTTGGCGATGAACTCGGTGTCCGCCGGGGTCAGGTTCGGCAGCTTGGCGCGGATCAGTTGCCCGCGAGCCCGGAAAATCGGCGGATTCTCCACCTCGAAATGCACGTCGGAAACCCGTTTTTCGAAAGGCGATTTCGAGGATCTGGTTGAGTTTTGCGGCATCCATGGCAAAGCCTCGCAAGATGGGATTGGGTCCGTTGGAGGTGGGCTAGAGCGGACCTTTGTGAAGTTTTTTCCGGTAGAGGGCATTTTCCAGCACCAGTCCCCCCTCGCCGGCCAGGACCTCGAGCAGCGGCAGGAATACTTCGGCAACCGCCCGCTCGGCAAAATCGGCATAGATCAGGATGCGCGCCTTGCCGAAGCTGGTGACCGGCAGCAGCAGGACCTGGCGCGAAGTGGGGGCGCCGAGCATTCGTTGCAGCTGTTCGGCCAGAAGCGGATCGCTGGCAGGTCCGAAAAAGGGCTGACCGCCGGCGCAGACCTGGCCAAGCAGCGACTCCGCCACCAGGGGGATGCGTGCTCCCGCCAGCGTTTCGCCGGCTTCCGCCAGCCCGCGGCCGCGGTCGACCACCAGTTCCGAAGGACCGACGACCAGGATCAGGGCGCGCGGGAAGATCGCGGCCACGAACTTGAGCAGTTCCAGAGCGACGTCGCGGGGTTCGCTCAGGGACTTGAGAGCCCGGCACGATTTCACCAGGGCTTCGACCTGGCCGCCACTGGTACCGCTCCCCCAGCCCTGCAGGCAATCCCGCAACGCCCCGAGAAACGCGTTGAACAGGCTGCCAAAGCCCGTGCCGGCGAGGCCCGGCAAGGGGCGCGGCAGGGTCAGCCGGGCGCCGGAAGCATGGGCGGCATAGACCGTGCCGGCATCGTCCGGGGCGACCAGCTGAACGAAGAGCGCATGCGGGGCCTCGCCTTTGAGCCGCTGCCGCAGCGTTTCCTGGGCCGCGGCGGAAAACTCCCCCTCGCCGGCAGGACGATCGAAAATCAACAGGGGCCGCAGCCCCTTGCCCAGCGACTGGGCGAGGATCATGTCGAGGTCGGCGGGCTCGGTGGTGGTAAAGGCGAGCAGCCCGTCATGCCGGCAGAGAATGGTCAACGCCTGGCCAAGCAGGGGATCGCGGCTGAAGAGGATCACCGTCTGGCCGGCCGGGGCACCGCCCCCCCGCTCCTGGCTGCCGGGGGGAAGCAGCGGTTCGAGGTAGGCGGCAATGATTTCGCGCTCGGCCTCCGGCAGGCCCGGGGCGCTTTCCACCAGCCGCTGGCGCAGCTGCTGGGCCGGGTCGGGCTCCGGATCGGCCAGGCCGACGAAGACGTCGGGAATTTTCCGTTCCAGCCGATCGATGTCGGCCAGGCCGAGGATGTCGGCGGAGATGCCGGGTTCCTCCTGCCTCTGGGAAGGCGCCGCGACGGCCGTCGGCAGGGCGGCCTCCTCGTCGGCGAACTCCTTTTCCAGCTCGCCGTCGCGGGTCTTCTCGTCGTATTGACGCAGCGCTTCCATCAGCACGCTCTGGCTGTCCCGCTTCACCTTGTCCGGAATGTAGCGGTACTCGTCGGCGACGTTGACGACGTCGACGTCGAAGGTGAAGGACCCCTCTTTCCAGGTCAGGACCTCGAGGACGGTCTTCTCGATGAGGATCTCCAGCCCCTTGAAGGCATCTTCCTTGTCGACCAGGCCGCTCTCGACAAGGGTGGCGATCAGCGGCTTGCGCGCGTCGCCGGCCGCCTGCTGCTCGGCCAGCGCCTGTTCCAGGTCGGCCTCGGAAACGGCCTCGATTTCGCGGAGGATGCGGCCGATGCGCACCGAGTTGCGGGCGTTGTTGGCGCTGACGATGAAACCGTCGCGGAAGACCAGCTGGTTGTCCCCTTTGGGGTTATGGACGGTCAGGGTCCCGGATTTGCGGGCGGCATGCAGCAACTGAATGATGTCAACGATGGGGAGATGTTCCAGATCACCGGTAAACGACATCGCACGGAGCCCTCTCTGCACGGGGAATGGGCCGGGCGGCAAGGGATGGATTGCGCCTCGCCGACCGACCGCTGCTATCCTCGCAAAATCGGAACCGCTTGGCAACCCTCCAGTGCAGGACCGGATACTGATTTTTCATCCCCGCCGGCCCGCTTTTGCCCCGGCAGACCCGGCTGCGGCAGGTATCTCCGCCCCCCCTGCCGGTCCGCGGACGGGGAGGCTGCCCCCGCCTCAAGCGCCGTCCGGCGAGCCGGCCAGCGGGTCCTCGCCTTCCGACCAGCCGGGAAGAACCCGGTCGTGGAGCTGGAAGTGCTCGCCGCTGTGCTCGGTGAGAATGACGTAGACGTTCGGCGGCGGCACTTTCCAGAAGTTGCCGAGTTCGGCGATAAAAGCGAGGCTGAGCCGGCGCTTCTGGGCCTGGCTGCGGCCGCCGCGGATGTCGGCGTTGACGAAGGCGATGCCGGCCGCCGGATCCTCGGCATGGCCGAAAGAGAGATCGGCCTGCCCCAGGCAGCGCAGGGTGACGCCGATGTGGTCGGTGCCGGTGTCCATGATCTCGGCGAAATGGGCCTTGATGCGCGCGGCGAAGGCGGGCTTGTCCGTCTCCGGCACTGGGAAGTTCACTTCGAACTGGAGATGGGGCATGACGTCAGTCCTCCTCGGCGGAGATGTAGTCGGGTGGCAGCTCGCAGGTTGAGGGAATCTGGAACGGCACCGGGTAGCGAATCCCCGCCTTGTGGGTGGCAGCCAGACCCTCGGCGGTGCGCTCCAGCCAGGCGGCCGGGATGCCAACCAGCAGCTCGAAATCCTGGGTCATGGCGAAGCGCCGGTCGCCGAGGCAGGGGATCTCCACGGTCGGTTCGCCGCTCGTCGCCACCTGCGCCACCCCGCGCGAGCAGACCCCGGCGTCGCCGGAACTTTTCATGACGAATTCGCCCCCCTGATGGTAGAGGAACGCCTGCACCAGCCGCATCGCCTGGGCGGTGTTGCAGTAGATCACCACCAGTTCGGGCTGTAAATCCGCCACCGGCCGCGCCAGCGGGTAGGTCAGCACCCCGACGACCCCGGCAGGAACCCGCGGCATCGCCTGCTGCATCGCCGCCGCGGCAGCCCGGTCTTTCTGGTAGATGCCGGCGTTGACGCTGCCGTCCAGAACCCGGGCTGGCGGCGCAATCAGCCCGGCGCAGGCGGCACCGAGGACGCAGTGGCTGGTCTCCTTGTCGGTCCAGGTCGACCAGCCGTAGAGGCGGCTGTAGGCGATCTGCTGGCAGATCGTCAGACACTGGCCGCGCACCCGGATCTTCGCTCCGGCGATGGCCTCGGCGTTTCGCAGCAGGTTCACCCCGACCGGGAAGGTGGCCGGATTGACGGTCTCCTTCAGGGTTGCCAGGAAATTCTCCATAATCGTCATTTCCTTTCCTTCTCAAGAGTAAAGCGCCCCACGCCCGTTCGCTTTGCGCACTCGAGATCGCAGAAAATACAGAGAAAACCAGCAACCGACAGACCAGAATTTCATGTCTCTCTGCGTCCTCCGCGCTCTCTAGCGACTGTAAGGAGCGGGCGCGAGAAGATTTTTCCCTGACATTTTCGTCAGGAGAAAAGGGCGTCGATCGCCGCGAAGTCGAGGCGATACTCGGCCAGCTCGCGCACCAGGTCGAGCTTCTCCTTGTCCTCGGCGGTGAGCTTGGAGACGTCCTCGACCACCGTCTGGTAGAGCTCGGCGGTGGTCGCCTTCTGGGTGCGCAGGTAGGGGATGTTGCTGCGGTCGAGGATCTGCTGGGTGATCTTGTTGATCTGGAGAATCCCCGGGATCAGCAGCCCGACGATCTTTGCCCGGTATTCGGGAATCTGGTAGAGGTTGGCCAGGGTCACCAGCAGCTCGTCACGGCTGCTGGTGACGATCAGCAGCGAATCATTCTTGAGCAGTTCGGCGACGCGCTGGGTGGAGGCGGCGCCGATCTGCACATGGTGGATGATGCGCCGCCCCTCGCGGCGGTTGCCGTGCAGCTCCAGGTCGAGGAGCCTGGCGACCCGGTACAGGGTCGGGTTGGCAAGGATCGGCTGAAAATTGAAGCCGCCGAGAACCGCGAAGGGGGCGCCGGCGAACGCCCGGCGCAGGTAACCGAGGGTCGCCTCCCGCTTCTCCGGGATCAGCTTGTTGACCAAAATCGCCCGCAGCGGCACCCTCTCCTTCTCGAACAACGCACTGTCGAGGGCCACCGCGTCGATGACGTTGCCGATCCCGCCGCCGGTGACCAGCAGGACTTCGGCGTCGATCAGCCGGGCGACGGCGGCGTTGGAGAGGCCGACCACCGAGCCGACGCCAGGATGGCCGGAGCCCTCGATGACCAGAAAATCGCACTGCTTTTCCAGCGCCGCGCAGGCTTCCAGGATCTGCCCCCGGTAACGTGCGGGGTCGAGGTGGCCGTCGATGACCTGGCGGGTGGTCTCCGGGAAGAGGACCACCGGTGACATGTGGCGCAGATCCTTTTTCAGCCCGAAGACTTCGGCCATCAGCACCGCGTCCTTGTCCAGGGCGCGCCCTCCCAGCAGGGCCGGCTTCGGTCCCAGCGGCTTGATGAAGCCGACCCGGGCGTATTTCTTCCGGGCCAGATGCAAGATCGCCAGACAGACGGTGGTCTTGCCGCAGTTCTGCCCGGTTGCGGCGACGAAGATCTTGCGGGCCATGGATTCGGACTCCGGAGTGGGATGCGAAGGAAAGGGGCCTGGCCGGTCCTGGACTAAAGGAGTGGCAAAGAATAAGTGAAACACCTATGGCGCTCAGATTTGGGTCAGATTTGGCTGTGCTGATTGAGCCGAACCGCAGACGTAGCAGGGCTACGTTGAGGATTTGGCGATTGAGGCACGGTCAAAGATGGCCTGAAGATGAGATGCCAGATGTAATACTTATCTTTTGACACTCCCTAAGCTTACCAGAATATTCCCTGCCGGCAGCGCGGCAGCGCCGGCCGGAACAAATTCCTCCCGGCTTGTGACAAGCCCAAGGCCCCTGATTATACTTGAAAGAAACCCCTCCCACCAGACGGGTAGAGCCATGTCGCGCTGGAAAATCGTCCTTGTCACCCTGGTCTCCCTCTTCATCCTGACCCTGCTGGGCCTCTGCCTGATCCTTCCCGGGCAGCTGCGCAGCCGGGCCGCCGCCTGGGCCAACGAACGTAGCGGGCGCACGCTGAGCATCGGGGCGATTTCCCTCAACCCGCTGACCCTGACGGTGACCCTCCGCGACCTCGACCTGAGCGGACCGGGCGGGCAGGGGCGCTTCCTCGCCTTCGACCGTCTGAAGCTTTCCCTGAGCAGCCGCTCCCTGGTCGATTGGGCCCTGATCCTCGACGCCGTCGAGCTCGACCGCCCCTACCTGCTGCTGCAGCGCACCGGCCCGCGGCGCTTCAATTTCTCCGATCTCCTCCCGCCCGCCGCTGAACCGCCGGCGTCCGCCGCCGCGGCCGAGCCGCTGCACTTCTCCCTCAACAACCTGGTGATCCGCGACGGTTCCGTCGACCTCGCCGACCTGACCCGGGATAAGCCCCAAGCCCACACCATCCGCCAGCTTGAGTTGCGGGTGCCGGTGATCGGCAACGTCGCCTACCTTGCCGACCATTACGTCGAGCCGGCCCTCAGCCTGCAGTTCGATGACTCGCCGCTGCGGGCCGAGGGGCAGCTCAAACCCTTCGCTCAAAGCGTCGAGACCTCGCTGTCGCTCCGGCTCGATGACCTGGACCTCCTCGACTTCGTCGATTATGCCCCCCGGCCGCTCCCGGTCCGGGTGGCCAGCGGCCGGCTGGCCCTGGCGATGACCCTCCACTACCAAGTGACCGACGCCGGCCGGCCACAACTGCGGCTCAGCGGCGACGCCACCCTGAGCGGTCTCAACCTCGACCAGCCGGACGGCGCCCCCCTCTTCAGCCTCCCGCTGCTGGTCGCCCGCATCGATTTTATCGATCTGGCCCAGCGCCAGGTCGCCCTCAAGGAGCTCTCCATCTACGACCCCGAACTCTACCTCGACCGAGGGGCCGACGGGGTCTGGAACTTCGCCCGACTTCTCCCGCCGCCGGCGGCGCAGGCGGCGGAGTCTGTCAAGCCGGCCGCACCGTCCGGCCCGGAGCCGGTGGTGGCGATCGAAACCTTCCGGCTGCGCCTCGGCAGGGTCCACTTCACCGACCGGCTCCCCCCCGGCGGCTTTCACGAGGAGGTCCGGGAGATCAACCTGCACCTGCACGATGCCTCCAATCTGGCCGGGGACCTGGCCGACTTCAGCTTCGGCCTGCAGACCGAACGGGGCCTGGTCTTCACCAGCGAGGGACAGGCCGGGATGAACCCAGCGGCCGTTCAGGCCCACTTCCAGCTCGCCAACCTGCCCCTGGCCCCCTACTACCCCTACCTCGCCGACCGTTTGACCGCCCCCGTCGCCGGCCGCTTCGGGGTCTCCGGCGCGGTGGCCTACGATCCGGGGCAGAGCCTGCGCCTCTCCGCCCTGCAGGCCGACCTGGAAGAGGCGGACGCCGCCTTCGGTGGCGGCGATCACCTGGCCGTGGCCGGCCTCTTCCTGGACGGGGGTGCGATCGATCTCGGCCGGCGCAGCGCCACTCTCGACCGCCTGCGCCTCACCGGGGCCGAACTGGTCGCCACCCGGCTGGCCGACGGTCGCCTGAGTCCGCAAAACCTGCTGCGGCCGACGCCGCCGGCCGCTCCCGCCCCGCCGCCGGCGCCTGCGGCGCAGCCGGAGTCCCCCTGGCAATTGCGGGTCGGGGAGATTTCCGGCGCGGGTTCTTCCCTGCGGTTGACCGACACTACCCTGCCTCGCCCCGGCCGGCTGGCGATCGACGATGTGGCCTTCGCCATCAGCGAGCTGACCCTGCCGAAAGCGGCCAAGAGCCCCTACCGCCTCTCCTTCCGGATCGGCAAAGGGAAGGTGCAGCTGGCCGGCCGCCTCGTCCATACCCCGCTCTCCGTCGGCGGCAGCCTGCAACTCGATCGGCTCCCCCTCCCCCCCTTCGCCCCCTGGCTGCCGCCAACGGTCAACCTGGACGTCGTGGCCGGGCGGCTGGGAGGAAAGCTCGACTTCCAGCTGCACCGCCAGGGAACCGGGATGGGGGGGACCATTGCCGGCCAACTCGGCATCCGCCGCCTGGCCCTGCACGACCCGCTGGTCCACGAACCCCTGCTCGTCTGGGAGAGCCTGCAGCTCGACGGGCTGAAAATCGGGCTCGACCCGCTGCAGATCGCCGTGGCCGGGGTCGCCCTGAACAATTACCAGGCCAAGATCCTGGTCACACCCGATGCCCGGGTCAACCTGGCCAGCGTCACCAGCGCCGCCGAAACGCGTCCTCCCCCGGCCGCCCCGGCGGCGGTGGAAAAAGCGGGAAAAACCGCGGCGGCACCCGGGCCGCAGGTGCGCATCGACCGGGTCACCCTGCAGGGCGGCACCCTCGCCTTCACCGACCGCCATCTGCCGGAGGTCTTCTCCACCACCATGTACCGCCTCGGCGGCCGCATCACCGGCCTGGCCAGCGATGCCAAACAGCCCGCCGAGGTCGACCTGCGCGGCGAGCTGGAAAACCGCTCGCCGCTGCAGATCACCGGCAGCATCGATCCGCTGCGCAACCCGCTGTTCGTCGCTCTCAAGGTGACCTTTGCCAACATCGACCTGTCACCGGCCACTCCCTATTCCGGAACCTATCTCGGCTACACCATCGCCAAAGGAAAACTCTTTCTGGACCTCGACTACCACATCGAAGACCGCCGGGTGCAGGCCAGCAACCGGATCTTTCTCGACCAGTTCACCTTCGGCAGCGCGGTCAATAGCGACCAGGCCACCAGTCTGCCGGTACGGCTGGCAGTGGCCCTGCTCAAGGACCGCCAGGGGGAGATTCACCTCGACCTGCCGGTCAACGGCCGCACGGACGATCCCAAGTTCCATGTCTGGAGCGCGGTCTTCACCGTGGTCAAGAACCTCCTGGTGAAGGCGGCCACCGCCCCCTTCTCGCTGCTGGCGGCCCTGGTCGGCGGCAGCAGCGACGGCGACCTGAGCTTAGTGGCCTTCGCCCCGGGAAGCGCCGACCTTTCCGCGGAAGCGCAGCAGAAACTGGCCCGGCTCGCCGTGGCTCTGGCCGAGCGGCCGGCCCTGAAACTGGAGATCAGCGGCTTCGTCGATCCGGAGTTGGACCCGGAGGGGTACCGGCAGCAGCAACTCCAGCAATGGCTGCTCCAGGCGCGGCGCGCCGAGCTGCGCGGCCGCAAAACCAATGGGGCAGCGGCTCCGGAGACGGAGGTCAACGCGGCGGATTACCCGCGGCTGCTGCGCAGCGTCTACCGCCAGGCCAAATTCCCCAAGCCGCGCAACTTCCTGGGCTTCACCAAGGACCTGCCGAACGCCGAGATGGAGAAGCTGCTCCTCGCCAACATCCCGGTCCACGAGCCCGAACTTCAGCAACTGGCCCAGGCGCGGGCCGCGGCGGTCCAGGCGTTCCTGGAGCAGCAGAAAAAGGAGCTCGCCCCGCGCCTCTTTTTGAAGAGTGCCGCCATCGAAAAACCGCCGGGGAAGAAAGGGGAGCCGGCGAGCCGGGTGGAGTTCGGGATCGGTATCAACTGAGAGATCGGTGCGGGTCCGCGATCGGACTGTCCCCCTACCTGCCCAATCCCAGCCACCACCAGATCCCGCTATAGACGAGGGCATTCCAGAGCAGCAGCCCCCAGCCGACGACCAATTCCAGGGTCCGTTCCGGACAGGGCCGGGGGAGCAGAAAGCCGAAATAGTGCAGGACGAAACCGCCGGCGAAGGGGATCTCGCCGGCGGCCTGGCGCCAGCGTTTTTCCAGGGGGGTGAGGGGGCAGGGACGGCCGCTCAGGTTGACGAAAGCCGCCCAGGCCAGGACCGGCAGGTGCAACAGGGCCCAGCGGCCGTCGACGAGGAGGGCGAAACCTCCGAGGACGGCGGCGGCTACGAACAGCAGGTGCAGCAGAGTGACGAGATTGGCCGCCAGCCGGTAGTTCATGGCCCGTTGGGCCTCGGGAAGCGATCGGCGGGCCGCTTCATTTCAGGTACTTGAACTGAGCCCGTGACGCGAGCTGCTCAGGCGCAGCCGGCTCCTTCAGGTCGACAGGGCCAGCCTCCCATTCACCGCCCGCGCAGGAACCGGCGCTGAATTGGCCGGCAAGAAGCTCATAGACCTGCGTTCCCGCGGTCGTTTCATCCCCCTCGCGCAGCCCGTCACGCAGCCGCTGGGCCGCCAGCAGAAAGCTTTCCAGCCGCGCCTCCACCAGCTGCGGAAAGGCATTGCCGTCGGTTTCGATGGCCAGAAACGGCAGGGGCAGCCCCGCGGCGCCGGCCGGCCCCGGCTGTTCCCGGGGGTTGGAGACCGGCGCTTTTTCGCTGGCCAGCCGGCGGCTTAGAACCGCCTCGGCGATACGGCAGGGCATGCAGCCGAAGGGCCCGATGCTGATCACCCCGTGGACGACCGTCCCCAGCTCCAGCAGGGTGGTACCGACGGTCAGGCTCGCTTCGGTCGCCAGGGCCGGGTTCACCAGCCGGCTGCCGGCGCGGACGACCTGCGGGATATGGTGGCCGCCGCCCTGGAAATAACCGGAGCGGCCCAGTTGCTGTTCGATGGCCTGTTGGTCGCGCCGTTTGACCACCTGTTTCAGTCGCACCCCCAACCGTTCCCGGAACGAAGTATTGGAAGCCAGGCCGTTCACCATGCAGTAGTCGCTGTAATGGAGCCATTCGGTGAGCGGGGCGGTGCGCACCACGATGCCCCGCTCAGCCAGCCGCTCCACCAGGTTCTGCCGGGAGAAGTCGTCGCGCCGGACATAGATCTCGCCGACCAGGTTGATGCGCAGCGCGTCCTCCCACCGCCCGCGGCGGGGGAAGCGGGCCAGCGCGGCCAGCTCCGCCCCCAGCACCGCCAGCATCCGCTTTCGGTCGTCCCCGGCGAGGCTGCGGAAGATCCGCTCCTTGCCGACCTCGAGCCGGGCCAGAGCGGCGGCGGGATCGCACGCCAGCGCCCGGAGCGTCGCCGCGATTTCATCGAGCCCGTCGGCGATGCAGAGGGCCTGCCAGGCCCGCCGGGTGAAGCGGCTCGGCAGCCCGGCGTAGCCGTTTTCGCAGCTCAAGGTCAGCAGGTCGACATCGTCGATCCGATGCTTCGCCAGGAAGTTCTCCAAAAACACCTGGTACTGCCCCAGCCGGCAGGGACCGTCGGAGGCCGCCATGAAATAGAACAGGAACTGTTCGGGGCGCGACTCCTGCTGCAGGTATTTGCGCAGGCTGCCGACGGTGAGCAGCAGGGGGAGGCATTCCTTGCAGGTGGCGACACCCTTGCCGAGGTTGAGTTCCTCCCGTCCCGGCGGGGGGGCGGCCACGGCATCGATCCCGGCATAACGGAAGGCGGCGGCGAGCCCCTGCGTCCCGTTGGCCCCCATGGAGGGGACCAGGACCCGGACTCCCGGGTCGGTCAGGGCGAAACGGCGTCCCCCGGCCTGAAGATTGCGCGCCACCGGCCGCCGCCCGGACCGGGGGGACCCGGAGCCGGCGACCGGCCGGCACTCCCGGTAGTTGCCGACGACATCAAGATAGGCCTCGATCCGGGTGTCGACGCCGGCATCGGCGGTGTGGGCATCGAGTTCGAGGATCAACGACGGCTTCTGACCCATGCGCTCCCGGAAGTAGCCGAGCAGAAAGGAATCGGGGCCGCAGCTGAAGCTGGTGATGTACACCCCGAAGAGGTTGGGGTGGTTCGCGACCAGATCGGCGGCCTGCAGGATGTGGCGACCGCTGGTCCAGAACATGTGCTCGGGCACCTCCGCCCCGGGCGCGTCCAGGGGGAGAAAGTCGTGGGGGATGATCGGGTAGCCGCGGCCGGCAAATTTGTGGGGAATCCCCATGTTGCCGATGCGGCTGAACGCATTGTAGGAACGGCCGAACAGGACGACCGCGGTGGTGTCGGGCGCCAGGGTGGCCAGAAACTGCCGCCCCAGCTGTTGCATCTCCCGGCGCATCGCCGCGAAGACTTCCCAGGCCTTGGCGAAGGCGGTGCGCGCCCGGGCGGCTGAAAAACCGAGCTGCCTGCCGACGGCGACGAAGGCGCCCTGCAGCTTGCGGCGGTCCTGGAACTCCAGCACTGTGGTCAAGAGCCGGGGGGCCAGATCCTCGGGGAAGGCCGCACCCAAACAGTACGCTTCCCCCTGGACCAGGGGGCAGGTGCAGTTGGCTTCGCGCGGGTCGGCATCGATGGCAACGTTCTTGACGTGGGGTAAAAAAAGATGGTCGACTCCCATTTCGAGCAGGCGCCGCAGGTAGCCGTGGCTGAGCAGCAGCGGGTGGCAGAAGGCGGCACCGGCCGCTTCCATCCCCTCGGAATCGGGCCGGTCCGGAATCATCACCCGCAGCCCCAGTGCGGCAAAGAAGTGGGCATAGAGCGGGTAGAAGGTACTACCGAGCAGAGAGGGGAGGAGGCCGACGCTGGGACCGGTGGCAACCGTCGTGTCGGGGGCGTACTTGCGAAAGACCAGCTCCTCCCGCAGGCTGACCAGGTCCTCCCCCCGCACCTGTTCACCCCCGCCGCGGCGCCGATCGTAGAGACTGCAGGCGCCGCCGAAGGGATAGGTCTGCCCGTCGAGGACGATCCGGGCAATGCTGCACTTGCGGTCGCACCCCTCCCGGCCGCCGCCGCAGACGAAGGATTCCAGGTAGCCGACCTCACGGGCGGCGAGCACGGTCAGGTCGAAGGTCTGGCGCTGCAAAAGGCCGCTGCCGAGTTTGCGCTGGACCTCCAGGGCCGCGCCGAAGGCGCCCATCAGTCCCGGCTCGGGGGGCACGACGATCGGCTGCCCGCAGAGCACCGCCATTGCTGCCGGCACCGCCCGGTTGTAGCAGACCCCGCCCTGCATGAAGATCTTTCGTCCGACCGGGCGGTTCCCCTTGACCCGGTTGAGATAGTTCTGGCAGATCGAGTAGACCAGCCCGGCCGCCGCGTCTTGCGGTCCGATCCCCTCCTGGGCGGCGGTCTTGATATCGCTGCCGATGAAGGCCGCGCACTGGTCGCTGAAGTTGGGCGGGCTGGTCGCCTGCACCGCCAGTCCGGCGATCGCCTCGGTGCCGATGCCGAGCGCCTCCCGGCAGGCCTCTTCGAGGAACGATCCGGTTCCGGCCGAGCAGGCTTCGTTCATGGCGTAGTCGCTGGCAACCTGGTTGGTGATCCAGGTGTACTTGGCATCCTGGCCGCCGATTTCGAAGATGGTCTCCACCTCGGGATCGAAATGCACTGCGGCGGCCGCATGGGCGACGATCTCGTTGACGACACCGTCGGTCAGGGCATGCAGCCCGGCAATCTGCCGACCGCTGCCGGTCACCCCCAGGCCCGCAACCACCGGGGGGAAAGCGGGCGGCAGCTGCTCCAGGAGCCGCCGGTAGCATTCGCGGCTGGCCCCCACCGGGTCGCCGTTGGTGCGCAGGTAGGCGCTGGCGACAATGCTCCGGTTGTCGGCCCTGACCAGCACCGCCTTGGTGGTGGTACTGCCGACATCCAGGCCGCAGAGGTACTCCCCCGGGGTGAAGGAACCGGCCGGCAGGGTATGAAAGGTGACTCTCGCCAGCCCCGCCGTCAGGGGCGGCAGCGCCTCGAAGGAACGGGCCCCGGCCGCCAGCGCCCCCTGCGCCCCCCGCACCGGCACGCCGCTGCGCTCGGCCCAGAGGAGTGCGCCGAAGGCCTCGAATCCGACCGCCTCGGCGGGAACGAAGAGTTCCGGGCCGGCCTCCTGCAGCATCGCCAGCAGGACCCGGTTGCGGCTCACCCCACCGACCAGGGCCACCCGCCGGGCACCCGCCCTCTTCAGCAGCTCGAGGATCTTGCCGGCCATCATCCGGCACAGGCCGGCGACCACCTGGGCCTTGGGAATTCCCTTGTTCAGGGCATGGGTGCAGTCGCTCTTGCAGAAGACCGAGCAGCGGCCGGCGACCGTGTAGGGGGGCGCCCCCGCGGCCAGGGCCAGCGCCTCCTCGATCCCCAGCCCCATGCGGCGGATCTGCTGGAGGAAGAATTCCCCCGTCCCCGCCGCACACTTGTTGCCGGAATGCACCGCGCGGATTCTGCCGTCGCCGTCGAGAAGATAGGCGATGAAGGTCTCCCCACCGGCCGAAACGATGCAGTCGGTCCCCGGATAACGACTGCGCAGCTGGGCAAAGGCCAACTCCACGGCCTCCGGTTCGGAGACGGTCGGGATGGCCAGCCGCTGGCGGAATTTGCGTCCGGTGAGTCCCAGCCGGATGGGGCCGAACTCATCGAGGAGGGTGGCGAGTTTTGCACCGACCTTTCCCTCGTGGGCCAGGCTGCGCAGCTGCAGCCCCTGGCGGGTGCGCTGGGCGATGGTGATGGTGGTGGCACCTAAGCAGATTCCTACGGACCCGGACATGCAGAGTTCCCCCTTCTGAGAATCGATTGCAGAGACTGGTCAGATCGCGGGCCTGGGAACTTGGCGCGACCCCCTGCCCTTCGGGGGGCATGCCCATCCCCCTGGCGCACCGGCATTCCCGGCCGATGGGGCGCGCGATCAGGGCTCAGGTTCCCCCCGGAGGGTCCCGCCGCCGCATCACATCTCGACGAAATAACTCCCCCAGGCGGCGGCGATCGCCTCGCGGGTGAGCTTCGGCGGCTGGCCGCGGTAGCGGGCGACGTCGATGATGTGGTCGACGATGTCGCGGGGGTGGCAGGCGTTGAGATCCACATCGAGGCGCCGGTAATAGTGGTCGATGAGGTGCTCGAAAACCTCGCGCCTGAAGGCGAGACCGTTGGTTTCGCAGATGGTCTTGAAAATGTGCTCGTATTCGGCAAGGGAGGGGTGATCGATCTTGATTTTGTAGCGGATGCGGCGCAGAAAGGCTTCGTCGACCAGCTTCTTCGGCTCGATGTTGGTGGAGAAGATCACCAGCTGGTCGAAGGGGATGTCGAATTTCATCCCGGTGTGGAGGGAGAGGAAGTCGGTGCGCCGTTCCAGCGGGACGATCCAGCGGTTGATGAGGTCCTGCGGGTTCATCTGTTGGCGGCCGAAATCGTCGACAATGAACAGGCCGTTGTTGGCCTTCATCTGCAGCGAGCCCTGGTAGAACTTGGAGATGGGGTTGAAGTCGAGGTCGAGCATGCGCAGGGTGAACTCGCCGCCGACCATGACCACCGGCCGCCGGATCAGGACCCAGCGCTGGTCGACTCCGTCGGCGTGGATTTCGGGCTCGACGGCAACATGGCTGACCGGATCGAAGACGGTGACGATCTCGCCGCCGACCAGGATGGCGTGGGGCATGTAGATGGTTCCGGGGAGGATCCGGCCGATGGTCTCGGCGATGGTGGTCTTGCCGTTGCCGGGAGGACCGTAGAGGAAGATCGCCCGCCCGGAGCTGACTGCCGGGCCGATCTTGGCGAGCAACTCCTCGCTCACCGTGAGGGGGGCGAAGGCTTCCCGGACGCGCTCCTCGCTGATCAGAATGCTCTTGATGGTCTGCAGCTCGACCATGTGCCGGTAGTCGTCGAAGGGGACCGGGGCGGGACCGAGGTAGCGACAGATATCGATCAATTCGGCGGCCTGCTTCTTACCCGGGTCGGTCACGGTGAAGCGCCAGGTCACCTTGGCGAACTGGGTCGCGCCCTTGACTTCGACGAACTGCTTCTTGCGCAGCACCTCGATCGCCTTCTCCAGCACGGGCAGGGTCAAGCACATCCGCGCGGAGAGTTCGGGGAGGGTGAAATCGCCCAGGAAGGCCACGTGCTTGAGGGTGAGATCGACGATGAAGGAAAGGTCCAGCCCGGTTTCCTCCACTGTCTGCGGCGGGTGGGGCGCACGGTGGAAAAAGGCGGCGAGTTCCTCTTCGCTGACGAAACCAAGGGCGAGAAGGTTGAGGCCGAGGCGTCCCCCCTGTTGCCGCTGCCGCTCCAGGGCGGCCAGAAGCTGTGATTCGGTGACAACCCCTCCCGCCAGCAACCGCTGGCCAAGATACTGTTCCATGTGCAGCCTCCGTTGGTGCAAATCAAAGATTCAAGAATGATGGTTTCGCAAAAACACAGGGGATGGCTAAGCAAAAATTTCGTCCGACAAGGCCTGGTGGTTTTTCAGGGGCGAAGGCCTACATCAGGCAGGTCGAAGTCCTGAAAAATCGCCGTAACGCCGTAGGGCGGACTTTTTGCGACGCCATCAAGAATCCGTCGCCAAAAGCGCGGTCACTTTAGAATGATCGCTCCAAATGCGCCGTAATCAAGTCCCGCCGGTCCATTTTTTTTAACGGCGGCACCGTCGCGGCCGGCCGGTCCCGGATCCGGGAGTTCAGGAGAAACTGCGATTCTCCTGTTCCAGGACGCGGATGAAGGTGGTGCGCTTGGAAAGCTCGCGCAGCGCGCCGGCGCCGACGTAGGTGCAGGCCGAACGCAAACCGCCGAGGATGTCCCGCACCGTCTCCTCGATCGGCCCGCGGTAGGGAACCTCCACCGTCTTGCCTTCCGAGGAACGGTACTCGGCGACGCCACCGGCATGCTTGTCCATGGCGGTGGCGCTGCTCATGCCGTAGAAGAGTTTGAAGGTCTGACCGCCGCGCTCGATGACCTGGCCGCCGCTCTCGTCGTGGCCGGCCAGCATCCCGCCGAGCATGACGAAGTCGGCGCCGCCGCCGAAGGCCTTGGCGACGTCGCCGGCACAGCCGCAACCGCCGTCGGAGATGATCCGCCCACCGAGGCCGTGGGCGGCGTCGGCACACTCGATGACCGCCGAGAGCTGCGGGTAGCCGACCCCGGTCTTGAGGCGGGTGGTGCAGACCGAGCCGGGACCGATGCCGACCTTGACGATGTCGGCGCCGGAGAGGAGGAGCTCCTCAACCATCTCGCCGGTGACGACGTTGCCGGCGACGATGGTCTGCTCGGGAAAGGCGCCGCGCACCTTCTGCACGAATTCGACGAAGGCTTCGGCGTAGCCGTTGGCGACGTCGATGCAGATGAACTCGAGCTGCGGGTGCCGGGCGAGAACCTCCTGCAGCCGCGCGAAGTCGGCGTCAGCGGTACCGGTGCTGGCCATCACCCGCCGGTAGATGTCGGCCTCCTTCCCGGCCAGGAACTCATCCCAGGCGCTGACCGGGTAGTGCTTGTGGACGGCGGTCAAAAGCCCGAAACGAGCGAGGACCGCGGCGGCCGCGAAGGTCCCCACGGTGTCCATGTTGGCGGCGATCACCGGCACCCCGCTCCACTGCCGGCGGCTGTGCAGAAAGGTGAAGGTCCGCTCCAGGTTGACCTCGGCCCGGCTCTTCAGGGTCGAGCGCTTGGGGCGGATCAGGACGTCTTTGAAACCGAGTTTGAGATCCGCTTCGACACGCATGCCAGCCATCCTTTCCGGAGATGATGCTCTTTGCGGATAGTGTAGCAGGCCCGGACACTGATTGGCGGAAGGCGCCGGCGAAAGAGGTGTCCCAACCGGCAGCGGGGTGGTACAATTAATACTCTTTTCCCGGATTCCTTCCAAGGCGGCCGATCCGGCTGCAAGACCCGCAGGCGCCCGCAGGGATGCGGCGATCCTGCCCAGGAGGTCGCGCACGATGACCGCTCCCTCCGGCCCGAGTCCGTTTCTTGACGCCCTCGCAGAGGTGGGCCGCCACGATCATCTCTGCCTGATCCACGAAACCCCCGAAGAGCAATTCGCCGCCGTCATCCCGTTCCTGCGCCTCGGCCTGGAACGGGGCGAACGCTGCGTCTACATCGCCGACGAAAATTCCCCGGCCACGATCGTCGCCGCCCTGCAGGGTGCGGGCATCGATACCCGGAGGGCCATGGAGTCCGGCGCCCTGGCCATTCTCACTGCACAGCAGACCTTCCTGCGCGACGGCGACCCCGAGCGGATGACCAGCTTTCTCGCCGAAACCGTCGCCGCTGCCAAGGCGGCGGGATTTGCCGCTCTGCGGCTGACGGGGGAGATGACCTGGGCGCTGGGGAAAGATCGCGGCGGCGAGCGGCTCCTCGAATTCGCCGCGAAGCTCACCGATTTCTTCGCCCACCAGGACATCGTCGCGATCAGCCAGTACAACCGCCGGCGCTTCGCGCCCGCAGCGATCCTCGGCATCCTCCGCACCCATCCGCGGGTCATTCACGGCGGGAGAATCTGCCGCAACCCCTACTTCGTCGCCACGGACGATTTCTTCCACCCGCCGCCGGTCGCCCGCAAGGTCGACCGGTTGCTGGCCGGCCTCGCAACCCTGGCGGAGCGAGAGGCGGCGGCCCGGGACCGCGAGGCGCTGCTGACCCGGATTCTCGACGCCAGTCCTGCCGGCATCCTCATCGTCGAGCGCGGTGGCCGCATTACCTTCACCAACGCCAGGGCCGAGGCGATACTTGGCCGGCGCCGGGAAGAGCTGCGGGAGCGAACCTACAACGATCCCGGATGGCGGATCAGCGACGAAGCGGGCCGCCTGGTTGCCGATGCCGACCTCCCCTTTCGCCGGGTCCTGGAGACCGGTCAGCCGCTCGATGACGCCCGGCTCGTCATCGAGCGAGGAGACGGCCGACGGGTCTCCCTGGCGATCAACGCGGCACCGCTTTGCGACGCGGCCGGGAGGGTCGAGCAGGTGATCTTCGCCCTCGCGGACATCACTGAACTCCGGCGGGCCGAGGCGGCGCTGCGGGAAGCGCAGCGTCTGGCCCACATCGGCAGCTGGGACTGGGATGCCGACACCGACAGCATTATCTGGTCGGACGAGTATTACCGTCTCTACCATCTTGACCCCAGCCGCCCCACTCCCAACTACCTGGAACACCTCCAGGCATACACCCCAGAGAGCGCACACCGACTCGATGCGGCGGTCACCCGTGCCTTGCAGCACGGCACGCCCTACGAACTGGAACTGGAGGTGAACACTCCCGACACCGCGCGGCAGTGGGTCCTGGCCCGGGGTGAAGCCAAGCGCGCTGCCGACGGCCGGATCACCGGACTGCGCGGCACCGCCCAGGACATCACCGCCCGCAAGCACACCGAAGCCGAACTCGCCAAGCTTCACTCCGCTATCGAGCAAAGCCCGGTCTCCATCCTCATCACCGATGCGCAGGGAGTTATCGAATACGTCAATCCCAAATTCACCCAGCTCACCGGCTACACGCCCGAGGAGGCCCGGGGCCATACCCCCCGCATCATGAAATCGGGATACACCTCGGACGAGGAATACCGGCAGCTGTGGTCCACCATCGGCGCCGGCCGAATCTGGGAGGGGACATTCCGCAACCGCAAGAAGAACGGCGAGCTCTTCTGGGAACACGCGACCATCGCGCCGGTGAAGTCAGCGCAGGGAGAGATCAGCCATTACATCGCGATCAAGGAAGACATCACGGCGCGCCGGCAGCTGGAAGACCAGCTCCGCCAGGCCCAGAAGATGGAGGCCGTCGGCCAACTGGCCGGAGGGATCGCTCACGATTTCAACAACATCCTTACCGCCATCATCGGCTACACGACCCTGCTCGACATGAAAATGGCCGGCGATGATCCGCTGCGCGTCAACCTCCACCAGACCCTCGCCGCCGCCAACCGCGCCGCTGAACTGACCCGCAGTCTGCTCGCCTTCAGCCGCAAGCAGACCATCGCCCTGCAGCCTGTCGACCTGAATCAGGCGATCCGCAGCATGGACGAGTTTCTGCGACGGGTCATCGGCGCGGACATCGAACTCCAGACCGTCCTGGGGGAGAGGCCGCTGATCGCCGTCATCGACCGCGGCCAGTTCGACCAGGTCCTGGTGAACCTGGCAACCAATGCCCGCGATGCCATGCCCGGGGGGGGCGCGGTGACGATCGCCACCCGGTCCCTGGAAATCGATGCCGATTTTGTCGGCAGCCACGGTTTCGGTCAGCCGGGAGCCTACGCGCTGGTCACGTGTGCCGATACCGGGTCGGGGATGGACGAGGCGACCCGGCAGCAGGTCTTCGAGCCGTTCTTCACCACCAAGGGACTGGGACAGGGAACAGGCCTCGGGCTGTCCATGGTCTACGGCATGGTCAAACAGCACCACGGCTATATCACCGTCGCCAGTACTCCGGAACGGGGAACGACTCTCTCCATCTACCTCCCGCTGGCGCCTGAAGAGGCCGCCAGCCAGGCCCTCCCCGCGCGAGCTGAAACCGGGGTCCGGGGTGGCAACGAGGTGATCCTGGTCGCGGACGATGATGCCCTCGTCAGGAGCCTGGCGGAGCAGACCCTGCGCCAGTTCGGATACACTGTCATCAGCGCCGCCGACGGCGACGAGGCCCTGGCGCGCTTCCGGGAAGAGCAGGACCGGGTGGACCTGGTGATCCTCGACCTGGTAATGCCGAAACGGAACGGCAAGGAGGTCTTCGAGGCGATCCGCAAACTCCGTCCGGACCTCAAGGTCCTCTTCACCAGCGGTTATGCCGCCGACGTTATCCAGCGGCAGCAGGCCCTCGATCCGACCCAGGAATTCATCCAGAAACCGATGGCGCCGCAGGTGCTCCTGGCCAAGGTCCGGGAGGCCCTGGACCGAATGCCGGCCGCCGCGGGAAGGAGTGTCGATGACTGATCGGGAGTTCCCGGGCAATCGGCTCGACCATCGCTTCGGCGGAGGCCCCCTGGCCCCCCACGACCGGACTACCGGGGAGGATTGGCAGACATGACCGGCCTTTCGGGCAAGACCCTGTTCATCACCGGCGCCAGCCGCGGCATCGGCAAGGCGATCGCCCTGCGCGCCGCGGCCGACGGCGCCAACGTCGTCGTCGCCGCCAAGAGCGTGCGCTCGCGGGACAAGCTCCCGGGAACGATCTTTACGGCGGCCCAGGAGATCGAGGCGGCCGGCGGCCGGGCGCTGCCGCTGCAGGTCGACATCCGCGACGAGCAGCAGATCGCCGCGGCGGTGGCAGCGGCGGTGGACCATTTCGGCGGCATCGACATCCTGGTTAACAACGCCAGCGCCATCTTTCTCGCCGGCACCGAGGCAACCCCGGTCAAGCGCTTCGACCTGATGCACCAGGTCAATGTCCGCGGCACCTTCCTCTGCAGCCAGGCCTGCCTGCCGCACCTGCGGCGCGCGGCCAACCCGCACATCCTCACCCTCTGCCCGCCGCCGACCCTCAACCCCCGCTGGTTCCAGGACCACCTCGCCTACACCCTCAGCAAGGTCGGCATGAGCCTGTGTGTCCTCGGCCTGGCCGCGGAGCTGCAAGCGGCCGGCATCGCCGTCAACGCCCTCTGGCCGCGCACGGTGATCGCCACCGCCGCCCTGGCGATGTTAGGCGGCCGGGTGCGGCCGGAGCAGTGCCGCACCCCGCAGATCATCGCCGATGCCGCCCACCACATCCTCACCCGCGCCAGCCGCGCGTGCAGCGGCCACTTCTTCATCGACGACGAGGTCCTCGCCGCCGCCGGCATTACCGACCTGGAGCGCTACGCCGTCGCCCCGGGGCACCAGCTCCTCCCCGACCTGTTTCTCGACTGACCGGCAGAAAAAGAAAAGGTGTCTCACACCCGTTCACTCCGCTCACTTGAGACCACAGAGAACACAGAGGATAACCAAGGCTAATGCGCTTGGACCTTTCCCTCTGTGTCCTCCGTGTCCTCAAGCGACTGCAAGGAGCGGGTGAGAGACGCCCTTAAGTTTTGCAGGTGTTAAATTTCAGCCGGGGCGGTGGCGGGCGAGGAGGGAATCGAGGCGGTTGGCGAAGGCCTGGCGGTCCTTCGGCCCGAGGGCCGGCGGGCCGCCTCCCTCGAAGCCGCTGCCGCGCATTTCGTCGAGGAGGTTGCGCACCGTCAGCCGCTCGCGGATGTTGTCCGCTGTCAACAGCTCGCCGCGGGGGTCGAGGACCACGCCGCCCCGGTCGATGACCGCCGCGGCGAGGGGGATGTCGGCGGTCACCACCAGGTCGCCGGGCGCCACCCGGCGGACGATCTCGCGGTCCGCCTCGTCGAGCCCGGAACCGACCCGCACGGAGCGGATATAGGGGGACGGCGGGGTGCGCAGCGGCTGGTTGGCGACCAGGATCAGCGGCAGCCGGCAGCGCTCGGCGGCGCGGAAGAGGATCTCCTTGATCGGCCGGGGACAGGCATCGGCATCGACCCAGATCTCCATCAGAGGCTGATGATCTTGTTCTGCAGCACGAGGATTTCGAAGGCCATCGCCGCCTTGGCGGTCAGTTTCTGCAACTGGATCAGGTACCGGCCGAGATCGATGCCGGGAGCGTCGACGTAGAGAATCGCCACCACCCGGCCCACCATCAGCAGCGGGACCAAGAGCGCCTTTTCCGGCACCCGCCCGCCCAGGTCCTGAAGGAGCATCGAGTTGAAGGGGGTGCGCGGCATGGGGCCGAGGTGAAAACCGCGGGATTCGGCCACGGTCTTGAGGACCGACGGTTCGTCGAAAGAGATCTGAACCCGCTCGAAGCCGGCCACCGGCTTCCCCTCCACGGTGCATTTCCAGCCCAGGGCGGTTTCGCCGCGCACCAGGAAGACGGCCGCATGGTAGAACCTCCGGCTCAGGCAGGCGGCCAAGGTATCGAGGATGTCATCGCGGCTGCGCGCCGCGATCAGCTGCTCGGCGACACTGGTGGGCACCTCCTCGGCCTCCGGGGCCGGGGTTGGAGTCGGGGGCGCTGGTGGCGGGATCACCCAGGACGGCGCTTGCGGGGCGGGGGCTGCCGGTTGCGGCGGAACCGGGGCGGGCGGAATCGGAGCAGATCGAACCGGTGCCAGCGCGACCGGCTGCGGCACCACCGGAGGTTGCCTGATCGGCGGCGCTTCCGGGACGGGCATGTCCGGTTCGGTCAGTTCGTAATCGGCTCCATTATCCAAGGTATCGAAGCCCTGGATATCCAGGTCCAGCACCGGCTCCTGGACTGGGACCGGTGCCGGCGGGGAGGTCGGCTTGGCGGCGGCGCGGGGGCGGGACGGCGCGATGTTGATGTAGCGCCGGCTGCGGGGGATGCCGTAGGCCTTCTCCAGGGCGAGCACGATGCTCAATTCCGCGGCGACCAGCGGCTGGATGATGCAGCCGGTGCGAAAGGCGATCTCGTCGATAATCTTCAGGTCGGCGGGATTGGTCATCACCAGGGAGAGCCGGCGGCGGTTCAGGCGCACCGGCACCACCCCGTACTTCTCCGCCAGTTCCTTGGGCAGAGCCTCCACCGCCTCGGGCGAGACCTGCAGCAATTCCTCCGACGCGGCCGCCGGCACCCCGAATATCCGGCTCAGCGCCCGCGCAACGTCCTGTTCGCTCGCCGCCCCCATCTCGATGAGATTGGTGCCGAGCTTGCCGCCGAAGATGACCTGGCATTTGAGGGCCTCTTCCAGCTGGGCATTGCTGATCACCCCTTCCTTGAGCAGCAGATCGCCAAGTTTTTTTCGCATCGTTACCATCCTTTCCGTGAAATCGGAGTCCGTCGCGGCGGCGCCCCTCAGCCCCCTGCCGGTCAGGGCAGGAGAGTGAATCCGCGCAGCCGCCGGTAAAAGGTATCGTCCGCGACATCGCCGCGCTCTTCCCCGGGGTGCAGTCCGGTGATGGCGAGGCGGCCGACCAGCGCCCGGCCTTCCCGGCCGTTCCAGGCAACGGTCCGCACCCCCCAGAGGTTGTGCAGCAAAAGCGGCTCGCCGCTTTCCGGGTCGGGCCCGAGATAGAGCCCGATGTGACCGGGGAAGCTGAGCAGCGTGTAGAAGGGAACACCCTCCGCCAGCAGACGGCTGCGTTTCTGCGCCGGTGGCAGGCCGGCGAGGTCGACGAAGCGCCCGGCCTCCTCGGCCTGCTGCTGCGAGTTGCGCGGCAGCCAAAGCCCGAAGGGGGTGAAAAGGTCGTGGAGGGTGGCGCTGCAGTCGCGATCCCCGTAGAGTCCGCCCCAGCCGTAGGGCTGGCCGAGCAGGCCGTCGGCGAGATCGGCCAACAGCTGCGCCTGCAGCGGCAGCGGGAACGGAGCCGCCCCCGTCAGCGGAAGGGTCGCGGTCCGCACGGTCGCTCGGCCGTCGGCGTCCCGCACCGGCACCAGCAGGCGCAGGCGCTCGTCGACCTGGCCGGCCAGGGGAAAGAGGGCCCCAAGGCGCCCCTCGGCGAGAAACCCGCCGTTCTGGTCGCAGAGCGTGACCCCGTCGGCGAGCAGGGCAGCGAACGCGCCACGGCGGTAGCTGCTGCGAAACGCCTCGTCCGCCCAGGCCAGGGCATCGGCCGGCAGCCAGCCGTGGGTCAGGCCGGCTTCGACCAGGTACCAGGCGCCGTCGGCGGAGCGATGGGTGACCAGCAGCGGGGTTCCGGCCCAGAGCGCCGAATTCTGGAAATAGTCGAAGGGGAAGCCTTCGCCGGGCCGGGCCGGATTACGAAAGAAGGGGCGTCGGGTCGGAAAGACCCGCAAATCGACGTTGCGCACGGTGATCGCCGGCCGCGCCAGGGACGGGTAGGCACTGATTCGCTGCGCGGCGACCAGCGCCTCCCAGTCCGCCAGGGGCCAGGGGAGGAGGTTTTCACTGTACCCTTCGTCGGGACGATAGTCGCTCACCCCCCAGAAGGCCCAGGCGGCATCGAGACTGGCGGCCGACCGGTCCCACGGTTCGAAAAAGCGGCAGAGATAATCGGCGGCGAGGGCGTCCTGCTCCGCTGCCGCAACCAGCGCCCCCCCGCCAGCGGCCGGCCGCAGGTAGGCGCGCGCCCGTTGCGGGTAGGTCTGCAGGTCGGCGATGCCGGGAGCCGCGGCCATGCAGCCCGCCAGCAGCAGGCAGACCCCCAGCCGCGGCAGGACGCCGAGAATCTGCCGGCAGCGACGGATGTGCGGATTCAGGTCCATGACCGGTTCCCGCCCGGAAGGTTGATGCGGCTCAGGAGCGTTTGCGGCGGATGCCGGCAGGGCTCAGTTCCACCAGCCCGGCCTTGTACAGGCCGCCGACGGCCTTCTTGAACAGCTTCTTGCTCATCCCCAGCGCCGCCCGGATCGCCTCCGGCGGGCTGTCGTCGTGCAGGGGAAGCAGCTCCCGCCCCTGCAGGGCGGCGAGGATCGTCTGTCGGGCCGCCTCCAGTTCCGCCGCCCCCCCCCGGTGCAGCGTCACGTCGAGCTTGCCGTCCGGGCGCAGGGCCTTGACGTAGCCGTCCAGGACCTCTCCCGGGCGCAGGCCGGGGAGCAGCTCGTTGCGGTAGAGCAGCCCGGCATAGCGGTTCTCGACGATCACCTTGGCGCCCAGGTCGGTGAACTGCCAGACCATCAGGGTCACCGCGTCCCCCGCCTTGAGCCCTGCCGCCGGCTCTTCCAGGCACTGTTCGACGCGGGCATTGGCGAAGGGACGCCCCTGGCGGTCGAGCTCCACCCGCGCCAGGCAGCTCTCTCCCGAAACGAGATGTTTCGGCTGCTTGGCGCGCGGCACCAGCAGCTCCTTGCCGATCCCCCAGTCGAGAAAGACGCCGTGCTCGTTGACCTGGCTCACCGGGAAGAGCGCGAACTGGCCGAGCTCGGCGCGGGGCCGGCGCAAAGTGGCCATCGGCTGGCCGGCAACCACACCGTAGACGAAGACCGTCAGCCGCTCCCCGGCGCCGCAGGCAGCCGGCAGCTCGGCCCGGGGCAACAGCACCAGCTCGGCGCCCGCCGTCAGCCAGGCGCCGCGCTGGTCGAGATGGGAAACGGTCAGGGTCTGGGTCTTGCCGATTTGCAGCATGGGGTCCTCCATGGGGATCGTTCCCTTGCCGGCCGCCCGAAGCCGGCCGCGCCGCGCGGAGCAGGATTTCCGCCCCAGTCTGCCACGAGGCAGGCCGGAAGCAAACGAGAATCTTTGGCCGCCGCCCCGCGCCCGGTCCGGCACCGGGGGGAACCGGTCAATGTTTGAGAAAGAGGACCGCCAGCAGGGTCAGGCCGATGCCGATCCCGCGGCGCAGCGTCAGTTTCTCCCGGTAGAGGAGGACCGACAGGCCGATGGCGATCACGAAATGCATGCCGGTAATCAGGGCGATCACCGACAGGGGGCCGGTCGCCAGCGCGGTCAGAAAGGCGTAAAAACCGAAAAAGTTGAGGACTCCCATCAGGATGCCGATCCAGACCGCCGCGCCGGGCCGCTCGCCGGCCTGCGGCCCGCCCCAGCGCTTCTCGATGGCCAGCGCGAAGAGGGTGGCCAAAAGGTAGGAGAGGGCCATGAACTCGCTCTTGCTGGTGGAGATGGCGGCGAGCTTGCTGGAGACCGAGGCGATGGCGCCGCACACCACGCAAAGGGCGACGAAGCCGAAGCCGCGCCGGGGGTTGCCCCGGGGATGGCCGTGCTGGCCGGCTTCCCCGGCCAGCACGGCCACCACCGCCAGTCCGGCGAGGATCCCGAGCCACTGGGTGGCGTCCAGACGCTCGTGGAAACAGACCAGGGAGACCACCAGCACCACCACCAGACTCAGCCGGGTGAGAGGGAAGGTGACGCCGGCCGGCAGATGGCGCAGGGCCTCCATGTTGCCAATGGTGGCCAGCGCAAAGGCGGCGCTGTTGACCAGGGCCAAGAGGGCCAGGGTCCGCAGGTCGCCGACCGGTTCGCCCGAAGCGAAGAAGACCGTCCCGCTCAACAGGGTGACGGTGCCCATGAAGACGGCGGTGGTCAACGCCGAGCGGCAGTTGCGCTCGGCCGCGACCTTGTACAGAAAGCGCTGCGTTCCCAACAGCAGCAGGGCGGCGATGCTGTAGAGGTACCAGCTGTTCATGACCGGCAGCCGCGCCGCTGCCGGTCAGACCGTCCAGGCATCGCGGCCGCTCTTGTGCAGGTAGTAATCGTAATCCCCCTCGTAGGGGAGCATCTGGCCGTGATCGATCTCGAAGACCCGGGCGACCAGCGAGCGCAGGAAGTGGCGGTCGTGGCTGACGAGCACCACGGTGCCGGCGAAATCCTGCAGCGCCTCGAGCAGCACCTCGCGGGACTGGATATCGAGGTGGTTGGTCGGCTCGTCGAGGACCAGCAGATTGAGCGGCCGGGCCAGCAGCATCGCCAGCACCACCCGGCTCTTCTCGCCGCCGGAGAGCTTGTCGATGCGCTTGTCGACATCGTCCCCCTGAAACAGGAAGGCGGCGCAGAGGTTGCGCACCACGCCGATGGAGGCCATCGGCATCGCCTCCTGCACGGTTTCGAAGACGGTCTTCTTCGGGTCGAGCAGGTCCATGGAGTGCTGGCTGAAATAGCCGAGGTTGGACGTTGGCGCCGACGTCACGCTGCCGGCGGTCGGCTCAGTCTGGCCGGCGAGACACTTGAGAAAGGTCGATTTGCCGGCGCCGTTGACCCCGACCACGGCGATCTTCTCGCCGCGCCGGATCAGCCCGGAGACGCCGGAAAAGACCGGCTTCTGCGCCGCCGCCTTCAGCAGCGGCCAGGCCTTGGCCAGGTTGTCGATCTTCACCACGTCGTCGCCGGAGCGGGGCGGCTCGGCGAACTCGAACTTGATCGACCTTCTGCTCGGCGGGGATCTCGATGCGCTCGATCTTCTCCAGCTTCTTGACCCGCGACTGCACCTGGGCGGCGTGGGAGGCGCGGGCGGCGAAGCGGCTGATGAATTCCTCCTCCTTGGCGAGCATCTCCTGCTGGCGGCGGTGGCTGGCGAGCAGCTGCTCGCGGCGGATCTCCCGCTCGCGCAGGTAGAAGTCGTAGTTGCCGCCGTAGGTGGTGATGGTGCCGGCGGCGACCTCGATGATGCGGGTGACCAGGCGATTCATGAAGTCGCGGTCGTGGCTGGTCATCAGCAGGGCGCCCTTGAACTCCGTCGCCAGCCAGTTCTCCAGCCAGACGATCGACTCGACATCGAGATGGTTGGTCGGCTCGTCGAGCAGCAGCACGTCGGGATTGAGGGTCAGGATTTTGGCCAGGGCGATGCGCATCTTCCAGCCGCCGCTGAAGCTCTCCACCGGCCGCAGGTAATCCTCCGGGCCGATGCCGAGACCGGTCAGCACCGCCTGGGCGCGGTTCTCCAGGTCGTAGCCGCCGCGATGCTCGAACTCCTGCTGGGCGTCGCCGTAGCGCTCCAGCAGCGCCGCCAGGGCGTCGTCGTCCAGCGGCTCGCACATCGCCGCTTCCATCTGCTGGATCTCTTCGCCGAGCTGCACGGTGCGGGCGGAGGCGGCCATCACCTCGGCCAGGGCGCTGCGCCCGGCCATCTCGCCGACATCCTGGGAGAAGTAGCCGATCACCGTCTTCTTGCTGCAGCTGATCTCGCCGCCGTCGAGGGGCTCCTCGCCGGTGATCAGCCGGAAAACGGTGGTCTTGCCCGCGCCGTTGGGGCCGACCAGGCCGCTGCGGCTGCCGGGGGTGATCTGAAAGCTGGCGTCTTTGAACAGAGTGCGGGCGCCGTGCTGGCGGGTGATGTTGGTCAGGTGGATCATGCTGTCGCTCCAAGGGAATTTTGCCGCATGGTTACCATGGCCGGCCCTTGTCCGGCAAGTTTAAAGTAGCCGCCGCCACGGTGCTGCCGCGCTGCTTCTCCTTCAAAAACAAACATAGATACGATCTTCGAAACTCTCTTTTATCAACCCTGCACAGCGGGGGTTCGATACGGCCCTGGCCATCGCCATTCCCCGGAAGACGCCAGGAATAGTCAACAATTCAAAGCAGTTATTCTTGATTGTTTTTAACTGGACAGGCCGGCGGGGGCACCGTATACTTCAAAACGCTGTTATAGATGGAGCTTCGAATGTCATCTCACATCGTTGTCATCGACGACTGTCCCGTCACCCTGGCGATCATCAGCGACTTTCTGGCCGCCGCCGGGTTTCGCGTCTCCACCGCCGCTTGCAGCGTCTACTCCAACCACCTGATTTACGCCCGCCAACCGCCGGATCTGATCCTGCTCGACGTCATGATGCCGCTGATGTCCGGGACCAAGAAGACCCAGGTTCTGAAAAGCCGTGAACGCAGCCGGAATATCCCGGTCCTGTTGATGTCCTCCAAGGAAGAAGCGGAATTGCGCGAGCTGTCCGCCAAGGCCGGGGCCGACGGCTACCTGCCCAAGCCCTTTTCCGCCGACCGCCTGGTAAAAACCGTCCGCGCCGCCCTGCATGCCTGAACGGATCGGCTGCCGCCCTCTCGCTCACCTGCCCTTTCCCCCGCGCCGATGAAACACCCCACGCCGCCCTTTAGGGACTTGAAATTAACTGATATACCAGGTTTTACGCTCAGATTTAGGTCAGATTTGTTGCTCCTGATTGAGCAAAACCGCAGGTGTAGCAGGGCTACGCTGAGGATTTTGCGATTGAAGGGGCGGCAAAGATGGCCTGAAGGTGAGATGTAAAACGGTATATTTGTTAGTTCAGAGTCCCTTAGACTGGTCCTGCGCCGCGGTTTGTGGTAGGAACGAGAGTCCGCGACGCGCCCCCCCTCACCCTCCGGAACCTGGGATATGCCCCCTTCTGCCGTCCTCTTCGATCCAGGCCAGCAGTGCTGGTTGGATTTCAACCAACCGCAGGCCGTGGTGACCACCAGCGACCCGGCGCAGGTCGCTGCCGCGCTGCGCGAAGTCGAGGCAGCGGTCGCTGCGGGCCGGCACGCGGTGGGCGTCGTCGCCTACGAGGCCGCCGCCGGCTTCGATCCCGCCTGCACCGTCCACTCCGCCGGCGATTTCCCGCTCCTCTGGTTCGGACTCTACCCGCCGCCACGGCGCATCGAGCTGAAGCCGGCGCCGGAGGAAGCCCTGCCGACGGACTGGCGACCGGACCTGGACGAAGCGTCCTTCGCCGGGGCGGTGGCGGCGATCAAGGCCGAAATCGCCCGCGGCGCCACCTACCAGGTCAATTTCACCTTCCCCCTGCGTGCCCCCTTCCACGGCGATCCCTGGGCATTCTTCCGCACCCTGGTCCATGGCCAGCAGGCCGGCCAGGCGGCCTACCTCGATCTCGGCCGCTTCGTGATCTGTTCCGCCTCCCCCGAGCTTTTCTTCAGCCGCGACGGCGATCTGCTCCGGACCCGACCGATGAAGGGGACCGCCCGCCGCGGGTTGAGCGCGGCGGAGGATCGCGCGCAGGCCAGGATGCTGCAGAATTCGGCCAAAGACCGCGCTGAGAACCTGATGATCCTCGACATGCTGCGCAACGACCTCGCCCGGCTCGGCGGCAGCGTCGAGGTCCCGGAACTGTTCAGCCTCGAGCGCTACCCGACCCTCTGGCAGATGACCAGCACCGCCACCACCCACAGCCGCGCCCCGCTGGCCGAGGTTTTCGGGGCGCTCTTCCCCTGCGCGTCGATCACCGGCGCCCCGAAATTGCAGACCATGCAGCTCATCGCGGCCCTGGAAGGGGGGCCGCGACTGGCCTACACCGGGGCCATCGGCCATCTCGCACCCGGCGGCCGGACGCGCTTCGGAGTCGCCATCCGCACCGCCCTGATCGACCGCGCTTCCGCCAGCGTCGAATACCGGGTCGGGGCCGGCATTACCTGGGATTCGGCAAGCGGCGCCGAGTACCGCGAATGCCTCGCCAAGGCGGCGATCCTGAATCATCCGGTTCGCTCCTTCGCGCTGCTCGAATCGCTGCGCTGGAGCCCGGAGGCGGGCTACTGGCTGCAGGACGAGCACCTGCGGAGGATCGAGGATTCGGCGGAATATTTCGGCTTCCCGCTGCACCGCGAGGGGCTGCGGTCCGCCCTCGCCGCCCGCGCCGCAGAACTCCCACCCGGGCCGCACAAGGTGCGCCTGCTGCTGCACCCTGACGGTCGCATTGAAACCACCGCCGACGAGCTACAACCGAATCTCGCCGCACCGCTGCAGCTGGCCCTCGCCGCCGCCCCGATCGACGCCGACGATCCCCTGCTCTACCACAAGACCAGCTGGCGCCGGCGCTACGAAACGGCCCTCCGGGATGCCCCGGACTGCGACGAGGTGCTCCTCTGGAACGCGCGCGGCGAGGTCACCGAGGCCTGCACCGCCAACCTGGTGGCGGAGATCAACGGCGAGCTCGTCACCCCGCCGGTGGCCTGCGGCCTCCTCCCGGGGACCCTGCGGCAGCGCCTGCTGGCCGACGGCGCGATCCGCGAACGGGTTGTCACCCTCGCCGAACTGCAGAACGCGCGGCGTCTCTGGCTGATTAATGCGGTCCGCGGCTGGCGTCGCGCCTGTCTCCAGGCGTCCCCCCTCTTTCCCGAGGCAGCGCATGGGGATTGATTTTATTTTGGCATCGGTCGTATTATCAGGCTGCCGGATTGCCCGACCACCTGCTGCGAGCCTTTCATGCCCGTCGTATTGCAGACCACCCTGCTGCTGGTTTTTTCCAACCTGTTCATGACCTTCGCCTGGTACGGCCACCTCAAGCACCTCGGGCATCGCGCCTGGTACGTCGCCGCCCTGGTGAGCTGGGGGATCGCCCTCTTCGAGTACCTGATCCAGGTGCCGGCTAACCGCATCGGCTATGGGCAGCTCAGCCTCGCCCAGCTGAAGATCCTCCAGGAGGTCATCACCCTGGGGATCTTCGTCCCCTTTGCGCTGCTCTACATGCAGCAGCCACTCAAGCTCGATTACCTCTGGGCCGGCCTCTGCCTGCTCGGGGCGGTTTTCTTCATTTTCCGGGGATGAGGGCGCGATTGCCGCGCGGGAACTGGTCAAGACCCCGAAGATAAATTAGGCATAACCAATTACGATAGACGAGACTCGCCGACCGTCGGACCGGAGGCGCCGCCGGCAAGCCAAGGGGGATCGATTGTGACTTCATCTGCGCGCGATAGCCGAATCCGCCGGATCGCTTTGGTCGGCGTCACCCTGATGGTTCTCGCCTGGATTGCCGATGCGGCCATTGACGCGTGGTTCCAGGATGCATCACTCCTCGCCCATGTCTTTGCCCCCTCCTTCCACGAAATCTGCATCCGCCTGCTCTTCCTCCTGGTGCAGGCCGCCTTCACCCTCTACATCCTCAAGCTCTTTCGCCGCCAGAGCGATCTCGAAAAAGCCCTCGACACGACCAGCCTGCAGGCCGACGCGGAGCGGGCCAAGGCCGAGGCGATCCTCGAGGAGCTCGGTGACGGCATCAGCATCCAGGATCGTGACCTGCGCATCCTCTACCAGAACCGGCACCACCGGCGACTGATGGGGGACCAGCGCGGCGCATTCTGCTACCAGGCCTACCAGGGGCAGGACGCGGCCTGCCCCGGCTGCCATCTCCTCAAGGCCTTTGCGGACGGCCTGACCCATCGCCGCGAAGGACACACCACCCAGGGCGATACCCGCATGGAGGTCGATATCGTCTGCACCCCGCTGCGCGACACGGCGGGAAACATCGTCGCCGGCATCGAAGCGGTGCGCGATATTTCGGAACTCAAACGCATCGAGGCGTTGCTGCGGCTGCAACAGACGGCCATGGAGTCGGCCAGCGACGGCATGGCCATCCTCGACGACGAGGGGTGCTACGTCTACCTCAATCGCGCCCACGCCGCGATCTACGGTTTCCCCGACCCGGCCGAGATCGTCGGACGGAGCTGGCGCCTGCTCTACTCTTCGGAGGAAGCCGGGCGCTTCGACCGCGACATCCTGCCGCTGCTCCAGCGCGAGGGGCACTGGCGCGGCGAGGCGAGCGGAAGGCGCCGGGACGGCAGCCTCTTTCCCCAGGAAGTCTCGCTGACCCGTCTCGAGCAGGGGGGTATCATTTGCGTAGTCCAGGACATCTCTCCGCGCAAGGAGACGGAAGATGCCATTCGTCAGGTCAACCTCGATCTGCAGCGGCACGCCGCCGAACTGGCCGCCGCCAACCAGGAGCTCCGGACCTTCAGCTACTCCCTGTCGCACGATATCCGCTCCTACCTGACACAAATTTCCCTGGCCGCCCAGACCCTGGAAGCACTGCATACCGCGGAGTGCGGAGAAGAGACGGCCTTGTGCCTGCGCACCCTGCACCAGGCGAGCAGCGGCATGGAGGGCTTGATCGAGGCCATGCTCACTCTGGCCCGCGTGACCCAACGGGAACTGCGCCGGGAGCAGGTCGACCTGAGCCGGCTCGCCCGGGAGATCATGGTCGAGCTGACCGGCCTCGATCCGCAGCGACGGGTCGAGGTCACCATCGCGCCCGACCTCAGAGCCGAGGGAGACGCCAAACTGCTGCGCGTGGCCCTGGAAAACCTTCTCGCCAATGCCTGCAAATACACCCGCGACTGCGCGGCGCCGCAGATCGAATTCGGCCGGAATTCGGAACAGGAGCCGAACGCTTTCTTCATCCGCGACAACGGCGTCGGCTTCGACATGGGCGAAAGCGACCAGCTCTTCAAACCGTTTCGCCGCCTGAGCAGCGCCCAAGGCTTCCCCGGCACCGGCGTCGGCCTGGCCACGGTGCAGCGGATCATCGCCCGCCACGGCGGCAGCCTGACCGCTGAAGCACGCCCAGGGCGCGGGGCGTGCTTCATCTTCACCCTTCCCTGAAGCGCCTCTCCGCCGGAAAATTCCAAAAAAACGGCTAGTTCCCCGCAACGACGCGAAGGTCGCAAAGTAATTATGTCCTGGGGCCTGAGCCGGGAGGCTAACGGTGTGTTCCGGATAAGGGCTTGGCTTGCGTGGCGTTCTTTGCGTCTTTGCGGTGCGAATACATTTTTCCGAATAATTTTCGTCGTTGCCGCCGGCAGGGCCGGGAGGTTGCGCCGGCCCTCCTTCTCGTAGCGCCGGACCATTGGCCAGTAGCATTCAGGCCGCACGGGCCTCGTCCTCCCCGCTGACCACCGCCGCCAGGGCCGGCGGTCGGCCGCCACGGTTGGTCAGCCAGGCCCCGGCGATAACCAGCGCCCCGCCCTGCAGCAAGGTCGGGGTCAACGGCTCGCCGAGGAGGAGGAAGCCGAGCAGGACGCCGCAGACCGGCACGAAGTTGATGAAGACCCCGGCGCGCACCGCGCCGATCTCGCGGATCCCCTGGTAATACCAGAGAAAGCCGATCACCGTACCGCCGATGGCCAGGAAAAGCAGGCTTCCCCAGGCCATCGGCGGATAGGCGTGGAGCCGGCCCAGCACCCCCTGGGCAAGCGCCGGGGGGGCGAGCAGCAGGGCCCCGGCCAGGGCCGAATAGGTCACCGCGGTGAGCGGCTCAAGGGTACGCATGGCACGCCGGCCGAGGACCGAATAGAGGGCCCAGCACAACACGCAGCCGAGCAGCGCCAGCTCGCCACGGCCGATCCCCGCCGACAGGAGGGTCGCGAGCCGACCGTTGCTGATCACCACCCCCGCACCGCACACCGAAATCGCCACCCCGAGGCTGCGCAGCGGCCGCAGCGGCTCGCCGCCGAAGAGGGCCGAAAAGAGTGCGATGCCGACCGGATTGAGGGCGATGATCAGCGCCGCCCGGCCCGCCGGCACCGTTTGCAGGCCGGTGAAGAAGGCGACATTGTAGCCGAAGACGCCGGTCAGGCCGAGCAGGCCAACCGCGCCCAGCTGGCGCCGGGAGAGGGGCGGCAGCCGTCCTTCGCAGCGGTAGAGGAGGGCCAGCAACACGCCGCCGGCGATGGCGAAGCGCAGAAAGGCCGCGGCGAAGGGGGGGACCACCCCGGCCAGCATCCGCCCGGCGACGAAGGTGCCGCCCCACAGGGCCATGGTGGCAAGCAGTTTGAGGTAGGTCAGCATCGGCAACTCCGGGAGCGGGTTTTCCGGGCAGTATGCCCCAATCCCCGAGTCCTGGGAAGTGCCGGATTCGAGATCCGATCGGTCAAGCTTCCCACCTCAGTCCGCGCACAGCGCCTTGAGCTGCCGGGCGTTGTGGACGGCGTGCCCCCGAAGATCGTTGTTGAAGTAAACGAAGACGTCGAGATGCGCCGCGCGCCAGGCGGCGATCCGTTCGCTGAGCTGCTCCAGTTCCGCCTGCGGATAATCGCCGGCATAAGCCTCCCCCCGCGGGCCGTGACGACGCAGGTAGACGGCGCGCCCGGTCACCCAGTCGGGGCAGTCGGTGAGGGAGGGATGGTCGTGGATGCAGAAGGCCGCCCCGGCAGCGGCAAGCAGTTCGCGGACCTCGCCGGTGTGCCAGCTCGCATCGCGGAACTCGAAGACGTGCAGCAGATCGGCGGGGAGGAGTTCGAGAAAGGCGGCCAAGCGCTCGGGGTTGACCTGCCAGTGGGGCGGCAGCTGGTAGAGGAGGGGGCCGAGGCTGGCGCCGACGCTGCGGACGCGCTGGAGAAAGTTATCCAGCGGCGCTGCCGGGTCCTTGAGCTTCTTCAGATGGGTGAGGTAGCGGCTGACCTTGAAGGCGTAGCAGAAACCCTTCGGCGCCGCCTCGCCCCAGTGGCGAAAGACCGCGGCCGTGGGCAGCCGGTAGAAGGTGTTGTTAATCTCCACCGTGTCGAAGTCGCGGACGTAATAGCTGAACCAGTCCTCCTGAGGCAGCTGCCGGGGGTAATAGATTTCCCGCCAATGTGGGTAGATGTACCCCGAAGTCCCGATGCGCAGGCCGCCTTTGCTCATGGTTCAGGCACTCGCCGCCGAACCGCCGTCGACCCGCCAGTTGGCGCCGCCGAAGCAAGGAAGGCGACCACCGCCGCCAGCCCGATCCCCTTGCTCGACCCGGTCACCAGGGCCACCTTCTGCTTAAGTCCCAGATCCATCAGCGACCTCCCTGGCGAGCCGTTTTCCCTCCAGTCTAACCCCCCACCCGGAGGCCGCAATCGCCGGGTCCTGCCCTGCGCCGGCCAAAGTGCTTTCATTCGCCAAAAATCCCTGGTAAATTGATAAGCTTAAATGATCCCCGCCCCTTAATAGCCGCCGCGAAGGAAAACTGTCCGGGTGCCGTCACTCAGCCTGAAAACCAAGCTGTCCGGAACCGCCTGCCTGCTGCTGGCGGGCCTGCTGGCCCTGCTCGGCAGCGCCACCCTGCACTTCTTCTCCGGAACATTCCAGTCTTTCATCGGCCACCAGCAGTTCGCCATGGTCAGCGTCATCGCTGCGGAGCTCGACCAGCAGCTGGCCGATGGCCGCCAGCTGATCGTCGCGACCGCGGCGAGCCTGCCCCCGGAAATCCTCGCCGATCCGGATCGGACCCAGGCATTTCTCGACCAGAACCTGGGGCTCGGAACCACCCAATTTTTCGACAACGGCATTTTCGTCTTTTCCCCCGCCGGGCGAATGGTGGCGGAGTGGCCCTTCAAACCGGGCCGCCGGGGCCTGGACTATTCCTTCCGCGCCTACTTCCGGCGCACCGTCGCCAGCGGCGGGCCGATCATCTCCGAACCCTACCGCTCGAGCCAGGTCCACAACCACCCGGCGGTCAACTTCACCGCGCCGGTTTTCGACCGCCAAGGCCACCTCGCCGGCGTCATTGCCGGCAGCCTCGATCTGACCAAAAACAACTTCCTCGGCGCCCTCTCCCACGCCCGCATCGGGGAGACCGGCTACTACTATCTGTTCAACACCAACCGACTGATGATCATGCATCCCGACCCGACGCGGGTGCTGCAGCACGACGTGCCGCCGGGCGCCAACCGCCTCTTCGACAAGGCGATCGAAGGCTTCGAAGGCAGCGGCGAGACCGTCAACTCGCGGGGAGTACCGATGCTGGTCTCCTTCAAGCACCTGGCCGGCACCGATTGGATCCTGGCCGCCAATTATCCCCAGGCCGAAGCCTACGCCCCTCTGGACCAAGCCCGAAACTACGCCCTGGCCGGAGTGCTGGCGGCGCTGGCCATCGGCACCCTGGCCGTCTGGTTGAACACCCGCCGACAGATCCGCCCGCTGCAGCAACTGACCGACCAGGTGCGCGCCCTCAGCGCCCGTCCCGAACCGCGGCAGCCACTGGAGGTGAAAAGCCGCGACGAGATCGGCATCCTGGCCGGAGCCTTCAACCAGCTGATGAGCGAGGTCGCGGAGCAGACCGCCCTCTCCCGGGAGCGGCTCGATTTTTTGCAGACGATCCTCGACTCCGTCCCCATCCCCATCTACTACAAGGATCCCGCGGGGCGCTATCTCGGCTGTAACGTCGCCTTCGAACTGAATCACGGCATCTCCCGGACGGAACTGCGGGGCAAAACCGTCAGGGATATCCTCTCCGCCGCCGACGCCGAACTCCACCTGCGCATCGACGCCGAGCTCCTGCCCCAGACCGAGTCGATCATCCGCAGCTTCGAACAGTCCCTGGTCCTGGCCGACGGCGCCCGCCACGACATCCTCTTTTTCAAATCCGCCTTCCGCAACAGCCGGGGGGAACCGGCGGGATTGATCAGCACCATGATCGACATCACCGAGCGCAAGGCCATCGAGGCGGCCCTGGCCGAGGAGCGGGAATTATCCGAAAACCTGCTGCAGAACTCGGCGGTTCCATGCTTCGTCCTCGACACCAACCACCGCGTCCTGATCTGGACCCGGGCCTGCGAGGAACTGACCGGCGTGGCGGCGAGCACAGTGCTCGGCACCAACCTGCAATGGAAACCTTTCTACGATCATCCGCGCCCCTGCCTCGCTGACCTGATCATCAGCGGCAATCTGGAGGAGACGCTCGACCTTTACTCCTCTTTCGCCAGCTCCCTGCTGATCCCGGAAGGGCTCCAGGCGGAGGGGTGGTTTCCCCGGGTCGGCGGCAAGACCCGCTACCTCTTCTTCGAGGCGGCGCCGATCCGCAACCAGCAGGGGGAACTGGTCGCGGCCATCGAAACGCTGCAGGACCTGACCAGCCTCAAGCAGGCGGAACAGGCTCTGCGCGAAAGTGAGCAGAGCTACCGGTCACTGATCGACCGCTCCCCGGACGCCATCCTGGTGCATCGCGGGGACCGGGTGATTTTCGGCAACCAGGCGGCCAGCCGCCTCTTCGGCGCCGACGCCTCCGGACAGCTCGGCGGCCGGGAGGTGCTGGACCTGGTGCATCCCGAATTCCGGGAGACGATCACCAAACGCATCGACCGGGTCGAGGCGGAGCATGTCGAGGCGCCCTACCTCGAACAGCGGATCCTGCGCCTTGACGGTACCGTCGTGGATGTCGAGGTCAGTTCCGCCCCGGTCTTCTACGGCGGTCAGTGGTCGGTGCAGAGCATCCTGCGGGACATCACCGAACGCAAGGAGCTGCAGGAGAAGATCTGGCGGCAGGCCAACTTCGACACCTTGACCGGGGTTCCCAACCGGATGCTTTTCCATGACCGCCTGCATCAGGCCATCGAACGGGCACGGCGGGAGAACTACCGGGTGGCGGTGTTGTTCATCGATCTCGACCACTTCAAAGAAATCAACGACAGCATGGGGCACGAGGCCGGGGATTGCCTGCTGCGGATGGTCGCGGAGCGGCTGCAGGAGGCGGTGCGCCAGAGCGATACCGTGGCACGGCTGGGCGGCGACGAATTTACCGTGATCATGCCCCGGGTCAGCGAAACGGATCACGTCGCCGTCGTCGCCGGGAGGATCCTGGAATCCCTGGCCACCCCCTTCGAACTGCCGGCCGGCCGGGGGGACATCTCCGGCTCCATCGGCATCGCCCTGTTTCCGGATGACGGCGCCAAAATAGACGAGCTGCTGGTCAGCGCCGACGCGGCCATGTACCGGGCCAAGCAGGGGGGGCGCAATGCCTTCTGTTTCTTCCGGGGAGATGCCCCCGGCCGGCTCCCCGGCGGGAGCGAGCCGAAGGCGGGAGGGTGAGACGGCCGCTCAGAAGATGGCGGCAAGGCGTTCGAAGGATTTGCGCAACCGGATCGAAACCGCCAGGAGCATCCCCTTGAGGAGCTTGACGGCGAGGGTCGGGTTATCCGTCAGCAGCTGCTCGAAACGCTCCCGGCTGAGCAGCAGCAGCGAGGTCTCCTCCAGGGCCACGGCGGTCACCGCCCGCGGCCGGCCTTCCATGATGCAGAGTTCGCCGATGATTGCTCCCGGGCTGTAGACCCCGACCACCACCTGTCGCCCGGGGAATTCGGTCTCCTTGGTGACCTCGACCTTCCCCGCGATGATGAACGCCTCGAAATCGCCGGGGGCCCCTTCTCTCCAGAGGGTCTCTCCGACCGGGACCCGGCCGCAGGTGAAGTACCGTGCAAGCTCCGGCAGGTCTTCGGCATCCAGAAAGTAAAAACAGCGCAACTGGCTCTTGAACTCCGCGCATTTCTCCGGCACCAGCTGGATCATCGTCGCTTCCTCATCCCGCCGCCGGCATCAGCTCTTGGGCCCGGCGCCGGCCTTTTGCTCGCGGACCTTTTGCGCCACCTGTTCGAGCAGACCGTCGATGCCGTCCTTGCGGGCGATCTCCCCGAAGGTCCCGCGGTAGGTCCGCACCAGGCTCACCCCTTCGATCACCACGTCGTAGACCTTCCAATCCTCCCCTTCCAGGCTCAGCCGGTAATTCAGTGGGATGTGCGCCTGGGCGGTGACGACCTCGGTCTGCACCTCGGCCCGTCCTGATTCGACCCGTTCGCCGAGGTAATTGACCTTTTCGCCGGAGTACTTTTCGATCTTGCCCAGGTAGTTCGCCTCCAGCAGATCGCTGTAAAGGCCAATGAAACGCTGCTGCTGGGCCGCGTCGGCCTTGCGCCAGTAGGGGCCGAGGGTCCATTGCGACATCAGGGCGAAATCGAAACGGGCGCGGATCAGGGTGCGCAACTGGTCGCGCCGGGCGGTTTCATCCATACCCTTGGTGCGCAGAACCCCGAGAACCTGGTCCACCGTCTGCCGGACCTGGTCGATGGCGCTCGGTGCCGCCAGCGCCGGCAGGGGCAAGATCAGCAGCAGGCAGACAACCAGAGACAACAGCATTCTGTTCATAAGTCGAACTCCCGGCCTACTGGTCGACCTGCGCCTGCCGGCGCTGGATGTAGGCATTGCGGATGAAAAGATAGGGGTCGATGGCGTCCCGCTTGATCTGCTCGTAGGTATCCCGGTCAAGGGAGAGCCAATTGACGATCTCGCCCCCCTTGACGCCGCCCTGTTCCGCCCAGGTGAGCCCGGTGTAATACCAGGGGTCGAGGAAGACGTCGCCGAGGGTGCCCACCCCGTCCCTCAGGCTGGAGGCCCCCAGCACCGGCAGGACCAGGTAGAAGCCATGGCCGATGCCGTAGCGGCCGAAGGTCTGGCCGAGATCCTCGTTCTGGGCCTTGAGTTCGGGGAGGTTGCTGGCCGGATCGAAAAATCCGCCGAGGCCGACGGTCGAGTTGATCAGGAAACGGTCGAACTCGACCGCCGCCCCCCGAAACTTGAGCTGCAGCAGGCTGTTGACGAAGCGGATGGGGAACGCCAGATTGGTAAAGGCGTTGCCGATCCGGCTGCGCACCCCTTCCGGGACCACGCGATAGCCGCGGGCGATAGGCTTGAAGAGGTAGAAATAGAGCTTGTCGTTGACCCAGAAAACCCCGCGGTTGAACGGTTCGAGGGGATCGGCGACCTGGAGCTTCGCGTCCTCGGCGGCGAAGGGATCGGGGCCGGCATCGAACGGCTCCTCGGCCCGGGCCTGGCCGGCGCCGGCCAGGACCAGAAGCAGCAGAAGCGCCAGGACGGTTTGGCGAAAGCGGTTCATGACCTTCATCCTCCATCGGGCGGAGCCCCGGTTACTTCTTCTCGAAGATGTACTTGCTGACCAGTTCCTCGAGATTGATCGCCGACTCGGTCTCGGTGATCACCCCGTCGGGCTTGATCAACTCGGGCGAACCGCCCGGAGAGATGTCCACGTAGCGATCGCCGATGATCCCGGCGGTGCGGATCGAGGCAATGCTGTCCTCCTGCAGTTTGACGTCGCGATTGATCTCCATCTCCACCTGCGCCTGGTAACTCTCCTGGTCGAGAGTGATCTTTGCCACCTTGCCGATCGGAACCCCGGCGATCTCGATGGTCGCCCCCGGCTTGAGCCCGGAGACCGAGCCGAAGGCGGCATGGATGGCATAGGTGCGGTGGGAGAAAAGACTGACATCGCCAAGCCGGATCGACAACCAGGCGAAGCAGACGAAGCCGACCACCATGAACAGGCCGACGGCGATTTCCAGGTTAAACCGTTTCATAGAAACCCGGTTCCTCCTTGGCACTCGAGTAGATCGGACCCATGGTCGTCTCCACGTAGTTGCGGATCAGCGGATTCTCGTCCAGTTGAAACTCTTCCGGCGACATGCAGCCCTGGATTTTTCCTTCCGCCAGCAGCGCCACGTAGTCGGAGAGTTTGAAGATCTTCGGCACGTCATGGCTGACGATCACCGCGGTGTAGCCCAGCTGCTTCTGAGTTTCGAAGAAGAGTCGATAAATCTCGTTGCTCTTGTGCACATCAAGCCCCGTGGTCGGCTCGTCGAAGAAGACCACCTTGGGATCGAGAACCAACGCCCGGGCCAGCCCGACCCGCTTGCGCATCCCGCCGGAGAGCTGCGCCGGATACTTGTCTTCGCTCCCCTGGAGTCCCATCAGGGCGAGCCGTTCTTTGACAATCTCGCGGATTTCTTCCGCCTCCTTGGCGGTTCGTTCGCGCAGCGGCAGCGCCACGTTGTCGAAGACGGTCATCGAATCGAAGAGCGCGGCGTTCTGAAACAGCACCCCGAAATTCATGCGCAGAGCATTGAGTTCTTTTCGGGAGATCTTCGCCAGATCCCGGCCGAAGACCAGCACCCGGCCACGGTCGGGACGCACCAGCCCGAGCATGTGCTTGAGAACAACGCTCTTACCCTGACCGCTGGCACCGACGATGACCGTGGTCTTGCCGGCCATGACCTTGAGGTCGATGCCGCGCAGCACCAGCTGGCGGCCGAACCTCTTGACCACCCCCTCCAGTTCGATCGCCACCTCCGGCTGCTGTCGTTCCTTTGCCATGGTCACCCTAGAACCTCACAGCATGATGGCGCTGATCAGGTAATCCCAGACCAGCACCGCGACCGAGGCCATCACCACCGCCCGGGTGGTGGTGCGGCTGACCCCCTCGGCGCCGAAGCCGCCCTCCCGCTCCAGGTGCAGGTAATAGCCTCTAGCCGCCGAAATCCAGACCAGCAGCAGCCCGAAGACCAGCGACTTGACCAGCCCCATCCGGATGTCGGTCCAGTCCACGCTGTCGTACATCCACTGGAAGTAGGCGCCCTCGTTCACCCCGAGCAGCTTTACCCCGACCAGCCAGCCGCCCCAGATGCCGACCACGTCGAAAATGAAGGTCAACAGCGGCAAAGAGAGGATCGCCGCGGTGAACTTGGGGGCCATCAGGTAGCGACAGGGCTCGATGGCCATGCACTCGAGGGCGTCGATCTGCTCCGAGTTGCGCATGATACCGATTTCGGCGGTGATCGCCGAACCGGCGCGGCCGATGACCATCAGCGCGGCGAGGACCGGGCCGAGTTCGCGGATCAGGCTCAGCGCCACCGCCGAGCCGAGGGCGCTTTCCGAGCCGTACTTGGTCAGGGTGTAGTACCCCTGCAGGCCAAGGACCATCCCGGTGAAGCCGCCGGTGAAGATGATTACGAAGATCGAGCGGACACCGATGAATTGGATCTGCTGCAGGATCGCCCGGAGCTTGTAGGGGGGGGTGAGTACGCAGCGCAGGCACTGCAGCAGAAAAAGCCCCATCCGTCCTGCGGTTTCCAGGACATACAGGGTCTCGTCGCCGATCTTTTCCAGCAGCCGTCGCATGGCTATAAGAATAGCTGACAAAGGGAGTTTTTAAAAGGGGGGGAGAATCGAGGGGGCTGGGGGCTGGGGGCTGGGGGCTGGGGGCTGGGGACTCTGGACCCGAAACCCGTCCCGTGGGACCCGCCCCTACCCCTCGCTGAACTCGGGGCAGTACATCATCGCCAGGGTGCCGCGGCTGATCAGGCAGTCGCGGCACAGCGATCCGGCGTCGCCGAAGCGTTCGGCGGCGAGGATCGCCCCGGCCTCTTCGGCCGGGCTGGCTGGAGCGGCGGGGGTGAAGGGCTGGCCGCAGAGGTTGCAGGGGCGGGGCTCAGCCATCGGCCGGCTCCCGGCTGCGTACCAGGTCGGCCATGGCGCCGAGGAAGTCGGCGCCGTCGTTGAGCGACGGGGCGCGCAGGAAGTGGTGCAGGCCGTGGAGTTCGGCATGGTGGCGGTACTCGATGTCGATCTCGTAGAGGGTCTCGATATGGTCGGAGACGAAAGAGATGGGGACGATGAGGACGGCGGTCTTCCCGTCTGCGGCGAGGCGGTCCATCACCGCGACGGTGTCCGGCTCCATCCACTCTACCGGGCCGCTGCGGCTCTGAAAGCCGAGCTGCCAGGGACGCCCGCCGACCCGTTCCATGACCCCCTTGACGGTCGCCTGAACGTGCTCGAGGTAGGGATCTCCCTCGTCGATGTACTTCTGCGGCAGGGCGTGGGCGGAGAAGAGGATCACCACCTCGTCGCGCAGCAGCTCGTGGAAGCGCTCCAGCCCCTCCTCGATGCGATGGGCCAGGGCGTCGAGGTAGCCCGGCCAATCGTACCACTGCTCGATGAAGCGCAGCTCCAGCTCCGGATAGTGCCGGGCCACGGCGCGTTTGAAATCGTTGATGCTGCTGCCGGTGGTGGCGCCGGTATAGTGGGGGTACATGGAGAGAACCACCGCCCGGCGCACCCCGTCAGCCTTGAGCCGGGCCACCACCTCTCCCGAGCGCGGCGCCGTGTAGCGCATCGCCACGTAGGGAAGCCAGTTCTCGCCGAGGCGCTCGGCAATCCCCTGCGCCTGCCGCCGCGTCCAGTCGAGCAGGGGCGACCGGCCGCCGATCGCCTGGTAGTTGAGGCGCACCCGCCGGGCGCGCAGGTGGCTGATCAGCAGAGCGAAGGGTTTCTGCAGCAACGCCCCGGCCGGCAGCCGGATCAGCTCCCGGTCGGAGAAGACGTTGAACAGGAACGGCCGGACCTCTTCCAGCGAGGCGGGCCCGCCCATGTTGAGCAGCACCAGTGCGCGAGGATTGGAATCAGGCATGCTCGATCCTGAAAAAGGTAGGGGCGAACCTTGTGTTCGCCCACCTTGATCCGTTGGTCGAAAAAGGGCGGACACAAGGTCCGCCCCTACGGCGTTATTTCCCACTCAGCTCGTGCACGCACTCGACCATGTACCTGGCGTGCTCGGGATCGACCGTCGGCAGGATGCCGTGGCCGAGATTGAAGATGTGCCCGGGGCGGCCGGCATTTTCGTCGATGATCCGCTGCACCTCCTGGCGAATGTGCGCCTTGGGGGCGTAGAGGACGGTGGGGTCGAGGTTCCCCTGGACGGCGATGTTCGCGCCGAGGATGTCGCGGGCGGTGTCCAAACCGATGTGCCAGTCGAGGCCGACGACGTCGCTGCCGGCCTTCTTGACCAGGTCGAGCATGGTGCCGGCGCCCTTGACGAAGTGAATGACCGGAATCCCCTTGCGGTCGAGGCCGTCGATCAGCTTCTTGGTGTAGGGGAGGATGTACTTCTGGTAGTCGACCGGAGCAAGGATGCCCCCCCAGGTGTCGAAGATCTGGATCGCCTGGGCCCCGGCCGCGATCTGCGCGTTGAGGTACTGGCGGTCCATCTCGGTGACCTTCTCCATCAGCGCCGCGTAGACGTCGGGAGCGGCGTACATCATCTTCTTGATCTGGGCGAAATCCTTGCTCCCCTTCCCTTCGACCATGTAGCAGGCCAGGGTGAAGGGCGCCCCGCCGAAACCGATCAGCGGCACCCGTCCTTCGAAGGCGCGGCGCAGGATCTTGATGGTCTCCAGCACGTAGGGGACGTCCTCCTCCATCTGCGGGATGCGCAGCTTCTCGACGTCGGCCATGGACCGCACCGGGTTCTCGAAGACCGGACCGGGGACGAAGTCGAGCTTCATCCCCATCGGCTCCACCGGGGTGAGGATGTCGGAGAAGAGGATCGCGGCGTCGGCGCCCAGATAGTCGATGGGCTGGATCGTCACCTCGGCGGCCAGCTCCGGGGTCTTGCAGAGTTCGAGAAAAGTGCACTTCTTGCGCACTTCCATGTACTGGGGAAGGTAGCGGCCGGCCTGGCGCATCAGCCAGACGGGGGTGTAGTCGGTCGGCTGGCCCCAGCAGGCCTTGAGGAAGGTGTATTCGGTGGACATCGGGAAAACCTCCTGATATGACAAATTTTGAATTGCGAATTTTGAATTTTGAATTGAATTCAACATTCAGAATTCAAAATTCAAAATTGGGTTTACGCCTTGGGCGCGTTCTCGGCCGCTTCCTTTTCCATCCGCTTCAGCGTGCGCTGCGGGATGTAGTTGCAGAAGGGCTCCTCTTCCATGTAGTCGCCATAGACCGCGTCGGCCCGGGCGCGGCAGCCGCCGCAGACATTGATGAACTCGCACTCGCCGCACTTGCCTTTGTATTTTTTGAAATCGCGCAGGTCGTTGAAGGTCTTGGCGTTGAACCAGAGCTCCTTGAAGGGGACCTGCTTGACATTGCCGACGGAGGAGTGGAAATAGGAGCAGGGCTTGAGGTTGCCGAAGCAGTCGATCAGGCAGATGGTCTGGGCGGCGATGCACCCCTTGCCGCCGCCGGTGGAGAAGGTCAGGCAGCGGCGCTCGAAGGGGACCCCTTCGGCCTTGGCCATCTGCGGGACGATCCGGTAGTAGTGGGGAGCGCAGGTGGGACGCATGAGGATCTCCTCCTCCTGCTTCTCCTGCGCGTAGTGCCAGGAGAGGATCTCCTCGTAGTCCTCCTTGGTGATCAGCTCGTTCATGATCTCCTCGCCGCGGCCGGTGGGGACGATCATGAACATGTACCAGGCGGTGGCCCCGAGGCTCTTGGCGAGCTTGAAGGTGGCGCCGATGTCGTGCTGGTTGCGCTTGGTGAAAGAGGAGTTGACCAGGAACTTGATGCCGTTGCGCTTGAGGGTCTCGGCGCCGCGGATCGTCCCCTCGAAGGCGCCGGGGCAGGAGCGGAAATCGTCGTGGATTTCGGCGCAGGAGCCGTCCAGCGACAGGGAGACCATCTTGATGTCGGCCGCCTTCATCTTGGCGCAGACCTCGTCGTCGATCAGGGTGCCGTTGGTCGCCATGCACATGCGCAGCCCCTTGTCGGTGCCGTAGCGGGCGATCTCGAAGATGTCCGGCCGCAGCAGCGGCTCGCCGCCGGAGAGGACCATCACCGGCTTGCTCACCTCGCAGATGTCGTCGATCAGCTTCTTGGCCTCCTCGGTATTGAAATCGCCGGCGGCGGCGTTCATGTCCGAGGAGCAGCGGCAGTGGACGCAGTTGAGGTTGCAGCGCTGGGTCGATTCCCAGGCGATCCATTTGGGGATGAACTCTTGGTTGACCGTGGTCATTGGGACTCCTTTGTCAGAACCGCCCTGCCCATCCGGCAAAGCCCGCCCATCCTACACAACTTGCCGCCAAATGACAAGATTTCCCGGGTCGTGCGGAGCGTTTTCGGGTGATTTATGAGAATTTGCGAGAAACGTGCCGCTGGCGTCGATTGTGCCGTGCGCCGCGCCGCCGCACCCCTGACGCGGCCGAGCTGCCCGTCCGCCGCCTTCCGGCCGAGGTCCCGGGGGAAATCGCTGCGGGACAAAGCCGTTGACAAGCGCCGGGTCCTGCTGGTAGGTTCACAGGACAATCTGTTTGCAGCCCTAGGGGAGTGATTCACTGAGAGTCCACGGCAGGTGGACGACCCTTCGAACCTGATCCGGATCATACCGGCGTAGGGAAGCGGCGCACCAGCCGGACGCACTGTCCGCGACGGGCCGCTTTTCGCGGCCTTTGGCGTTTCTGGACATGCGCATCTTCCTCAACGAACAGCCCATCGACATCGAACCCGGCGCCCGCAGCGAAGAACTGCGCCGTCGGTTCAAGCCCGATGCCGACCTGGCGATCCTCAACGGCTTTCCTCTGGACGCGGACCGGACCCTGCAGGAGGGGGACCGCCTGGTGTTGATCCGCCGCGGCGAACATCCCTCCCCCGAAGAGCTCGAAGCCCTGCTCGTCGCCCGCCACACTCCCGGCGTCCACGCCCGGCTCAAGCGCGCCATCGTCGGCATCGCCGGCGCCGGCGGCCTCGGTTCGAGCATCGCCGTCGCCCTCACCCGCAGCGGCATCGGCCAGCTCATCGTCGCCGACTTCGACGTCGTCGAGCCCTCCAACCTCAACCGCCAGCAGTACTTCGTCGACCAGATCGGCCTGGCCAAGGTCGAGGCGCTGCGCGAGAACCTGGCGCGGATCAATCCCTACGTGAAGGTCGCGGTCTTCCACGGCCGGCTGACGCCGGAGAACATCCCCCAGCTCTTCGCCGGGGTCGACGTCATGGTCGAGGCCTTCGACCGCGCCGACCAGAAGGCGATGCTGGTCGAGACCTTCCTCGAGCCATTTTCCCGCCAAACCGCTGGTCGCCGCCTCGGGGATGGCCGGGTTCGGCCCGTCCAACACCGTCGTCACCCGCCGCGCCGCGAACCGCCTCACCCTGGTCGGCGACGGTTCCACCGCCGCCGGTCCGGGCCAGGGGCTGATGGCGCCACGGGTCGGCATCGCCGCCCACCACCAGGCCAACGCCGTGCTGCGCCTGCTGCTCGGCGAGGAGCCGGCTTAGGAGCTTTCCCCATGCAGATCACCGCCAACGGCAAACAGCTCGACATCCCCGCCGAAAGCAGCGTCCAGGCGCTGCTCGACCAGCTCGGCATGGACGCTGCCCGGGTCGCCGTGGAGCACAATCGCGCCATCGTTCCCCGCAGCCGCTTCGCCGCCACCCGCCTTGCCTCCGGGGACCAGGTGGAGATCGTGCAGTTCGTGGGGGGGGGATGAAAACACCGGTTTTAAGTTTTAGGTTTTGAGTTTTAAGTCGTTGATAAACATAAAACTCGGCACTCAATACTGATGAAGTCGCAAAAATTCGAAATTAACACAGAGTCACCGAAGACACAGAGCCAAGTCATTAATTCTAGAGATTTTTCTCTGCGACCTCTGCGGTGAGAATGGCGATTTCTGCGAAGCCATCAAAATGCACTTCACTTTCAATTGGACAAGGACCCGCAATGGACAAGTTGACAATCGCCGGCCGCACCTTCTCCTCCCGCCTCCTCGTCGGCACCGGCAAGTTCGCCTCCAACGCCCTGATGGTGGCGGCGATGGAGGGCTCGGGATGCGAGATCGTCACCGTGGCGCTGCGCCGGGTGGACATCGACAACCCCGCCGATAGCCTGCTCGCCCACATCGACCCGAAGAAGTACCTGCTGCTGCCCAACACCAGCGGCGCCCGCGATGCCGAAGAAGCGATCCGCCTGGCGCGCCTGGCGCGTGCCGCCGGTTGCGAGCCGTGGGTCAAGCTGGAGGTCACCCCCGACCCCTATTACCTGCTGCCCGACCCGATCGAGACCCTCAAGGCCGCCGAGGTGCTGGTGAAGGAAGGGTTCGTCGTCCTCCCCTACATCAACGCCGACCCGGTCCTCGCCAAGCACCTGCAGGAGGCCGGCACCGCCACGGTGATGCCCCTCGGGTCCCCGATCGGCACCAACAAGGGGCTCAAGACCCGCGAGCAGATCGCCATCATCATCGAGCAGGCGATCGTCCCGGTGGTGGTCGATGCCGGCCTCGGCGCCCCGTCCCACGCTGCCGAGGCGATGGAGCTGGGCGCCGACGCGGTGCTGGTCAACACCGCCCTGGCCGTCGCCCGCGATCCCGGGGCGATGGGCGCCGCCTTCAAGAAGGGGGTCGAGGCGGGGCGCGAGGCCTTCCTCGCCGGGCTCGGCGAGCAGCGCGAGCAGGCCGAGGCGTCGAGTCCGCTGACCGGGTTTTTAAGAGACTGAAAACTGCGCTTCATAGGCCCCATGGGACCTATTAGACCGATAGGAACTTTAAAAGTCATGAGCTTCCTCGAGATCATCCAGCGCTACACCCCCGACCAGGTCGAGGCCGAAATCGCCGCCAAAAACACCGCCGACGTGGAGCGGGCCCTGGCCACCGAGCGCCTGACCGAGGCCGACTACATGGCGCTGTTGTCGCCGGCCGCCGAGGCCTTCCTGGAGCCGCTGGCGCAGCGGGCCCACCACATCACCCGGCGCCGCTTCGGCAACACCATCCTCCTCTATGCCCCCATCTACCTCTCCAACGAGTGCCACAACGGCTGCCGTTACTGCGGCTTTTCCGCCCACAACCGGGTGGCCCGCCACACCCTGGGGCCGGAGGAGATCGAGGCCGAGGCCCGGGCCCTCTCCGCCCAGGGCTTCCGCCACGTGCTGCTGCTCACCGGCGAGGCGCCCCGGGTCGCCGACGTCAGCTACCTGGAGGCGGCGGTCAAACGGGTGCGGCCCTATTTCGCCTCCATCAGCATCGAGGTCTTTCCGATGGAGGAAGATGAGTACCGGCGGCTGGCGGCGGCCGGGGTCGACGGACTGACCATCTACCAGGAGACTTACGAGCCGGCCCTCTACGCCGAGATGCACCCCTTCGGCCGCAAGCGCGATTACGCCTGGCGCCTCGCCACTCCGGAGCGCGCAGGCGCCGCAGGACTGCGCAAAATCGGCATCGGCGCTTTGCTTGGCCTCGGGCGCTTCCGCAGCGAGGCGTTCTTCACCGGGCTGCACGGCCGCTACCTCGCCCGCCACTTCTGGCGCAGCCAGCTCAGCGTCTCCTTCCCGCGCATGCGCCCGGCGGACGGCGCCTTCCAGCCGCCGCACCCGGTCTCCGACCGCAGTTTCGTGCAGCTGATCTGCGCCATGCGCCTGCTGCTCAACGATGCGGGGCTGGTCCTCTCCACCCGCGAGAGCGCGGCCTTCCGTGATCACCTGCTGCCGCTGGGGGTCACCCAGATGAGCGCCGGCTCCTGCACCGCCCCCGGCGGTTACGCCGGGCAGACGAAGCAAACCGAGCAGTTCACCATCGATGACAACCGCACCCCGCAGGAGTTCGCGGCGATGCTGCGCGCGAAGGGCTACGACCCGGTCTGGAAGGACTGGGACAGCGCCTTTCTCGACCGCCCCCGTCACCCCTAACGCGTCACCCGTCACCGCTCCCATGGCCCAACCGATCAACTTCCAGCTCTACCTGATCACCGACCGCCACGTCGTCCCCGGCGGCGACCTGGTCGCGGCGGTGGAACGGGCGCTGGCCGGCGGCGTGCAGGCCGTGCAGTTGCGCGAAAAGGACCTGCCGGAGGCTGATTTCCTGACGTTGGCACGACGCCTGCGCGAACTGACCGCCCGCTGCGGGGCGAAGTTGTTCGTCAACCGCCGCGTCGAGTCGGCGCTGGCGGTCGGCGCCGACGGCGTTCATCTGGGTGCGGAGAAGGAATCGATCCTGGCCGCGCGCCGGCGGCTCGGCCCCCGGGCGCTGCTCGGCGTCTCCACTCACAGCCTGGAGGAGCTGCGCCTGGCCACGGCGGCCGGGGCCGATTTCGTCACCTTCGGCCCGGTCTGGTTCACCCCCTCCAAGGCTCCCTTTGGCGCGCCGGTCGGCCCGGAGCTCCTGACCGCGGCCTGCGCGGCCGCGCTCCTTCCCGTCTTCGCTCTCGGCGGCGTCACTCCCACCCGGATTCCCGAACTGCGCCAAGCCGGCGCCTGCGGCGCCGCCGCCATCGGCGCCCTGCTATCCTCCGCCGACCCGGCCGCTGCCGCACGCCAGTTTCGCGCTGCCCTGGCAGTCTCGCCGCCCCCTGCCTTGTAAGCATTTCCCGCCTCGTTTACACTGAAGTTAAGAAGCAGCAGCACCACCGTGCCCATACCAAGGACGGTCCATGGATATCGTTCTGGTTCTCGTTATCCTGGTGGTGGCAATCATTCTCTACGCCACCGAACGGATTCGTATGGACTTGGTCAGCCTGCTGGTTCTGCTGACCCTCGGTCTGACCGGCCTGGTTTCCGTCGAAGAGGCCTTTGCCGGCTTCAGCAACCCGGCGGTGGTCACCGTCGCGGCGATGTTCGTGATCGGCGCCGCGATCACCAATACCGGGGCGCTGGGGGCGGTCGGTGAACGGCTGATCCGGCTGGCGCGGGGCAGCGAAGCGCGGCTGGTGGCGGTGATCATGCTGACTGTCGCCTTCTTCTCCTGCTTCATCAACAATATCGGCTCCACCGCGGTGATGCTGCCGGTGGTCGTGGGCATCGCCCGCACCCTCAAGCTCAGCCCCTCCAAGCTGCTCATCCCCCTCGCTTTCGGTTCGCTGCTCGGCGGGGTCTGCACCCTGATCGGCACCCCTCCCAACATCCTCATGAACACCCTGCTGCAGCAGTACGCCGGCGAGTCACTGGGGATGTTCGATTTCACTCCGGTGGGGCTGGCCGTCGTCGCCGCCGGGGTCCTCTACATGGCCCTGCTCGGCCGCCACCTGCTGCCGCTGCGCAAGTCCGGAACCCTGACCGAAACCTACCAGGTCAAGGAATACATTACCGAGGTCGAGGTCCTTGCCGATTCCCCCCTGGACGGACTGAGCATCGCCCTCAGCCATCTCGAGCGGGACCTCAACCTGCGCGTGCGCGGCATCCTCCGCGGCACGCGCAAGCTTCCCCTGCCGCGTCGCAACACCAAGCTGCGCGCCGGCGACATTCTGTTCCTGGAGGGAAATCCCGAAGGCATTCTCAGGGTACAGAAGACCAAGGGGCTCGCGGTGGTGCCGGAACGCGACAATCCTCCGCCCCCCGACCTCGCCAGCGAGATCGTTGTGGTCGAAGCATCCCTGACCCCGAACTCGGCCCTGGTCGGCAAGACGCTGCGCGAGGTGCGTTTCCGCGACAGCCGGGGGCTGACCGTGCTGGCGATCTGGCGCCACGGTGCCCCGGTAGTGAAAAAGGTCGACCACGTAGTCCTGGAGTTCGGGGACGTGCTGCTTCTGCAGGGAGCGGAAGAGAATGTCGGCCTCCTCGGCAGGGACGGGGATTTCCTGCTCCTGGGCGGAGTACCGCCGGTCCACTACCGGCCGACCAAGGCTCCGCTGGCGGTCGGGATCCTTGCCGCGATGGTCCTGCTGACGGCAAGCGGGGTACTGCCGATCATGCTCGCCGCCACTCTCGGCGCCCTGGCGATGGTCCTTACCCGCTGCCTGACGGTCCAGGAGGCTTACGAGAACATCGACTGGCGGATCATCGTCCTCATTGCCGGCACCCTCCCCCTGGGGTTGGCGATGGAGAAGAGTGGAGCGGCCCAGTACCTGGCCGACCTCCTGATCGACGGCGTCGGCTCCCATGGCCCCTGGGTGGTGCTGGCGGTCATCATCCTGCTGACCTCGCTGTTGACGGAATTCATGAGCCACACCGCCGCCGCCGTCCTGATTGCGCCGATCGCCTACAACACCGCACTCGATCTCGGCGCCGACCCCAAACCCTTCTTCCTCGCGGTCGCGGTCGCGGCGTCCGCCTGCTTCATGACCCCGATCAGCCACCAGTCCAACGCCCTGGTCATGGGACCCGGCGGCTACCGGTTCCTCGATTACACCCGCGTCGGAGCGCCGCTCAATCTCATTGTCTGGATCCTCGCCACCCTCCTCATCCCGCTTTTTTTCCCCTTCTGAAATGAGGGTCAATTCCCGCTGGATCCCGATCGGTTAATCCCGGCCCTTGATTGCGGCCCGGATAGCCGCTGGCGGCATCGCCTCGCCCGGCCGGCGGACTGAATTTTTCGGCATCAGCTGCATGGACTTGCCGGAGCGGCCGTCAGCACTGCGTCCGCTCGGCAGGGCGCCAGGGGGACCAACCCTGTCGGTCATTTGCGCCCACTCCCTGCTACCCTTCAAAATGGCAAGGAGACTGTCGGACTACCCATGAGCCGGCTGCAAATCCGGCTGTTTGGCCCATATTTCGGTTCCTTTTTGACCCATAGCTACGGCTATGAGCCTGCAAACGAGCCAAAATTTGTTCTCAAACATCCGAATTTTCGCTTCGGCCCGCATAGTCTGACAACCTCCTCGTTATCGTCGTAACGATCGTCCCGGGAAAGGGCCGGTCGTTATTCTCACACCACCCGCCGGCATACCGGCCGGCGACAAACCAACTCCCGAAAGGAGAACAGACCATGTACGTCACCACACAGACGGCCCGTACCACCCTCTGGCAGCGACGCGATGACCAGCGACTTCGGCAACGGCTGCAGGAGGACCTCGGGGAGTTGCCGGAGTTCCTGGCCAATGGACCGCGGGCGGTCCTGGCCCGCCATCTGGCGTCTCCCAACTTCGAGTTCCACATCTTTTCCGCCCGCGCCCGGCAGGTTGGACTCAAGGTGGCCTGCCCGGATTACGCCGCCGACAAGTTCTGTTCTGCCAATCCGGACAAGCTGGCCCTGGCCAGGCAGAGCTTCTACCTGGGTCAGGAAAAGGACGGCAGACTCCAGGCCAGGAGCCACTGGAATATCGACGTCAAGCGCTGGGACGGCAAACCCCTGCGGGACATTGAAACCCGCTGGGGCGAACGGTTCATTGATTACCACCACCGGTTGCTGGAGCTCCAGTTCCCCGGCGTCGAGATTTCCGACAACAGTCCTTGGCTGAAACGGATGGGGGGAGAGCCCGCCCGTTTCTGGCCGCGGCTGCTCAGCCTCTTCGTCTGCGACGGCATCCTGTTCGAGAATTTCCACAGTGACGGTCACGAGTCGGAGTTCACCCGGCGGATCATCCGCCCGGCTTTTGCCGAGGTCAAGGAGCGTTACGGAGTCCGGCCGCTGATCGTCCCCCTGCTGCCAATCGCCCGGGAGCGCGACCCCTACTGGTCCTGGTATCCGTCACCGCTGGAAAGCGAGGTCCACCAGGCGTTGTGCCTCCCCCCGGCCCTGCCGCTGCGGCAGCCGGACTTCGTGCCGCTGCCCCTGGCCGCGTTAGGAGGTCGCCATGGCTGAGTCGCAAACTGCCGCAACTCGCCGATCCCGCCTGCTGCTGGCTGCCCTCGTGCCATCCTTCTACTGCATCGAATGGCTGCTGGTGGCGGTGAGCGCATCGCTCTTTGCCTGGCTGAAATACCGCGGACTCGGCGTCGAGCAGATCTGGCTGCTGTTCTGGGCCGGCAACTTGGCCGTCTCCGCCGCGTTTCTAGCCTGCAACGACCGTTTGCAGGTCGACTTCACCCTGATGCAGGCGCTGCGGCGCGGAACGGAGATGGCCACCGGGCGCTGCCCCTGGTTCGGGAAGGGGCTGGAGGCGGCGCTCTGCCTTCGACTGCTGCTCTGGGAGGGACCGTTCCCGTTGCTGGTCTATCTCCGCCAGCGGCTGCCGTCCCGATCCTGGCAACTGCCGCTGCTGGTAACGGCCAGCGGCATCCAGATGTTCATCTGGACCCAGGTCTATACCCTCGGCTGCAACGGGATCAGCGATCTGCTGCAACTCTGGAAAGGAGGACAGCCATGAATCACCGCAGCCGAATCGAAATCGTCAGCCGCTGCCGGCCCGACCTGATCGCGGAACTGGTGGCCATGCAGCAGAGTGCCTTTCCCCCGCGGATGCAGTTTGGGAACCCGGAGCAGTATTATGCCGAAGGGCTGGCCGATGCGGCCAACATCAATGTCCTCCTCCGCTCGCCGGACGGGGCACTTGCCGGTTACCTGCTGGCGATTCCCCAGGACCGGGTCTGTGCCGAGCTGCAGCAATGGGACCCTGAAATGCCGGGAGACCCCGCCAACATCTATGTCGACCTCATCCAAACCCTGCCCGGCGGGCGCCGGGGCACCGCGCTGAAAGCTCTGGTCATCGGCTTCTGCCAGGAGGCCCGGCGTCGCGGTTTTGCGCGGCTTTCCGCCCATGTACGCACCTCCATCGGCCTGGACTCCTTTGTCCGGAACGTGCTTGTCGATTGCCGTTGTCTGCGCCATCTGGACGACTGGTATGGCAGCGGCGAAACCTTTGCCTTCATCGAAGCCCGCACCCTCTGGAGGCCACCAAAGGGCTGACTCGGAACGGTCCGACCCCGGCATTGAACCAATCCCGGGGTCGGACCGAAATCATTGACAGGACTTCGGTATGAACTATAAGTTAAGTGTTTTCTGTTCTTTCCCCGCATTATCCGAATTCCATGCAAATCGACGAAGCTCGGCTGCAAGTTCTCGGACGCCTGCGGCTTCTACCCCTTTTTTGAATGATGGGTCCGATGGGGCAAATGGGGGGGAGCTTTTTTATTTCAGCAACGGAGAGGAATTTCATGGATTTGCAGACGCGTCTGACCGGGCTTTTTTGCTGCCTGGTGTTGCCCGGGATGCTTTTAACGGCGCCCGGCCCGGCGGCAGCCACGGACTTGCCGGGCGGCGATGAGAGCATCCTTTTCCAGGAGATCCCGTCCGTCTTCACGGCCTCCAAATACGAGCAGAAGGTCACCGCCGCCCCGTCCACGGTCAGCATTATCACCGCTGCCGAAATCCGCAAGTACGGCTACCGGACTCTGGCCGACATCCTGCGCAGCGTGCGCGGCTTTCACACCACCTACGACCGCCAGACCACCTATCTCGGGGTGCGCGGCTTCGGCCGGCCGGGGGATTTCAATACCCGGATCCTATTGCTTCTCGACGGCACCCGCTTCAACAACAACATCTTCGATACCGCCCCCATCGGCAACGACTTCATTCTCGACGTGGATCTCATCGACCGGGTCGAGGTGGTGCGCGGTCCCGGATCGTCCCTCTACGGCAGCAACGCCTTCTTTGCCGTGATCAACATCATCACCCGCCGCGGCCGGGACCTGCAGGGAGCCGAGGTTTCCGCCAGCGCCGCCAGCCACGACACCTACCAGCGGTCGGCTCAGCTACGGCAAACGCTATCCCGGGGGGCTGGAATTGCTCCTCTCCGGCACGGCCTACGACAGCCAGGGCGCGGGAGAACTCTATTTCCCGAATTCGATTCCCCCGAGACCAACCACGGAGTGGCGACGGACCGTGACGGCGAACGGCTCCACTCCCTGTTCGGCAAATTCTCCCTCGGCGACCTGACCCTGGAAACGGCTTACGGGGACCGCGAGAAAGAGGAGCCCACCGGGGCCTTCGGAACCGTCTTCAACGACCCCCGCAACCAGACCTCCGGCCGCCAGACGTCCACCCTCCTTTCACTACCGGCACCTCTTTCCCGGCCGGCTGGAACTGTTGGCCCGGGCCAGTTACGACCGCTTCCGCGCCGAAGGGGATTACGTTTACGACTACGCCTCGGCGCCGCCGTCCCTTTTGGTCGTCAACCAGGACCGTTTTCGCGGCGACTGGTGGGGGACGGAAGTCCAGCTCGGCAAAACGCTGCAGCACCACCGCCTGGTCGCGGGCGGGGAATACCGCGACAACTTCCGCCAGGACCTGAAAAACTCCGACCTGGCCGTCTATCTCGACTCGCGGCAAAGCAGCGACAACCTCGGCCTCTACCTCCAGGACGAATACCAGGTTCTGCGCCAGCTTTCCCTCAGCATCGGGGTCCGCTACGACCATTTCAGCACCTTCGGCGGCAAGGCCAGTCCCCGCCTGGCCCTGATCTTCAATCCCTGGGAGGATACCGCTCTCAAGCTCCTCTACGGTGAAGCCTTCCGCGCTCCGTCGGCCTTCGAAAGCTACTATGACGACGGCCTGGAGACACAAAAACCCAACCCCGACCTCAACCCGGAAACCATTCGCACCTGGGAGGTGGCCTGGGAACAGTATTTCAACGACCACCTGCGGGCGGTGGCCAGCGGCTACTATTACCGGATCAAGGACCTCATCAACCTGACCCTCGATCCGACCGACAACCTGCTGGTCTTTCGCAACATCGACGAGGTCGAGGCCCGCGGCCTGGAGCTGGAGTTGGAGGGACGCCTGGCCGACGGCTGGGAGGGGCGGATCAGCTATGCGCTGCAGAATACCGATAACCGCCAGAGCGACGAGACCCTGAGCAACTCGCCGCGCCAGCAGCTGAAACTCAACCTGGTCGCGCCGCTGTGGCGGGACCAGGTCTTTCTGGCCATGGAGGAGCAGGTCACCGACCACCGCCGAACAGTCTCCGGCGCCGAAACCGGCGGTTTTGCCGTCACCAACCTGACCCTCACCGGCAAGCAGCTGCTGCCGGGGCTGGAGGTGGCGCTGAGCGTCTACAACCTGCTCGACAAACGCTATGCCGATCCGGTCTCGGCCGCCCATCTCCAGGACCGCATCGTCCAGGACGGCCGGGTCTACCGCGGCCGCCTGACCTACAGTTTCTGAACGGGCCTGATGTCTGACTTTCTCCACATCCGCAAAGCAACCGCCCTGCTGCCCCCCCTGCTCCTGGCCTGGCTGCTGCTCCTGCCGGGATACTCCCGGGCGGCGGTGGTCATCGCCGTGGTGGCGACGCAGCCCGCGGTCCCCGTCGCGGAAGTTCTGGACGGTTTTCACAGCCAGTTCACCGCCGCCGGCGGCGATCTCGACCTGCGGGTCTACCAGCTCCCCGACGACGCGCGGGAGATCGCCGGGCAGATTGCCCGCATCCAGGCCAACCCACCCCAGCTGATCTTCGTCCTCGGCTCGCGCGCCCTCAATGTGATCGCCAAGGAGATTACCGGCATCCCGATTGTCTTCGGCCTGGTGCTGAACGAACAGGCGCTGCCCAAAGGGAAGAACGTCACCGGGGTCTACCTCGACTTCCCGGTGGCCACCCAGCTCGACTGGCTGCACCGCCTGCTCCCCCGGGCCAAAAATATCGGAGTGATCTACAATCCGGCCGAAAACGCCGCGCGCATCCAGGCCGCCGCCGGGGCCGCCAAAGGTCTCGGGCTCAAGCTGCAGGCGATTTCCATCAACTCGCCGCAGGATTTGCCGGCAGCCCTGGAGGCGCTGGCCAACAGCTGTGACGTCCTGTGGGGGCTCAGCGACCCGATGGTGGCCAATCCCCAGACAGCGCGGAACCTGCTGCTGTTTTCCTTCCGCAACCGCATCCCCTATTTCGGTCTCTCGGCCGTCTGGGTCGAAGCCGGGGCGCTCTTCGCCCTTGAACGGGATTACCGGGACATCGGCGCGCAGTGCGCCGAACTGGCCGTGAAAGTCATTGCCGGCCAGGCACCGGCAACCCTGCCGCCGCAGCCTCCCCGCCGGGTGCTTTACACCCTTAACCAGCGGACCGCCAAACAGATGAAAATCGACCTCTCCGCCCCGCTCCTGCGGGGCGCCCAAAAGGTGTATTGAAATGGCGCGGATGGAAAGGGCACGACGGCAGCGAAACCACACACCGGGGCTGAGTCTCGCCACCCAGTTCAACCTGCTGAGTATCTCCCTGATCCTGGCGACCTCGCTGGCGGTCACCGCCTACCTGGTCCGGGACCGGATCCACAACAATGAGCGGCAGCTGGAAAACCGTCTGCGGACCACCGCCGCCATGGTCGTCAAGAACGCCGAGTACGCCATCTACACCGCCGATCCCAGCGCCCTCCAGGAGCTGGTCGACCTCGCCTTCGCCGATGAGGATGTCGCCTTTATCGCGATTTTCGACCAGCACCGGCGGCTGCTGATTCAGCACCCCTCCGGTATCGTCGCGACGCTGCCGGAACCACCAGCGGGATTCGCCAAATCGGTCACGGCGGCTCCGGCCCGGCAAGGGGCCGGCAGTGACGGGCATCGCTATCTCGAGCTGATCGCCCCGGTGGTCAGCCAGGGAAAGAGCGACGCCGACGGATTCCAGAATTTTTCTCCCAAGACACCGCAGATCATCGGTGCGATCCGCCTCGGCCTCGACCTGGAGCCTTACCACCGGCAACTGCGGGAACTGGTGCTGTCGGCCGGTCTGGCCACGTTGCTGCTGGTCCTGGTGGGGGTGGTATTGACCCTGCTGGCCACGCGCAAGATCACCGGTCCCCTGAAACACCTGGCCCTGGCAACCCGCACCATCGGCGATGGCGAACCTGGCCAAGAGGTCAGGGTCACCGGTTCCCGCGAGATAGCCGAACTCGGCGCCGCCTTCGATCTCATGGTCGGCCGCCTGCGCGACTACCGCCGGCGGGTCGAGGGGCAGCAGGAGGAACTCGAAGCGCAGGTCCGGCAGCGCACGCAGGAACTGCGGGAAGCACGGGACCTGGCCGTGGCGATGGCCGACCGGGCGGAGGCGGCCAACCAGGCCAAGTCGAGTTTTCTGGCCAATATGAGCCACGAAATCCGCACCCCCATGCACGGCATCATCGGCATGACCGAACTGCTGCTGCAGGAGGACCTCCCGCCGCGGCAGCGGCACTTTGCCGAGACCGTCATGCAGTCCTCCGAGGCGCTCCTCGATCTGCTCAACGACGTTCTCGATATTTCCAAGATCGAGGCCGGGCAGATGAAACTCGGGGCGGGCCCGGTCCCCCTGCGCCAGCTGTTCGGGGAAGTTCGCGATCTGTTCGCCGGCCAGGCCCAGCGCAAGGGCCTGGAGTTGACCTGCCAGGTGGCCGCGGACGTTCCCGATGCGCTGTGGGGAGATGGCCGAAAGATGCGCCAGATCCTGCTCAATCTGGTCAACAACAGTCTCAAGTTCACCGAACGGGGCCGGATCAGCATCGGCGTCACCCGGCCGCCCGACGACAGCCAGGATCCGCGGCTGTGCTTCGCGGTGCGGGACACCGGCATCGGCATCGCCAGCGAAGATCAACAGCGGATCTTCGAATCCTTTTCCCAGGTGGACACTACTCCCAGCCGCCAGTACGGCGGGACCGGTCTCGGCCTGGCCATCGTCCGCCAGCTCCTCGAACTGATGGGCGGGAGCATCGCGGTGGAGAGCAGGCCGGGGCAGGGGACCACCTTCCGCTTCACCATCCCGTTCGCCGTCGACAGACAGGCAGGGCCGGCTTCGCTCCCCCCCGCCGCGGAAACCGCCGCCCCCCCCGGCGCTCCCCAAGTGCCCCGGGGGGGAGCCGTAGCACCCCGCGGCCGGGTCCTGGTGGCGGAGGACAACCTCGTCAACCAGGACCTCATCAAGACCCTGCTGGAGATGTACGGTTGCGAGGTGGACCTGGTCGCCAACGGCAGACTGGCCCTGGAAGCCTGGGCCGCCAACCCCTACGACCTGATTTTCATGGATTGCCAGATGCCGGAGCTGGATGGCTTCACCGCCACCCGCCGGATTCGCAGCGAAGAACGGGCGGCTGCCGCCGGCCATCGGACCCCGATCATCGCCCTGACCGCCCACGCCCTGGAAGAGGACCGCCGGAAATGCCTGGGAGCGGGGATGGACGATCATCTCGGCAAGCCGTTCTGGCCCAATCAGCTCCGGGACATCCTCGACCGCTGGCTGCCATCCCTCCCCAACGCAGCAACCAGCTGAGCGCCTCCCCCGCCGCACCCAAGTCGGCCTCTGGTATAATGGTTCAGCCGCTGTCCTTGCGAATCCGATCGCGCCGCCACGGCCACCGAGCGGTCCCCGGGGCACTTCGCCGGGCAGTTCAGCGGTCCAACCGGAGCCGACTGCGATGACCGTTGCCGTTGCCCTCGCCATCCTCATGGCAACCACCCTGCTGCGATTCGCAGCGGCGATTCTGACCCTGCGCCTGGCCCGCTTCGGCGGGCGTTCGCGGACCTGGCTGTTGCTGGCGGCCGCCGTCCTGATTCTCGCGCTGGCGCCCCTGGTCAGCCTCGGCCACGCCTTGTTCTCCCCCCAGACCTACACCCCCCAGATGGATAACGAACTCTTCGGGCTGGCCGTCTCCCTGTTGCTGCTGGCCGGCATCGGCGGCCTGCCGCCGCTGTTGCGGGAGGTCCGCGACCAGGGTGAACGCTACCGGCGGATCGTCGAGGCGACCAAGGAAGGGATCCTGATCGTCAGCCCCGACGGCCTGATCACCTTCGTCAACCGGCAGCTGGAATCGATGCTCGGCTACCCGTCCCAGGACCTGCTGCAACGCCGGTTTCTCGATCTGGTCCCCACCGCCGACCAGGATCAGGCTGCCGCACTGCTGAATCCGCAGATCGGGGCACCGGGCGCAATCGCCGAAATCTGCCTGCGCACCGCGAGCGGCGGAGAAATCTGCACCCTGCTCTCCCACAGTCCGATCGGCACCTCCGGCGAGACGCCCGGCGGGACTCTGCTGATGGCTATGGACATCAGCGACCGGCGCCGCGTCGATGAGGCGCTGCGCGATTCGGAAAGCTTCGTCCACGCCACCCTCGACGCCCTCGCCCAGCGGGTGGCAATCCTCGCCGCCGACGGTCGCATTCTTGCCACCAACCGCTGCTGGGGGGAGGATTCCCACTGTCCGCTGCCGGAAGTGCCGGAGCAGGGGGACAACTACCTCGAAATTCTCGACCGCGGCGCCGGGTCGAATCCGCATGCCGAGGCCTTCGCCTGCGGCATCCGCGCGGTCCTGGCCGGCCAGCTCAGTGAATTCAGCCTCGAATACCCCCACCAGGGGCCCAACGCTCCGCGCTGGTATCTGGGACGGATCACCCCCTTCACCAACAGCCGCGGGACCTTTGCCGTCGTCACCCATGACGACATCACGCCCCTCAAGGTCGCCGAAAACTCGGTCAAGCAGCTGGCCTATCAGGATGCCCTCACCGGCCTGCCCAACCGCCTGCTGCTCCGGGACCGCCTCGACCAGCAGCTCATTCTGGCGGGCCGCGAGAAAGAGCAGGTAGCGGTCCTGTTTCTCGACCTCGACCGTTTCAAGGTGATCAACGACACCCTGGGACACAGCGCCGGCGACGAGCTGCTGCAGGTGGTCGCCCGGCGACTGCTCGGCTGTGTCCGCAAAAGCGACACAGTGGCGCGCCTCGGCGGCGACGAATTCGTGGTCATCCTCAACCGCCTGGAAAATTCCGGGGACGCGACGGTCACCGCCCGCAAGATCCTGCAGGCGTTAACCCGTCCCATCCGCCTCAAGGCGCAGGAGATCTTTACTTCGACCAGCATCGGCATCGCCCTCTACCCGGATGACGCCCTCCAGGCCGAAACCCTGATCGCCCATGCCGACATGGCCATGTATCTGGCCAAGGAGCAGGGACGCAACACCTACCGCTACTTCTCCAGCGATCTCAACGCCCGTGCCCAGGAGCGCCTGCGGATGGAGACCTACCTGCGCCGCGCCCTGCAGCGCGGCGAGCTCCAGCTCCACTTCCAGGACCAGGTGGAAGTCGCCACCGGACGACTCTGCGGCATCGAGGCGCTAGTGCGCTGGCAGCACCCCGGGCGCGGGTTGCTGATGCCCGCCGAGTTTCTGGCCCTGGCCGAAGAGACCGGGCTGATCCTGCCGATCGGCTCCTGGGTGCTGCGCACCGCCTGCGAACGGATGCGGGCCTGGGAGGAGCAGGGGCTTCCCCCGGTCCGGATCGCGGTCAACCTCTCCCACCGGCAGCTGATCGATTCCGAGTTCCTCCCCACCCTGCGCGACATCCTCGCCGCCACCGGTTTGCCGCCGGCACGCCTCGAACTCGAGATGACCGAGAACCTGCTCCAGCAAGACCCGGCCCAGGCCGCGACCGTCCTGAAACGCCTGCAGGGGCTGGGCGTCTCCATTGCCGTCGACAATTTCGGGACCGGCTTCACCTCTCTCAACCTGCTGCGCCGGCTGCCGATACAGCGGCTTAAAATCGACCATACCTTCATCCACAACCTGTTCAGTGACGAAACCGCCGCGGCCATCGCCCGCACCACCATCAGCATCGCCCACAATCTCGGGCTGCGGGTCATCGCGGAGGGGGTAGAGACGGATCAGCAGCGGGAATTTCTGCGCACCCACGGCTGCGACGAAATCCAGGGATACTACCTCGAGCGTCCGGCCCCGGAAGCCGATCTGCTGGCAGCGGTAGGCAGCCTGCCGCCGGCCGCCCCCCCGGCTTGACTCTCGGCGGCCGGCCTCTAAAGTGGTAGGATAGGGTAACGGCAACCACCCAAGGGAGGAGACGATGAACGTATTCGAATTCGCCATGCAGATGGAAGTCGACGGCAAGGTCTATTACGAACAGCTGGCGGCGCAGAGCGACCAGGCCGGGCTGAAGACCATCTTCGAACGGCTGGCTGCGGACGAACAGAAGCACTTCGAGATCTTCCGGGCGCTGAAGGAGGAGGGTCCGGCGCCCACCATGCAGGACTCCACCATCCTGGCGGATGCCCAGAACATCTTTGCCGAAAAGCTGCTCCAGCCGGGCCCGGGGGAGTCGGTCGAGGGGGATCTTGCGGCTTACCGGCATGCCATGAAACTCGAAGCCGACAGCTTCCGCTTCTACGAAGGTGCCGCAGCCAAAGAACAGCGCGGGGTGGTGAAGACCCTGCTGCAGCGGATCGCCGAGGAGGAGCACCAGCACTTCACCATCCTGGAAAACATCTTCCAGTTCGTCAACGCCCCCAACCAATACCTGGCCTGGGGCGAGTTCAGCAACCTCGGAGAGTTCCGCCAGTTCGGCCGGGATGTGGACGCCTGAAGCGCGGGATTTGAGGTGAGTGACGAGAGGCGAGGCATATTCCCCTCATTCCTCACAGCTTCAGAAGTGGTCTTCGCGGTAGGCGGGAACCTGCATGTACCAGTCCGGATGGCGGCGGGCGCGGTCGATGGCGGCTTCGACCTCGGCCAGCAGGCGTTCCCGGTCCTTGGGATAGCTGCCGGCCAACTCAAGGAAGTTGGAGACGTGGTTGGAGCGCAGGATGGTCCGTTGCGGGGTGAGATGCAGCAGCAGTTCGCGGGCCTCTTCGAGGATCCCGCCGTGGGTCAGCGGCTCGATGCTGCGCAAAAAGGCGTCGTTGTGGCGGGTGAAGAGGGTCAACAGCGAGAAGTATTCGGGGGAGAGGGCACTGATCCACGCACCGGTGGCGCGGGCGTGTTCGCGGCTGCGCGCCCGGCCGGCGAGGCCGAGGATGGCGGTGACCGAGAGCTTGAGACCCGCGCCCTGCGCCTTGCGGCACTCCGCCAGCATCCGCTCCGGCGTGAAGCCCTTGCGGATCGCGGTGAGGGTCGCGGCATCGCCGCTCTCCAGGCCGAAATAAAGGATGCGCAGCTTCGCCGCGCGCAGCGCCGCCAGTTCGGCTTCGCTCTTGGTCGTCAGGCTCGCCGGCGAGGCGTAGGCGCCGACCCGGGTAAGATTGGGGAAGGCTGCGCCCAGCAGGGCGAGGATCTCCAGCAGGCCGGCCTGGGGATAGACCAGGGCGTCGCCGTCGGCGAGAAAGATGCGGCGGATGTGCGGCCGGTGGTGGGCCGGAACGGCGGCGATGTCGGCGGCAATTTCGGCCACCTTGCGGATGCGGAAGGATTTCATCTTGTACATGCCGCAGAAGGTGCAGCCGTTCTGCGAACAGCCGACGGTGATCTGGAAAATCAGGCTCTGCGCCTCGGACGGGGGGCGAAAAAGCGGCTCCTCGTAGTCGAAATAGCCGTACATGCCTACGCTCCCTGGCTGCGCTGGCGCAGCGCCTCGTAAACCAGCAGGGTCAGGGCCTGGGCGACGTTGAGGGAGTTGACCCGCCCGTGCATGGGAATGACCACGGCGCGGTCGGCCCCCTCCAGCCAGAGCGGGGAAAGCCCCTCCTTCTCGGTGCCGACGGCGATCGCCACCCCGCCGGAAAGATCGGCGTCCCAATGGGCACAATCCGCCGCCGGCGTCGCCGCCACCACCTGGATACGGCGCTGCCGCAGCCATTCCAGAACCTCCCCGCTGCCGGCCTCGACCACCGGTACCCGAAACAGCGCCCCCTTGCTGGCCCGCACCACATTCGGATTGGCAAGATCGGTGCGGCCGTCGCAGACGATCAGGGCGTCGACCCCGGCGGCGTCGGCCGAGCGCAGGATGGCGCCGAGATTGCCCGGCTTCTCCACGCCCTCGGCGACGATCAAGAGCGGCTTTTCGGAAAGTTGCAACTCGGCCAGGCTCCGCCGCGGCAGCGGCGCCGTCGCCAGCCAGGCGTCAGGGTGCTCGCGGTAGGCGAGCTTAGTCATCACCGCCGGGCTCACGGCGAAAACCTTGGTTCCGGCGGCGCGCAGCGCGGCGCGCAGCGGCAGTTCCCCGGGGCGCACCAGTTCGGGGCAGAAGAAGAGCTCCTCCGGGACGACCCCGCATTGCCGCGCCAGGTCCAGCTCGAAGTAACCCTCGATCAGCAGCAGGCCGCTCGCCTCCCGCCCGCGCCGGTCACGCAACTTGATCGCCGCCTTGATCCGCGGATTCTGCAGACTGGAGATGACCAGATCGTTCATATTCTGACTCCGGGCCGTGATTGGCCGTCGGTAGATGGATAGGGACAAAACCGGCGGGACGCGCCCCGCCAGGCGCCCTCCTTTTTGTAAGCCGACAAAAAGGAGGCAAAAAGCGGCTTCCCCTGCGGGGGGCATGCGTTCGCGAAGTTGAGGAGCATCGAGGAATCGTTACCGCCATCCAACCCCGCCGGAGCTCCGTGGACCCATCGCGTCTCCGATCGCAGGTCGTTGGCCGCAGGCTGTTATGCATCTCAGTTCTGCGTGGTCAGAGGCTCTGGTGGGTTAAGGGCCTTAGAAACCAAGCAGCGCCGGAGTTGCAAAAACCCGCGTAGACCGCCGGAACGACCACCCCCGCTTGCAGATGGAGCGCCCGAAGACGCGCCGTCCGTCGGCGGCAGCGCCGGTAATTCGCAAGCTCCGCTGACCGCGACGGTCTTTCATGCCGGCGGCAGCCTGTACGAGTCAAGGACATAGGTTACAAAAAAGTCAAGGGACATGGGTTACACCTTCAGGGTCAAGTAGGGCACGCTGTTGCCTTTGGCATAGCGCTCATCGAAGCTACCCAGCTTGACCGGTCCGAAATATACCTCCCACTGCCCCGTGTCGATCTCGTTCAAACCAACCGAATGACCCTTGAGCAGATGTGAGACATACACCATCTTGTTCCGGCAGTACACGAGCCCAGGCCCCTGGACCCGATGGACGACAAAGTAGTCCGGGTAGGTTGGCTCCTGCGGGGTGTCCGTATAGGGCCGATTGGAGGGCTGATAGCAGGATGCCGGGCGCTTTTGCTGCAAAGCCTCGTGAGGACGCTCCTCGTTGTAGCTGCGCTGAAACTCATCAAAGAGCCGCTGTTGGAACGACAGTGAGGACGCGGCCGGACACGTGGCCTCCTGTTTGAGTGTGCGATGCATTCGCTCATGGCGTCCGTTCTGTTGGGGTTTGCCCTTCTCGATGCGTTCCGGCAAGATGCCCAGAGTGATCCACTAGATGGCCAGCCGGGAAAGCCCGCCGGTGGCCGTCGTCGCGAAAGGAACTCCATTGTCGGTACGGATTCTCAGGGGCAGGCCGTTCTGCTGAAAAATCCGCCGGAAAGTCTGTTGGGTTTCCTCAAAGCGAGTCCCCGTCATTGCATGGCAGCACAGCAAATAGCGACTTTGATGATCCATGACCGTAAGGGGGTAGCACCACTGACCATTCTGGAGCTTGAATTGTCCCTTGAAATCGGCAGACCACAGGTCGTTGGGCTCTAACACCGCTTTGAAGGGTTGAGGAAAAGGGGCGACGCGCTGTTTGCGCCGGCGCTTTTTTACCAGACCTTCGGCATGCAAGATCTTGTAAATGGTCGTTCGAGACGGTACTGGCGCATCGGGAAATCGCTCCTGCAGCAGCGTCTGGATCTTCTTCGGCCCTCTGGTCGCACGCCCCCGGGTCCGCAGTTCAATGATGGCTTTGCGGATGCGATAGAGGGTTTGCTCAGGCGAATGAAGCGGCTTGCGGTTGCGCTCCTGCAGAGCTTCAACACCCCCTTGGTGATAGCGTCGGATCCACTTGTATCCGGTCTTGCGGCTAATGCCGTAGCGTTCACACAACTCCGATAGACAGGCGACTTGCCGCAGCCAGTCAGCAAGGAAAAGCACTTTTTGATCCATAGGTTTCATCTCCAGCCAGGGCATCAGGCACCTCCTGCGATAGGGATGCCTCAAGGTTAATGTGTTACCCATGTCCCTGTACTAAAGTGTTACCTATGTCTATATACCGTACCGCCCGGGCTCTTTTGGTTGCTTTTCTGGGCCGTGCCAGAAAAATAACTCGCCTGGCGGGGCGAGTCCCGCCGGTTCTGCTCTTCACCAACAGCCAGCGATCACCGCCTAATCGGACCCGGAGGCCGACCTCACCCCTCTCCCTCTCCCGCTCCCGCCTCCAACCGCTCAATAACCCGCAGCTGGCGGCGCGCAGCCTCCGCCGTCTGCGGCGTGCGCGCAGCATCGGCGGCGGCCAGAAAGTAGTGGTAGGCGCTGGTCAGCCCGCGCGGCTGGCGCATCATCGCCAAGCCAGCGCCGAGATAGGCTCGGTCGACATGGGGATCATCGGCCCGCTCGGCGATGAAACGCCGGAACAGGCCGAGGGCCTGGGCGAAGAGTTGCTGGCCGAGCAGGAAGTGGCCGATGGCCAGGACGTCCTCAGCCGCCACCGCCTGGCGCGCCGCCCGGTTGGGGGCGTCCAGATAGAGACCGGCGGCCTGCTCCATCCGTCCCGTGGCGATGCTGTCGGCAATCTGCGCCGCGCGGTCCGCGGTCGGCGGCGCCTCTTCGGCCGGCTCCATCCCGGCGGTAAAACGACCGGGAGCACGCAGCGGGTGGTGGGCCAGGCGGTCGACCGCCCAGGCGGTCCCCAGGCCGGCAAGAAAGCCGCCGATATGGGCGCCGTGGGCAACGCCGCTGCCGCTGCCGCCGGTCATCAAAAACGGCAGCAGGTTGTCGATCAGCAGGAAGAAGCCGAGGACCAGCCGGGCCGGGATCAGGTAGGTGCCGATGATAAAGGGAAAGAGGAAGACGAAGGTCTTGACGCGGTTGCGCGGATACCAGAGGAAATAGCAGCCGAGGACCCCGGAAATCGCCCCCGAGGCGCCGATCAGCGGAATCGGGGAATGGGGGACGAAGAGGGCGAAGAAGAGGGTCGCGGCGACGCCGGTACCGAGATAGGTGAGCAGGTAGCCGAGCCGCCCCAGCCGGTATTCGACGTTGTCGCCGAAAATCCACAGAAAGAGCATGTTGCCGATGATGTGCAACCAGCCGCCGTGGAGAAAGAGGGAGGCGAAGAGCGCCACCAGCGACGGAGCGGCGGGCCGGAACCCGTAGCGGAAGGTGAAGAGATCGTAGGCCGAGAGGTGCTGCAGGACTGCCCGCGCCGAAACGCTGTCGTGCACCCCCACCGCCCGCAGGTAGTCGAGCAGCAGCGGGTCATTGAGGTCGGGACGCCCCAGCATCAGCGGCAGCGAAACGCCCAGGAAGACCGCCACATTGAGGCCGATCAACAGATAGTTGACGTAGGGGCGGCCGGGCGGGTTGGGGGAATCGCCGATGGGGAGGAACATGCGGGCCTCGCACTGCGGGATGGGCCGGGCGCCAGCGCCGCGGCCGGGCTATCTTAACACACCTTCACGGCCCTGCCACCCCCCTTGCATTTTCCCCGGCGAGGGGCTATTCTCGCCCTCCGGAGGAGCCTTTCATGACCCTGCTCTACAGCCTCGACCTGATCGGCACCGCCGCCTTCGCCGCGTCCGGCGCCTGGGCCGGCATCCGCCGCGACATGGACCTGTTCGGGGTGGCGGTCCTCGGCCTGGTCACTGCCACCGGCGGCGGCACCCTGCGCGACGTGCTGCTCGGCACGCCCCCCTTCTGCCTGCAGAACGAGACCTATCTCTATCTCTCCCTGGCGGTGGCGCTGGCCGTCTTCTGCTTTCACCGCCGGCTCGCCTTTCTGCAGCATCCCCTGCTCTACTTCGACGCCGTCGGCCTCGGCACCTTCGTGGTCATCGGCAGCGGCAAGGCCCTCGGCCTCGGCAGCGGCTGGCTCGGCACGGTACTGATGGGGGTGATGACCGCCACCGCCGGCGGGGTGCTCCGCGACGTCCTCTCCGGGACAGGTGCCGCTGATCCTGCGCCGCGAGGTCTACGCCTCGGCCTGCCTGGCCGGCGGCGTACTGCTGGTCCTGCTGCGCCAGACACCGCCTGCCGCCGGGGCTGGCGGCCCTGCTGGCGGCGCTGCTGACGATCGGCGTGCGGCTGCTGGCGATCCGCGGCAACTGGGAACTGCCGCGGGCGCGTCATTCGGACTGAGAAACCGAGGACGCCTCTCACAGAGAGCACGGAGAACACAGAGCAAAGATTCGACCTAAAACGGCCGTTACGCAGCCCACGCCGCAACGAAGGGCAAAAAACAAGAGATTTGGTGTCTGGTCTTTCGTTGCGGCGTTGTGTGATACTGCTTTTTCTGGGTTAGATCATCCGGTTTTTTGCTTTGATCTCCGTGAACTCTGTGTTCTCAAGCGACCGCAGGGAGCGGGTGAGAGACGCTTTTCGACCCCGATCGTTCCCCCTTCCCCCAAAATAAGGAGCTCCCCATGGCTACTGTCCGCATCCCCGCCACCGGCCAGGAATTCCGCGTCGGCAAGGTCGTCTGCCTGGCGCGCAATTACGTCGACCACATCCGGGAGCTCGGCAACGCCGTTCCCGACGCCCCGGTCCTGTTCATCAAGCCGGCGACCAGCATCATCGGCAACGGCGGACAGGTGGTGATCCCGCCGACCTCCCGCGACTGCCACCACGAGGTGGAGCTGGCCGTCCTGATCGGCCGCACCGTGAAAAATGTCGCCCCGGAAGACGGCCATGGACTGCGTCGCCGGCTACGGCGTCGGCATCGACCTGACCCTGCGCGACGTCCAGGCGGCGCTCAAGGCCAAGGGTCTTCCCTGGGAGGCGGCCAAGGGATTCGACACCGCCTGCCCGCTTTCCGATTTCGTCCCCGCCGCCCAGGTCGCCGACCCCCACGCCCTGCCGATCCGCTTCAGCATCGACGGCGTTGTCAAGCAGGACGCCACCACCGCGCTGATGATGCGCAAACTGCCGGAGATCATCAGCTACGCCTCCCGTCTCTTCACCCTGGAGGCCGGGGACGTGATCCTCACCGGCACCCCGGCCGGGGTCGGGCCGGTGGCCAGCGGCCAGCGCCTGGTCGGCGAGATCGCCGGCGTCGGGCGCATCGAGGTCACGGTCGCATGAGCCGGCGCATCGCCCTGATCGGCCCCGGACGCATCGGCCAGGCGGTCACCCGCCTGCTCCACGATGCCGGCCACGACATCGTCGCGGTGATCGGCCGCGATCCGGCGCGGGCCAAGGCCGCGGCGCGCTTCATCGGGCGGGGGGAGGCGGCGACCACCGACCAGGGCGCGGTGAGCGCCGCCGATCTCGTCCTCTTCGCTCTCCCCGACGACCTTATCGGCGCGACCGCGGCTCACCTGCGCCGCTCCGGACGGCTCACGGAGGGAACGGTGCTGGTCCATTTCAGCGGCCTGCACCCAGCGAACATCCTCCTCGGCGAGGAGGGCCCAGCCCTCGGCGCCCTCTCCATCCATCCCCTGCAGACTTTCGCCGACGCCGTGGTCGGGGTGCGCAACCTCCCGGGCACCCCCTGCGCCATCGAGGGCGAGGCGGCGCTGTTGCCGTTGGCCGAGGCCCTGGTCGCCGATCTCGGCGGTCGCCCCTTCGTCATCGATCGGCAGCACAAACCCCTCTACCACGCCGCTGCCTGCGTCGCCTCCAACTACCTGGTGGCGCTGACCAACGCCGCCTGCGAACTCCTCGGCGGCTGCGGCTACCGCCGGGAAGAAGCCTTCGAGCTGCTCTCGCCGCTGCTGCGCGGCACCCTCAACAACCTCGTCACCCTCGGCCCGGTCGCGGCGCTGACCGGCCCGATTTCCCGCGGCGACACCCACACCGTAGTCCGTCACCTGCAGGCGCTGGAACCCTTCTCCGCCGACCTCAACGCCCTCTACCGGGCCCTCGGCCGGCAGACGGCCACGGTGGCCCGGGAGAAGGGGACGCTCGACAGCGCCGCGGAGGCCAAACTGCGCTCCCTGCTGGAACCCTAAGGTGCTCGAAATTAACCGATATACCAGGTTTTTCGCTCAGACTTAGGTCAGATTTGTTGCTCCGGATTGAGCAAAACCGCAGGCGCAGCAGGGCTACGCTGAGGATTTTGCGATTGAAGGGGCGGCAAAGATGGCCTGAGGATGAGATGTAAAACGGTATATTTGTTAGTTCCGAGTCCCTAAGCGGATCAGGCACTTTTCTCGTGAATCATTCAGGTGACCGCCGGCGCCTCGCGGCGCAGGCGGTTGGTCAACAGGTGGGCCTGGCGGGTCGGTTCCGGCAGCCGGTAGCGGCCGCCGCAGGCCAGGGTCAGGTCAACGGCGGTGGCGATGTCCATGCGATGTCCGGGCGAGATGTAGAGGGGCTTGACGTTGTCGCGGGTGGTCAGGACGGCGCCGATCTGCTCCCCGCCCTGGCACAGGGGTACGCGGTCGCCGCGCCGGCGTCCCGGCGGGGGATGCTCTCCGCACAGGCGGCTCTTGGCGCAGCCGACGGTCGGGATCCCCAGCCACAGGCCGAGGTGACTGGCCAGGCCGAGGCGCCGTGGGTGGGCGATCCCCTGGCCGTCGACCAGGACCACATCGGGAACCAGCGGGAGACGGCGGAAGGCTTCGAGCAGAACGGGGAGTTCCCGGAAGGAGAGGAGCCCGGGGATGTAGGGGAAGGTGACCCGGTCGTGGGCCGCGGCGGTGGCGAGGGGGGTCAGATCAGGCAGCCGCAACACCACCACGCCGGCGAAGAAGAGATCGCCGTGCTTTTCGTAGGAGACGTCCACGCCGGCCACGCTGCGCGGGGTCCAGCCGGGCGGTAGGTGCAGTTCGACCCGCTCCGCCAGACGGCGCTGCAGGGCGACCGCCTCCCTGTAACCCATCTCCCAGGGGTGTAGCTCGGCGAACTGCATGGGATACCCGCTGGAATCCGGCCGCTGCGGCCGGGAATGCTAACGTTCGGGCTCGTGGCTGCCGCCCGATTTACCCGCCGCCGGGGGATCGGCCGCTGTCGTTTGCCGCTTGTCGCGGGTCTTGCCGGCCGTTCCCTGCTGGCTGGGCAGTTTCAACTCTTCACGCAGGCGTTTTTCCCGCCGCTGCCTGCGACGCCGCATCTCCCGCCGTCTCTCGCTGATCGCCATCGGCTGCCTCCAGGGTTGAAAATCACCCCCAGTTTAGCCAAGGTTCAGAACCTGGCAAGCGGCGCCACCGGACTTAGGAGCTGCAAACAAATAACATGGGCATCTTGCATCTCATCTTCGGCCATTTTTGACCGTGCTTCAGTCGCCAAATCTGACCCAGATCTGAGCGCAATTTTGATCATGTTATTCATTTACAACTCCTTAGTTGGCGCAGCGCAGCAGTTTGCGCCCGACCTGGAACAGGATCTCGACCTTGTTGGGAGGGAACAGCGCGGTGACCGTGCCGACGCCGAAGGCCGGGTGGGCCACCAGCATCCCGATTTGGAACGAGCGGTCCATGGCATAAGGGACGGCGCTGGCCGCCTCGACTTCACTGCAGGCCTGCTGCCAGATCTGCTGGTCACTGCTCACCCGCGCGCTGGTCCGGGGCGCGGAACGAGCGACGGGGGTTTTGCGGGCCGGACGGACCGGGGCCGCAGCAGGGGGATGGTAGTTGTGGGTTCCGCCGCAGGTGTTGCACTGGACGCGGGCGATCCGGGTCTCGACAAGGGCGATGATGGTGTGGTTGGTGAGGGTGCGGCAACGGGTACAGCGGGCTTCGACGATATCGCCGGGCGAGCGGGTCTGGGCGGTCATGGAGCTCCTTGCAGGCAAGGGGCCGCCGGGGAAATCCCCACCGGCGGCCCGGATTTGGCAATCGAGGAGGGCGATTTATACCACCCCCCCGCGACCCCTGTCAAGGAGCGCCGCCCGCGGCGGCGGCAAGCGACAGACCCAGCTTGACCAGGCCGATGGTCCCCCCTTTGCCGTAGACGGCACACCCGCGCCGGCAGCCTTCAATTCACCACGTTCCGCGGCTTGCCGGCCAAAAAGGCGGCGACATTGGCGACGACCACATCCAGCAGGCGGGAGCGGGAGGCGCGGGTCGCCCAGGCGATGTGCGGGGTGATCAGGCAATTGCGGGCAGCGAGCAGGGGATTGCCGGGGGACGGCGGCTCGCTGGAGAGGACATCGAGGCCGGCACCGGCCAGTCTTCCCTCGTTGAGTGCCGTCGCCAGCGCCGCCTCATCGACCAGCGGCCCCCTTCCGGTGTTGATCAGAAACGCCCCGGGACGCATCAGGGCAAGGCGGCGGGCATCAAGCAGATGCTCGGTCTCCGGGGTTAGCGGGCAATGCAGGCTGACCACGTCGCTGCCGGCGAGCAGTTCTTCCAGCGCGAGGAAGGATACCCCCGGCAGGTCCCCCCGGTGACGTTCCGGATGGCCCGTATTCACCAGGATCCGCATGCCGAAGGCCAGGCCGATGCGCGCCACCGCCTGGCCGATGGCGCCGAACCCGACCAGGCCGAGGCGCCGTCCCGCGAGTTCGACCAGCTCCCCATCCCAGAAGCTGAAGTCCGGTGAGGCGCTCCAGCGCCCCTCGCGCACCAGGGTGGAATGCCCCTCGACCCGCCGCGCCAGCGCCAGCAGCAGCGCGAAGACGTGTTCGGCCACCGACGGGGTGCTGTAGGCGGGAACGTTGGTCACGACGATCCCTCTGGCTTTGGCCGCGGCGAGATCGACGACGTTGGTGCCGGTGGCCGTCACGCCGATGTATTGCAGGTCGGGCAACTGCGCCAAGCAGTCGGCATCGAGCACAACCTTGTTGGTGAGCAGGACCTCCGCCCCGGCAGCCCGCTCCAGCACTTCGCCGGGGGCGCTGCGGGGATGGACCTGCAGCTCACCGTGAGCCGCCAACGGCCCCCAGTCCAAATCCCCGGGGTTGAGAGCATGTCCATCCAGAACCACGATCTTCATCGAATTCCTCCTTCCCGGCGGGTCGGTTTGCGCCGTCGGGGTTTTTGTGCTCGTTTTATGCTAGGATCTGCGGATTTGGCTGGCACCCCGAACTGAGTGCGACTCCCGCCCACAACGACGGTCGGCTGAGGCTGTCCCCTTCATTCCCCGCGGAGCGGTTCAGCCAGAGCAATGAGAATGCCTTCAGGACCACGAACGTAACAGAGTAGGTAGATGTCTTCGTATTGAACTATCTCTCCAACGAGTTCAGCACCATGGGCCTGCAGGCGGGTAAGGACTTCTTTGATATCATCAACGGCGAACATGATGCGACGTATACCCAACGTGTTCACCGGTGCATTCAGCTCGACGCTGGTCACCATTGGCCTTTGGAACTTCGTCAACTCAAGTCGACTGTGGCCATCAGGAGTCCGCATCATTGCGATATCACTTCGGACACCGTTGAGCGCAACGATGCGGTCCACCCATTGCCCCTCGACGGTTGTTTCGCCCTCCAGTTCAAGACCGAGTTCGGCAAAGAACGCGATAGCGGCCTTGAGGTCGTCGACAACGATGCCAATGTTGTGCATTTGCAGTAATTTGGCTTTTCTCATGATCTAAATATTTCTTCTTGAGCGGTCTAACTAAATTTAGATGGCGTTTCGAGATATAGAAAACTTTCCCATATCTGGAAACAGAATTTATAGATATGGGTTTCTAGTTTCTAGATATAGAAACTAGAAACCTTCCACTAGGCAGGTCTTCCTGTCTCGGCTACTTTCAAGAGCCCAAAGAAATCCGCCCATCCGGCTTCATTGGCCGGCGGGCGGATGGGGTTATCGGTGCTGTCTTTCACGTATCCCTCCCCTGACAATGAAAAACGCAACAGATCATAGGTATCGACTACAGCAGCGGGTTGTCAATCAGCGGGTTGTCAATCCTTTTGCGGGCAATGCCATCGCCTCAGTGCCGCGATGCTCCCCTCCCCTACCCGCTCCAGCCACCTCTTCAGCCGTTCGATCACCCGGCTCGCCTCGACCACGGTAAGCCGCCGCAGGTCGTTCTTGCCGGTGGCGTGCTCGACGAAAGCCGCCATCGCCTCCTCTTCCGGATGCTCTACGGCCCCGGCAGCGGCGAGGCGCCGCCAGAGAACGTGGATCAGGCCGCGCTGGCCGAAGGAGGCCGGCCGCCAGCCCTTCTGATGGAAGATGTCAAGCAGGTCGGCGACTTGGCTGGAGGTGAGATCGACGGCCGACTCCTTGTGGTAGCGGTCCCACAACATCCCGCGGTAGGTGGCGTCATCCAGCCCCAACTCTTTGATGGCAATGTGAATTTTCGCCAGTTCGCTGCGATTCGGCATGGGCGCAACTCCTTTTGTCTCCATTATACGCCCATGTCCGGCCCGCCGCTCCTCAGTCCGGGGAGATCGGGCAGGCCTCCAGCCGGCCGTCCTGCAGGCCGGCAAGCAGTTCCAGGGTCTTTTCGGCGGAGACCGGGCGACTGAAGAGATAGCCCTGGACCTCGTTGCAGCCACGCTTCTTGAGGTAGTCGAGCTGGGCGGGAGTTTCCACGCCCTCGGCCACCAGGTGCAGCTTCAGGCCACGGGCCATGGCGGCGATGGCGTCGACCAGGCAGGCCTCCTGACCGGTGGTCTCGATCCCCTGCACGAAAGAGCGGTCGATCTTCAGGGTGTGGATGGGGAACTGCTGCAGGTAGGCCAGAGAGGAATAGCCGGTGCCGAAGTCGTCGATGGCGATGGTGATGCCGTGGCTGGCGAGCTGCCGGAGAGTGGCGACAATCTGCTCCCGCTTCTTGACCAGGCCGTGCTCGGTGATCTCGATTTCCAGGCAGCTGCCGTCGAGACCCGTCTCCTCCAGGGCAGCCAGGATCTTGGGGATGAAGTCCTCCTGCTCGATCTGAATCGCGGAAATGTTGACCGAGACCTTCACCGGCTCCAGCCCCTGGTCCCGCCAGCGGCAGATCTCGCGGCAGGTGGCGCGCAGGACCCAGTCGCCGATGGGAATGATCATCCCCGACTCCTCGGCCAGCGGGATGAACTCGGAGGGGGAGAGAAGTCCCTTTTCCGGGTGCTGCCAGCGCAGCAGCGCCTCCATGCCGACCACCCGGCAGTCGCGCACGTCGACCTTGGGCTGGAAGAAGACCTCGAGCTGGTTGGCCTCGACGGCGCGGTGCAGGTCCTGCTCAAGGGCGAGGTGGGACGAGTAGGAGGTGTACATCTCGTCGCTGAAGAAGCGGAAGCCGTCTTTGCCGCTCGACTTGACATGGTACATGGCGACGTCGGCACTCTGCACCAGGGTCTCGACCGATTCCCCGGCATTGGGATAAAGAGCGATGCCGATACTGGCGCTGCTGAAAACCTCGTGTCCTGCCACCACCTGGGGCTCGCGGATGCGGGCGAGGATCTTCTCGGCGACGACGACGGCATCCTCGCGGTTGCCGATCTGCGGCAGCAGCAGCGTGAACTCGTCAGCGCCGATTCGGGCCAGGGTGTCCTCGTCGCGCAGGCAGGAGACGACCCGCTCGGCGGTGGTGCGCAGCACCTGGTCGCCGGCACCGTGGCCGAGGCTGTCGTTGATCAGTTTGAAGCGGTCGAGGTCGAGGTACATCACCGCGAGCTGATGACCATGGCGCCGGGCCTGGGCCAGGGACTGGCTCAACCGGTCCTGGAACAGCACCAGGTTCGGTAGACTGGTCAGCAGGTCGTGGTAGGCCTGGTAGTTGAGCAGTTCCTCGTTGCGTTTGCGGTCGGTGATGTCCCGGGCGCAGCCGTAGGTGCCGAGAAACTCGCCCAGACCACCGGTGCCGGCGGGGTTATAGATTCCCGCCGAGTGCAGGGAGATCGGCAGAACATAGGTCTCGAAAAAGCGCACCGCCCGGGCGTTGCTGTTGACCCTGAGGCGCAGTTCCACGTCCCGGGAGGCCCGCTTGCCGGTGCGCCGCTCGCAGAAGACGTAACGCGCCTGGGGGAGGTCCTCGTCGTGGATCAGCATCGAAAAGTGCTTGCCTACCAGGTCCTCGCGCCGGTAGCCGAGCAGGTCTTCGGCCCGGTCGTTGACGAAGGTGAAGCAGCCCTGGGCATCGAGGACATAGACGAAGTCCGGGGAGTGATTGACGATATAGCGGTGCAGGCGTTCCGATTCCTCTAGCGCCTGGGTCATCTCCCTGGTCTGCCGCTCCAGGCCCGAGCGGGTCAGGGCATTGGCGACGGTGGTGAGCAGCTCGCCGGGATCGTAGGGCTTGCGCACGAAGTCGTAGGCGCCTTCCCGGAGGGTTTCCTTGACCGTGGCGATGGAGGTTTCGCCACTGACCACGATGACCTTGGTTTCCAGATTCCGCTCGGTGACGTAGCGCAACACTTCCTCGCCGCGCATGTCGGGCATCTGCAGGTCGAGGAGCATGATCTCGTAGCTTCGCGACTCCAGCTTGCCGAGCGCCGCCGGGCCGCTGTCGGCGGTTTCCGCCACAAACCCCTTGGCGCCGAGCAGGAAACTCAGGCTCTGCAGCATGGCGGCATCATCGTCGACGATGAGAATGTGCGGCCGAAGCCACAATCCGGCCTCAGCCGGCGGACTCTCAATCTTCATAACCTAGTTCCCATCCTTGTCGGTAGTCGCGTCGTCGTGGGCCGCGTGGCGGGGAATCCGCAGCTCGAAACAGGCCCCCTGGCCGGGAGTGCTTCGGCAGGCGACCCGGGCGCCGATGTCGTCCGCCAGCCCTTTGACAATATGCAGTCCCAGGCCCGCATGTCCCTCCCCCTTGGTGCTGGCGACGGGACTGAAGAACCGTTCCAGGATCTCCGGCGCGATCCCCGGGCCGTTGTCCTGGATGCTGATCACCACCTGCCGCTCGTCGCTGGAGGTCAGGTATTCCCGGATCGCCACTTCGATCCGCCCCCCGGCGGGCAGGGCTTCGGCGGCGTTTTTGAGGAGATTGACCAGGATCTGGCTGACCGCGACCGGGTTTGCGGGTAACGGCGCGATGTCAGGGTCGAAATCGGTCCGGATGTTGAGGTTCTTAGGGGCAAAGTGGGTGGGCGCGAGGCTCTCTATGGCCGCCATCGCCAGCGCAGCGGGACTCGGGGCCTGGTCGGTCCCGGCGGGAGCCTTCCCCGCCTCGGTGTAATAGCTGAGGATTTCGCCGATGCGGCGGATTTCCGTCTCCACGGCGCCGACCACCCCGGCATTTTCGCTTCCCTCCAAAAGGAGGTGCAGTGCGCTCATGTAATTGTTGATGATCGCCAGAGGGGTGCGGATTTCATGGGCGATCTTGTTCAGCTGGGAGCGTTCGGGCCGGGCGGAAGCCCGGTGAACGGCGGGGGCGGCAGGCGACTCGAGGCGAGCCGCCAGCTCCCGGCCGAGTTGGAGCAGGCCGGGGCTGTCCAGGGCCTCGACTTCCGCCGCGGAGTCAAGGCCGAGGACCACCGCGCCCAAAGGCGGCGAGCCTTCCCCCAGCGGCAGGACGGCGATGCCGGCGCTCCCGCAGAGCTCTGCCAGTTGCCGGTCAAAAACGGCGGCGGCGGCCGGGGTGGCGAAGGAATAGCACATGCGGCCGCTGCGCAGGGCGGCGGCGAGCAGGTTTTTCCCCTCGCGGGAGGTGGCCAGGGCCTTCAGACGTCGCGGCTGGCCGGGAACGGGCTGACCGACGAACTCGCCACGACTCCCAGAGGAGAGAAAGAAGAACGCATCCCGGACCGGCGCACCGCGCAAGTAGAGGTTGTGCGCCGCGGCCAACAAACCTGCCCGATCCCCGGCTGCGGCCAGCTGGGTGCAAATACCCTGCTGCGCGGCCAGGGAAAAGACCAGGACGGTCAGGTTCCGACGGGAGCGCTCCTCCTGTTCCACAACATCCGTTTCGGAATCGGCGGCAGAGGCCAAGAGGCGGCAACGCTCCGCGGCGCGGCGGCAGACGGCGGCCAGCGCAGTCCCGTCCGTTCCGAGCAGTTGGGTCGCCAGCGTTTCGCAACCGGCAGCCGACTCTAAGGGGGAGGGGCAGAGTTCCCGGACGAGCCGGGCGATGCGCACCAGCTGTGGCGCTTCCCGGCAGGCTTCGGGGGCGAGTTGGAGCAGCCGCAGAGCGTCCGCCATGAAGGAGTCGAGCCCCCACTCCCCGACCAGCACGGCTGCCAGTTGCAGATGGTCGACGGCAAACCGGGCTTGTTCCTCCGTCAGCGCCTCGGCATTGCCGGGCTGGGCGCCCAATTCCCGGGGATAGCGGGCGGGGTGGCAGGAAAAGAGCGTCAGGATGCCGAGGTTGAGCAACATCCCGGTCACCCGGGCTTCTTCCGGGGCGGGATAGCCGGCAGCCTCGGCCAGACTCCGGCAGAGCTCACCCCCGGTCCGGGAAAAAAGCTGGAGTTGCCGCAGAAACCGGGCCTGTTCGTTGTCGAGGGGATTGGCGAGGAGGGTCTGCGCCGCCCGGAGTGCCAGGCCCTCCAAGGCGGGACGACCGAGTACGGCCAGGGCCGAGGTGATCGGTGCTGCGGGGTCGAGGTGCTCGGGACAGGTGCGGCTTGCCGCCCGGAGAACCCGCGCGCACAGTCCGGGATCCTGCAGGACGATTTCCCTGAGCTCTGCGGCGGTGGTGGATGGCGCCCGGCAGGCCTCGAGCAGGGTGAGGACGGGCTGGGGGGGCGACAGCAGTCGATCGGGATGACAGCCTGCAGTCATGTCCGTCTTTTCAACCATTCCACCCCACACGTTGCCGATAAAAAATAACGACTTCCGCCAATCAGGCGACAAAAGAAAGCCGGGCCGCCTGCAATTCTGAATACTACCTCATTCTCCGGCAGCTACCAAGTCAAGAATGCGAAGTCAGGCGCAGCGATCTCCCGGGGAGCGGGTTATCCGGCGCCGTACCAGCGGTCCCAATGGACCCGCCCGGGATCGTAACGATCGGCGGGCGATTTGCTCTCGGCGGGGTGGCCGACGACCACCAGGGCCAGGGGGATGATCGGCTCGGGGATGCCGAGGAGGGTACGAAAGGCGGCGGCCCGCTCCAGATGGGGATAGATGCCGCACCAGACCGCGCCGAGGCCGCGCGAGTGGGCGGCAAGGAGCAGGTTCTGGGCCGCCGCGGAACAGTCCTGGACCCAGGAATCGGGATAGCGGGCTCCGGCCAGGTCGCCGCAGACGAGGATCGCCAGCGGCGCTTCGAGCGTCATGGCGGCATTGGGGTGGATGGCGGGGATGGCGTCGAGAATGACCCGCTCACGGATCACCACGAACTGCCAGGGCTGCTGATTGCCGGCCGACGGCGCGGCCATGGCGGCGCGCAGCAGGCGTTCGAGATCGAGGTCGGTGACCGGCTGGTGGTGATAACGGCGGATGCTGCGGCGTTCCAGAATGGTTGCGAGAATCATGACAGTCGCCCCGGATCAATTTTTCTAAGGAGCTGTAAATGAATAACATGATCAAAATTGCGCTCAGATTTGGGTCAGATTTGGCGGTGCTGATTGAGCCAAACCGCAGGCGTAGCCGGAGCTACGCTGAGGATTTGGCGACTGAAGCACGGTCAAAGATGGCCCGAAGATGAGATGCAAGATGCCCATTTCATTTGTTTGCAGCTCCTAAAATCCGAACCAGAGGCTGCCGCCGTACCGGTAGGGATAACCCCAGTCGGGGTCATCCCAGTAGGGACGGTTCCAGCCCGGACCGTAGCGGTAGGGCCAGGGTGCGAAGGGATCGTAATAGGGTCCTACCGGCCAGCCGTACCAGGGCTCCGGCGGCCGCCACAGATAGATCGCGCGGAGGGTGAAGAGCGGATAGCGATAGTCCCGGCCGTGCAGGGCCAGGGTTTCGCTCCCGGCGACGGTTCCGGTCAGGGTGGCGAAGAGCCCCCGGCGGTAGAGTTCGGGATCGAGGAAACGGTCGCTGCGCACGAGAAACCGCCCGCCGGCCTCGTCGGGCTCGGTGGGGTCCCCCCAGCGGTCGGTGAAGTAGCGCAGGAACTCGAGGGTGGTCCCCTCCCGCTCGCTGCGGTTGTCGACGATCAAGCCGGCGAGAAGCAGGGTGTGGCCGCGGTAGGCAGCGGGATCCGCCTTGACCTGGGCGAAGTCGAGAGCGGGATCGACTTCTTCCATGGCGGCCCGGGGGAGGACGTTGGCGCAGCCGCCGGCCAAAAGGAGCAGCAGCGCGACGAATGGGAGAAACAGGAGACGAGGGGACATTTGACCTCCTCGCCGGCGTAGCGGCCGGTTGCAACCAGTTTATGCCCACGGGCCGCCGGCGTCAATCGGCGGCGACGCGGTTGGGCCGGCGGTTTGCGGTCGGCAGCTTTTTCCGGAATCAGGGGGGAACAGCGAGGGCAGCCGGCAGTGGCGACCGGTGCCGGGGCAGAGGAATCAGAAGGCGTTGATGCGCCGGATGAAGGCCTTGAGCAGGCCGAAACTGCGCCGGTTGAATTCAAAGCTCAGGCGCGGCAGGTGGAGCAGGTCGGGCTGGTCGGCCTCCGCCGGGAGGGCGCCGGTGATGCGCAGGTGGCTGCCGGGCTGGAGGATCTCCCGGAACTCGCTCTCCAGGATCCCGAGCTGCTCCGAGTCGAGGGCCTGGTTGAGGCGCATCACCAGGGTCGGGCCGACGAAGCGCATGGAGTGGTAGATACGGTAGAAATCGTCGATGATCTGTACCGCTTCGACGGGATCGCGGGTGATGGTGAAGAGGCTGAAGTCCTCCCCGGAGATCAGGCCCTTCTTGAGCAGGGTTTTGCGGATGAACTGGAACCAGTTCTCCCAATAATCGCCGGCATCGTCGTCGATCATCACCAGCGGGATCGGCGGGTTCTTGCCGGTCTGCACCAGGGTCATGATCTCCATCGCCTCGTCGAGGGTGCCGAAGCCGCCGGGGAAGAGCGCCACCGCCGCCGCCTCCTTGAGGAAGGCGACCTTGCGGTTGAAGAAGTACTTGTAGGTGATGACGTTCTTGCTCGCCTCCATGAACGGGTTGGTTTCCTGTTCAAAGGGGAGACGGATGTTGACGGCGAAGGAGTTTTCGGCGCCGGCGCCCTCATTGCCCGCCTGCATGATCCCGCCGCCGCCGCCGGTGATGGTCATGTAGCCGCGGGCGGAGAGGAGTCGCGCGAACTCGACGCACTTCTGGTAGATCGGCTCGGTGGGGGCGGTGCGTGCCGAGCCGAAGATGGTCACCTTGCGGCGGCCACGAAAGGGTCCGAAGATCTTGCTGGTATAGCGTATCTCCTTCATGGTGGTGCGCAGCAGCTTGAGATCGGCCAGGTAGTCGATCTCGTGGCCCGACTTGAGGGCGCTGATGATCATCTCGCGGATAATCGCCGGATGGTGGACACCGACCAGGCGCAGCAGTTCGTCGATGCGCTCGTCGATCTCGCCGTTGGTCCGGGAGAAGTGCAGTTCCATCGGTTCGGTCCTCCTCGGGGCCTGGACGCCGCAGTCTTGGCGCGCCTGCCACCCTGTCAGTACGGTGCGATTTACGGCCGGGTGAAAAATCCCCGGACACCGAGCCGTTCGGCACGCAGCAGCAGGCCCTGCAAGCCGGCACCGGCGTAACGGCCGGCCAGCTGTGCATAGGCGGCGCGCAGCTCCCGCTCCAGGGCGTAGAAGGTGGAGCAGCCTGCGGCGCCGAGTTGCGCCTCCACCGCTTCGCAAACGAAGCTGACGCAGTTGAAGGGGCGCTGGTCCGCCGCCAGCCGGCAGCCGGCCGGTCCCAGCCAGGGGCAGGGAGCGTTCCAGTCCGGAGCGGGCGGCTCGAGATCCCGGAGGAGGAGCACCGCCAGGTTGCCGAGGGTCAGGTGGTTGCGCCCGCAGCCGCAGCAGGCGCCGTCGCAGTCCCGGCACAAAGCCGGACCGCCGGCATCCAGAACCAGCTGGTGGAGGCGTTCCTGCAGGGCGCCGAGAGCGGCCAGGTGGGCCTGCAGCCTGCTCCGCTCGGCCGCCGGCAGCGCGGCGAGTTCGCCCTCCACGGCGCCGCGAGTCCGTCGCCAGAGCTGTTCTTCGAGATGGGGGTCCCGCCGGTTCATCGCTGCCCTGAGAGGGAAAGGGGCGGCGATCGAGATGTCGACGCCGCCGCAAAAGAACCGACGGCACCTTTGCAGGGGTGCCGTCGGCGACAAGCTTGGCCGGAGAGGGCCGTAAGCCGGGTTCTGTTCCCCAGAGCGGTTACCCGCGCCGGGGCGATGACCATTCCTCTAGGACCGCCGTTGCCGACGGCCTCCAGCGACCGAACCCGGGAGCCTCGGACGGGCCGCCCTCGAACGCTCCCCTATTTGGTCTTGCTCCGGATGGGGTTTACCGAGCTGCCGACGTCGCCGCCGGCACTGGTGAGCTCTTACCTCACCCTTTCACCCTTACCTGCCTTCGCGCAAGGCTTCGGCAGGCGGTCTGCTCTCTGTGGCACTTTCCCTGGGGTCGCCCCCGGTCCCCGTTAAGGACCATCCTGCCCTGCGGAGCCCGGACTTTCCTCCCCCCGCCGCAGCTGCCGCACAGCGACAGCGAAGGCGGGCAGCGGTCATCTGATCCTCTCCGACCAAATTATAATTTTACTCGACCGCTCCGAGGTAGAGCAAGCGGTTGCAATGCGGGCAGCTCTGCACCTCGGAGACCGTGAACAGGCTGTTGAAGAGCTGCGGCGGCAGTTGCATGTTGCAGCCGAGGCAGGTGCCGTTGCGGGCTTCGACCACGGCGACGCCCTGGCGTCGGTCCAGCAGCATCTGGTAGCGCTTGCGCAGTGGCGCCGGCAGGCCGCTGAGGAGTTGATCACGGCGGCCGTCACCGGCCTTCAGGGTCTGGTCGAATTCTTTCAAGGCGCCTGAGATCTCCCGGCGTCGGGCTTCGACCTGCTCGTCGGCGGCGGCACATTCGGCGGCCTTTTCGGCGCGGTCCTTCTCCAGCGCGGCAACCTCTTCGGACGTCGCCTGCACCCGATCCTGGAGGTCTTTGGTCAGCTTCTTGGCGGTGTCGATTTCCTTGAGGACCGCGACATATTCCTTTTGGGTCTTGATCGCCGGCAGCCGTCCTTCGGCCTTCTTGATATTCTCCTGCTCCACGCTCAGTGCCTGATTCAGGTCGCCGCGCTGGTCACGCAACTCCCCCAGACTGGCATCGAGCGATTCGACCATTCCCCTGATGCGGTCGACGTCGGCCTCCAGGGTGGCCTGTTCGCTTTCCAGTTCCGCCCGCTTCTGCCGGGCCTCGCGCAGCGTCTTGTCCAGCTCCTGTAGCTCCTTGAGCAGTTCCAGCTGTTCTTGCACGTTGGTTTCCTCCATTCTATGCGGTTTGCCTGAATCGAAAAAGGGGGTTCACACGACCCGGAACGGCTCGGTCTCAACTCCCATTTCCCTGACTTCGATGGCCAGCCCCCGCTCGGCGGCGATGCGCCCGACCAGAGCGGCCAGGTCCGGGACGACGATGCGTTCGGTGGCGAAGTGCCCGGCATCGACCAGCGCCAGTCCCAGGCTCTCGGCGAGGCGCGCCTCGTGGTACTTGACGTCGCCGGTGACCAGCACGTCGGCCCCCTGGCGCGCCGCCTCGCTGGTCAGGGAGGCGCCGCTGCCACCGCAGACGGCGACCTTGGTGACCGACTTCGGTTCGCCCCCGGCCAGGCGCAGGGCCTTGCAGTCGAGAGCACTCTTGACCCGGGCGGCGAAATTTTCGAGGCTGCACGGTTCGGCGAGCCGACCGATGCGGCCGAGACCGACGTCGGAACGGCGATTGGCCAGCGGGATCAGATCGCAGGCGACCTCCTCGTAGGGGTGGGCGCGGCGCAGCTTGTCGAGCGCCTTGTTCACCAGGGCCCGCGGCAGGATCGTCTCCAGGCGCAGTTCGGCGGCCTGCTCGGTCTCGCCGATGCGGCCCAGAAATGGATGGCTCCCTGGCCCGGGGCGGAAGGTGCCGGTCCCGGCGCTGCGGAAGGAGCACCGGTCGTAGCCGCCGATATGCCCGGCGCCGGCGGCAAAAAGCGCCTCGGCGACCGCCGCCTCGTGCCCTTCGGGAACAAAGACCACCAGCTTGAGCAGATCCGCGTCCCCCGCCGCCAGCGGCTGGCAGCCGGCGATTCCGAGACGCGCCGCCAGCCAGTCGTTAAGACCGCCGGCCGCCCGGTCGAGATTGGTGTGGGCGGAAAGGATGGCCACCTGCTGGCGCGCCGCGGCCAGGACCACGCGGCCGGCTTCGTCCCCCGGCGTGACGCTGCGCAGCGGCCGCAGCAGGAGGGGATGATGGGTGAGCAGCAGCTGCGCGCCGCTGGCCACCGCCTGTGCCAGCGCCGCCTCATTCGGGTCGAGGGCAACCAGCACCCGCGTTACCGAAGCCGCCGGGATCGCCGACCTGCAGCCCGCAGTTGTCCCACTCCTCGGCGAGGCTTGGCGGGAAGAGCGAATGGATCAGTCCGACCAGATCCTGGATGCGGGCGGTGCGTGGTTTCGGCATGGCGACGGGTGTAAAAAAAAGAGTGCAACTGTTGTGTGGTTGCACTCCTTTCGGATTCAGGACCGGCTGTATGATGATGTGAGTTTCCGACTCATCTCGTTCTATGTGGTGGGCCCACCAGGGTTCGAACCTGGGACCGACCGGTTATGAGCCGGTGGCTCTACCAGCTGAGCTATAGGCCCAAAGTAAAGGCTAAGTTTAGGCTTCACGGCCAAGGCTGTCAAGGTCTTTTCCCCGCCGGCTCAGCTTTCGACGAAGGACTTGAGCCGCTTGGCGCGGCTCGGGTGGCGCAGCTTGCGCAGCGCCTTGGCCTCGATCTGCCGGATGCGTTCGCGGGTGACGGCGAAATCCTGGCCGACCTCTTCGAGGGTGTGGTCCGATTTTTCGCCGATGCCGAAGCGCATGCGCAGCACCTTCTCCTCGCGCGGCGTGAGGGTGGAAAGGACCCGCGCGGTCTGGTCGGAGAGGTTCCCCTTGATCACCGCCTCCAGCGGCGAGACCACCCCTTTGTCCTCGATGAAATCGCCCAGCGAGGAATCCTCCTCCTCGCCGATGGGGGTTTCGAGGGAGATCGGCTCCTTGGCGATCTTCAGCACCCGGCGCACCTTCTCCAGCGGCAGTTCCATGCGCTCGGCGATCTCTTCCGGGATCGGCTCGCGGCCGATCTCCTGGACCAGCTGGCGGCTGGTGCGGATCAGCTTGTTGATGGTCTCGATCATGTGCACCGGGATGCGGATGGTGCGCGCCTGGTCGGCGATGGCCCGGGTGATCGCCTGGCGGATCCACCAGGTGGCGTAGGTGGAGAACTTGTAGCCGCGCTGGTACTCGAACTTGTCGACCGCCTTCATCAGGCCGATGTTCCCCTCCTGGATCAGGTCGAGGAACTGCAGGCCGCGGTTGGTGTACTTCTTGGCGATGGAGACCACCAGGCGCAGGTTGGCTTCGACCAGTTCGGTCTTGGCCGACTTGGCGCGCCATTCCCCCTTCTGCACCTCCTTGAGGGAATCGAGCAGCTCCTCGGGGGCAAAGCCCGACTCCTCCTCGACCCGCTTGAACTTGCGCTGCGCCCCCTTGAGGCGCTTCTCCACCACCAGCAGAGCATCGACCGGCACCTTGAGCTCGGCGGAGACCTTGAGGGCCTCTTCGTCGCTCTTGCGCATCCGCCGCAGCTGACGCTTGATCTCCTTATGGGGGGCCTTCAGTTCCTGTTCGCAGGCGGTGACCTCGGCATTCCCCTTCTTGACCTGCTGGGCCAGCTCCTTGAGGCGGTCGACGATCTTCGCCACCTGGAAGTCCTTGAGGCGGATCTGGCGCATCAGCTCCGCCATCTGCGCCTTGACCTCTTTGGCCTCCTTGTCGAGCGTCTTCTTCTCCTCGCGGGGGAGGTCGCCGGCAAGCTTCTCGCGCAGCTCCATGAAGCGGCCGTCGAGCTCGCGAATCTGCCCGACCAGGCCGAGGATGCGCTGCCGCTGCTTCTCTTCTTCCTCGCTCCCCTCCTCTTCCTCGTATTCCTTGGTCACCTCGGCGACGCTGATCTGTCCCTTTTCGAGGCGCTCGCCGAGGGAGATGATCTCCTTGAAGGCGATCGGGGTCTTCATGATCACCCGGGTGACCAGGGCATCCCCTTCCTCGATGCGCTTGGCGATCTCCACCTCCCCTTCCCGGGTCAGCAGCGAGACCTGCCCCATTTCGCGCAGATACATGCGCACCGGGTCGGAGGTGCGGCCGAGAACCCCGGCTTCGAATTCGGACTCCTCGTCCTCCTCCTCTTCGCTGGCCTCCTCGTCGAGCCCCTGCTCCTTGCGCAGGGCGATCTTCTGCTCGGAGTCGACGACCTCGATGTCCATTTCGCCGAACATGCTCATCACGTCGTCGAGCTGATCGGAAGAGACCATGTCCGGCGGGAGCAGGTCGTTGACCTCGTCATAGGTCAGGTAGCCCTTTTCCTTGCCGAGATCGATCAGTTGCTGAACTTCTTCCATGCTGGTCTTTTTAGCCATTTCCGCGAATTCTCCTCTCGCGACTCATCCGGTATTGGAAGATCTAATTGAGTCAAGCTCTGGGCAGCGTTTTCAGCTGCTTGTTGATTTGGGTCAGTTCCCGCAGCAGTTCGGCCTGGGCGGCGCCGTCCCCCTGCTTTTCGGCGACGCGGATCATCGCCGTCAATTCCCGGCTGCGGTGCTTCAGCCGCTCGCGTCCGGCGGCCTTGCGGCAGCCTTCGAAGATCGCCTCGGGGTCTTCGACGAAGGCTTTTTCATCTTTCACTAGAATACCCGACAATAGCGCATTTTGCGATTCGTTCAAGGGATCGCCGAGGCGCGCCTCCTCGATCTTTTCTCGCTCGTCGCCGAGAGCCAGGATGCGTTCGGCGATCGCCAGGCGGTCCGGGTCGGAGAAGAGGTTCGCCACCCCTTCGCTCAGCACCCGGCCACGGATCGTCGGCTCGGCGATCATCAGGATCAGCAGCCAGTCCTGGTTCTTCTCGCCGGGCTCGGCGACCGGTCGCGGCCCGGGGCGCTGGGCGCGGAGCGCGGCATTCGGCTGCGGCGGCACCTGCGGCGGGCGCGGCGCCACCGGCACGCCGCCCAGCTTCCGGGCCAGCAGGGCCGCATCGAGCCCGGTGCGCCGGGCCAGATCCTGCAGATAGAGGCTGCGCTCGATCTCGCTGGGCAGCAGCCGCAGCTTGGCGAGGATCCGCTCCACCGCCCGCGCCTGCCCGGCGACGCCGGGCTCCTCGCCGGCCAGGGTCTGCTCGATGAAGAGTTCGAGGACCGGGCGCGCCGCCGCGAGCCGGGCGCGAAATTCCTCGGTGCCGCGGCAGGCGAGGAAGGAGTCGGGGTCCTCGCCGGGATCGAGCGCCACCACCGAGGTCGGGAGCCCGGCGGCAATCAGCACGTCCATAGCCCGCAAGGTCGCCTTCTGCCCAGCGCTGTCCTGATCGAAGAGAAGCAGCAGCTTGTCGCAGTAACGCTTCAGGAGCCGGGCGTGCTCCTCGGTCAACGCGGTTCCACAGCTGGCGACGGCGTTGTCGAAGCCGGCGCGGACCAGCGCCAGCTGGTCGAAGTACCCTTCGACGACGATTCCGACCCCCTCGCGGCGCATCGTCTCCCGCGCCTGGTAGAGGCCGAAGAGGGTCCGCCCCTTGTGGTAGACGGGGGACTCGGGAGAGTTGATGTACTTCGGCAGCGCGTCGTCGAGCACCCGCCCGCCGAAGGCCGCCACCTGGCCGCGCAGGTCGAAGATCGGAAAGAGCAGCCGGCGCCGGAACAGGTCGATGTCGCCGCGCCCCTCCTTCCCGGGGCGCAGCAGCCCGAGGCGGTCCCGGGCCAGGGCCGGGTCGAACCCCTTTTGCGTCAGATGCCGGGCAAGGAGGTCCCAGCCATCCGGGGCGTAGCCGAGCCGGAAGCGACGGGCGGTCTCACCGTCGTAGCCGCGCTGGCGCAGGTAACTGCGCGCCGCTGCCCCTTCCGGCGCATCGAGCAGGATCTGCTGATAGAATTCGCAGGCGACCTCGTTGATCCGGGTCAGCCGCTCCTCCTCCTCGCGGCGCCGCTGCTCGGCGGGAGAGGGCGCCTCCTCGGGGACCTCCACGCCGACCCGCTCGCCGAGCCGGCGCACCGCTTCGGGGAAGGAGAGCCCCTCGATGCGCATCAGAAACGCGAAGACGTTGCCGCCGACGCCGCAGCCGAAGCAGTGGAAGATCTGCCGGGTGCTGTTGACGTTGAAGGAGGGGGTCTTCTCGCCGTGGAACGGGCAGAGGCCGAGGTGATTGGCTCCGGAGTGCTTGAGCGGCAGGTAGCCGGAGACGACCTCGACGATGTCGGTGCGCTCGCGTATCTCCTGGATCGTCTCTTCCGGAATCCGTCCCGTCATCCGCCCCTCAGTTCGACCACCGTCACGTTCTCTCCTCCCTGTTCCGGCGCCGCGGCGTGAAACGCCGTGACCTCGCGATGGGCAGCGAGCCGTTCGCGCACCGCCCGGCGCAGGATCCCCTCGCCGCTGCCGTGCACCACCTCGACCTGGCGCCGGCCGTGGAGCAGGGCATCGTCGAGAAACTTCTCCAGCAGCGCCAGCGCCGCATCGACGCGCTGGCCGACCAGCAGCAATCGCGGCTCGAAACCGTCGCGCTCGACGCTGCTGCGCACCCGCGCCGGGGCGGCGCCCTTGGCAAAGCGGCGCGGGCTGAACGCCTCCAGGGCATCCAGGGGCAGGCGCAGCTTCTTGCCGCCGGCGGAGAGTTCGACGCTGCCGCCGCTGCTGCGCAGCACCTCGGCCTCGGCGCCCAGGGCGACGATCCGCACCAGTTCGCCGGGCTTCACCTCGCTGGGCAGCCGGCCGCGTCGCGGCGCCGCCGGCTGCTCTTGCGCGAGCTCTTCGCGCACCGCCCTGAGCTGCCCGACCAGTTCCGCCCGTCGGGGCGGCGGCGCTGCACCGGCCGCAGCAGCGGCATCAAGCAGTCCGCGCAGGCGGTCTTCCGCCTGGCGCACCAGGCTCTCGCCGCGCCGCGTCGCCCGCTCCAGGATACGTCGGCGCTCCTCCTCCACTTCGGCGAGCAGCCGCTTGCGCTTCTCCCGCTCGCTGGCGGCCCGACTCTTCAGGCGCCGGGCCTCCTCGCGGTCGGCCTGCAACTCCCGGCTCAAGGCGTTGAGACGCTCGATGAGGTCGAGTCCCTCGCGCTCACCGCTGCCGAGATAGGCTTCGGCGCGGGCCAGGACCGCCTCCGGCAGGCCGAGGCGGGCGGCGATGGTGAAGGCGCTGCTCGCCCCGGGGATGCCATAGTGGAGGCGAAAGGTCGGCGCCAGGGTCTCGGGGTCGAACTCTACCGCGGCGTTCTCCACCCGTTCCTGGAGATGGGCGTAGCCCTTGATCAGGTTGAGGTGGGTGGTGAGGATCACCCGCGCCCCGCGCTGCCGCAGCTCATCGAGGACCGCCAGCGCCAAGGCGCCGCCTTCGGCCGGATCGGTGCCGGTGCCGGCCTCGTCGAGCAGCACCAGCGAATCGGCATCGGCGGCGGCGAGGATCTCCCGCACCCGGACCAGGTGGCCGGAGAAGGTCGACAGTGCAGCCTCGATGCTCTGTTCGTCGCCGATGTCGGCAAAGACCCGGGCAAAAACGTGGACCCGGCTCTGTTCCCGGCAGGGGATCGGCAGTCCGGCGGCGACCATCAGCTGCAGCAGCCCGGCGGTCTTCAGCGCCACGGTCTTGCCGCCGGTGTTGGGGCCGCTGATCACCAGCGCCTCGCGCTCCGGGCCGAGCAGAACATCGACGGGCACCGCCGCGCACGCCCGGGGCGAACCGTCGGCGGCGAAGAGCAGCAGCGGATGGCGCGCGCCGTAGAGTTCGAGCCGCGGCTCCGCGCTCAGCTGCGGCGCGCAGGCTCCGGCCTGGCGGGCGAAGCGGGCGATGGCGGCCAGCGCGTCGAGGCGGGCGAGGATCGCCTGGTTGGTCGCCAGCTCCGCGGCTACGGCGCGCACCGCCGCCGCCAGCCGGCGTAGCACCCGCTCCTCCTCTCGCTTCTCCTCGCGCAGCGCGGTCTGCAGGTCGTTGTTGGCCTCGAGGACCGCAGTCGGTTCGACGTAGAGGGTCTGGCCGCTGGCCGACTCGTCGTGGATGAAGCCCTTGACCTGGCCGCGGTGGTCGGCGCGCACCGGCACCACGTAGCGCCCGCCGCGCTCGGTGACCAGCCGGTCCTGGAAGGCGCCGGCGAGGCTGTCGCGGGCGAGGATATTCTCCAGGGTGCGGCGGATCCGCGCCCGCAGCTGGAGGATCTCGCGGCGCAGCTCACCGAGTTCGAAGGAGGCGCCGTCAAGGATCTCCCCGCGCGTCCCGATACTCTGCTGCAGTTCGCGGAGCAGCCCCCGGCACTCGGCGAGACCGCGGCTCAGCTCCTGCAGCCCCGGCGCCTGGTCGGCGGCGGCAAAAACGCGCCGGCAGCCGGCGGCCGCTTCCAGGCTGGTCCGCACCTCGAGCAGCGCCGGCGGCGGCAGCCAGCTCCCCTCGGCGCGGACCTGGCGCAGGTGTTCGCCCAAGTCGCAGGCGCCGCCGAGGGGTGGGACGCCGGCCTGTTCGAGATGGCGCTGCATTTCGCTGCAGGCGTGCAGTGAGGCGGCGACCGCCGCTTGCGCCCCCAGCGGCTTCGTGGCCAGCAGCAGCGCGCGCCCCGGCCCGGTGACGCTGAACCCGGCGAGCAGCGCCACCACCTTGTCGAATTCGAGCAGCCGCAGCGAGGCGGCGCTCATGGCCTTCCCGGCCCGCTCAGCGCGCTCATTTCCAGGCCTCGAGCAGCTTGTGGCCGCCGCGGAAGACCTCGCCGCCCAGGGTCTGGAAGGGGGGCGCCAGTTGCGAGCGTTTGAAGGCGGGCTGCATCGATGCCGGCAGGCCGCCGCTGCCGAGGGCGTAGAGGATGACGCCGAGGACGAGGACGGCCTCGGCGAGGCCGAAAAACCCGCCCGCCACCCGGTTCATCCCCCCCAGCAGGGGGAGCTTGACGACCCGCGCCAGCAGGTAGCCGATCCCCCAGAAGAACAGCACGGCGGCCAGAAACACCAGGGCGAAGGTGACTGCGGCACAGAAAGCTTTTGGCAGGCGGAATGTGGCGGCCATGGTCTCGGCCAGCGGGCCGTTGAAATGGAGCGCCAGCAGGGTGCCGCTCACCAGGCCGAGCAGCGAGCAGAGCTCCCGGAGCAGCCCGCGCAGCACGCCCTTGAGCAGAAAACCGGCCAGCACGGCCAGGATGGCGATGTCGAAAACGTTCATTGCCGCTCCGGGAACCCCGATGCAACCTGTCAGCCGGCGAGCCGCGCCTTGACCAGCTCGCTGACCAGGCGGCCGTCGGCGCGGCCGGTGGTCTGGGCGCTGACCAGCTTCATCACCTTGCCCATGTCCTTCATCGAAGTGGCCCCGGTCTCGGCGACCGCCTTCTCGATCAGGTCGCGAATCCCGGCCTCGTCGAGCTGGGCGGGGAGGAACTCCTGCACCACCGCCAGTTCCTGTTCCTCCTTGGCGGCCAGATCCTCGCGGCCGCCGCTGCGGTAGGCCTCGGCCGATTCGCGGCGCTGCTTGACCAGGGTCGAAAGGACCGCGATCGCTTCCTGCTCGGTCAGCTCGGCACGGGCGTCGATCTCGCGGTTCTTGATCGCCGTACGCATCATGCGGATGGTGTTCAGGCGCAGGGCGGCCTTGGCCTTCATCGCCTCCTTCATCGCCTCGGTGAGACGTTCCTGGATGGTCATGACCCTCTTCCTTGTCGTTGGAGGTTACTTGGTTTCCGTCCGGAAACGGTTCTTTTCCGCCCTGGCGGCGTCAATCTGCGGTCTTGCTTGTGCGGCGTACCGGGGTACTCCTCCGCGCAAGCCCTTGATTTTCTTGCCACGACGGAAAATCCCTCGTTTTCCGGCTCGGGAACCACGCCGTGTCCATCCGAGTTTTCGGATGGACACTACTTGCTGCGGCCGGCCTTTTCCTCGATGCCGGAGAGGCCGAAGCGGCGGCGCAGCTCGGCGTAGATCCGCTCCGGCGGCAGATCGTACCAGCCGAGCAGGACCAGGGTATGGAAGAAGAGGTCGGCGACTTCGTAGACGACCTCCTCCGGATCCCCCCCCTTGCCGGCCACCGCGGTCTCGGTCGCCTCTTCGCCGATCTTGCCGAGGATCTTGTCGAGCCCCTTGGCGAAGAGCGAGGCGACGTAGGACTTCTCAGAGGGGTTCTGGCGCCGCTCCTGGATCACATGGTAGACGGCGTCGAGGATGTCCTTCTCACCGTAGATCACCGCGGCATCGACCAGCTTCTCCCCTTCCGTGCGCACCCCCGCCTCGTCCCAGATCCGGTAGAAGCAGGACTTGTGGCCGGTGTGGCAGGCGGCGCCCTCCTGCTCGACGCTGACCAGCAGGCAGTCGGCATCGCAGTCGAAGCGGATCTCGCGCACCGTCTGCACGTGCCCGGAGCTCTCGCCCTTCATCCACAGCTTCTGCCGGGAGCGGGAGTAGTAGTGCATCCTGCCGGTGGCCAGGGTCTGCTCCAGCGCCGCGCGGTTCATGAAGGCCATCATCAGCACCTCGCCGGACTCCGCGTCGCGGGTGATGGCCGGCACCAGACCGTTGGCATCGAACGTGAGCTGGTCGATCAGGGACATGCAATTTCTCCGTAGGGGCGAACCTTGTGTTCGCCCTGACTTTTCGGGGCGCCGGCAACGGGCGAACACGAGGTTCGCCCCTACCGTTACAGCCGTACCGGCACACCGTGCTCGCGCAGATACTCCTTGCACTCGCCGATGGTGTACTCGCGGAAGTGAAAAATGCTCGCCGCCAGCGCGGCAGAAGCGCCCCCCTCGACCAGCCCCTCGCGGATGTGCTCGAGATTGCCGACGCCGCCCGAGGCGATCACCGGGATCGAGACCGCGTCGGCGACCGCCCGGGTCAGGCCGATGTCGTAGCCGTCCTTGGTGCCGTCGCAGTCCATGGAGGTGAGCAGGATCTCGCCGCTGCCGTACTGCTCCATGCGCACCGCCCACTCCACCGCGTCGATGCCGGTCGGATTGCGGCCACCGTGGGTATAGACCTCCCAGCGCCGCGGGATCGCTCCCCGGCACCCGGCGGGCGTCGATGGCCACCACCGTGCACTGGGAGCCGAAACGCTCGGCCGCCTCCTTCACGAACTCGGGACGATGCACCGCGGCGGTGTTGATCGAGACCTTGTCGGCGCCGGCGTTGAGCAGGTTGCGGATATCCGCCACCGTGCGCACCCCACCGCCGACGGTGAGCGGCATGAAGACCCGCTCGGCGGTACGCCGCACCACGTCGAGGATGATGCCGCGGTTGTCGCTGGAGGCGGTAATGTCGAGAAAGGTCAGCTCGTCCGCCCCCTGGGCGTCGTAGGCCTCGGCCGCCTCCACCGGGTCGCCGGCGTCGCGCAGTTCGAGAAACTGCACGCCCTTGACGACACGGCCGTCCTTGACGTCGAGGCAGGGGATGATGCGTTTCGTCAGCATGGTTTATTGTCCCTTGGCGATCCGGACCGCCTCCCGCAGGTCGAGGCTGCCGGTGTAGATCGCCTTGCCGGTGATCACCCCGGCGACCCCCTTGGCCTCGATCGCCAGCAGGTTGCGGATATCCTGCAGGCTGGAGACGCCGCCGCTGGCGATGACCGGGATGCTGATCGCCTCGGCCAGCGCCCCGGTCGCCTCGATATTCGGCCCCTGCAGCATGCCGTCGCGGGCGATGTCGGTGTAGATGATCGCCGCGACGCCGAAGCCCTCCATCTCCTTCGCCAGCTCGGTGGCCTTCTTTTCCGTCACCTCGGCCCAGCCGCGCACCGCCACCAGGCCGTCCTTGGCGTCGATGCCGACGACGATGCGGCCGGGGAACTTCGCGCAGGCCTCCGCGACCAGGGCCGGGTTCTCCTTGGCCACGGTGCCGAGGATCACCCGGTCGATGCCGAGGGCCAGATAGGCCTCGATGGTCGCAAGGTCGCGGATGCCGCCGCCAAGCTCGGTGGGGATATCGATCGGCCCTGACGATCGCCGCGATCGCCGCCTTGTTCTTCGGCACCCCGGCAAAGGCCCCGTCAAGATCGACGATGTGCAGCAGCTCCCCCCCCTGCTCCTGCCAGCTTCGGGCCTGGGCGCCGGGGTCGTCGCTGTAGACGGTGTCCTTCTCCATCAGCCCCTGCTCCAGACGGACGCAGCGGCCTTCCTTCAGATCGATGGCGGGTATGACGAGCATGGATATTCCCCTTGAACGTTAATTACAGCGCGGCGAAGTTGCGCACGATCTCCAGCCCCACCGCCTGGCTCTTCTCGGGATGGAACTGAGTCGCCATGACATTGTCCTGCCACAGCGAGGCGCAGAAGCTGACGTCGCCGTAGCGTCGCCTCGGCGGCGACCACCGCCGGGTCGTCCGGCACCGCGTAGTAGGAGTGGACGAAGTAGACGAAACTGCCGTCCTCGATGCCCGGCAGGATCGGCGAGGGGCGGCGGATGGCCAGGTCGTTCCAGCCCATGTGCGGCACCTTCAGTTCCTCGCCGTCCTGCCGCATGCCGGCCGGGAAGCGCACCACCTTGCCGGGAATCGATGCCGAGCCCTGCGTGGCGGCCGAACTCCTCGCTCTCGGTGAAGAGGAGCTGCAGCCCGACGCAGATGCCGAGCAGTGGCTTGCCGCCGGCGACGTGGGCCAGAAGCGGTTCGACGAAACCGCCGGCGCGCAGGTTGCTGATGCAGTCGCGAAAGGCGCCGACGCCGGGCAGGACCAGCTTGTCGGCGGTGGCGATATCGGCCGGGTCGCTGGAGAGCTTGGCCGCGAAGCCGACTTTTTCGAAGGACTTCTGCGCCGAGCGCAGGTTGCCCATGCCGTAGTCGATGATGACGATATTGCTCATGCTATTCGAGTTTCCCCTTGCTGGAGAGGACCCCCTCGATGCGCGGATCGAGGCTGCAGGCCTCGTCGAGGGCGCGGGCAAAGGCCTTGAAGACCGCCTCGACGATGTGGTGCAGGTTGTCGCCGTAGGCGAGGTTGACATGCACATTGACCCCGCCGTGGTTGCAGAAGGCGGTGAAGAACTCCTCGACCAGCTCGACCTCGAAGTTGCCGACCTGAGCCTTGGGCAGCGGCACGTTGTAGACCAGAAACGGCCGGCCGGAGAAGTCGAGGATCACCGAGGCGAGCGATTCGTGCATCGGCATCGTCCCCCGCCCGTAGCGGCGAATCCCCGCCTTGTCGCCGAGGGCCTTTTTGAACGCCTCGCCGAGGCAGATGCCGACGTCCTCCACGGTGTGGTGGGCGTCGATCTCGATGTCACCTTTCGCCGCGACGGTCAGATCGAAGAAACCGTGGCGGGCGATCTGGGTGAGCATGTGGTCGAAGAACGGCACCCCGGTCTCGATCGCACCCTGGCCCTTGCCGTCGAGGGACAGCTCAATGCGGATATCGGTCTCTTTGGTCTTGCGTTCGATGGTCGCGGTTCTGGGCATAAAACCTCCAAAGGCAATTTTGAATTTTGGATTATAAATTTTGAATTTAATTCGAAATTCAAAATTCGAAATTCAAAATTATCCTAACTTTTGCAGGCGTAACGAGACCGACCTTGCATGCGCCGAAAGCCCTTCCAACTCGGCAATGCGCACGATCGCGCTCCCCAGCCGCTGCAGCCCCGCCTGCGAGAAAGAGACGATGCTCGACTTCTTGACGAAGTCGTCGACCGACAGTGGCGAAAAGAAACGCGCCGTGCCGCCGGTCGGCAGGGTGTGATTGGGCCCGGCCAGGTAGTCGCCGGCCGCCTCCGGGGTGTGGTGCCCCATGAAGATCGCCCCGGCGTGGCGGATCTGCGGCAGGATCGCGAAGGGATCGGCCACCGCCAGCTCCAGGTGTTCGGGAGCGATGCGGTTGGAGAAGGCGATCGCCTCGGCCAGGTCGCGGGCGACGATCACCGCGCCGAAGTCCTCGATCGACTTGCGGGCGATGCCCTGCCGCGGCAGCTCCGGCCAGCTGCTTTTCCACCTCGGCGGCCACCTGCTGCGGCGAAACCGGCGTCGGTGGTAATCAGCACCGAGGAGGCGAGCTCGTCGTGCTCGGCCTGGCCCAAAAGGTCGGCGGCGAGGTGCGCCGGGTTGCCGCTGCCGTCGTTGATCACCAGGATCTCGCTCGGGCCGGCGATCATGTCGATGTCGACCGCGCCGAAGACCAGCTGCTTGGCGGTGGCGACGTAGATGTTGCCGGGGCCGGTGATCTTGTCGACCTTGGGAATGCTCGCCGTGCCGTAGGCCAGGGCGGCCACCGCCTGGGCGCCGCCGACCTTGAAGATCCGGTCGACTCCGGCCAGGTGCGCCGCCGCCAGCACGTGGGGATTGACCTCGCCGCCGGGCATCGGCACCACCATCACCACCTCGGGGACGCCGGCGACCTTGGCCGGCACCGCGTTCATCAGCACCGAGCTGGGATAGGCGGCCTTGCCGCCGGGGACGTAGATGCCGACCCGCTCCAGGGGCCGCACCATCTGCCCGAGCAGGACGTCCTCCTCCGCGGTGGAGAGCCAGGTTTCCTGCTTCTGCTTGGCATGGAAGGCGGCGATGCGCTCGGTGGCCAGACGCAGCGCGGCGAGGTCGGCTTCGCTCACCGCCGCCAGGGCGCTGTCGATCTCGGCGGTCGTGACCTCGACGGTCGCGGCGCTCAGCTGGAGCCGGTCGAATTTTTCGGTGTATTCGAAGAGCGCCGCGTCGCCGCGCTCGCGCACCGCGGCGAGGATCTCGCGCACGGTCGCTTCGACTCCTTCCGGCGGCGTCGCGCCGCGCCCTTCGATGGCGGCAAAGACAGTGGCAAAATCGGGATCGGAAAATTTCAGGATGCGCATGACTCGTTCCTCGTCAGAACCAGGGTCCAGAGAAGATTGCAAACCGTTTTCCTTGCTCCTTGAACCTTGAACCTGGAACCTGGCTTTATTTCGAAATCCGCACTTCGTCGCCGATGACCTGTTCCAGCCCCTCGATGATCCGGGTGATGCGCTGGTGCTTGGTTTTGAGGCTGGCGCGGTTGACGATGAGGCGGGTGGTGATCTCGGCGATGGTCTCGACCTCGACCATGCCGTTTTCCTTCAGCGTCTCACCGGTCGAGACCAAGTCGACGATACGCTCGGCAAGTCCGACCAGGGGCGCCAGTTCGATGGAGCCGTAGAGTTTGATCAGCTCGACCTGGATTCCCTTGGCGGCGAAAAAGCGCTCGGTGACGTTGGGGTACTTGGTCGCCACCCGGATGTTCGACCAGCTTGAGGGGTCGGGGTGCTCGTGCAACGCCTTCGGCTCGGCGACCACCATCCGGCAGTAACCGAACTTGAGGTCGAGAGGCTCGTAGAGGTCTTTCCCCTGTTCGAGCAAGGTGTCCTTGCCGACCACGCCGATGTCGGCGCAGCCGTATTCGACGTAGGTCGGCACGTCGGTGGCACGCACCGCCATGAAGCGGTACTTGTCCTGGCGGTTTTCGAAGACCAGCTTGCGGCTGCCGCCCTCCATCTCCGGGCAGGTGATGCCGATCCTGGCGAACAACGCCATGGAATCCTGCATGATCCGCCCCTTGGGAAGGGCGAAGGTGATGTAATCGCTCATGGTTTAAATCCTGTAACGAGTGACGGGTGACGGGTGACAACCAAAACGGGTCTTGTCACCCGTTACGCGTCACCGGTCACCGCTTTAAGCCGGGACCCGCTCAATCTCCGCGCCCAGCTCCCTGAGCTTGGCTTCGATCCGCTCGTAGCCGCGGTCGAGATGGTAAATGCGCGCTACCTCGGTGGTGTTCCCCGCGGCCAGGCCGGCCAGGACCAGCGAGGCGCTGGCGCGCAGGTCGGTAGCCATCACCGGCGCGCCGGTCAACTCCCTGACCCCCTTGACGGTAGCGGTGTGCCCTTCGATGCGGATATCGGCGCCCATGCGCTGCAGTTCGCAGACGTGCATGAAGCGATTCTCGAAGACGTTCTCGGTGATGACGCTGGTCCCCTGGCCGAGGGTCATCAGCGCCATGAACTGGGCCTGCATGTCGGTCGGGAAGCCGGGATGCGGCTGGGTCTTGATGTCGACCGATTCGATGCGGCGCGGTCCCTTGACCCGCAGTCCTCCCTGCTCTTCGAGTATCTCGGCACCGGCTGCGCGCAGCTTGGCGATCAGCGCCTCGAGGTCGGCGGCCGCCGCCCCGGTCACCTTGACGTCGCCGCGGGTGATCGCCGCGGCCACCATGAAGGTCCCGGCCTCGATACGGTCGGGCATGACCGCGTATTCCAGCGGCCGCAGCTCGTCCACCCCTTCGATGGTCACGGTGTCGGTCCCGGCCCCGACGACCCGCCCGCCCATGGCGTTGAGGGCATTGGCCAGATCGACGATCTCCGGTTCGCAGGCGGCGTTCTCGAGGATCGTCGTCCCCTTGGCGAGGGCGGCGGCCATCATCAGGTTCTCGGTGCCGCCGACGGTCGGGATGTCGAGGTAGATGCGTGCGCCGTGCAGGCGCCGGGCGCGGGCCTCGACGTAGCCGTGGTCGAGGACGATCTTCGCCCCCATCGCCTCGAATCCCTTGAGATGCAGGTTGATCGGCCGGGCGCCGATGGCGCAGCCGCCGGGGAGACTGACCCGGGCATGGCCGTGGCGGGCGAGGAGCGGGCCGAGCACCAGCACCGAGGCGCGCATGGTGCGCACCAGCTCGTAGGGGGCCTCGACGCTCTCGATGGCGTCGGCGCCGACCGTGAAGCGTCCGCCGTCGTGCGCTACCGTCGCCCCGAGGGTGGCCAGCAGCTTGGCGACGGTATCGATGTCCCGCAGTTGCGGGACGTTGTCGAGACAGTGGCGGCCGGCGGCCAGGAGAGTGGCAAAAAGAAGGGGCAGGGCCGCATTCTTGGCACCGCTGACCCGAACCTCGCCCTTGAGGCGCTGGCCGCCATGGATGATGATCTTATCCAAACCTTAATGACTCCGCATATGGTTTGCCGACCGCCCCCGCCGGACGGCACCTGGTTAATGATCGATGGTTTCGCAAAAACTCATGGGATGGCTTAGCAAAAATTTCGGCCTCCAAGACCTGGTGGTTTTTCAGGGGCGAAGGCCTACATCCGGCAGGTCGAGGTCCTGAAAAAACGCCGTAACGCCATAAAGCGGACTTTTTGCGACGCCATCAATGACGAATCCCCCCGACAACCCGCGGCAGCCCCGCGTAATCGTCGCGCGTGAAGCCCTCTTCCAGGCCGGTCGCCGCCAGCAATGCACGCACCGCTGCGGCCTGACCGGCACCGACCTCGAACAGCAGCCAACCGCCGGCCGCCAGCAGCCGAGGCGCTTGCCGGGACAAAGCCCGGTAGGCATCGAGGCCGTCGGCGCCACCGTGCAGGGCCAGCTGCGGCTCGTAATCTCGCACCTCCGGCATCAACCCGGGGAGCTCACCTGCCGAAATGTAAGGCGGGTTGGCAACCACCAGGTCGAACCTCCCCTCCGGCAGGGCGTGCAGATCCGCCCGGACGAACTCGATCCGCTCGGCAACGCCATTGTCGCGGGCGTTCTGCTCCGCCACCGCCAAAGCCGCGGCGGAGATGTCGACGGCCGTCAGCCGAGCGAGAGGCAGTTCGTGGGCGAGGGACACCGCGATTGCCCCGCTGCCGGTTCCGACGTCGAGAATACGGGCCGCCGGAGTGGCCCGGGCCAGCGCCTCCTCGACCAGCACCTCGGTGTCGGGGCGCGGCACCAGCACCGCCGGACCGACCCGAAAGGGGAGCGACCAGAACTCGGCGCGGCCGAGGATGTACTGCAGCGGCTCGCGCCGGGCGCGGCGGCCGACCCGGTCATGGTAGCGGCCCAGTTCGTCCGCAGTCAGTGGCCGGTCGAAATTGAGATAGAGGCCGACCCGGTCAAGCTGCAGCAGGTCGGCGAGGAGCAGCTCGGCATCGAGCCGACCGTGGTCGATGCCGCGCTCGGCCAGGTAGCTGCTGGTCCACTTGAGGACCTTGAGGACCGTCCAGCTCTCCGCCAAACTCAGGACTCCTGGCTGGAGAGGGCCGCGGCCTGGGCGCTGGTCGCCAGGGCGTCGACCAGTTCGTCGATATCCCCCTCCATGATCGCCTCGAGGCGGTAGAGGGTGAGGCCGATGCGGTGATCGGTGCAGCGTCCCTGGGGGAAGTTGTAGGTCCGGATCCGCTCGCTGCGGTCGCCGCTGCCCACCTGGCTCTTGCGGTCGGCGGCCTGCTTCGCCGCGGCTTCGGCCTGCATAACGTCGAGAATCCGCGACTTGAGGACCTTCATCGCCTTGGCCTTGTTCTTGTGCTGGGATTTCTCGTCCTGGCAGGCGACCACGGTCCCGGTCGGCAAGTGGGTGATGCGCACCGCCGATTCGGTCTTGTTGACGTGCTGGCCGCCGGCGCCGGAGGCGCGGTAGACGTCGATCCGCAGATCCCCGGGATCGATATCCAGCTCGACATCTTCGGCCTCGGGAAGGACCGCAACGGTACAGGCCGAGGTGTGGATGCGTCCCTGGGCCTCGGTCTCCGGCACCCGCTGCACCCGGTGGGCGCCGCTCTCGAACTTGAGCCGCGAGTAGACCCGGTTGCCGCTGATCAGCGCAATGACCTCCTTGAAGCCGCCGCTGTCCGATTCGGAGGCGCTCATCATCTCCACCTTCCACCCCTGGCGGTCGGCGTAGCGGCAGTACATGCGGAAGAGGTCGGCGGCGAACAGCGACGCCTCCTCGCCGCCGGTACCGGCGCGGATCTCGAGAATGATGTTCTTGGCGTCGTTGGGATCCTTCGGCAGCAGCAGCAGGGTCAGGCGCTGCTCGAGCTGGGTCTGGCGGGCCTCCAGCTCGGGGAGCTCGGCCTTGGCCAGTTCGCGCAGCTCGGGGTCGGATTCCCGCAGCAGCTCGCGGTGGCCCTCGACCTCCTCGACCACCTTGCGGTAATCCTGGTAGGCCTCGACCACCTCGCTGAGCTCAGCGTGCTCGCGGGTCAAGGCGCGGAACTTTTCCTGGTTGGCCATCAGCTTCGGGTCGGCGAGGAGTCCCTCCACTTCCCGAAAGCGGTCGACCACTTCTTCAAGTTTGTCGAACATATATGGATTCAGCCATGTAGGGGCGATCCTTGTGATCGCCTGGGATCCTTGTGATCGCCCTGGGCGAAGACGGGATTCACCCTACGTCAATTCCTCGAATTCGCCGCGCACCTCGGCAATGGCGCCGCAGGTCATCGCCCCCTCCGGACAGGGACCGTTCAGGCAGCCGGGACCGGCGCCGGCGAACAGCAGCGGCGCCGCCTGGCGCGCCAGGCGCAGCATCGCGACGGCCATGGCGCGGATTTCCCACTGCGCCCGGCGGCAGCAGCGCAGCTCGAAAAAGTGCACCAGCTCCCGGGCGTTCATGGTCACCACGATCTTGGTGGCGGCGGCGTTGGGGAGGACGAAGCGGGCGTCCTCGGCCGGGATGCCGGCCTCGAGCAGCTCCCGGTAGGCGGCGTGGACGTCGTCGAGCAGCGCCGCAAAGCGGGCCGCCAGCTCGGGGCGGGCGGCGATCGACGGCGGGATGACGGCGTCGAAGCGCTCCTTGTGGGAGACGTAGCGCTGGCTCTGCTGGGAGTAGGAGGCAAGGCGGTGGCGCACCAGCTGGTGGGAACAGGCGCGGCTGATCCCCTCGATGCCGAAGGTGAAGACGGCATGTTCGAGGACCGAAAGATGGCCGAGACCGAGGATTTTGCGCAGTAATGCCTCCTGCTCGGCGCGGTCCTTGGCCAGCAGGCGGTCGATTCCCGCGGCCGAATAACAGAGCCGGGCGGCGGCGGCGACGACCCGTTCCGGGTCTGGGGTATGGGTCAACAGCTGGACGTTCATGGCCCTGAAACCTTATCTCGCCGGGCTGCCGGACGTGATACGCCCTCCGCTGGCCACCGGCTGGCAGGGAGGGCCGAAAAACGGCAAGAGCCGGTCGACGCTCTGGCGTCCTCCGGCTGCTCCGTGGTTCCGGTACGACTGCGGATCGGCCGGGCGATTGCGTCGCACTGGGAAAAAAAGACGGCCCCGGAGGGCCGTCTCCAGTAACAGGATGGTTTATTTCTGCTCGTAACGCTTCCGGAAGCGCTCGATGCGGCCGGCGGTATCCATCAGCTTCTGCTTGCCGGTAAAGAACGGGTGGCAGGCCGAGCAGATCTCGGTGTTGATCTCACCGCCCTTGGTTGAACGGGTCTCGATGATATTGCCGCAGTGACACTTGATGGTCACGTCGGTGTACTTGGGGTGGATGCCTTCTTTCATGGGTCGTCTCCTTGGCCTGGCGTGTACAGGCAGAGTTTGGCTGGCGTGTGAAAAGGGATTTTTACCACGTTCCGGCGCGCGGATGCAATATTCATTTTGGGTTGCGCCCTCAGCGGTTCATCGAGTCGAGGAACTCCTGGTTGGACTTGGTTTCGCCGAGCTTGTCGAGCAGAAATTCCATGGAATCGACCACGTTCATGCTGCTCAGCACCTTGCGCAGCAGCCAGATACGCTGCAGGGCAACCTTCTCGATGAGCAGCTCTTCGCGCCGGGTCCCGGACTTGTTGATATCGATGGCCGGGAAGATGCGCTTGTCGACCAGCTTGCGGTCGAGATGCAGCTCCGTGTTGCCGGTCCCCTTGAACTCTTCGAAGATGACCTCGTCCATCCGGCTGCCGGTGTCGATCAGGGCGGTGGCGATGATCGTCAGGCTGCCCCCCTCCTCGATGTTGCGGGCGGCGCCGAAAAAGCGCTTCGGCTTGTGCAGGGCGTTGGAATCGACGCCGCCGGAGAGGATCTTGCCGGAGGGCGGCACCACGGTGTTGTAGGCGCGGGCCAGACGGGTGATCGAATCGAGGAGGATCACCACGTCGCGCTTGTGCTCGACCAGGCGCTTGGCCTTCTCGATGACCATCTCGGCGACCTGGACGTGGCGCGTGGCCGGCTCGTCGAAGGTGGAGGAGACCACCTCGCCATTGACGCTGCGCTGCATGTCGGTCACCTCTTCCGGCCGCTCGTCGATCAGCAGCACGATCAGGTAGACCTCGGGATGGTTGGCGGTGATGGAGTTGGCGATGTTCTGCAGCAGCATGGTCTTGCCGGTGCGCGGCGGGGCGACGATCAGCGCGCGCTGCCCCTTGCCGATCGGCGCCACCAGGTCCATGACCCGGGTCGAGAGGTTCTCGTGGGTCGTCTCCAGCATCAGCCGCTCTTCCGGGATAGAGCGGGGTCAGGTTGTCGAAGAGGGTCTTTTCCCGGGCGACCGCCGGATCCTCGAAATTGACCTCGGAGACCTTGAGCAGGGCGAAATAGCGCTCCCCTTCCTTGGGGGGCCGGATCTGGCCGGAGACGGTATCGCCGGTCTTCAGGTTGAAGCGGCGGATCTGGGAGGGAGAGACGTAGATATCGTCCGGACCGGGAAGATAGTTGGCATCGGGGGCGCGCAGAAACCCGAAGCCGTCGGGCAGGATCTCCAGCACCCCCTCGCCGAAGATCGCACCGTTTTTTTCAGCGGTGGCGGCGAGGATGGCGAAAATCAGGTCCTGCTTGCGCATGCCGGCAGCCCCCTCGATCTTCAGTTCCTTGGCAATGCCGCCAGGTCGGTGGCTTTTTTCTCTTTCAGGTCCTTGAGGTTCATGATTTCTCCTCGGTCGCTCTCACTGCCGGCAGCACGAAGGGGCGCGCGGCAGCAGCGACCGGCGGGCCGGCAACCTGGCGGGGTCGGGTCCGGCGGTGCGGGATACGGGGTTGGTTGTCAGATGGACTTTCCGGAATGGCTGAATGGGGGTTTCCCTGCCAGGGGCTCAATTCTCGTCGCCTCAAGACCGTCGTACCCCCGCAATGGCTGCGGGAGCCTGGATATGACGCGGAATGATCATTATACTTGGCAAGACGCAGGAATCGTCGAAAGGCTGGTCGTTGACGGTCGGGTCAGAAGTGAAGTTTGGACAATGGTGTCCTATGTACCCTCTTTATTAAACCTTGTCAACCCCTTGATGGCCGTTTTTTTGCTGACCGGGCCGAAACGAAACGTCCGGCCCGATGCCAATCGCCGTCTACTTGGGGGCTGCCGGGGCGGAGCGGGGCCCCAGAAGCTGCTCGACCAGGCCCGGGGTCAGGGCATCGGCCAGCCCGGCGAAAAGCTCCTTGTACCGCTGGGAGAGACTGCTCTTGAAGAGTACGCCGCTGTCGCGCCGGGCAAGAATGCGCTCCAGCCCCGCAACCGTCACGAAATGCAGACGCACCGCGTCCGCGGCGTTGAAATAGGCTTCGTCGAAATCCGGGTACTGCAGCTCCAGGAAGGCATCGCCGCCAGCGGCATTCTCCCAGGCCACCGCGCCCGTCGGCAGCACCACGGCAGCGCTGGCGAGGATCACGTTGTAGTCGGTCTGCAGAAAGTTGAGGCTGGCCCGGTCCCGGTCCCAGCGTTTTTCCGGGCGCACCAGGCCGTTGAGAACCACGACCAGGAGTCCGTCGACGGCGTTGCGCCGGCACAGTTCACTCACCGCCGCCGGCTGGAAGCCGTAGCGGCGCTGGCGCTTGCCCCCCTCGCCGGCGACGGTGTTGCCGGCTATCAGCTGCCCGAAAAGGGTCCGGGGATCGCCGGCGACCTCCCGCACGTCGAAATACCCTTTGCGTTCCCGCAGTGCCTCCACCAGCCAGGGGGACTTGCCCGCATTCTGGCGGGCGAGCAAATCGAGGATCGCAGCCCGGTCGGGATGGAGGATGGTCGACTGGTCATCGACCAGCAGCGGGACCACACCGAGGGTCTTGACCTGCTGGTGATAGGTCTCGGGAGCCAGCTTGTAGCTTCCGCCGGTACACCCCAGGAGAGGAAGGAGTAACAGCAGCAACAGGACACGATGCATCGACGGACCTCCATGGATTCGGGATTGCGGTGGCGAGATTATACCCCAATTTTTCGGCAAGGAAACCATTAGATGATGCCGGTGCACGCAAGCCCGACACGCAGCGGCTGGGGCTGGCCCCGCCGTCCACCGGCCTCAGTCCACGGCCATGCGCTGCGGCGGCGCGGCCATGGTCGGCACCCGCTCGAGAACGAAATGCTTCACCCCCCAGGCAAGAACCTCCCCCGCCGGAGCCCCACGCAGTTCCCCCGGCGGCGGCTGGCCGAGAAACTCCAGGGCGGCAGCGAGCAGGCCGCCGCCGTCGCCAGCGGAGATCGCCGCCAACGCGCCATGGCGTTTGCTGAGTTTTTCGCCATCGGCAGCCAGCGCCAGGGGGAGGTGGATGTAGTGGGGCATGGAGTGACCGAGGCAGGCGTGCAGATAGATCTGGCGCGGCGTCGATGCGAGCAGGTCGGCGCCGCGCACCACCTGGGTGACCCCCGCCGCGGCATCGTCGACGACCACCGCCAGCTGGTAGGCGAATATCCCGTCGGCGCGGCGCAGCACGAAATCGCCGACCGCATCGGCAAGGTGCTGTTCCTGCGGGCCGAACACCCCGTCGCGAAAACAGACCGGGGCGGCCGGCACCCGCAAGCGCTCGGCCCGCGGGTGCCGGCCGGGCGGGAGTCCCTGGCGACAGGTTCCGGCATAGACCGGCCCCTCCTCCCCCGGGTGGGGCGCACTGGCCAGGACTTCACGGCGGCTGCACGCACAGGGATAGACCAGCCCCTGGGCCTGCAGCCGGGCCAGAGCCTCGGCATAGGCCGTACTGCGCCGGCTCTGCCAGACGACGTCCCCGTCCCAGCGCAAACCGAGGATTTCCAGGCTGCGCAGGATCGCATCGGCGGCTCCGGGTACGACCCGCGGAGCATCGAGGTCCTCCATCCGCACCAGCCAGCGCCCTCCCGCCTGGCGCGCCAGGCAGTAGCTGCCGACCGCCGCCACCAGGGACCCGAAATGGAGGGGTCCGGTCGGGCTCGGCGCGAACCGGCCCACGAGGGGGGAAGGGTTTGCCGTCAAATTCGTCATTCCAGTCAACAAAACAGAGCTTCGATATGTGAAATTTTCTTCAGAATCCTATCGGACCCCTGGATTGGCCTCGCCGCAGGGAGAAACCCGCCGCCGCGGCCAGGGAGTGGGGAAACTATTTTTCTTTTGACTTCCATCCTGCCTGGAGTAGAATCGGCAAAAAAGAAACGATGTTATATAAAAATAACAGGGTTTTACTCTTAATCTGACAGTTCGTCGATTTGCCCGGAAGGAACGAGGTAACCTTTGCCCAAAAAACGTATCGTCGTCATCGATGACAGCAAACTGGTCCTGGCGGTCGCCACCGATGCCCTTGAAGCCGCAGGGTATGAGGTCATTGCCACCGACTCAGGAATCGAAGCCAATCGTTTTATCTACAGCAATCAGCCCCCGGATCTGATCCTCATCGACGTCATGATGCCACTGCTCAATGGCGACCGCAAGGTCCGTCTGCTCAAGCAACGGGAAGCCAGCAGCCGCATCCCCATCATCCTGATGTCGACCAAGCCGCGTGAAGAACTGGCTGAGCTGGCTCGCGATTCCGGCGCCGACGGGTTCATCCAGAAACCTTTCGACGAACGGTCGCTGGTCCGCCAGGTGTCCCAGCTCCTGCCGGCCTGAGCCGCGGGCCAACAACCAAAACAATCCTTTTTCATTGACAAATCCGCTGCGGCCCGGTATCTACATTACTCCTGAAGTCATCTTTACGGAGGCTTGCCGTGCTGATTACCCGTGCCACCGAATACGCCATTCGCGCCCTCCTCTACCTGGCCAAGCAGCCCCGGGGCGAGATCGTCTTCAAAAAGGATATCTGCCAGACCCAGGACATCACCCCGGCATTTCTCACCAAGATCCTGCAGCCGCTGATCAAGCTCGGCATCGTGGGATCCCAGCGGGGGGTGGGCGGCGGCTTCTACCTGATCAAGGACCCGGCCAGCGTAACCCTTCTCGACGTCGTCATGGCCGAAGAGGGTCCGCTCTACATCAACCAGTGCCTGACCCGCGACGGCGCCTGCGAACGGGACGTCTTCTGCCCGGTCCATGGGGCCTGGCGGGAAGTGCGGCGCGAGTTTCTGAAAATACTCGAGCGTTACAATTTTGCCTACCTGATCGAGCAGGAAGGCAAAAAACTCGGCCAGCTCCCCTTCGCCGAAAAATAAGCGCTGACCATCGCCAGCCAAACGACAACGGCCATGCTCCCGGTGGAGCATGGCCGTTTCGTTTGGCTTGCGAAAAAACACCCTGGAGACCAGGAGGGCAGGTCATCCAGGGCGAAGGGGAAGCGGCGTCCCGCTTCCGGTGAAATCGCTTTCCTGGAAACCACTATACCCGCCCGCAAGGCAGCGTCAAGGCGGCCAGGAAACCGTCGGCCCGCATAGTCCGGCAGGCACTTAGCGGACGTATTCCTCCGGGTAGGCGTGGATCTGGTGAATGGTCAGGTCGGGGCCGGCATACTGCGCCTCGTCGGAAAGACGGAAGCCGAACAGCCGCGAGACCACGAAGTAAACCAGGCCGCCGGTCGCCAGCGCATAAACCACCGCCAGCAGGCTGCCGGCCAACTGCGCCACGAAGCTCACCCCGCCGACCCCACCGAAGATGGTCTGGCCGAAAATCCCGGCACTGATCCCGCCCCAGGTACCGATCATCCCGTGCAGCGGCCAGACGCCGAGCACATCGTCGATCTTCAACCGTTCCTGCTCCCACTGAAAACCGTAGAAGAAGATCAGCGAACCGATGCCGCCCATCAGAAACGCCGCCAGCGGATGCACCAGGTCCGACCCGGCACAGATCGCGATCAGCCCCGCCAGCGCGCCGTTGTGGACGAAGCCCGGGTCGTTCTTGCTGACGAGCAGGGCGAACAGCACCCCGCCGACCATGGCCATGAGAGAGTTGACCGCCACCAGGCCGGAAATCCCTTCCAGGCTCTGCGCGCTCATGACGTTGAACCCGAACCAGCCGACGGCGAGAATCCAGCTGCCCAGGGCCAGAAAGGGGATGTTGCTGATCGGGATCGGCTGGCTTTTGCGGCCGACGAAACGCCCCAGGCGCGGGCCGAGGAAGAGGACCGCCGGCAGGGCCAGCCAGCCACCCATCGAATGGACCACGACGCTGCCGGCAAAGTCGTGGAAAGGCGCCCCGCACCAGCGCTTGAAGAGCCCCTGCAGACCGGCGCTATTCTGTCCCCAGATGAAGGATTCGAACAGCGGATAGGTGATGCCGACGAAGATCGCACCGGCCAGAACCTGCGGCCAGAAGCGCGCCCGCTCGGCGATGCCGCCGGAGATGATCGCCGGGATGCAGGCGGCGAAGCAGAGCAGAAAGAAGAAACGGACCAGCTCATACCCCTGATTGTCGGCGAGCAGACCGGCGGCCGGGTGGTAGAAGTTGATGCCGTAGGCGATCGGGTAACCGATCAGAAAGTAGACGAGGGTCGAGACCGACCAGTCGCTGAGAATCTTCACAAAGGCGTTGACCTGGCTCTTTTTCCGTACGGTCCCGACTTCGAGAAAGGCGAACCCGGCGTGCATGGCAAACACCATGACCGCCCCGAGCAACAGAAACAACACGTCGCCGCCATGGCGCAACGATACGATTGCAGACTCCATTGTCTACAGTCCTCCTTGTTTGGGGGTTCCAGCGGCGCCGTTGCCGCGGGTGAGCGGATAGTGTCTTCAATGTTTATGCCTGTTTGTAAATCGCCGAAATTCCGCAATCCCCCCCAGGATCCCCAGCCAAGTCCGCCCAATCCTTAGGCAGTGTCGCCCAAATTTTCAGCACAAACATTCCCGCGACAAACCACACTATTTTGCCGTTATTACCCTCCAGGATTAAATATCAGTATTTTTGTCAATTTTCTTCATTTTATTCTTGACTACTTAGGTGGTTTTGATTTATTCCTATTCAACCAGAAGCAGACCGGACTTTCCGCACAGGCAATGGAGACCCCCATGGAATCGACCCGCCGCAGCATCGTCAAAGCCCTTTCCTGGCGGCTGCTGGCCACCGCCATCACCAGCGCCCTGGTCTTCGCCCTGACCGGCCAGGGGGAGTTCGCGGCCACCATCGGTCTGTGCGACACGCTCATCAAGTTCTTCGTCTACTTCGGCCACGAGCGGCTCTGGAACCGGATCCACTTCGGCCGCCAGCAGCAGCAACCGGAATATTTCATCTGACCATGGAGAGGAAAATACCCATGTATCAGCCCAGCCAGACCGATACGTCCACCGCGGTGGCCAACGCTACAGCCATCCTGGCCGCCGGCCTGGACGCCGCAGGAGGCGCGGTAAAACTTGCCTGCTCCTTCAGCGTCGAAGACATCGTGCTGATCGACCTCATCCGCCAGCAGCGGCTGGACGTCGGCATCTTCGCCCTCGATACCGGCCGGCTTCCCGAGGAGACCTACGAGGTCGCCGAGGCGGTCGTCCAACGCTACGGGGTCGCCATCGACTGGTACTTCCCCGAGCGGGCGGCGGTCGAGCGCCTGGAACGGGAGAAGGGGCTCTTCTCCTTCCGCGAGAGCCTGGAGAACCGCCATGAATGCTGCCGCATCCGCAAGGTGGAGCCCCTTGGCCGGGCCCTGGCGGGCCTTTCCGGCTGGGTCACCGGGCTGCGCCGCGCCCACGGCGTCACCCGTGAAGAACTGGAACCGGTTATGGTCGATGGTGCCAACGGCGGGCTGCTCAAGATCAGCCCGCTCCTCGACTGGAGCGACGCCGAGGTCTGGGCCCATGCCGAGGCGCGGCGGCTGCCGGTCAACCGGCTCTACCGCCAGGGCTACGCCTCCATCGGCTGCGCCCCCTGCACCCGGGCCGTGGAGCCGGGCGAGCCGCCGCGGGCCGGGCGCTGGTGGTGGGAGAATGCGGAGCACAAGGAGTGCGGCCTGCACCGGCGCTAGGCGGTTCGCCTTCGCCCCGATCCCGGCGTTGGCTGCGGCGTGCTCATCCTCGACGTAGCGCTGCTACGCCTGCGGCGATCACACCTTGCCGCCTTGGCCTCGGAGCGAAATCGAACCGCCACGGACGAATATGGAAGATTGAAAAAGGACCGACGATGAAAATCAAACAGACCCACCTGCGCCAGTTGGAAGCGGAGAGCATCCACATCCTCCGCGAGGTCGCCGCCGAGTTCGAAAACCCGGTGATGCTCTACTCCATCGGCAAGGACTCGGCAGTGATGCTGCACCTGGCGCGCAAGGCCTTCTACCCGGCCCACCCGCCCTTCCCGCTGCTGCATGTCGACACCACCTGGAAATTCCGGGAGATGATCGAGTTCCGCGACCGGATGGCCCGCGAGTGCGGCTTCGACCTGTTGATCCATATCAACGAAGAGGGGGTGCAGCAGGGGGTCAGCCCCTTCAGCCACGGCAGCGCCCTCTACACCGACATCATGAAGACCGAGGGGCTCAAGCAGGCGCTGGACAAGTACAAGTTCGACGCCGCCTTCGGCGGTGCCCGGCGCGACGAGGAAAAGTCGCGGGCCAAGGAACGGATCTTCTCTTTCCGTAACGCGGCCCATCGCTGGGACCCGAAGAGCCAGCGCCCCGAGCTGTGGAACATCTACAACGCCCGGGTGCGACCCGGGGAGAGCATTCGCGCCTTCCCCCTCTCCAACTGGACCGAGCTCGACGTCTGGCAGTACATCTACCTGGAGCAGATCCCCATTGTCCCGCTCTACTACGCCAAGGAACGACCGGTGGTAGAGCGCGACGGCATGCTGATCATGGTCGATGACGAACGACTGCAACTTCATCCTGGGGAGAAGGTCGAGATGAAATCGGTGCGCTTTCGCACCCTCGGCTGCTACCCCTTGACCGGCGCCGTCGAGTCGACCGCCGCGACCCTGCCGGAGATCATCCAGGAGATGCTGCTGACCCGCACCAGCGAGCGCCAGGGACGGCTCATCGACCACGACCAGGCCGGCAGCATGGAGAAGAAGAAGCAGGAAGGGTACTTCTAAAGAGCAAGTTTAAATGTTGAATGTCTAAAGTTTTGAATTCAATTCAAAATTCGAAATTCAAACATTCATAATTTCCGGAATAACGGAGTTTTCGCAATGTCCCATCAATCCGAACTGATCGCCACTGACATCCACGCCTACCTGAAGAGCCAGGAAGAGAAGGGGCTGCTGCGCTTCATCACCTGCGGCAGCGTCGACGACGGCAAGAGCACCCTGATCGGCCGGATGCTCTGGGATTCGAAGCTGATCTTCGAAGACCAGCTGGCGGCACTGGAGGCGGACAGCAAGCGGGTCGGCACCCAAGGGGAGCAGATCGACTACGCCCTGCTCCTCGACGGCCTGCAGGCCGAGCGCGAACAGGGGATCACCATCGACGTCGCCTACCGCTTCTTCTCCACCGACAAGCGCAAGTTCATCGTCGCCGACACCCCCGGGCACGAGCAGTACACCCGCAACATGGTCACCGGCGCCTCCACCGCGCAGGTGGCGGTGATCCTCATCGACGCCCGCAAGGGGATCCTGACCCAGACCCGGCGCCACAGCTACCTGGTCTCGCTGGTCGGCATCCGCCATGTGGTGCTGGCGATCAACAAGATGGACCTGGTCGACTACAGCGCCGAGCGCTTCGCGTCCATTCGCGACGACTACCAGGCCTTCGCCGCCAGCCTCGGCTTCGATAAGATCGCCGCCATCCCGATCTCCGCCCTGAACGGCGACAACGTCCTGGAACGCAGCAGCAACACCCCCTGGTACCAGGGGCCGGCCCTGCTGGAATTCCTGGAGAGCGTCGAGGTGGCCGACACCGCGATCGCGCAAGCCGTTTCGGATGCGGGTGCAGTGGGTCAACCGTCCCAACCTCGATTTCCGCGGCTTCTGCGGCACCATCGCCTCGGGGGCGGTGCGCCCGGGGGACCGGGTGGCGGTCACCGCCTCCGGACAGGCCAGCCGGGTGGCCCGCATCGTCACCATGGACGGCGACCTGGAGGAGGCGGTTGCCGGCCAGGCGGTGACCCTGACCCTGGAGGACGAGATCGACATCAGCCGCGGCGAGACCCTGGCCGCCGCCGATGAGCGCCCCTATTACGCCGACCGTTTCGAGGCCAAGCTGGCCTGGCTGCACGAAGAGGCGCTGGCGCCGGGGCGCAGCTACCTGCTCAAGGCCGGCAGCGCCACCGCTCCCGCCCGGGTCACCGAAACCCGGTTCAAAATCAACGTCAACACCCTGCAGAAAGAGGACTGCACCGGCCTGGCCCTCAACGAAGTGGGGGTCTGCCGCTTCAGCCTCGACCGGCCGATCGCCTTCGATTCCTACCGGGAGAACCGCGGCACCGGCAACTTCATCCTCATCGACCGCCTGACCAATGCCACGGTGGCGGCGGGAATGATCCACCAGCCGCTGCTGGCCGCGGCCGGCGACGACTGGGCGCGGGTCGAACTCGACCGGACGACCCTCGCCCGGCTCAAGGGGCAGACGCCCGGCGTCGTCTGGTTCAGCGCCGCCGATCCGGAACCGGCCCTGCAGCTGGCCTCCCTGGTGGCGAAGAAGCTCCACGCCCTGGGCCGCCACGTCGCCCTGCTGAGCCCCGAACGGCACGCCGCGCGGGGACCGGAGGAAACCGACGGTGGACTGGCCCGGCTCGGCGCCGACGCCCGGCTGCTGGTCGACGCCGGGCTGATCGTCCTCGTCCCGCTTTGCGCGCCGCTGCGCAGCGAGCGCCAGCGGGCCATCGACGCCCTTGAGCCGGACGCCAGCCGGGAAATCCATATCGGCGGCGACGCGGCTTTCGAAGCCCCCCTGGCCCCGCACCTGGTTATCGGTGAGGCGGTCACCCCCGCCGTCGCCGAGCGCGTCGCCCAGCAACTTTTTTCCTGAGGCGGATTAATGAATCCCCGGCGAAATTTTTCTGTTAGTCTTTTCCCACGGCAGCTGGCCCCGCTCGGCAGCCCCACCGGAGTGCCGTCAAGGAGCCTGAACCATGACCTTCGATCCCCACCAGCTGCGCCTCGACGGCATCTACCAGCAACGCGAAACCGACCGCTTCATGCAGCGCATCAAGGTGCCGGCCGGCGCCCTCTCCAGCGAGCAGGCCCTCAAGGTCGCCGAACTGGCGGAGCTCTTCGCCGGCGGCCGCCTGCACCTGACCACCCGCGGCAGCATCGAGCTGCACGACGTCGCGGGGAGCGATCTCGCCGCCCTCAACCGCGGCATGGCCGCCGTCGGCCTGACCGGCCGGGGCGCCTGCGGCGGCGCGGTACGCGGCATCTCCTGCAGCACCACCGGCCGCGCCCACTACGGACACTGCCAGGCGCTGACGCGCCGCCTGCACCGCCACTTTGTCGGCAATCCCTGGTTCGAGGGGCTGCCGAAGAAATTCAAGATCGGCGTCGACGGCGATGCCGAGCAGGGCCGGCACCTGATCCAGGACATCGGCCTGGTCTTCGCCGGACTCAAGGAGCAGCGGCCGCTGTGGGACGTCTGGTGCGCCGGTGGCCTGGGCCGGGAACCGCGGCCCGGCTTTCTGCTCGCGGGCCGGGTCGCCGAAAGCCGCCTGATCCCCCTCATCGAGGGCGTGGTCCGCGTCTTCCACCAGCAGGCGCCCGCGGGACGACGCCTCAAGTACGTGCTGGCGCAGATCGGCGAGGCGGCCTTCCGCGACCTGCTGCGGGCGGAAACCGGCGAGCTGCCACCGGCCCCGCTCGCCAGCGGGCTCGGCGAGACCCTGACGCCGACGGAGGTCCACGACAGCGAGCCGCTCTTCGCCCGGGTCTTCGCCGGCGAACTCAGCGTCGCCCAGTTCCGACAGCTGGCGATCGCGGCCCGGCGCTGGGCGGCCGGCACCCTGCTGATCACCGCCGAACAGGACGTGGCTTTTCTGCCGGCCTCGGCCGAGGCGCGCCGGGAGCTGGCGCGGGACCTGGCCACGACTGGCTTCGACGGCAAGTCCCCCGAGCAGCAGGCGGCCTTCCGGGTCTGTCCCGGCAGCCACGAATGCCGCATGGGCCTTTCCGCCACCCGCGACATCGCTCGCCAGTTGCTCCAGGGCTTCGACGGCCACCAGCAGCAGCTGAGCTGGGCCATCTCCGGCTGCCCCAACTCCTGCTCCCAGCCCCAGCTGGCGGCGGTCGGCATCGTCACCAGCAAGCTGGTCAAGGACCAGGACGGCGGGCGCCAGCCCCGTTTCGATCTCTATCGCCGCAATGCCGAAGGACTCGGCACCAAAGTTGCCGAGGAATTGACCTTCTCTCAACTGACGGCGGAGATTTCCCGCCAGACCGCCTGCCCGGTAAAGAAAGGAGCCTGACCATGAGCCGCATCTACGCCGACAACTCCCTCTCCATCGGCCGCACCCCGCTGGTGCGCCTGCACCGCCTGGCACCGGCCGGCACCACCATCCTCGGCAAGATCGAGGGGCGCAACCCGGCCTATTCGGTCAAGTGCCGGATCGGCGCCTCGATGGTCTGGGACGCCGAGAAGAAAGGGCTGCTCGGCCCGGGCAAGGAGATGGTCGAGCCGACCAGCGGCAACACCGGCATCGCCCTCGCCTTCGTCGCCGCCGCCCGCGGCATTCCCATCACCCTGACCATGCCCGAGACGATGAGCCTGGAGCGGCGCAAGGTCCTCAAGGCCTTCGGCGCCAACCTGGTCCTCACCCCCGGGGCCAAGGGGATGGCCGGCGCCATCGCCGCCGCCGAGGAGCTGGCGGCCAGCGACCCGAACCGCTACGTGCTGCTGCACCAGTTCAAGAACCCGGCGAACCCGGCGATCCACGAGCAGACCACCGGGCCGGAGATCTGGGACGACACCGACGGCGCGGTCGACGTGCTGGTCTCCGGGGTCGGCACCGGCGGCACCATCACCGGCATCTCCCGCTATATCAAGCAGACCCGGGGCAAGAATATCCTCTCGGTGGCGGTGGAGCCGACCGACAGCCCGGTGATCACCCAGTATCTGGCCGGCGAGGAGCTGCGCCCGGGACCGCACAAGATCCAGGGGATCGGCGCCGGCTTCATCCCCGACACCCTCGACCTGTCGGTGGTCGACCGGGTCGAACAGGTCAGCAACGACGAGTCCCTCGAAACCGCCCGCGAGCTCGCCCTCAAGGAGGGGATCCTCTCCGGGATCTCCTGCGGGGCCGCCGCCGCGGCGGCGATCCGCCTGGCCCGGCAGCCCGAATTCCAGGGGAAGACGATCGTCGTCATCCTTCCCGACTCGGGCGAACGCTACCTCTCCAGCATCCTCTTCGAGGGGATCGTCTGAGGGGTACAGAGGGTTCTTTACGAAGTGGGTTGACAAGGGGCGGTGCGTTCTTTAGGCTAACCGTCAACATAACGCGGCAGCGTTCTTATCGAGAGTGGCGGAGGGACAGGCCCGACGATGCCACAGCAACCGATCCGCAGGGTGCGGATGCCAGGTGCTAAATCCTGCTCGCCGAAGCCCAAAAGGGCTCAGGCGGGAAAGATGAGGACGGTGCTTCACGGATGCGCCGTTCTCCAAGCGGTCCCGCGAAGCCCCTTCTCATCCCCATCATGAGAAGGGGATTTTTGCGCCCCGTCACCGCAAGGGGATGATGCCATGAACCAGCAGCAGAAGCAGAACCATTGGAGCCGGGAGAGCCGACTGGTACAGATCGGCGTGGGCCGCGACGCGAAGACCGGGGGGATCAGTTTTCCCATCTACCCCAGCGCCACCTACCGCCACCCCGGGGTCGGACAGAGCACCGGTTTCGACTACACCCGCTCCGGCAACCCGACCCGCCAACTCCTCGAAGAGGCCTTCGCCGATCTCGAGGGGGGCGCCAGGGGGCTGGCTTTCGCCTCGGGGATGGCGGCGCTGACCACGCTCTTTCTCCACTTCAGTGCCGGCGACCACCTGCTGGTCTCCCAGGACCTCTACGGCGGCACCTACCGGGTCCTGGAACAGATCTTTGCCAAGCTCGGCCTGGCTGCCGACTACGTCGACACCACCGACAGCGCCGCCGTCGCCGCGGCCGTCACCCCGCAGACGAAGGCGCTGCTGGTCGAAACGCCCGGCAATCCCTTGCTTGGCGTCGCCGACCTGGCGGCGCTGGGGGAGATCTGTCGAACGCGCGGCCTGCTCTTCATCGTCGACAACACCTTCCTCACCCCGGTGCTGCAGCGCCCCTTCGACTTCGGCGCCGACGTCACCGTCTACTCGGCGACCAAGTACTTCGGCGGCCACAATGACCTCTGCGCCGGAGCCCTGGTCGCCCGCACCGCCGAACTGGGGGAGCGCCTCTACTTCCTCCAGAACTCCACCGGCGGCATTCTTCCGCCCCAGGACTGCTGGCTGCTGCTGCGCTCGCTGAAGACCCTCGCCCTGCGCCTCGAGCGCCACTGTGCCAACGCCTTGGAGGTCGCCCGCTGGCTGCGGGATCAGCCGAAGGTCACCAGCGTCTACTACCCGGGGCTGGAAAATCACCCCGGCCACGAACTCTCGAAACGCCAGGCCTCCGGCTTCGGCGGCATGCTCTCCTTCCGCGTCGACACTCCGGAAACCGCACGGCAGTTGCTGGAGCGCATCCGGCTGATCTCCTTTGCCGAGAGCCTCGGCGGGGTCGAATCGCTCCTCACCCTGCCGGCGGTGCAGACCCATGGCGATATCCCCGAACCGGAACGGCAGCGCCTGGGGATCTGCGACTCCCTGCTGCGTTTGTCGGTGGGGATCGAGAGCGCCCGTGATATCATCGCTGATCTGGAACAGGCGCTAGGATAGTCATTGGTCATTGGTCATTGGCAAAATCGTTAACCACGGAACGAAAGATCACAACAAATGACAAATGACAAAGGACAAAGGACAAGACCGTTGCGTCCAGCAACGGTCTTGGTCCACCAAGGAACCGACCGCGATCCGGCCACCGGAGCCGCGGTGGTGCCGATCTACCCGGCCTCCACCTACCATCACCCCGGCGGCCAGCCCGGTGAGTTCGACTATTCGCGCAGCGGCAACCCGAGCCGGCAGCAGGTGGAGGAGGCGATCGCCCTACTCGAAGGGGGGTGCAGCGGCTTCGCCTACGCCACCGGCATGGCGGCCGTCGGCAGCGCCCTGGCGCTGCTGAAGAGCGGCGACCACCTGATCGCCCCCGAGGACCTCTACGGCGGCAGCTGGCGCTACCTCACCCGGGTCCTGCCCCAGAACGGCGTCGCGGTCAGCTTCGTCGACACCTGCGACCTCGAAGCCGTGGCCGCGGCCATCCGGCCGGCGACCCGCGCCATCTTCCTCGAGACCCCCTCCAACCCGCTGTTCAAGATCACCGACCTCAGGGCGGTGGCGGCGCTGGCCAGGGAGCGCGGCCTTTTGACCCTGCTCGACAACACCTTCATGACCCCGCTCCTGCAGCGGCCACTGGAGCTCGGCATCGACGTCGTCATCCACAGCGCCACCAAGTTTCTCGGCGGCCATTCGGATCTGATGGCGGGCCTGGTGACGGTGGCAGAGCCGGAGCTGGGGCGACGGCTGAAATTCTTCCAGAACGCCTTCGGCGCGGTCCTCTCCCCCTTCGACTGCTTCCTCCTCTCGCGGGGGATCAAGACCCTCAAACTGCGCCTCGAGGCCTCCCAGGAGAACGCCCGGGTCCTGGCCGAACGCCTCGCCGGCCACCCGGCGGTAGGCCGGGTCCTCTATCCCGGGCTCCCCGACTTCCCCGGCCGCGAAACCCACTTTGCCCAGGCCTCCGGCGCCGGGGCGATCCTCTCCTTCGAACTCAAGGAAACCTCCGCGATCCCGCCGCTGCTGCGGCGCCTGAAGCTGCCGATCATCGCCCCCAGCCTCGGCGGCGTGGAGACGATCCTCACCCACTGCTGGAGCATGTCCCACGCCGCCACTCCCCGCCGCCGACAAACAGCGCCTCGGCCTGCGCGAGTCGCTGGTGCGCATCTCCGCCGGCATCGAGGACGTCGAGGATCTCTGGGAGGACCTGGAGCAGGCGCTGGCCTGAGCCAGGGCGATGCAAGGCGATTGACAAGGACGCCCCGTTCCGCTAGAGTTCGGCCTTACAACCGCATAGCAGCGTCTTTATCAAGAGTGGTGGAGGGACAGGCCCTGTGAAACCACAGCAACCGGTCCGCCGCCGCCAAGGCTGAGGCGGGCGCCAGGTGCTAATTCCTGCCGACCGATGCCCCCAGGGGCGAAAGTTGGCGAGATGAGGACGGAGCCCGAACGATCCGCCGCGCACACCCGGCATCTCAAGGCCCCTTCCCATCTTTTTCGGGAAGGGGCCTTTTTTTTGCGTCTTGAGTGAGCGCCGGGCGATGAGATCGTTTCCGAACAGGATGACATTGACCAATTCCGCCGGCATCGTCAAAACCGAATACGCCCACTTCGACACCGAGCTGCAGCTGGAAAGCGGCCGCCTGCTCGGGCCGCTGACTCTCGCCTACGAGACCTACGGCGAACTCAACGCCGCCAAGTCGAACGCGATCCTGGTCTGCCACGCCTGGACCGGGGACGCCCACGCCGCCGGCCGCCACAGCCTTGAGGACCGCAAGCCGGGGTGGTGGGACGACATGATCGGCCCGGGCAAGCTCCTCGATACCGAACGCTACTTCGTTATCAGCTCCAACGTCATCGGCTCCTGCAAGGGTTCTACCGGCCCGGCCAGCATCAACCCGCGCACCGGCAGGCCCTACAACCTCTCCTTCCCGGTGCTGATGGTGCGCGATATGGTGCGCGCGCAAAAGCTGCTCCTCGACCGCCTCGGCATCGACTCGCTGCTGACCGTCATCGGCGGCAGCATGGGTGCGATGCAGGCCCTGGAGTGGGGGATTCTCTACCCGCAGGTGGTGCGCTCGATCGTCCCCATCGCCGGCACCGGTCGCACCTCGCCGATGGCCATCGCGCTCAACGCCCTGGCCCGCCAGGCGATCTACAACGACCCGCTGTGGCGCAAGGGGAACTACAAGCCCGAGCATCCCCCCGCCGACGGGCTGGCCCTGGCCCGCGCCGTGGGACACATCTCCTTCCTCTCCGACGCCTCGATGCACCTCAAGTTCGGCCGCCGCTACTCGCTGCGCGACGGCCAGTTCGACTTCTTCGGCCAATTCGAGGTGGAGCGCTACCTCAAGTACAACGGCCAGAACTTCGTCGACCGCTTCGACACCAACAGCTTCCTCTACCTGGCCAAGGCCCTCGACCTCTACGACGTCGCCTGGAACTTCGACGGCCTGGAGGACGCCCTCTCCCACCTCCACTGCCCCTCGCTCTGGTTCGCCTTCACCTCGGACTGGCTCTACCCGCCGGGCCAGACCGAAGAGGTGGTGCGGGTCCTCGAAAGGCTCGGCAAGGAGGTTGCCTACCACCTCATCGACTCCGACTACGGCCACGACTCCTTCCTGGTCGAACCGGAGAAGTTCACGCCGAAGGTGGGGGCGTTCCTCGACCGGCTCGCCGGATGAAGGCCCTGGACTGAAGATTTGACACAGATCGGAAAATAAGTTCTACTGATCAGCCATGAACCCGGCTCATCCCACCAAGCCATCCCATTCCAGCTCCAGGATCGGGCGCGAACGCCTCGCGCTTTGCCTGGCCACGCTGCTGCTTCTGGTTGCTGTCCTCGGCAGCTTCCACCACCACCACGACCTCGCCGACCACCCGGACTGCGCCGTCTGCGCCTTCGTCCACCACGCCGATGCCACAGCCCCGGCCTGCCCCACCCTGGCAACGCTCATCCTGCCAGCTCTCCCGCTCTTGTTCGTCCTTCAGGTTCTGGCCCCGCCAGCGGTCAGAACCGCCTCGCTCCTGCGCAGCCGCGCCCCGCCCCGGTAATTTTTTCTGCAGGCGGCCCCGGGATCCATCCGTCGCCCCCACCCCTCGGCAACGCCCTTGGCACACCCCCGAAGGGATAAGGCGTGCGCCCAGGTTTCTGGCGATCGAGACCGTAATCCGGCGCAACCTGGCGTCGCCCACGCTGCCTCCCGCTAAATCTGTTCCCAGAGAATTTTCAGAGAGCAAAAGTAATGAAAGAGGATTTCAATCCCCCCCTTCGAACCGACGCCGCCCCGGCGCGCCGTTCCCGGCGCCTCCTGCTCCTGCTGCCGGTCCTGGCCGTGGCCCTCGGGGGCCTGATGCTCCACGGCCGGGGCACCGTCACCGCCTCGGAAGCCCGCACCGCGCCCCCAGACCCAGCCGCGCCGCCGCCGCCCCCGCGAGATCCGCAAGAGGTCGTCAAGGGCGAGTTCAACTCCGGCGACACCGTGACCGGGCTGCTGGGTTCCTATCTTTCCCCCCAGGAAATCCAGCAGCTTGCCGCCGCGAGCCGCAAGGTCTTCCCCCTTTCCGGCATCTGCGCCGGGCGAGCCTTATCAAATCTGCCTCAGCAACGGGGCCTTCGAGAAGCTCCTCTTCGACATCGACCGCAGCGACCAGCTGCTGATCAGCAAGGGAGAAGCGGGCTTCGACGTTTCGCGGGTCGCCATTCCCTATACGGTGAAGACCGCATTCGTCCGCGGCGAGATCACCTCCAGCCTCTTCGAAAGCGTCGAAAGCATCGGCGAGAGCGGCGAACTGGCCATGTCCCTGGCCGACATCTTCGGCTGGGACATCGACTTCATCCGCGACATCCGCGCCGGGGATTCCTTCCGGGTGGTGCTCGAAAAACGCTACCGGGACGGCAAGCTGGCCGGCTACGGGCGCATCCTCGCCGCCGAATTCACCAACCAGGGCGAAACCTACAAGGCCTTCCTCTACAGCGACGGCGATAACCCGCCCGCCTACTACGACGCCGACGGCAACAGCCTGCGCAAGGCCTTTTTGCGCGCGCCACTGGCCTTCACCCGGATCTCCTCCGGCTACTCGATGCACCGCTTCCATCCCATCACCAGAACCTGGAAGGCGCATCCGGCCATCGACTACGCCGCTCCGGTCGGCACTCCGATCAAGACCGTCGGCGACGGCACCATCTACGACATCGGCTACAACCGCTTCAACGGCAACTTACATCAAGATCCGCCACAGCAACGGCTACGTCTCGATCTATCTGCACATGTGCCGCTTCGCCAAGGGGATGAAGCATAACCGACGGGTCAGCCAGGGGCAGGTGATCGGCTACGTCGGCGCCACCGGCCTGGCCACCGGCCCCCATCTCTGCTTCCGGATGCGCAAGAACGGCGAGCCGATCAACCCCACCAAGATCAAGAGCGCGGCGGCGGCGCCGATTGCCAAAAAACAGCTGGCCGACTTCGAACAGTCGATCCGGCCCCTCGTCGACCGCCTCCAGGGAGGCGGGGTCCAGCAGGCCAGAACGGAAAATCCGCCGGCGCCGGATTTGTCCGCCGGCCCCTCGGAACTCGCGACGGCCGGAATTTAAAATTGACATGTATTTTTTCATGGGATAGAAACAGGTCAGTATACCAACCTGGACCAGGAAAGTCGCGGGAAGAGCGGCAGCAAAGTCCCCCGGAAAGGGAACCGGCAGGAGCCATTTAATACTGAGGCAGCAAATGACAGCGCTGCTTGTTGGCCGGGGACAGGCTGCGACGTTTCTTAATGCGAGGGTCCTGCAGGAGACCGCTACCATGGAAAACGGCCGCAAACTCGTCATCTTTCCCGGCGACCAGTTTTACGCCATCATCGGAACGGTCAGCATGCCGGAAGTGGAAGGGGGCCCTTACGGAATGACCCTTGCCGACCTCTGCAACGACCGGTCGGGCGCCACCCACGGCGCCCGCGAGCATCTGCACCGCCCCGGCAGGATCTATCTCACCGAGGCCGAATTCTACGCCCTGCGCGACAACACCCAGAAGACCTGCGCCACCTTGAATGCAGTGCACCTGGCACTGAAGGACATCCGGGGGATCATGGACTACCATCCCGGACGTTTCGAAGGAAACGCTCGCAAGCGCCGGGAGCACCAGGAGCGGACGCTGAAAATGGGCTCCCTCCGGTTTCTCCTCCATGACCATGTGCTCAGCGGGGAGGCGGAGGAGGCGGACATCTACCGGCTCAGCGAAAAGTTTCTCGGTCTGAGCAGGCTGCAGGTAGAGGAATTTCCCGAGACGGAGAACCTCTCGCTGCCGGGTTTTCTGGAGATGGTCGGCTGCCGGCAGCCTGACTACATGGCCGTCAACCTGGCCAGCGTCTATCATTCCTGACGGCGGTTTCCGGAGGCGATGCTCCGGCCGGAGAGGGAAAGCGACACGCCAACAGGAGCCTCGGGGTCTCAGGACCCGGAGGCTCCTGCCGTTTTGGGGACATGCGGTGGCGGGCGAGGCGATCCCGGACGAGAGGGTTTTGATGGGAATTGGTACGGGGTGAGGCGTCACTCGCGAAAGAGATCGAGCTGGGTAAAGCGGTGTTCGGCAACCTTGAAGGGCCGCGGCAGGTAGCGGGGGCAGTCGAGCAGGACGGCGACCGCAGGCTAAGCGAGGCGATACGGC